>CALYQD010000001.1 GCA_945280365.1 uncultured Apibacter sp.
TGTTTATTGAAGAAAGAAACAACAGTTGGAATACGCCATACTTGTTCAATGGTAAGGAGTTGGATGAAGAAACAGGTTTATACTATTACGGTGCTAGGTACTACAACCCTAGAGAGAGTATCTTCTTAAGCGTGGATCCAATGTTTGAAATAACAGGAACTCCTTATCAGTACACTTATCAGAATCCGATTAGATTTACCGATCCTACAGGGATGGAAGGGGAAAGTGCGGATGATTGGATAAAAAATAAATATGGGAAGTATTTATGGCTTAGTAGTGCTACCAGTTCAGAAACAACTCCAGGTGGATGGGAATATGTAGGAAAAGATTTACCTAGTGGTATTGATGCAAAAGGGCAAGATATATTGGAAATGATAGATGGTGATTTATATTATAAAAATACATCTAACACGTTAAGAGAAATTGGAAACTGGGGAGCTGAAAAACTAGGAAAAGGATCAAATTATTTTGGAGTAGAAAAGAAACCATATGATCAAGCTGAAGAGAATATGGCTGGCGAATTGGTAAGTAATTCAGTGGGAGCTTTAGCAGGAGGAGCTGTAGTGAAGGTAGGAGGAAAGGTTTTAGGAGGTGTTATTGGTAATACTGCTAAGAAGGGAACATCATTTTTCAGTGGTACAAAATACACAAATAAAGTTTTAGCACAGATTAAACAGGGAGATTTTCACGCTTTCCCTGAAAGTGTAAAAGCATTTGAATCTAATGGAGTAATCTCTACTATTAAGGGTGGAGATGGAGTAATAAGACAAATGCTAAAAATACCGGGTGAGTATGGCGGTAAAAAAGGTTTCTTTGAATTTATTAAAGAAGCTGACGGCTCTATTAACCACAGACTATTTAGACCAAATCCATAGAAAGATGAATGTAGTTAACGAAATACTCAAAGTAGGAGTTTCCTTAGAATCAATAGGAGTAAAAAATTGGGCATTGTCAAAAGAAGATGCTGTTAAGGTATTAGACAAGTTTTATAAATTGCAAATACCTATTCTTGGCGGTGATGTATGTGAAAACATCAATGGAGTTATTCAATATAATTATGATAATTGGTATTGTGATAGACGGCCAAATGAATCGCAACTTGATTTTGTTAATCGCAGTATAACCCAAGCAAGAGATTATATTAATAACTACAATAGTGATAATATTGAAAATATATTTTTCGCATTTGTGCCAGGCGAATAATAATTAACAAGGCCCCCGTTCGCATGAATTAGGTTCGTGATAGAGATAAAAGTTAAGTAAAATTTAGAAATAGATATAAACCCCGCACTTAGCGGGGTTTTTGTTTTAAGGTTCTTTATTCAATAAATCCAAAAACTCGAGCTCATCCTTAGGGATAAGGGAGCGAATAAGTTGCAGGATATTGTAAATATCCCATTGAGTATGTTCGGTGTAGTTGGGGAAAGAGATTTCCGCCAGTAAGGCAGTTTGGGTAATATAACAAAACCTATTTTTTATTTCAATTGAAATAAAAAGTATATCTTTTTAATTAGATAAAGTTGATTGACATATGGCTGTTTTTATATTTAAACAGTAGAGAGTAAAAGGAAAATCTCGTTCAAGGGAAATGTTATGCAGAAGCGTGACTATACTATTACGGTGCTAGGTATTACAACCCTAGAGAGAGTGTATTCTTAAACGTGGATCCATTATTTGAAAAAACAGGCACTCCGTATCAATATACCTACCAGAATCCGATTATATTTACCGATCCTACGGGGATGGAAGGGGAAGAAGTGAAAGAACCACCTATAAAAGAAATACGTTATTTTAGAGATAATACCGGAGAATATTTTTGGAACAAGAATCAAGATGCTTATGAACATTACATTTCAGGACAAGATGGTTATTCATATTATGAAGGAATGTATTCAGTAGATGAGTCAAAAAAAACAGTAGGAGATTATTACATGTTACTACAAAATGGTAAAGAAGGGGAATTAGCTATAAAAGATATTGTTGAGGAACGTAATTATACAGATGTATCTCGTGAAGATGTAGGAAGAACTATAACCTTAGAAATATAGCTCTAGAAATCAAATACGTTCTGAAGTGTTTGCAAGAGAGAAAGGAGAAAAGAATGTTAAGATATTACGTAATTCACAAATAGAGCCTCGTAGTAAATCGGATATTATTTCTGGGATAACTGTAAAAACAAAAACTTACATAGAAACAAGAGATTATGGATCATCTTTTAATAATTCTACTACCCCTACAACTAATGATGCTAAAAATGATATGATTAAATTTGGAGCAGAAAAATTAGTAGAATTTCTACAATCATTAATAAAGAAAAGATAATTTAAATGTTAAATTTCATGTATAATAAGATTCTGTTTATTAAGACTAATATACTATTAATAATCTGTATTTCTATTTTAATGATTTTACATTCATGCGTAGATCTAAGTAAAGACAAAGATTATACTAATTATTTATCTTACTTTGGAGATAGCTTAACTTCTCATTTTCCTTTAAATACTGATGATTTTGATAAGTATTCATATAGTATAGATACAGTAGCTTATTCTAATACTGAAGATTTTAGTTTAACTTTAATTGGAACAAAAAAATTAATAAAGGAAGAAAAATTAAAATATAAACATAAGAAGATTTATGCTATTGAGGATAATTGTATAGTAATAGTTAATGACTTTATAAATAAAAGTAGTTTATTAATGGATTTAAATAATGGAATACACAAAAGTAAACTATCACCTAATTGTAAAGAATCCCCAATTGTAATACCTAATTTTTGGAGTAATACATTAAGTAAGGGACAGAGTAAATTAAATCAAGATTTTAAATATATTATTATAGATTTAAAGCATGGAGAAACAGTATATTCCTCAAAAATTAATCCATATAAATCATATATGCCTTCTGTCGTAAAACATGGTTATTCTAAAGGAATAGCGTTTAACGAAAAAGAAGAAATTATAATTTATTGGTTAGTAATATGGTAAGTAGTTAGAAAACAATTTAAATACCCCCCTCACTTGAAAGTGAGGGGGGTATTCATACCAAATGCAGCATATCTAGCATTTACAGTTCATTATGCGGGATAAGGAGTTTAATTAACTCAAGCGTGTCAAAAACATCGATGTCTTTGTGATAGGGTTTTTACTAATTTCTATCATTATTTACAGTTGAAAAATAGAATAAATAACAAAACCTATTTTTTATTTCAATTGAAATAAAAAGTATATCTTTGCAATTAGATAAAGTTAATTGACATAAGGGTGTTTTTATATTTAAAACAGTAGAGAGTAAAAGGAAAATCTCGGGCGAGGAAGAATTTATGCAGAAGCGTGACTATACTATTACGGTGCTAGGTACTACAACCCTAGAGGAAGTGTATGGTTAAGTACCGATCCATTAAGCGGTTACAATCCGGTGATGGAGACCGAACACTACATAGACGGTCAACATAACGGTGGAGTATTCAACTCGTTTAATTTAAATACGTATGGATACTGTTATCAAAACCCAGTTCTTTATGTAGATCCTAATGGAAAACAGGCATATTTTCAAGGAATGTTCAATCAATCGGCTATTCAAGCAGCCGCATGGAATCAACAACATCCACAAAAACCGATGACATCGGGCGTTTTAAAAGATTCATTTACAGCAGTTAAGAATGATGTTGCAAATGTAGCAAGTCCTATAATTCGCAGTATGCCTGAGGGGATGCAAAATACAGGAGATAATGTAGCAATGATTGGTTATGGATTGACCTTGACTGGAGCAGGGGCTGAAATAGGAGTACCTCTTGCAGGAGCCGGAAATGCTATATCTTTAGTTGGAGATTTGCTTCAAATAGGGATTGATTTTTATGATGGGAAATATTCTGAAGGAACTTCTGGAGTAGCAAAAACTTTATTAATAGAAGCAGGTCAAAGACAAATAAATAAAAGGATAGATAAAATACCGGGTGCAAGTAAAGTAAAGAAAGAAGTCTTAAGGCAAACTGTAGATATGACGATTAAGGCAGCAGATAATATAGCTACCCCATCTTCTGAAAAACAAAAAAAGAAATAATACAAAATTATAAGTAATATGGGAGAATGGATACAAAATTATGAGGCAATCCTTTATGGGATAGTGTCTATAGTATTAGGAGTATTAGGCTTACTTTATATGAAATATTATGGAGATACAAAAGAAGATCAGGGTGCGGATGATGGGTCACCTATGTCTCGATCCAATAAGTTTGGTATATATATGGTAAGTATAGTGGGTATTTTGGGAGGACTTCTTATCTTACTAAGAGAATTTAGCTAATATGTATACAAAAAAATAACTAAATATTTAAAAACAAAAAAAGCCCTTGCAATGCAAGGGCTTTTTTCTTTACTTCTTATTAAGCAGATCCAAAAGTTCCAGCTCATCTTTAGGTATGAGCGAGTGAATAAGTTGCAGAATATTGTAAATGTCCCATTGAGTGTGCTCGGTGTAATTAGGGGAAGAGATTTCCGCCAGTAAGGCAGTTTGAGTAATTTTACAGAGGGATTTGAGGGTAAAGCCAAGGTTTTGGTAATCAGGGATGTTTTTAAGCTTTTGTAAAGCGTTTAAAAAATCTTTAGGGTTGAATTTTACTTCGGAAAATTTTAAATTTTTCATAAAAACGTGATTTGCAAAAAGAGCCCGAAAGGGTTAGGTGTTCCGCGCTCACGTAAAGCGCACAGTCGTTTCCGATACTGTCACCATACCTAACGGGCGTTTTCATAAAAGAGGCAAAGGTAAATGTAGATGATTTGTTGGAAGGTAAAGAGGTAATTATAGAAGTATTTGATCTTGATATAGCTAAAAAGTTTATTGAGAAAGCAAATGGTTTAGGAGCTATTTGCGTAGTAGAAGATTTATCGGAACTATAAATAATTAACAATGTTCACAAGATAAATAATTGGAAAGATCATTTTAAATATTAAGAGTGGCAACTTTATAAAGTTGCCGCTTTTTAATTAACTCGGAGAAAAATGCCTTTCCAAAAATGGAATACTGAAAGATATTAAATATAAAAGCCCTTATTTATGCAATGGCTTTAAAGTATATCTTATTTTCATCGATTAAAAAGAAAAAGAATAGAGGAATATTGCTATAAAGTTTTCAAAAATTAAATATTATTTTTATACTAAAAACTAACTTTAATTATTAGTTAAAATGTAAAACAAAAATAAATAAGATACTGATATTTTTTTTAGCTTAAAATTTTTAGTACATTTATCCCCAGATCATTTGGAAGTCGGAGTGTAAAAAAATGCTTGAGAAGCATTTTAGTAAATGAGTTTATACAAAAAAGAAAATAATGATTACTCAAATTTTAATGAAAAAACTACAGCCCTTGTATGTATAGATTTTAATGCCCCTGCCCAATATGGCGGTGTCCCGGGATTATCTGCAACTAATTCATTATTAAAAAAGAAAATTCCTCTAACCGATGGGGTCATTTTGAATCTCTTAAAATAAAGTTCAACACCTGCTTCTAATTGATAGGAAAAATTATTTGTTTTCATCCGAAAAGTCTGATTACTATTATCCTTTTCCTTTTTCTCATTACTTTGTAAATTGATCAGCCAACTTAACCCGGCTTGTAAATAAGGCCTAGAATTATACCATCTTTCTCCGTGAAATTTTAAAAAGAGTGGGAAATCTAAATACGTAGATTTGACATTTCGCTTTACATCTTGTTCGGTATAAGTGGTTTCAAGACCATTGGCTATTTCTTCATCAATAATTTTTTGAACATTGTTAAAAATCAAATCTCGTTGAGTAAAATGCATAGCCGGTTCTAACCTTAAATCAATATAATCATGAACTTTCATTTTTCCTATTAATCCTACGGTAAATCCTCCTTTAGAATCAACATCCACTAAGTATCTGCCTGAATGTTCTAATCCTTCATCATTGGGATGAATCTTTAAGTCAAAATAATTCATGCCAAGATAATACCCCCAAGAAAACTTCTGATCATCAAAATCATCATATCTTTCCATCACTTCTCTTGTTCGGAATTGCGCATTTACTCCACAATGTATAAATAATATTAAAACTATGATTAATCTCTTCATAGTAGAGAAAACGATTTATTTATTTATTTATTTTATTCCCTCATAGACGGTAGCAACCCCGAAAGTCAACTTTCTAAAGCTTGCTTCTTTAAAACCGTTTTTGAGTATTAGATTTTTCATATTATCTCCATAAGGCATTACCTCTACTGAATTTGGCAAATAAGTATATGCACTAGAATCGCCGGAAATTAATTTTCCAATATTCGGAAGAATCTTCTTAAAATAAAACATAAAGAATGGAGCAAAAAAGCCACTGGGTTTTGAAAATTCTAAAATTAGCAGCTTCCCTCCTTTTTTTAAAACCCTTCCCATTTCAGATATACCTTTTTCTAAATTCTCAAAATTTCTCACCCCAAATGAAACGGTAACAATATCAAATCCTTCATCCGGAAAAGGTAAATTTTCAGCATCACCTTTGATTAGTTTTATTCTATCTTTCAGTCCTTTCCTATCTATTTTAACCTGCCCATAATCTAGCATTTTTTGAGACAAATCTAAACCGGTAATTGCCGCCTTGGTTTTCTTTGCATGCTCAATGGCTAAATCAGCTGTCCCTGTAGCCACATCTAATATCTTTTCTGGATTATGCGCCACCACTCTTTTTTCTAGTTGATTTCTCCAATAAATATCAATATTAAATGATAACAATCTATTTAAGAAATCATAATTTTCAGAGATATTATCAAACATCTGTTCAACTTGTTTTTTCTTACTCTCTGTTTCATTATAGGGCTTTACAATATCCGGCATAATAATTATTTGCTGTTCTTACCTTACAAAATTAAATGTTTTTACTCAAATGTTGAGCGATAAAATTCTAAAAATTGGCTTTTTCTAAATAATTTAATTCTTGACTCAATCGAATCTACCTTAGTTATAATCTTAGGAAAATTTTGATTAATATTATAATAGAAATCTTGTATTAATAATTGATTATATTCATTTACTTCACCAATAAATTCTTTTCCATCAATTCTTTTTCGATGAACTTTATATAAAGAATCTATATTTTTTATATGCCCGTAGTATCTTCTAAAAGTAATATAAGTGTCAAACGAGGGATTAATTAATCCTCTTTTATTCCCATTAATAACAAAGAATGTATCTTTTAAGATACTGTTTCCATTTATATCCTGACTTGATATAGTATTTTTGCCTGCTAAAATAGGAACTGTAAGGGATTGACCCGCTGCAAGAAAATAATCCTTTCCATTTAAAACAACCTTTATTTGCTTATCACTGGAATTGTCCAATAAAAATTCATCATTTTTTTTAATATATAAATTATATATCAAAATTGAAACTAAAACTATAAATATTGCTACTAATAAACCTTGTAAGGGGCTTTTACTCAACATATAACCTTACTTTTATACACAAAGATAATAATATAATAGCTTTATTAGTAATTATTACATAAATTTGTCAAATTATTATCACGAATAATATTACAATTTTAATATGTTGCAAAGTATTATAACTGGATCTGGATCGTACTTACCTAAGAAAGTGGTTCCAAATAGCAATTTTGAAGGAATTACTTTTTATGACGAAAACAGAGAACCTATAACCAAACCTACTCCGGAAATTATTAAAAAATTTGCAGATATCACAGAAATAACTGAAAGACGTTATGTTGATGATAACAATATCATGAATTCCGATCTGGCCGCAGAAGTAGGTAGATTAGCAATTGAAAATGCCGGAATTGATAAAGAAGAGTTAGATTATGTTATCGTAGCTCACAATTTTGGTGATATAGATGCTAATGAGAGACAGGTTCGAATAATGCCATCCATATCTGCTCTTACAAAGAAAAAAATAGGTATTAAAAATATTTTGTGTAAACCCTATGATATGAATTTCGGATGTCCAGGCTGGAATGAAGGCATAATTTTAGCCGATCAATTATTAAAAGCAAGAATTGCTAAAAAAATCTTAGTAATTGGTTCTGAAACTCTTTCCAGAACGGTTGACCCTTTCGATAGGAATTGTATGATTTTTTCTGACGGAGCAGCCGGTGTGGTTCTTGAATCCAGAGAAACTGATCATAAAATAGGTATCCTTAACCATTATACAAGAAGTGATAACGGAGAAGAGGTATATTATATAGCTACGGATTCGTCTTTAAATCCGAATTATGTCGGCTCAAAGGCCAATATCAGAATGAAAGGAAGAAAAGTATATGAATATGCATTAACTTATGTTCCACAAGCAGTTAAAAAAGTTATTGATGATGCTGGATATACAATCTCAGATATTAATAAAGTTCTAATTCATCAAGCTAATGCAAAAATGGACCATGCTATATTAGAGAGAGTTTTCAAACTTTATAATTTAAATGATATTCCTGAAGGAATTGCTCCCATGACTATCCAAAAATTTGGAAACTCTTCGGTAGCAACCATTCCAACCATGTATGATATGATGGTAAAAGGAAATTTTCTAAATCAAACATTAAACTCCAATGATTTGGTAGTGTTTGCTTCTGTAGGTGCCGGAATGAATATAAATGCTATTTTATATAGAATGCCATAACTATAATTACTGATAATCAAAAGCGCATTGACCTCATTAATAGCTATATTATTTGTTATTTCACTTATTATTGAATATTATTGTTATCAAGCTATTAAAGTATTGACAAACAATAAATTAATAAGACATTGGTGGCTTGGAGTATCTATCAGTGCTCTATCCATTATTCTTATCTGGTCTATATTAATTGATAGAAACAATAAAGGGCAAGTCCATTTTTTAATGGGTTTTTTCATGATTGTTTTTATACCTAAACTAGTCTTAGCTTTAATCCTAATTATTGAAGATTTTATAAGAGTTTTCAATTTTTTATTTAGGAAAATTTCTTCTAAACCCGTTCAAAATCAGACGTATTTACCTGAACGGAGAAAAGCTATTAGTGCGATGGGATTAGGACTTGCTAGCATTCCATTTTTATCTATAATAGAAGGGATTGTTTGGGGCAAATTTGATTTTCGGGTTAGAAAAGTTTCAATTAAATTTCCCGATTTACCCAATGAATTTGACGGTTATAAAATAGCCCAACTTTCTGACATGCATTTGGGAAGCTTTGATAGTAAAGATTATGATAAGGTAGCCAGAGGCATTACAATGCTTAATAATCAAAACCCCGACTTATTTGTTTTTACCGGGGATTCTGTAAATAATCTTTCCGAAGAGATGAAACCTTGGCTTTCTCTTTTGAAAACAATAAAAGCTAAAGATGGCAAATATTCTATTTTAGGGAATCATGATTATGGAGTTTACGTTTTTGGAGAAGATAAAATAGCTCAACAAAAAAATATTGATAAGCTAAATCAATATCATGAATCAATCCATTGGAATTTATTAAGAAATGAATCAATAAGACTACATAAAGGGAATCAATTTATTAATATTATCGGAGTTAAAAATTGGGGTATTGGACATTTTCCTAAAGATGGAGATTTAGATCTGGCTACAAAAAATATTAACGATGGAGAATTTAATATTTTATTATCGCATGATCCCTCTCACTTTGATGCAATTGTAAAAAACTTTACGAAGAAAATGCATCTAACCTTATCAGGACATACTCACGGAATGCAATTTGGAATTGAAATTCCCGGAGTTATTAAATGGTCTCCCATCAAATACAGGTATCCTAAATGGGCGGATTTATATCAAGAAAATGATAAATACCTTTATGTAAACCGTGGATTCGGCTTTTTAGGATTTTCTGGAAGAGTAGGTATTTGGCCCGAAATAACTATAATTGAATTAAAAAAAGGTTAATTTTGTAATTCCTTTATTTACAAACTACATTTAAATTAGCTTAAGCTTACGCTTAGTTATAACAATATTTTATACATATGTTACAATCAATGACTGGCTATGGGAAGTCAGAAGTCAATACAGAAAATTTAAAAATTTCAATTGAGATTAAAACTCTTAACAGTAAATCATTAGATTTATTTGTAAGAATATCACCCAGGTATAGAAATAAAGAATTGGAACTAAGAAAAATTATAGGAAGTCAATTAGTCAGAGGAAAAATAGATTTCTCCATAATTATTGAAAATTTAGGAGCTGAGAATAATTCTCGTATTAATGCAAATGCAGTTAAAAATTATATATCAAATCTTGAAGAATTGCAAATAGAAGGTACTCAATTGGATTTTCTTAAGATGGCAATAAGAATGCCTGAGGTATTTACTAATCAAGAAGTAGAAATTAGTGAAGAGGAGTGGAAACTCGTTTTAGAATGCCTTAATTCTTCCCTTGAAAAAGTGAACGATTTTAGATCTGAAGAAGGGAGAGCATTAGAAGCTGCATTAAAGAAATACGCAAAAAATATACTTACTTCATTAGATGAGATTGAAAAATATGAGCAGGAAAGAATAATTTCCGTAAGACAAAAATTGGAAAAACAATTATCCGAATTAAAAATCCAATTTGATGAACAGCGCTTTCATCAAGAATTGGTTTACTATATAGAAAAATTAGATATAAATGAAGAAAAAGTCCGATTAAAACAACATGGTGAATATTTCTTTAAAGTAATTGATAACGATGAACAAGCCGGAAAAAAATTAGGCTTTATAGCTCAAGAAATGGGTAGAGAAATAAATACAATAGGATCCAAAGCCAATCATTCTGAAATTCAGAAATTAGTTGTATTAATGAAAGATGAACTTGAAAAAATAAAAGAACAAACTAATAACGTTTTATAATTTATGGGATTAATATATCAGAAGCCGGGAAATGATACTTTTCAACTTAAAGAATTACTTCCGGGAAAAAATTTAGAAGGTAAATTAATCATTTTTTCAGCACCCTCAGGTGCTGGAAAAACGACTATTGTGAAATATCTTTTAACCATATTTCCAGAAATTGCATTTTCAATTTCTTGTACTACACGCCCTAAAAGAGAATTTGAAGTTAACGGAAAAGATTATTATTTTCTAACAGAAAAAGAATTTAAAGAAAAAATCAAAAACAACGAATTTATAGAATATGAAGAAGTATACGAAGGTCGATTTTATGGAACACTTCATTCTGAAATAGAAAGACTTTGGAATCAAGGGAAACATGTAATTTTTGATATTGATGTAAAAGGAGGACTAAATCTTAAAAAACAATTTAAAGAGAGAGCTTTGGCTATTTTTATTGCTCCCCCCTCTTTAAAAGACCTTGAGGAAAGATTAAAAAATAGAAATACTGAAAATTCGGATTCACTACTTGCCAGAATTCAAAAAGCTGATGAAGAACTTTCATTTGCTAAAGATTTTGATGTGGTAATAATTAATGATAATTTGGAAAAAGCTCAAAATAAAGCCAAAACATTGGTAAAAAATTTTCTGGAAATAAATAAATAAGCTAATTATATTTTCTCTCATCGAAAATTTATTCTGCGCCTTTGTAATCCTTATCAATCACTATTCTCAAATTATAGTATTTCAAATAGATAAATTAGTATACGTTATAGCAATCTTAATTACTATAAATGCAAAGGCATTTTTGGAATAATAAAAATATTATCAAATTATAGTTTAAAATTCTTTTTTAGTTCAAAAATTTACCACAATATTTTAAGGTTGCCTACCATTTCTTTGTATAACATTATCAATCATATTGATAAATACATATCATATTTATGGAGGAATTTTATTAGGATAAAACACATAATTACTATTTTTCTTATCCAATAGTTTATTATCTTTGAATCAATCTTATTTAAAGATGTCATCGAAAATTCAGAACCATATTCAACGAATATTTTTCATTTACTTATGAAAAGAAAAACTAACAAAAAAAATACTTATAGAGTACTTTACTATTGGCTAACAGGTGTCATTGTAATCCTATCCTTACTCTTTTTTTTTCGTACTTCGCTGATCACGTATTATTACCTTATTAAAAATAAGTGGGCCGGAGCGAACTTTGAAAATGAAAATTTAGAAAAAAATATTAAAATATCTGAAATTCAAAAGATCCAAGCTGTTTTCACTAAATATAAAAATAATGTTTTTGGGCTTGATATTAGTCAGCATCAGGGTAAAATTATATGGGATAGTATTCAATTTATCGATAAAGAAATTCCAATATCTTTTGTATTTGTAAGAGCAACACGGGGTGCTTTTACGCAAGATGCTTCATTTAAAAAAAATTGGAGAAATCTCGCTAAAAAAAATATTATAAAAGGCGCTTATCATTATTATGATGTTAACAGAAATTCTACCATACAAGCTGAAAATTTTATTAAGACTGTTACTTTAGAAAAAGGTGATTTACCACCTGTGCTTGATGTAGAAGAATTACCGAAAGATCAATCATTGGAATTATTAAAAACCGGACTTGTAAACTGGTTAACTATCATTGAAAAAAATTATAAGGTTAAACCAATTATTTATTCCAACGATGCCTATTTCATTCATCACATATCTGATATGGATTTAACCGATTATATGATATGGACGGCAAATTACAATCCTATTGAAAGTCCTTTACATCAAAAATGGTCCTTTTGGCAGTTTACTGAAAAAGGAATAGTAAAAGGTATTACAGAAAATTATGTAGATATCAATGTTTTTAATGGAAACATTGAAGATTTAAAAAAGCTAACCCTATAAAAAACAATAAGGATAGAAAAATTTTCTACCCTTATTGCTCTAACTAAGTATAAATTTATTTGAAAGAAATTTTACTTTAAAAAAAATTTAATTTACTTTTAAATTATGTGTTATAAATAATTTTTCAGAAATTTTAAATCATTTCCCCATGGCTTAAAAATTATATTTTAAATATAATAACAATAACTTCTTACTAGTAAAATTTCAAAAAACTTGCCAAAAATTCTTTGCGATAAAGGTGTCTTAAAAATAAATACTTGACTTTAGGGGTACGCTTATTGTATATTTGTATTATAAACATAAATTTAATAATGAAAACTTCAGATTTTGATTTTAAGTTACCCCCTGAACTTCTTGCAGATAGACCTTCCAAAAACAGAGATGAGGCAAGGTTAATGGTGGTACATAAAAACACAGGAGAAATAGAACATAAATTATTTAAAGATGTCATTGATTATTTTGATGAAGGAGATGTCTTTATTTTAAATAATACTAAAGTATTTCCGGCCCGTTTATATGGTAATAAAGAAAAAACCGGAGCTCAAATAGAAGTTTTTTTATTAAGAGAGCTGGATGCTGAATCTAGAATATGGGATGTATTGGTTGATCCTGCAAGAAAAATAAGAATCGGAAATAAATTATTTTTTACAGAGGACGATAGTTTAGTTGCCGAAGTAGTTGATAATACTACATCCCGAGGTAGAACCTTACGTTTTTTATTTGACGGCTCTTATGAAGAATTTAGAAGAAAATTAAAGGAGTTAGGAGAAACTCCTCTACCTAAATATATTAAAAGAAAACCAGATGCGGATGATGCAGAAAGGTATCAAACAATTTATGCCAAAGAAGAGGGAGCTGTTGCCGCACCAACTGCAGGATTGCATTTTTCTAAACATCTATTAAAACGTTTGGAAATTAAAGGAATTGAATTTGCAGAAATTACTTTGCATGTTGGTTTAGGAACATTTGCTTCCGTAGAAGTTGAAGATCTTTCTAAACATAAAATGGAAAGTGAGCAAATCTCTATCTCAGAGAAAACTTGTAAAATTGTAAATCATGCTATTGAGACTAAACATCGCGTTTGTGCAGTGGGTACTACTTCAATGAGAGCTATTGAAACCTCAGTTTCTGCAAATAAACGACTAAATCCTTATGAAGGATGGACCAATAAATTTATTTTCCCATCTTATGATTTTGGTATCGCCGATTCCATGATTACTAATTTCCATACACCAAAATCAACATTAATGATGATGGTTTCTGCTTTTGCAGGATATGATTTAATCATGAAAGCCTATAAAGAAGCAATTAAAGAAAATTATAAATTCTACTCTTACGGGGATGCAATGTTAATCATTTAATTTAGCTTTATAACTAGTTTGAATCAAAATAAAAAAGATATAAGAGCCTTAAGTTTACAAGAACTTGAGGCTTATTTTTCCTCAATAGGAGAAAAAGCTTTTCGTGCAAGACAGGTATATGATTGGCTCTGGAATAAAAATGCGCATTCCCTTGCAGGTATGACGAATCTATCCAAACCTCTTCGTGAAAAACTGGAAAATCATTTTATAATTAGACCGGCAGAAATTCATGTAATGCAAAGGTCTAAAGACGGAACTATAAAAAATGCGGTGAGACTTCACGACGGAAATGTTGTGGAATCTGTTCTAATACCTACTGCAAAAAGAACCACAGCCTGTGTATCATCTCAAGTGGGATGCAGTTTGGATTGCACATTTTGCGCAACTTCTCAACTTATTCGAATGAGAAATTTAACCACTGCTGAAATTGTAGATCAGGTAACACTTATAGATAAACAGAGTAGAGAATACCATCAGAAACCTCTTTCCAATATTGTTTTTATGGGAATGGGAGAGCCGCTTCTAAACTATTCTTCAGTACTTGATGCGATTCGGAAGATTACCGAAGATAAAGGTTTAGGTATGTCTCCAAGGCGAATTACCGTTTCTACATCCGGTATTCCCAAATTAATTGAGAAATTAGCCGATGAAAATGTAAAGGTTAAATTAGCGTTATCTTTACATTCAGCTATAGAAGAAAAACGGAATCAATTGATGCCTTTCAGTGTAAAATTTCCTCTTACCAACATTAAGGAATCTCTAAATTATTGGTATCAGAAGACCAAAAGCAGAATTACTTTGGAATATATTGTTTGGAAAGGAATCAATGACAGCAAGGAAGATATAAATGCTCTAGTAAAATTCTGTAAAACAATACCCTCCAAGGTTAATTTAATACAATACAACTCTATTGATGGTGGCAAATATTCTCAAGCAAGCTCGGAGATAATTCAAAATTATGTATCTACCTTAGAAAAAGAGAATATTATTGTAAAAATTAGAAAAAGTAGAGGAGACGATATTGATGCTGCCTGTGGTCAACTCGCCAATAAACATTAAAATATAATTTTTATATAATTATAGATTTAGATCATAATTAATAAAAATCACTTTATTCGATAGAATTCTACAAAATCCATAAGCAAATTTATTTTTTAGAATCAGAATACCATTTATAGATACCAATTACTGCATTTATCTCATATAAAACAGATTGGACGGCAAAAATATAATTGTGCGAAATAATATTTAAAGAAAGCCATACTAAATTACTTATACTCCATAAAATCCAAGAAAAGGGTTGTCTCATAATCATTGTAAATTGAGCAGATACCCCTATCGTAAAAGCTATGCAATTTAGTAAAAGCAGAGAAGTGGTTGCTCCTTCTTTAAAGATATAATCTCCGAAATAAAACATCAAAATGATTCCAAGTATACAAAACAAAATGGTGAATGCAAGAGCCATATAATTTGTTTTTGATACTTTAATTTTACCTTTCTCATCTTGATTTTCTTTCTTTGTCCATAAGAAAAGTCCTATTACATGAGTAATAAAATAATATAGATTACTACAAGCCAAACCTACATTACCATATAATAAATGGGTATATATTTCCCCTATATTTGCCGACATTCCTAATAGATTGGACACTACGGGTGAACGATAAACTAATATATTTACGCAAGTATATCCTAATAAAGCTGTAATTATAAAAATTATAATATTATAAGGTAATTCTTCGTTTCCCTTCCACATAGTATATCCCAAATATATAGTTAACATAAAAGCAACTAAATACCAGATAACTCTAAAAATTTTTTCGATTTTAGCTGAAACCATTTTATTTCGTCAATTGTTTTAATTTAATTTCTATTTCTCTTTATTTTTATGTCATTCTCCGAGACATAAACTCCAAATAATATAAATATAGCTCCAATAATTGATATGATAGTAATATTCTCTTTTAAAATAATTAAGGAAGTGAGTATTGTAACTAGTGGGACAACATATATATAATTAGTTGTCCTTATAATTCCCAGCTTCTTAATTGACATATTCCAAGTAAAAAAACATATCATGAACGCAACAATCCCTAAAAATACCAAATTTGTCATAATAATTGAGGTGATTAGTATATCTTTCTGAAATTTAAAAGGATTTATAAAAATAAAGGGAATCAAAGTAATAATTCCATAAAAGAAAACTTTACGTGTTATATAAAGTATGGGGTATTTTTTTTCAAGCGTATTTAAAATTAAACTATAAAAGGACCAAGAAAGTACGGTCATAAAGGTTAATAAATCCCCTAAGAAATTTATTTTAAGTATAAATCTACCATTATATACTACCAAAAGCACCAATAACAATCCCTTTACCAGGTTTGCAGTAAGTTTTTCATTTTTATATATCAATACGGTTACTATAATACATTTGATACCAATGTAAGCTTTAATGCTGTATTTTCTGCAATAAAATAAAATAAGCCGCCGAATAATCTCAAAAATAATAATAATAATTCATCTTTATAATTTTTTGCAAAAATAACCTTAGAAGAAAAAAAACCAATACATACATAAGCCAACAAAAATCGATATAAAAAAATCTCGGTCGGTGTAAGTCCGTTATTTATTAATATCTTAGTTGAAATAAAAGTCGTTCCCCATATAATTACTGTAAATAAGGCTAACATATGATATTTTGAATCTATCTTATGACTGAAATTTTCGTTAGTTGTAATAGCAATCACCATCTTACAGTTGTGAGTTTACTATGATTTATGGTTCTTATCAAGAGTATTTTGGCATCAAGAGGTAAGAATATTTTGTTGCTTCATTATTTTTTCCAAAAGTTTTTATTTAGCAATGTCCTCCTTACTATCAATTTTTGTATCTATCTGCACTCCTGCATATTTTCTTTCTAAAAGCTACGGTACAAAGCCCTTTCTGTATTGTTCTGTGGAATCTTTATCAGATTCCTTTTATTTGTGGACTTTTCTTAAATCAATATCTTCATTGACAAGATATAACTGATATTCATGTTGCTCTCTTAGTCCACAGTACTCGGTTTCTCTATTAATTAATACATGAAATAACCTTAATTCTTACTCAGCAAGGAATGTAATCGCCTGGTATTCGATAGCTATATCAATACGATTTTTAAGAATAGATTTACGCCGAGATATTTCCTATAAGGTTAGCTTTCCACCTTGTTCATAATAGTTCTTTAAAACAATAGAAACTATCCTGGCTATAGCCTATAATTATACAGGCTTTTAAATCATTTCCTAATTGTTAAACCAATCTTTAAACTCATATTTTTTTCTTAATAATTTTTTGCGGTGTAGTCATATTTAATCTTTTTATAATGTTACTGTGTTTTTATTAGTAATTATTAGATTACATTCTACAGTATTTGTATGAAAAACTGATAGCTTCTTTAAGCTATCAGTTTAACTTTTATTCTTATAGAAAAACGCTATTTTCTTAAAAACTCATCTATATGATGAGCGGTTTCCCTTCCGGATGCTATACTGGTTACAACGAGTGATTGTCCGCTGACACAGTCTCCTGCAGCAAAAATTTTATCAATGTTTGTTTTTCTGGTATTATCAGTATGTATATTTTTCCTTTCATTCATAATGATTTCCATCTCTTCCAAAAATCCCTCTTGAATAGGATTTACAAATCCCAAGGCTAAAAAAACCAAATCAATTTTTAAAATTTTAGGCTCTCCC
Organism: uncultured Apibacter sp.; assembly: GCA_945280365.1. GTDB lineage: Bacteria > Bacteroidota > Bacteroidia > Flavobacteriales > Weeksellaceae > Apibacter. Next base: position 17,817 of record CALYQD010000001.1, read on the forward strand.
ACCTCATTCATAATAAATTTTCCAGAAGAATCTTTTTGCCATTCTACTTCTACTACTTCAACCCCTGTTAACTTACCGTTTTCACCGATAAATCTTTTTGTGTGTAAAGACCATTTTCGTTCACATCCTTCTAAATGTGACGATGAAGTTTTTAAGTAAACAGGAAAAGGAACCGGCCATCTATTTTCAATATCTTTAAGTTCTTTAGGCTTGGTTAAAATTTCAATCTGCATAATATTTGCAGCACCTTGCCGATTTGCAGTTCCAATACAATCGGAGCCTGTATCCCCTCCTCCAATAACAAGGACATTTTTACCTTTTGCGTTAATAAATTCGTCATCGGTAATTGATTCTTTAGCTACTATTTTATTTTGCATTTTTAGATATTCCATTGCATAGTGAACTCCTTCCAGCTCTCTTCCTTCAATATCTAAATTTCTAGGCACCTGAGAGCCTATGGCTATGCAAACGGCGTCATAGTTTTTTACTATATCCTTTCCTTTGATATCCTTTCCAATTTCGGTATTTACCACAAATTCTATTCCCTCCTCTTTCATCAAGTCAACTCTTCGCTGAACAACATTTTTATTCAATTTAAAATCAGGAATACCATATCGAAGCAATCCACCTATGCTGGTATCTTTTTCATACACTGTTACTAAATGTCCTTTTTTATTTAGTTGATTCGCTACAGCCATTCCTGCCGGACCTGATCCGATAACAGCAACTTTTTTTCCTGTACGTGTGTTTGGTAACTCAGGCTTCATATATCCTTCCGAATAGGCATGTTCCATTACGGCAGCTTCATTTTCTCTAATTGTTACCGGTGAATCATCTATTGCTAAAACACAGGTTTTTTCACAAGGAGCCGGACATACGCGCCCTGTAAATTCAGGAAAATCATTGGTTGATTGTAAACTATGAGCGGCTCCTTTCCAATTTCCTTTATAGATAAGATCTTGCCATTCGGGCATTTTATTTCCCAAAGGGCACCCATATTGGCAAAATGGAACTCCACAGTCCATACATCGAGATGCTTGTAAAAGTCTATCCTCTGTATTTAATGTCTGTTCTACTTCTCCATAGTCCGAAATTCTTTCATGTCTAGGGCGGTACCCTGCTTCTTTTCTATTTATTGTCAAAAATGCTTTAGGATTTCCCATTTTATACTTATAATATCTTAATAATCGTATTCTAATTTTGAAATTTTCTCATTAATTGCACGAATCTTTTCTTCTTGCAATACTCTTTTGTACTCAATTGGTGTGACCTTAATAAAAGAATTAATTTCGTTCATCCAATTATCTAGAAGTCTTTTAGCCAAAGGACTTGAAGTATGTTTATAGTGATTGCTTATAATATCATGCAGTTCCCGTATATCGCTAATATCTTCAATTAAGGAAAGTTCTACCATTTCCATATTGCAATAGTAATCGAAATCTCCGTCAGGGTTATATACGTAGGCAATTCCCCCACTCATTCCGGCGGCAAAATTTCTTCCCGTTTTGCCTAATACTACGGTTCGTCCTCCGGTCATATATTCGCAACAATGATCACCGGCTCCTTCTACTACAGCAAGAGCCCCACTGTTTCTTACGCAAAAACGTTCACCTACCTGACCGTTAATATATACTTCTCCAGTTGTTGCTCCATATAAAAGTGTATTTCCTGCAATAATATTATCCTCGGGTTTAAAATTAGAGGTATCTGGAGGTAATAAAATTATTTTGCCTCCCGATAAACCTTTTCCTAGATAGTCATTGGCATCACCCTTTAATGTAAAGGTTATTCCTTTAGATAAAAAAGCTGCGAAACTTTGGCCTGCCGATCCTTTAAATTCACAATGAATGGTATTGTCAGGCAATCCATCATTTCCATATTTTTTTGCTACTTCACCGGATAACATAGCTCCTACGGCCCTATCTGTATTCTGAAGTATCCGTTTTAATGATACTGGCATAGCCTTATCAATAGCATTTCGGCAAGTATTAATCAATTCTCTATCCAATACTTTATCAATTTTATGATCTTGGATCTTGTTATGTTTAAGGGAATTTTCATTTTTTTCCGGATAAAACAAAATTCTACTTAAATCTAACTTTTCATGTCTTGGATTCTCTAAAGATGTTTTGGATTTTAATAGATCTGTTCTTCCAACAATATCCTCTAATTTTGCATAGCCTAGTAAAGCAAGGTGCTCTCGTACTTCTTCTGCTAAAAACGTAAAGAAATTAATAAGATAATCGCTTTTTCCTCTAAATTTTTTTCTTAATTGCTCATTTTGAGTTGCCACTCCTACAGGGCAAGTATTTAAATGACATTTTCTCATCATAACACAACCTAAAATAATCAAAGCACTCGTTGCAAAACCATATTCTTCTGCTCCTAACATAGCCGCAATTACTATATCCTTACCGGTTTTTAGTTGTCCATCTGTTTGAAGACGAATATTACCTCTCAGATTATTAAGCACCAATGTCTGTTGTGTTTCAGCCAATCCAATCTCTAGGGGCAATCCGGCATGCTTGATTGAGCTTAACGGACTGGCTCCTGTTCCTCCGTCACAGCCGCTTATTAAAATTAAATCTGCTTTCGCTTTTGCTACCCCGGCAGCAATTGTCCCTACCCCACTTTCTGATACCAATTTAACACTAATTATTGCTTCGGGATTTACATTCTTCAAATCGTAGATTAATTGTGCCAAATCTTCAATTGAATAAATATCATGATGTGGAGGTGGAGATATTAAAGAAATTCCTGGTATGGAGTGCCTGGTTTTAGCTATGATATTATCTACTTTAAAGCCTGGCAATTGTCCTCCTTCTCCCGGTTTTGCACCTTGAGCTACTTTAATTTGTATTTCATCTGCATTTACTAAATATTCCGTTGTAACGCCAAATCTTCCTGAGGCTACTTGCTTTATAGCCGAGCGCGCTTTTGTAGAAAAACGTTCCTTAAGTTCTCCTCCTTCCCCTGTATTACTCTTTCCTCCTATGGTATTCATAGCTACTGCTATGGCCTCATGGGCTTCTTTACTGATTGAACCAAAAGACATGGCTCCGGTAACAAATCGTTTCATTATTTCGGATGCAGGTTCTACCTGATCTATACTAATGGGATTTGTATTATAATCGATAAAATCTCGTATAAATATTTTATCTTTTTTATTATCAACTTCTTGTGTAAACTCTTTGAATTTATCGTAATCTCCGGTTCGTGTAGCTATTTGAAGCTTTGCAATAGTTTCAGGATTCCAAGCATGAGCCTCTCTTCCTTTTCTCCATGCGTACATTCCTAAATTATCATATATAGTTGAGTCATGTATTCCTTCAAAAGCCTCTTTGAATGATGTTATAGTATCGTAGGCTATATCTTCCAATTCTATTCCTTCAATTTTAGAAATGGTATGACCAAAATAATTAGATAATACTTTAGAGCTAATTCCTATTGCTTCAAATACCTGAGCTCCTATATAACTTTTAAGGGTAGATATTCCCATTTTGGAAAGCACTTTCAATAATCCTTTATGTATGGATTTCATATAATTCCTTTCGGCTGTAGAGAATACCATTTGTATTTCACCTTTTTTAACTAAATCATTTAATATTGCAAATGATAGGTAGGGATTTACTGCATTAGCACCATATCCGAATAATAAGGCAAAATGCATCACTTCTCTCGGTTCCGCTGACTCAATTACTAAATCTATTTGCATACGTTTCCTTTTTTTTATCAGATAATGATGAACTGCGGAAACTGCTAAGAGGGAAGGTATTGCTATTTGCTCTATGTTTGCTTTCCTATCACTTAAAATAATATAATTACTTCCTTGATCTACAGCTAATTCGGCTGCTTCACAAAGCTTGTTAATTCCTTTTTCCAATCCATAGGCATATTCGTCAGGATTATGGGAAAAGGTCATGGGTATAACAGTTGACTTAAATCCTTTATAATGCAGATTTTCTAGTATATCTAACTCCTTATTGGTAATAATTGGATATGCCAGTCCCACCATCTTACAATGTTCTGGCATGGGCTCTAAAATATTTTTATGAAGAGATCCGATATATCCTGCCAATGACATGACTAATTCTTCCCTTATGGGATCGATAGGAGGATTAGTTACCTGAGCAAAATGCTGTCTAAAATAAGAAAACAAACGATTGGGTTCTTTTGATAGTATGGCTAATGGAGAATCATTACCCATAGAGCCTACCGGTTCTTTTCCATCTTTAGCCATGGGGATTAATAGTTTTTCTATATCTTCCCGGTAATAGCCGTAAGCGGAGAGTATAATTTCCATATTCTCTACTTCGTATGTTACGCTTCTTCCCGAAGTGATGTTATCTAAAGATATTCTATTTTTATCCAGCCATTGCTTGTATGGATAGGCTTTTGCTAACTCTTCTTTTAATTCTTGATCATATTGTATAATACCGGTAGCTGTATCAATCATTAACATTTTTCCGGGTTTTAACCTACCTTTTTCTCTGATTTCCGACGGATCAAAGGTAACTACTCCGGTTTCTGAAGCTACCACCATCATATCATTATGAGTAATGAGATAACGAGCAGGCCGTAAGCCGTTTCTGTCCAACAATCCTCCTGCATATCTACCGTCACTAAATAAGATGGTTGCCGGACCATCCCACGGCTCCATAAGTATGCTATGATATTCATAAAAAGCTTTTAACTCGGATGAAATAGGATTTTTATCATTCCATGATTCCGGAACCATCATTGCCAACGCATGAGGTAGGGACTTGCCCGACATTACTAAAAATTCCAACACATTGTCAAAGGAGGAGCTGTCACTCATTCCATTCTGTACAATCGGCCATATATCTTCTATGTTTCCGATTTTTTCAGATTTTAGTACGCTTTCACGTGCTTCCATCCACAATCTGTTTCCTTTTATAGTATTAATTTCTCCATTATGTCCTACTAAACGGAAAGGCTGCGCCAAATCCCAAGTAGGAAAAGTATTGGTACTGAAACGTGAATGTACCAAAGCTATGGCACTGGTAAAGTTTGGATGTAATAAATCCGGAAAATAATGTCTTAATTGTAGCGATGTCAACATCCCTTTATATACAATGGTTTTGGTTGACAAACTCACCAGATAACATCCGCGTTTGTTCTTTATATCTGATTTTAATATTGCTTTTTCAAATTTCTTTCTTAATAAATATAATTTTAATTCTAAAACTTCCTGAGAATACTCTTCTCCTTTTATGAATATCTGCTTTATAACCGGCTCATTTGCCATAGATATTTCTCCTAATATGTCACTATTAACAGGAACATCTCGTAAGGCTAAAAAATTTAAACCTTCTTTCTTTATTAATTCGGATAATAAATTAAATGCTTTTTCTTCTTCATCTTTTTCTTTAGGTAAAAATAATAATCCACTTCCATACCTACCTCTTTCCGGAACTGCGATTCCTTGTAGAAGTACAAATTCATGCGGTATTTGAACCATAATGCCCGCTCCATCTCCGGTTTTATTGTCTGCACTTTCTGCCCCTCTATGGGTCATATTTTCTAAAACCTGGAGACCGTTCTCGACAATTGAATGGGATCTAGCCCCCTTTGTATGGACTATCATTCCTACACCGCACGCATCGTGCTCATAGTTTGGATCATATAATCCTTTTTTACAGTATTCACTTTTCCACATAATTTTAACTCAGAAATTTTTAAGTTATAAAAGTAATAATTATAATTATAAATTATTGCATTAAACACAATAATATTTACAATTAATAGATTATAAACATAAATTAATTATTATTTTATATCTTAAAACACGCATATCGCTTTGGGATTGTAATATGATTTTCAATTCCTAAAAAATTTTAATGAGTACTTAGATAAAAATACGGTATATATTTTTTTATATTTTACAATTATTTTAACATACATTTAAAAAAAAGACAATTATCATGTGTTATATTTGTATTATAATTTCAATTAACACAATTTTATTAAGATAATCGCAAAATAATTATTATGTCATTTAGAGCAAAATTAGAAGTAGAAGGAAAAACATATAATGTATTGAATATTAATTACTCTTTAGCTCAGGAAACTGATCCTACAGGACGCCCATCTTCTCAAACCAGAGGAGGAAGAATTGAAGTGTCTATTGAATCCACCGGTGAAACTGATATCTTTGAGTGGATGACTAATAGCTTTGAAAGAAAAGATGGTAAAATAGTTTTTATTAAAAGAGATAGTAATTCTACTTTAAAAGAATTATATTTTTTTGATGGATATGTGGTAAAATATAAAGAAAATTTTGATTCTTACGGTAAAACTCCTCTTACAGAAACTTTTACTATTTCAGCTAAAAGCATTAAAATGGGTACCGGAGAGCATATAAATGAATGGATCTAAAATTAAAGAAATTATAATTTCTTATTTTAATAAACAACTGACTAAATTTTTTTATGCCCATTTCAGTAAAATAACTATAAATTAATGATGTATTATTTACATCATAGTAGTATAAATAATATATATTGAGTTAAAAAAATGATGCATTTTGTTTAAATAAAATGCATCATTTTTTTTGATAATAAAAGGATTAAATCTTTATTGCTCCACTAATTTTTCTTTGATACGGGTTTCAATTTCCTCCAACAATTCAGGATTGTCTTTCAATAACTGTTTCACTGAATCTCTTCCTTGTCCGAGCTTGGTATCTTGATAACTGAACCAAGATCCTGATTTTCCGACAATACCCATTTCAACGCCTAAATCCAATACTTCTCCTACTTTGGATATTCCTTCTCCATACATAATATCGAATTCTGTCTGACGAAATGGAGGAGCTACTTTATTCTTAACTACCTTAACTTTTACACGACTTCCTATCGCATTGTCTCCATCTTTTATAGGTGAGCCTGATTTACGTATATCAATTCTTACAGAAGCATAGAATTTTAATGCATTTCCTCCGGTTGTTGTTTCCGGGTTTCCAAACATTACTCCTATTTTTTCTCTAAGCTGATTTATAAATATTACCGTACATTTAGTTTTACTTATGGTTGCGGTAAGCTTTCTTAAGGCTTGTGACATCAACCTTGCATGTAGTCCCATTTTGGAATCTCCCATCTCTCCTTCTATTTCAGCTCTAGGTGTTAGTGCAGCTACGGAATCAATGACAACAATATCTATAGCTCCTGAACGAATCAAATTGTCTGCTATTTCTAATGCTTGTTCTCCGTCATCAGGTTGCGATATAATCAAATCATCCAAATTTATCCCTAGTCTTTGTGCATAAGTAGGATCAAAGGCATGCTCAGCATCAATAAATGCTGCAATTCCACCTTTTTTTTGTGCTTCAGCTATCGCATGTAATGTAAGTGTAGTCTTACCAGATGATTCAGGACCGAATATCTCAATAATTCTTCCTCTTGGATAGCCTCCTACTCCCAATGCCAAATCTAAACCGAAAGAACCGGTTGGAATTGTATCTACCTCTTCTACAGGTTTATCCCCCATTCGCATGACTGATCCTTTTCCATAAGTTTTATCTAATTTGTCTAAAATTAGATTCAACGCCTTCTTCTTTGCTTCCAAATTGTTTGCGTCTTTGCTTTCTTTTTCTGCCATTATTTAATTTTTATATAAATGTTTAATTTTTCTGTTAATTTATGGATTTTAGATTCTTCTATACGTTCTTTATATTTCCTATCATATTCCCTTTATTTTCAATGGTCATTTTTTTCAAGTATCTGCTCTGCATGACTCTTGGTCTTTACTTTCGTAATAATATTTGTAATTATTCCATTTTCATCTACTATGAATGTATATCTTAAAATACCTTCAAATTCTTTCCCCATAAATTTTTTCATTCCCCAAGCACCAAATGATTCTATTATCTTCTTATCCACATCAGCTATTAGTGGAAATGGAAATGAATATTTTTCATGAAATGCTTTTTGCTTATCTATTGTATCTTTACTTATTCCTATAATTTCGTATCCTTCTTTTTGAAGTATTTGATAATTGTTTCTGAGGTTACACCCTTCAGCGGTACAGCCGGGTGTATTGGCTTTAGGATAAAAATATATGATAAGCTTTTTACCTTTATAATCAGAATATTTAATAATTTTTCCATCTTGATCTTTCCCTTGAAAATCAGGAATTTTATCGCCTATCTTTAACATAAGCTTTTGGTTTAAAGTTTTCTTTATGTAAAGGTATTCATAATATATCTAAGTATCAATTTTTTAAAAAGCGAATACAATCCATTATCCGATCAACCTAAATAAATTACTAAAAACCAATCAAATATATATTATTGTTTTTTTATTACGATTAATAAATTTTATTAAGAAAAAAAATAACCTTTCAATAGATAATTTCGTTATATCTTTTTATAACATTGTAACCTTTTTTCTTGAAATAATCATCAGAAATTTCTAATTTTTCAACCATGATAAAATCGCCTCCCCAAGCGCCTAAGCTCTTAATAAATCCGGGATAATCATTAAATAATCTTTCTTTTACAGGTTGTATATTTATAAATTGAGAAATCATTTGTTCGTGTTCTAAAATAAGATTACTAAAGTGAGTAAAAGTAATTTTAGGATGACTTATTTCTCTTGTTATCTTTGATATAGCATCTAATAAAAATTCCGATTTTGTTCTTTGCTTATACTGATGTATTCCTTCTCTTGAATCTTGCTTCTGGTTTAAATAAACAAATAAAAGATGATCTGTTATTTCTTTGGATAACATTACCTTTTCCACCCTTGAAGAGCTATTCTCTTTTAATTGGTAAGTTATAGGGGTAATTGCATTCGCACAAGCTATATCATAACCACTTCCTCCAAATGTATTTTCAAGAAGCTTATAAGGATCTACTTTTGCCCAATGGGCAATATTGTTTATTAATGTAGAACTGGTTCCAAATCCCCAATTTTCAGGAAAATCAAGTTGTGTCGTACATTCATATCCAAAATTATTTTTGAATTTTTTACTTCCTAATTTATTTGCTTCTTGAAATATATGGAGTAATCTTTTTGAAAAATTAATATTATCGGTTTCTTCTATTTTGTTACTACGTATATCCAAAATAGTTTTAAACCATAATTTTCCGTCATTTTTATGGGCTTTCCATACTATTTTATGATGGAGCTTATCAGCTTCTTTTACAAGCAAAGATTGCCCTAATCGTGTTGGGATTGCCAAGCTTAATGCGCCATCAAGCACTGTATATTCTCCTGTTAACAGTAATTTACCGTTACTTTTAAATTTTTGTAAAATACTCAAATTATGCGAGTTTGTTTATTTTAATGTTGAAAGAAATTAAAAAATTATATTCTTTTTATATTAGTTCGTGACTTAGCAAGCCAAAATAATTTATCTTTTATATAGTCAGGACTTCGTAATAAAAAGATTTTATTTTTATATTCTCATTTCTATAGGTTTTCGAATTGCAACAATATATTTTATAAGCTTCTTTTCTTAAATCTATTTCAATTTATGTAATCTATTTTTGAAAGTATTTAGCAAATGCTTCGTCCAATATAGGCAGCTTATTTACCCGACCATTAACGATACTTACTACTTCCGCCTTTGCTTCTGAACAAATTTTATTATCAGATTTACGTATGATTTTTTGATTAAATAAATACCTAATTCCTTTTTTTTCTAAGGAATCAATAATGCATAGAAATTTTTGCCCTCCTTTCAATGATTTCATATAGCGTACATATATGCTCACTAATACTAAATCAATTCCTTTGGTATGTAAGTCGTAAAAATCTAATCCGTGATGTTCTAAGAATTCATGACGACCTATTTCATAATAATGCTGGTAATTTGCATTATTTACGATCCCTTGAGCATCACATTCATAATCGCGTACTTTCAAATCGACTTCAAAAAGAGGTGTATTCATAATTTAACTTTTTATTCATAATAGCAAATTACAATTTACAAAAATTTAAATTCTTAAAAAGAAAAATTGCTAATTTCATATTTATAAAATCTAAGTAAATATATACCAGAGTATTCCTACATTCAAGCGAAAATCGGTATAAGGATTTAGAGGAGAACTATAGAATTTATAACCGCTAAAACTGGAGTTGAAATGTTGTCCTTCCAAGATAATCAACATTCTTTTAACTTTAAAATGGAGAAATAAATCTAAAACAGGATATTCCCCTATATTATAATTTTCCGATTTTGATTGCAATCTAAATTCGTTAGTTACAGGAAGAAAAATTCGAGATTGGAATTTAGTAAAATAGTATGCATTTAATCCAAGTTGGAATTCGGCATTGTTTTTAAATGCTTTTGATTGATAATATACCGTTGCTCTACCTATAAAATCAGGAAGGGGTAATAGCTGTTTATTACTGGTAACATTTTGATAGGCTAGATGGGTTTCTAAATGAAACTTTTTATATTGAAAGGTATTCTTTATTCCTACTTGTACCAAATCTACGGATGAGGAAGATTGTTTAGGTAAATTATCGCTATCTAAATAGGTGTAATTCTTTATATTGTAAAAATGGGTGAAAATTCTTGTGTTATAGGGTTTTAAGTGTAATTCTCCTCCTGCTTGGACGGTTCTTTCATTTTCCGGATTTTCTACAAAGTAATTCATGGATTTGTAGAAGCTTTGGTTATACAATAAGTTAAGCGAAGGCATCTGTGATTTTATCCCCAAATTCGCTTCTATATAATAATCTTTTATCGGACTAACTATTAAATGATTATCTATATAATAAGAATTTTTAAATTCATCTCCGGACATAACTTCTCCTTGAGATTTTAAGACTATCTCTTTTTTCCAATTAAAAGTGAGTTTACCCGCTATACCTAGTCGGTTGTCCTTTAAATTTTTGGGGAAGGTTATACTTGAATCAACAATTCTGTCAAAATTAAATTCTAAGTGCTCATACTTTAATCCTGCTTCTACATGCAATCTATCAGTCCAATCATAAACAACTGTTGATAAGTTAGTAATTTTCCTCAGTTTTTTGGTATTATAATGTCCTTTTAAATTATCTACCTCAAAAATTCCTTCTCTATCTGCAAAAAATGTATTAAGAGCTTTAAATTCTTCATAGGAATAATGTGAAGATTCTGCTGTAAATATATTTTTTATAGATAAGGGATATCTGTTTTGACCTGAATTAATAATCCCCAATTGCTGTCCTACATAGAATCTTCGCCTTCCATATTTTGATTGAGCTCCTGTTAAATTTACCTCCATTCGGTCTCTGTCTTTAAACTTACTGTCTCCATCTTCAAAATTTTTGGGAAATTGTATTCCTCCATTTTCTTCATCATCAACATTTGCTGTTATGTAATGGCTCCACAAATTATATTTTTGATTTTTTGTATGATAGTTAACAGTAAATAAAAGTGTATTGTTTGAAGCTAGTTGTTCAAGATATTTGCCTTCTGATCTTAATCCCCTATACTGTACTGAATAATTGATTCTTGAATTTATATTATGCGTAAATAAGCTTGATAGGGAATGTCCTTGCTTATACCCATTATTGTATTGAAATTCTGTCATAGGTGTTTGCACATCAAAATATCTCACCTCATCTGCTTCAATAAGATTGAAAGATTTCCCTATAGGAATTAAATCAATAGCAGAATTGATTTTGGTTGTATATAGTAAGGGATTAAATGTATGCCCTATATTGGAAAATGGCATGATTCCAAAACTATCTTTATGATTATACATTTTATTTCTATAGTATTTATCTATAGTTAAAACTGTATCAAAAATTTGTTTGGTATTATCTTCTGTCCAATATTTATACGACTGTATGGTAGGGTTGTAATATTTTATGGAGTCAGTACTTACTGTCTTAATATTATTAGTAGTATTGGATATAGGCACATGATCTGCTTTTTCTTCTGTTACCTGAGCAAAAGAAAATATTGAAACTATGCTTAAAAAAAAACAGACTAAAAGTAATCTAATTCTACTCATGTAATAAAACAATATGCAAATATAAAAATAAAAAAAAGGCAAAAAAATCACCTGTTTAATCTATATGTTATATTATTCATAATAATTGTTAAAATGATGCCGAATACAAACCTTTTTGCATAAAAATTTTAAGATTTCTTCTTTTAAACTTATCTTATTTGTACCTTAAACGGAAAAATTATAATCAACCTTTCAAATGATCGAATAAGATTTCATGAAAGTTCCATTAAAAATATTTTGCATTAGTGAAAAATTTATTTAGAATTTATTCATTCAAATATAATATAAAAAAACCACCTTAATAAGGTGGTTTTTTTTATGTTTACAATATATTAATAACCTTTATTTTGTTGTTTAGATAATCCTGGATTATTATCAACTTCAGATCGAGGTATAGGAAAAGCTAACCTATAATCACCCTCGGATAAAACATCTTCTTTTTCTCCCGTTAAGCCCAAACGAGTTAATGACTTGTTCCATCTTAGTAAGTCCCATACTCTGAATCCTTCCCCCACTAATTCTTTTCTCCTTTCTTCTTTTAAATCATCCATAGTTACGGAAGTTAAAGGTGCGATACCTCTTTGTTCTCTAATACCATTAATTAGATTTAGTGCTTCGTCATTAGAACCTCCGCCTCCCATCAATATAGCTTCTACCTGATTTAAAGCAACTTCTTCATATCTTATTAATTTTTGGTTGGCTTCGCCCGTTAATACTGGATATTTTCCTTCTAGATAAGTAGAACTTTTTGAAGAATTTTGACGTAACATACCGGTCTTATCTTTTTCATCTTTTTTTATAGTTGCTCTAATATCTTCCGGATCATATGCGTTGACTAAACTAGGAAGCACTCTTGTATTGGCATAGCCGTCCATAGAAAAAATATAGGCTATCCCGGCAGTTCCTAATGAACCGGAAACTCCATATGCTAATTCGAATATAGAATTAAGCCCTTCAATTCTCCAACTTGTAACATATAATCCTTTGTCTATTGGAGCGTATTGGTTGGTAACTTCACTTGCATATTTATATACATTTTTATAATCTTCTTTATATAAATAATATCTTGACATCAAAGCTGCTATAGCTCCTTTAGTTAAGGTCTGTTTCGTACCTAAGCTATATTCCGATTTATCGTAAGCTTGTTGAAAATCGGATTCAATTTGGGCATAGCATTCATCTAAGGTTGATCTAGCTATGGAAAATGAAACTGGATCTTTTATATAATCTAAAATAATCGGAACCCCTAAGTTTTTATCCTGAGTATATTTTTGTCCATATAATTTAATTAGATCGAAATAAGCCCAAGCTCTTACGGCATACGCTTGTGATTTAATTTCATTGATCGATTTTTCTGAACTTCCATCAGTAATCGTTGCATTTATAACAATATTTGCATTGGCTATAACGCGATATATTCTTCTCCAAGTTTGAGTAGCTTGGCCATCATCAGCATTCATAGTAAATTGAGAAACACTCAAATATCTTCCCGATTTACCGTTTGAAAACATTTCATCACTTCCTCTTACTTCTCCATAAACTATATAACTACAACCGTAATAATATTGATTCCTCATTAAAGCATAAGTTCCATTCATAAATGTTTGCAACTGCTCTAAAGTTGTTATCGGCGTATCTTCTATTATTTCATTTTGTTGTAATTGTGGATCCGTAAAATCATCTGAACATGATACGGTTGTAATTAATGATGATAAAACAGTTACTAATATTATAATTTTTTTCATACTTTTTTTCTTATTATTTAAAATCCGACATTAACTCCAACCGTAAAAGTTTTTAATATTGGTTGTTCGAAATTACTTCCTCCTCCATTCATATTTTGTTCCGGTTCTATTTTTAAATGTCTTGTTTGACTATCAAAACAATAGGTCCATATATTAGTAGCTCTTAAATATATTTTAAGATTGGTTAAACCAATATCGTCTAAAACCGATTTTGAAAAAGTATATCCTAAGGTTAAATCTCTTAATCTAACGAAATCGCCATCGTATAAAAATCTAGTTGAATCATTATTAGATTGTGAGCTATTTGTAAATACCGGTTTCGGATTAGATGCATTAGGATTATCCGGCGTCCAGAAATCACCTTGCTCTTCATATCCTCCATAGACATGTATATATTGTCCGTCACTGGTAGTATAATTTCTCCATCCGTCATAGATTTTATGTCCAAAGCTACCACTAAATGTTGCAGATAAAGATATACCTTTGTATGACAAATCTGTAGAAAGCCCTGCCATGTATTTTGGATAAGGAACTCCTTGAATAGCTCTTTGCGCTTTATTGTATTCGGTTGTCACTTCTCCATCTTTGCCATTTATATACCATTGGGCTTCACCTGTAGCTGGATTAACACCTGCCCATTTTCTCATATACCAGCTACTAACCGCTTTGCCTTTTTGAGTAATATTTACTGTTTTTACTGATTCTCCTAAAGGTAAATCCGTTACCTCATTTTTTACATAGGTAAAATTACCTGATAAATACCAGTTGAAACCATCCGGTGTATCCGATTTAATTATCGTTCCTCCTAAGTCTAATTCAACTCCTTGGTTTACCATATCTCCGGCATTCGCTGTAACACTCGCGAAACCGGTTGTTAATGATATTGCTTTAGGAAATACTAAGTCTTTTGTTTTTTTATGAAAATAAGAGGCTGCAAAATTCATTCTATTATTAAAGAATACTGTTTCAAAACCTACATCGAATTGTCTAATTTTTTCCCAAGTAAAATCATTGTAGCCCAACTGATAGATATAGCCCCCAGCTGAATCGTTATAGTTTATATCATACGCATACAGAGAAAAGGAATTTATATCGTCATATAGTAATTGATTTCCTAATTCTCCATAGGAAGCTTTAATTTTCAGTAAATCAACAAATGTTCCTGCTAAAAAATTTTCGTTAGAAATATCATAGGCTGCTCCTACAGACCAGAATGTACCCCATTTGTTATCTGAGTTAAAGTTATTTAATGCTTCTCTTCTGATAGTTCCGTCAACAAAGTATTTTTTACCGTAATCATAGCTTAGGTTTGCCGCATATGCATTTCTGGTTGCAACATATCCGTTACCGCTCGTACCTTCATTTTTTACAAAATTATCTGTGGAGTATAAGCCTAATCTTCCTACAGTCGTATTAGAAGTATATAAATATTTATAATCTTTCTTATAGGCCTCTTGTATAATTCTAGCATCGAAATGATGATTTTCTCCAACTTTGAAAAAGTAATTTAAGATATTTTGTACATTCCAATTAAAATATCGCATTCTTTGATTAATCATCCTTCCGTTTACATTGGCTCCGTCTCCGTGAATCGGATTATCATACCTATCTCTCTCTATATTAATATATTCCGGAGCAAAATTTATAATATATTTTAGATTATTAAAAATTTTGTACTCACCTTGTATATTGGCAAAAACTCTTGCTGTTTTAGTAGTATTATAATTATTTTCCAACAAGTAAGCGGAATTAAACATACCATTAAACATCCTTCCATTCCCTAAATTATAGCTTCCATCCGGATTTTTAGCATTATCAGTAGGTAGGATAAAATATTTGGTTAAAAGCGGATTGGAAAAATATCCCCCGTTTAACACACTGTTTTGTTTGGTATAGGAAGCATTGATATCAGTCCGTATTGTCAATCTATCCGTTGCCGTATAATCTGTAGCCAACCTACCACCTACTCTATCGAAATCTGTAGTTCTTACGATACCTTCTTGTGAAAAATAATTAAGAGAAGAGGCATATCTTATTTTGTCAGAACCTCCTGTTACTCCAATATTAAGGCTATTTTGGGAAGTATAATCTCTCTCCACTAGCTTAGTCCAATCGGTTACTGGAGTTTTTCCGTCCCATAGCGCTAAAGTCGTCCCATTACTAGCTAAACCGTTAATATAATCGATTGCCTCTTGCTCGGTTACGTTTCTCTTATTTTTAACAGATTCTATAAATACTTTATTCCATGTCCCGGGTGTTATGGGTTGAGGATCTTTAACTGCTCTTCTACCAAATCCTCTTTCTAAATCGACTGTGAATTTTGGCTTCCCTTTTTTTCCTTTTTTGGTAGTTATCACTATGACACCTGCGCCTGCATCTGCTCCATATAATGAAGTTGCTGCTGCATCTTTCAATACAGTATAAGATTCAATGTCATTAGGATTTATAGTTGCTAAAACGTTAGTTGACGGATCTGAGGTTGACTCATTACGATCAGTGGATAAATTTCCTGAAGAAATTCTTACCCCATCAATTATATAAATGGGGTTATTATTTCCATTTACAGAAGTTATACCTCTCAACCTTATTTGGGCTAATCCACCGGGCTGCCCCGTAGAAGAACTTACAGCTAAACCGGAAACTCTCCCTGCTAATGCTTTATCAAATGAGGCAACGGGCGCATTAGATATATCTGATCCTTTAACAACAGAAGCCGATCCTACGACATCTTTAGCATCTCTTATCCTACCAAAACCTAGTACCACTACTTCATCAAGTTCTTTCTCTTTCTTATTTTTAACTTTTTTTGAAAATTTAAAAGCTAATTCTTCTTTTGCTACTACTTCTTCTGATTCCTCTTCTAAATTAGTTATTACTAAAACATCCCCAACTTTTCCTGTAGATAATTCAAAATTACCCTCATCATCGGTTCTTGTAAAAGTATTCGTCCCTTTAATTTCGACCTTCGCACCTATAGAAGGCTCACCATCAACCTCTTGCACACTCCCTTTAATTTGACTAAATGCAAATTGCCCGGATAAGCACAAACCTAGCACGCTTAAAATTTTAAGTTCTTTCCTCATACAATAATATAATACTTAGTTAAGCGGCAAAATTCTAACATTTTTTTAATATATCCAAAAATAATATTAAATGATCTTGAATTATTAATTTTTTGCTATACAAAAACTAATTATTTTAATTATATGACGAATTTTATTGATAAATTTATTAATTAATTGAAAAAACGCTATAAGTTAAGGTTGTGTAAAATAAAAAAGGCTGCATGAAATTCATACAGCCTTTTTTATTTTTATAAATTTTTAATTAAATTTTTAATTTCTTCTTAACTTCCACTTCTTCATAAACCTCTAATAGATCTCCTATCTGTATATCGTTATAATTTTTAATATTTAATCCGCATTCATATCCTTTACTAACCTCTTTCACATCATCTTTAAATCTCTTTAAACTTTCAAGTTCTCCTGTATATACTACTATTCCTTCTCTTATAATACGAATTTTAGAATTTCTATGAATCGTTCCATCTAAAACCATACAACCGGCAATAGTTCCTACTTTGGAAATTTTAAAAGTTTCGCGAATTTCTACATTCCCGATAATTTGTTCTTTTATCTCAGGAGAAAGCATACCTTCCATAGCTTCTTTGACATCGTTTATTACGTCATATATAATGGAGTATGTTCTAATTTCAATTTCTTCTCTTTCTGCTAAATCTCTTGCACTTAGATTAGGACGGATATTAAATCCTATTAAAATAGCATCTGAAGCTGCTGCCAATAATATATCAGATTCCGTAATTTGTCCTACTCCTTTGTGAATGATATTAATTTGGATCTGATCATTAGATAGTTTTTGTAAGGAATCTGTTAAGGCTTCTACTGAACCGTCTACATCTCCTTTCAAGATAATATTTAATTCTTTAAAATCACCTAATGCAATTCTTCTTCCAATTTCATCTAAGGTTATATGTTTCTGAGTTCTTATAGATTGCTCTCTAATTAATTGCTCTCGCTTATTAGCTATTTGCTTCGCCTCTTTTTCATCTTCAAAAACTCTAAATTTATCTCCAGCGGTAGGTGCTCCATCTAGTCCTAAAACCGTAACCGGTACTGAAGGTCCTGCTTCTTTCATAGGGTTGCCTCTCTCATCCATCATAGCGCGTACTTTTCCATGATTTTTTCCTGCCAAAATATAATCTCCTACACGTAAAGTACCATTTTGAATTAATATAGTAGAAACATATCCTCTACCTTTATCAAGAGCTGCTTCAATCACTACTCCATTGGATAGCCTGTTTGGGTTTGCCTTTAAATCTAATATTTCAGCTTCCAATAAAACTTTTTCTAATAAAATATCCACATTTGTTCCAAATTTAGCAGAAATTTCTTGGGATTGAATATTACCTCCCCAATCTTCCACTAATAAGTTCATTTGAGACAATTCCTCCTTAATCTTATCTGGATTGGAGTTGGATTTATCTATTTTATTGATTGCAAATATCATAGGAACTCCGGCTGCTTGAGCATGACTAATTGCTTCTTTCGTCTGAGGCATTACATTATCATCCGCTGCAACTACGATAATAGCTAAATCCGTAACTTGTGCACCCCGCGCTCTCATCGCAGTAAAGGCTTCGTGACCGGGAGTATCTAAAAAGGTTATTTTTTGTCCATTTGAAAGCACAACATTGTAAGCTCCTATGTGCTGTGTAATCCCTCCGGATTCTCCGGCAATCACGTTAGTATTTCTAATGTAGTCGAGTAAAGATGTTTTTCCATGATCCACATGTCCCATCACAGTTACAATAGGAGCTCTGGTGACTAAATCTTCTTCTTTGTCCTGCTCTTCTTCTATGGCAGAATCATCTACTTCAGAATCTGTAAATTCAATTTTATAACCAAATTCATCGGCTACCAATACCATGGTGTCTGCATCTAATCTCTGATTCATGGTTACCATAACGCCTAATGAAAAGCAAGCAGAAATAATTTCTGTAGCTGAAACGTTCATTAAACTTGCTAATTCATTTACTGTAATGAATTCAGTAACCTTTATGGTATTGTCTTTTCTTTCTTGTTCATGTAACTCTGCCTCTTGCTCTCTTCTTTGAATTCTCTTATCTCTTCTGAACTTGGAACTTTTAGATTTCCCTCCTTTGGACGTTAATTTTTCCAAAGTTTCTTTAATCTGATTTTTTACTTGCTCATCCGTCAATTCTGTCGGACGAACGTTCCTGTTATTTCCACCGGAATTAGGCCTCCTATTGCCTCCTCCTTTTTTTAAGTTTTTATTTTGACCTTGTCCAAAACCTTCTTTTTTATGTCCGGTATTATTAATGGACTTGGCAACTGCATTGACATCTACTTTAGAATCTTTTACAATTCTTTTTCTTTTCTTTTTCTCGGAATTAGAATTTTCTTTATTGGTTTTCTTTGGCTTTTGAAACTGTGTTAAGTCAATCTTTTGACCTGTAATTTTTGGCCCGTCTAATTTTTGATATTGGGTTTCTAATTTTTCCGGCTCATCATCCTGAGGTTTTTTTTCAGTTTCTCTTACCTTAGGTAAGGAAACAGCTTTGGGCTCTTCTTGTTTTTTTTCTTCTTTTTTTATTTCCTGCTTAGGTTCTTCTACAACATTCTTATCTTTTGTCTTTTTAACAGGATATGTAGGTTCTTTAGCTCGCTGAAGTTCTTCAGGAGAAATTTTTCCAACTATTTTAATGCCTGATTTCTTTTCCTCTGTTATGGATTTTTCTTCTTTTTGCTCCTTTGACTGGGAAGGAATGATTTTTTCTTCTTCTTTGTCTTTTTCTTTTCGAGAATCTTTTCTAGTCTTTTTGTGAGCATCAAGGTCTATTTTTCCTATTGTTTTAGGTGCAGCTATTTCATCAGCTTTAACCTTAAATATTTCCGGTTGCTCTACCTTCTCTTCCTTTCTTCTCTCCGGAATTTTGTTAATGACCACATCTAAAGACGCATCTTTTTTCATTTTATCTTCTGAAAATTCAGTAATTAAGAGCTGATACGCTTTTTGATCTAACTTTACGTTAGGGTTTTTCTCAATCCCGACATTCTGAGAATGTAAATACTCTACTGCTCTGTCAAGAGAGATATTAAGGTCTTTTAATACTTTACTTAATCGAATACCCGACATATTATATTTTGTTGTTATTCTATTTTTTTACAAATATGATAATATTTATTGAATGAAATTTACATTATTCTTCAAATTCTTCTTTTAAAATACGGATAACATCAATAATGGTTTCTTCCTCTAAATCCGTAAGTTCTAATAAATCATTCACATCTTTTTCTAATACAGATCTTGCTGTATCCAATCCTACTTTTTTCAACTCTTCAATAACCCAGCTTTCTATCTCATCGGAAAATTCTGTCAATTCAATATCTTCTTCTTCCGGTTCATCTCTTCTTACATCGATCTCATATCCTGTTAACCAACTTGCGAGCTTAATATTTTGGCCTCCTTTTCCTATAGCTTTAGATACTTCTTCTGGTCGTAAGAAAACAACTGCATGCTTATTTTCTTCGTCTACTTCCATAGTAGACACTTTAGCCGGACTAAGAGCTCTTTGGATAAATAATTGTTGATTATTGGTATAACTGATTACATCTATATTTTCGTTTCTTAATTCCCTTACGATAGAGTGAATTCTAGATCCTTTCATTCCTACACATGCTCCTACAGGGTCGATTCTATCATCATACGATTCCACTGCTACTTTAGCCTTTTCTCCCGGTATACGAACTGTTTTTTTTATGGTTATTAAGCCATCATAAATTTCCGGAATTTCAAATTCAAACAATTTTTCTAAAAATTTTGGTGAGGTTCGGGAAAGAATTATTAATGGTTTTCCTCCTTTAAATCCAACTTCTTCTACTACAGCTTTTACTGTTTCTCCTTTTCGGAAAAAATCTGAAGGGATTTGGTTTTCTTTGGGAAGTATCATATCATTTTGATCTTCATCCATTAAGATAACCTGTTTGTGACGGATGTAATGTACTTCTCCGCTAACAATTTCTCCTTCTATAGATTTAAATTTTTCATATAAATTAGAATTGTCATATTCTGCAATTTTTGTATTCAACACTTGTTTGAACGCTAGAATATTTCTTCTTCCTAATTCGTTTAATTCTATCTTTTGAGTATATTCTTCTCCTATTTCAAAGCTTGGATCGATTTTCCTAACTTCACTGATTTCTATTTCTAATAAATCATCTTCCGACATTTCATCTTCCACAATTTTTCTATTCAAATATATTTCTAAATCACCTTTATCGGGATTTACAATTACATCAAAATGATCATCTGAACCATATCTCTTTCTTAAAACGGTTTTCATTGATTCTTCAACGATTGCCATTAAAGTAATTCTATCTATATTTTTTTCGTCTTTAAAATCTGCAAATGATTCTATTAACTCTATACTGTCCATCGGTTCGTTCTAATTTAAATTAAAATTTTATATTAATTGTTGCTCTTTTTATATTACTGTATAATAGTTCTTCTTTTACTTCAACAGTTTCTTTACCTTTGCCTTTTTCTTTTGGTCTTCTTTCCTTCCATGTAAGAACTACTTTTTCTTCATCGGCTCCCACTATAGTTCCGTTTATCTCTCTATTTTCTGCAGTAATGATATTTAATTCTCTTCCCCTATTTTTTAAATATTGCCTTGAATTTAATAAAGGATTAGATATACCATAAGAGTATACTGACAATTCAAAATCCTCTTCTTCTCTATCTAAATTATTTTCAACAGCTCTGCTGCAATCCAAACAATCTTGTATTGAAACTCCGTCATCTCCATCTATTATAATCTCTATTTTGTTAGTTTGAGAAACTTTACAAGATATTAAAAACAAGTCTGTTCTAGTATTAAGAAATTCTTCTAATAATAAATTAACTTTCTCTTCTAATGCCATAACAACATTTTCTAATAAATAACTAAGTTATAATTATCTACAAAACTAGTTTCTAAGAATAAAGTACAAAAAAAAGCCCTCGTAAATAGGCTTTTAATAATCTTTTAAATCCCAAAAACCTTACAAAGGTAACATTTATTTTCTAAATAATAAAATTATACTACCTATCTGTAAGATAATTAATGGTTTATACTTTAAATAGGTTATTTTGAAAATTTAGCCATATCGATTTTTACTGAAAATATATTTGAATATAAAGCAACCGAAGAGTTTCCAATATTGGTAAGTGCATAGTCTATTGTTACTCCTTTATAACGAAAACCTATACCCGCATTAGGCTGTATCGTTAATTTTCTTGAATCATCAAATTTAGTTTCATATTGCATATTATTTAATCCTGCACGTACATATACAACATTATCATAATCAAACTCTACCCCTAAGGAAGGAGACATACTTACTGCATCGGATGAAATCCAATCATTATTTCTATCGAATTCAAAATTTAAATCGAGTTCAGCTAATAAACCTACTTTTCCATCAAAATCAAATTTTTTAGCGGCACCTATTTTAAGTTTAGGCATCGTAAGCTCTATTTTATCTTTAGGAGCTTCATTTAAGGTTTCACCGTCTAATTCTAATTTATTTAATTTTTTTTGATTAACTGACCATACGTTAAAGGTTGTAGTGATATCTCTAGCCATCAATCCGAAATAAAATTTATCTTGTGTACGGTATTGTAATCCCGCATCCAAGCCAAAGCCAAATGCATTTGCAAAATTACCTACATGCCTGTATACTATTTTTGCGCTCGTACCTATAGAAAGGTCCGGATTATTAAATAAATTACCTGCATAAGAAGCCATAAATGCATAATCCGCTGTAGAGAAACGGCTTATTTTATTATAATCTATATTCCCCTGATTATCTATCAATTGAGTTGTATTCATAATATCATCTACGGCAAATCGATAGAGTGAAAATCCAATAGTCCCTTCTGTCCCGTTATCAAAGCTATTAATAGGTATAGCCGCAGCTGCATATTCGTATTTTGCAATAGATTGAAAATATTCCGCATGCATTAAAGCTCCTTGCCATGCGTCTTTGACTTCCGTTAAACCTGCAGGATTCCAATACCCGGCGTTCACATCTGATATATTAGCTACCACAGTATTCCCCATTCCAAAGGCTCTAGCGTCTGCACCAATATTTAAAAATTCATTAGAATATTTTCTAAAAGCTTGTGCATGAAGCAAGGTTATGGAATGAAGAGTCCATATTATTATGACTAATTTATAATTTTGTTGATATTTTTTTTTCAAATAATATTTCTTTAATAAAAATAAGTAATATTGTGAACGATAAAAATATAAGTTTATTACTCTATAGTAAAATATAATTATAGATAGTTTAATTTTACATTGATAAATTTTTGTAAACCAACTATGAAATTTAAAAACTAACTTACTGCATAACAATTTTTATCATTTTTTTCTTATTTATAATTTATATCTTTTATTTCCCCCTCTTTACTGATGATTCGCCATACAGCTTTATTTACGGAACGAATCACTCATATGTTAAAAATATAAAAGATTTTTTTTTCTCAATACAACCATTATTTCGGTTGGGGTAGTCGTACTGTTGTTCATCTAATTGTTCAATTTTTGTTATTTATAGGAGCTAAATGAGTAATATTTTAAATAGTATAGATTATGATATATAAAATATCAAACTTAAATAAAAAACAATCTTCTTTAATTACTGTTTTTATTATTTATAATTTATTTATTAGCCCTTTTATAATCTGCACATTATGGTTAACTGTGAGTAGTAACTACTAATGGAAGACTTTAATTATTTTGATATTTATATATCAATATTACAAGTATTACAATATAAAAGAATCGGATGATAATATTATAAAAAGTTTATTATTTCTCTCAAGCGGAATTATTTTAGGATGGACGAACGAAAATATGTTTTTTGCTCAATGTCTTTTTATATTAGTTATAGTTTAAAAGGAACATAGACTAATACTTAAATGGTTTTTATTTTTTTTGGATTGCTAATTGGGGGGATTATGATATTAGCTACCGGAAATATTGAAAGACAGGAGTATCTAAATAAGTTATATAACTAAACATTATTAGATAAGACCCCAGTTGTACACCGTTCAAAAACAATACATTAATCAAATTTCCTTCTTACCTTTTATATATATTTTACTTCTTTCGTAGAATAAAAAATATAATTAGAAGTATTAATCGTAAGACAATTAATGGCTCTTTATTATTCTTTTTATCGGGAAAAACAGCTTGATTATGTATGGTTGTTTCTCCAACCTTTTCATCAAGAGCGATTTATTGAATCTTAACATTGATAATTGTCGGTACTAGGAATATTATATGCAAATATTTATTTTATTAATAAAATTAAATATATTTCTAGGACTTTTTACTTATGCTATCTATTCAACCCTCAAACAATTACCATAAAGACGTTAAAAATTGAAAATTATTAATCCAGAAATTAATGAGCATGCATCTATTATTAAAACAGAAAAATTAAGAAGTAATTGAAACGTCTATTTTTCAAGAAAATAACAATACCTAAAAAATATAGATCTGAAAAATTGAGTAATGATTCTAAATTTTGGTTAAACCAAGAATATTTCTATTATTTATTAGGATATTAATTCTGTAAAAATGTATTATAGTAAGTAATAAATTCGAAAATAGAACTAAGAATAATACAAAATTCTTAGATTTGTATTTTTATTATTATATATAACAAAAAATGAAACATATACCTAATACACTTACACTTGCTAATTTATTATGTGGAAGCGTTGCGTGTATTTTAACAATTATTAAAGCCCCTATAAATTACATTTTAATTCTCCTTTTATGTTCACTTATTTTTGATTTTTTTGATGGTTTTGCTGCACGACTTACAAAAGTTTCAGGTCCTTTTGGTAAAGAGCTTGATAGTTTAGCCGATGTAGTTACTTTTGGCGTACTTCCCGGGTTATTAATGTTTACTATGTTAGGTGGAGATGATTTTTATACACGTTTGAACAATTTAACGTCCGGATTTGTTTATAATGGGTATATTATTGGACTGTTTCCTTTTTTTGGTTTGTTAATAACATTATTTTCGGCTATTAGATTAGCCAAATTTAATCTTGATGAAGATCAAAGTTACTATTTTAAGGGGTTGCCAACTCCTGCTAATACATTATTTATTTTTTCATTATATTATATTCACCAAAATCATTCTTTCTCTTTATTAAATAATATCTGGTTTTTACTATTTATTACAGCATTGTCCTGTTATCTATTAGTTTCAAATATTCCTTTACTAGCTTTAAAATTTAAAAATTTAAAATGGAAAGATAATTCACTTATTTTTTCTTTTCTCATAATCTGTTTAATTCTGTTAATCTTTCTTAAAATTTCTGCTATTCCCATACTAATTTTGATTTATATACTTTTATCAATTATATTTAGAAAAAAAATTATTTCTGATGGAACTAAAACTACATAAATCAATCTGCTTTTTTGATTTAGAAACTACCGGAATAAACATAAGCAAAGATCGTATAGTTGAAATTAGCATTTTAAAAGTAAATCCTGATCAATCTAAGGAGAGTAAAACTTGGAGAGTTAATCCGGAAATTCCTATCCCTAAAGAATCATCTTTAATTCATGGAATTTATGACGAAGATATTGCCGATGCTCCAACTTTTAAGAAAATTGCTCCTCAAATTTTGGAAATGATAAAGGATTCTGATCTTTCTGGATATAACTCCAATAGATTTGATATACCGCTACTTGCTGAAGAACTTTTACGTAATGGGTTCGAATTTGACATAAAGAAGCACAGACCTATTGATATTCAGGTAATTTTCCATAAAATGGAACCGCGAAATCTATCCGCCGCTTATAAATTTTATTGTGATAAAAATTTGGAAAATGCCCACTCGGCATCTGCGGATACCTTCGCTACCTACGAGATATTAAAAGCTCAACTTGAAAAATATGAGGAAATTCAAAATGATGTCAAATTCCTTCATGAATTTACAACTCAAAATAAAAATGCTGATTTAGCCGGATTTGTAGGTATAGATAAAGATGATGATGAAATTTTTAACTTTGGAAAATATAAAGGAAAAAAGCTTAAAAATGTTTTTTTAAGTGATTTAGGGTACTACTCTTGGTTAATGAATGCAGATTTTCCTTTATATTCAAAAAAAATTTTTACTAGAGCTAAATTAAAAAGTGTTTTATGAAAATTATTTGTGTAGGGAGAAATTTTAAAAATCACGCGAAAGAGCTAAATAATGAAATTCCTAAAGAACCGGTTTTATTTATTAAACCTGATACCTCTATAATAAGATCCGGTGATGATCTTTATATTCCTGAATTTACCGACAACCTTCAGCATGAAGTTGAAATTCTTATAAAAATTTCTAAAGTTGGAAAGTACATCCAACCTGAATTTGCCTGTAATTATTATTCTGAAATAGGCCTTGGTATTGACTTTACGGCCAGAGATCTTCAAGATGAATTGAAAGAGAAAGGTCTTCCTTGGGAAAAATCAAAAGCTTTTGATCGCTCGGCATTAATTGGAAATTTTGTTAGCAAAGAAAAATTTAATTTAGATAATTTAAATTTTTCTTTAGTTAAGAATAATCAAATTCAACAAAAGGGAAATACTTCCGAAATGATTTTTTCATTCGATTTTCTTATCTCTTATATTTCGCAATTTTTTACTTTAAAAATGGGTGATATTATATTTACGGGAACCCCATCCGGAGTTTCAAAACTTAATGAAAATGATTTATTAGAAGGTTTTATTGAAAATGAAAGGTTTTTTGAAGTACGAATTAAATAAGCTTTTATTCGTTAACTTTTAATTTATAATCCTGATTTTTGGGAACAATAAAAAACTTTTTAGGAGACCATTGAGCAAGAAAAATTTCAGATACATCATCATATCCTTGTTTTCTAAGTTCATCTTTAAGCCATTCTTCTGTTTTATTAATGCCGTCTAAGTAAACGTGATTAATTTTTCCCTCAATAACTAATAATACTGCATATTTATCGTAATCATCTGTAAATGCAGTTATGGAACCATCTTGTTCCATTTGTGCAAAATATACTTTAGATATATCATATATGCCGTTATTTTTTAATACACTGGCATAAGTCATTATATCTATCTTTGCTTTTCTAAATCCTTCAATATTGAATTTTCCTTTTAATACCAAAGGAATAATTGGCCCTTCGATCAAACCTCGTAAGCGACTGTATTTCTTAGTTAGAAAGGCTATTAAATACACAATAAATGTCCAGATAAATAATACGAGAGCAAATTCCATGATAGAAATATTCGGATTATAGATTATTCCACCTACTAGTCCTCCTAAAACTATATTTTGTATTAAATCAATTCCTGACACCTGATTTAAAATAGTCCTACCCACTAATTTTATATAAACCAGTACTGCGAAAAATGCTACAACTAATTTTATTGAAATAAAGATATTATCATATAAATTAAAACTTCCGAAAAATGCATTTTTTAAATCCATTGTATTTTTTGTAATTTAGTGTTATATACAAAAGTATAAATTAATTCAATATATTGACTTATATTTATTTACTTCTTTTTTGTTTCAAGTATAAAGAAATATATTAATATAAAATTATACTAAAAAGAAAAAAAATCAAAAAGCTGAAAGTATATACTTTCAGCCTATCATAACACATAAAAATATATGAATCTAAATAATTTTAAATCTGATTTTTGATTTTTTTATTCACAGTTATCTTATTTGAAAAAAATTATATAATTAGCTTTCTCTAAATTTATATCATACAATATTTCAAAACATTAAACACTTTATTTAGTAATTAACTTTTATTAAATATTAATTACTGCTATTTCTAAAATCACAATTTATTTTTAAGGTCATAAATCTAATATTGTTTACGCATTTCCGTAGCTGCTCCTACCATTTCAATGAGTGATTTTTTTGTTTCCTCCCACCCTCGTGTTTTAAGTCCACAATCAGGATTTATCCATAACTGATCAACCGGTATGCTTTTTATTGCTTTTTGTAGCAAGGAAATCATTTCCTGCTTAGAAGGTACTCTTGGAGAATGTATATCATAAACACCAGGACCTATATCATTTGGATACTTAAATTCTGAAAAAATACTTAAAAGCTTCATATCTGATTTAGAGCATTCAATAGTAATTACATCTGCGTCCATATCAGCTATATTTTGTATTATATCGTTGAATTCAGAATAACACATATGAGTATGAATTTGAGTTCTATCCTCAACTCCGCAGGAGGCAATTCTAAATGCTTTTATTGCCCAATCCAAATAGTTTTTCCATTCATTTTTACGTAAGGGAAGTCCTTCTCTGATTGCGGGTTCATCGATTTGAATAATTTTTATACCTGCTTTTTCAAGGTCCAACACTTCTTCTCTTATTGCTAATGCAATCTGGAAACATGTATCTTTTCTTGGTTGATCGTCTCTTACAAAACTCCATTGCAATATAGTAACGGGACCGGTCAACATTCCTTTTACATTTTTATTTGTTAACGACTGAGCATAAGAAGACCATTTCACTGTCATAGGATGTGGTCTAAAAATATCGCCATATATGATAGGTGGCTTTACACAACGACTTCCGTAGCTTTGTACCCATCCGTTTTTAGAAAAAGCGACTCCGTCTAACTGTTCTCCGAAATATTCAACCATATCATTACGTTCAAATTCGCCATGAACTAATACATCAATGCCTATTTTTTCTTGGAAACGAATTGTTTTTTCAATTTCTTTTTTTACCAACTCTTCATATTCTAAAGATGTTATTAATCCTTTTTTCAATTTTGATCTCCAACTACGAACTTCTGAGGTCTGAGGAAAAGAGCCTATTGTTGTTGTAGCAAATGAAGGTAATTGCAATGCTTCTTTTTGTTTTTTCTTACGTTCTGAAAAAATAGATTCTCTTTTATCTACTACACTTTCTATATTTTTTATTTTTTCTTTAACCTTCTCATTATGTATTAAGGTAGAAGTTCTTCTACTTTCGACAATTTTTTTATTTTCTTGTAATTTTTTTTGTAATTCCGAATCATTTTCTTTCTCTGCAAGACGTTTCAATGTAACTACCTCATCGATTTTTTGCTTGGCAAATGCTAACCATTTTTTAGTTTCTAAAGAAAGTGATTTTGTATCTGTTTCCAAATCTAAATCTACGGGACTGTGAAGTAGTGAACATGAAGGCGCTATCATGACACGGTCTGCACCTATTTTGGAAACTGCTTTATGAATCATTTCCAAAGAATTTTCAAAATCGTTTTTCCAGATATTTCTTCCGTCAACGATTCCTAGGGATAAAATAATATTTCCAGGAATATTGCCTAATATTTCTTCTAGTTGCTGGGGACAACGAACCAAATCAATATGTAAAGCTTGTATCGGAAGTTTATAGGCTAGCTGTAAATTATCTTTTATGCCGTCAAAATAAGTAGTAAGCAACTTGTTTATATAAGGAAATTGCTTATGAATTTCTATATATGCGTATTCGAATGTTTCTTTTGTCTTTGTATCTAAATCCAAGGCTAAGAAAGGTTCATCAAACTGTACCCATTCAACCCCTTCTTCTTTTAATCTTGTTAAAATTTCCACATATACGGGAAGTATATTTTTTATTAAGTCCAACTTATTGAAATTCTCTTCTTTCTCCTTTCCTAACAATAAATAAGATACCGGACCTATAATTACAGGTTTTGTTTTGATTCCTGCTTTTTTAGCCTCTAAATATTCATCTATGATTTTTGTAGAAAATAATGAAAATTTCTGATTACTTTCAAATTCCGGTACGATATAATGATAATTAGTATCGAACCATTTGGTCATTTCCATAGCTTTTATATCAATACCTTCTTTTTGAAAGCCCCTTGCCATAGCAAAGTATAAATCCAATTCTGTATTTGATTTATCCAGTATTACCTTATTATATCTTTTGGGAATTGCTCCTACCATCAGGGACATATCTAGTACCTGATCGTAATAGGAGAAATCATTGGACGGAATCCAGTCTATTCCTATTTCTTTTTGTGTCATCCAGTTTTGATGCCGAATATTTTTTCCTGTTATCATCAGCTCTTCTACTGATGCTTTACCTGCCCAATATTTTTCACAGGCTTTTTTAAGTTCTCTGTCACTACCAATACGCGGATAGCCTAGATTGTGTGTCTGCATTTGTATAACTTTTTAAACGATTATATTATAAAAAGCTCTTATTGCTAAACTTCACAATGCCTTTTTGTTATGAATTGGAAATACAAAATAAAATATGATATTAAAAAGCCCTCTTCTCTAAAAATAACGAAAGGAGAATTTTATTATCATTCTTTATACTCTGTGATCTTGCTCTTATTCGCGAAAGCATTGTCAATTAAGAATAGGCAGGTCTCCTGGCTTATAACATTTTATCTGCCTTCTCACCTTTTACATGGCAATGGCTTATTTTGATAAAACTATTTTACGTTATTTACAGTTGCGCGTCAGCTCACGATTTACACATGATTCCCTATTAAGCTGTTATTACACAGCACCTTATTCCTTGTTGATAAAGAAATTAAGTAAAGAACTTATTTATACAAAGATAAAAACCTTTTCTTTTATTTCTTTATTTATATAAATAAAATTTTAAACCTATATTCAATTTCTAAATTATAACTAATTTATGTTTTATTTAAAACAATTTTTTTAATCGATCTTTGGAAAAACCTTTAAGCTCTGATAAGTTACCTTTTTTAATTTTTAACACCCATTCAGGGTCTTCTAATAATGCACGTCCCACAGCTATTAAATTAAACTCATCTTGATCCATTCTTCGGTCTAGTTCATCCAGAAAACTACTATTTACATCAAAGCTCTCTCCTCTGAATGCTCCTAAAAAATCTCCGTTTAGTGCAACTGAACCCACACTTATTGATGGCTTACCAGTAATTTTTTTCGCCCATCCTGCAAAATTTAAATTTGAATTTTCAAACTCAGGCTCCCAAAACCTTCTTTGAGAACAATGAAAAATATCTACTCCTGCCTCTGATAATGGCAGTAACCATTCTTTCATTTCTTCCGGAGACTTAGCAATCTTTGCTGAATAATCCTGTTGTTTCCATTGAGATAATCGTAATATTATAGGAAACTCTGCTCCTACTGCACTTCGTACGGCTTTGACGATTTCAATAGCAAAACGGCTTCGTTGGGAAATCGTTGAACCTCCCCATTTATCTTTGCGCCTATTAAGTTTATCCCAAAAGAATTGATCAATAAGATATCCATGTGCCCCATGCAATTCGAGTGAATCAAATCCTATTTTTTTTGCTTGATAGGCAGCTTCTGCAAACGCATCTATCGTTTCTTTTATGTCATCTTCACTCATTTGTTTTCCTCCTTCGGTATCTGGATTTAGCAGACCGGAAGGACCTTCAAAAGGCTTGTGAGGTCTCCAATTTCTTTTGGGCGGGATAATTCCCATATGCCAAATTTGTGGGGCTATTTTTCCATCCTTAGCATGAACTGCATCAACTACTCTTTTCCATCCTTCTAAAGCTTCATCGCCATAAAATTTCGGAATATTCAGATCATTAGAAGAGGAAGATCTATCAACGACTGTCCCTTCTGTTATAATGAGACCGACTTCCGATTGGGCTCTTCTTTCATAATACTCCGCTATTTCTTTAGTGGGAATTCCATTATAAGCAAAAGATCTTGTCATTGGTGCCATCACTATCCTATTTTTCAAGAACAGATTTTTATAGTTAAATGGCTCAAATAATTTATATATTTTCATGGTTTATTCTACTTCGTATACTAAACGAACCGTAATATTTGCTGTTTTGTACTTAGAGGTTACGTTAAAAGCTCCTCCCCATGAATAATCATCTTCAGAAGAATTTTGTGCAGTAATTTGAAAGACTCCCTGATTTGCACTTTTCACATTCTTCAATTTACATCCGGTACTTAAAGCTATTTCTTCTGCTCTTCTTTTTGCATCCTTGGTTGCATCTGATATCATTTTTATTTTTAAATCAGATAATTTTGTATAGTAATATAATGGGGCTCTAGAATATAGCTCAACTCCATTATTAATTAATTCTGTAATCTGACGTGAGAGATCTTCAACTTTTAAAACATCTTTAGATTCAATGGTAATGGTTTGATTTAATTCGTATCCGGTAAAAAATTTTTGAGATTCATTTGCTGTATATTTATAATCATATTGTTTGGAAATATCAACAGCTGAAAAAACCATTTCTTTTTCAGTAAACCCTTTGGAGATAAGATACTCTGTTACCGTTTGCCTATCTGATTCTAATTCTGCATAGGCTTGTTTTAAATCTAAGCTCTTTTTTGAAAAGTCAGCTTTCCACACTATAAAATCCGCAACAAAATCTTTGGTTCCTAAACCTTTAACAGCTATGGTGTTAGATTGATATTTCTTTTTATATGAACTTCCTATAAAAAAAGCAGCTACAACAATTGATACGGACGCAATTAGAGATGAAATGACAATATAATTCTTCATAATATTTTTTTTCAAATATACAAAAAAAGCACCTCAAGATAAGGTGCTCTTTTTATATATTAAAATTTATATTTTTTGCTATAATGTATTAATATTATTTAAATCCTCAAAAGCTTTTTCTAATCTTTTAGAAAATTCTTCTTCACATTTTCTCACCCATACTCTTGGATCGTAAAATTTCTTATTAGGAGCTTCATCTCCAGTAGGATTTCCAACTTGAGTTCTTAAGTAATCAATATTTTTTTCTACATAATCTCTAGCCCCTTCAGTATAAGCAAATTGTAAATCTGTATCTATATTCATTTTAACAACTCCATAACTTATTGCTTCTCTAATATCTAATAATGAAGATCCTGATCCTCCATGGAAAACAAAATTAATAGGTTTTGATGGTCCTCCTACTTGTTTTTGAACATATTCTTGAGAATTATGTAAAATTTTCGGTTCTAATTTCACATTACCTGGTTTGTAAACTCCGTGTACATTACCAAAAGCTGCAGCAATAGTAAAATTTGGACTTATTGCACTTAGTGATTTATATGTTTTATAAACATCTTCCGGTTGGGTATATAGTTTTGAACTTTCTATGTCTGAATTATCTACTCCGTCTTCTTCTCCTCCTGTAATTCCAATTTCAACTTCTAATGTCATTCCTAATTTTGCCATTCTTTCAAAGTATTTTGAAGAAATTGATAAATTTTCATCTAGTGGTTCTTCTGATAGGTCTAACATATGTGAAGAATAAAGAGTTTTTCCTTCCTTTTTATGAAATTCCTCGCATGCATCCAATAAGCCATCAACCCATGGCAATAGTTTCTTAGCACAATGGTCTGTGTGTAAAATAACTGTAGCACCATAAGCTTCTGCTAATGTATGGACATGCTTTGCTCCAGCTATAGCCCCTAAAACATCTGCTCTAAGAGATTGGTTTTTAAATCCTTTACCTGCATTAAATTGAGATCCTCCGTTTGAAAATTGAATAATTATAGGTGCATTTACTTTGACCGCTGTTTCTAAAGCCGCATTGATATTGCTTGAACCTATAACATTACATGCCGGTAATGCAAACTGTTTTTCTTTAGCATAATCGAATATCTCTTTAACTAAAGATCCGGTTGCCACACCTGCTGGAAATTTTCTACTCATGATATTATATTTTTTTTGTTATACTTTTTAATTGTAAATGTAAAAACAATTTATATCGCATAGCGTTATTTTATATTGAAATTTCTCATGTTTTTATTTTTTTTAACAAAAAGTTATGACTTTAGTTATCTCATTATTTTAAATTTTAATCAGCCATTTAAGATTTAACATATGTTATATATATTCTTTTATTTGTCAAACAATTCTCTTACTCTTCTAGATTTAGTATTTATTCTTAATATTAGCTTTACATAATATTAAATAATATTTGTTAATTAAATCAATTATCATACTATTTTTTTGAAATCTAAATTACTTGAGAAATGTATCTTTTGATAACTAATTTTTGAGTTTTAGACAAATTATTCTTATCCTATTCTAAAATAGGAAGATTGGGAACTATAAATTTAGCTTAATTTAATGCATTTTAAAATTTCTACATGTATGCGATTAATAAAAAAATAAATGCCTTATATAAAATATAAGGCATTTTCTAATCTGAAGATTTTTTATTTTAAAATTGCGGTGACATTTTCATAATTGGGTTCATGAGTAGTTTCTGCAACTTGTTCATCATATATAACTTCACCTGATTCATTTAGTACTATAACAGATCTACTAAATAATCCCTTTAAAGGACCATCTACAAATTCTAATCCATAGTCTTTACCAAAATCTGATCGAAATGCTGATAAAGGAATCACATTATCCAATCCTTCTGCTGCGCAAAAGCGTTTTTGCGCAAATGGAAGATCTTTTGATATACATAATACTATTGTGTTATTCATTTCTGAAACTTTTTCATTAAATTCCCTTACGGACATAGCACATGTATCTGTATCTACGCTTGGAAATATATTTAAAATAACTCTTTTTCCTTTATAGTCTGATAATTTTTTTTCTGATAAATCCGAATCTACTAATATAAAGTCCGGTGCTTTATTTCCTACTTCAGGAAGATTTCCCAAAGTATGCACTTCATTACCTCTTAATGTAATTGTCGCCATTGTATTAATCTTATTTACTTTTATGTATATTTTTTATAAGACTAAAGTATGAAATAATATTTATCAGATTATTTTTATATATTAATTTATATAATTATTTAATCAATTATTTCTATATAGGATTATATTTATTGTTTAAATATGCTGAAATAGCATTTCATATAAAATATGTATTAATTAGCTATTTTTTTAAAAATACTTGATTAAATTTGGATAATAAAACTTGTGTAAAATGCAACCAATTTTTAAATTCTGCCCAAATTGTAAAGGTGATCATCTTGAATATCCACATGGATCTAAAATTGTATGCCCAGATTGTAAATTTGAATATTATCATAATACAGCCGGAGCCACAGCTGTTATTATTCAAAAAAAAGATGAAATTTTATTTACTATTAGGAATAAAGAACCCCAAAAAGGCTACTTGGATCTTCCGGGTGGTTTTATAGATGCTAATGAGACTGCAGAATATGGTAGTTTTAGAGAATTGCAGGAAGAATTAAATATATCTATTGATAAGTCTAAACTTCAATATATTGATTCATACCCTAATACCTATTTATATAAAGACATTTTATATAATACTATTGATTTATTCTTTTTCTATAAAGATGATAATTTATCTATTATCGATTTTGATCCTGATGAATTAAAGGGGGTTGTTTGGAAAAAATTATCAGAAATTGATTTTGATGAAATTGCTTTTGAAAGCCATAAAAAGACCTTGAAAAAATTAATGAAAATTTAATATTTTCTCATTTTTAATTGTTAATTATGCGGCTTCTTAACCTTCATTAATTACAAAGCATTCCTAGTAATCAAATTCTAAATAATATAGACATTTTTCTATTAAAAAAATGATAAATGATAATAATAAGATCGACATGATAATTAACATGTCGACTATTCCTTAGATTAAAATTTAACTATTTAATATTTTAATTATACTCAATTAAGGATAGAGTGTTTAAAAATATATGATTGAATAATATCTTTTTTGAATTTTAAATTAAGCATAAAACTCAAAAAGAAATGATTCTAATAAATTAGAATCATTTCTTTATTTTACTTCCAAATTAATAAAAAACAAAAACTATTTCTAGAAAGTAAAAATTAATATTTCTCATTTTTTATGATGTGTTTGAAGCCTAAACTTCCTCTTTTGCTAATGTAATAAAATATATCTTATTTATAAAATAATTTAAAAAAAATAATTTGATTTTTTATTGCAAAAAGAACCTGTAACTCATTATATATTAATAATATCAGATTTACCTAAACATTTTTTTAATCTATTGTTAAAGATGTTAACATTAATTAAATTTTTTAACTTTATACTTTTCTTATAAATAATATTAATTTTATTTACTTTATTTATATATGAAAAATTTGAATTTTTATGAAAAAGTATATCAAATTGTGAGAAAGATTCCTTATGGTAAGGTAACTACCTATGGCCATATTGCAGCACATTTAGGTATAAAAAGCTCATCTAGAATGGTTGGATACGCTATGAATTCATCTCATACATTAGCTGATTTACCTGCTCACAGAGTAGTAAATCGTAAAGGTATATTAACGGGAAAATTTCATTTTCCTACTCCCACATTGATGGAAGAATTATTAGAGAATGAAGGGATCCGAATCAAAAATGATAAGATTATTAATCTTAAAGATTATTTATGGATACCTGAAAATGATTAATATTTTATTTTATCAATGTAAAAATTTTATTTAAATTTGCAAATATTAGAAAAGCCTAACAATTGAGTAAGAAGTCTCTACAAGAAGTTCATGCTACTATAAGCACCGAAAATCCTAAAAAATGGAAAAAAATTCTTTCTTTTTTTGGTCCGGCATATCTCGTTGCCGTAGGTTATCTTGATCCTGGAAATTGGGCTACAGATATAGCAGGTGGGAGCAAGTTTGGATATGCATTAATATGGGTTTTATTAATGAGTAATATTATGGCTCTTCTTCTTCAAGCCCTGAGTGCTCGACTAGGTATTGTAAGAGGTTTAGATTTAGCCCAAACTAATAGGGAATATTATCCTAAATGGATGAACTATATTTTATATAGCTTCGCAGAAATAGCTATTGCAGCTACTGATTTGGCTGAGGTTTTAGGAATGGCAATCGGACTACAGCTTCTATTCGGTCTTGATCTTATTTGGGGAGTTTGGCTTGCTGCATTAGACACGTTAATTTTGCTGGTTTTACAAAGATTTGGCATGAGGAAAATGGAAGCCTTTATTATTTCATTAGTTGCTATTATAGGAGGTTGTTTCCTTATGGAAATGTTTTTAGCTAAGCCTGATTTAATTGAAGTTTCAAAGGGCTTTAAACCTACTCTACCCAATACTGAAGCTTTATATATAGCTATTGGGATTATTGGAGCAACGGTAATGCCACATAACTTATATCTACATTCTGCTTTAGTTCAAACCAGAAAAATTAAACGAGATCATGCATCAATTAAACGAGCTATCAAATATAATTTTTATGATAGCCTTATTGCTTTAAATATGGCATTTTTCGTAAATGCCGCTATATTGGTCCTAGCAGCATCAACTTTTTATAAAGCAGGCTTGCATGATGTTTCAGGCTTGCATGATGCCTACAAAATGCTATCAGATTTGCTCGGACCATTATCTCCATTTCTTTTTGCCGTAGCTTTAATTGCCGCAGGACAAAGTTCAACTGTTACCGGAACACTTGCCGGACAAATTGTAATGGAAGGTTATCTTCATTTTAGAATGAATCCTGCATTACGGAGGTTATTAACACGAATGCTTGCAATAATACCGGCCGTTGTTGTAATAAGCATATTAGGAGAAAATTCTGTTGATGAAATGCTCATTTTTAGTCAAGTTCTCTTAAGTATGCAATTAGGCTTCGCAATAATCCCACTTATTCATTTTGTTAGTGATAAAGAAAAGATGGGTACATTTGCCATTAAATTACCTGTTAAAATTATATCTTGGATCATTTGTATCATCATAATAATATTAAATATAAAATTAATTTATGATGAAGAAATTAATGTATATGCTAATGAAAATGTCTCTTTGGCTGTAAAAATACTCTTAGGCACAGTATCCTTAAGTTTATTATTATTTTTAATTAGCATTGTCTTATATCCATGGATTAAAAAAACTAAAAAATTAAATTTTAATATTCATCATTTACCTCCTCAAAAAAGTATTAAACAAATACATTCTTTCAAAGTTATTGGAATAGCTTTAGATTTTAGTACAGGAGACCAACGGGTTCTTGATTATTTACCAATTTTTGCTGGTACAAATTCATTGATTTTATTGTTTCATGTTACAGAAAGTGCTTCAGCTAATTATAATGGAAAAATGGCGGATGACTTTGAAGTAAAATTCGATCAAAATAAGCTTGATGAATATAAAAATTTTCTTATAAAGGAAGGATATACAAATGTTGAGACAAAATTGGGATTTGGAAATCCTGCAGTTTCACTTCCCCAATTAATTACCGAAAATAAAATTGATGTCTTATTAATGGCTAAACATGAATATAAAGGAATTGCTGATTTTACTTTTGGAGTTATGACAAACAGATTGAGCAACAAAACTAATGTTCCTATTTTGGTTGTATAGCTTACTTTCTAAAAAAGTATTTTTTTTATTTTAGTTCTTATTGTTTAAATACAATTTAATTTTTCTTTATTTATATGATATTTTACGTTTTTTCTAACTATATATAATTTATATAAGCCATTTATATTCCTAAATTTTTAAAAATGTATTAGCATTTTTTTGATTCATATAGATATAATATTACCTCTAAATGCTAATAGTACTCAAATAAAAAAGCAAAAAGAGACTGGAAATATGATATATAAAAGATTGTAAGAAAAAAAATGCTTTTTATAATATAAAACAAAATTAGTATTTGCTTGTATCTAATGGTAATTTTACACCTGATAAATACACCTTTTAAATGATTATCCTTCTCCTATAAACCTACAAAACACGATTAAATAGCTTTACAAACGTCTTTTTATTTAAGAAAACAAGTTTACCTCTGGAATAAAATATCTATTTTTTATCTAACCTTTTAACTAATCCAAAAACATATATTTTGTTATGGACTAACATTTGGAGTAACAAAAAATATGTGAATTTTATTAAACTTATATGTTAACTTTATAAGTATATGTTTTGTAATAAAAACATATACTCATATCCCTATTACAAACAAAATATTGATTGTTATTGATTAAGTATTTACTTTTAAAATATTGATACGTGTGTATCAAATTCTAATATTTCTTTATATTTGAATTACATTAAATAGTTAGGCAATACCTTCTAGAAATAATTCTTTATCTTCATAATATTGTTTAATGAGTGAATTGATATAATTTTACTTTTTCTACATCATATTTTATAATCTTTTTAACAATTACACCTTCTGTTTTATGAACAATTACATAGTTCCATTTATTAATATGTAATTTATATTTCTAATATTCTTTTTTGACTCCTCTACTTAGTAACAAGTTTCCTTCTTAAAATCTTTCTTAGCTATAATTATTCATAATGTCTGTTCCCTTTTACTTAAAACATAACAATAATGATCATTTAATTTTCTATCAATATATTCGGCTGTGTTGATAGAATCTATATATTTGGGATCATCAAAACCGCCAAGATAACCCACATAAGCATATTGAAAAATAATAGGAACTTCTATAATGTTAGAATTAACCAAAATAGCTTCTTCTTTTCTGTTATTTTTCAACATTTATCCTTTCCTAGTTAATAACCAACCTGTATTTAATTCAGGGCAATGTAATAGCAATTCTCATTATTTTATCGGGTTGAATAGATACTTATATTTATATAATCAAAAGGCACTTCTATCGTAGTTTCAAAACTTCTTATAGATATTTTTTTTAAGTCTTTATTTAACAAACAATTTAATATAAAATAATATTTACTTGCTAAATAATATAAATATTTTTATTTCTTTTAAACGTTTTGAAAATTACTTTTTTTGTTCCATAATTTAACATATTTTTGATTCCTATTATTTTATATTTATTATTTCATGAGAACTTTTCTTAACTTACTTATTATAATTTTAGTGCTATTTAGTATTTGTTTTGAAACCTATAATTTTGTTTACGTGGATATGCATCCATTTATTTTAAATGAACAATCCCATATCACTCGTTATATATATTATTATAGCTATTTTACTGTACAATCAAATTTGGCAGTAGGAATAAGTTCCTTAATTTTACTTATTAATCCTACTTACTCTAGTAATTGGTTTCGCTTATTACGAATAGATAGCATTATTTGTATTGTTATAACCTGTATAGTATATAATGTAATGCTGCGTGATGATGATCATAATCTTAAGGGAATTGCAATGTTTACAAATGAAGCATTACATGTAATCATTCCTTTTTTAGCAGTACTAAATTGGCTAGTATTTGGTCCTAGAAAAATACCAAACAAGAAAATTATGATTACTGCTATTATCCCTCCCCTTATTTATGTTATCTATATTTTCATAAGAGGTTATATTACAGATTTATATCCTTATCCTTTTCTTGACGCAAGTAAAATAGGGTTAACACAAGCTTTATTAAATACAGGTGTGGTTGTTTTGTTATTTTTATTTTTAGAAATTATCCTACTATATATAGATAAAAAATTAGCTAATTAGTTTATAATATATATTGTAAATAAAATATTCTTTCAATAAGTTTTATGAAAAATAAAAAAGACTGTAATTATACAGTCTTTTTTATTTTATTATAGATTTCTATGAATTATAATCTTATAAATCCAGTAATTTTAACTTCAGAATCAACAGATTTTACATAATCTTCTACTGAGATTTTTTCACCCATAATATAATCCTGCTTTAACAAGGTATTATCTTTAAAAAACTTGTTGAGTTTTCCTTTAGCAATATTTTCTAACATTGCCTCCGGTTTACCTTCTTGACGTAATTGATCTTTAGCTATTTCAAGTTCTTTTTCAATGACACTTGAATCTACTTGAGATTCGTCTAATGCAATTGGATTCATTGCTGCAACTTGCATAGATATATTTTTAGCTACTTCTGCGGCACTATCGAAAGATTTTGATAAACCTACAGCAGAAGCTATTTTATTCCCGGCATGTATATAAGAACCTACAAATGGCGCTTCTAATGTTTTAAATCCGGATATTTCTATTTTTTCTCCTATTACCCCTGTTTGCTCAATAAGTTTTTCGCTTACAGAAATACCATTGAAATCAGCAGCCAATAGCTCTTCTTTTGTATTGAAATTTAATGCTAAATTGGCAAATTCCTTAGCTAATTTAACAAAATCCTCATTTTTCGCTACGAAATCGGTTTCACAGTTTAATTTAATTATTACTGCTTTAGTATTTTCTCCGTTTACTGCTGCAATAACAGCTCCTTCATGATTTTCTCTATCTGCTCTGTTTGCTGCAACTTTTTGTCCTTTTTTTCTTAATAAATCAACCGCTTTATCAAAATCTCCTTCGGCTTCAACTAAAGCTTTTTTTGAGTCCATCATTCCTGCTCCTGTAGCATTTCTTAGTTTTGCTACATCTGCTGCTTTTGGTGAATATGACATCTTTATTTTTTATTTAAGTTTAACTTTATTATGCGTTATTTTCTTCTTTACTATCAGAAGCCTCTGTATCATTAGTATCTTGTACCAAAACATCTTCTTCTTCAGCAACGCCTTCTTCTTTAGCCTTAGCTTTTTCTGCTTTTCTTACACTTAATCCCTCTTTAATAGAATTGGTAACTGTTTCTAATATTAGGTCGATAGATTTTGAAGCATCGTCGTTACCCGGAATAGGAAAATCTACTAATTGAGGATCCGAATTGGTATCGACAATTGCGAAAACAGGTATACCTAATTTTTTTGCTTCCGTTACTGCAATATGTTCTCTTAAAATATCTACTACAAAAAGAGCTGAAGGTAAACGAGTCATATCAGCGATAGATCCTAAGTTTTTTTCTAGTTTTGCTCTTTGACGATCTACTTGTAGCTTTTCTTTTTTAGATAGAGTTTCAAAAGTACCATCTTTTTTCATTCTATCAATAGAATTCATTTTTTTAACGGCTTTTCGGATTGTAACAAAGTTCGTTAGCATTCCTCCTGGCCATCTCTCTGTTATATAAGGCATATTAACAGATTCTGCATGTTTTGCTACAATATCTTTTGCTTGTTTTTTTGTTGCCACAAAAAGAATTTTTCTTCCTGATGTTGCAATTTTCCCTAAAGCATTTGATGCCTCATCTAATTTTACAGATGTTTTGTGTAAATCAATAATATGGATTCCATTCTTCTCCATAAAAATATACGGAGCCATGTGTGGATTCCATTTTCGGGTAAGATGACCGAAATGCACTCCTGCATTTAAAAGGTCTTTTACGTCTACTTTTGCCATAATTTTTTTAGTTTACGTTCCGCAGTTTTTGCAATCAACTTAAAATAAATTTAGTTTGGATGCTAAGCTAAACGGCAAATTTAAATTATTTATTAAATTGTTATTTTTTTATATAAAATAACCACTAGAAAAAAATAGTGGTTATAAATATTTTAGATAGTTTCTTCAATAGTCGGATTAACGTTTAGAGAATTGGAATCTCTTACGTGCTTTTTTCTGACCGAATTTCTTTCTTTCTACCATTCTAGGATCTCTAGTTAAAAGTCCTTCTGGTTTTAAAACTGCTCTGTTTTCTTCATTTAATGATACTAAAGCTCTTGAAATTGCTAATCTGATGGCTTCAGCCTGTCCAGTTACTCCTCCTCCATATACATTTACTTTAATATCATATTGACCTAAAGTTTCAGTTAATTGAAAAGGTTGAGCTATTTTATATTGTAATACTTCTGTCGGAAAGTAAACTTTATAATCTTTACCATTTATAGTGAACTCTCCTTGTCCTTCAGAAAGATATACTCTTGCAACAGATGTTTTTCTTCTTCCTATTTTATGTGTAACTGCCATTATTTTTAGATGAAAGCGTTAATATCAAATGATTTAGGTTGTTGAGCTACTTGTTCATGCTCTGCCCCTTCATATAAGTATAAATTTTTAAGTACTTTTCTTCCTAATTTATTTTTAGGAAGCATTCCTTTTACTGCATACTCTAACAATCTTCTAGGATCTTTTACCTTAATTTCGGCAACACTTGAAAATTTTTGCCCACCGGGATACCCTGTATGTCTTACATATTCTTTTTTTTCTGTTTTATCCCCTGATAAAACAACTTTTCCAGCATTGATAACAACAATATTATCTCCACAGTCTGCATGTGGGGTGAAATTTGTTTTATGTTTTCCTCGCAAAATTTTAGCTATTTTAGAAGCTAAACGACCTAATTTTTGTCCATCTGCATCAATAAGTAACCACTCTTTATTTGCAGTCTCTTTGTTTGCTGATATGGTTTTGTAACTTAGTGTATTCACTTTTCTTCTTTTACCTTTATTAAAAATCAACCTAAATAGGGTTGCAAATTTAAAAAATATTTTTAATCTAACAAATATCTTACAAACATTTTATAGTTTTCTTTTGTAATTATAATAGAGTATATTTCTCCATTTCAATAGACTTTAGAAGTTTATTATCTTCTTATTCTTTAATATGCTAAAAAAGTTCAATTTTTAATTTAATTAGTTTAATTAAATTTGAATTTTATTTATCGCGTTTTGTTCTTTTTTTTGAAATTATTGTTTAATGTTTTATTTATAATAATTTAGTATTACTTTTATATATTATATAAAATTATTTTGATCTTTTAAATATAATAAATTTTCCAAAATAACTAATGAGCTTCCTTTTGAGCTTTTCTTCTATATCTTATATTGTATTTTGTATTTTACAATTCATTCTTCCCCGTCCATTATTCAACATTTTATCATATTTTTTGGTATCGAATTTTTAGTTTTATTAACCTTAACCTTAGTCTTATCTCCCTTATATATTTATTTTTCATAGTATTATGCTAAAGATTAAATAGTATAATCTAAAAACATTTTTTTATAAAATATGCTCTCATTTGTTATTTTTTGCCTTAAATCTATTAAATTTACATGCGATACATATCATTTCTATGAAAAGGCTATTTTTTTTATTTTTACAAATATTTACTATTCTTAGCTATAGTCAGAGTTCAAGATGGAAAGATTATTTTTCCTATTTCAATGTCAAGAACATTCAAAAAGTTGATAATCTCATTTTCTGTGCCACTGAAAATGGTTTATTTTCTTACAATGAATCAAACGGTGAATTAAAAAAAATATCGAAAGCTAACGGTTTACATGAAGTCAGTATTTCAGCCTTTGCATATAACCCAAGTAGTAAATCTATAATTATTGGTTATAGTAATGGTAAATTAGACATTATAAAGCAGGATAAAATTCATTTAATTGTTGATATCCCTTTGGATCAAAATTATCAAGGAAGCAAACAAATCAATCATATATACACGGAAGGAGATTATGCCGTACTTTCGATGGATTTTGGAATAGCTTTATTTAATTTAAAAAAATTTGAATTTAAAGAAACTTGCTATTTCAAACAAGGTCTCAATTATTATAAGGTTAATAAAAGTGTAATTTTTAATAATAAAATATATGCTGCTTCTAACTACGGGATATATTCTCATACCATAGATAATTTACTTCCTAATTTTTCAGCTTGGAATCTTTCTAATAAAGGAACAAACTATAATCAAATAGTCAAAAATAATTCCATATTAGTAGCCAGTTCTTATAATACTCTTTATAAAAGTGAAGACGAAGGTTTATCTTGGGAAAATCAAGGAAATTATCCTAATTTAAATGATATTGTTTCCATTGACAATTCCATTTTATTAGTACAAAAGAATAAAATGGTTTTACTAGATAATACTCTTAACGTTTTAAAATTTAAAGAATTTTCAGATAATTTAAATACAGGTTTTTATTCTCATGATATTTTTTATGGAGGAACTCAATCAAAAGGTCTTTATCTAGATTCCACTTATCTAGTACCGGATGGTCCTTTTAATAATCGTTCATATTCTCTGACGATTTTTGATAATCAATTATGGGTTGCCCCCGGTGGAAGAAATCTTGT
This sequence comes from uncultured Apibacter sp., assembly GCA_945280365.1. Classification (GTDB taxonomy): domain Bacteria; phylum Bacteroidota; class Bacteroidia; order Flavobacteriales; family Weeksellaceae; genus Apibacter. The sequence continues at coordinate 62,418 of CALYQD010000001.1, forward strand.
TAATAATTTTCAGTCTAGCGCTAACACTTATGGCTTTTACCATTTTAATGGACAAAAATGGAATCATATCGATTACGAAAGCCTTAATAAGGAAAGGTATATCATGAAGGTAATCCCAAATAGCAATAATGCTAATGAAGTTTTCATCCTTTCTTATGAAAACGGCTTATTAAAAATGGTAGATAATAAGTTGCAAGCAATATACAATCATACCAATTCTTCAATTAAACAAAATGAACGTCTTGTTGGCGGTGGTTTTGATAGTAATGGTAATTTAATTGTTGTACAAACTTGGTCTGCCGAAACCAATAACGGAGTTAATAATGCTATTAATATAAAAACACCAACTGATGAATTCAAATATTTAAGCCTCTTGCCTAAAAGAATCAACCAAACCGGAGGAGCTATGGATCCTTATATTGATTCTCAAGGATATGTATGGGTACCTTCTCCAAGAAATAATGGGCTTGTAGTATATAATTATAATCGTACTCCGCTAAATACTTATGACGACAAAATTTATTTAATCAATTCGGATAAAAATTCTGGAAGTTTACCTTCCAATAATGTTATGTGTGCGACCTTAGATAAATCGGGTACTGCTTGGATTGGTACCGATAGCGGTCTACGTATATTACGAAACCCTTATCAGGCATTAGAATCCGGGATTTACAATACAGAAAGAATTGTAATTTCTCAAAATGGTTTAGGAGAAGAAGTTTTACGTGAAACCAAAATTAATGTTATTAGAACAGATGGTGCTGATAGAAAATGGATAGGCACTAATAGTTCTGGCGTTTTCTATTTATCGGAAGATGGAACAACTCTTTTAAATAAATTTACGGAAGAAAATTCACCATTACCTTCAAACCTGATAACAGATATACAAATTGATCAATCAGGCGAAGTTTATTTTGTTACTCCTTCCGGCATAGTCTCTTATAGAGGTGATATTATTGATTCAGGCGATGAATTTGGAAATGTGGTTGCCTATCCTAATCCTGTTAGACCTGGTTATACAGGAAATATAACTATTCGAGGATTAGCTCATGACGCTTATGTTAAGATTACTGATGTGTCAGGCAACCTTGTATATGAAACCAGGGCCCCAGGTGGTGTTGCTATTTGGAATGGAAACAATTTTAAAGGTAAACCGGTGGCTTCAGGGGTATATTTAGTTTTAATGAGCAATTCTGAGGGGAAAAAACATGCAACTACTAAAATTGCAATTATCAGATAAGGTCGAATAATGATTGAATCCACTAAAGCAATTGTTTTATCTTTTTTAAAATATGGAGATTCTTCCCTCATTATTAAGTGCTATACTGAAAAATTCGGGTTTAAGAGTTTTATCTTAAAAAATTCTTTTTCGAAGAAATACAAAAAAAGTCATTTTATCTTTTTATTTAATGAAATCGAGCTTGTCTTCTATTCTAAAAAAAATAATTCTTTAGAACTAATTAAAGAAATTCATCAAGGTCATATTTTCAATACTATTCATACAAATATTATTAAATCATCAATCATAACTTTTATTGGAGAAATAGTAAATCAAACTCTTAAAAATGAAGAAACACCAGACTTATCATTATATGGCTTCATAAAAAAAAGTTTAATTGATTTGGATTCTAAAGACAATTATTTTTCTGATTTTCATTTATATTTTTTACTTCATTTTTCTAAATATATTGGCTTTTATCCTTTAGAAAATGATTCTGAATTCCCATATTTTATCATTAAAGAGGGAGTATTCTCTTTAAAAGCTAATCCTGTTACTATGGAAGAAAATGCATACTTATGGAAATTATTGCTTAGGTATGAATTTAAATCTTCTAAAAATTGCTTTAATATATCTCAACGTAAACAGATGCTTACTGAAATTATAACTTATTTTGAAACACATTTGTCTAATTTTAAGAAACCAATTTCTTTGGATATATTAAAGCTCCTTTTTGATTAAAAAAACTAACTAATTACGAGATAACCCCACTTCCAATTAGTTCATCATCTGTATACCATGCAGCAAATTGCCCTCTAGTTATTGCCGATTGCAAATTTTCAAATTCTATGAATATTCCTTCTTCGTATTGATAAAGCACTGCATTTTGTAGAGCTTGTCTATATCTTATCCGCACTTTTACTTGCATCTGACCTCCCATTTTCAACTTTAAATCTTCTCTAATCCAATGCACTTCCTTTTGCGAAATGAATAAGGCTTTTCTTAGTAATCCAGGATGATTTTTACCTTCTCCTACATAAATCACATTATTAGACACATCGGTATCGATAACAAAGCAGGGTTCTATATGTCCCCCAATGCCCAATCCTTTTCTTTGTCCAATCGTAAAATAATGTGCTCCGGAATGTTCTCCGATAACTTTACCATCTTCTTCTGTGTATTGTTGAGGAGTAGATAAATAAATTAATTCCTCTTTTTTAGATGTGAATAATCTTTCTTCCTTTTCATATTTATGACTATCAGAAAATATTTCAACTAATTTCCCCTTCTTAGGTTTCAATTTCTGTTGTAAAAAATCCGGCAATCTAATTTTTCCGATAAAGCATAAGCCTTGCGAATCCTTTTTATTTGCAGTTATTAAACCAGCTTTTGAGGCAATTTGTCTTACTTCAGGTTTGGTTAAATTCCCTATGGGAAATAATGCTTTTGACAACTGATATTGATTAAGTTGACATAAAAAATAAGATTGATCTTTATTTTGATAAATCCCGGCTAATAGTTTATAAATGGTCTGGTCTTTTTCCATAAAGGAATTTACCCTGGCATAATGTCCGGTTGCTACTTTATCTGCGCCTAATGATAAAGCTGTTTCAAGAAAAATATCAAACTTAATTTCTCTGTTACATAAAACATCAGGGTTAGGTGTTCGTCCTGATTCGTATTCATGAAACATATAATCGACAATCCTTTCTTTATAAATATCAGAAAGATCTATAACTTGATAAGGGATATTTAGCTTTTGAGCTATTAATAATGCATCATTACTATCTTCTACCCATGGACATTCATCTTCTAACGTAAATTCTGAATCATTCCAATTTTTCATGAAAAGACCAATAACTTCATGGCCTTGTTGCTGTAAAAGATATGCAGCTACGCTTGAATCTACTCCTCCTGAAAGGCCTACTACTACTTTCATATTTATCTAATTAAAAAAGCATATTCTATTGTATATAGAATATGCTTTACAGTATTTAACTATAATTTTTACTTCTTAGCAGGTACATTTTCCGGATATCTAGCCATAGATAATTCACGTGATATTGCAGATTTTTCAATTTTAATTTTTCCGGCCATAGTTTCGATAATTAGCCCGTCATCCATTATTTCCGCTATTTTTCCATGAATACCGGAAGTAGTTACAATTCTTGTGCCTTTAGAAATATCATCTTGGAAATTTTTTTCTTGTTTTTGCCTTTTTGTCTGAGGCCTAATAAAAAAGAAATAAAATACTACAAATAGAAGAACCAGGGGAAGGAAAGCTCCTGCTTGCTCCATAAATCCTCCTTTTGCTTGTAAAATTATTGTCAACATAGTATAATTTATTTTAATTTACTTTTGCTTTAAATTTGATAATCTTAGTTTCAAAATTACCTGATACGGCAACAGTTTTAAATACTTCGTCTTTAAAATTTGAAGAATCAAATGTTACTGTTACTTCTCCTTTTTTACCTGGGTATACAGGTTCCGTGGTATATTTGGGAGTAGTGCATCCACAAGATGGCCTTACTTCTGAAATTAATAGTGGCCGTTTTCCAATATTTGTAAATTTAAAAACATGGGTAACAACTTCTCCTTTTTTAATCTCTTTAAAATCATAGTAATCTTCAGTAAATTGAATTACCGATTCTTCTGTAATTTTGGGAATACTCTGCGCAACTTTTTTATCCGGATGGTCTTGTATATGATTTTCTTCCTGTCTTAAAGGCTTATCTTCTTTTTTGCAACCTATTACACATAATAGACCGACCATAATAAATAATATTACTGATTTTTTCATATAATCGGTTTGTTTAAACTTTATTCATATCTCTTGCATATCTATCTAAAATACCATTAATGAATACATTACTTTTTGCACTTGAATAAACCTTTGCCAATTCAATACATTCATTAATTACCACTTTAGCAGGAACTTGAGGGAAATAATTAAGCTCTGTAAACCCCATCGCTAAAATTATTTTATCTATCTCAGCAATTCTATCTAATTCCCAATTATTTGATCTTTGCTCTATCAGTTTTAAACTTTCCGGATAATGTTTAACAGTAGTTCTAAAAAGATTTTTTGCAAATAAAGACCCTTCATCCGATTTTAAAACTTGTATTAATGTATCGAATGGAGCTCCTTCTTCTATTGATTTTATAGTTTTCAATGTCATATTATTAGCAATATGAACATCATCTGCCCAAGAAAGTTTAAGCTCCTCAAACCATTCATACATTATATCATTATCGGCTATATGCTTCAGAAATAATTTAAGCAATATTCTTTTTTCAGATTCAAAATCTGTCTCATTACTTTGCATATATTCCAGATAACTTCTGGAAGTTTGGAATTTTTTAAAAATGAGAGCCGGATAATTGTTATTTAAATGCCAGGATAATTCTAAATGTTTGTCTGAATACTCTTTTCTTGCTTTATTTTTTTCTAATAAATCGAATATCTTATTATTAACAAACTTAAGATTTGGGTTTTTCTCATCCTCTGTTGCAAAGAGTTTTTGTTTTTTTCTTTCAATTACTTCAAGAGCATAATCTCTCACAGCCAATAACAGATTTAACTGATAAATATATAAATCATAAATCTCATCTATAGACTGAAACATTCTATTTTCAACATATTCTAACTCATTCCCACTTATATTGTACGCATACAGAACCTGTAGAATTTTTTCTCTAATTTGCCTTCTTCCTAACACAACGTTATTTTTTTAAGAACTTTGTTAATTACTATTTTTTAGTGTTAAAATTATTCTAACTATTTTACTTTTCGTTAGTTTTTGGCAAAGCCTGTTCTTGTTGAGTATTTGAAGACTGATTTGAGTTTTTGGTTGGAGATGATGTATATACACTCGGTTTTGCTATCAATACTGATGCAAAAATTGACAATACAACTATAACCCCTCCTAATGTCCAGGTTGCCTTATCCATAAAATCATTTGTTTTTTGAACACCAAACATATGTGTTCCACTACCACCGAATGTCGAGCTTAAACCGCCTCCTTTTGGATTTTGCGACAAAACAACCAATATTAGCAAAACGCACGCGATAATGATAAATATCATTATTATTCCATATACTGCTGTCATATTATTTTGAATTTTTTATCTTTTTTATTTTTTTTATTTCTGAAGCAAAATAACTACTTTTTTCTGGATATTTCAAACTTAATATCTTAAAAGCCGTTATTGCCGTATCATATTTACCTTGTTCAACATATAATTGAGCTAAAGTAATTGTCATTAGATTTGCAATATCCTGTATTTCTTCCTTTTTAAACTCTATGCTTTTACTAGATTTAGAATCTTTCACAATCGGCCTTATCTTGGGATTACTCTCAATAAAATTTGAAATAATCGCATTTTGCCTATCTGTCTCATTACTTACTTTTTCAGATTCAGATTTTAAAGGAATTTTTTGCTTTGAAAGAGAAATCCATTGATTAAAAGTTAATTTATCTAAACCTGAAATAATTTCTTCTTTTTCAATTTCAATAGTTTCTATTTTATCGAACTCATTTTCACTAGTCTCCTCTTTAATTATTTTCTCGATATCTAAATCTCTTGATTTTTCAATTTTTTCTTCAAGGAAATCTTGCTCGGGCAAATAATTATTTTTTTGTTCTAATTTATATTCTTCTTCATTTCCCTCATTATCCTTTTCAAGCTCAACTTGAGAATCTGATTTAAATAGATGTGAAATTCCTAATTTTTCAATATTAGTATATGTACAATCATTAAATAGTATACTATTTTCTTTTTTTAACTCATTATCCTCAGATAAAAGCGACTTAGTTTCGTAAATGTTCTGCACTGGCTCTAAATCTAATTTATTAAAACTATCACTCAATAATTTTTCCGATATATTCTTTTCGTTAATCGTATCTTCGTACGTTGAATGTGTCTCAATTAATTCCCTAACCTTATCTTTCTCTTCCATACATTCTTTAAACTCTATATTTTTAGAAATTATAACACCTTCAACTTGCTTTGTCTTATCTTTTTCTTCTTCTCTTTCGTCTATATTTACCTTTTTTACAATATTTTTATTATTTTCTATATGTTTTTTTAATATTTCTCTATAAGCTGTATATATAGAAACCTTTTGTATATCCTGGTCTAACGGCTCTGATGTAAATATTTGTTTCCAAGTTAAATAAAGCAAATGAAATGATTGAGAAAAGGGATAAGTAGCTATTATATTTTCAATATAATATTTATCGGAAAATTTAAGATTTTCAGGACTTTCTATTAATTGTACGATTCTACTAATATCCATAAATTACCAATCTGCTACTATTGCTAAAAATATTTGATCTATAATTCTTTGATTTATTTTCTGTGCTAAATCATCTTGAACATCAATCAATAATTCTTTACTTGAATAATCTTCATAATCTGAAAAAGTCTTATCAAAGCTCTTTTCCGGTTGTTTTTTATTTTCGTATCTTACAGAGACTGTAATTGTCAATCTATTTTGTGTTGCTTCATCTGAATTACTCTGAATATTTATAGGGCTTGTAGAAAAATTAGTTATTTCTCCTTCTAAAATTATATCAGGGTCTACATTTGTTTCTACGAGCTTCGTTCTTTGATTAAATCTATTTTGTAAAGCAGTAGTAAAGTCAACGCTTAAATTGGGGCTTTGATAGGCTGAATAATTCGGAAATGACTTTATTTCTATAGTTTTTATACTAGGATCTAAAGAAGATCCTGTAAATGAATAACATCCAGACAAAGATATAAAAAAAATCCCTATTATAAATAATATGGTTTTATTCCTCAATATCATATTGTTTTATTTTTCTATATAAGGTTCTTTCTGAAATTCCAAGCTCTTTTGCTGCCAACTTACGCTTACCATTATATTTTTCTAATGCCTTTTTTATAAGTTCTTCTTCTTTCCTTTGTAAAGATAAAGATTCAGAATCATTAGATATGTCTTCATATTCATAATCATCCAAAACTTCATGATAATCATTAACATTTGAAGGAACGGCTGGTATAACCGATTTATCGTCATAATAGACAAGAGGATCACCAGATTTAGGAATATCGTAATCTTTGTAAACCCTGTGAAAAAGATCTTGATCATTTGGATTCAACCTCAAATCTCCTTTATTTTTGATAAGATCCAATGTCAACGCTTTTAAATCGTTGAGATCTTTTTTCATGTCAAACAAAAACTTATATAATATTTCTCTTTCGCTGGAAAAATCAGAATTATTTTCATTTTGCTTAGAGAAGTTAATCAAAGAGGTTGTTTCAGGGATGTCTTTCAAATACTCTTTAACTTTTTCTAGTGATAAACTTCTATTGGTTTCTATCACCGTAATTTGCTCTGTAAAATTTCTTAACTGACGAATATTTCCCGGCCAATAGTAATTTTGAACATAAGACATAGCCTCATCGGATAAAGTTACAAATGGCATTCTATATTTTTCTGAAAAATCAACTGAAAATTTTCTAAATAGTAAAGGTATATCATCTTTTCTTTCTCGTAAAGCAGGAATATCTATCTGAACCGTATTTAATCTATAATATAAATCTTCTCTAAATCTTCCTTTTTTTATTGCATCCAACAGATTTACATTAGTTGCAGCTACAATTCTCACGTTCGTTTTCTGTATATTGGAAGAGCCTACTTTCATAAACTCGCCACTTTCAAGCACTCTTAATAAGCGAACTTGAGTTTGCAATGGCAATTCTCCAACTTCATCTAAAAAAATTGTTCCTCCATCAGCTACTTCAAAATAACCTTTTCGTATTTTATCCGCACCTGTAAACGCTCCTTTTTCATGACCGAATAATTCGGAATCTATTGTCCCTTCCGGTATTGCCCCGCAGTTTACTGCAATATATTGTTTATGTTTTCTTGGCGATAGATTATGAATAATTTTTGGAATAAATTCTTTTCCAACTCCACTCTCTCCAATTACTAAAACTGAAATGTCTGTAGGAGCAAGCTGCATAGCTTTTTCTAAAGCTCTGTTTAGCCCTACATTATTTCCTATTATTCCAAATCTTTGTTTTATTGCCTGTAATGAATCCATATTTTTTATTATGCGATTTTCCCTATCAATGTAGCGGAAGTACAATCATGTACTGCTACTTTTACAAAATCACCTATTTTCGTACCTTCAGTTTTAGTAAATACCACAACTGCATTTTGGGAAATTCTTCCGTACCACTGATCTTTACTTTTTTTGCTGGTTCCTTCTATCAAAACCTCGTGTACTTTATTTGTATAGGTTTTCATTCTTTCTAACGATAGTCTTTGTTGAAGACTTATAATTTCTTTAAGTCTTCTTGATTTTATTTCCGCGGGTATATCATCTTTCATTTTTTTATGCGCTAAAGTACCAGGACGATCTGAATAGGCAAACATATAACCGAAATCATATTTTACATATTCCATAAGTGATAAAGTCTCCTGATGCTCTTCTTCCGTTTCTCCGCAAAAACCGGTTATTATATCATGAGAAATTGCACATTCGGGTACAATTTCTCTAATTTTGTCAACTAAATATATATATTCTTCACGTGTATGCTGACGATTCATACGCTGTAATACTGATGTGCTTCCACTTTGTACGGGCAGATGTATATATTTACATATATTATCATGTTTAGCCATTACGTAAAGCACTTCTTCATGCATATCTTGAGGATTAGATGTAGAAAAACGGATCCTAATTTCTGGACAGGTTTCTGCTACCATATTCAATAATTGTGCAAAATTTATTGCTGTAGCTTTTTGTAATTCGCTCGCTTTGGAAAAATCTTTTTTAGGTCCTCCTCCATACCATAAGTAACTATCTATATTTTGTCCTAAAAGTGTAATTTCTTTATATCCATTACTCACTAATTCTTTGCATTCATTAAGAATGGAATGAGGGTCTCTGCTCCTTTCTCTCCCTCTTGTAAAAGGAACTACACAAAAAGTACACATGTTATCGCATCCTCTTGTAATAGAAACAAAAGCTGTAACTCCATTACCTCCCAACCGTATAGGGCTTATATCTGCATAGGTTTCTTCTTTAGATAATATTACATTTATAGCATTTCTACCATCATCTGTATTTTTAAGCAAATTAGGTAGATCTCTATATGCATCCGGACCTACTACTAAATCGACTAAATGCTCTTCTTCTAAAAATTTTGTTTTTAATCTTTCTGCCATGCATCCTAAAACGCCTATAACTAAATTGGGTCTTTTCCTTTTTATCGCATTAAATTGGGAAAGCCTTTTTCTTACGGTTTGCTCTGCTTTTTCTCGAATAGAACAGGTATTAAGAAGAATCAAATCTGCTTCTTCCAATTCCGTAGTTGTGTTATATCCTTCTCCATTAAGTATCGAAGCAACAATTTCACTATCTGAGAAATTCATTTGACAACCATAACTTTCTAAGAATAATTTTTTTGTGTTTTTAGATACACTTTCTTGTACTAGTATTTCTCCTTGTCTTTCTTCTAAAATTTCTTTTTCCATACTAAATGTTACCTATCTAAATAGTATAGGCATTATTAAATCAAAATAAAACCGCATGCAAAGATAAAACTTTATATGCCAAGTTGACAGATTATTATTTTAAATATTTCTTAAAATATGTATTACTTCTCATTTACCATTTAAAACCATCTCAAAATAGCCTGTAAAATTTTGCAAGAATAAAACCCAAGCCATAATAACTATGGTCCCTACTATAGCAGCATAAAAACCTCCAAAATAAAAATCGGATTGTTTGAGCATTCCTGTGCTATATACAATAGCATTAGGCGGAGTAGATACCGGAAGGAATAATCCACATGAAGCACAAAGTCCGATTACAAGACCTATGGGTAATATTTGTTCTGGTGGAAGTACTACTGCCGCGATATTAATTACAATTGTTGCCGTTGCGGTACTACTCATTATATTTGAAAATATAACTGTAATGATTGCAAATAACATCATCATAAGATACATGTTGAAAGACGCTCCGCCCAATAATTCGGAATAATAAGGCGCTAACAATTCTTTTATGGCGATACCTAATGACAATCCTCCTGCAACCAGCATTAAGGTATCCCAAGGAAGTTTTCTAATATCTTCTGCTGTTATTATTCCTAACATAGGAAGGAAAACAATAGGTATACCGGAAGTAGCCGCGCTTGGTATTTTTAATTTAGACCCCATCATCCAGAAGAAAACGGTTACAAACAAAATTAACATTACGAAGAACCTTTGTAATCTAATTTTTTTAGGTACAGCTGTAACCTCTTCCAAAAAATTTAAATTAATCTTATCTACTTTTGAAGTATATTTTTGTTTCAGAAGAAGCCAAAAGAATAGTAATAAAGTTAATGCTACAGGAAGTCCTAATATCATCCAGTCAAAGAATGAAACCTCAATTCCTTTGGATTTGAGCACATCCACGACAATTAAATTAGGAGGAGAAGATATTAAACTGCCCATGCCTGCAAAAGTTGCCGATGCCGGAATGCTTATAAGAATAGCCTTTGCCATTGGAGAATCTTTACCCTCTCTTTCCAAGAAAGGCATAACAGCTGCCAATATCATTGCTGAGGTTGCCGTATTTGATATAATTAAAGACAAACACGACGTTGTTAACATAATCCCTAGTAACATATGTGATGGCTTACTACCAAATATCGATATGGTCCCTCTAAACAAGGATAGGTCAATACCTGTTTTTCTCATACTCTCACTGAGGAAAAATCCGCCTAAAAAAATCCATATGACACTATCGGACCATGTGTTTGAAATTGTCTTCGGATCTATTGTCGAACCCTCTATATTTCCCATAGTATATATAAGAAAACCCGTGATCAGTATACCAACAGCAAATGGAGGTATAGCCTCGGTAACCCAAAGAAGGATAGAAAACATCAAAATAAACATAGTATATTCCTGAGCTTTCGAAAATTCTGTCGGAGAAAGAAAATAAGTCCCTAAAATTGCGACACCTAATGAAAAAAAGAATAATCCTACTTTAGTTTTTATATTCCATACATCTAACGATTTTTCAATTAGAAGATCACTATATACTCTAATATTGGTATTTATCTTTTTAAAATCTTTATTAATCTTATGAAAATCAAAATCCATATAATTACACCTAAATTTAAATTGTAGTTATGGTTATTTGTTTAAATTATGACTATTAACAAATATGTTTCTAATTTACACTTATTTCTTAAATTTTAAATCCAATCAGGAAATTTATTTTTAAATTTGTTGGTGCGATTGCAACATGCGTAATAATATAAATTTTTATCTAAAATAAATGATGAATAATTTTTGTAGACTTTGGATTTTTCAATCTAATAGATTTCTTAACAACGAAGAAAAACAAAATATTTCTGATATCATTTCTAAGTTTTTAACCTCATGGGCGGCACATGGAGCTGATTTAAAATCTGAATTAAGAATTATAGAAGATAAATTTATTGTTATCATGGTTGATGAAGATCAAACAAGGGCTACCGGCTGCTCTCTTGATAAGTTAAATCAGTGTATGAGAGAGATCGATCATATATATCATCTTGAGCTTTTAAACAGATTATGGGTAAGTTTTGAAGATACGAATGGTAATATTAATACTATTCCTATATCATCCTTTAAAGAAAAAATTAAATCCGAAGAAATCACTCCTGATACTTATGTATACAATCTTTCAGTTAATACCCCTAAAGAGTTTGAAGAAAAATTCAAGCAGCCCTTAAAAAATAGTTGGGCAAAAATCTATATGAAATTATAAAAATTAATTTTAAGATATAAAATTTTCACAATATTTACTTTATTCGCTTATTCGCTTTTTTTCTTATGTATGATTAAATCAAATTAGTAATCATCATTTAATTATATTTTGATTTTTTATCTCAAATATTTAGTATTATTTTACAAATCAATATTTTTAGGTTTTTATTTAAGAATTTTGAATATTCCCTCTATATTATATTAATTTAAAATTATTTAAAAAAAAGAAAAAATACCATATTATTTATAATTATTAATCATAAATTAAACAAGCATTATTGAGCTTTAATTTATATTTTATATTTTTGTTGTTACAACAATATATAAATATATAATACAAATGCAAAAATTTTTTTTATTTTCTATTATTTTCTTGATAACTATATCTGTTTCTGCACAGAATTATTGGAAAAGAACCAGCTTATCTGGAAAACAAATAAAAAGCAAGAGCATTAATTTAGTTGTAGATGATTTATATACCCTTGATTTTTATTCTTTAAAAAAACAATTAAAATCTTCACCCCTAAGAGGAACAAATGGTCTTCCAATTATTGTATATGTTCCTACTACAAGCGGCAAAGTTGAAAAATTTTCTATTTATCATGCTCCTATTATGGAAAAAGAAATGGAAGATGAATATGGATTGTATTCTTATGCTGGTATCGGTTTGGATGATAAAAGCAAATTTATTCGCTTTAGTATTTCTCCTACTCAATTTAACTCTATGATCATTGATAACTCTGGTAAAATACAACTAATTGATCCTTATACAATTGATGGCTCCGTATATTCTGTTAGAGAACGATCATATTTAAATTTAAATAATTTTAACTGTACTACGATTGATGAATCTCTTTCCGAAAAATCAATTTCTAACAAATCGATTGTTAGTGATCAAAAATTTCGCACTTATCGATTAGCTCTATCTGTAACTGGGGAATATACGCAATATTTTGGTGGGGTTAATGAAGCTTTACAACAAATCAATACTACATTAACTCGTGTAAATGGTATTTTTGAAAAAGATCTTGCTGTAAATCTAAAAATGATTAACAATATTTCTCTAATTTATACAGATCCTAGTACAGACCCCTATTCAAATTCCAGAAATATGGATAACTGGAATATGGAGCTTCAAAAAACGCTTACTTCTGTAGTGGGTGAAAATAATTATGATATAGGCCATCTGTTTGGTGCAAAAGGCGGCGGTGGTAATGCCGGTTGTATAGGCTGTATCTGTGTTAGTCCAAAATTAAATCAAAACGGCATACCCACCGATGTAGGAAAAGGAAGTGGTTATACATCTCCAGCAAACGATATTCCTTCAGGGGATGATTTTGATATAGATTTTGTTGCTCATGAAATAGGACATCAACTAGGCGCTAACCATACTTTTTCACACTATCTTGAAAATACCGATGTAAATAAAGAACCTGGAAGCGGAAGTACAATCATGGGATATGCCGGTATAACTGATTATAATGTACAATCACATTCAGACTCCTATTTTCACTCTACAAGCATTCAACAGATATCTTCAAATCTTCAAAAAAAAAATTGCGGTACCCTTAATCAAATTCCTAATCATCCTCCTAATATAAAAGTGGGTGCTCCAAGTAATACCATACCAATAGGTACACGATTTTATTTAGATGCAGAAGGAACAACCGATCCTGATGGGGATGAACTTTCTTTTTGTTGGGAACAGAATGATAACGCTATGTTTAGTGTTACCAAAGTAAATTCACTACAAAATTCCGGTCCTATATTCAGATCGTTTTCACCAACATCTTCAACCAGAAGGTATTTTCCTGCTTTAGCTAGTAACATTCACTCACCAGAAACCTGGGAAACTGTTTCAGACGTCAGCAGATTACTTAATTTTACAGTTACTGTTCGCGACAATAACCCTAATAGGCCTCAAACTAGTATTGAAAATAAGCAAGTCATTGTTTCCAATATTGGTGGTCCTTTTATAGCAACATTTCCTATAGCGAATTACTTAGCTAGAAAGGGTGATTCAATAAATGTCACTTGGAATGTAGCCAATACTACTGCCTATCCAATTAATACACAGAATGTAAAAATTTCTTTACTTACAGATGAAAATAAAACTATAACTCCTCTCATCGATAACACTCCGAATTCTGGAAAAGCCACTGTGTATTTACCTTCTAATATAACCGCAACAAAAGCGAAAATAATGATTGAGGCAATTGATAATATATTTTTTGCAACTACTGAATATTTTTCAATAGGTTATGATACTATTTGTAAAAATTATGCACATTTAGGACCTCCTCTTCCAATCCCAATAAATACAGATATGGTAACAACGATGGATATAGATATTCCTAAGAATAAAATTAATGGTGAATTTAGTATAAGAGCGAATGTTGATATTGATTATCCAAATATTGGTGGACTCGAAATTAATTTAGAAAATTATAATTCTAATTCTAACAATTATAAATCAACTAATTTATGGAAGCAAAGTTGTTCTAATTTTTCCAAATTAAAAGTTGCTTTTGACGATGCAGGAAACAATCTAGATTGTACTTCACCTATTTCAGGACGTATTAAACCTCATCATCCTATCAGTTCATTATATAGAAAGAATTATAGTGAAAAATGGAGATTAAATGTTCATCCTACTTATCAATTAGCCGGTGGTACATTAAATTCTTTCTCTTTAGATGTTTGCGAGTTTACAGAGCAGAAACTTGGAACAGAAGATATAATATCAAAGGACATAACCTTTACCGTTTATCCTAATCCTTCTCCCGATATTTTCAATATTGATTTGGGGAAAAATAGTAAAAAGGGGAATAATGTTCATGTAAAAGTTTATGATATGTCCGGAACCTTATTATTCCAAAAAGTTGAAAAAAATCAACTGTTTTCTATAGATTTAACGGATTACCGGCCAGGGGTATATATTATAAATATTTCAGGAAAAGGAAATCCTATATCCAGAAGTATTATTAAAAAGTAATATTTTTTATAAAAACTAAAAAAAGCACTCTTTTTCAAAGTTATTAAGAGTGCTTTTTTTATATACTAGAACTTAAATTCTTTTTCCGGAATTACTTTATTAATATCAATAGATGTAAATATAAGAACAAAATATTCATTCTCAACCTTATTTTTCACCTCAATATGACAGGGTAGAGTCAATCCAGAAAATAAATTAAAATCTGAATATGATTTACTTTCAAGCTTATTATCTTCTCGAATAAGTTGAAATGTACTTTTATCAAAATAATAAATGTCGTATTCAGAATTTTTAATTAATTTTATTTTATAACAATTTTTATTTTCAATATTTTCTGTTCCTAAAAGCATCGCATGAAATCCTTTAGCCGAATAATCCACTAAATCTGATTCAAATGCTTCAGTAATATAATTATCATTTTCTTCGACTTGGTTGGTTTGGAAATTATACCGTACAGCATTCTTGCCGTTATAACCATTCAAAATATTTTTTTTCCCTTGTATTTGTAAAACTGTCTTATTCAAATCCGGCCTTTGTTGATAAATCTCTATAGGATAGGATTCATATAAGTCCAAAATTATCTCACCTTTGATTATTATTGAATTCAATTTTTTCCAATTTTGAACACCTCCGGTTACTTCTAAATGATTAGCAATTATTTGGTCAGCCGTTTGTGAATATCCTATTAAATATACAAATAGGAATATAGCAAATAATAGTTTCTTCATGTTTGATTTTAAAGATATTTGAAATTAAAAAATTCCAAGTAACATTTGCGTTAACTTGGAATTTTTTAGTGAATAATTTATTTTTAATAAATTTCCCCCTTACTTATTTTTTGAAATTGTTACCTTTAACTAGATATTGTTATGGCTACATTTCTTCATAAAGGGCCCTTAATTTTTCTTTAGTCATTATTTTTTGCCAATCTTTTCCTAATGCATTTTCCCATAAGGGAACCATTCCGTAAGAAACATTAATCATAATATTAAATTGTTCATCGGTTAAACCTTTGCAAACGCCCTGTGGAATTTCTATTTTATTTTTCTCAACCATATATTTAAATTCCTTAACTCCTTCCGGATAATATTCTTCCAACCTGTCAAAAACAATACAATTGCCTACTCCGTGATGGGTTCCCAATAAATAGGAAAGACCATAACTAACCGCATGAGCTATCCCTACCTGAGAATATGCAATACTCATTCCACCATGCCAAGATGCCATCATTAAATCTTCATCTGATTCATCATCCCATTCAGTTTTGTGAACATATACCTTCTGACAAAGTTCTAGAGCTTTTTCTCCGTAACTTTTACTGAAAGCATTAAGATAAGTTCCTGTTAAAGATTCGATACAATGAATATAACAGTCCATTCCAGTAAAAAATGCTTGATTTTTTTCAACTCCTTTTACTAAGGCCGGATCAAGGATTACCTGATCGAAAGGAGTAAAGTCTGAATTAATACCTAATTTTCTTTCCGGACCTGTCAATATACAAGTTCGTGAAACCTCCGCACCTGTACCGCTAATGGTTGGTATCCCTACATGATAAACAGCCGGATTTTTCACTAAATCCCATCCTTGATATTGAGAAGACGAACCTTCACTATTCATCATGATTGCCACCGCTTTTGAAGAATCCATCACACTTCCCCCTCCAATTCCTATAACGCCTGAAACCGTACCATATTCTTCTTTTAATGAATCTCTGATTGCATCAATACCTTTAGTCTTGGGCTCATCTGTAGTATCTATAAATATAATTTTATCTTTTCCTTTTAACGGAATTCTTTTTTCGAGCTCTTTTCCTTCAAATACTTTATCTACTAAAAAAATAAACGGATAGTCTTTATTTCTTTTTTCTTCAATAATTTCTGAAGTTTGATCAAAGCTTCCACGTCCATAAATAACTCGCGGAACCATTGGGAAATTTCTAAATTTCATTTTTATATTTTTTCTCGTTAATCTGTTTTTGTAATATCTCATTTGCTTTTTCCAAATCTTCAGGAGTATCTATTTCAACTCCTACAAAATCAGTTTCAATTACCTTTATTTTCATTCCATATTCTAAATATCGTATACATTCAATCTTTTCTGCTTGTTCATTGGGTAACATAGGTAATTTTGCAAAATCTAATAACGCTTTTTTACGGAAAGCATACACACCTACGTGCTCATAATAGTCTGCTTGAAATGATTTTTCTCTTGGATGGGGAATGACAGAGCGTGAGAAATATAAGGCATGATCATTACGGTCTTTGACTACTTTTACATAATTGGGATCTTCAATTAGACTCCAATCATTCATTTTCCGAATTAATGTAGCTACATCTATTTCTTTATTATAATCTTTCTTAAATACTTCGATTAATTGCTCCAAAGGCTTCCTTTTTACGAAAGGTTCGTCCCCTTGTATATTTATTATGATATCGCATTCTATATTTTCAACAGCTTCAGCAATTCTATCACTGCCAGTTTCATGCGATTTGATACTCATAATAGCTTTACCTCCATTCCTTGAAATTTCGTTATGAATTATTTCAGAATCTGTTGCTACAAATACATCTGAAAAAAGTTGGGTTTTTATAGCATTTTCATAAGTTGAGCGAATGACTGTTTTTTCTCCTAACATCCCCATGAGTTTTGCAGGGAAACGAGAAGCTGCATATCTTGCAGGAATAACTGCTATAATTTTCACGTTATTTATTATTTGAATACAAAGTTAACTAAAATAGCATATGTTATCTGTTATCATGATCAAAAAAATAGAGGAAATATCTATAATTTTTTAAACCTTTTCTTAGTAATTATCTTTAACAGAAAAAATTTTTAATATAAAATACGTATTAATAAAAAAGTCATCCAAAATTTGGATGACTTTTTTATTTTAAACTGAGTTTATTAAATTATTTTCTCTTATTGTTAGAAGATTTTACTTTAATTTCTTCAGTAATTGAAACTTTAGAACCGGTTTGATCTAAGATCACAACTCTTCTGTTTTCTCTATCACAAGTTTCTTGATCAGGATAAAGTATATTTCCTTTATCATCTTTCTTAGTATTGATATCTGCTTGTTTACATAACAATTCTGATTTACCAAATCCTCTAGCTATCAATCTATCTTTACTTACATCATTTTTTACTAATTCATTAACTACAGATTGAGCTCTTTGTTTGGATATTCTATTGTTTACTGCTACTGATCCAACTTTATCGGTGTGTCCGTCTACAAAGAATTTTTTACCTTCAAAGCTATCATCGTTCAACATTTTAGCTGCATCTTTAACTAATGGTAAAGATTCTGCTGTCAATTTAGAACTGTTAAATTCAAAGTTTATATTTTTTAATTTGAATGTAACGTCTTTTGTTTCCCAAGGGCAACCGTTATTATCGATCGGTCCTTTTACTGTTGGACAAGCATCATCTATATCAGGAATACCATCACCGTCTGTATCAGGACATCCTTGGAATTGTGCTGGCCCTGCTGCATTTGGACATCTGTCTTCACCATCAGGAATACCGTCACCGTCTGTATCAGGACATCCTTGGAATTGTGGTAATCCCGGAGTATCAGGACATCTGTCTTCATCATCTGGAATACCGTCTCCATCTCTATCGCTAGGTGCTTCCGGTGGTGGTGGTGGTGGTAATTGTTCTTCTTTCTTAGCTCCGAATTTAAATATTAATGATGCGGAATGTTGGAAGAAGTCAGAATAATTTTTTGATTGATTGGCTACCCAGTTATATTGAGACTCAATGTTTAAACCAAAATTTCTAGTAAACCAAAAGTTAATACCTACTCCTCCATTTACTACAAACATATCATCTTTACCAGTAAATTTCCCACCTAATTTGTAATTTTTATCAGGATTATAGTCATCATCGTACGCATCTAAATGAGTAGATGGATCATCTTCAACAATTTTTATTCCTTTATAAGAATATTTATGGTAGTTTGCACCTACTCTTACATATGGATCTAGCCACCTTAATGATTTAGATTCACTAAGTGGTGTAAATCTAAGACCTAAACCTGCTAAAACAAAAAATTCATCTTTTATTTTTAGTCTTTTATTATCCATATCGCTTATAGAAGCTTGTAAATCAACTGCAAAGTTTTTAGCGATGCTTCTGGCTACCGTTATTTTTGATAATGGAAAAGAAAAACTATAATCATCGGTATCAAAATACCCGTCAAAGATACCCTGCACTGACGTATGGTCAGTAGCATGCATCCCAATCCCCACATACCACTTTTCCGTAGTATTCTGAGCTTTTGTTACAAAGGCCATTATAACAGCTCCTATTGTAATCAATAATTTAATTTTTTTCATACTTAATCTAACTACTATGATTTATTTTATTCTACTAAACAAATTCTATTCCAATATATAAAAAAACCATCCCCATTAAGGATGGTTTTTTTATTTACTAATTTATTATTTTCTAATTTTTACTTCTTTAGTAACTGACACATTATCCCCTGATTGATCTAAGACAACTACTCTTCTATTAGATCTATCACAAGATTCTTGGTCTGGATAAAGAATATTTCCTTCTTCATCTTTCTTAGTTTTTATATCAGCTTGTTTACATAACAATTCTGATTTACCAAATCCTCTTGCTACCAATCTATCTTTTCCTACACCTTCATTGATCAATTCATTAACTACAGATTGAGCTCTTTGTTTAGATATTCTATTATTAGCTGCTACAGATCCTACTCTATCGGTATGTCCGTCTACAAAGAATTTTTTACCTTCAAAGCTATCATCATTTAATAATTTAGCTGCGTCTTTAACTAATGGTAAAGATTCTGCGGTTAATTTGGAACTATTAAATTCAAAGTTGATATTTTTCAATCTGAAAGTAACGTCTTTAGTTTCCCAAGGACAACCTTTATTTTCAATCGGTCCTTTTACTGTTGGACAAGCATCATCTATATCAGGAATACCATCACCGTCTGTATCAGGACATCCTTGGAATTGTGCTGGCCCTGCTGCATTTGGACATCTGTCTTCACCATCAGGAATACCGTCACCGTCTGTATCAGGACATCCTTGGAATTGTGGTAATCCCGGAGTATCAGGACATCTGTCTTCATCATCTGGAATACCGTCTCCATCTCTATCACTTGGTACTGGCTCTTCTTCTTCAACCGGTGGTGGCGGTAATGGTTCTTCTTTCTTAGCTCCGAATTTAAAAATTATGGAAGCGGAATGTTGGAAGAAGTTTATATAATCTTTAGAATATGCTGTTGCCCAGTTATATTGAGATTCTATATTTAAACCGACGTTTTTAGTAACCCAAAAGTTAATACCTACTCCTCCATTTAATATAAAATTATTGTCATGTCCGGTAAATTTTCCACCTAATTTGTAATTTTTCTTAGGGTTATAATCGTTATCATATGCATCTAAATGAGTAGATGGATCATCTTCAACAATTTTTATTCCTTTATAAGAATATTTATGGTAGTTTGCACCTACTCTTACATATGGATCTAGCCATTTTAATGACTTAGATTCACTAAGTGGTGTAAATCTAATACCTAAACCTGCTAAAACAAAAAATTCGTCTTTAATCTTTAATCTTTTATTGTCTATTTCTCCAATTGAAGCTTGCAAGTCAACTGCAAAATTTTTAGCAATGCTTCTGGCAACTGTTAACTTAGACAACGGTGGTACAATACTATAATCATCGGTATCAAAATATCCGTCAAAGATACCACGAACAGAAGTATGGTCTACTGCATGTGCTCCAATTCCGATATACCACTTATCCGAAATGTTTTGAGCAAATACAGTAGTTGCTAACGTTGTAGCCAATCCTGTAAGTAACAAATTGAACTTTTTCATATATAAAAATCTAATTTTTAGGTTGCAAAGTAACATTTTTATTATCTAACTCCCAAGAAAAAATTAATATTTATTTATCATTCTATTAATATTTCTTTTGGTTTCTCTTTCTTTTATCGCTTGTCTTTTATCAAATAATTTCTTACCTCTCGCCAAGTAAACTTGGACTTTTGCCCATCCTTTATCATTGATATACAATTTCGTAGGAACAATGGTAAGGCCTGTTTCTTTAGTTTTCCTTAACAATTTGTTTATTTCTTTTTTATGTAATAACAGTTTTCTTTCCCTTTTTATTGTATGGTTATATCTGGTTCCGAAATGATATTCATCAATTGTCATGTTTATTACATATAATTCGCCATTTATGAATTGACAAAAGCTTTCTGCTATGCTAGCTTTACCTAATCTTATAGATTTTATTTCCGTTCCATGTAAAATTAATCCGGCCTCATATTTATCTAACAATTCATAGTTAAATCGTGCCTTCCTATTTAATACGTTTACTTTATTTTCAAATTTCATAATCAAACTTTTTCTTAGTACTTTTGTACAAATTTATTAAAGTATATGCTTACAGTATCAAATTTATCTTTACAATTTGGAAAAAGAGTACTCTTTGATGAGGTTAATGTAAAATTTACGAAAGGAAACTGTTACGGAATTATCGGAGCTAATGGAGCAGGAAAATCAACATTTTTAAAAATTCTTTCCGGAGATGTAGAACCAACTACGGGGAGTGTTAGCCTTGAAACAGATAAAAGAATGTCCGTATTGGAACAAAATCACTTTGCTTATGACGCTTATCCTGTTTTAGAAACAGTTATAAAAGGGAATCAAAAACTTTTCCATATAAAAGAAGAAATGGATGCTTTATATGCGAAACCAGATTTTTCTGATGAAGATGGTGTAAAGGCTGGAGAACTAGGTGTAATTTATGAAGAAATGGGAGGTTGGAATGCTGAATCTGATGCAGGAACATTACTATCAAATCTAGGGATAAAAGATGACGCTCATTATAAAATGATGTCTGAATTGGAAAATGCTGATAAAGTAAGGGTTTTATTGGCTCAAGCACTATTTGGAAATCCAGATGTTCTTATTTTAGATGAGCCTACCAATGATTTGGATATTGAAACTATATCTTGGTTGGAAGACTTTCTTGCGGGATATGAAAATACGGTAATTGTTGTTTCTCACGACAGACACTTTTTGGACGCGGTATGTACTCATACCTGCGATCTTGATTTCGGAAAATTGAATTTATATACCGGAAACTACTCTTTTTGGTATGAGGCAAGCCAATTAGCAGCACGTCAAAGGGCTCAACAAAACAAAAAGGCTGAAGAAAAAAAGAAAGAACTTCAGGAATTTATTTCCAGATTTAGTTCTAATGTTGCTAAAGCGAAACAGGCCACTGCTCGTAAAAAAATGATCGAAAAATTAAATATTGAGGATATAAAACCTTCTTCTAGAAGATATCCGGCAATTATTTTTGAACAAGAGAGGGAAGCCGGAGATCAAATATTAGAGGTAAAGGAGCTGGAGAAAACTAAGGATGGAGAGTTATTGTTTAGCAATATAGATCTTAATCTTAAAAAAGGTGATAAAATTGCGGTCTTATCTAAAAACTCTTTAGCTATTACTGAATTCTTTCAAATACTATCGGGAGATTCTAAACCTGATAAAGGAAGCTATTCTTGGGGGATTACAACAAAGCAAAGCTATCTACCTTTAGATAATACCAAATACTTTCAATCTGACGATAATCTTGTTGACTGGCTTAGACAATATGTAAACACAGATGAGGAAAGACATGAAGAATATATCCGTGGATTTTTAGGGAAAATGCTTTTCAGTGGTGATGAGGCTTTAAAATCTTGTAAAGTTCTGTCAGGGGGTGAGAAAATGCGCTGTATGTTTTCAAGAATGATGTTATTTAAAGCTAATGTTTTACTTCTTGATGAGCCTACTAATCATCTAGATTTGGAAAGTATAACAGCTTTGAATAATTCATTAACCAATTTTAAAGGTACTATTTTACTTTCTTCTCATGACCATGAATTATTGTCAACTGTTTGTAACAGGATCATTGAACTAACACCTAAAGGAATTATTGACAGATACATGAATTATGATGAATATTTATCGGACGCAAAAGTAAAAGAACTTAAAGCTCAATATTATAGCTAAGATAGTTGCCTATTGATTAAAAATTAAAATATATAAATGATGAGAACCTTTTAGTCTAAAATAAGATTAAAAGGTTTTTTTATAACTATAGCTTTTTAATAGGAAATGAATTTTTGTTAGTTTTAATTATAATATTCGCTGAGCTTTTTTAAATTTACTTTTCCAATAAGATTCCCCTAAAGAACTTATAATTACTCCTTTTGAAGTAGAAGCGTGTATAAATGAAATTTTTCCCGAACTAGAAATGTTGTAGACGATCCCTACATGATTGATAGAACTGCCTCCCGTAATAAAAAACAACAAATCACCTTCTTTTATATTAGATATACTAACATTTTTTCCCGTATTAGACATATCAATTGAACGTCTTGGTAATTTTATATTAATTTTTTTATATGCATTACAAACTAAACCAGAACAATCAATTCCACTAAAGGAATTTCCTCCATATTTATAAGGAGTTCCTTTATATTTTTCAGCCTCTTTAAGAACTAAATTTACATCCGTTGTTTTTCTTGGTTTGTTTACTTCATTTTTTTTGGATTCGTGATGAGGTTCTTTCTTCACCGGTTTATTACCATGGGTAGTAGTGGTACTATGTGGAGGTTTTGAATTGGTTGTATGATGTCTTGTTTTATTTGTATTATAGGTATATCTATTGGAATTAGCATGCTTTGATTTATTTGATGCAGTGGCCTCATATGATACACAAGATGTTAATAATGTAAGAAACAATATTATTGAGCAATAGATTATAACCTCTTTTTTCATACAATTTATTTTATTAGATTCCTCGCGCTAAATTATAAACTTTTTTTAACAAATAATTGCTGATTTATTAACATATAATTTTTGTCAATTAAATATATCTTTTTTATCCGACATAAGCTTTTCGTATACAATATCAATGGAAAGTTTATCTCCTTTAGCTGCATTAGTTGCTAATTTATCTGCTTTTTCATTGTTAGAATGTCCGAAATGCCCTTTAATCCAGTGAAATGTCACTTTATGTTTTCTATAAATCTTTAAAAATCGAATCCATAAATCCGAATTTTTTACTTTATCAAATTTTTTTTTCTCCCAACCATAAATCCAATTTTTAGTTATGGCATCTACCACATATTTAGAATCTGAGTATATTTCTACTTCTTGATTGGATTTATTTATTTTTTCTAAAGCAGTGATGACAGCCAGTAACTCCATTCTATTGTTAGTAGTCAAACGAAATCCTTCCGAAAAGTTTTTTTCATAGGAAGTTCCTTTAAGAATCATTACAATTCCATATCCCCCTTTTCCGGGATTTCCCGAAGAAGCTCCGTCTGTATAAATTTCTATCATATCTAGTTAAAGATATTTTTTAATTCTAATAAATCTTTGATTATAGGAAATTCAGTAGTTTTATTATAATTCTCTTTTTTATAGTTAAAATATATGGGAAACATCCCTGTTTTTAGAGCCCCCATGACATCAGCTTCCCAATCGTCTCCTATAAAAGCGGAATCATTTACTGAAGCATTGGCTTTTTTAATTCCCAACTCAAATACTTCTTTAGCCGGCTTTCTTTTATTTATTTCCTCCCCACTGGTTACTGTGGTAATATAATCTTTAATAATAGTATCTTGAATTTTTTGATTAGTTTGTTCTATAAAACCGTTGGAAACTATATGCAATATATACCCCTTTGTTACTAAATAATCTAATATTTCTTCTGCATTTTCTATTAAATTATTATTTTCCATAATTTTAGTGAGAAAATAATCGTCAAAATTTTTCCATAAATTTTCATCATTTATATGGAATTCAAGAAACGTATCTTTAAATCTTTTTTCCAATATATCCTGTTTACTTACCTTATTTTGTCTATATAAGGCCCAAAGATTTTCGTTTCTAATGTAATAGCTTGAAAAAAAATCTGAAAATTCCAGTTTATGATTCTCCTTTATTTTCAAGTTCTCATATATACTTTTAAGGGTTAACATTGAATTTTTATCTGTATCCCAAAGTGTATTATCCAGGTCAAAAAATATATGTTTTATTTTTCTTTCCATTTATTTTATGTTTTAAAGGCTTAATCCCATTCCAAAAAAAACTGCAAAAAATAAAGCCAATAGAGCGGTAGGCTTCATATAGAGATCCAGGTCTTTAGGATTTTTCGTATATAAAATTTTTCTACGCAATATAGTATTAGGAATAAATAATATAAAAAATAAAAAGGGTTTCAAAGAGGACCAACTTTCAAGCTTAACAATAAATTCATTCTGATGTATAAGTAAGAATATAAGGCATAGTATGAAAGGAAGATTCATCAATACCATTTGATAGTATTTAGCATTTTGATATCCTAAACGCAATGCTAAAGTTTTTTTATTACTGATTTTATCCGAATTAATATCTCTCATATTATTTAGATTTAATACGGCAACGCTAAATAATCCAACGGCAGAGGCAGGAAGTAAATTGTCCCATGTAAAAGTTTTGGAATATAAAAAATCGCTTCCGAGGACGGAAACCCATCCAAAAAAGATGAATACGAATACATCTCCTAACCCCATATATCCATACGGTTTCTTCCCCATGGTATAAAATATAGCTGCTAAAACACATGCTATTCCTAATCCTATAAAAATAAAAAACTCTTTTTTATAGGTTGGAATAAAAGCATACCATAATAGAGCTACAGAGGAAAATAAAGAAAGAATTATAGTAATAACAATTCCCTGAAACATGGCTGATTGAGATATGGCTCCGGACTGAATAGCACGAGCTGGACCTACTCTTAGTTCATTATCTGTTCCTTTGGTTCCATCTCCATAATCATTAGCAAAATTTGATAGAATTTGGAACAATATAGTAGTAAGGCAAGAGAGCCCAAAAATAATTCCATCAAAATCTCCTTTCCATTTGGCGAGTAATCCTCCTAAAATAATCCCACTGAGAGAAAGCGGTAAAGTTCTTAATCTAGCTGCTTCGATCCAATTTTTCATCTATTTGTCTCAAATTTTCATATTAATTACAAAAATACATTATTTAATATTATTATTGATTTGAATTAAACAAAGAGCTATCAGTTACATTTTTATCGGTTCTTCAAGTGTTAATATATTAGAGTAAGAAATTCTTCTAACGTTATTTTACCGAAATATAAGGAAAGATCCAGTCCTCTTAATGATTCGGCAACGGATTGTTTGGTGTATTTCTTACCGATGAGTTTATTCTCAATATCTTCTAAATTACCTACTCCGAAAAAATCTCCATAAATCTTTATCGCAGTAATTATTCCATCTTCAACATTTAATTTTAAGTCAATAGAGCCAATAGGAAACCTTTGAGTTCGTTCCATATAAAATTTAGGCGAACGCCCAAAGTTCCATTCCCAATTTGCATATCTTTCTTGTGATATTTTTCTAATTTGACTCCAATCTGACTCTGTCAATTCATACTTAGTGATGTCCTTAATAGAATCAACATTAAAAATAGATAATAAAAGCTTATCTCTAAATTCTTCTATGGTTAATTCCGTTGTAATATAATCTGTAATATTGGCTACCCTGCTCCTAATGGATTTAATTCCTTTAGATTCGATTTTATCTTTTCTAACTTTTAAGGATGTACTCACTTCATCCATGTTGCTATTGAACAACAAAGTTCCGTGGGTAAACATTCTTTTATTGGTTGCAAATTGAGCATTTCCACTTATTTTTTTATCTCCTACCAAAATATCATTTCTTCCTTTTATTTCTGCATTTACCCCCATCTGTTGTAATGCTTTAATGACCGGATTTAAATATCTTTGGTAATTGGAAAAGCTGTTTCCATCGTTTTTAGTAATAAAACTAAAATTAAGATTTCCTCTATCATGATACACTGCTCCTCCTCCCGATAGTCTTCTTACTACTTTTATATTTTTTTTGTCTACATATTCTGTATTTATTTCTTCGATGGTATTTTGGTGCTTACCAATAATTATGGAAGGATCATTTATATAGAAAAGTAAATATGAATTTTCTTCTATTGGCAGATTCATTACTAGATATTGTTCAATGGCAAGATTTATTTCAGGATCGTAATTGTTTTTATTATCTACAAATAACATTCTAATTTTTTTGATCAAAAATACAATAAATACGCTTATACTCTTTTTTAGAATTTATAAAGGGGCTTATATTACTCAATAATAAATTAAAGTTACTTATAAATATTATAGTATATATTTAAATTTATTTAGTTAAAACGGCAAAAAACTATATTTTACGCCTATAAATAGATCATATTAAGCGAAAAATTATAAATTTGCCTGTTGAAAAATCTATCATATGAATTCTTTTATTGAGGAGTTAACTTGGAGGGGATTGATTCATAATTTAATCCCGGGGACAGAAGAACAATTAAATAAGGAACTAACGTTGGGATATATCGGTTTTGATCCAACCGCTGATTCTCTACATGTGGGTAGCCTAGTACCTATATTACTTTTAGTTCATTTTCAAAGACATGGGCATAAGCCTGTTGCCTTAGTTGGAGGTTCGACAGGTATGATTGGGGATCCATCCGGAAAAAGTTCAGAACGTAATTTACAGGATCATGAAACTTTACAAAAACATCTCTTAGGGATAAAATCTCAACTTGAAAGATTTTTAGATTTTGACAGTAACAAGCCAAATTCTGCTATCATGGTAAATAATTATGATTGGATGAAGGATATTACATTTTTAGATTTTGCAAGAGATATCGGTAAGCACATTACCGTTAATTATATGATGGCAAAAGACTCCGTTAAAAAAAGATTAAATGGAGAATACCAAGAAGGCATGTCTTTTACAGAATTTACCTATCAGCTTTTACAAGGATTTGATTTTTATCATATGTATAAAGAAATGGGCGTAAAGCTTCAAATGGGCGGTTCCGATCAATGGGGTAATTTGACAACAGGGACAGAACTTATTAGAAAAAAAATCGGAGAAGAAGCCTTCGCCTTAACTTGTCCTTTAACTACTAAAGCAAATGGCACCAAATTCGGTAAAAGTGAGGGAGGAGAAAACATATGGTTAGATGAAAACAAAACTTCTGTCTTTAAATTTTATCAATTTTGGCTTAATATAACGGATATTGATGCGGAAAAATACATAAAGATTTATACATTCCTATCAAAAGACGAAATTGAATCATTAATAAAAATTCACCAAGATAATCCATCTCTAAGAATCTTACAAAAAAAACTAGCCGAAGAAGTCACCATTTGGGTACATGGAAAAGAGGAAACAGAAAAGGCAATCAAAGCTTCATCTATCCTATTTGGTAAATCTACAAAAGAAGATTTTTTATCTTTAGATGAAAATACATTTTTATCATTATTTGAAGGGATTCCTCAAAAAGAAGTTTCTTTAGAAGAACTAAATAAAGGAATTTCAATTCTTGATGCTTTGTCTGAGGTGAGTGGTTTTCTATCATCAAAAAATGAAGCGAAGAGGGCCTTAAAGGAAAATTCAATTTCTGTGAATCAAGAAAAAGTAAAAGAAGATTTTATTATCAATAGCAAAGACTTAATTCAAGGAAAATACGTTTTACTTCAAAGAGGAAAAAAATCATATTTTATTTTAAAAGGTCTTTAATAAAAAAAGTTCATATTTTAAATTAAAATCTAAAAAAACACAATATATATTTTTGTAATACGTAATATAACAATCAGATGAAAGGTCTTATTAAGTTTTATCACCCTGATGAAACCTTAGTGTATCACATCAGGAAATGTTTTTGTAAGGTTGTTTTTCTTAATAAGAAGAACACCTTAGTCGTTGAGGTAGAATCAGACGATGATTTGGATCACGTTGAGGAAGATTCATTTCAAAATGAATATCCGCAGGTATCTTTTTCTATAGAAGATTTTGAAATTCCAGTAAAGACTATTCAACAACTATGTGGAAAATCATTTCAGATACCTTCTTATGAAGAAAAAGAAAATGAAAATGGGGAGGTAGAAGAGTTGTATTATACTAATCTGAATTTAAATGATGAAGAAGATTTGGAAACTGATAACAATGAATTAAAATTCGGAAAAGATGAACAAGGTAATTTAAAACTAATATGGCAAGGCTATTGTGAAGATTTTATCACTCAAGATGAACCGATACGTTTTAAGGTATCATGCTCTTTTATAAATGATATCTTAGAAATAGATGATTAATTTGAATTATTTAAATAAATGAAAAAAATAATAGCTCTCTTTTATATTTTGGGAATGATATCATTTACCCATGCACAAAGTTTTAGTGGTATACACGACCAAAAAATGCAGTTAGGAATTAACGCCTTCGGGTACGGAACTGGAATTACCGCTTCCTATGATTATGGAGTAATGGATTGGCTTTCTTTAGGAGCTGGAGCAGACCTTTACTGGAGTGACGATGATGATAATTTTTTTATTTTCGGGCGTGCTAATTTTCACTTAAATGATCTTTTAGACCTTCCTAAAAATATGGATCTATATCCCGGTATAAATATAGGAGGAAGAAATGAAGGCTTTGGTATAGATGCTCATATTGGTTATCGATATTTCTTCGATGATAGGTTTGGTGCATTTGCAGAACTAGGTAGCCACGGCTCACTTGGGATTATCATAAATTTATAAAATTAAAAAAATATATTAGGAAAGTAATCTTAATTTATATAAGATTACTTTTTTTATTCAAAGTATCGAAAATGGGGATTTGTAGCTAATTCCAGCATATATTTATCTCCTTTACTGTCTCCAAAGGCATATATTTTTAAAAATCTGGCTAATTGAATTTCTCCTACAATTCTAACCACTTTCTGCTGACAATTACAATTAGGTGTTACAAATTTACCAGTAAAAATACCCTCTATGAATTCTGCTTTTGTTGAAATTAGACGAAGTCCTAAATATTTTGCAAATGGTTTAACCCATATATCAAGAGAGGCCGTAACAATATATTTATTCGCTTCATTTGACAAATCTTTTATATATCTCCATGCTTTAGGTCTTATCAAATCGTTTTTTCTTAATTCAAAATATTGTTGCGCTAACTCTTCAATTTCTATATAAGTTTTACCTTTTAAAAATTGTGAAATAAATTGTTGTTTAATTTTTCCGGCATTCAACAATTTAAATCTTACTAGTATAAATAACGGAATAAACTTTATAAAAACATTTTTATAGCTGTAAGGAAATGAAACTTGTAAAAAATCAAACAAAGTATCTTTAGTAGTTATTGTTCCATCGAAATCAAAGAGATATAATCTATTTTCTTCCATTAAAATTGATTCTTTCTTTTTTGTTGAGAGTTTAAATTTTTCCTATGAATATTACATTTTCAATTTTTTAAAAATAAATTCTGGAACATTTTTTACTATTGTCATTATATACCACCAAATACCTGTAACATATATTTTATTTTTTTTCTTCTTATATGCCCTATAAATTATCTCTGCGGCTTTTTGTGGTGTAGCAGTTAAAGCTTTAGGCAATGTCAATCCTATCGTCATTTTTGTATCCATAAAACCAGGAAGAACCGTCATAACATGAACATTTTTATGATAAAGATAATTTCGTAAACCATCTAAATAAATCATAAATCCAGCTTTTGAACTTCCGTATATAAAATTACTTTGCCTACCACGAAGTCCGGCAACAGAAGATAATCCAATAATAGTTCCTGATCCTTTAAGTTCAAATTTTTTAGCAAAATAACTTACTAAGGGAACTAGTTTAGAATAATTTATTTTAATTATTCTTTGTGTATTTATCTCATCGTATAAACCTTCATCCGTATTTTTACCTAAAAATCCTGTTGCACAAAACAATAGGTCAGATTCTATAGTATCAAAAACAGAATAATCCGAATCTTGTATTAAATCAAATTTGATGATTTCTGAATCTTGTTTATGCTTAACTAATAGATGCTTTGAAATTCTTTCTGTTTCACCAGGATTTGATGTTATTAAATATATTTTAGAATACTTTTTATTACCTACTGTGAGAAATTTGTCAACAAATGCTTGAGAAATATCTGAAGTTGCTCCTAGTATTATCATTTCATCTTTAAATTATATAAAATTAAACTTTTACTATTAATTAAATTACCTTTTTGGATCATTTTAAAAATCAGGGTTTATTGATCTGACTATATTTGCATCTATGCGACTTAGTTGTAAATAGGTACAAAACATTCAATTTATTTTTATTTTTTAGATGTATTTTATTATTCAAACAACCAATTGCAATAATCTCTCTAGAATTTCTATTTATTTTAAAATACGAAACTGAATCCCAAATAATTTCCTTATGTAGAATTAAACAATGGAATTATGAGGAAGCTAAGAGTTGAAATGATAACAAATCTATATATTATTCATTATAATCTTTCATATAAGATTAATAATTTTCTATCCTTTTTCTTTGCAACGAATCAAATTTATTAGTTTGAGGAACTTTTACATAATCTATTAAAGATTTTTTGGACATGGAATCTTTTGCCAAATAAATTCTTCCTCCATAATATTCAACAATTTCATCCAATTCCCTTACTAATAAAGGTAATTTTTTATTTATTTTGAAATCTAAAGCCAAGCTATAACCATCAATAGGAAAAGAATTATGAGCTTTTAGATTTCCTTTTTTATATAATTTTAATACTGCAAGAAAAGATCCTTGACCACTTTTAGCTATTGCTTTTAAAATTTTTGTCATTCCTTCTTTTCCAACTTTTTTAGGAATAATAAATTGATATTGAATAAATCCATTTTTACCATATATCCTATTCCAATTATTTATAGCATCCAGGGGATAGAAGAAAGTATCATAATCGACAATATTACTAATGATTTTCTTTCTTTGTTTGAAATAATATAAATAATTAAATGCTTTAACACTCCATGTATTTAAAATGAAGGAAGGGAAATCAAAAGGTACATTCAATTTGAATTTTTTCTTAGGCTTTAAAGGATTTCTCCCCCATTTAGTAGGTAATTCAGATAATTTAGCATGTTCCCCTACCATTAATATAGATCTACCCATTTTTGCTCCCTTTTGTAAACAATCAATCCATGCTACACTATAGGTCCAGTCTTCCGATTCATCAAAAAATTTAAATATTTCCTCTAAATTATCGGCCTTTAATACTTTTTGATTAATATAAGCAGTTTGTATTCTCTTTAAACTGAATCGAGCCGAAATAATGACTCCTGTTAATCCCATGCCTCCAATGGTATTCCAAAATAAATCGGAATTTTCTGTGGGGGAACACTTTCTTAGCTCTCCATCCTGAGTTATAATTTTAAAATCAATAAGATAATCTCCAAAACATCCTTCTGAATGATTATTTTTTCCATGTACATCAGATCCTATAGCCCCTCCAACCGTTATTAATTTCGTACCTGGTGTAACAGGTAAGAAATATCCTTCAGGAACAATAACATCAAGAATATCAGACAATATAACTCCTGATTCACATTCGAAAATACCATTTTCCCTATCAAAAAATATAAATTTATTCAAATGCAAGGTTGATAATATATTATCATTATTTAATGAATTATCACCATAGGATCTCCCGTTGCCTCTAGCAATTATAGAGTTACTTTTTGTAATTATTTTTTTTATCTTTAGTATGTCAGATGTAACATGAAAATTAGTTTTAACTTTAGGATATTTTCCCCAGTTAGTTACATTTTGTTTATTTTCTGCATTACTCATAAAAATTAATTTAAATATTTAAGAATAAAAACCATTATCAACCATAAGATTAAATCTATTTGAAGGAACAAATCTTTATATACTACTTTAGTAGGTGACTCTGTTTTATTATATACAAAGGTTAATTGTAAATATCTAAGAATTCCTATAACTACAAATAACGTTGTATAAATAATGTATTCATGAAAATTTTTTTTAATCACCGGATCTAAGGTATACATAATATAGCATACGACAAAACAGGTAGAAACAACCGTAATAGCTACATCTATAAATTGAAGATTATATCCATTTAAGGCTTTTCTTGTTTGGCCGGTTATTTGTACATTTATTAATTCTCCTCTTCTTTTAGCAATGGCCATAACTAATGCTAAGAAAAAGGTAACTAAAATTGCCCAAACAGATATAGGTAGACTGACTGAAAAACCTCCTACATAAATTCTTAACAAAAACCCTATAGCTATTATAATTACATCAATAATTGCAATTTGCTTTAATTTATAACTATAAGCCAAATTCATAAGAAAATAAATAGTTATTAGGAAGGCTACCTCCCAAGATTGGATAATGAAGCACATAAAATAGGCGCTAAAAAATAATAGTGAGAAAACTATAAATGCTTGATTTATTTTTATTTTCCCAGATGCTAAAGGTCTATTTTTTTTCACCGGATGCATCTTGTCATATTCAATATCCTTATAATCATTAATTATATATATAGAACTTGAAATAAATGAAAAAGAAAAAAAAGCTATTACTGAAATTAATACCATATGTAAATCCAATAATTTACCGGCAAAAAAAACAGGAAGAAAAATAAAAATATTCTTAAACCATTGCTGAATTCTAATTAATCTTAAATACCTCACTAATAATCTAAAATAATACATTATGTAAATATATTAATTTTAGAAAAAAATAAAAAAGACTATTTTAAATTAATAAACATTCATCTTAAAAATTAAGTGATAATTGTTCAGGAAATAGCTTAAATGTCTTCCTATGTAGAGATGTAATTCCATATTTTAGAATTGCTTTTCTATGGGCAATTGTAGGATATCCCTTATTACTTTTCCAACTATATACCGGGTAATCTTCATGAAAATTTTCCATTAAAATATCTCTGTAATTTTTAGCAAGAATCGATGCCGCTGCAATATTCATAAAATTAGCATCTCCCTTAATTGCGCAACAGTGTGGTATATTTTTATATTCTAAAAATTTATTACCATCGATTAATAAAAATTCAGGAGTAATTTTCAATTGTTCCAGTGCCAAATGCATTGCCAAAAAACTAGCGTTTAAAATGTTAATTTCATCAATTTTTTGCGGTGATACTTCTGCAATTGCATAATCAATTGCATTTTGTCTAATAATACTATCTAGCTCCTTCCTTTTCTTTTCACTTAATTGTTTAGAATCGTTTATCTCTTCGTTAAAAAAATCTTCAGGAAGTATTACAGCTGCAGCTACTACCGGACCAGCCAAACAACCTCTTCCCACTTCATCTAAAGCTGCCTCAAACTTATATTGTGAATATTTTTTTTTCATTTAAAAAATTCTTCTGATAAATCTCAATTGATGAGTATATTTATTTAGATCATAATTAAAAATTCCTGTATAATCCAAACTATCAATACGCACTTTTCCATGAGCATGAAGAATTTTTTGATCAGGAAGTATAAAACCTACATGTACGATCTTACCTTCTTCATTTTCAAAAAAAGCTAAATCTCCAGGTTCTGCTTCTTCTATAAAGCTTAAAACTTGCCCTTCCAATGCTTGCTGATTTGCATCTCTTGGCAATTTATATCCAGCTAATTTATATACCATTTGAACTAGTCCGCTACAATCTATTCCGTACGTTGTTTTTCCACCCCATAAATAAGGAGTATTAATATACCTAAATGCCAAATCTAAAATTTGCTCTTTTTTTTGTTTGCCCTTTAATAGAACTTCATCAATTAAGAAATGTTTATCTGGAGCTAATTCAAAAATATTTTCTTTAATAAATCCGCGCAATTCTGCCCCTATAGTAACCGGAAATGGCTGATTATTAAGAACCAAAAGACTAAATGGTTCAAAAACGTATGAAATTTCCTGAGAAAAATTTGCAAATTCTATTTCACTAAGAATGTATATCTGTTTAAAATCTACCCAACCTTCGTATCCATCAAAAATAATTTTAACTTTCACCCATTGTTGTTTAACATCTAATATTTCACTAAGTTCTCCAAACAACAATTGAGTTACCATTTCTGAGGTATCAGAAGGTTCTTTTCGTACTGGAGCAACACTTACTTGACAAATGGATTTACTCATAACTGCAAATTTATTTCTTTCTTATAATACTTATACCATCTCTTATAGGTAAAATTACTACTTCTAAAGACGAATCTAACCTTACATAGGTGTTAAATTCCTTTATAAATTCAGTTTTTTTGTCTTTAAAATTCTCAACAACTTTTCCTTTCCACAAAATATTATCTGCTATAATTATTCCGCCTGAGCGCAACTTAGGTTTAAGCAACTCTACATAAGTTACATAATTTTTTTTATCTGCATCTAAAAATACAACATCAATATTTTGTTCAATCTGCGGAATCACTTGCAAAGCATCATTCAAAACAAAATCAATTTTTTTAGAAAATTCAGATTTTTGAAAATATTTTTTCGGTATATAAGCCGTTTCATAATTACTATCAATTGTAATTATTTTACCCGATTCTGAAAGACCTTCTGCCAGACATAAAGTAGCATATCCGGTAAAGGTACCTATTTCTACAATTAAATAAGGAGATATTAACTTGGAAATCATACTCAATATTCTTCCTTGTAAAATACCGGATAACATATGGGGTTGTGTTGTTTTTAAAAAGGTTTCTCTTCTTAACTCTTTTAATAATACCGGCTCTTCTGTACTATTTTTCTCAATATAATCTTCTAATAAAGGGGTTAACTCCATTTTTATATTATTCTTTACAAATATAATTTGTTTAAAAAAAATATTAATATTAAATAGCATTTTATCCAAAATAATCGCTCTAATATTTATAATAGTTTATAAAAATAATTATTGCCTATTAAAATTTACTTTTATAAAAATTTAAAAACAGAAAATATCAAAAAACCTACTCTTACTTTAATAAATAATATAAAAATTAAAATTATAACTAGATTATAATATAAATAAAAAAATAATTATTTTTAATATTAAGGTTAAATAAATTAAAGAAGTATAAGATGCTAAAATATATATGCAAGATAAATAAAATATTATAAAATAATATCAAATAAATGAAAAATGTAAAAATGTCAGCCTATATTTTCAAATGAACACTAGTGGAATTTGTTCTAAAAAGTGTTAAAATTTTTAATTAAAAATTTATCAGAAATCAGCTATAACCCTTTATTTTAGCCTACCACACGATATTATCAAGTTTTTTATTTATTGTTAAAAAATATAGAAGATTTTTGTTTATAAAATAATGGCATGATTTTTTCCTACCTTATGCCATATTAACACTAAATAGTATAACAATATGTTTGAAATTTTCAAAGACAAAGAAGGAGCTTTTTTCTTTAGATTAAAAGAAAAAAATGGTCAAATTATTCTTGAAAGTGATGGGTATACACAAAAAACAAATTGTCAAAAAGGAATTAGTTCTGTAAAAAGAAATTCCAAAAATGAAGACCGTTTTGAAGTGAAACAAGCATCTAACAAAAAATGGATGTTTAGTTTAAAATCCGGTAACGGACAATTAGTAGGGACCAGTTCTTATTTTGATTCTGAAACCGATGCTAAGAATGGTATTAGAACAGTTATGAAAACTGCACCCGTATCCGAAACAGTTGACTTATCAAAAAAATAGATTCCATAAATTGTTATCTAAAATGAAAAAACCATCTTATAAGATGGTTTTTTCATTTATAACAGTAAAAAATTTTTTATTTTCCTATCTTTGTATATCTTCTATAGGTAAGAAAAATATATTTTCAATAGATAAGCAAATTCAAATACAAACTTTTGAAAACCAATAATAAAATAAAAACCCATTCGGATCAAGATGTGGTTTTAATAAAAAATGCACATCTTCATAACCTTAAAAATATAGATGTTTTAATTCCTAAAAATAAATTAACCGTAATTACCGGTGTATCTGGAAGTGGCAAATCTACATTAGCTTTTAACACTTTATATGCTGAAGGGCAAAGACGTTATGTTGAAAGTCTGAGCTCCTATGCTCGTCAATTTTTAGGAAAATTAGAAAAACCTCAAGTAGATGATATTAAAGGACTTGCTCCTGCTATAGCTATTCAGCAAAAAGTTATTTCCGGAAATCCAAGATCAACAGTCGGTACTTCCACTGAAATATATGATTATTTAAGACTATTATTTTCAAGAGTAGGTAAAACATACTCTCCCATATCAGGGCAAGAAGTAAAAAAAGATGAAGTATCTGATGTAGTAGATTACATACAATCTATACCTGAAGGAGGAAAATTTTTATTATTAGCTCCAATAAGTACTATAGATAAAGACTTTAAAACTTTTTTAAATACATTAAAAAGTCAAGGATACGTGAGGCTTGAGGTAGGAGGTAATATTGTCACTATAGAAGATTTGGAGAGTTTCGGATTTGTTCCTGATGCAAACACTAAAATAAACTTGGTTATTGAAAGATTTTCAGTAGAACATAATGATGAGTTTCTACAAAGATTTGCCGATAGTGTACAAATTGCTTTTTATGAAGGAAAAGAATCTTGTTTCATAAAAAATGTAGATACCCAAGAAACTAAATCTTTTTCCAATGCTTTTGAACTCGATGGCATTAAATTTAACGATCCTACCATACATTTTTTCAGCTTTAATAATCCTTATGGAGCTTGCTCTACTTGTGAAGGATATGGAAAAATTTTAGGCATAGATGAAGATCTTGTAGTTTCCAACAAAAATCTATCTGTATATGAAGATGCTATTGTCGCATGGAGAGGAGAAAAAATGAGCGAATGGAAAGATGAATTTATTAAAAAAGCATCTAAATTGAACTTTCCTATACATAAACCTTATTATGAGTTAGATGATAAACAAAAAGAAATTTTATGGAGAGGTACAGGAGATCAGCAATTTCCTTGTCTTAACAATTTCTTTAAAATGGTAGAAGAAAATACCTATAAAATACAATACCGAGTAATGCTTTCCAGATACAGAGGTAAGACAATTTGCCCTGTATGTAAAGGAAGTCGTTTACGTCCTGAAACCAATTATGTAAAAATAAACGGGTATTCCATTAATGACTGGACAGAATTACCTATGGATCAATTACATGGTATAATAAAAAATTTAGAACTTAATGAGTATCAGAAAAAGATTGCTAAACGCTTACTCTTTGAAATAAACAGTAGAATAGAATTTCTTTTAGATGTCGGTTTAGGATATTTAACTTTAAATCGAGCTTCTAATACTCTATCCGGAGGTGAATCCCAGCGTATTAATTTGGCAACTTCTTTAGGGAGTAGCTTAGTAGGCTCTATTTATATTTTAGATGAGCCAAGTATTGGACTGCATGGAAGAGATACCTATCGCTTAATATCAGTATTACAAAAATTACGAGATTTAGGCAATACCGTTGTTGTAGTCGAACACGATGAAGATATTATGAAAGCAGCCGATTATTTGGTTGATATTGGTCCGAAAGCAGGTAACCTAGGGGGGAATGTTGTATTTTCCGGGACTTATTCCCAAATGATTAAAACGCATACTTTAACGGCTGAGTATTTAAATGGTGAAAAAAAGATTGAAATACCTAAAACCAGAAGAAAAACAAAAGAATTTATTGAAATTACTGCGGCTAGACAAAATAATTTAAAGGGTATTGATGTAAAATTGCCATTACATTGTTTAACGGTAATAACAGGTGTAAGCGGTTCCGGAAAAAGTACCTTAATGAAAAACATTGTTACGCCTGCATTACAAAGAAAATTAGGAATAAATGGAGATAAACCAGGCAACTTTTCCGAATTAAAAGGAAATTGGAGTGAAATTAAACACCTTGAGCTGATTGATCAAAACCCTATTGGCAAATCCTCACGCTCTAATCCGGCTACTTATGTTAAAGCCTTTGATGATATCCGCGACCTATTTTCCAAGCAAAAGCTTAGTAAACTTAATGATTTTAAACCGAAACATTTCTCTTTCAACGTTGAAGGTGGTCGTTGTGAAACCTGTTTAGGAGAAGGCGTTATAACCGTTGAAATGCAGTTCATGGCTGATATCGAATTAGAATGTGAAACTTGTCATGGAAAAAAATTTAAGCAAGATATTTTAGAAGTAATGTATGAAGGAAAAAATATAGCAGATGTATTAGAAATGACTATAGATGAAGCTATAACTTTTTTCAAAACACATAATCAAGATAAAATTTCAACTAAACTTCAACCTTTGCAAGATGTCGGCTTAGGTTATTTACAATTAGGGCAATCTTCAGGAACATTATCGGGAGGTGAGGCACAACGAATAAAATTAGCTTCATTTCTAGTAAAAGGTAATTCTTCAGAAAATACTCTATTCATTTTCGATGAACCTAGTACTGGTTTACATTTTGATGATATAAATAAATTGCTTAAGTCATTCAATGCTTTAATTGAAAATGGCCATAGTATTATGGTTATTGAGCATCATCCGGACATTATTAAATGTGCTGATTATTTAGTTGATATAGGTCCTGAAGCCGGAATTAATGGAGGGAATGTCGTTTTTCACGGAACACCTGAGGAGATTATTAAATGTAAACAATCTTATACGGGACAATTTTTAAAAGACAAGCTATAAATGTAAAATTTATATAAGTTTCTTTAATAATTTATACGTTTAAATACAATATGAAGATAACAAAATTTTAGAATTAAATAATTTGGTTTCATAAAATAAAAAAACACCGGAAATATCCGGTGTTTTTTAATACAAAATTTTTAATAATTAGCCTTTAGCTTCATTCATCTTGATTAGATTTAGAGCTGAACCAGCTTTGAACCATTCAATTTGTCCTTTATTATAGGTATGATTGGCTTCAATATTTTCTTTATTACCGTCGGAATGCACTAATTCTATAGTAAGTGATTTTCCAGGAGCAAACTTATCTAAATCTAAAAAATTAATTATATCATCTTCCTGAACTTTATTATAATCGTCTGGATTAGCAAATGTTAATGCTAACATGCCTTGCTTTTTAAGGTTTGTTTCATGGATTCTTGCAAAAGATTTCACTAATACAGCTCTAACTCCTAAATGTCGAGGCTGCATTGCGGCATGCTCTCTTGATGAACCTTCACCATAATTGTAGTCACCTACTACTAGGGTCGGCACTCCATCTGCTTTATATTTTCTGGCAGAATCAGGAACAGCCATATATTCTCCAGTATCTTCATTTTTAACTTTATTGGTTTCCATGTTAAAGGCATTCACAGCACCAATCAAAGTATTGTTAGATATATTATCTAAATGTCCTCTAAATTTCAACCATGGGCCAGCCATTGAGATATGGTCTGTAGTGCATTTTCCGTATGCTTTAATCAACAGTCTGATTCCAGTAATATTTTTACCGTCCCAAGCCGGAAAGCTTTCTAGTAATTGTAACCTTTCCGAGGTAGGAGAAACCTCCACGTTTATATCTGAACCATCTTCAGCCGGTTTTTGATATCCTGGATCATCAACCTCAAAACCTCTAGGGGGAAGCTCAAAACCTTTGGGTTCATCCAACATTACCTTTTCGCCTTCATCATTAGTGAGTTTATCTTTACGAGGATCAAATCCTAAATCCCCGGCAATTGCCAATGCTGTTACTAATTCAGGGGAAGCCACAAAGGCATAGGTATTTGGGTTTCCATCAGCTCTTTTGGCAAAATTTCTATTAAAAGAATGTACAATTGTATTTTTCTCTTGTTTATCTGCACCTTCTCTTGCCCACTGACCTATACAAGGTCCGCAAGCATTAGCAAATACCTTTCCTCCTATCTGATCAAAAATACTTAAATATCCATCTCTTTCTACTGTGTAACGCACTAATTCTGATCCAGGTGTAATGGTATAATCAGCCTTGGGGCTAATTTTTTTATCTGCTGCTTGTTTAGCTATTGATGCTGCTCTTGAAATATCTTCATAAGAAGAATTCGTACATGACCCTATTAATCCAACTTCCACTTTTAAGGGCCACCCGTTTTTTTCAGCAACTTCTTTTATACGTGAAATAGGGGTTGCAATATCTGGCGAAAAGGGTCCGTTAAGATGAGGTTCTAAGCTACTCAAATCTATTTCAATCAACTGATCGTAATATTTTTCAGGATTTTCATAAACCTCTTTATCAGAACGAAGTTCATTTTTTATTTTATCCGCCATTTCAGCAACTTCAGTACGACCGGTAACTTTTAAATATTTCGACATATTTTCGTCATAAGCAAATATAGAGGTAGTTGCTCCTACTTCTGCCCCCATATTACAAATAGTCCCTTTTCCAGTAGCTGATAAAGACTCAGCACCTTCTCCAAAATACTCTATGATACATCCTGTGCCGCCTTTAACAGTTAGAAGACCGGTAACTTCTAATATTATGTCTTTAGGTGAAGCCCATCCATTCAGTTTTCCTTTTAAGTGGATACCTATTAATTTTGGAAATTTTAGTTCCCAGGACATCCCTGCCATAACATCTACTGCATCTGCTCCTCCTACTCCGATTGCTATCATTCCCAAGCCTCCTGCATTAGGTGTATGAGAATCTGTTCCTATCATCATTCCACCAGGAAATGCATAATTTTCAAGAATGACCTGATGTATAATTCCTGCTCCGGGTTTCCAGAATCCTATTCCATATTTATTAGAAACAGAAGACAAAAAATTATAAACTTCATTATTTTTATTAATTGCTTCCTGTAAGTCTTTATCCGCCCCAACTCTTGCTTGAATTAAATGATCAGCATGAACTGTAGAAGGCACAGCTACTTTCTTTTTTCCCGCTTGCATAAATTGAAGTAAGGCCATTTGAGCGGTTGCATCTTGCATTGCGACTCTATCCGGAGCAAAATCAACATAAGATTCACCTCTAATAAATGCTTCAGACGGATTTTTTTCAAACAAATGTGAATATAATATTTTCTCAGAATAGGTTAAAGGCCTGCCCACTAATTCTCGAACGGCATTAACCTTCGACTGATAACGGCTGTACACCGTTTTAATCATATCTAAATCAAAAATCATATAGTAATTTTATTTTATGCTTTCTTTATTGTGCTTTAACAAATTAACTTAACTTACCTAATGCCTAATTATAAGCTTTGGTCTAAGGTAGTGTTAAGCCATGATATTTTTCATATGCCTCTAAATATACAATTTTAAAATTAATATGTGCATTTTTTAATTTATTTGACAAATATTTATATACATTCTAAATAATTGATTATTATTTTTATTTTTAAATTGTTAAAAAGAAATAATTCATATAATTTTTTTCAATACATGAATAAAAATTATTTATTTAATATTTTAATTTTTATTAATATCAATTTAATGTTCAATTGAAATATATTAAAATTTAAAATTATCTTTTTTATTATCATTTTATTAAAAAATACTCATTAATTTGAAACAACATATATTTATTGACAAAACATATATTTAAAGGATTAAACAAGTTGTTTAATCCTTTAAATTAAATAATTAAATTGATAATAAAAATGGCTCTCTTTTAAAAAAGAGAGCCTCAACTACACTAATTAGTTGCTAAATCATAACAATAGGTGCTTAATAATTCTAAAATTTGTACATGACAAATATATTCTATTATTATTAATCTAAATTGAGGAATCCCGTAATGGTATTTTTTTTTATAAAATATTTTAAAAAAAAGAAAAGTCCTAAAAATAATATTCCCCTTAAAAACACTTATATAATAACAAATTGATTCAAAATAAATTAATTTTATAAATATAAATACTCAGATAAATAATATTGAAATATGAAATATATCATATTAAAAAAATAAAATCAAAAATATAAAGATATATAATCAATATATTTTTATGATTAAATTTTCACTATTTTCTTATCTATAAATATTGAATATCTACCTAAATAATAAAATTACAACATTAAGATAATTTAAATCATAAAAAAACAACAAACACATATAATTCAAATACAAATAAAAAAATAACATAATATATATATTATTATTTAGCATATATCAATTTAATAGACCAAACATTTTTTTATTTAAACGATTAAGCATAATCTGTATTTTATTATTTAAAAATTTTATTCTTAATTATTTTTCTATTAATCATTAATCCTTTTATTTTTTAATTTTATTTTTAAAGTTATTCCGTCGTCATATCTCCCGTATCTAAGCTTATATATATTTAAAAAATAATCTATTAAAAATAGAATTTATTAGTAAAAGTTTAATATCTTGTAATTTTAAGAGTTATTTAGTATTTTATTACAATGATATTTCTCGCTATTTGAGGATTCGTTCATATAACAATTTCAGCGACCTATATATAATCAAATAATGGACTATCGGATATGCAATTATATATCAATCCTTTCATTTTAATGATTTATAAATTATTTTATCTTATCAAGAAAAGCGATATTCACATCTGGATTTTTCTATAAAATTACTTCGCCTTTCAAAAACTTTTTTCGGATTGACTATCCTATCCTATTGGAAGTGTTTCTTATTTTTGCTCTTTTGAATATTCATTTAGCAGTCTAGCCTAAAGCCAAAATATTTTCTATTTTCTCAAACAAAGTCAGATTAATACATTAGCACAAAACGGAACAAACTCATTGGAAAACAACTTTGTTTATGATATGGTTGAAGGGGATGGGACAGATATAAATGATAAAAAAACTTTACAGGGAAGTCATTACTTAAAAAATGATGCTTAGTTTAGTCGATGTTTCTAAATCTAAAGAAAATTCAGAAAGAGAAAAAGCTTACTGGAATAGTTTTCATTGCCAGAATAGAATTATAAGTTCAAAAAACCGAATTTATGGAAAA
This sequence comes from uncultured Apibacter sp., assembly GCA_945280365.1. Taxonomy (GTDB): domain Bacteria; phylum Bacteroidota; class Bacteroidia; order Flavobacteriales; family Weeksellaceae; genus Apibacter. Next base: position 106,232 of record CALYQD010000001.1, read on the forward strand.
TATTGTAAAAACAGGTTTTGTACGGTTTGCAGTGCCATAAGAAAGGCGGAAATTATCAATCGTTATTATCCAATCCTGCAAACATGGGAAGAACCTTAATTCCTAACTTTAAAGGTGAAAGCAGTAAAAGCAAAAAGCCTCAGCAAGTAGATTAATGGTATGTTCAAAGCTTTTTCATTGATCTTAGGTAAATATAAGAAACGGTATCAACGGGGAAAAGCTATTCAGCTTATGGAAATTAAATCTCTGGAGTGCAATTTCAACCCTCAAAAGAAAACCTATAATCCACACTTTCATATTATCACAGCTAACAAGAAAATTGCAGAGGCTCTGAAAGAAGAATGGTTACAACTATGAAGATACAAAGACAATCCTGATAAAATAGTAGTTTCTCCCAGTGCTCAGTTCATACGGAAAGTGGAAAATCTGGAAAGAGATTTGATTGAGGCTATCAAATACGGGAGTAAGATTTTTACTGAACCGGATATAAAGAATAAATCCTAGAAAGAAAAAAGCTCTCTTCCTCTCATGATATATGTGCAGGCTCTGGACGCTATTTTTATGGCTATGAAAGGAAAACGGATTTTTAAACGATTCGGGGTTAATCTTCCTAAAACTTAAAAACTTCAGCCGGAATCTAAAATGATTTTTGAGTTTGATAGCTGGATCTTTGACCCTAATGTTAATGACTGGATAAATACTTCTACGGGGGAATATCTTACCGGATATATGGCTCCTGTAGAACTTTCTTATTTATTAGAGGAAGCCGTGAATAAAATAATATTTTAGTCAAAATTTTGTAAATAGCTTCTTTCAGCTCTTTTAATTATATTTCTTACTACATAGCTTTGTACTACTTACAATTTCACCCTAAATTCGCTTTTAAGAAAAATAGTTGTAAAACACATGAATATTGATTTGATAAGCTTAGGTATCCAAAAAGGGTTAATAAAATTCGATGAGGAGAAAAAGGCAATCACATATATACATCAAAATAAGAAAAAGAACTATACTAATCCAGAAGAGAAAGTACAGGCTTTGACTTTTCTTAAATTGGTGCTTCATTATGGCTACAATCCTTAAAGAATACGGCAATTTGTTCCTGTTAAGATGGGAACTGAGACCAAAGAAGCCGATATAGTTGTATACAACGATGATGGATGTGAAGAGCCTCATATTTTGGTTGAATGTAAAAAGGACGAAGTTAGCGAACAAGAATTTCTGCAAGCCATTGACCAAGCTTATAGCTATGCATATGCTCTCCCCAATGATGTAAAATATGTTTGGATAACGTCTGGGCTGAGAAATGAATATTTTTCGGTTGATAAAAACAAATCGACTCGTATAGACGAACCTGATATTCCTCAGTTCGGTGTAAAGAAACTCGAGAACTATAAATTCGTTTATGATGCAGAAGGCTTAAAACAGGAAGCAGGAAAACAAAAATTTTCAGATATAAAGGTCATTGATGAGGATTTGTTGACGAAACAATTCGAGAAGGCACATGATGCTCTTTGGGCTGGAGGACAATTAAACCCATCCGAAGCATTTGATGAATTGGATAAGCTTATATTCTGTAAAATTTGGGATGAACGTAAAGACCGAAAAAGCGGAGAACCTTACGACTTCCAGATAATCACTGTAGATAAAGAGGAGATAAAAGGATATGACAGACTTTCTGCTGACCAACTCAAAGATGCAATCCGTCTGGAAGAAAACAAACGCTTATCTGAACGTATAAAGGCATTGTATGAGGAAGGACGAAAGAAAGACCCCGAAGTGTTTCGAGATGGTATCCGTTTGACTGACGAGCGTATTCGTACAGTTGGGGTATCTGCAAGAAATAAACTTAGGAGAGACAGACCTTGATAGCAAAGGACGTGCTTTTGAGACCTTTATGGATTCGTTCTTTAGGGGAAGTTTCGGGCAGTATTTTACTCCTCGCCCTATTGTGAAGTTCTCGACCGATGTGTTGCCAATAACTAACAAATCGCTGGTACTTGATACTTCTTGTGGTAGTGGGGGATTCTTGCTATATGCTCTTAACAAAGTTAGAAGCCAAGCAACAGAATATTATCCCAACTACAAAACAGACATAAAGCAAAATAAAAAGCATTATAAGCACTGGCATGACTTTGCCGAAAACAATCTCTATGGGATTGAGATAAACGAGCAAATATCACGTGCTGCCAAAATGAATATGATTATCCACGATGATGGTCATACTAATGTAATTACCGCAGATGGGCTTTTGAATGAAAATGAAATCCAAAAGCTGACAAAAAACAGAGGTTTCCAATACAACCGATTCAACTTTATTATAACCAATCCTCCTTTCGGCTCTACTATCAAGAGTAAAGAGAAAAACTATCTGAAAGAATACAGTTTCGGACAGAAAGAACCCGACTGGTTGGATGTTAAAGCAAAATCGACCCCAACTCCACGAGAAAACCAAAGTACCGAGATTCTATTTATAGAACAGTGCTATAAATTTCTGGAAGAGGGTGGATATTTGGCTATTGTCTTGCCCGATGGAATTCTAACCAATAGTAGTCTTCAATATGTACGTGATGGTATAGAAGATATGTTTCGCATTGTAGCCGTGGTTTCCATGCCACAAACGGCATTTACGGCAACAGGGGCAGGTGTTAAAAGCTCTATGCTATTCCTCAAAAAGCACAAAGTAGCACATACCGAAAAACTGAAAAATAAGAAGCTGAGTCTACAAGTCAAATTGAAAAAGAAGTTTGACTATAATGTAATTTTAGAAATTTGGGACATAGAGAAGAAACAGGTATTGAGAGACCTCGAAGGATTCGATAATCCGTTTATCGACTTAAGTACTGCCGAACTGAAAAGGACAGATGAATATAAAGAGTGGCGTGCTGAGGTAAATGCTGAATATACTGAGCGTATCAATAATCTGAAAGAAGAGTTACAAGAAGCATACCTAAAAGCCAAACAAGAGGAACTGCCCGACTATCCTATATTTATGGCAATAGCCGGAGATATTGGCTACGATGCCACAGGCAAGAAGACCAACAACAACGAACTGGATTATATCAGTGAGGAGCTGACTAAATTTATAACTGCAATAAACAATGGAGCAATATAAATTACCGTCACACATCAATCCTGATAAGGTTTTTATAGTCAATCGTTCTGAATTGCAAGGGCGGTTTGACACCTCATTTTATAAAGAAAGGTTAGATTTTACAAACTGCACAAAGCTTTCAAAATTAGTAAAGATAAAAGGAGGTAAAAGAATACCACTAGGATATGATTATAGTGACACTGAAACCTCTAATTTATATTTAAGAGTCGCAGATATACCCGATGAGAAAGATTTAGATTTTAATGGTTTAAAATATATATCGGATGAACTTTACTACATATTAAGGCGATATGAGACTTTTGAAAACGATTTGATTATATCAATAGCAGGCTCAATTGGTAAAATTCAAATTATCAAAAATATCCCTAAAGGTAGACGAGTTATCCTTACTGAGAATTGTGCTAAAATAGTCTTAACAGACAATAGGATAAATCCAGAATATTTTGCTTTAGTTTTGAGAACAAAATTTCTTCAAAAGCAAATAGAACTAGGATATATACAGACTACTATACCTAAATTGGGTTTAGATAAAATACAAGAACTACAAATTCCTGCAATTCCTTCTCTTGAAATTCAGCAACAAATAGTAGACTTATATCAAGAAGCCTACAATCAGAAGCAACAAAAAGAAGCTGAAGCAAAGGCTCTATTAGATAGCATAGATAGTTATTTGTTGGGCGAGTTGGGTATTACCCTTCCCGAAAAGGATAATAGCCTACAAAAACGTGTATTTACTACTGAGTTTAGTAAAGTTACAGGGAATAGAGTAGATAGTTATTATTATAAAGCAGAATTTATAAATCTTTATACAGCCATTGATAAGGGAAGATATCAAGTTTTAACAGTTAAAGATTGCATACGTTCTATTACTAATGGCTTTGATTTTAGAGACTATGCGACTTCTGGAAACCCATATATAAAGGTCGCAAATGTGAGACCTTATGAATTCGATTTCAATAATATTCAATACATAAACTTATCATCATCTGAATTAACAAAAAGCATTCAACTAAAAAAAAGTAACCTTTTACTAACTAGAAAAGGTTCATTTGGTATTGCTTTGGCTTTGGATAAAAATTATGATTATATAATAAGCTCAGAAGTATTTTATTTAGATTTGAAAAATGACATAATCAGTAGTGGATATATGGAGGCATTTTTTAATTCATCTATAGATCAAATGATTTTTGATAGAATCAAAATAGGTGCTATAATGGGTAGCTTATCGCAAGAAGCAGTTTTAAATATGAAAATCCCACTTCCTCCTCTCGAAAAACAGAACGAAATAGCCCAACATATACAAAGCGTCAGAGAGCAAGCTAAACAGCTTCAAAATGATGCTAAAACGATACTGGAGCAAGCAAAAAAAGAAGTAGAAGAAATAATTTTATATAATTAATTTTCAAATTTAAAATATGTTATTATTCACAAAAGATAAAAATCAGCTTTCAGAATTAAAGGAAAAACCTTTGAAACTGGAAAAAGAGATACAAACACTTTTTGAAAGTAATTTGGAAATTATTACCGGATTAAAGTTTATTAAATCCGAATTTATAATTAAAAATAATCGTATAGATACATTGGTTTTCGACCCTGAATCAAAAGCTTTTATTATTGTAGAATATAAACGGGAAAGGAATTTTAGTGTTATAGATCAGGGAGTTTCCTATCTTAACCTGATGCTTGAGTATAAAGCCGATTTTATTGTTGAATATAATGAAACACAAAAACAATCCATCAAAAGAAATGAAATAGATTGGTCACAAAGCCGGGTCATTTTTGTTTCTCCTTTTTTTACAACATTTCAGAAACAATCCTCCAATTTTAAAGATTTAGCTATAGAACTGTGGGAAATCAAACAATATGAAAATAACATTCTGGTAATAAATCCTATAAAAAAGTCTAAATCAGCCCCAAGCATCAAACAAATACAAAGTGATAAAAATTCTGAAATAAGCAAAGTAGCCAATGAAATTATTGTATATACAGAAGAAGATCATCTGTTAAACAAATCTGATGGGGTTAAAGAACTATATGAAGCCTATAAAAATGCTATTTTAAACCTTCCTGCCAGTATTGAAACAGAGCCTAAAAAATTATATATAGCCTTTAAAAAAGATAAAAATATTGCAGATATTGTACTATTAAAAAAAGGGCTGAAAATTTTCATAAACAAGAAAAAAGGAGAGCTGGACGATCCTAAAAAACTGGCAAGAGATATTTCGAACGTTGGACATTGGGGAAACGGGGATTATGAAATCATCATTAACGATACTCAGGATTTAGAATATATTATGAGCTTAATAAAACAGGCTTTATAGATTGTGATTTCTCAATTTATCCACTTCTTCCAGCTTATCCATAGGAACCAACTGACAAGCTAAATCCAGAAGGTTTACAATATCCAGAAATTCATGATGTTCAGCATTTACCTCATGAGCAAATAGAGAACTTTGGCAGACTTTTAAAATGGATTGTATAGTAAATCCTACCTGCTGGTAATTATCTATTTTCAAAACAATTTTTACCTTATCGTCATCTAAGGATTCTAAATATTGCCTTGCCCTTTTTTGAGCTGCATTTTGCTGTTGAGTTATTTTCTTCTTTTTCTTCATCATTTCAAATACAAAGAAAATTTATTACTACAGAATATAAAACCACAGACCGGATAAAAACACTCTGTTAAGGTTGTAAAAAACCACGCATTCATTTTTACCGGAATTTTTACTACTTTTGTTAAAAGATAAAATTCTTTTCCCCCATGAATACAGATACAGCCAGCCCAAAAGTACACCACGGAAGAAATGTAAAACGATTGAGAGAAATATTAGGAGTAAAACAGGAAGTATTGGCAGATAAGCTGGAACTTTCCCAGCAAACCGTATCTAAACTGGAAAATAAAGAACTTATTGATGATGAAACTTTAGGGAAAATTGCTTCAGCTCTACATATTCCTGTGGAAACCATCAAAAATTTTAATGACGAGGCAACTTTTAGCTTTATAGCAAATAATTTTCATGACGCTTCAATTGGTGTAAATAGCAATTGTACAATTACATTTAACCCTATTGAAAAAATTGTAGAGCTCTATAACGAAAAGCAGGAACTTTACGAAAGAATGATTAAAGAAAAAAATGAGTTGATCGAGAAGTTGCTAAGTAAGTAAAAAATATTTTTTGAAAATTTAAAAAGATGACGTCTGTTTGACCTCATCTTTTTATTTTTTAATAAAAATCAAACTAGTTGAAATGTTGTCTAAAAACAAAAACACCAAGCTATAACGTTTGGTGTTTCAATTATTTGAATTTTTATTTAGTGGAGCTGATGGGGCTCGAACCCACGACCTTTAGACTGCCAGTCTAACACTCTAGCCAGCTGAGCTACAGCCCCAACTTTTTAAGTTTACAAAGATAACGTATTTTTCTTTTTTGCCAAACTTGCTATCGTAGTTTTCCTGTAAATTTCCAAAGTAGCATCTCTAACTTCTATGAAAACATCACGTATCGTGCAAGTATCTTCTGTAGTACAAGTATCGCAAGTTTGATGATACATAATTGAGACACAAGGAAGTAAAGCAATAGGGCCATCCATTAATCGAATTACCTCTATTAAGGTTACTTTTTCAGGATCTTTATTTAAACGATATCCTCCTTTAGCCCCTCTTCTACTCGTTAAAAATTGCGCATTCTTAAGATCCCTTAAAATATTTTCCAAAAACTTCTTAGGAATATTCTCATCTTTTGAAATTTCAGATGACAATATATTCTTCTCTTTATCTTGTTTTGCAATATAAATTAAAGCCTTTAATGCATACTTACATCGATTCGATATCATAAATTTAAAGGTAATTATTTTCCTTCAATTAGTAAAACTATTTCTCCTTTCAAGGGCTTTTCTTTACATATTTTCAATACTTCTCCAACGTTTCCTCTTATGGTTTCTTCATACATTTTAGTAAGCTCCCTGCTTATACTTATTCTCCGTTCTTCCCCAAAAATTTCTAAAATTTGTTCCAATGTTGAATTTATCTTATGCGGACTTTCATATAAAATTATTGTTCTACTCTCTTGTGATAATTCTTTGAGCTTAGATTGCCTACCTTTTTTGGGCGGTAAAAAACCTATAAAAACAAATTCATGTGAGGGAAGACCGGAAACTACTAAGGCTGGAACAAAAGCTGTTGCGCCGGGAAGGCACTCAACAGCAAGATTTTTTTCAACACATGCTTTAGCAAGCATATATCCGGGATCAGATATTCCCGGAGTTCCGGCATCGGTTATTAACGCTATGATACGCCCCTCGGCAATTTGCTGCGTATATCCTTCCGTCTTTTGGTGTTCATTAAACATATGATACGACTGCATAGGTGTTTGTATGTCATAATGTTTAAGAAGTTTCCCAGATGTACGAGTATCTTCTGCTAGAATTAAATCAGCTTCTTTTAAAAGTCGTAAGGCGCGTAGCGTTATATCTTCCAGATTTCCTATTGGAGTCGGGATTAAATATAGCTTTCCACTCATTTATTTCATTTCTTTTTTAAGAACCAAATCTGCATACAATTAACCCGGAAAGACGTTCTACATATTCTCCCTTATTTTTCCAATTATATTTTACGAACATTTCTTCCATCCATTTTTTTGCTTCTTCAATAGTTCTCGTTTGATTTAAAATGCCAAATTCAGCATCCATATCTGCTTTGCTCCCGTTAAACAATTGGCTAATAAATGCAATGGAATCATTAAAATCCAAACTTATAGGCCTTAACACTTTACTCTTCTCAAAAAGTTTAAAATCTGGAATTTGAATAGTTTCTAAATCTGACTTTGTTAAATTTTCTTCTCTTTCACGATTATCTTCTTCTATTATGTTTTTCTGAGCCACTTCTTTTACCTCATTATTTTCGATTTTTTCAGTAATAAGAGTTGGCTTTTCTTGGACTTCTTCTATTATTTCCTCTTTTTTACTTTCATGATAAAAATCTCTTATTTCAACCTTTTTTTCATTGACATTCTCTTTGTTTTCTAAGTTCTCAAGAATTTGTTGATATTTGGAAGTGGAAAGCTGTTTTAAGAATATAAATTTTTCATATAAATTTTGGATTTTTTGTTGATGAGACAGTAGTCCTGAAAAGCTTTGTACACGACTAATTTCTGCGGCAATGGATTTTATTTCCTCCAGAACTTCTTTTTGAAATATTTCTTTGGCATTCATAATTTGCTTTTTATATATGTTCGTTAATTTCTACTTTTGTAAAAATTTTTATTAAAGACCCGAAATTTACAAATGTTTCTCGAAAATACAACAAATAGTACCCAACAAACTGGCTGGATTGAAGTAATTTGCGGTTCCATGTTCTCCGGAAAAACGGAAGAACTTATTCGCAGACTTAAACGTGCTGAATTTGCAAAACAAAAGGTTGAAATTTTCAAACCTGCCATGGATGTAAGATATGATGAAACATTAGTAGTTTCCCATGATCAAACTTCCTATCCCAGCACTCCCATCGATAATCCATTGGAAATACCTCTACTTGCCGCCGATTGTGATGTGGTAGGAATTGATGAAGCCCAATTTTTCAGTGATACCATCGTTGAGGTTTCCAACTTACTTGCCAATCAAGGCAAAAGAGTAATTGTAGCCGGATTGGATATGGATTTTAAAGGTAGACCTTTTGGTCCGATGCCCTTTTTAATGGCAACGGCTGAATATGTAACTAAAGTTCATGCTGTTTGCGTAAAAACCGGTAATTTGGCTAATTATTCCCATCGCATTTCAGCTGGTGAAAACTTAGTTGAACTTGGAGAAAAAGATAAATATGAACCTTTGAGCAGACAAGCTTTTTGGGAAGTCCTTGCTCAGGAAAACACACAGAAAAAGGATAAAATTTAGCGCTACTATTGACATGATTTATTCTGTATCAGCACTGGCCCATATTCTCGGCGCGAAACTTTTAGGAGATCCTAATAGTAAAGTCGAACATATATTTTACGACAGTCGTAATATCATATCTCCTACCCATGGGGTATTTATAGCTTTTTCAGGAATTCGAAACGGTCATAATTTCATGGAAGAAGCTTATAAAAAATCTATACGCATTTTTATATGCTCGCATATTCCTGTGGTACATCCTGACGCTACCTATCTTATTGTAGAAAATCCAATTACGGCGCTACAAAAATGGGCTCACCATCATCTATCATCTTATCAGGGGCTTACCACTATCGGTATAACCGGCAGTAATGGTAAAACTGTTTTAAAAGAATGGATAGATCAATGTCTATGGGATGAATTTTCAATTATAAAAAGCCCTAAAAGTTATAATTCTCAAATTGGACTTCCATTATCAATATTACAAATTGATTCCAAACATAATTTAGGAGTTTTTGAAGTAGGAATTTCTAAACCCGGGGAAATGGATAAGCAAGAAAAAGCTTTACATCCCAACATAGGCGTTTTAACGAATGTATTGGCAGCGCATTCAGAGTATTTTAAAAATAAAGAAGAACATATTCTTGAAAAAATAAAACTTTTTAAACATTCAAATGTTATTATTTTTCCCAATGAACCAAGCATTTCAAAAATAATTCGAGAAATTTACCCCGATAAAAAATTAGTTTCTTTTGGAGAGGATCATTCGGACATCCAATTATTAAAAACTACCCTCAAGGATAATATAGCTTTACTGAAAATTTCCATATTTGGTAAAGTAATAGAATATACTTTTCCTTTTACGGATCATGCTTCCATACAAAATGTACTAGGTTTACTTGCTGTTTTAAATGAATTTGAATTTTCTCCCAATTTTATACAAGAAAAGCTTCTGCAATTACAATCAGTATCCATGCGATTAGAGCTAATGTCGGGAATCAATAATTGTACAATTATTAATGATAGTTTCAATTCCGATTACCAATCATTGGAAATTGCTTTACATTTTCTTTTTCAGCAAAATAAGCCTAAAAAAGTATTAATTCTTTCGGATATATTTCAATCTCGGATGCCAGATGCCGAATTGTATAAAAAAATTGCCGATTTGGTCAATTCCTTTCCTTTACAATATATATTACTCGTTGGCGAAAAAACTTATAAGTATAAAAACTTATTTACCGCCATGTATAAAAGTTTCCTATCCACCACGGAGGTTATTAAGTTTTTAGAAAATCAATCTATAAAAGATGCTACTATATTGATAAAAGGGGCACGTAAATTCGAATTGGAAAAAGTTGCTCAATTATTAGTAGTACAATCTCATGATACCATATTGGAAGTAAACCTCCATTCCTTATTAATGAATGTAAATTATTTTAAAAGCCAATTAAAACCCGAGACCAAGATAATTGCTATGGTAAAAGCTTCTTCTTATGGATTAGGTAATTTTGAAGTCGCAGAAGTTTTACAATATTATCATATTGATTATCTTGCTGTAGCTTATCCTGATGAAGGTTTTAAATTAAGAGACAAAGGAATTTATTTGCCTATTATGGTCATGAATCCGGAAATGAGTAGCTATGATAGAGTCATAGATTATAAATTAGAGCCGGAGATATATAGTTTTCGCGAACTTGACTTGTTCATCCAAAAATTAAAAGAAAAAAACACAGCAAAAAGATATCCTATTCATATTAAAATAGATACTGGAATGCATCGTTTAGGATTTCAACCTGAAGAAACCCGAAAACTAGGAGAATTATTAAAAGATAATGATTGGATAGAAGTTAAATCGGTTTTCAGTCATTTTGCCGTGTCTGATGTTTTGGAAGAGGAAAAATTTACAAGATTACAAGCGTCAAAACTCAATTATTCATTTGATATTTTGGTAACTATATTAGGATACAAACCGCTTCTTCATATTTCTAACTCCACTGGGATTATCAATTATCCGGAGTACCAATTTGATGCAGTACGTTTAGGAATAGGCATGTATGGATATATTGATAACGAAAAAGCCTTAAAAAAACTTGAAAATGTTATTACTTTAAAAACGGTCATTTCAAATATTCACGAACTGAAACCGGGAGAAACAGTTGGTTATGGCAGAAGGTTTATAGTCCAAAAAAATAGGTCTATTGCAACTTTACCTATTGGTTATGCAGATGGAATTAGAAGAATAATTGGAAATGGAAAAGGATATGTAAATATACAGGGGAAAAAAGCTCCCATTATAGGAAATATATGTATGGATATGATGATGGTTGATGTTACGGGTATTGCATGTAAAGAAGGTGACACAGTTATAATTATCGGTGAAAATCCAAGTTTGAAAAAGTATGCAGAATGGTATCAAACTATTCCTTATGAAGTATTGACTTCTATTTCGCCGAGAGTTAAACGTATATATTATAGGGAATAAAATATAATTTTTCTTTAATTTAAAATAATTGAATTTCAAAAATTATTGCTGAATCTTACAATTATATTTCAACTACATTTCTAACTATTTATAAAAACTAAGATTTTAAGAAAGTAAGCAAAATACATATTGTCTACTATCATTTTTTCAAATGATATCGTTTCCGGATATATTTAAAATATTTCTGAAATAGAATTTTTGCGAACATGCTTTCAATAAAGATGTTTTAAAAAATTTATATTTCTAAGCTTAAAATCTATAAAGATCAATTATGTAAACGTATACTTGCTCGTATCAAAGCTATAGCATTAATTTGCTCCATTAACATATCTTTAGGCTGATGGTGCTGATTTTGTGATACTAATTTTATATAGTTATCTCCCAATTCTGATTTCTGAACAAATTTAACAGTAGTATATTCATTCCAGTCATCTATTTTTATTGAAAGTAAATACATTTCTCCCCAAAAAATTTTATCTAAAGTAATTTCTTTGTACAAAACGATATCTCCACTTTTCAATAAAGGATACATAGAATCCCCTTTTACATATACTCCCCCGTCACATTTAGCTATTCCAGGTATACGAATACGATCTAAAATTGCTTCGCTTGAAGTTCCTTTAAAGAGCTCAACTAATCCTGCAGTAGCTTCCAAATCGTATAAAGGAATATCTTGTATATCCCATATTGGATCTGTAGTTTTACGAGAAACGCTTATTGGAGATGTAATTATTTCTTCGCCCTTTGTAAATCCCGAAACTCTTTTAATAAGCATAGATTCTCTACCGGTAAGAAGCCAATTTACATTTATTTCATCAAACTTATTTGCAATATCTTTCAATATATCGTAAGAGGGTTTATTTCCTTCTTTTTTCAAGCGATTAAGTTTTTCTGAAGAAGTATAACCTAACCCATTGACTGCAAAATCATGAACACTTCTAAACCCTTTATAGTTAATAAGATCTATCATTCTTTCAAAGAAATTTGTATTTTTTCTCATTTTTTAATTTACTTTTTACAAATATATTTGTATTTTTGTCTAGTATTGTATTGTAAATATACGACAAATTTTTACAAAACTATATAATAGTCAGAAAATTAATTTATTAGTGCAAAAATAAACTATAACCAATTTACAAACGAATAAGAAAATAATATAGGTAAATTCTGATACATACCATTTTTCTATGTAATGATGAAAATAAATTTATATATACTTTATCTATTTAATATTACAAACCTAGCTGCAATATTTTTAGAAATACCTTTTTTCACAATCCGAAAAGCTATATAAATATTTTCATTCTATCAATTAATTAATAAACAAATTTGAAAGAATTTGACATTCTGATATGTCAATACAACTAGAAAAAACACTTATCATGAGAAAAAAAAGATTAAATCTCCTTGACCTGAGAACTTGTTTAAGTTATGACTCAGAAGTAAAAAAATTTCTTAGTTTAAAAGAAAGATGTATAATTCATCACAATCAGATAAAAATACTCGATTGGGCTTATCCATTAGAAATCCCTGTAGATCTTATAGCTAAAATTGAAGAAAAACTAATTGAAATACGAAGAAAAAGATGGAAAAGACCGGAATATCATTTTGAAAAAGAATGCAATACTATCATACGCATAAAAATAAGATAAATTATAGGTGTTGTCTTATCTTTACATCTGGCCTATTCTATAAATTAATTCACATTTTTGCTATAAAGTACTGATAACTAAAATTTCATCTTGTTCCCTCATGAATTCATCAATAGAATTATTACTAATAAATCTTACTATAAGAGTTCAATATATCCAAAAAAATCTTAAAATACTATTTAAAATGTCACAATAAATATAAAATAGAAAACAAAAAACCTATAAAAACCAATATGATTAATTATTTAAATGATATTAATAAAACACTATTCGATTTCATCAACCATTATGGTAACATTATTTTGGTAACTGTGATTAGCATGGTTGCTCGTTCTATTTATAAAGGAATATCTATAGGCAGACTATTTCTTAAAATTCCTATTTCAACTATTATTGGAATTGTTATAGGAATGTTATTGGAGGAATTTAGTGAAGAATCCAATAATACCATACTTGTCATCTGTATGATAACGGGTGCATACACCGGTGAGATCTTAGAAGGAATAGAACAACTTTTAAAATGGACTCCTTTAGTAATTAAGAAAATTATTTGTAAAAAATTGGATATTGATGATAAAGACCATTAATTTTCATAATAAATTTATTAGTTTATGCTAATCGGTAATAATAAGGCATGTAATTAATAGCCCTACCATTAAATAAATCCTATTCTTTTAAATTACTAATTTGTAGTGGATTATTTATATTAAAATTTTATTTTTAACTAATTTATATACAAACAATTATAAAAACACATAATTGAAAATTTTATTTTTTTATTCTTTTAAGTTTCTGACAAATATTTATTTAAATTGTGTTGATCAATTTTAAAATCAATAAAATCTATAACCTATTTTTTAAAGCTGTTATAAAGATAGTATATTTGTTTTTAAATAAGTTTAAGATAATATACGATAAAAATGCTATCAATAAAAAATTTGCACGCAAGTATTGGAGATAAAGAAATATTGAAAGGTATAAACCTTGAAATTAAGAAAGGAGAAGTCCATGCAATTATGGGGCCCAATGGAGGTGGAAAAAGTACGCTTTCAAATGTAATTTCCGGAAGAGAAGATTATGAAGTTACTGAAGGATCTATATTTTTAGAAGGAAAAAATTTATTAGACCTCGCTGCGGAAGAAAGAGCAAATGCCGGAGTATTTATGTCTTTTCAATACCCAGTTGAAATTCCAGGTGTAAGCGTTTCTAATTTTTTAAAAGCAGCTATCAATGCCAATAGAAAAGCTAATGGGCAGAATGACATTTCCGCACATGAATTTTTACAAAAAGTAAAAGAAAAATCAGAAATGTTGGAAATACGAAAAGATTTTCTTTCCCGTTCACTTAATGAAGGCTTTTCAGGAGGAGAAAAGAAAAGAAATGAAATTTTTCAAATGGCCATGTTAGAACCTAAATTAGCCATTTTGGATGAAACCGATTCAGGGCTAGATATAGATGCATTGCGTATTGTATCTCATGGTGTAAACAAAATAAAAAACAAAGATAATGCGATCTTAGTAATTACTCACTACCAACGCTTACTAGATCACATTGTACCGGATTACGTGCATGTATTGATGGACGGAAAAATAATAAAATCGGGAACTAAAGAACTCGCTTTGGAATTAGAAGATAAAGGATACGATTGGTTATAAACTTCAAGTAAAGATCAATTAGCAAATCCTCTTAAATTAAATTATTAAAATGAATATTCCACAAAATACTGAATTAGAAAAAATTTCAATACAGGCACAATCTACTTTAGAAAAAATAAGTTACCCTACGAAAAAAAACGAAGATTGGAAGTTCACTAGAATATCAGATTTTAATCCTGAATCCTTTAATTCAGCTAAAGTAAATTTTGTCTCTCAAGAAATTATTAATGATATTGTAGGAAACGAATCTAATACCTATAAAATTGTTTTGATTGACGGCATCATTTCTTCTAAATATTCCAATTATCCACAAGAAAAATGGGTAACTCTTTCTTTTTCGGAAGCTCTAAAAAGTGAAAAATATCAATCTATTTTACTTTCAAAGGTAAATTCAATCTCTGATAAAGAACATTATTTTAACACATTAAATATGGCTTCTTATCAAGAAGGCATTTTTATTTATGTTCCAAAGCAAACAATAGAAGAAGAATTAATTGAATTAATTTATATAAATTCAGAACAAGATCAAAAAGCTATTCGAAATCTGCGAAATTTGATTATCATTGAAGATCAATCGAAAATACAAATCTCTGAAAAAATTTATTCGCTTTCAGAATTCGATTTTTTCAGCAATATTGTTACTGAAATATTTGTAGGAAAAAATGCAGATTTCCGACTTTATAAAATACAAGATGATGTACCTACCTCTTACCTTATTGATTCTACCTTTATAGAACAAGAAGCAGATAGCACGGCTCTAATTCATACATTCTCGTTTGGAGGTAAGACCGTTCGCAATGAATTATCTTTTGACCATAAAGGAGAAAATATTAATTCCACTCTAAAAGGAATAACTATCATAGGAGAAGGACAAGAAGTAGGAAATCATACATTGGTTAAACACAATCAGCCAAACTGTGAAAGTCATGAATTATATAGAGGGATTTACCAAAATTCCAGTCATGGAATATTTAACGGTAAAATAAAAGTAAATAAGATCGCTCAGAAAACCAATGCCTTTCAACAAAATAACAATATTTTACTTTCTGAAAAATCAAGTATTGATACCAAACCTCAATTGGAGATATTTGCCGATGACGTGAAATGTTCACACGGCTGTACAGTAGGACAGCTAGATAACGATGCTTTATTCTATATGAAACAAAGAGGTATTCATGAAAAGGAAGCTAAAGCTTTACTTATGTTTGCATTCTGTGCTGATGTAATGGAAACGGTTTTCATTCCTCATTTAAAGAATAAAATAAACAAGATCGTAGCAAAGAAATTAGGTGTAAATTCAGATTTTGAAATTTAAATTTACTTTATAAATCATATGAAAAAGGTTAGGAATAAATCCTAACCTTTTCTATTACTATTTTCTATCATTTTTTTATATAACTTATAAAAATCATACCATTACTTATAATTTATTTGAAATTATTTATTAAAATTCAATGTTTATTTAATAATTTAGCATTATAGACAACTAATAAATTTTAGATGAAGATACTTCTATCCCCTGCAAAAATAATGAGTTTGCAAACGCATTCATATTGGAGTATGCATACTCAGCCTGAATTAATTGATTATGCTAAAAAATTGCAATTTGTATTAAAAGAATATTCTCCTTCTGAATTAGAAAGCTTGCTTAACATTTCTCCCAAATTATCTAGAGAAAATTGGGAAAGAATTCAAGAGTGGAATCCCAATCCATCGAAAGCGGAATGTATACAGGCTATTTTTGCTTTTAAAGGTGAAGTTTACAGAGGATTAGACGCAGAATCCTTATCAAATTCATCTTTAACTTATTTACAAAATAATCTTTTAATTATTTCAGGCCTCTATGGCTTACTTCATCCTTCGGATGACATTATGCTCTATCGACTGGAAATGGGAAAAAAACTTAAAACAGAACAAGCTATAGATTTATACGGATTTTGGCGAGAAATTCTAACATTGTATCTAAACACTTTACTTACAAATGATGAGCCTATTTTAAATCTTGCCAGTAAAGAATATTTTTCAGTTTTCAACCGCAATAAGTTAAAAGGTAGGGTAACCGATATTGAATTCAAAGATTATAAAAACGGTTCTTTAAAAAGCATTATGATGTATTTTAAAAAAGCTCGAGGAAAGATGACTCGTTGGTGTGCTGAAAATTCCATCAATAATATTGAAGACATAAAAACTTATAATGTAGACGATTACGAATTTTCTGACAAATTATCTACAGAAAATAATTTAGTATTTATTCGATAAAAAATTATTTTCCAATTATGACAAGAGTTTCTTTGCCCTCATTAAACTTACTTTGACATTAGCTAGAGACAAACCTGTTTCTTGCACTATATCTTTTAATTTTTTTCCTTCAACATAACGAGAATAAATTAATTTTCGATAATTTTCAGGGAGTTTGTCTAATCTTTTTTCAAAAGCTTCCAGATTTTGCTTATCAATAAATAATTGCTCGGGAGAAGGCTCCCAATCACTTAAATGATGATATTCTTCGTTTGAAAATTTATTTTTGTCCTTATTTTTTTTTCTTAAAAAATCTATCGCTGTATTATGTGCAATTGATGTAACCCAGGTCTTAAAATCAAAATCAGCATTATAAAGATTTAACTTATTCAGCACCTTAGTGAAAGTTTCAATAGTTAATTCTTCTGAATAATTTTCATCTTTAACTATAGAAAAAATATATGATTTAATATCTCCCCAATAAAGATTAACTATTTTACTTTGAGCTTGTTGTTTTGAATTTTTTGCTTCCTCTAGGAGTTGTAAAAGGTCTGATTTATTTTTCAACTTACAATTACTTTCATTTTTATTGGACAATCTACAATAATAATACCTAAATAAAAAATTAAAAAATTAATATCCCCACTTATTATATTTACACTTATCATGTATTTATCTCATTAAAATAGATCTATTTAATGGCATTATTTTTGAAATTATCTTATCTAAATATTCATAAAATTTATACATATACATGAAATCATTTATAAAAAATTGGTGGATTATGCTTCTTTTAGGCATATTGTTCATTTTAGCTGGAATTATAGTAATGGTGTCTCCCACCCCATCACTAATTTTTTTAACAACATTTTTCTCTGTTTCATTTCTGGTTTTCGGACTATTCGAAATCGTTTTTTCGTTAAGTAATACTCATACCGATAATTGGGGATGGTATTTGGCCGGAGGAATCCTAGATTTATTAGTAGGAATTATCCTAATTTCCTCAAATATTTTTACTCAAATGGGTATTTTATCTTTTTTCATTGGATTTTGGTTAATGTTTAAAGGAGTTAGCTTAATAGGGCACTCTTTTGATATTAAAAACCTTGGAATAAGTAATTGGGGATGGCTATTAGCCTTAGGAATATTAGAAGTCATACTATCATTTATTATTGTAATGTTTCCGCCTATCGGTTTAGCTGCTTTATTAATTTGGGTTAGTATATCTATGTTGTTTTTAGGTATCTATTATATTAGTTTAGCTTTTAGTGTAAAAAAAATAAAGAATAAAATAGTATAATCATTCAATAAGTATTTCTACAATATGAAACCTTTGATATTCTTATTAAATTAAGTTCAAAGGTTTTTTTATAAATAATGGAAAACTATCCTAATTTTAATTTAATCGATTTAATTACAAATCCTTATATAAAAATGACCTTATTTCGCAAAATGGCTTATTCTAAGGATCTGACACATTGACGCTTTTACTTTCTTTTTGTCATAAAACTTTTATTTGGCATATTTTTAGAAAAAAGACTATTATCAATTAGTAAAAAAATAATAATAAAATTAAATCAAAATAGATATGTCAGAATTATCAATTAAACCATTAGCTGACCGCGTAGTTGTAGAACCGGCAGCTGCTGAAACGAAAACCGCATCAGGAATTATCATCCCTGATAGTGCTAAAGAAAAACCTCAAGAAGGAGTTGTAGTTGCAGTAGGAGCTGGAAAAAAAGATGAACCGTTAACAGTTAAAATTGGTGATAAAGTTTTATATGGCAAATATTCCGGTACGGAACTAAAACTTAATGGAAAAGATTATCTTATAATGAGAGAATCTGATATTTTAGCAATCGTTTAAATAAACCAATTACAAAATTCTTAAAATTAATAAAATGGCAAAAGATATAAAATTTAATATTGAATCTAGAGATGCTCTAAAGAAAGGGGTTGATGCTTTAGCTGACGCGGTTAAAGTTACTTTAGGACCTAAAGGAAGGAATGTTGTTATTCAAAAATCTTTTGGTGCTCCTCATGTGACAAAAGACGGGGTTACAGTAGCTAAAGAAATTGAGTTAGAAGAACCTATTGAAAACTTGGGTGCTCAAATGGTTAAAGAAGTAGCATCTAAAACCAATGATGTAGCTGGTGATGGTACTACTACAGCGACTGTATTAGCTCAAGCTATCGTAAGAGAAGGTCTAAAAAATGTGGCTGCCGGTGCAAACCCTATGGATTTAAAAAGAGGTATTGACAAAGCAGTAGCTTCTGTTGTTGAAGAATTGAAAAAACAATCTCAAGAAGTTGGTTCTGATTCAGAAAAAATTAAACAAGTGGCTTCTATTTCAGCAAACAACGACGACACAATCGGAGCTTTAATTGCTGAAGCATTTGGTAAAGTAGGTAAAGAAGGTGTTATTACGGTTGAAGAAGCTAAAGGTACAGATACTTACGTTGACGTAGTGGAAGGTATGCAGTTTGACAGAGGATACCAATCTCCTTATTTTGTAACTAATACAGACAAAATGATTACCGAGCTGGAAAGCCCATATATTTTATTATGCGATAAAAAAATCTCCAGCATGAAAGACCTACTTCCAGTTTTGGAACCAGTTGCTCAACATGGTAAATCATTACTTATTATTTCTGAAGAAGTAGACGGTGAAGCATTAGCTACTTTAGTTGTAAATAAATTAAGAGGATCTTTAAAAATTGCTGCTGTTAAAGCTCCTGGTTTTGGAGATAGAAGAAAAGCAATGTTGGAAGATATAGCAATATTAACGGGAGGTACAGTAATTTCAGAAGAAGCTGGATTAACTTTAGAAGGTGCTACATTAGAAATGTTAGGTACTGCTGAAAAAGTATCTATCGATAAAGATAACACTACTATTGTTAACGGTGCAGGAAGTGATGAAAATATCAAACAAAGAGTTGCTCAAATTAAAGCTCAAATTGAAAATACCACTTCAGATTACGATAAAGAAAAACTTCAAGAAAGACTTGCCAAATTAGCAGGTGGAGTGGCTGTATTATATGTAGGTGCTGCTTCTGAAGTTGAAATGAAAGAGAAAAAAGATCGCGTTGATGATGCTTTACATGCAACTCGTGCTGCTGTAGAAGAAGGTTTTGTTGCCGGTGGTGGGGTAGCTCTAGTTCGTGCAATTAACGGAATAGAATCATTGAAAGGTATCAATCAAGATGAAGAAACAGGTATTAAAATAGTAAGAAGAGCTATTGAAGAACCTCTTCGTCAAATTGTAGCCAATGCAGGCGGAGAAGGCTCTGTTGTTGTAAATAAAGTTAAAGAAGGTAAGGATGATTTCGGATATAATGCAAAATCAGAACAATACGAAAATATGTTCAGCGCTGGAATTATCGACCCAACCAAAGTAACACGTGTAGCTCTTGAAAATGCTGCCTCTGTTGCAGGAATGTTATTAACAACAGAATGTGTAATCACCGATATTAAAAAAGATGAGCCAGCAATGCCTCCAATGGGCGGAGGAATGCCAGGAATGATGTAAGAATCTCAGCTAATAATAAAATAAAAAGTCAGGATATCCTGACTTTTTATTTTTATTACAATTCTTCCTTAAGATATTTGTAATGATTATTATCTTATCAACTTCTTCGTAAGTTATTTCAGTATACACATTTATAAATCTACTTAGTAATATAATTCTGTCTTTAATTCTAAAAAAGTGAAATCATTAATTATTTTATTGATTGATTAAATTATACTAGTAAATATTTGATTCATATATTTCCCATATAAATATTTTTAGAATATAATTATAATCTAATATTTCAATAATTTATTATTGAAAAAATCACTAGCCCCTACGGAAATAGTTTATTGTTAATGATATATTTATAAACTAACTAAATAATAATTCTCTTACATTTTTAACAATTGACTGAATAACAATTGCTTAAAAAAATAATATCAAAAAAATCAATTATAAAATCAATATAATACGTACCTTTGTACAGTTTTTTGTGGAATATTAAAATATGAAGCATCCTTTATTTTATGCAAAAATATTACTCTTCGGAGAGTATGGAATTATAGAAAATTCAAGAGGGTTAACCTTACCTTATAACGCCTACAAAGGAACTTTACAGTTTTCAACAGAACTCAATAATGTTGAACTGGAATCGAATAAATCATTGCATAGATTTGCTGAATTTTTGAAAACATTACACTTCCCTAAAAAATTTACAATTAACATTTCACAGTTAGAAAAGGACATTGAAAAAGGGATGTTCTTTGATTCAAATATACCGCAAGGGTATGGAGTAGGAAGTTCAGGAGCACTTGTAGCGGCTATCTTCGATAAATATTCAGGAACTAAAATTCTACCCGCTACCATCTTAAAAACAGATTTAAAAGATTTAAAAACTGTTTTTGGACAAATGGAATCTTTTTTTCACGGAAAGAGCTCTGGGATTGATCCACTCATCTGTTACATGAATATTCCTTTATTAATACAGCCAAATGCAGAAGTTGATAAGATTGGATTAGCAGAGAGTAAAGACGGTAAAGGGGCTGTTTTTTTAATTAATTCCGGCATGCCGGGTGAAACCGAACCTATGGTTCAGATTTTCTTTGAAAAACTTAAAAATGAAGGCTTCAGGAAAACATTAAAAGAAGAATTTATTAAATATAATAATGATTGCATCGATTCCTTTTTGAATAAGGATATGGGGTCTTTTTTTCAAAATTTAAAACACCTTTCTCTTTGGGCTTTGAATCATTTCACTCCTATGATTCCTAGAAAATTTTTAAAAATATGGAAAAAGGGAATTGATACTAATACCTATTATTTAAAACTTTGTGGTTCCGGAGGAGGAGGATATATATTAGGTTTTACTCAAGACTATGATGCTACAGAAAAAATGTTAAAAAATTACAAAAAAGAGGTGGTATATCGTTTTTAATTACAAATAGCTTCCATTTTTTTGTATTTTTACCTGCCTAAAATCCTTGGCGGATGTACCTTTCAGGAAAAAAAATATTATTAATTAATCTCTCTTTTTTGGTAAGAGTTAGAATTTTTAACGTAATTATGTTAATTCTTGCCATGTATGTTTCTGCCATTTTTTTATTTGGTGACGAAAAAGATATAATTGAAAATTTTAAAAATATAAAACTTCATGGTATTATCTTATCTTCCTCATTAAGTGCCATGGCCGGTTATATTATTAATTTTTTTTATGATCAGGAAAAAGATATGGTTTACCGACCTATTTCCTCTATAATACAACGCTTCATTAGCAACGGGATTGCATTAAGATTTTACATCTTTTTCAATAGTATATCTTTAACAATTGCTGCCTTACTTTCTTATCGTATTTTTATTTTTTTCTTAGTATATCAATTCATTATATGGTTTTATAGCCATAAGCTCAGCCGTATTGTATTTATTAACAACTTAACTAATTCAGCATTACTACTTTTTCCATTTTTAGCGCTATTTTTATATTATGAAAATTTTTCATCTTATATAATATACCTTTCAGAATTTCTATTTATCATGGTTCTCATAAAAGATATCTGTAAAGACCTTCTTTCATTCAAATATGATGATTTATTTAATTACAATACCCTTCCTAATACATTAGGGATTATTCCTACTAAAATTATTTTAAATATTCTTATTTGTATACTCATATTTATTTCAATTCATTTAACTTTTGAGCCGCATCTCTATGAAATTCGTTTATATTATTTACTAACTGCTTTATTAAGTTTGGGTTCAATTATAAGTATTTGGATAACTAAATCGGAATATATGCAAATACTAATTTTTATGATTAAGTTTTGGATTTTTTTAGGTACTATTTCCCTATTATTTATTGACGGGAATCCCTTAACTTTGCACTTTTAGAAAGTCTGTATTATATAAGGCAAAGCAGCAATTAATATTTCATTATAATACATTCATTTTTTTAAATTTTTATCAAAATTAGATTTGCAATAAATGAAAAATAATAAATCATACGAAAGAAAAGGATCGGGAAGAAATGAAAAATCTCATAAAAAAGATTATTTCAAAACCAATGACAGAAGAGAAAACAAGCAAAAAAGCAAAGATAAATTTGAAGACAGAAAAAAATTTACTTCTTCCTCTACACCATTTCGTAAAAGAACTCCTAAAACGCCAAAGCAAAGTGATGGTACAAGACTTAACAAGTATATAGCTAATTCAGGGGTTTGCAGCAGAAGAGAAGCAGATATATTCATTCAAAACGGGGTAGTCGAAGTCAACGGCAAAATTATTACGGAATTCGGATACAAAGTAAAACCGGGAGATGAAGTATTTTTTGACGGAAGATATATTCGCCCTGAAAAAAATGTATATGTATTGTTAAATAAACCTAAAGGCTATATTTCAACAACCAAGGATGAAAAAGCGAGAAAAACAGTATTAGACCTTGTTGCAAATGCATCTCCTTACCGTTTATACCCCGTTGGTCGTTTGGACAGGCAAACTACAGGTGTACTATTATTAACTAATGATGGAGATCTTACTAAAAAATTAACTCATCCTTCTCATGAAGTTAAAAAGATTTATCATGTTACGCTAAATAAAAAAGTGTCCATTGAGGATTTTGGAAAATTATTGGAAGGATTACGTTTCGAAGAAGGAATTGCCAAGGTTGATAAAATATCATATATTGAAGGTTCTCCTAAAAATGAAGTAGGTGTTGAAATTCATATAGGTTGGAATCGTATAATACGAAGAATGTTCGAAAGATTGGGGTATGAAGTGGAAAAATTAGACAGAGTTATGTTTGCTGGATTAACTAAAAAAGCATTAAAACGAGGTTACTGGAGAATTCTCACAGACCTCGAAGTTAATACTTTAAAAATGCTTTAATTTATTTTAATTCGCTTTTTGGAATGTTGTTTTTTTTCTTGTAGTAAATTTATTTACTATAGAATCCATTAATTTCTGCCAAATATATGCTAAGATTATTGCTATAATGAATGCACTTGCATTTTCAATATTCCTGGGTAAAAGAACATGGCATAAATATAGGATTTTCTCGTGGAAAATAAATAAGGTAAGGCTATGTGTTCCAAAAAATATAAGTATAGGAAATTTATACTTTTTAAATAAAGAAAAAAAGTAACATAAGAATATACATAAAGGTAAATTAATAAAAATAAAAGGAGATACATAATTACCATATTCTTCAAAATAGGGGGTATAATAGTATAAATAATAAAGAATGCTTACTCCTATAAATAAACTTATTGCAAATAAAACCATGGTAAGTTTACTAAATTCATACTCCTTATTTCTAATTAGAAAATCTGCCAACCAAAACCCTATAACATAATGAGGTATTCTAAAAGTTAGATTATAAAGATAATCATAGGTATCATGCATTGTATAACTAAAAATATATGCAGCTGCTATAGCACCTAAAGTGGTTGCTGTTTTATTTATTTTAAAAAACTTATAATAAAACGGAGTTAAAAGATATAAAAATAAAAGTGCAGGAATATACCAATCATATATTTTTCCTAATCCTACATTTTTCCAATATCCTAACATAGTTAAATTATAAAATAATGAATCCCAATCCCAAATTCCCATTTTAATTGCAATTAAAGTAACGATCAAAACTATAGGATAATAATAAGGAAGTATTCGTAATGCTCGTTTTTTGTAAAAATTAAGTATTGAATTATCTTTATATATAGAAAAGTATACGCCAAAACCGGATACTAATATAAAAATATCCACTCCTCCATATCCTAAACGCTTGAAGAGTTCTAAAAATTTTATTTGTCCTATATAGACATGCGAATGGAAAAACATAACCCACATAATGGCGATACCCATTAATAGGGTTCTGTATTTACTTAGTAAATTTAGTTTCATGTTTATCTTATTTTATGTTGATTGAATTTAACCAATTAATATATTCTTTAGCATTCTTCATATGTTCAGCCGCACTAGATGTGAAAGCATGTCTTCCGGTATTTTTTATTGCACACATAAATAAATAATCTGTATTAGCCGGATTTAAAACAGCATCAATAACAAAGTCCTCAGGAATACATATAGGCAAAGGGGGCAACCCTTTATATTTATAGGTATTATATGGGGAATCAGTAGATACATTTTTAACTCTTTTCCTCTGAACTTTAAAACCGTATATTTTTCTTTCAGCATACTGTACAGTAGGGTCAGACTGTAATTTCATATTTTTACTTAAACGATTAAGATACAAACTTGCTATTATGGGCAATTCATCTTTTTTAACATATTCTCTTTGGACAATAGAAGCTAACGTATAAACTTCTAAAATTGATAACCCTAAATTTTGAGCTTCTTTTTTTCTTTTGGCATTCCAAAAACGATTATGAATAGCTTCAAACCTGGAGAATAATTTTTCCGGTGAAGTATTCCAATCCATATAATAAGTATCCGGAGTAAAATATATTTTTAATTCCTCTACATCTTTATATCCTTTTAATAAAGCCTGTTTCTTGAAATAATTAATAAATTTTAGAGAGTCACCTTCTAAATTCTTACCTAAGTCGGAAGCAAATTCATATAGATCATCATATGGTTTCACCCTCAAATGAACTTCATCTTGTTTGCCTAATAATAAACGTCTGACTAATACTTTATTATTTTCTCCTGCATATAATTTATATCTTCCTGCTTTAACCTTTTCAGGATATTTTTCAGCATGAGCGACTTTATCAAATTCCTCAATATCCTTCAAATAAGGAGTTAACAACTTTTTTACCTGATCATAATTTGCCTGGGTTGGAATATATATAATTTTATCCTGAATGACATTGGAATAATAATTTCTTTTATAATAAGGAACACCTAATATAATTAATCCCAATGAAAATAATAAAAACAAAATTGTTATAACAATAACTATTTTCCTCATATTTATAATACTTAATATATATCTAAGAACTAAACACTGCAAAAATACATATTTATTACAATTTATGTAACTAATATAACAATAAATATTGTATGTATATTTTTATATATTTGTTTGCAACTTTAAGTTTCTAACTCATGATATTAGGTTTATTAGGAAAAAATATTTCTTATTCGTTTTCTCAAAATTATTTCACGAATAAATTCAAATTATTGGGCTTAACAAATTATGACTATAAAATATTTGATGTTTCCTCTAAAGACCACATATTAGAACTATTTAATATTCCTGATTTACTTGGATTTAATGTCACCATTCCATATAAACAAGATATAATAGATTTTTTAGATGAATTAAGTCCAGAAGCTGAGAAAATAGGAGCCGTTAACACGGTTAAAATTGTCGAGAAAAAAAGAATAGGTTATAATACCGATGCCGTTGGCTTTAAAAATTCTTTAGTACCGATTTTAAAACCCCATCACAGATCTGCCTTAATACTTGGAGGCGGAGGGGCCTCAAAAGCCGTTGCTTATGTATTAAATCAACTTTCCATTCCTTTTAGCATTATTTCAAGAAGTGGCACAACTACGTATAGCAATTTAACGCAAGATACTCTAACATCCAATCATCTAATCGTTAATGCTACTCCTGTGGGAACTTTCCCTAATATAAATGACTTTCCGCCTATACCGGTAGAATTTCTTACTTCCCAACATTTGATCTATGATCTCATTTATAATCCTAAAGAAACAAAATTACTGCAATTAGGGAAAAAAGTCGGTGCACAGACTAAAAACGGATTGGAAATGCTTCATTTACAAGCAGACAATGCCTGGGAAATATGGAATAAATAAAAATGATTAATACTATAATTATTTTCTGTTAAATAAAGTCCTCGAAGCCAATGCTTTTGGAAAAATCGACTCTAAATATTGAGGCTTT
The DNA here is from genome assembly GCA_945280365.1 of uncultured Apibacter sp. GTDB lineage: Bacteria > Bacteroidota > Bacteroidia > Flavobacteriales > Weeksellaceae > Apibacter. The sequence continues at coordinate 133,118 of CALYQD010000001.1, forward strand.
TTTTGGATATTTGTTTATAATCTCATTTTATAACTCTCAATTTTTATCTATCCAGTAATTTTATTATGTTGCCATTACTCGTTTTTATGGATTGAAAAAACAGCTAAAAAGATAGAGACGTTTCGATTTGTTATAAATAACATTGAATTAAATTTATTATAAACAAGGCAACCATTGATGTAATCAATAATTGCCCTACTATTTTTATCATGACTATCGAGGATAGACTCCTCGATATCATTTATCCCTTTACACAGATTACCTGTCGTAGTTGATGAACAATCTCAACTAATTCATTTTGCGCTGTCATCACCGCATCAATATCTTTATATGCCATTGGAATTTCATCAATAACATTGGCATCCTTTCGACATTCGACGTGAGCAGTGGCTTTTATTTGGTCTTCAATGGTGAACATTCTTTTGGCTGCAGATCGGCTCATCACTCGTCCCGCACCATGCGAACAAGAGTAAAAACTCTCTTCATTCCCTAGTCCGCGAACAATGTAGCTTTTCGCTCCCATTGATCCTGGAATAATCCCTAATTCCCCTTTACGGGCAGAAACTGCTCCTTTACGCGTCACAAACACATTTTGCCCAAAATGATGCTCTTTTTGCACATAGTTATGATGACAATTTACAGATTGAATATAACTGGTAAACTCAATATTTAATGTATTTCTAATCGCCATAATAGTGTTATGCATCATAATTTCACGATTTAAACGAGCAAACTCTTGCGCCCAATTTACCGCCATAAGATAATCATCAAAATGTTCAGTCCCTTCAACAAAGTAAGCTAAATCATTATTTGGTAAATATTTATCAATAAAATAAGTTTCCATATCTTTTTTGGCTAATTTAATAAAAAATTCACCGATAGCATTACCGACCCCACGTGAACCACTATGTAACATAATCCATACTTGTTGATTTTCATCTAAACACACTTCGATAAAGTGATTACCCGTTCCTAGTGTTCCTAAATGACAGTAATTGTTTGTTTTTAAAAAACACGGATACTTTTCTGTTAATTTCTCAAATCCTGGTAAAAGTTGTTGCCAATATTGATCAACAATTGCTGGTGCATGTTGCCAACTCCCCTGATCTATACCAGCATTTTTAGGCGTTAAACCATGTGGCACGTTTTTTTCAATCGCTAAACGTAGAGGGGCTAGATCATCAGGTAAATCAGCTGCAGTTAGTGACGTTTGTACTGCCATCATACCACAGCCAATATCTACCCCTACGGCGGCTGGAATAATGGCACCTAGAGTAGGAATAACACTACCAATTGTCGATCCTTTACCAATATGAACATCAGGCATTACTGCAATATGTTTAAAAATAAATGGTAATTGTGCTGTTTTTAGTAATTGTTCTTTGGCTCCTTCTTCTACTGGCACTCCTTTAGTCCACATTTTTACTGGTTTTGAATTTTCAGTTTTTATTACTTCATATTGAATCATCTTTTATTTTCTTTTTTTAGTTCTTCTTTCCTTTAAAATGAACGTGGGTATATCAACCATAATTTCACGGTTAAAAGTCAATAAGCGGTAATCCCAGCACCAAGTAACTGCATGATTTTGCCATTAGCTTTAAAAATTCATTAGTACCAATTTTAATACCTCATCACCGATCTGTCTTAATACTTGGAGGCAGAGGAGCCTCAAAAGCCGTTGCTTATGTATTAAAATCAACTTTCCATTCCTTTTACCATTATTTTAAGAAGTAGTACAACTATGTATAGCCATTTAACGCAAGATACACTAATATCCAATCATCTAATCGTTAACGCTACGCCTGTGGGAACTTTTCCTAATATAAATGACTTTTCGCCTACACCGGTAGAATTTCTTACTTCCCAACATTTGATCTATGATCTCATTTATAATCCTGAAGAAACAAAATTACTGCAATTAGGGAAAAAGTCGGTGCACAGACTAAAGACGGATTAGAAATGTTTCATCTACAAGCAGACAGTGTCTGGGAAATATGGAATAAATAAAAATAATTAATACTATAATTATTTTCTGTTAAATAAAGTCCCTGAGGCTTGTGCTTTTGGAAATATCGTAATATCGGCTATTTGTACATGATCCGGCCGAGAGACAGCATAATAGATGGCATCTGCCACATCCGCAGCCACTAAAGGCTCGAAACCCTGATATACGGAGTCTGCTCTTTGTTTATCTCCTTTAAATCTAACTAATGAAAATTCGGTCTCAACCGCTCCAGGAGCAATATTGGTTACTTTTATCCCCTGAGATAGCAAATCCATCCTCATCCCATTACTAATTGCTTCAACAGCATGTTTGGTAGCACAATAAACTGTACCTTTAGGATAAGTTTCTTTTCCGGCAATAGAGCTTACATTGATAACATGTCCTCTTGTATTAGCAGCCAAAATAGGAACAACCGCTTTAGACACATACAAAAGACCTTTCACGTTAGAATCTATCATTGCATCAAAATCATCTACAGAAGAATCTAAAAAAGTATCCAATCCATGGGCATTTCCCGCACAATTTACCAATATATTTATCTTTATCTTTTTTTCATCCGGCAAACTATTAATTGCTGAAAAAACATCCTCTTTGTTTCTAACATCAAAAAGTAAGGTAGTGACGTCCACTTTATTTCCCCATTTCTTTTTACTATCTTCTAATCTTTCCTTTCTTCTACCACAGAGTACAAGATTAATTCCATTTTCAGCAAATATTTCCGCAGTGGCTTGCCCTATACCCGATGTTGCTCCTGTAATTAACGCTGTTTTTTGCATGATACCATTTTTATACATTTACTTACTAAAGATACAAAGTTTTTTAACCCAATTAATATTTTAGTATGAAATAACTTCGTTTATTCATAAGGATAGTCATCCAATAATTCAATATCATCTATTCTAAATCCTCTATCATTACTTTCAGCATTACTAATAAATTCCATGTTTGAAATTTCTTTCAAAATTTCGTCGGGAATTCTGATTAGCACGCCTTGATATTTGTTCCTATTATTAAAAGCATTTAGTTCAATATCAGGCACAGGTAAATCTACCCCATTAAATTTCACTTTCAGTTTATTGGTATTAGATTTTTCGTCCGAATTATAAATATTTGCATTGAAATTATACCTCAAAACTAATTTCCTTCGTTTTCCCAAATTAATATTATCTATAGTTAAGGAAGATTCTCTTCCGGAAGGAAACCATAAAAAAAGTTCTTTTTTGGCGATATCACTAGTTCCATTTAATCTCCTTACATCTATCATTCCGAATTTATCTGAATACAAAACCCCTTCCACTTCACCATCAAAATTACTAACCATAGATATTTTAGGCCAAGGGCTTGTAACAATTGCCTCACCTTCGGCTTTAGTTACCTTATTAAAAGTCTCTTTAAAAAATCCGGTCGACGGAACTGGGGGAATGGCATAATCATCACTATCAACACAAGAAGTAAAACATATCCCAAAAGCAGTCCCTACGACAATTACTGTAATTATATATGCTAATCTCATTACTAAATTTATTAATCTTCCAATTGTATCGTATCGATTCTAAATCCTCTTTTATTTTTACTTGCTGAAGCAAAAAATTCTATTTTTTCCGTACCATCAGGAATGTTCACTCGCACAGTATAAAACATATTTTTATTATTATCTACAGTTAGAAGAGTATGCGGAAGGGCAATTTCAACTCCATTACATTTAAGAATCAAATCATCCACATATCCTATTTCGTTTGAATTAAATATATTCACATTTAGTTTAAAAGACAATATCATAGCCTTATGACCGGAAGTATTTATATGGTCAATAACCAGAGATGACTCGGTATTTGTCGGAAACCAGACTAGAGGATTAGAAAAAGCCGCGCCGGAAGTTCTTATATCCGCTTTTCCGTACGGATCACTATAAGAGACCGGCAAAGGATTATCAAATCCTGTCGCTAAATTTATTTTTGGTTTAGTTGAGACATTGGAAACTTGATTAAACGTTTCTATAAAAAAAGGTTTAGTAGTTGGAAAATCCTTGACATCATCAATCGTTCTAAGTATTAGCTTATACGTTTTATATGTCCCGTCATATCGGGTCATTATCCCTCGTAATCTTCCTTCCCCATACGGAATTTTATATCCTGCAAAAGAAGCATAATTACTAATAGGTACGTTTATATAATTTAAGCTTATGTCATTTATTTGGTTATCTGTACTAGCATTATTTCTTACATAAGTTTTACCTGCATCATTAAATATAACATCGTTTACCTCCACCAAGGTGCACAAATATTTTTCATTATTATTGACATCTTTTACCGTTAATAACCTACCGGCATCATTAGTTTTAATTACTAATTCATCTTCATTTTTTTTATCTTTGCCCAGAATTATATTCGAATTCATAGCCGAAGGCGTTATTTGATCTACTACATATCTTTCCGGCTGTGTAGGAGGTAGACCTATCTGCACCATGCCATTTTGCTTTCCATAGTATAGACCTTCCAATTTTATATATATTTTAGACCCTAAAGGATAATGCGTATATATATTTGATATATTGACACTTAACATGACACCTTGAGTTCCATCTTCCGTTACTATAAACAAGTTTTTATATATATTTCCTGCTTGATCTGAGGAAATAACATATCCTTCTAAAATTTCTCCCTTAGAAAAGCTGATTGCCTCTACCCCATTTTTTCCTGTAAATACAGGAGCTGTACGCAAAAGATAAGGTATATCTAAGGTAGCTTTCATTTCTTGCCCTTCGTTTACCGGAGGAGCTTTATAATCATCGTCATGCACGCAAGATAAGAGTAGCCAAGATATAAAAAATACTATTGTTTTTTTTATCATTTTTTATCTTTTTAATAATTTATCAATTATAAGTTTAATATTAAAATTTAAAGAATACATTCAAGAAATACGATCTTCCTCTATCATAAAATAGTTTATTGCCAAAAAGTGGATAGGCTAATGACTTATCTTTTTCTAATTGCTCATAATTAGCTGATCTTCCTTGCTCAAATGAACCGGTTACATATCCCCTTTCGTTTAAAATATTATTGATGGAGGCACTCATACCCAACGTATATTTACCCATTCGTACCGATTTACCCAAAGTAGCATTTAATAGAAAAACGTCCTGAAATTGCTTTTGTTTTAATATAGCTTTTACATTATCCGGTGTAGCCTTATCGTAGGGAAAAACTCCATCTTTCATGATGAAATTTTTGGTCCTTGAAAGAAAAGAAATATTTGAATAAATATCTTGTAAAAAATTAGCACTGATACTTGTCCACCAATATTTAGGAGAATTATACTTTATTCCCAAAGCATAGCCTTTTTGAGGGGTTCCTGCAATCTTATAATCTTTAATGTAAGAAGAACCGTAATCGTTTATGCCAGGCGAATTATCACTAAGAACATACAATTTAGGATTGTTTTTATAGGTAAATTGCCCCACGGAAGCTATTCCGTACAGAGATAGAGTAGGAGATAATTTCCAATCTATTCCTATTTCAGACCCCAAATAGTCCTTTTCCATTCCTGTTAAAACTTCTGTAATAAAGGCATCGGAACTGTTTTCAAATCGTACCCCTTGTGCGTAATAACGCAATATTTCTATGGCATTTTTTATTTTAGTATAATACCCACTGATTCTAGCTTTTACACGAGGAGATCTTAAGGTATATGTGATATCGTTTGTATTTACTCTTTGGTTAGTTACATTCGGAATTTTGTCATTATTTAGCCTTTGATTTACAAAAATTTCATTTAAAGTGGGCGAAGATTCATAATAGGCGGAGTTGAGAATAATAAAATTTCTTCCGTTAATTTTATAAGTAATCCCTGTACGTAAACCTAATTCAATAAAATTTGCTTTAGCACTTTTTCCGTAGGAATTATTCGGGTATAAGCCATGTTTAAATTTCCCGTCTCTATAAGACTCATCCCATCCAAATAGAAATGATGTGGCAACTTCCCAACGGTTTATGGTTACTCTAGAAGTAGCATTTCCCATTATTTTTTGTCTGAACATTTTGTAATCGTATTCCGTTTTGTCTCCTTTCCTTGCCACACTACCCGGATGTAAACTATTATAATCGCCTGTGGATGAATTTATTCCATCCTCTTTTATGAATGAACTTTTATTTAATACAAAATCGGCACCTAACAAATCATTTATCTCCCTATAATTACTTGACACTAAATTTTGATAATTTACGTTCAAAAATAATTTCCAATTATCAGTTAGCAAGGTTTGGAAATGAGTGGCAGCATTAAAAGTTTTATCTTTAATCACATCATCCACTATAAAGTAAGAAGCTCTCCTACCTACCTGTCCGGTATAGGGATCTAGATAAGTCGGCGCATGATAATTCGTATTATATAACTGATCCCAGTTTATTTGAGTGACAGTTATATCGTTATTTTCCCATGCCTGCAAACAATTTTCATATTCCGTCATATTTCCAAGACTTAACCAATAACTTGGTAAATTTTTATAATAAGTAGGGGAAGGATTCTCTGCTTCATACCTATTTAAATGGGACTGTTTATTATATCCAAATTGATAAGAGGCTGTAGTGGTCAATTTTGATTTATCACTTATATTCCAATAATGGGTAAGCATAAATATTGGCTCGAAAATTCTTTTTACTCGTTCGTTTCTTTTCTCTCCATCTTGCCACCCCCAAAAAGAGTTATAATTCTTTCCTCTCAAATCATATACTTCTTGAGTATTTGGACTTGAACCGGATTTTCTTGACGGGGTTCCGAACGCAGTGAAATTCAGCCTGTGTCTATGATTAATTTTTTTCTCAATAGCCGTAAAATATGCATAAGAATCGTTGTATGTTCCATCAATAACCCCTTCCTCCATCCATCTTCTGGAGCCGGAAAAGGTAAAAGACCATCCTGAAGGAAGCATTCCTGAAGAGTAGGTAGTCATAACCCTATGTTGATAGGTACGATTAGAAAACGAATAACTGAGTTCAAATCCTTTTCTATATGAAGAAGAACGAGTATCGTAATAGGTAGTCCCTCCTAAGCTGCTGAAAGAATAATCAGAAACGTTATTATTTTCTGCTAGTTCATAAGGATAGCGCACTACATTATTTAATCCGCCCCAATTGCCGAAATCAGGTCTACCCGTTTGATTTTTGGACATGGGAATTCCATTGAACATAATTGTTGCATAGCTATTGTCCAAACCTCTTACCTTGAACCAATAAGGACCAAGCTCAAAAGAAGCGGTTTTGGAAAATATATCTTTGGAAGATTGCAATAACCCAATTCCGGTCTGTGCCATAGAGCCTTCTTCATCCGATAAAAAATCGTCATCCGTTAGGGTTATGATTCCTTCTTCTTCTTGTGAAGGATTAAATTCTAAGGTAATATCTCCTAAATTTTTTTTGGATTCTTCCGAAGATACTTTTACTGTAAGGATTTTCGGAACATATCCTATCCTGTTTATGATTAAAAGATAGGTACCGGCTGATACATCTTTGAATTGAAAATACCCGATTCTATCGGATTTAGACTGTATGGCTCGATCTTCTCCTAAGCTAACAATAGCCTGATCTAAAGGTTTATTTTGGTCTCCTTTTAGATATCCGTAGATCATAGTTTGTGCAAACAGCGCCTGATTTACAAAAAGGGCCCAATATACCAGCTTACTTTTCATCATTTTTAGTAATTTGAAGAGACTTATTGGAGCAAATATAATTATTTCTTTTTAGTTTTGTCAACGTAAAACCATAGAGCTATGCACGTATTTTTAAAAAATAGTTTAGTTTTTATTTTTTTCTGCACATTATCCATCCAGCTCAATGCCCAAGTAAAATTTAAAACGGCAACTGTCATGTTTTATAACGTTGAAAACTTATATGACACTATTAAATCTGCAGATCTTATTAACGGTTCTCTCGATCCTAACGACCCAAAATATCAAATAAGCGTACCCGAGGATAGCGCCCTGACATCCGGGTATACGTTTCATTCCGATGAATTATCTTTCGCTAAGCTAAAAGGTAAAAAAGTTGTGAGAAAACATATACTTACCGATGAATTTCATTACAAGGGAACAAAACTTTGGGATTCGAAAAAATATAAAGAAAAAATCGACCATATTAGCCGAGTTATAACTGAAACCGGAAAAGCTGAAACACAATCCATGCCTGCGATCGTTGGGTTATGCGAAATTGAAAACGAACAGGTACTAAAGGATTTGTGTGAAGCACTGAAAAAGAAAGGTGGAAATTATGGATTTGTTCACCTGAATTCTTTTGATCCCAGAGGAATAGATGTAGCCTTAGTATATAACAAAACGAAATTTGTCCCTATTAATCAACAAAGACTTCTTATTAATTTACCGAAAGAAGGGGATTATAAAAAATACACGCGCGATATATTATGTGTAGAAGGTCTCTTGGATAACGAAAAAATGTACTTTTTGGTAAATCATTGGCCCTCAAGACGTGGCGGTGAACAAAAAAGCCTTCCGAATAGGATTGCTGCGGCAAAGGTGTTAAAACAGGCTATGGATAGCCTGATAACTCTCAATCCAAAGGCCAAAATACTTGCCATGGGCGATTTTAACGATGATTGCAACAGTCCTAGCATAAAAAAAGTTTTAAACACTGTATCTAAAAAAGAAAACGTAAAAATAGGCTCATATTATAATCCTGCGGAAATTTTGTTTAAAAAAGGATTGGGAACTCTTGCGTATCAGGATTCTTTTAATTTTTTCGATCAACAAATTATTTCGCCTGAACTTATTGCCGACAAGGAAGGATACCACTTTTATAAGATGAATGTTTTCTCTCCTGCTTATTTAGTTACACAGGAAGGTTCTCGAAAAGGTTATCCGTTTCGCTCTTTTTCAAATGATAACTATATTGGTGGATACAGTGACCATTTCCCCGTTTATACCGTTCTGATTAAAGAGGTTAAATAAAATTCCTATTGCAATTGTAATTTAAATTAAAAAAATTTAAACTTTCTTATCTCTTAATAATATCTAAAATAAACATTATAAACAATCAAAATAAAAAAGCGAGGTTAGAAAATATTTTTAATTAAGTTTATTTTTAGGAGCTAATAAAACTAAATGCTTTATGATTAAAAAATTAACTAATATAAAAATCCACAACAATACAATCATCATTGATGGCCATGACAGTAAAGTTCATGTAGATGGACCTTGCTTAGAGACAGCTCTGCTAGTAGATGATAATTATATTTTGTTATTTGTTACTCTTGATTGTCCATTTGAAGAAGGTTTAGAAATCTATTTATTAGACTTACAACAAAATCGAATAATTGATAAAGCACAGTTAGGTCTAATGTATTATACAGATTTTTTCAGTGATTTATTAATTCTTTCAGAAAAAAGTCTTTTATTTGACTTTTTTGGTGTTTGGAAGTTAGAGTTATTTGACAAACCGAAAAGATCGCTAAGTTATTTATTTTCACCACCCTATGGCTTATATCTACACTTAGGAGCTATACGTCCTTTATCATTAATTAGATACTTTAGTTTAAAAAGCAATGATTAATACTATTTAATATAATAGATTAAGGGATAAATATGATCACTGAATATTGTAAAAAGTTTAAAAATTTATTTGTATTATTCAATATTATAATTCAGTAGTATAAACACAATTATTTAGACGATGAATAAATCTTCGTATTAACTTTATTTAAAAATTAAAAATAGTGATATAGATAGGGGGGCAACCAAATGAAATTAGCTATAATTTTAGACTTAAATTATTAACGTCTAAACCTCATATTTGTTTATATAAATATAAATTATTTGTCTATTTGCTTATTAAAACTGCTCTTCTAAAATTAGTTATACCACAGCATAATTTTGTCATAGCATAAAGCAATTTACTTAACTAACTTTATGCTTATAGATGAATAAAAAATCATACTTTAATTTAAGCAGATGTAAGATGAATATTTTCTCTCCTGCTTATTTAATTACACGGGAAGATTCTCGAAAAGATTATCCGTATAGCTCTTTTTCAAATGATAACTATATTAATGGATACGGCGACCATTTTCCTCGTTTATACCGCTCTGATTAAAGAGGTTAAATAAGGTTCGTATGTAATTTAAATAAAAAAAATTTAAACTTTTTGACCTCTTAATAATATCCAAAATAAACACTATAAACAATCAAAATAAAAAAGCGAGAAAACTCCCGCTTTAATGTTTTCACAACGGAATAATCCTTATTGTGAATTGCTTTCAAATTTTAGTGAGTACAAAGGTAAGAAAAAAAACAATTAATTCATCATAAATTTAATGTTTTTTATCTCCAATTAATTCATACATTTATCTATTAATTACTAAATTCAAATAGATTATTATGCCTTTTAAGAATATCTTAGGTCTGGACATAGGAACAGCCTCAATAGGCTGGGCTGTAGTCAAGGTGGATGAAGAAAATCCTAACTTAAATACAATTATAAAATTAGGGGTCAGAGTTGTCCCCATAACAACTGAAGATAAATTAAATTTTGAAAAAGGAAAATCTATAACGCTCAATGCGGATAGAACCTTAGCAAGAAGCATCCGAAGAAATCTTCACCGTTATAAGTTAAGAAGAAAAAATCTAATTGACTTATTAATACAAAATCAAATTATTGCTCCTCATACCCCTCTCAATGAGAATGGAAAATTTACCACATTCGAAACCTTACAAATTAGAGCTAAAGCAGCCAAAGAAAGAATAGGGCTTAATGAATTGGCCAGAGTTTTACTTCATATAAATAAAAAGAGAGGATATAAAAGCAGCCGTAAAGTACAAAATGAAGATGAGGGTAAGGCCATAGACGGTATGGCTGTTGCCAAACTATTGTATAAAGAGAAACTAACGCCGGGGCAATACGTTTATCAACTTTTAAAAAACGGAAAAAATCAAATTCCTGATTTTTACCGCTCTGATTTACAAAAAGAATGGGATCGTGTATGGGATTTTCAAAAACAATTTTATCCCGACACATTCACGGAGGATTTAAAAAAAGAACTGGAGGGAAAAGGACAAAAAGCAAGTATCGCTATTCTTTATAAAAATTGCGGTATGACCACCGCCACCAACAAAGGAAAAAAGAATGAAAAAAAACTGAAAGCCTATGAATGGCGGAGCAGGGCTATTTCGGAAAGGCTTTCCCTTGAAGAGGTAGCTTATGTTTTGGCTGAAATAAATAACAATATTTACAACTCCAGTGGCTATTTAGGAGCTATAAGTGATAAAAGCAAAGAATTGTTTTTTAACTGTCAAACGGTAGGTGAAAATTTATATACTCAAATTTCACAAAATGAACATACGAAATTAAAAAACCAGGTTTTTTTACGCCAAGATTATGCCGATGAATTTGATCAAATATGGGAAACCCAAGCTCAGTTCCATCCTCAATTAACATCCGAACTCAGAAAAAAAATTCGAGATTCAACCATCTTTTATCAGCGCAAGCTTCGCTCACAAAAAGGACTCATCAGTATTTGTGAATTTGAGAACCGCGAAATTGAAATTAGCAAAAATGGTAAAAAAAAAACAAAGACAATCGGACTCAAAGTTGCCCCAAAATCTTCACCTCTATTTCAAGAATTTAAGATATGGCAAATACTTAATAATGTTCTCATCCGGCAGGAAGGAAACAATCGCTCGCTCACTCTTGAAGAAAAAGAGTTGCTATTTTCAGAACTAAATACAAAAGGAAATTTACCTGCGCAAAAAATTTTAGCGCTATTAAAATTACCCGCCAAAAATACCAAAATAAATTATACTACCTTAGAAGGCAATCGAACACAGGAACAGCTTTATCGTGTCTATTTTAAAATATTGGAATGGGAAGGTCATAATGTTTTTGAACTATTAAAAATACCGGAAGATCAAGACGAACTAAGACCTGTGGATAGTAAGCTTTCTGCCGCTGAAATTAAAGAAATCGTAAAATCAGCCTTTGAATCTTGTTCTATCTCCTCCTCTATTTTAGACTTTGATGCATTGCTTCCGAACCCTGAATTTGAAAGACAACACTTATACCAATTGTGGCATCTATTATATTCTTATGAAGGAGACAATTCGCCATCGGGTAATGAAAAGCTCTTGAACCTGCTACAAAACAAATTCGGATTCAAAAAAGAGCACGCGCAACTTTTAACCTCTATTTCATTTGCCTCTGAATATGGGAACCTAAGCACTAAAGCTATGCGAAATCTATATCCGTATAGCAAAGAAAACTCTTATAGTGACGCTTGTGTATTAGCAGGGTATCGGCATTCTAAAAATTCTTTAACTCGTGAAGAGCTGGCTAATCGTAAGCTAAAAAATCGATTAGAGATTTTACCAAAAAATTCCTTGCGAAACCCTGTAGTGGAGAAAATTATAAATCAACTCATTAATCTAGTAAATTCATTACAAGAAGAATATGGAGCCTTTGATGAAATTCATCTCGAATTGGCAAGAGACCTCAAAAAAAATGCCCAGGAACGTGAAAAATGGTACAAAAACGCCCTTGAAGCTAATAGCCGCAATCAACAATATTCGGAGATACTAAAAAAAGATTTTGGAATATCTAATCCTTCTCGAAATGATATTATTCGCTACCGATTGTATTTAGAACTTAATGAAAATGGTTTTAAAGATTTATATACCCAAACCTATGTTATTAAGGACCTTCTTTTTACTAACAAATATGACATTGACCATATTATCCCACAATCAAAAGTTTTTGACGATAGTTTTTCCAATAAAGTATTAGTTCCCAGAAAGGCAAACCATGACAAAGGCAATTTAACTGCTATGGATTATGTCTCTAATCTAGGAAAAGAAAGAGAAGAACAATATCTAAATACGGTATCAGAATTATATAAAAAAGGGGTAATTTCCTATAAAAAATATAAAAATCTGGTTACGGAAGGAGCGGATATAGGAGATGGTTTCTTAAATAGGGATTTAAATAATACCCAATATATAGCCAGAAAAACCACAGAACTACTTAACCAAATTACGCCCCGCGTGGTTACTACTACGGGAGAGATTACTGCTAAATTACGAAAAGATTGGAACTTAGTCAATACGATGAAAGAACTTAATATTGAGAAATTTCACTCAGCCGGTTTAACAGAATGGGTTATAAATTCCAAAGGAGAAAAGAAAGAAATCATTAAAGATTGGAACAAACGAAGCGACCACCGTCATCATGCCATGGATGCATTGACCATTGCTTTTACTACCTCCAATCACATACAATATTTAAATTATTTAAATGCACGTGATGATGAAACCAATAAAAAACATTTTCATATTATTTCTATTGAAAAGAAAGTTAAAAACGATATAATCCTTGAAAACGGGAAAAGAAAGTCTATATTTACTTTTCCAACCAATAATTTCCGACAGGAAGCTAAAAAACAACTCAACGAAATTCTCGTTTCTCATAAGGTCAAAAACAAAGTGGTAACAATTAACCAAAATAAACCTAAAAAAAGAAACGGATATACCCCTAAAGATGAGCGAACTCCAAGAGGCCCATTGCATAAGGAGACTATATATGGAATGGCAAAAATTTTACAAACAAAAGAAGTAAAAATTTCTTCTAAATTTAATTATGAAACAGTTTTAATGGTACAAAAAAAGGCTTATCGAGATGCCTTATTAAAACGATTGGAAGAAAATCTGAACGACCCTAAGAAAGCTTTTTCCGGAAAAAACTCCTTAGCAAAAAATCCTATTTTCCTTACTGCTCATTCCTCCGAAAAAGTACCCGAAAATATTGTTATTCAATGGTATGAAAAAATATATACGATAAGAAAGCCTATTAGTCCTGATAATTTTAAAAATGAAAAAACTATAGAAAAAGTATTAGATCCTACCCTACGTATCCTTTTAAAAAATCGACTCAGAGAGGCAGACGGAAATGCAAAAGAAGCCTTTTCGGATTTGGAAAAAAATCCTATATGGCTAAATAAGGAAAAAGGGATTTGCGTTAAAACGGTTACGATAAAAGGAATCAGCAATGCCGAATCGCTTCATATAAAAAAGGACCATTTCGGAAATGAGATTTTAGATGAAAAGGGTAACCCTATTCCGGTAGATTTTGTAAGTACAGGTAATAACCATCACGTGGCTATATATAAAGATGCAGAAGGAGCTTTACAGGAAAAGGTTGTCAGCTTTTTCGAGGCCGTGGAGAAAGTAAATCAGGGACTTCCGGTAATTGACACTTTATATAATAAGGAGTTGGGCTGGAAATTTCTTTTTACTATGAAACAAAATGAAATGTTTTTATTCCCTTCAGAAGATTTTAATCCGAATGATATAGATCTATACGATAATAAGAATTTAAGTCAGATTTCTAAACATTTATTTAGAGTTCAAAAATTAACCTCAAAAGATTACCATTTTAGACATCATTTGGAAACTAGCATTGAATTTAATGCGGATTCTTTGAGAGGAATAACCTGGAGAAGAGAGGGAATTAACGGAGTAAAAAATATAGTAAAAGTTCGATTGAACCACTTAGGTAAAATTGTTCATATAGGAGAATAGTAATAACTATAATAGATATGATCACCCGATCTATATACGTAGGAACCCCGTCTTACCTGAAACTGAAAGACGAACAAGTTTATATAATAGCCCCTTCAACCGGTGAAATAAAGGGAAAAATCCCGGTTGAAGATTTAGGCTTATTAATGCTGGATCATTTTCAAATTACTATTTCCCATCAATTGATACAAAAAATGATGGGAAATAATGTGGTTGTAATTAGTTGCGATGCTCATCATCTTCCTCACGGCATTATGCTCCCTATGTATGGACATACAGAACATTCTGAACGAGTTAAAAATCAATTAAAAGTTAGCGAGAAACTTAAAAACCAATTATGGAAGCAGACGGTAGAATATAAAATAATAAATCAAAAAGATGTTCTGAAAAAATTTGGCAATTACTATGAACCCATGCAAGAGTATCTTGAAAGTGTTAAAAGTGGAGATGTAACTAATAGAGAAGGTATTGCAGCCCAACATTATTGGAAATATCTTATGGGACCCGATTTTATTAGAAAACGTATGGGCAATTTTCCCAATCCTTTTTTTAACTTTGGATACGCCGTTTTACGAAGTATTATTGCTCGTTCACTTGTTGAAACCGGTTTACTTCCCGTTTTGGGAATTTTTCATAAGAATAAATACAACCCCTACTGTTTGGCCGATGATATAATGGAACCATATCGCCCTTTTGTAGACATACTGGTAATTAAATGGTTAGAAAAATATCCGGAAGGGGATGAATTAACCAAAGAGTTCAAAGCACACATGCTAAATATTGCCACTATTGATTTAAAAATTGATGAAAAAATAAGGCCTTTACTTATTGCTGTGAAAATAGCAACGAGCTCACTTTATAAATGCTTTACGGGTGAAAAACGTTTGATATGCTATCCTAAATTAGTATGATATCCGAACGGTATAATGCTTATAGAGTCATGTGGATTTTAGTTTTATATGATTTACCGACCGAAACTAAAGTAAATATACGAGAGTCCAATCTTTTTAGAAAACGACTTTTAGATAACGGATTTTCTTTATTTCAATTTTCCATGTATATTAGACAATGCCCTAGTCGTGAAAATGCTGAGGTATACATACTAAGAATTAAATCTATTCTCCCTAAAGCGGGTAAGGTTGCTATTATGTGCATAACTGATAAACAATTTGCTTCTATTGAGATATTTTTTGCTAGAAATAAAGAAATGCCTCCATCTCCCCACCAACAACTGGAATTATTCTAATTTTTAAATTTCTAAAAAAGCAAAAAACCCATTGATTACCAACGGATTAAATGTTGAGGCTGTGATGTATCACAAAAATACTAAAATTTGAAAGCAATTCACAACTAAACCAATTAATCAGTATTCCTCGATATGGCTGTGATGTATCACAAAAATACTAAAATTTGAAAGCAATTCACAACATTACAGTAGATGATTTAACTTATTAATAAGCTGTAATTTATCATTCCAACTATTAAAATTCGAAAGCAATTCACAATACTAAGTATACTACTAGTAATCAAATTAAAATCGCTCATTATAGACAAAATGTATACTAATTATATACCTAAAATTATTTTTATTCACACACAAAAGATAAAAAGAACTATAAGACCTCAAATATATAAAAAAATAAGTTTTTTATATAATAATAAGACTTCTCGCTTACTTTACCTTTATCAACCTCAACCCCATTAAACCCAATTCACTTACAATTAACCACTTAAATGTAAATGTTAAAAATCAACCTTTTTTAGAAGAATTTTTAAATCTGTTTATATATTTGCATTTATGTTTTTTAGTAGTACCGAAAAAGATAAAAATTCTAAAGCAAGAGCCGGCATATTGCAAACCGATCATGGAATTATTGAAACTCCAATATTTATGCCGGTTGGGACGGTAGGTTCTGTAAAATCAGTACATCAACGGGAATTGAAAGATGATATTAAGGCTCAAATTATCTTGGGCAATACTTATCATTTATATCTTAGGCCAAGTACTGATATTTTATATAAAGCCGGCGGATTACATAAATTTATCAATTGGGACCGCCCCATTCTTACCGATAGCGGGGGCTATCAGGTTTTTTCTCTTTCCCAAACCCGAAAAATCCAAGAGGAAGGAGTAAAATTTAAATCTCATATTGATGGTTCCTACCATTTTTTTACACCTGAAAAATCTATGGAAATCCAACGATTCATCGGTGGAGATATATTTATGGCTTTTGATGAATGTACCCCTTATCCTTGCGATTATGCTTATGCTAAGAATTCGTTGGAGATCACTCACAAATGGCTGACACGATGTGTAAAATGGTGTGAAGAAAATCCTGAATTTTATAATTATAAACAGCATCTGTTTCCTATCGTGCAGGGTAGCACATTTGATGATCTGCGAAAGTTTTCTGCAGAATTTATCTCTTCTGTAAATGCAGATGGAAATGCTATAGGCGGGCTAAGCGTGGGTGAGCCGGAAGAGGAAATGTATCGCATAACCGACCTAGTAACCGATATTTTACCTGTTGAAAAACCTCGTTATTTAATGGGTGTGGGTACGCCGTGGAATATTATCGAATCTATTTCTTTAGGTATAGATATGATGGATTGCGTTATGCCTACTCGAAATGCTCGAAACGGAATGCTATTTACTTGGGACGGAGTAATCAATATAAAAAATAAAAAATGGGCAGATGATTTTTCCGAATTAGACCCTAAAGGTACAGCTTATGTTGATCACCAATATTCCAGAGCCTACCTAAGGCATTTATTTTCTGCTAATGAATTTTTAGGAAAGCAAATTGCTTCGGTTCATAATCTTGCTTTTTATCTGGACTTAGTTAAAACAGCTAGAAAACACATATTAGAGGGCGACTTTACTAGTTGGAAAAAATCTGTTATTCCGCAGTTAAGAAATAGATTATGATTACAATTTTAGATCGGTATATTATTCGAAATTTTTTAGGAACCTTGTTTTTCATGTTGATTCTATTAATTGCCGTATTTATAATTATTGATATACAAAGCCATTATCAGGAATTTAGCGAAAACGGTTTTTCCGTATTGGATACTTTAAAACTATACTATCCGTTTTATGTTATCTGGGCCGTAAACGTTTTTGCGTCTATACTGGTTTTCATCTCTGTTATTTATTTCACTTCACGAATGGCTAATAATACGGAAATTGTTGCCATTACGAGTTCAGGAGCAAGTTTTTTCAGATTTTCAAGGCCCTATCTTATTGTGGGAATATTAATCGCTTTCGGTTCATTTATGACCAATCATTTCCTACTTCCCTGGGCAAATATCAAGAAAAATGAATTTAGCGTGAAAATTCTTACCGGAAACAAAAAAGATGCCTACTTAGCAAATCAAAATATATCTGCGCAAATATCTCCTTCGGAGTATATTTTTGTGAACAGCTATAATAGGCAAATGAAAAGAGGCACCGGATTTTTATATCAAAAATTTGATGAAAACAGAGTATTACTCCATGAATTACGTTCTACCGAGATATACTGGTCGGAAGAAGATACCACTTATGTTTTAAGTAATTATTACGAAAAGGAAATATCTCCGAAAGGGAAAGTATTGTCTTTAAAAAATGGCGCTACTTTAAAAAAACATTTTAATTTTACTCCGGATGAGTTACTCCCTGAAGCTTTTGTCGCTGAAACTATGAATACTCCTGAACTGAATAATTTTATAAAAAAAGAGAAAATGAGAGGAGCAAATAATGTAAACATATACCTCAATGAGCTTCATCAAAGGACAAGTTCATCGGTAGCGGTAATCATTTTAACTTTTCTCGCATTATCTCTCTCTTCAACCAAAAAAAGAGGAGGATTAGGTATTAATTTAGCTATTGGCATTTCATGCGCTTTTTTATATATATTCTCTTTTCAGGCTTTACAAATATTTTCTTCCAAAGGAATTTTGCCTTCTTGGTTTGCCGTATGGTTACCTAATTTTATTTTTGGAATTATAACTTTAGTTCTATATATAAAACGGGCATATGCCTAAAAAATAATATACAAATACGACTATGAAGAAAAAAAAGCTTGCAAATTTAGTAGCATTTATAATCGGGCTCTATTTTATAATACGGTCGTTTTTTTTGTATACCTGCACGGATGGCGCCCCCTCTCAAAACGAATTTTTTGCTTTAATTTATTTTTGCTTTGGAATGGTGGCTATCATCATCCAAATAATTGTAAATTTCATCATGAAAAGAAATAATAATAATGGCAATTAATATTCTACATCTTGAAACCTCTTCTAAAAACTGCTCGGTAACTATTGGTACCGAAGGTGAGATAAATTCCTATTGTGAAGAAGTATCTCAAGATTTTAAACATAGTGAAAATCTTCATTTATTTATAGAATGGGCTCTTGAGGGGGCAGAACTTACTCTTTCGGATATTCATGCGGTAGCAGTAGGAAAAGGTCCAGGATCATATACAGGCTTACGAATAGGTCTTGCCGCAGCCAAGGGGTTTTGTTTTGGAAATGACATCCCGCTTATTTCTGTAAATTCTTTATACATTCTAGCTTCTCCTTACTTTAATGCTGAATATGATTTTATTATTCCTGTAATGGATGCTCGAAGAATGGAAGTTTATACTTCAGTCTTTGATAAGAAAGGGAAGCCTCTTGTTGAAACTCATGCTCATGTTTTACATGAGAAATCTTTTGAAGATCTGAATAATAAAAAAATTCTTTTTGTAGGAGATGCTGTTGAAAAAACCGAAATTTTTTTGAAAGAAATTTCTTTCGATTTAGAGAATGCCTCGTTTATACATGCTTATCCTCAGTCTAAAAACATGGTTAATCTTTCTTATAAAAAATTTCAAGAAGGCATCTTTGAAGATGTGGCTTATTTTGATCCTTTTTATTTGAAAGATTGGAAATAATTTTCCTACTATTTTAGTATCCAAAAATATCACCTTTTGATTTTATACTATTGAATTCTTAAATTTAATATCTGATTTATTTTTGATTTATACTATAAATTGAAAGAGTGTACTAATTTTAATTTAGAATGTTTATATCGCTAAACAAAATGTTTACAAAAATCACTCTTTTTTTTTATTTTTGATAAAAATTTGAATAAATATTATTTTTTGAAATCATTATAATAAATAGTTTGCTTTAATTAATCTGCAATAACGGCTTATATTTATTATAAGAAGATCTAACAATAAATTTACAAGTAAAATTTTCTATTATTATCCATAATTATATTTATGTTAATATAAAAATATTTGTATTTTTACGTTTTCGTATATTAAAAGTTAATTTATGTGTATGTTAATTTATTTAGCATCTTAAATTACCTTATGATATTTGCTCATAAAATTAATTTTATGATTTTTTTATAATATATAAAATTAATTTCTCATTTCTGCAATTTGATAATTTATTTTGTTATATAAATTCTTAGTTTAATTGTGATATATGAAAAGTTTTTACTCTGCTCTTATTTTAATTCATACTCTAGCCATTGGATCAGTTTACTTTCATGAAACTACAGAATCCTCTAAAAAATTCAACGACAGGACTTACCATCATCTAATTACATATGGTCAAAGTTTAGCTACCGGGGCTCAATCTTATCCGGCTTTATCTACTGAAAATATTGCAGGAAATTATATGATAGGTGATCAGGTATGGATTAATTTTGGGAATACCAATTCCACGGAGTTCATCCCTCTTAAAGCATCTATTGCTCGTATATACCAAAATTATCCTAAAAGCAAATCCTCGATGACTTCTGCCGAAGATCCGTTGATAGGATTAACCAACCACCTGCAATTAAAACAGTCGCAAGTTGGAGTTCAATATGTAGCATCTTCCGATGGAGTAAATGGAAAAAGCATTGAAGCTTTATCCAAACCGGGCCTTTTTAAAACGAATTACTATAAAGAATATTTTTTAAAGTCCGTAGAATCTGCCGCCTCCATTGCCCGTAACAACGGTTACAAAATTGAAGCTCCTGCAATTTTCTTGATGCATGGAGAATTCAATTATATCAATCTTCATGATGACAGAACCAGAGGTGCTACACTCGATAAAAACGAATATAAAAGACTGTTTGTTAATTTAAAAAATGATATGCAGAAAGATATCATGAATGCTTACGGCCAAAGAAAAAAACCGGTATTAATTACCTATCAAGTGGGTTCTTCTCGAAGTGACGATAATGTAAATATAGGACTTGCTCAATTGGAGCTCTCTAATACCTACGAAGATATTATTAGTGCAGGCCCTACCTATCATTTGCCTCATAGAGGAATCCATCTGGATGCTAATGGATATAGATGGTACGGGGAAATAATGGCAAAAGTCTATTATAAAACTCAAGTTTTAGGTGAAGAGTTCAAACCCTTACAACCCAAGCAAATCTATCGTATATCCCCCAAATCCGTTGGTGTCGTTTTTCATGTTCCCCACCCGCCTCTTGTATTTGATACGAATTTGGTAAAGGCACTTCCCAATTATGGTTTTAAATTAAAGAATAATGGTGCTTTGGAAAATATTTCCGAAGTAAAAATTGATCAAAATGAAAATACTGTTATAATTACTTGTGCTAATGACATTACCGGAAATGTAGAAGTTATTTATGGCCAACAGAATATATATCATAATGGCAAATTTATAGTTAAAGCCGGAAACCTTAGAGATAGTGATGATTATCAAGCTTTTTTTACTTATGTTGATTTAGATACTAAAAAGGATGGAAACTATATTTATCCTAGAGAACGAAATGAAATGACTTTGAGACCCGACATTGAGCCTAGAGATAAAGATGGCAACTTTTTATACGGGAAGCCTTATCCTTTATATAATTTTAGTGTTGCTTTCGGATATACGCTTGAAGCTAATAGAAGTTCCATTTATATGCCTGGTTTTTATCCTAACAGAGACATTGTATATGTAAAAAAAGGTGGCAAGGGAGACGGCAGTTCTTGGGATAAGGCATATGGAGAATTGGCAGATGTTTTAAAGATAGCCGGAGAACAAAATATTGGTGAAATCGCAACTATTAAAAAAATTTGGGTTTCAAAAGGAACTTATTCTCCTCTGTATATACCGGGAAATGGTACGAATCAAATAAATGATCGTTCTTTTTTACTACCAAAAAATGTTGAAATTTATGGTGGTTTCTCAGGTATGGAAACTTCACTGCTACAAAGAGATTGGAAAAATAATGCCTCTACCCTTTTCGGAGATAATGTATACCATGTGGTCATTTCCTCCGGAGATGTCGGAAATGCAACACTTGACGGCTTTACCATTAAAGGAGGCAAAGCAAATCTTCGTAGTAATGCATATAAAAAAAAATCCCATCAAATACCTTATCATATTGAGGTAAATAATAGTTGGGTTTATACGGGATATGGAGCAGGTATTTATATTATCAATTCTTCTCCTAAGCTAAAAAATTTAATCATAACCGAAAATGAAGCTGTAGATGCCGGGGCTGGATTGTTACTGGAGGGATCGAATTCTTCTATAAGCAATATAATTATTAAAGACAATATATTGTCAGATGATAGAGCCATAGGTGGTTGTGGTATATATTCCTATAAATCATCTCCTATTTTACAAGATGTTTCCATAATTAATAATAAAATAGAAACTATCAATACAAATGCATTGGGTGCCGGCATATATAACAAAGAATCAGATCACCCTACATTAACCAATGTGATTATTTCAGAAAATAGCATTATAAATTCCAGATATAAAAATGTAATCGGCAAAGGAGGGGGAATTTTCAATAAAGATTCACGACTTCTTTTAATCAACTCCCTAATAACTAAAAATAAAGCAGGCGAAGGTGGAGGGATTTATATTGAAGGATCGGATGGATCTGAATTTACTAACATTACCATTTCCGATAATGAAGTTTCCAATAATAAGGGAAGCGGCCTTTATTGCAACTATGCAAAACCGGTTGTTAACAATAGCATTATCTGGGGAAATAAACCGAATACTATTAATAATAATAATCAAGGATATCCTAGTTTTAACTACAGTCTAGTACAGTATAATGAAGACACAAATAACCATAATATAATGGGTAAAACCGATCCATTATTTGAAGATGATTATACCTTGAATGTTAACAGCCCTGTCATTAATAAAGGCAATAATGATTATGTACGTAGTATCAATAAAGATTTAAATAATTATCCCCGGATAGTTAAAGACATTATAGATATAGGAGCTTATGAATATCAAAATGAGGCTTCTTGTGCCCGTTTAAAACATATAGTAATAAATGATCTGGAAACAACTTATGATGGAAATCCAAAGGATATTAGCATTAATGATCTGCCCGATTACTTAACTCATGAGACTAGATACAAGGGAATAGAAAACACATCCTTTGACGAAAATATTCATCCTCCTACTGAAGTAGGAAAATACTTAGTAACTGCAATTTTAAAAGACAACTCTATTTCAAAGGATTGTGAGATAATTTTAACGGCAACATTAACTATTAAAAAAGGTATTACGAAAATTATTTCAGATGAAGTAGTTACGTATTCATATGATGGAACAGAAAAAAAAATAAATGCTGCACTTAATCATAACAATTCTACTATTTCCTATATTCCCCAACAAGGATATGTAAATGCGGGAAGATATATCATCAAAGTAAAATCAGCAGAAACTCCAAATTATCTTCCTGAAGAAAAAGATATTATATTGGTTATTGAAAAAGCAAATTATTCCGGGATAAGCTTGCCTAATAAAACTATTAATTATGATGGGTCAGAAAAAGAAATTGTTGTTGATGGTATCATTCCTAAAGCAACTGAGATAGTTTATGAATACGAAGGAATTAATTCAACCTTGTATCCTAAACAGAAAAATAAACCGGTAAACGCAGGAACATATCTTGTTACAGCTACACTTACCAATCCAAACTATAATACTCTATCGTTACGTAGTAATTTAACTATTAGTAAAGCAGATTTTATGGGGATTAAGCTGAATGAAAAAATAACTACTTATAATAGTAAAAAACAAGGTATCTCTGTCTTTATTACCGATAAACTTCCTAATGAAACTAAAATAAAATATGAGTATGAAGGAGTTAGCCCTACCATTTACGCAAAAAGTAGTGAAGAGCCTATTAATTCCGGTATATATCGAGTTACGGCTTCCATAATAAATAATAACTATAACACGCTGACACTTTCCAACAATCTTTTCATTAAAAAAGCAGAAGCATTTATTTATACTAATGAAGAACAAATATATACATATGATGGTACAATAAAAAACGTTGAAGCAACACTTAATCATAAAGAAAGCATCTTAAAATTTAGCCCTCAGAAAGGATATGCGACCGTTGGCTCATATAATATTATTATTTCGGCCGAGGAAAGTCCTAACTATTTATCAGCCTTTAAGGCAGTAAAATTGATTATAAAAAATCTTTCTTTAGGTGCCAATGCCTCTGAGGCTGTAAGTGAAGAAATCAGAATAGCCTCAAATCCTGTTTCAAACATATTAGAACTGATTTTTTCAAAACCAACAATTAAGAAAGAAAATTTAACAATCTACAATTTTATGGGTAAATTAGTTGTTGAAACAAAAGTTTTACCAGGAGATACGGTAAAAAAAATCGATTTAAGTGGTCACCATTCTGGTATTTATATTCTGAAATATAAGAATAAAATGTTCCGGTTTATCAAAGAGTAATCGGATAATATAACTAACATATAAAGAAGGATTCCTTAATTAAATTAGGAATCCTTCTTTACATCTCCTACAATGAACTTTGCTGTTCGAAGAGACGCTCCCGAGTCTCCTAATTTATGTCTAAGCTCTAAATAATTTCCTTTTATATTTTCAACATTTGTAGGGTCCAATATTTTATTTAATTCACTCTTCAAATTATTATAATTTAAATCGTCTTGAATCAGTTCGGTTACCACTTTACGATCCATAATTAAATTAACTAAAGAAATATACTGTATATGCTTTATCAATCTTTTAGCTATTTCGTAAGATATTCTACTTCCTTTGTAGCATACTACTTCAGGCACATTTAATAAAGCTGTTTCTAACGTAGCAGTTCCAGAGGTTACTAATGCAGCTTGAGAAATCCTTAGTAAATTATATGTTTGATTGGAAACAATCTTAACATGAGAATTTAAAAATTGCTTATAAAATTCAACATCAATAGAAGGGGCTCCAGCAATTACAAATTCATAGGGTAAAAAATCTTTTTCTACAGATAACATCTGAGATAACATTTTTTTTATCTCTTGTTTTCTACTACCGGGTAATAGGGCTATGATAGGCTTATCTGAAAGACCGTGTTCTTTTCTAAATTTATTTTGATCAAGATCTGGCAATGAGTTTAAAGCATCTAATAAAGGATGCCCTACAAAATCAACCTGATAATTGTACTTTGCGTAAAAATCTTTTTCAAAAGGAAGGATGACAAACATGCGGTCAATATATTTTTTAATGATTTTGACCCTCCCCGATTTCCAAGCCCATAATTGAGGTGAGATATAGTAAAACGTTTTTATTCCTAATTTTTTTACACTTTTACAAATACGTAAATTAAATCCGGGATAATCTATAAAGATAACACAATCCGGGTGATACTGAGAAATGTCTTTTTTACAAAGCTTAATATTCCCTAATATGGTTCCTAAATTTGCTACAACCTCAAGAAAACCCATAAAGGACAAATCTCTGTAATGCTTAACCATTACACCTCCTTGGGCTTGCATTAAGTCTCCTCCCCAAAATCGAAATTCAGCGAATTGATCTACTTTTTTAATTTCTTTCATAAGGTTTGATCCATGCAAATCTCCTGATGCTTCTCCCGCAATTATATAGTATTTCATATCTTAAAAATATTTCATTGAAAAACACTCAAATCTTTTAGCTTATCCTTTAAAAAAATTTAAGACTTTATAAAAGTTTCCACAGTCTCATAGAAAGCAGTCGGATTATCTACTTGTACCCAATGTCCGGCATTAGGAATTACAACTGTTTTTTCATTAGGAAACTGTTGACGTATGTTAAATTCATCTTCTTTTAAAATATAATTTGATTTTTCTCCGGCAATAAACAATGTGGGACCTTCATATTTTCCATAAGAAATAGTATTATTAATTACCTGATTATATTTCTCCGATAAGGTCTTTAAATTAAAACGAAAATTATAACGGTTATCCTCAGTTTTGTATACATTTTTCATTAGAAACTGAATTATTCCGGCCTCTTTAATATATTGTGATAAGATATTTTCTACTTCTTTTTTTTCATGTATCTTCGAAAAATCAACGCTTTGCAATGCTTCAAAGATTAATTGATGGTGCGGTGGATAAGCCTTAGGTGCCATATCAACAACGATTAATTTTTCAACTAAATCAGGATGTTTAATAGCACATTCCATAACTGCCTTTCCGCCCAAAGAGTGTCCTAATAAAATCGCTTTATCTAATGAATAATGCTTCATATAATTCACAATATCATCAGACATAGTAGTATAGCTCATTTCATCGGAATGAAAGCTTCTTCCATGATTTCTTAAATCAATAAGATGAACTTCGTTTGTTTCTGAAAATTTCCTACCTAAAGTTCCCCAATTATCTAACATTCCAAATAATCCGTGAAAAATAAATAAAGGGGTTTTTCCTGAATTATAAAATATCTTTGAATTTAAGATATGATTTTCCATGTTAATATCTTTTTTACAAAAATATGGATATTCTTAAATATAGTAATTTATTAAATTGTGTTACAAATTGATTAAAATTTATATATGATACTTTATAAAAATGTTTAATTTTATACTATATTTTATCTCTAATCCCATACATTATTAATATAGTAAAAATTAAATACATGAATAATTCCAACAATCAGTTAAAAAGAAGTTTAACAAATAGGCACATTCAACTCATTGCTATAGGAGGAGCTATAGGAACGGGATTATTTATGGGATCCGGAAAAACCATAAGCTTAGCCGGACCTTCTATTCTCCTGGTTTATGCCATCATAGGCTTTGTCTTGTTTTTTGTCATGAGAGCCATGGGCGAATTATTACTTTCAAACTTAAATTATAAATCATTCGTAGATTTTACTACAGATCTCTTAGGTCCTATGGCGGGTTTTTTTATGGGATGGACGTATTGGTTTTGTTGGATTGTTACTGGTAGTGCAGATTTAATAGCGATTTCCGGTTATGTTGAATATCTTTTTCCGAATATGATCGCACCTTGGGTTCCGGCATTAGTATGTATCCTATTATTTTTATCCTTAAATCTATTAACTGTAAAACTTTTCGGTGAAGCAGAATTTTGGTTTGCCATAATTAAAATTCTAGCAATAATTACCCTGATCGTAATAGGCATCATATTCATTTGTAGCAAATTTAAATCCCCCACCGGCGTAACTACCTCCTTATCCAATATATGGAATGATGGAGGATTTTTCCCTACCGGATTCACAGGTTTTGTTGCCGGATTTCAAATAGCTGCCTTTGCATTTGTAGGAGTGGAATTGGTTGGAACGACGGCCGCTGAAACTAAAGATCCCGAAAAAACCTTGCCTAAAGCCATTAATGCTATTCCTATTAGAGTAATTTTATTCTATGTTCTCTCTTTAGCTGTAATTATGTCTGTAATGCCTTGGCGAACTATAGATCCGGAAAAAAGTCCTTTTATTGTATTATTTTCATTTGCGGGAATCACAGCAGCATTTAGCATCACCTACTTTGTGGTACTTACTTCGGCAGCATCTTCCGCGAATAGCGGAATATTCTCTACAAGCAGAATGTTATACGGACTTTCCATAAGTAAAAAAGCACCCATTTATTTTAGAAAGCTTTCAAAAGCTTCAGTTCCTTCCTATGGCTTAACTTTTTCTTGTATCTGTCTACTTCCTTCGGTATTAATGCTTTATTTCGGTAACGAAAATATAATGTATGCCTTCACTTTAGTTACCACTGTAGCTACTGTATTATTTATTTTTATTTGGTCTATGATACTTATTTCTTATATTTCATTTCGAAAAAGAAAACCTGAGCTTCATCATAAATCCAATTATAAAGTTCCTGGAGGCCTCTTTTCCGTTTATATTTCTTTAGTGTTTTTTGTATTTCTTATTATTGCTTTTTGGTTTAAAGATGATACAAGACAAGCTCTTATCTTTACTCCTTTATGGTTTGTATTGCTTGGTATTTGTTATTTTATAATACCTCAAAGAATAAAAAAACAATGGCAAGCTAATTTTTAATTAATTTTACATTAAGCTGTTATGCCACTTAAAATATATTTTTATTTTTATATAACAACTTTAATATAAACTGTTACAAGGAAAATATTTTACAACTATTTCCTTATTTAAAAAAGCATAAATTATCCATAATAGCGATAGATTGTAAATACCTTTCTATCCTTGAGGTTCTTACTTTCATTATATTCTTAAAATACCTAAATTTGAAAAATTTCAATGAAAATAAATATAATATATGGCTAGAAATTGGCAAACGATAAAAGAATACTCTGACATATTATTTGAATACTGGAATGGGATTGCAAAAATTACCATAAATCGTCCCGAAGTATACAATGCTTTTCGACCAGAAACAAATTTTCAAATGATTGAAGCAATGGAATATTGCCGAGAGCATTCGGAAATAGATGTAATTATTTTAACAGGGGCAGGAGACAAAGCCTTTTGTAGCGGAGGTGATCAAAATGTAAAAGGTGTTGGTGGATATGTGGGAGAAGACGGTGTACCTAGATTAAATGTACTTGAACTTCATAAGAAAATACGGGAGATCCCCAAACCGGTAATTGCAATGGTTAACGGATATGCTATAGGAGGGGGGCATGTACTCCATGTGGTTTGTGACTTAACCGTAGCTTCTGAAAATGCAAAATTTGGACAAACCGGTCCTAAAGTAGGAAGCTTTGACGGCGGATTCGGATCTTCATATCTCGCCAGAAGTGTCGGTCAAAAAAAAGCAAGGGAAATATGGTTCCTTTGTCAGCAATATACTGCTCAAGAAGCAATGGAAATGGGCATGGTAAACAAGGTTGTTCCGCTCGATCAACTGGAAAACGCCACAGTGGAATGGTGTGAAATCATGCAACAAAGAAGTCCTATGGCTCTACGCATGATAAAACGATGTCTAAATGCGGAATTAGACGGTCAACACGGTTTAATGCAATTAGCCGGAGATGCCACCTTAATGTATTATCTAATGGATGAAGCCCAAGAAGGTAAAAAGGCTTTCTTAGAAAAACGTAAGCCTGATTTTAAAAAATTTCCAAAATTTCCTTAATCATAATTAAGAAAGTTCCTTTTAAAAAAGGAACTTTTTTCTTATTCTTATTACCTTACATAAGGGGGTATAATTTTTTATATTTTTTTATCACCTATTAGAAAAGGACTATTATTAGCTTAATTATCCTTTAACCTCATAAAACTGCTTATTACTCTAGTTTTCTTAACTACATTTCCCATCCAAATACTTCTCTATATTTCAATTCACCCTCACTAAAATTTACAGAAAAATACACGATTTTATATAAATTAAAACCTCATTTTTTTATAAAAAAATAAGAATTAGGCTACTAAATTGTTACCATTAATTACGTTTTATTTCCTTTATTTTGAGATAAAAATAAGAAGCAAATATTTATATTTAACGAAATTTTAACTAAAATTATTTATCATAATAAATAGTAAATAATTTAAAAAAAAATAGAATTTTTATAATCAAACAACTAATAATTTATCAAACATACAATTCATATACTAATAAGTAAAAACGAGTAAGGACATATTTAAAAAAAATGATTTATATCAGAAAAGTAAGCACTCGTTGTTTCGTTTTCTTTCGTAATTTTGTTACTAAAATAAAACCAAACAATTGTGAAAACAGAATTATCTAATTCTAGTAAAACTAGCTCTTGGGATGTAATTGTTATCGGAGGAGGTGCGACCGGTTCCGGAACTGCCCGAGATTGTGCAAGGAGGGGATTGCGTACGCTTATGCTTGAGCGTTACGATATAGCAACGGGTGCTACGGGAAGAAATCACGGATTATTACATAGCGGCAGTAGATATGCTGTTACCGACAGAGAATCTGCTGAAGAATGTATTAAGGAAAACATGATCCTAAAGCGTATTGCCAGTCACTGCGTTGAGAAAACTGACGGACTTTTTTTAACCCTTCCGGAAGATGATATCGCTTATCAATCTAAATTCATTGAAGCTTGCCATACAGCCGGAATAGATGCTAAGGCAATCGATCCCAAAGAAGCTTTACTCTTAGAACCTTCTGCAAATCCTTCAATCATTGGAGCTGTTATCGTTCCAGATGGAACTGTTGACCCATTTCGCCTGACCCTTTCTAATATTATGGATGCCAAACAACATGGTGCAAAAATTGAAACTTACCATGAAGTTTTAGGTTTGATAAAAGAACAGAATAGGGTTATCGGAGTTAGAGTCTATGATCATATAGCTAAAGAAGAAAAAAAATTATATGCTTCCGTTATTGTTAATGCCGGAGGAATTTGGGGTCAGAAAATTGCAGAATATGCAGATTTGAAAATTAAAATGTTCCCAGCCAAAGGATCTCTCCTTATTTTTGGCCACAGAGTAAATAATATGGTATTAAACCGTTGTCGTAAACCGGCAGATTCAGATATTCTTGTTCCGGGAGATACCATTTGCCTAATAGGTACTACCTCTACACATGTTCCTTATGAAGAAATAGATAATATGTATGTTACTCCTGAAGAAGTAGACATTCTGATCAGAGAAGGAGGAAAATTATCTCCTACCCTTCTACAAACCAGAATTTTACGAGGATATGCCGGGGTAAGACCACTAGTAGCTTCTGATGATGATCCATCCGGACGTAATGTAAGTAGAGGAATCGTCTTATTAGACCACGCAACAAGAGACGGCTTGGAAGGATTTATTACAATTACCGGAGGAAAATTAATGACCTATAGGCTAATGGCTGAATGGGCTACTGACTTAGTTTGTAAAAAATTAAATAATACCACTCCTTGTACTACTGCAGAAGCAAATCTTCCGGGATCTCAGCAAAGTACAGAAGAAATAAATCAAAAAATGATTTCCGTACCTTCTACCATACGTAAATCTGCAATTTACAGATTAGGAGATATGGCAGAAAATTTAAAAGAGAACAAGGTTACGGAAAACAGTTTAGTTTGCGAATGTGAAGAAGTCTCTTTAGGTGAAGTAGAATATGCTATTAATGAATTGCATGTTACCAACCTTATTGATCTTCGAAGAAGAACTCGTGTAGGTATGGGAACCTGTCAAGGTGAACTTTGTGCCTGTAGAGCAGCTGGGCTAATGAATCACTACCAAGTTCTAAGCTCGGATAAATCCAAAGAAGATTTAACTATATTTCTTAATGAAAGATGGAAAGGCATACGCCCTATTGCTTGGGGAGACACCTTAAGAGAAAGTGAATTTACCAGTTGGGTTTATGAAGGAGTATGCGGATTAAATAAGACTCAAGAACAAATTAAAAACGCAAAAAATGAAATTTGATACAGTAATAGTAGGAGGAGGTTTAACCGGTTTAGTTAGTGGTATCCGATTAATGCAGAATGGACAGAAATGTGCTATTATTTCTTCCGGGCAAAGTGCTTTACATTTCTTTTCGGGATCATTTGATTTGTTAAACTATTTACCTGACGGAAAATCGGTAAGTAACCCTGAAGATTCTATATCGGAACTTTCCCTACAAGCTCCGAATCATCCTTATACAAAGATTGGAAAATCTAAATTTGCTGAATTAGCCCAAGAAGCAAAAAATTTTCTTTCAGGCATTGGAATAGAGACCCAAGGGGCGTCCAATAAAAATCATTATAGAATTACTCCCATGGGTATAATAAAACCAACTTGGTTAACTATGCCCAATTTTGCTTTTATTGAGGATGGAAAATTTTCATGGAAAAAGGCAGCTATAATAAACATTGAAGGATTTTTAGATTTTAATCCGGAATTTATTTCCGAAGCTTTCGAAAAAATGGGTATTGAAATTTCCCTACAATATTTTAACTTACCCGAATTAAATACGATAAGAAAAAATCCGAGCGAATTCAGATCAACCAATTTATCTTTAGTTTTTGACAAAGAAGACAATCTGGATATTCTCGCCAAAATATTAATTGAAAAAAGTCAGGCTTGCGATGTAATTATCTTCCCGGATTGTATCGGATTCAAAAATCCGGAAATCTTACCTAAGCTAATTAATAAGGTAGGTAAGCCCGTTTATTTGATTCCTACCTTCCCTCCTTCTTTAGTAGGGGTCAGTACCCAGTTATATTTAAAAGACTATTTTACAAAATTGGGAGGAGTTTTTATGTTAGGTGATAACGTTACACACGCTGATATAGAAGCACATCACGTAACTAACGTGTATACGCTGAATCACGGAAATATTCCGATTTCCGCTAAAAATTTCATACTTTCTTCCGGTAGCTTTTTTAGTCAGGGATTATTAGCTGACAGTAAACAAGTGTACGAACCTATATTTAACTTAGATACAGACTATTTAACTGATAGAGCAGAATGGTATCACACCAATTTATTTGAAAAGCAAAATTATCAGCAATTCGGAGTTAAAACAGATCAAAATTTCCATGGAATAAAAGACGATATGCCTATAGATAATTTATTTGTAGCTGGAGCAATTCTTAGTGGCTTTAATCCATTAAAAGAAGGGTGTGGCGCCGGTGTATCCTTTTTATCC
Organism: uncultured Apibacter sp.; assembly: GCA_945280365.1. Lineage (GTDB taxonomy): Bacteria > Bacteroidota > Bacteroidia > Flavobacteriales > Weeksellaceae > Apibacter. The sequence goes on from CALYQD010000001.1 coordinate 165,491, forward strand.
GCATTATACGTAGCTGAACAAATTTTAATCAAAGAAAAAACCTATGAATCTATTGCTCAATAAAAGTGAAAATAATTTCGAACAATGCATTAAATGTACTATTTGTACGGTATATTGTCCAGTATCCAAAGTAAATCCTGATTATCCGGGTCCAAAACATTCCGGTCCGGATGGAGAAAGATTACGATTAAAAGATCCTGATTTCTATGATGAATCTTTAAAGTACTGTATAAATTGCAAAAGATGTGAAGTTGCTTGTCCTTCCAATGTGAAGATTGGTGATATTATCCAAATGGCTCGAATTAAATACAGTAAGAAAAAACCGATTTTAAGAGATGTTATACTTGCCCACACAGACTTTATGGGAACATTAGCCACTCCTTTTGCCCCTATAGTCAATGCAATGACTTCGGCCAAACCTGTTAAAAGTTTAATTGAACCTATTCTCAAAATTGACAAAAGAAGAAGTCTTCCCAAATATTCATTCGGTACTTTTAAAAGCTGGTATAAAAAAGTAGCTAATGAACAAAAAAAATATCCTACCCAAGTATCTTATTTTCATGGCTGTTATGTAAACTACAATAATCCTCAGCTAGGAAAAGATATGATTAAGGTTCTTAATTCATTAAATATTGGAATTCAACTTCTCGAAAAAGAAAGATGTTGCGGTATTGCCTTAATCTCTAATGGTTTTATAGAAAAAGCTAAAAAGAATGCAAAATTAGATGAGTCAGAAATTCGTAAATCTGTTATTGACAAAAAATTACCGGTAATTACTACTTCATCGTCTTGTACTTTTACTATACGCGATGAACATCCTCACCTATTAGGAGTAGATAACAGCGCGGTAAAAGATCAGGTAGAATTAGCAACCCGTTATATATATCGTCTATTAAGTACAACTGACGCAAAATTAAAATTTAAAAATAAACCTTTAAAGATAGCTTATCATACTCCTTGCCACATGGCCAAATTAGGTTGGACCTATTATTCTGTGGAATTGCTAAAGCTTATTCCAAATGTAGAAGTGACCGTTTTGGAATCAAATTGTTGCGGAATTGCCGGAACATTTGGATTTAAAAAGGAGAATCATGAAGTTTCTAAAAAAATTGGTGATCCGTTATTCAAACAAATTGAAACCGGAGGCTTTGATATCGTTGCCACCGATTGTGAAACTTGTAAGTGGCAAATTGAAATGTTTACCACTAAACCATGTGAACATCCCCTTAGTATAATTGCCCATGCATTAGAGGATTGATATTATATTTTCAGTAAAAAACCCTTATGAAAAAATCATAAGGGTTTTTTTATAAACAATATTTATTTGGCTACTATAACTTCTATTCCACAATCCTCTAAAGTGCTTAAATCTTTTTCAGAAATATCATTATCTGTAATTAAAACATCAACCTTATCTAATGAACATATCTGTCCAAATCCTCTTTTATTTATTTTTGTAGAATCAGCCAAAACAATGACTTTTTCCGATTGCTCAATCATTACTTTATTTAAATGAGCTTCTGTAGAGTTAGAGGTTGACAAACCAAAATCAAGGTCTATGCCATCAATCCCTAAAAATAATTTATTACATGAAAATTTTTTTAATTCAGATTCTGCTAAAGAACCGATAACGGAAACGGAACTTTTTCTCAAGTTTCCACCCAATTGTATCACATCAATAAAAGAATCTTTTCCTAATTCTATAGATACGCTTAAAGAAGAGGTGATGACCGTTAATTTTTCATATCCAGAAATAATTTTTGCTAAATAATAAACTGTAGTTCCGGAAGCTAAAATAATAAAATCTTGATCGTTAACAAATTTAAGTGCAGCTTTCGCTATTTTTTGTTTTTGTAACACCTGCACAAATTCTTTTTCGTTAATATTTTTTTCGAAAGCATATAAAGGTTGTTTACTAGCTCCCCCATGAGTTCTATATAAAAGACCTGTATTTTCTAAATATTGAAGATCCTTTCGGATAGTAACTGCTGAAACATTTAATTTTTCGCAAAGCTCATTAACCTTAGTAAAATTATGTTCATCTAACTCATCTATAATAAGCTGCTGTCTTCTATTAAGCTTGATCATGATCAAATATTTTTAAAAGCTTAAAGTTAAGAATAAAATCTAAATTCTTATTGAATTTTATCAATATGCAAGCAAAATAAACATTAACAAAAAAAAACCAACGAATCGTTTTGCTTTTATCCTATTAATTAATGTTTAATTGGGTTGTTTTGTCAAATTTTCAACCGTTTTTTATATGAGCTAAATGATAAATACATTATATTAAAAAATTTCATAGTGTTTCGTATTGTTTTTTTTGTAATTTTACTGACAACAGAAAAGAAGCAAAAAATAATTAAAAAAAAACAAAATGAAACGAGGTGATCAATTATCAAAACTAAATAATAATTCTGAGTGGGACATAATTATAATTGGAGGAGGATCTAGTGGCTTAGGTGCTGCGGTAGATGCTGCTACAAGGGGATATAGGACAGTTTTATTTGAAGCTCATGATTTCGCAAAAGCAACATCGAGCCGCTCTACTAAATTACTTCATGGTGGGGTTCGCTATTTAGCGCAAGGAGACATTGCCTTAGTTAAAGAAGCTCTTAGAGAAAGAGGCCTCTTAGAAAGAAATGCAAGTCACTTAGCAAAAAAACAAGTTTTTGTTATCCCAAATTATAAATGGATCGATGGACCTTTTTATACAATTGGATTAAAAATATATGATATGTTATCCAAAAAGCTGAGCTTAGGAAAATCAGAACATATCAGTAAAAGCAAAGCTTTAGAAATGTTACCAACCGTTGAGCCTAACGGATTACATGGAGGAGTAATTTACTATGATGGACAGTTTGATGATTCACGTATGGCCGTAAATCTTGCTCAAACAGCTGTAGAAAACGGCGGTGCCATATTTAATTACATGAAGGTAACCGGCCTAATAAAAGATAATAAGAATCAGATTGTCGGTGTTAAAGTTAAAGACGAAATTAGTGGAAGCGAATACGAAGTAAAAGGTAAGGTTGTATTAAATGCCACCGGAGTGTTTACTAATGATATCCTCAATATGAATGATCCAAATCACAAAAAAACAGTTGTTCCAAGCCAAGGGATTCACTTAGTATTAGATAAATCATTCTTACCAGGAGATAATGCATTAATGATCCCTAAAACTAGCGATGGAAGAGTATTATTTGCAGTTCCATGGCATAATAGACTTGTAGTCGGTACAACTGATGTTTTGGTAGATCATCCTAGTTTAGAGCCTAGAGCATTAGAGCAAGAAATCGAATTTGTTCTTAGTACTGCTTCTCAATACCTTGTAAAAAAACCTACTCGAAAAGATGTTTTATCAATTTTTGCAGGACAAAGGCCTTTAGCAGCTCCTGACAAAGAAGGAGGAAGCACTAAAGAAGTATCCAGAAATCATAAAATTCTTGTTTCAGAAACCGGCCTATTAAGCATTATCGGTGGAAAATGGACCACTTTCCGTCAAATGGCTGAAGATTTTATTGATAAAGCTATTGATACTGGAAAAATCGATCGTAAGCCTTGTAAAACAGAAAATCTTTCTATACACGGAAATATACCAGCCGATCAAGTTGATAGAACCAATCATCTATATGTTTACGGTTCTGACATACCTGCAATTAAAAAATTACAACAGGAAAATCCTGAATTAGCTCAAAAAATTCATCCTAACCATGAATATACAAAAGCAGAAATTGTATGGGCAGTAAGAGAAGAGATGGCACAAAAAGTTGAAGATATCTTAGCTAGAAGAGTCCGATTATTATTTGTTGATGCACGCGCAGCTATAGATTCAGCAGAATCTGTAGCAAAAATTATTGCTAAAGAATTAGGGTATGATGAGAACTGGATAGCTAATGAAACTAAAGAGTTCCAAGAGTTAGCTAAAGGATATTTATTAGTAAATTACCAAAAGTAAGTTAAAATTCATATATTGTCGCAAAAAATAATTAACTCTACAAAATAAAAAAAATGGCAAATTTTTTTACACCACCTCAGCCTACTGAACGTAAGCCGGAATCAGAGGTGAAAGGTTCGTATACGCAATTGAGACTTCAGGTTTTTATAGGAATATTTATAGGCTATGCAGCCTATTATCTTGTTAGAAAAAACTTTTCATTGGCAATGCCTTACCTAATAGAAATGGGATTTAGTAAATATGATTTAGGGATAGCTTTTTCTTTTAATGCTACCGCTTACGGTTTATCTAAATTTATTATGGGAGGTATTTCGGATAGAAGCAACGCAAGAAAATTCCTTCCTTTAGGACTAATATTAGCTTCAGTATGTACTATAATTGCAGGGACATCTATAGGGATGTACAACATTGCTGTAATGGCCGTATTCCAATTTTTAATTGGTTGGTTCGGCGGTATGGGATGGCCTCCATGTGGAAGAGTAATGACTCATTGGTTCTCAGTGAAAGAAAGAGGTACAAAAATGGCAGTATGGAATCTCGCTCACAATGTTGGGGGGGGGTTGTTAGGTCAAGTTACCAAATGGGGGATACTTTTCGCAGGTTCTCTTAGCGTAAATGTTTTAAGTTGGAAAGTGGGAATGTTTTGGTTTCCTGCAGGAATAGCCATATTAATTGCCATAATATCTTATATACTTATTCGTGATAATCCTCAAGCCTGTGGATTACCTAGCATAGAAGAATATAAGAATGATTTCCCTCCTAATTATTCTAAAGATTCTGAAAAAGTATTATCGACTAAAGAAATATTTTTTAAATATGTTTTTAATAATAAGATGCTTTGGTTTGTGGCTTTTGCTAATGCATTTGTTTATTTTATTCGATACGGAGTACAAGACTGGGCTCCTACCTATCTATCCGAAGTTAAAGGATATTCTCAAAGTGATATTAGTAATGCTTATTCTTATTATGAATTGGCCGCTATACCGGGAACCTTATTATGTGGCTGGGTGAGCGATAAGATTTTCAATGGAAAAAGAGCAATGACAACAATCATTTTTATGATTCTTGTTATCTTATCTATTGTCGTTTATTGGCAAAATCCGAGCAGCAAAGTTGTTGATTTAATCGCATTAACTGCAATCGGATTTTTTATCTATGGCCCGGTAATGTTAATTGGAGTTCAGGCGTTGGATTTAGCTCCTAAAAATGCTGCAGGAACTGCTGCAGGACTTACAGGATTTTTCGGTTACTTCATAGGAACTTCATTACTTGCTAATATAGTGATGGGTAAAGTGGTTGAATCTTTTGGTTGGTCTGCTAGCTTTCAATTGTTAATTGGTAGTGGCATTTTGTCCATTATCTTTATGGCCTTTACTTATAAAAAAGAGCAAGAATTAGATAAAAAATAAATTACAATATAAAAAAATTCTTTTTCTGTTTTTACTAAGTTTTGATTGTGATTAAATTTTTATGGATATAATTTTAAAAGTAATAAGAAGTAATAAGAATTGTTTTTAGAGCAAATCATAGTTTAGAAAAGCTATGATTTAATGAGAGCAGTAATATAAAATGAATGTGAAGGAAGAAAGAAAAAAATTGGATGATTTAAAAACTAAATTTCCCTATTTTTTAATGCTGTAATCAGAATTTAACCATAAAATCTATCACAATCAAACCTCTTAGTTAAAAAAATAGATAAAAATTCACATGAATAGTTTTCAAACTAAATAATATACAAACTAAATTCCCCTACAAAATGAGAAAAAATATGCTGGCTATGTTAGCGTGTGCAAGTGTAATAGCATCATCATGCAGTAGTGATGATGATAATAATGTATCAACAAATCATCAAGAAAAAGTTCATCTCTTATCTTCTGAAATGCAGCACGTAAGAGATTACGTTCCTGAAAATGCTGTAATAGCACATAGAGGAACGTCTTATTGGGCTCCTGAATCTACAGAAGCTGCTTATCGATGGGCAAGAAATATAGGTGCCGACTACCTGGAAGCAGATCTTCAAATTACAAAGGATAGTGTTATTTTAGTAGTTCACGACAATCTTCTTACCAGAACGTCTAACATCAATAAAATCTATCCTGACAGAGCTGAAGATCCCGCTTCAACTTTTACTTATGAAGAATTATTAAAATTGGATGCCGGTACTTGGTTTAACCATGATAAAAACACCTCTCCGGATAGAGCAAGAACTAGCTTTTCAACACAAAAGCAATACATCAGTACTTTAGAAGACGTAATTATGTTTGCTCAAGGGAAACGTTTAAAAAGAGATGCTAACGGAGAAAGAATATGGAAAAAAACGAATACAGGATATACTTTCGAATATGAAGATGATCCGGCAGATAATGGAAACAGACCCGGTATTTATATTGAAACGAAAGAACCAAGTTTAAATCCGGGAATTGAAAAAGCATTAGTTAAAGAACTAGATCGCTTAGGCTGGAATATTATTAACAAACCGGCTACTGAATCCGATCATTTTAAAAATGGAAAAGTTAATGTGGGGAACACAAATGGAAAAGTTGTATTACAAACATTTTCACATAACAGCTTATTAATTTTAAAAGATATATTTAAAGGAAATATTCCAACCGCTTTACTTTTCTGGAAAGGAAAAGGACCTGACGATATACATGACGACCAAGAAGCCACTTATATTAAACATATAAATTTCGGAGTCGATAATTTAGCACAATTCATTGGTCCATCAATCGCAGGAGGAACTCCTCCGGATAATTGGCCAGAATTATTAGAACCTTGGCAAGCTAAATTAATACATGAATCAGGCATGAAAATACATCCGTATTCATTTGATAACGAAGAACAAATGGGTAAATATTTTTCTTCTTGTGATGGAATGTTTACCAATCAGTCAGATCTAACTATTCGTTTCTATCACGAAAAACAACTTAGAAATGAAGGACCGGCTTATCAAAATGCTAAAACTGTTTTAACAGATTTAGGCTATTAAAAAATTTAATAAAATTATGGCTTTTCCAATACATATACATTACGTTTCATTTTAATACTATTTCACGAAACGTAACCCTTTTAAATCAATAATAATTAAGTGTTTATTAGAAAATAATTTGAAATAAATAAGAATGTGTTCTAAACTTTTCAAATTTCAAATTATTAAGCCATCATTATAATTTTTTGTTCAGTAAAAAAGAGAAAAATTGTTCAAAATAAAACATATAAAATAAAATAAATATTAACATTTTAAAAAATCAAATCATGAAAAAACTAATACTTGCACTATTAGTAGTAGTTGGATTCACTTCCATCAATGCACAAAAATTAGCAAAGTCAGGAAGTAGTTACAAATTAAAAAAAGTTATTCCTGTAGAGGGTAGACAAGGTATTGCTATTGACAAAGATTATTATTATGTATCTAGCAGCACCGCATTATTTAAATATGATAAGAATGGTAATCTTATCACAAAAAATGATAAACCATTTACAAAATTCGAAAAAGAAGTAAATCATTTCGGCGATATCGATATTTATAACGGAGAAGTTTATACAGGAGTAGAATTTTTTGATGCAGGAGTCGTTCGTAATATTCAAATTGCCGTATACGATGCGGAAACTCTTGATTATAAATATTCCATCGATTTTGGTGAAATTGAACAACCAGAAGTTAGCGGTATTACCATCGACAGAAAAAACAATGTAGCTTGGATGTCTGACTGGACTTCAGGATGGTATGTTTACAAATACGATTTAAAAACCAGAAAATACATAGGAAAGGTTCACTTACAACCTTCTCCACAATGGCAACAAGGAGTATATCATATAGACGGAAAACTTTTAATTACTTCCGATGATGGAGATTCAGATATTCCTGAAGCTGATAACATCTACATAGCCGATGTTAGCAATCCGGAACAAACCCGTGCTGAAGTATCTTTATTCAGATCTATTCCAGAATTTGAAAGAGCCGGAGAAATTGAAGGTCTTTCTATAGATCCGGTAACTAATGATTTAGTAATCCTTAACAATAGAGGTGCTATCATTAAAATGGGTATGCCTTCAGGTTTTTATCCTGGATATGATAGTGAAATTCATGAGTTATATATTTTTGAAAAGACTAAAAAATAATTTCTCTTCACCTTTTAATAATCATAAAGATGATAAGGTAAAGATAAAGTTTATTTAAGATAATATATCTTTACCTTATCCTATTAACTTATATTATAAAAACAAATTAAATACTTAAAAAAACTAACATGAATTTTAAAAGTAGTTTATCTCTTTTCTTAACGGCAACATTTATTTTAGGATATGGCCAAAAAGTTTCTCTTGAAAAATTTCAATCAGAAAGTGACACAATAAAAAGGAAAGCATCGCTTGTGGAACGTATGAATAGCGATAGCTCTCAGCTTTCTCAAGGAATCAAATTAAATTTTATTAAGGAGTTAACAGGTGCGGATGAAAACAGTTTTACACCTACTCTTAAATATGGTATTGGTATGGTATTGGAAACCATCTACCAACAAGTTCCAAAAGAACAAGGCCTTCACAAAGAAGCAAATTCAAGATATAATTTCCAACCGGCAGCTTTCAAAATAGGTTTCTTACATACAGACATGGATATTTCGCCTAAATTGAGCGCAAGCATGACTTGGAATTTACATTCTAGTAAAATTTCAGATGCATTTATCAAATATAAATTCAATCCATTGCTTAATTTACAAATAGGTCGTTTTAAAGGAGCTGGAAACAGAGCTGCTAATGAAACTTCTGCTTATGATTTGGATTTGGCTGATTTTACTTATACTTCTGAAAATCAAAGTGCCGCTCAAGGAGGTCCAGATTTAAGACACTATGGTATTAACGTTTCAGGTAACGTAAAAAACTTCGTAAGATATGCTTTTTTCTTACATAACAGTGACAGTAATCGAGACAGATACTGGTCTTCATTTAATGACGGTCCGTCCGAGGGTCAAGGAAATCACGGTTTAGAGTTTAAAAGCTGGGATGCTTCCCTACGTTTTTTCCCTGTAAAAAATGTTGAATTTGGAGGTCATATGGGATCCGTTAACCTTCCTGGAATGGGCTTTAAACAAGCTTGGGCTTACTCCGGATTTTTATATTATATAAATCCAAAAAAATACAAATTCAAATTTGATTACGGAACATTTAAAAATGTAAGATTTACAAGTGTTGATGAAAATGGAAATACTATATTTGTATCTCCTAATAATTTAGATTACACAAAACACGATTTTGTTAAAGTAAATAAACTGGGTTATTCATTTCTTGCAGGATTCAATATTACTCCAAAAATTGAGCCTGTTGCTAGATTTGAATATTTTAATCAAGGGAACAAAGATATTTCAGGATTTAATTATGAAAAACTTTACCTATATACTGCAGGGGTAAATTTTTACTTATACCCAAACAGTCCAAGAATGGCAAAATTAACAGCTTTCTATCAACATAGAGCTGAATCTGGAGGACCTAGCATTTCCAATGATTGGTTCGGTTTAAGTTACCAAATTGTATTATACAACAATACAAAAGGTGTTTTTTAACATAATAAATACATAAAATCAAAAATACATTTAAAAAAAGATTAATTTTAGAACAATGATCCAATTTTAAATGTATTTTCGTTTTTATTTTCAAAAGATAAATTAAATAACTAAAATCAAAAAAGATGAAAGAAAAATTCATTTTAGCTTTAGATCAGGGAACTACATCATCGAGAGCTATTTTATTTAATCATGGAGGAGAAATCGTTTCAGTAGCCCAAAAGGATTATACACAATATTTCCCAAAACCGGGATTAGTAGAACACAACCCTGAAGAAATTTGGTCTTCACAGATGTCTGTAGCTGCCGAAGCTATAGCAAAAAAAGGTATATCGGGGTTGGACATTGCCGCTATTGGTATTACCAATCAACGGGAAACTACAATCGTTTGGGACAGGGAAACCAGTGAAACCATTTACAATGCAATTGTTTGGCAGGATAGAAGAACTTCCAAATATTGCGATGAGCTTAAGGAACAAGGCTTGACCGATATGATCAGAGAAAAAACTGGTTTAATACTTGATGCTTATTTCTCAGGAACTAAATTAAAATGGATATTGGACAACGTTCCAGGAGCTAGAGAGAAAGCTGAGCAGGGAAAACTTTGCTTTGGTACTGTAGATACCTGGTTGGTTTGGAAGCTTACCAGAGGAAAAATGCATGTTACTGATGTTTCCAACGCTTCTCGTACCTTACTATTTAATATTCATACCTTGGAATGGGATGAGGATTTATTAAAATTATTCAACATTCCAAAGTCCATGCTTCCTGAAGTAAAACAAAGTAGTGAAGTGTATGGTGAAACTTCCACTACTCTATTCTCTACTAAAATTCCTATTTCCGGTATTGCAGGAGATCAGCAAGCTGCTTTATTCGGTCAATTATGTACCAATAAAGGAATGGCAAAAAACACCTATGGTACTGGGTGCTTCTTATTAATGAACACAGGAGAAGATGCGGTCTTATCTAAAAACAACCTATTAACAACTATAGCTTGGAAAATTAACGGAAAAACCTATTACGCGCTTGAAGGTAGTGTTTTTGTAGGAGGTGCGGTTGTGCAATGGTTAAGAGACGGGGCTAAAATTGTTAAAACTTCAGCAGATACTGAAAATCTTGCTAAGACCGTTCCCGATAATGGAGGCGTATATTTTGTACCGGCATTAACCGGTTTGGGAGCTCCCTATTGGGATCCATACGCTCGTGGAGGTATTTTAGGAATCACCAGAGGTACTACAGATGGACATATTGCCAGAGCTACTTTAGAAGGTATTGCTTATCAAGTATATGATTTAATAAAAGCAATGGAGGCAGATTCAGGTGTTCATGAAATTGAATTACGTGTTGACGGAGGTGCATGTTCCAATAATTTAATGATGCAATTCCAATCTGATATTTTCGGGTTTAATGTAATAAGACCAAAAACTTTGGAAACTACAGCATTAGGAGCTGCTTATTTAGCCGGATTAGCTGTTGGATATTGGAGTAGTATTGATGAACTTCAGGCTCAAAGATCGGTTGATCGAGTATTTAAACCTGAAATGGATAAAGATAAAGCTGAACATTACATTAAAGGTTGGAAAAGAGCCGTAAGTAGAGTTCTTAACTGGGTTGATGAGGAGGATAAATAATTGTTTATTTCCTTTCTTAAAAATTATAAAAAGCAGTTTAATCAATAATCTACTAAATTTAGAACAACCTTTTAATCAAAGTACATTAGATTTATATTTATGAGGTATTACTAATAATGCATATTTTATCATAAATCTACCTAATGGTTATGATAAATTTATTATTTAATATCTTATAAACTATTTCATAATAAATTGATAGATTTTACAGATGTTAATTTTTATAAGTTTTAAACTTTATAGAATTTGGCATCTGTAAATTCTATATTATATAATGTATGTTTAAAAGTACTATACATTTTATAATAATCATTATAATTTGTTTTATAGTTTTTAAAAGCATAAATACACCATTTTATATTAATTAAATTATAATTTTAATTTAGTTTCAAATATTTTTTGCAATTTCTTAGATTTCATAAACATAATTTTATATTTTTACAAACTAAATTGAATATCATTTTAAAATAAAAACAAACTAAAAACACAATAATATGAAAAAGATTCTCATTTTACTTTCAATTTTCATATCTTCTATTTCAATGTATAGTCAAGAAATAGATCGATTAGATTTTAACCTAAGTTTACGATCCAATCATTTATGGAGAGGTATAACCGTCACAGACGGAGCTATGACCGATGTAGATATAAATTATGCATTGGATAATAAAAAATATCTCAAATTAGGAGTTTGGGGAGGTATAGGGCTAGGTGATACGAATGGAGAACATTACCATGAAATTAATTATTACATACATTACAGTACAGGTAAATGGGGAGTAGGTGTATGGGATGTATTTAATTCGACCGGTAGATTAAAAGGGGATAAAGATAATGATATATGGAACTACGATCGCAAAACAAGTGGTCACCGATTTGATTTCAGAGGTTATTTTGTATTTTCCGAAAACTTTCCTTTAAAACTTGATTATGGAACTTCTTTTTATGGCTGCGACAGAGATGAGAAAGGAGATCAAAGATGGTCTACTTACGCCGGTTTAAATTATCCAATAATAAAAAGTAAAGCTGTTGATTTAGACCTATTTTGTGGTGCTGCCTTTGGTCTTGCCGGTAAATCCAATTTTTATGGGAACGAGAAACATGATTTTGATATTGTAAATGCAGGAATTACGGCATCTAAAGATGTGAGCGTTCTAGGATATAAGTTACCTGTTTCAGCAACAGCCATGTGGAATCCATCTCGAAAAGAAGCAAGAGTTCAAATTGCAACTTCTCTCTTCTAAAAAATTATCTTTTCTTTATATACAAAATTGCCGGTAAATTATATACCGGCAATTTTTATTTATTTAAGTCATATTATTATAAAGAAATAATTTCTAATTTTACATTCTTTGACCAAACTAAATACTTTATAATTAAATCAAAATATATTAAAGTAAAAAGACTATTTCTATAGATGCAAACATATATAAAAAGCTATTTAATATTATTATTTTTACTTTTTTCCCCTTTATGTCTTATTTCTCAAATTACTATTAAAATTGTAAATATTGAAACAAATTTTCCTATTGAAAATGCACCTGTTTATAATGAGGCAAATCATTTAATAGGTTTCTCGAATGAGGAAGGGATTATAAATTTAGATAATAATATTAATAAAATAACAATTCGAGCCAACGACTATCTCCCTAAAATAGAAATGATTGGTAAATTAGATAAAACCATATATTTGTTAAAAAAAATCGATAAAAAGAGTGATCCGAAAGCGGTATCAATTTTAAAAAAATTATGGGAAAATAGTAAAAAAAATAATGCAGATTATCTGAATACTTACAAATTCGATTCTTATGTAAAATTCACCTTAGATATGCCCTCAGATTCGGTTAGTTATATTTATACTCCTAAAAGAAAACTGGATACCTTAAATAATAAATTAAAGAGTTTTTTAGAAAAGAGTATGGTTTTTATCGGAGAAAGAACGATGCTTTATGAATATGATAAGAAATATGGAAAGAAAGGAATTGTAACGGCGTATAAAGCAGGAGGCTTTCATAATGCACAATTTTTTAATTTTTCCATTGCAAAATCATTCGTAAATGACTATCCTGAAATTTTAAAGCCTAGAGAAATGCAAGGTAATGTATCTAAATTAGTAGATAGCATTTATATAAATAATAGAAAAACTTATGTTATTTATACTTATTCACATGGAAAAGGCGAAACTCAATTTTATAAAAACCTGACCGTCTTTGTGGATTCTGAAAACTATGCTTTGGTAAAACTAATTGGAAATAATTCTAAGATTTCTAATATTTATTATGAAATAACCTACACCCCTTATGAAGGAATTTGGTATACAGAAGATGAGTTTATGAAGACCGAAATATTAAGTAGTAATTTTATAAAAAAAATAAATAAGTTACTTCCTAAAGGCTTACATTCTATTACTCGATTAAATACTACAGCCACCATAGATTCTCATATAACTAATTTTACTAATGATATTTCATATAGTCCTAAAGATTTTAAAGGCTATGAATATGCTATTTCTAAAGATGTTTCAAATCAAGTTGATGAAAAAATTTCATTGCTGCGAAAAGATTCTCTTACAAAACGTGAAGCTACTACCTATAGCGAACTAAATAGAATATTTGATAAATATAAGCTGGAATCTAGACTAAAATTTTTTAGGAAGCTTTCGGAAGGAGAGTTAGAATTAGGTTTTTTTAATTTCGATGTGTACAGTATGTTTAGTCACAATTTATATGAATCTTTTCGTTATCAGTTAGGAGGTCATACCAATTATAAATTCAGTAAAAAAACACGACTTGGTGGATATATTGCTAAAGCATCAAGAGATGAAGAAGCTAAAGGAGGGGCCGATGTGACTTTCTTTATTAATAAACAACATGGGGGAGAATTATCATTTAAAGCGGAAACTGACGTACTTCCTGTTGGGAGAACCAAAATAAAATATTTAACGGCTAAAGATGAGCTTACTGCTAAAACCAATAATATTTATAACGGCGATTATTTTAGCTACAGAAAAGTTGAATTATCTTATCAACAAGATTTTTTTAAAAATTTAGACATCACTTTTGTTGTTGATTATCAAAGACAACGTGTAAATTTTCATTACAAATTTAAAGATTATGATGAAAGTACCTGGTTTAATTATGTAAACACTGCCCTAAGATTACGTTATGCTCCCAATGTAAAATATATAGAATCTTCAAATGGCAAATATACATTACAAGATAAACCTCCTTATTATTATTTTACTTACTCAAAATCTTGGAAATTGTTTGAAAATAGTACAGGAATTCATCGTTTATATCTTTCCGCTTTATATACTTTTTTATCCAAAATGGGTAAAACCGAAATCATTGGAAATGTAGGGGCTACTTTTGGAGAAACGCCATTAATGGATTCATTTGAAGGCAATGGGGTCGCAAAACACGGAAAAAGTATTTGGGGAAGATTTAGCTTTAAAGGTTTTCAAAGTTTTGAAACTATGAAGCCTTCTTCCTTTTTTTCTGACAGGTTTGTATCTTTTCAATTTTCCCATCATTTTAGACCTTTACGTGTCAACGAATTCAAATCTTTACATTTTACCGTACTCTATAATGGACTTATTGGGTGGATGCCTGATAAAGATCTTCATTCCCTTTTTGAGTTCGATGTTCCAAAAGATTATTACCAGGAAGTTGGCTTCGAAGTAAATAAACTCTTATTAGGCCTTGTTGGAGTAGGCATTTATGTTCGTTTAGGTGCTTATAAGGTTGGAAATTTAGATCAAAATCTCTCTGTTAAGCTTAATATGGATATTTAAATTAATTTTCATCCAATTTAAATTAACTTACAGTTCTATTAGATTTATTAATAAAATTTTATTTATAAACCTCCTGATTAACTATATAGGGCAATTTTTCATGATTCAAAATGGATATAACATTTTTAGCACAAAAATTGTCATTGCACTTCGCGCTTCTTTAGTCGCAGAACCAATATGAGATGTAATAACAACATTTTCCATAGATAGCAAAGGGTTATTTGCCTTCATAGGTTCCGGTACGATTACATCCAATCCGGCACCCCAAATTATCTCTTCTTTGATTGCCTTTATTAAATTACTTTCATTAATTATTAAGCCTCTTGCCGTATATTATTATGGATGTTTTCTTCATCTTTTTAAAAGCCGAAATATCAAATATTCCTTTATTTTATTCCGTCAAAGATGCATGTAAACATAATATCCGATCTATTCAATAATTCATCAAAAGAAACATAACAGGCGTTGAGTTCCTTCTCTACTTCTTCTTGTTTATGTCTATTATTGTACAGTATTTTCATTCTGTAAACATCTTTACATTTTTTTGCCATTTTAATACCAATATATGCCCCATGCCGAATATTCCTAAGGTTTTTCCATTTAACCCTTGCCCTAAATAATCTACAGATGAAAATACCGTTTTCCATTTCCCCTCTATAATTCTCCGATAATTAAAAAAGGCCTTTCTTGAAACAATTAACATCAGTAAAAAAGCCATGTCAGCAGTTGCATTACTGAGCACATCCGTTGAAATAACTTTTAATTGAGTAACTTCTTTAAAAA
Organism: uncultured Apibacter sp.; assembly: GCA_945280365.1. GTDB lineage: Bacteria > Bacteroidota > Bacteroidia > Flavobacteriales > Weeksellaceae > Apibacter. Next base: position 181,214 of record CALYQD010000001.1, read on the forward strand.
AACTTTTCGGAACTGGAGACATCGTTTATATAGGCACCTGTTTTCTTACATTTATCTATCAGTTCTTTAAGAGATATAGGGTTTGGATCCGTCCGCATTTCAACCTCTAAGCCTTCTTTTTTTACATCTCCATACCCACTTCAGGAGTTCTGTCTGAAATAATTACTTTCAAAATTTTGTATTTTTTAATAAAATAAAGTCCGGCATGAACCGGACTTTTATTTTTTTGTTTATTCTATTAAGATTAAGGATTAGTAGACCACAAAGAAGCATTGGGCAGCAACGCTCGTCTATTTAATTTTAAAATATCAACTACCAACTCCGCAAAATCTTCAGGCTGCAATACTTTTTCAGGATTTCCGTCTGTAATTTTCAATAATTTTATAGACATGTCTGAAGCAATGGTACTTGGTGTGAGTGTAGTTACCCGAATATTATTTTTTCTCATCTCATACATCAACGATTCAGACAGGGAAATTAACCCTGCTTTTGAAACACTATATGCTGATGTATTGGCACTACCTTTTAACCCAGCTGTTGAAGAAACATTAATTATATCTCCGCACTTTTTTTCTATCATTGACGGGAGTACAGCTCTTGCCATATAATAAGGTCCGAACAGATTGGTTTGTACAATTCTTTGCCACTCTTCCACAGGCATTTCCAAAAAACTTTGAAATCCTGATATTCCTGCATTGTTAATCAAGATATCAAAAGTGCCGAATTCGTTTTGTAATTTTTCAACGGCTGATTCTACTTCTTTCTGATTGGAAACATCAAAAACAGAATAGGCAACTTTCACTCCTTTTCCTTCTAATTCTTTTACGGTTTCCTTAATCGTGGTTTCATCTCTTCCTGTAATAGCTACCTCTACTCCTTCAGCAGCCAGAGCTAGAGCCACTGCCTTACCTAATCCGCGATTTCCACCGGTAACTATTGCTTTTTTTCCTGTTAGTTTTTGCATAATACTTATATATAAATTTACAATTTTGCTAATTCTGTATCGATAAAATCCATTTGTTCTTTACTTATTTTAACTTCAGCTGCTTTAGCATTTTGTTTGGCTTGATCTGAATTTCTAGCTCCCGCCAATGCGATGGTTATACCGGGCTGTTCTGCTGTCCATTTAAGCACCAATTGAGCCAAAGTCGCTCCTTGTTCATCTGCAATCGGTTTTATTTTTGCTAAAAAATCATCAATTCTTTTAATGCTATCCGGTTGATACATTTCCATATCACGTCTAGCATCTCCTTCTCCAAACTTATGATCCGGTTTAATTTTTCCGGTTAACAATCCTCTTTCCATAGGACTGTAAGCTAAGATAGACTTTTTATTTTTAATACAATAAGGAATTATATCTTTTTCTATTTTTCTATTTAACATACTATAAGGAAGTTGATCAGAAATTATATTACAGGATTTATTTGCTGCCTCAATTTGAGATGTTGAACAATTACAAACTGAAGCATGTCGTACTTTACCTTGTTTGATCAATTCTGATACTGCTTCAAAAGTTTCTTCAATAGGGGTTACTGTTTCCGGCCAATGTAACTGATATAAATCGATATAATCTGTTCCTAAACGTTTTAAACTTTGTTCACATTCATAAATTACACTTTCTTTTCCTGCATATTTATAAATATCGATCTCCTTACCTGAGTTATCTTTGCTGTGCATGGCTAAATCTCCTTTAGCTAAATCCCAACGCATACCAAATTTAGTTAAAATTTGAACTTTATCTCTAGAAATTCCTTTAATAGCCTCTCCTACTATTGATTCACTAGTTCCTTGACCATATATTGGCGCAGTGTCTATGGAGGTGATTCCTGCATCGTATGCAGCTTTTATTGCTTCTACTGCAACTTTTCTTTCTGTTCCTCCCCACATCCATCCTCCAGCGGCCCATGCGCCGAATGTTATTACCGATAAAGACAAATCTGAATCTCCTATTTTTCTATGTTCCATGATTTTTAAGGTTTATTGATTAAATTTAATTTGTGTTAATGTATTTCTATTTATTTTTAATATTTATTTAATTTTATTAATTATTTTCAATAATTTAAAAGAAAATATTGTACCAATAAGGAAAAATTTTTGTAAAAATTAAAAAATGCATAATTTTAAATAGTTGATTTTTATTTATTTTAGACATTACATTTATCTAATTTAATGAGCTTTAATATTAAAATACACCGATTCCATCTGTCAAAATATTTTGTATTTTCATAATAATTAAATAATTTATTTTTTATTTATTTAACCATTATATCAAATATTTTATATTTATTGATTAAAATAATATCGTTTACTATTACTAATTATAAATTATATAGACTTTTTTCTTAATTATAAATAAAAATTAGGATATAATTATTTATTTTATAAATTTAAAAAATAAATAATATTTATTTTTTTACCGTAATTAATTATTATGATTTTTTAATTATTATACGTACATAGATTTATTAATTCTATAGTTATTATTAAAATAAACTATATTTTTTTGAATATATAATAATAATTACAATAAGTAAATACTAATTTATTTTAGATAAACATGTGTAATTTTGGAGGTTATTTTGATTTTTTTTAATATTATTTATATATTTACCCTATAAAAAAGATACCTTTATGTCAACATTAAGATTTTATGCTTTAAAAAGGCTTCCGTACTTACAGCCTAAAAATATAGAGATTCCAAAGAAATTATCTGAACTATATTGTGAAAACGTTTTCTCAGAATCTACTATGCGGGAATATCTTACTAAAGAAGCATACCAAAGCATTTTGGATGCCATAAAATACGGTAAGAAAATTACTAGAGAAATTGCAGATCAGGTGGCGGTAGCTATGAAAGAATGGGCAATGTCTAAGGGTGCTACCCATTATACCCATTGGTTTCAACCATTAACCGGAGAAACCGCGGAAAAACACGATTCTTTTTTCAACCCTATAGGAGAAGGTCGCGCCATAGAAAGATTCAGCGGTTCTTTATTAATACAACAAGAACCTGATGCCTCCAGCTTTCCTAACGGTGGAATACGCAATACTTTTGAAGCGAGAGGGTATACCGCTTGGGATCCTACCTCACCAGCTTTTATCATAGATACTACATTATGCATTCCTTCTATATTTGTTTCATACACCGGTGAAACATTAGATTATAAAACTCCGTTATTAAGGGCTTTACAATCTGTAGATGAGGCTGCTACCGAAGTTTGCCAATCATATTTTGATAAAAATGTTACTAAAGTTTATTCTACCTTAGGCTGGGAGCAAGAATATTTTTTAGTTGATTCTTCCCTTTTCCAAACTCGTCCTGATTTGGTTCTAACCGGACGTACTTTATTGGGTCATGCACCTGCTAAAGGTCAACAATTAGAAGACCATTACTTTGGTTCTATCCCTACTCGGGTAAGGAATTTCATGAAAGAGCTGGAAATTGATTGTATGCGCTTAGGTATCCCGGTAACTACCCGACATAATGAGGTTGCTCCCAATCAATTTGAGTTAGCACCTTTATTTGAAGAAGCAAACTTGGCCGTAGATCACAATTCCTTATTAATGGATGTTATGAAGAAGGTAAGTCGTAGACACGGTTTGAGCATATTATTCCATGAAAAGCCATTTGATGGAGTTAACGGTAGCGGAAAGCACAACAACTGGTCTCTTTCTACAGATACTGGAGAAAATTTATTAAGCCCCGGAAAAAATCCTAAGAAAAATCTTCAATTCTTAACTTTTTTTATTAACACCATTAAGGCCGTACACGATTATGGAGATTTATTACGTTCCTCAATTGCATCTGCAGGTAACGATCACAGACTAGGAGCCAATGAAGCTCCACCGGCTATTATCTCAATCTTTATAGGTTCTCAGCTTACTGCAGTTTTAGATGAACTTGAAAAAGTTACCAAAGGCAAGCTTTCTCCCGATGAAAAAACCGATCTTAAGCTAAACATAGTTGGGAAAATTCCAGAGCTTTTACTTGATAATACAGATCGTAACAGGACTTCTCCTTTTGCTTTTACCGGAAACAAATTCGAATTCAGAGCGGTTGGATCTCAAGCAAATTGCGGAGAACCTATGACCATTTTAAATACCATAATGGCTTACCAATTACAAAAATTCAAAAAAGAAGTAGATGATCTAATTGCTAAAGGTCTTAAAAAGGATGAAGCAATATTTAATATTTTAAGAGATTATATTACAGCCTCTCGAAAAATTTTATTTGAAGGGGACGGATATAGTGAAGAATGGGTTCATGAAGCTGAAAAAAGAGGCTTAAAAAATAAAAAGACTACACCGGAAGCTTTAAAATTTGAATTAGAAAAAAAATATATTGAACCTTTTGAAAAATTAAAAATCTTATCTACAAAAGAAATTGAAGCTAGAAATGAAATCAAGTTAGAAAAATATTCTAAAATGATCTCTATTGAAGCTAAGGTTTTGGGAGATATGGCAAGAAATCATATTGTTCCTGTAGCGGTTGATTATCAAACTAAGTTGATTGAAAATGCTAAAGGTCTAAAAGATATTTTTGGAGAGGATGTAATGAAATCTATGTGTAAAGAACAACTAGATCTTATTAAAAACATTTCTACTCATATCACAGAAATTAAAAGCGGTGTTGATAAACTGTTTAAGGAAAGGGATAAGGCGATCGCTATTTCTGATCCTGTTAAACAAGCAGAAACATTTTGTAATAAAGTAAAACCTATATTTGACAAAATTAGAGAACATTCCGATACACTTGAAATGCTAATTGATAATGAAATGTGGCCATTGACCAAATATAGAGAGTTACTTTTCACTTTAAGATAGAAAGATTATTATCAGTTATTCATCATATCAGAGAGTCGATAAATTTATCGGCTCTTTTTTTACATCAAATTTATTTACCCAATTGGTATATAAAAATCGATTTAAACGTTTAAATTGATTAATAAAATCATTTCCTTATTTATAACGAATATAAATATCATTCTTAGATACTAAAAACGGTAAATGTCATATTTTATAAATCTATTAATATCTACTTTTGAGGCCTATAAATTTTATAAAACTAAGCTTACTATATGACAATACCGGCATTTAAGTATCAGGAAACTTTTGAACAGGGAAAAGATACAACTGAATACTATTTACTAACTAAAGATTATGTTTCAACTACTACGTTTGAAGGAAAAGAAATACTTAAAATTGAGCAAGAAGGTTTAACTCTTTTGGCTCAACATGCTTTTCATAATGTTGAATTTTTACTTCGACCTGAACACCAAAAACAAGTAGCTAGCATATTATCAGATCCTGATGCCAGTGAAAACGATAAATTTGTAGCACTTACCTTCCTACGAAATTCCGAAATATCAGCTAAAGGTATTCTTCCTTTTTGTCAAGATACGGGTACTGCTATAATCATGGGAAAAAAAGGACAACATGTATGGACAGGGGGTAATGATGAAGAGGCTTTATCTAAAGGAGTATACAATACTTTTACTTCTGATAATCTTCGATATTCGCAAAATGCGCCTTTGGACATGTATAAGGAAATTAATACAGGCACTAATCTTCCCGCCCAGATCGATTTATACGCGGTTAACGGTCAGGAATACAAATTTTTATTTGTAGCAAAAGGTGGAGGCTCGGCCAATAAAACCTATTTATACCAAGAAACTAAAGCACTTTTAAATCCTGACAAATTATTTTCATTTTTAGTTGAAAAAATGAAATCTTTAGGGACAGCTGCTTGTCCTCCTTATCATATAGCCTTTGTTATTGGGGGAACTTCCGCAGAAACGAATTTGAAAACAGTTAAACTTGCATCTACAAAATACTATGATAACTTAGCAACTTCAGGAAATGAAGGTGGACGTGCATTTCGAGATCTAGAAATGGAAAAGAAGCTATTGCAGGCAGCTCAAGAATTGGGATTAGGAGCTCAATTCGGAGGGAAATTTTTTGCTCACGACATTAGGGTTATTCGTCTTCCTCGACATGGTGCATCCTGTCCTGTAGGTATGGGCGTGTCCTGTTCTGCTGATCGAAACATTAAAGCTAAAATAAATAAAGACGGCATTTGGATTGAAAAACTTGAAGACAATCCTGCTAGACTTATTCCGGAACCTTATCGAAAAGCTGGGGAGGCTGGCGGCATTAAAATCGATTTAAATCGCCCTATGAAAGAGATTCTTTCTGAGTTATCAAATTATCCTGTTTCTACTCGATTATCATTATCTGGAACCATAATTGTGGGAAGGGATATTGCTCATGCTAAGCTACAAGAAAAACTTGATAATGGAGAAGAATTGCCACAATATATTAAAGATCACCCAATTTATTATGCCGGACCTGCAAAAACGCCTGTAGGACATGCTTCGGGTTCCATGGGACCTACAACCGCTGGAAGAATGGATTCTTATGTAGACTCTTTTCAGTCACATGGTGGGAGCTTAATTATGATTGCTAAAGGGAATAGAAGCCAACAAGTAACAGATGCTTGTCATAAGTATGGAGGCTTTTACTTAGGTAGCATAGGGGGACCTGCTGCTATACTGGCTCAAACAAACATTAAAAGTTTAGAATGTTTAGAGTATCCTGAACTAGGAATGGAAGCTATTTGGAAAATAGAGGTTGAAAATTTTCCAGCATTTATTCTTGTGGATGATAAAGGCAATGATTTTTTTCAACAAATTAAAGGAAACACTTGCAATATTTGTTAAATAAATTACTCTTTATTAAAGAAAAGCAGCTTAACGTGTTAAGCTGCTTTTTACATATTTATAAAGTTTGTTAATGTTTTCCTTAATTTATCAAAAAGAGAATTATTATAAGATTATCTTATTTTTTAGCCTGATCTTCTTTGATTATAGTACTTTTTATATTCTTATTCATTTTGAATTTCTTAAATTCTTCTAAATCATATACTGGACAAGCTCCTATATGATTAGTTATAAATGCTCCTAAAGCTATTGCTTCTTCAATGGAATCTGATATTGAAAAACCTTGAGCTCTTTTAGCTAAAAATCCTGCTAGAAAGGAATCCCCACTTCCAACGGTATCTTTAATTTCTACTTGAATTGCTTCTGAATAAATGTATTGATCTTGATTGCAATAAACCGCTCCCTTGCTTCCTTTGGTAACAATTAAACCGTCCAAAGAGAAGCATCTTCTTATGTATTTTATGGCTTCTTCTTCTTCTGTATATTCTTTTCCTACCCAATCTAAAAGAAGCCTTAGTTCAGCTTTATTCATTTTCACTAAATCTGCTTTTTTCATAAATTCAATGATCGATACTTGTGATATATAAGGTGGGCGCAAATTGATATCAAAAATTTTATAAGGAGCAACTTCTAATAGCTTTATAAGCGTACTTTTTGACAAGTTATTTCTGCTTCCTAAACTTCCAAATACAAAACCTTGTGAATTTTTTACTAAATTTTCGTATTCTTGTTTCCATTCTATAAAATCCCAGGCTACCGGTTCAACAATAGTATAGTGGGCCTCATTATTTTTATCTATTTCGGCTATTACAGTACCCGTATCATATTTATTATTTATTTGGCATTCATCAACTGGTATCGATGCTTCTTTCACTTTTTCAATCAATTCTTTACCTAATTCATCGTTTCCCACACAACTAATCATTCTTCCATCAATACCCATTTTATTGAGATGGTAAGCAACGTTAAACGGAGCTCCTCCTATTTTCTTTCCTGCTGGAAATATATCCCATAATATTTCTCCAAAACAAATGATTGGCTTCATGTTTATAAATTTTAAAATTATATTATTTTTTTATGAAGAGTGTTTTATTATTAACTTGGAGTTATAAACTCTCGGTTTAATTTTTAAATTTTTGCCTTCAATCAATCCGGTAATTAATTCTACAGCTTCTTTGGCTATTTCATATAAAGGTTGCTTTATATGAGACACCGGAACTTTAAAAATATCAAAGGCCTCTGATTCATCGAAGGTAATAAGTGCTAATTCATCAGGTATTTTTATATCTACCGTCATTAATTTTTTAAGTCCTGAAAGTGCTAATTTATTAGTTGCAAAAAACAATGCATCTATTTTAGCTTCTTCGAACAGAAAATAGTCTATTGCTTTTGCAACCTCTCTATCAATGTTTGCTTCATTAATATATTTTATATTTTCCGATTTGCTAATTAATCCTTTATCTGAAACAGCTCTTTTATATCCGTTTACTCTTTCATTTAAATGAATTAATTCTGTTTCAAAAGCTAATAAGCCTATATTCTTTTTTCCTCTCTTTATCAAATGTTCCGTAGCTTGATAAGATGCACCGTAATTATTCGTTGTAATTACAGGTAAATCGATATTATTAAAATATCTGTCAATTAAAACAACTGGTACCTGAGAATTTGCTAATTCTAGTATACACTTTTCTGAACCTTGTACTGGCGCAATTATAAATCCATCTACCTGTCTGTCCTGAAAAATATTTATTAGTTGTTCCAATTTTTCTACTTTTTCATCTGAGCTTCCAATAAGAATTAAATATCCCTTATTACTCATTTCATCTTCTATAATTCTAGCTATTTGCGAAGCAAAGGGATTTGCTATATCTGCTACTAGCAAGGCAATTGTATGTGTCTTTTTTGCCTTAAGACTTTGCGCTATACTATTAGGTCGATAATTAAGTTCTTTTGCTGCGCTTTTAATCTTCTCTGCAGTAAGTTTATTTATTCTATTTGTATGACGATCATTCAAAACATAAGAAACCAACGCAGTTGATACACCTGCTTTTAAAGCAACATCTTTAATGGACACTTTCTTTTTCATAGTATTCTTATTTAAAATTTTTGTCTATAAACCTAATTCTTTTTCTATCTGTTCTAAAGATTTTCCCTTAGTTTCAGGAATCCAAATCTTAACAAAGATAAAAGCTAATACGGTAAATATCCCAAAAATTCCAAATAAAGCGCTATCACCTAGGTTAGCTCGAATAATTGGAGCAAAGTATACAGTTAAAAATGTACATCCCCAACTTATCGCTGTAGAAAAAGACATTGCTATTCCTTTAATTCTGTTAGGGTAAATTTCAGATATAATTACCCACATTACGGGAGCAAAGGAAGCTGCAAAAAAAGATATATATCCTAATAATGCAATTAAAACTCCCATACTATTTTTTTCGGGTTGTAAAAAAGCATATGTCAAATATCCTAAAGAAATAGCCATTCCAAACGCTCCCCATAATAAAAGGGTTTTGCGACCTTTGGAGTCAACCAATTTCAAAGCAACTATTGTCATCAGTACGTTTACAATACCTACAATCATTGATTGTAATAAAGCCGTATCCCCTCCTACTCCTGCAGAACGAAAAATGTCCGGAGCAAAAATCAATACAGCATTTATACCTGTTATCTGTTGGAAAGCAGCTATAAGTGTACCTATTGCAACTATTTTGCCAGTTTTTCCTGTAAATAATTCTTTACTACTTGCCTTTTCTTTGTTTTTTTCAGCATTAATAGACTTTTCCATTTCTGGCAATTCTTTTTTCACATAGTCATCTCCTCCTATTTTATTTAAAATCAATACTGCTTCCTCTTTTTCACCTTTAGCTAATAACCATCGAGGACTTTCTGGAAAAGAAAACACTAAATAGATTAGGAAGACAATTCCAAAAATCGCAGGAACTCCCAACATATATCTCCAACTCTCTTGACCTAAATTAAGTAAGAAATAATCAAAAACGTAAGCAAGAAATATACCTATTGTTATTGCAAATTGATTGAACGATACTAGTGTTCCTCTTTTATTTGCGGGGGAAATTTCAGATATATACATAGGCCCTACTACGGAAGTTGCTCCAACGGCAAAACCTGAAAGAACTCTAAAAATAGTTAGTCCCAAAAAACCTGTTGAAAAAGCGCAACCTAATGAAGAAATTATGTAGATCAGCGCCGTAATAATCATTACATTTTTACGACCATATTTTTCAGCGATGCTTCCGGTAAAGAAAGCTCCTATTAAACAACCAATCATTAAAAAGCTGGCAACTGTACCTAGACCGCTATCACTTAAGTTAAAATCTTGCTTAATGAGATCATTAGCTCCTGCTATTCCGGCCATATTTAATCCGAACATAAGACCTCCGTTTACTGCTACAAATGTAATCCAATAGAGATATTTTGTTTTCATAAGAAAATTATAATTTGTGGTTTCAATGGTAAAATTATGTTATTTAATCGATTAAATAACATTGTATCAAATGAATTATATCATGTTATAAAGTTATATATTTCACAAATACTTATATTTTTAACTAAAATAACCTACTAATTAGGCTATATCATATTATTTAAACACAATTTATTAATTAGTATCATTTTTATCTAAATAAACTTATATTTATCTTATAAAGTCATTTATATAATTAAAAGGTAGTATTTTTATAAAAGATTTTTAATTTAAGATATGTTGCAAAATATTTTTTTTCAAACAAGACAAGTACATTTTTTTATAAATGATATAGATAAATATAACATCTTTTCATCAATTACATTTTATGTTAACCGTTTAAATTTATTTATTTTATCTCTAAACAAATGGATATATTAAATAAGTTATTTATATTAATGTTGATTATTATCTTTTATAAGAAAATTAATGAATATGGTTAACGATTGAAATAAAATATTGGATAAAGTTGATTTTATAAAGTTTATTAAAAAAATCAGATTTTATATACATAGATCATGAAATAAATTACTAAAATAAAGATAAAATAAACAAAAGAAGAAAATTTATTAAAATTTAATTTATCTATTAAACAAGTAAAAAATTAATCCTAAATAAGATAAATATAATAAAAAGTAATAATAAAAGCCCTAAAAAATATTAGGGCTTATTTTATATCTACTTGTGTAAAATTGTATATAATTACTAATAATAATTTGAAGTTTTTTATTATAAACCTCGTTTAATGAAATTTATTTTACAACCTTCTATATTATATTTGAAGGGAAACTATAACTAATAAAAGGTGATTTATTCGAGAGAAATTAATCATAGTAATTATTTTTAGTTGCTTTTTTACTTTTCTTAGTAATTTTAGGTGGATATTTTTTGAATAATAATTTAACTGTTGAATTGTAAAATGAAGCTTTATTAGCAGTAGAATAATTATAAGGCTTGGAATCGATGACTTTTGCTGTCCATACTAATTTTTTTGTAATCGCGTCATCAAAATCTATTTTGAAAAAATAATCTGTAACTTTTCTATTTTTTACAGGGATGCCAACATTGGTACCTAATCCAAACCATCCATTACCACCTCCAATTCCTAAATTTACTGTGTTATAGGATTGCTTACCAATTTCGTTATTTACTTCTAAGGCAATAAATACATCCGGATTATCTGTATCCTTTTGTAATCCCTTGGATTGCAAAACAGCATCTAGATTCTTCATAAAATTAGTACTGTCAATCTTATTATTTAATTTAATTTGATTATCAGTATAATAATTATAAGTTCTAATTTTTGAGAAATTGTACTCAGAATCATAATCCATAGAAAGATTATCGGTTGCACACGACACCAATACTATTAAAAAGATAAATGATAGCCAATGAAATTTCATGAAATAAAACAATTTAAAGTTAATACACTAACAAATTTACTAATATTTTAGTCATCATCTGAGTTTTTATCTGGAATTTGACTTATTTATGTGATTGTTATCAGGTTTACGTTTTTTTATGTTAAAACTATACTTCCATGTTATAATTTTACACCTGTTAATTAATGCTTCTTTATGACAGAAACTTCTATTGAAATAAAATTTGCAAGCGAGGTCATTTCAGATATTGCTATAAGCCTTATCATGAATGGCGCAAATACCTCTCGGACATTAAAAAATACACAAAGGATAGCCAACGCATTGGGCTATGATGCAGATCTATTTTTCTCTCTTTCTGGAGTTGTTTTAAGTGTAAGAGATCAAAAAACAAATGTAATACATACCATTGTACGTGCTATTCCTCATATAGGAGTAAATTTCGAAATTGTTTCCGAAATAAGTATTTTATCCTGGAGAGTTGTTCATGAAAAAATGAATGTAAATTCAGTTAACGAAGAATTTAATTCTATAAAAAAAATAAATCATTATCCTAAACCTGCTATCTGGTTTTTTGTAGGGCTTGCCGGTGCTAGTTTGTGTAGGATACTCAATGGAAGTTGGATTGAATTTTTCATAACTTTTTTTGCTACTGTTATGGGCATACTTGCTCGACAATTTTTAACACAAAAAAAATTCAACATTTTTATAATTTTTACTGTTGCTTCTTTTACCGCTGTATCTGTAGTAAATATATTCCGAATTATTACCGGGCTTGAACTTAAAAGTGCTTTTGCCGCAAGTGTTTTATTTTTAATTCCAGGAGTTCCTCTTATTAATTCATTTATAGATATATTGGAAGGGTATGTGATGCAAGGTATAGCAAGAGGGATGCATGGGTCAATGTTAATTTTCGTTATCGCTATGGGTTTATTTTTATCATTATTTTTATTTGGTTATGGATTTAATTAGTTTTTTTACTGTTAGTGAAAGTGTCTCAATTTGGGAAAAAATATTTTGGTCTATGTGGGTATCAATAGGCTTTGCTGTAATTTTTAGGACTCCTTATCGTTCTATGTGGGCAGTTGCTTTATTAGGAGGTTTAGGTTTTAGTTGTAGGGCAATTTTACTACATTATTTCGAAAACCAAATTGTATTTTCAAGTTTCGCAGCAGCTAGTTTAGTGGGTATATCCGGTGTGTATTTTGCTCACAGAGTACATACACCCCCTATTGTATTTACTATCCCTGCTGTCATTAATATTATTCCTGGGAAAATGGGATATGAATTTATGATTTCACTAATTGAAGTTATGACTTTAAAAGAAGGTGAACCTCTTCAGTTTAATTATCTCGTAGAAATGCTTGAAAAAGCTACTCGCACCGGTTTTACTTTGTTATCTCTTGCCTTTGGTGTAGTATTCCCATTATTAATATTTAAAACTAAATCTGTAAAGCAAGCTAATCTTAATCTATTATTTTTAAATAAATTGGTTCATGCGAAAAATAAAAATGAATAATACTGAGGGTATTTATATGATTTTTATTATAATTTTCTCTATGGACTGATTGGCTTTAAATTTGGATATTATTAAATATTTCGAATATTAAGAACTTTTGATAGAATAAATATAAAATGATTTTAATTAAAATCTAGACTAATTAATTTTATATTGAACAAAATTTATAAAAATTTAATTTATAAAAAAAATCAATCATTATAAATGATTGATTTTTTTATCTTACTTATTACAATATTACTTTATATTATTCTAACCAGCTTTACTATTTTTTTTGAAAATCATATTAATTAATTTTAAAGGATTTATAATTAACTGTATTATTTTAAGCTTAGTTAACAAAAGACAAGAAATTGTAATCACTATAGCTGCTAAAATATCAACTATAATCGGTATATGATTGAAATTTTGAGTAACTTTCCCCCAATATATCGGATATACAATTAAAATATGTAATAAAAGAATTCCTAAACTAGCAGATCCAAACTTATAAAATGTATCTGGTATAATATTATAAAATGCGACAGAGCTTACAACTGCGAACAATAAAAATATAACTCTTTGAATTAATCCTTCTGTAATACTTGGAAATATACTATAAGGATAACCACCAAACGTTGAAAATGCGTAATAATCTTTTCCAAAAAGTATAACAATAATACCAAATATTATAAAAAATAAAATAGGATATATTTTTTCAATATTTTTTATTTTATCCCATATATCTTTTGGCGCATAATATCCTACAAAAAAATGCGGAATAAATACAAATATTCTTAAAGCAGATGCATAATCGGGATGTGCGATTGGATCAAATTTTATAAAACCTACACCTAAAGAAATCAATAAAGAAATTAAAAAAGTTAGTACCATAGGTATGTCGTATTTTTTTATAATAATTATAAAAAATCTCCATATTAATAACCCTATTATATACCATAATGGTCCTATGGGAAGAATTATATATTTTAGCAAGCTAAAATGTCCCGACATTATGGACGGAACTGAATAAATAAGTTGAAATAAATAATTGACTAATATAAGGCCTAAAAAAAATTGTTTAAATTTTTCCCAAGTTAAATTTTTAGAGAAATATCCTGAAATGATAACGAATAAAGGTATTGTATAGGTTGAAGAAAAAATATAAATTAAAAGTTTAATTTTTGTTTTAAATAAGTCATATTCACATGTGTGTGCTAATACAACAAAAAATATTAGAATGAACTTTGCGGAATCTAACGATTTATTCCTTTCCATAGTAAAAAATTAATTAATGATAAAAATATTTGATTATAAAATTATTTTAAAATTTAAGTTGCTTTTATATAAAATATTTTAAAGTAAAAAAACAACTTAATTTTAAGTTCAATAAATAAAATATTTATAAAAAGATCTCTTAAAGCAAAAATGAAATAATACTTGCATTTATTTTAAATATTTTTAAATTTCAGTTAACTCCTTTGAACTCCTTTTTTTATAAAAATACAATTCAAATATACATATAAATTGTTTACATAATACATTGTATAATAAAAACAAAAAAATAGCAATAAAAATCACATAAAACAAATAAAAAAACAAAATAAATATTTTTATGTTAATAATATAACAATAAATACAATATGATTACAAATAATCATATTATTAAAATATTTTATTTTTTATAATTATATTAAATTTTGATTCACAATAAGTTGATTGATAATAAAACTTTAAGAATAATCGTATATGATTTTCTACTAAAAAATCAGACAAACTTTTAATGATGATTATATTCTGGCAGGTTATTCTAATCTCTTAAAAAGCAGAAAAAATTAGACGGATACATTGGGCGGGTGGTAAAGCTAAATAGGAATTGGATATAACTTTATAAAAATAAAATCTATTGCTATATCTTAATATATTTAACTTCATTAATTCTTTTTATAAAATATGCATTCTTCAATTTATTATAATTTTCTAATACTTTTTTCTTATGATAATTTATCTATTTTGAATATTCCTTTTTAATTTTCGTTATATCTTTTCTTGCTAAAACGGCCATGGATAAAGATGATTATTCTATATTTAGAATACGTTTTATGGGCTACTAAAGATATAGATGAGTATAAAATTTACATTCTTATTTAAAAAATTCAAATTTTTCTAACACTTATTTTAATCTAATATGTTGAAAAGAAAAGTCATAAGGTTTTTTAAAAGCGGTAGAGATATGAGAAACATTTTTGCTCCTAACTTCTGCACTAACATCTACAACTTTATTACCTATAGTCTTTATTAGATCATAGGCAACTTCTAATCTCTTCTTAATAAATCATTTTTATGGAGACAAATTACTTATTTTTTAAATCATGTTTAGTACGTCCGGTATAGTTAGCAAGCCCTTTCATCGAAAATTCGTACACATAGTTATCATTTATAAACTCAAGAATATCTACTTCCCAAGGTTCAGTAAAATCGAACAGAGTTGATGTTAATTGTTAGTCAATATTTAATAATGAAATAATACCCTCTTGCATTTTGAGTTCCATAAATTCTTTGAGCAGTTCAACAGATTTATCAAAAAAAGAATATATAGAATTGAAAGTACTTTCTATTTCAAGATTTTTGGACAGCTTTATAATGCTACAAGAAAATTTTGGTATATCATCTGTTGATATTTTATTCTGTTTTAGTTTCTTGTATATATTATGGATACAATATTAACCCGCCTACTTTCCTTTTTATTTTTTAAAATTTAAGCCTATCAGAGCCTCTGTATTAATAGATAATGAAGTGGCGTATGTGTAATGAGCTTTAACAAAAAAACTGAGTTAAAACACGGTATTTTAGACTTATTCCTATTAATGAAAGTTTCTATATTGGAAATAATCTCAAAGAAAACGGAAAGAAAGATTTCATATTAATCTTTCATAAACAGTAAATTCATATCATTCATTTTTTCTTATATAAAAATCGCTACCCAAGAAGGAAGACTGATTTTGGAATTGAACTAAGAGAATATTTCAAATACTTAAAATTATTATGAAAAGAAAAGACAAATCTTCATTTACAGAAATGTAAGATAATATTTTACCTAAGAATATAAAGATTGTAATCTATTAAATCATTGTATTTTGGAATTAATAAGACGAGGACTAAAGAAGTTTCTAATACTTTTGAATTAAATAATAAGTTAATTACCGAATTTCTACAAGCTTCCAAAAGCATTATTACCCATCATATTAAAAATTTAACTAAAGTAAAACTAATAAAGAAACTGGTTCGGGAATAATGATAACTAAAGATTTTATGTCTTTCAATTTTAAAATTGACAAAAACATCGAAGGTTTTACTATTCTTGATTTTGATATTTGGGAAGAAATAAATAATAAATTCGGAAGATTTACTTTAGAACAATTTGCTGTTTTACATTTAATTTTTTCATCACTAATAACAAAATTGAGATCTATCAGCAAATCTAGTATAAGCAGATTACTTATAATTAAACCTAAATACTAGTTAAAACTTCCATAAAAATATTAGAAAAAAGAAGTTAATGAAATGTTCATATAGAGGAATTCATTTTAAATTTGATATTACTCCTATCTGCGTCAATAATTTTAAACATTTAAAAAAGTCAAATATTTGAAAATGGGAAAAAATATGATCAAACAAGAAGTACAAAAATTGTAGAAAATATAAAAGATCAATACAGGAAAGAAATTGGTTTTAAAGAAGACAAATTAGAATAGTATAAGCATGAATTTAAAAATAATTCTTTTATGCAAAAATATTAATACTAATAATTCAAAGTTTAATATGTAAAATTTAAAAATTAATATTCTGGTTTAAAGTTTAACAGTTTGTATTTAAAGATTGACTAACAGTATTAATATAAGTTATAATATATATTTAAGCTAAAAGTGTCATATATATATATTATTTACATATAATTATAATAAAATTATGAACATCAATAATAACACCAGTAAAGGAAGGAGCAAAATAAAAAGTTTTAATGAATTCTCTAAAGAATCTAAAAAGACATCATTAAATATATTCGGAAACGAATTTAATCGTATAAATAAACACTTTAGCTATATTTTATGGATAGAAAGATTCAAAAATTTTAAACCTATTGCTAAAATTCTCCGTTCAGAAAATGAAAAAGGTGAGTGTAAAAACTAAAAAATTAATTTTTGAAAGTTTAGAAAATGAATTCAAAATGTTAAAATTATGTATTAATTAGCTTCCCATTGATAAAAGGAGCGATAGAATTAAGAGAATACTTATTTTTTCTTAATAAAGAGCAGATTGATGATATTTTTACTAATATCTTAAAGTAGGTAAGTTGGAAAAACTATTTTTCTGAATAATAAAATCCTTTAGATTATCTTATTAATTTATTATTTACTAAAATATTGCTACTAAGTAATTTTTTATTTTTTAGAGATGGTGGGAGTATCCCCCTACCTTTAAAACATGATACATTTAAGTTTTCTCACCTGATAACAAACAGTCGTGAAACTAAATTTTAAGGATTTGAAAAAATGATATTTTTTACAACTATTTTTATTCTCTAAATTTTATGTCAGATTCGCATGTAGTGAAATACATATCTTATTTGCTTCATTTTTTCTTAGTGCAGTAAATATGTAATCCGCGGAATTTTTCCAATCTATAAAATACCTTTTACCGTTTTTTGCATTTCCTGTCTAAGTAGTAATTTTAAAATTATCCAATCAGTCTCAAGCTTATTACTGGTAACATAGGCCTCATTTCTATTATCTGTTATGAGAAACAAAAATTTGATACAATAAAAAATAATGATAAAAGAATAAATCTGTACATAATATTCATGTAATTAAACTTATAAGAAATACAAATATTTCTATTTGTATTTCTTGCTCTTTCATTTTTTCTATTCAATAACTCCCAACTCAATCAAATCTTTCTTACCAGAACGTCCAGGTCTGTAATAAGCCTCTCCTTTAATTTCTGCTGGAATTTTATATACTAAATTAGTGGTTTTCGTAGTTAATGGATTAATCTGTCCAAGTAACCCCCAACCATCTGATAGTATGGTTTCTGAGTGATCAAAATTATATTCTTTTCCATTATAATTAATCAATACTTCTCCATCCATTAACATTCTACTTTCATCACTTATATTTTTGAAAGTTGTGTTTAAAATTAAATAACGGATTCCCTCTTCTTTTTTAAGTTCTGTAAATTGATTCCCAGTTTTTACCTTATCTTCTATACTTATTTTTTTCACTGTTACTTCAAAATACTCTGTCTGTAGAGGCTCTCCTATTTTTACCAAATTAGAAGAATTCTCTGTAATAGAAGTTTTAGAAGTTGAAGAAGATACAGAATCTTTTTTATCTTTCCCCAGACTTCCATAAGCAATAAATGCAAAGAATACAACGGTTAAAGCTGAAACTAAGGTTTTAAAATGTTTGTTCATAGTATTAAATTTTAAATTTATATATAATTGATTTTTTGAAAAATATAAAAGGAAGGAGAAACCCTAATAAATAAAATAACAAATCTATTATATCAAAAGTTCCATCAAGTAATTGAAATAATTGTAGTAATTCAGACCCGATTGCTATAAAAGGAATTATTATAAACCAAATTACATTTTCCACAGATATTATATTTTTCCAAGTGTAAAGTGTAAAACAGACATAAGAAAAAACATATAGCCCATCTGGTAGAGAAAATAATATCCAATCAGGGATATATCTGATAAAAGAAATGGAATATTCTCTTAATTCCTGTAAAAATTCTTGTATACCTACTAGTTCACTCCATGAAAAAATTCTTAAAGAAAAAGCCCTAAAAAATACATATATTAGACTGCCTATCAATAAACTACTGCTACCCCCAATTATTAGGTATTTTTTTTGTTTAGTAAAAGAATTATTGATTGTTTCCAAATAAAATTCTAATTTTATATGCCTCCAATTCCAAAAAGCAGAATTAATTTAAATGATAAAAGCGTAGAAATTGAACTTATTGACACATGAGGTTCGCCTGAATCCATACATGCAATAAAAACATCCCACGCCTTTTTGACGCAAATGTTAATATTTAACTAATGTGTGAAATATTTGAAAACTGGCGATTTCCTGATTATCACTAAAGCTGACGCTTATATTTTTTTTAAATTTTTATTTTCTTATAAATTCTGATATTTTAAAAATTCTACTTTACAAAAATAAAATATATTATTAATATAATATCAAAATAAAATTTCTTTTAAATAAAATTTTTCTTTATATACATAATCATAATATTAATTTTTCCGGAATATTTTAACAAAAAAACCCATAAAACATTATTAATTAATGCATTATGGGTTAAATTTAGTAGCGAGGAGCAGACTTGAACTGCCGACCTTTGGGTTATGAATCCAACGCTCTAACCACCTGAGCTACCTCGCCGATTAATTCGAGGTGCAAATATAACGGGATTTCATTAAATTACAAAATTATTTAATCTTAAAAGTTGATTTTTAACTTTATGCTTTAGGTAAAAATATTTCAGCTAACATACATCGTACGCTTCCTCCTCCATATTTTTCAATAGTAGGTATGTTAAATACCAATATTTGAGTGTATTTGTTTATTACATTAATTTGACCAGCGTCTAATGATTGATAAGCCGTATTGGACATGACAAGAAATTTATCTTTTTTATCATTTTCCAGCTGTAAAGAATTGCCTAAAAAAAGATTCATTTGTTCTTCTGAAATGCTTATTACTTCTTTTTTCGTAGTATGTAAAAAATCTAATACTAATTTTCTTTCTTTAATGTTCTGAATGGAATCTTTACATATTATTGCGAAATCTTCAGTTACGCTCATCATCACATTGGTATGATAAACCGGATATCTTTTATCCTCTTTTACTTGAGTGGAATGAAAGACTATGGGTGAAAATTCCAAATCTTCACAAAATTCAATAAAAAGTTCTTCATCAGTTCTTTCTGAAATGGCAGCGTAAGCGATTTGATTACTACGGTCTAATACCATACTTCCGGTTCCTTCTAAAAAAATATTTTCTTCTTCCGCTTTACTGTAATCTATTATTTCATTTATAATAAATCCTTCTTGCTCTATACTATCCAAGATGTCTTCTCTCCTTTCCAACCTTCTATTCTTAGCAAACATAGGATAGAGTATAACTTTACCATCAGAATGAAAAGAAATCCAGTTATTAGGAAAGATGGAATCAGGCTTATGAGGTTGATCGGTGTCTTTTATAACAATTACGTTAATTCCGAATTTTCTTAGTTTTTCAACCATATTCCTAAATTCTTCCAAGGCTCTTTCCTGAACTGATTCCGCTGAAAGTGAATCGTTTTGTTGAAAAAAATTATTTACTGCTGTTTGC
Organism: uncultured Apibacter sp.; assembly: GCA_945280365.1. Lineage (GTDB taxonomy): Bacteria > Bacteroidota > Bacteroidia > Flavobacteriales > Weeksellaceae > Apibacter. The sequence goes on from CALYQD010000001.1 coordinate 201,703, forward strand.
TGATTGAACCCAAATGCAACAGGTTCTATCATTAGCACAGTATCGGTTATTTGCTTACTAATCATTTTTTCGTATTAAAGGTAAGGTGGAACATCTTAGAAGGCCTCCCATTTTTGATACTTCATGATAAGGAACCGTTTCTACTTTAATATTCCAATCGTTTTCTAAGAAATTATTGAGCCTTACAAATTTCTCCTCAGATATAACTACATCGGGTGATATGGAAAATACATTTGTATTCATGTAATATAATTCTTCTTCTGTCACTTCAAAAACATTATTTGTGCCAAAAAAATCAAGTAGGAAGTGATAATCTTTTTCATTAACAAATCCTCCTTTATATAGAACAGCTTTATTATTTCCTAAGGGCATAAATGTACAGTCTAAATGTAGAATTCCTTTTCTAGGATTTTTATCATCTTTTTTTAACGGTAAATTTATAAATGTTTTTGACGGATATAATTCTTTTAAATAATCAAGAGCATATTTATTTGTTCTTGCTGTTTTTATACGGTCAAAATCATTTCCCTCATAAGCGCTACAAAAAATAATATCGTCATGAAGTATTATATCTCCCCCTTCTACGTTTGCTTTTTTGGGGAGGTTATAAATATTTTGAAAATATATGGATTGAAATATTTCTTTATAAGCTTGTTGCTCTTCTGCTCTATCTGATATCATGTTGGAGACAATAATACTATCTTCTATGACAAAAGCTACATCTCTTGCAAAAACTTGATTATAATCCTTTAAAATTTCGGGAGATAAAACTTCAACATCATATTTTAAAAGAACTTTTTCAAATTCTTTCATTTCATGGATTACCGCTGCTTCTATCGGATAGGTATTATTTTTTACATTTTCATACGATTTCGCATCATAGGTTTCACTTAATTCAGGAGTTTTGCCCATCGAATAAGGCTGACCTAAAACAACAACTTTCAGCTTTGATGTTTCATTCTTTATATTTAGATGCATAACATTCATATAGTTAATTGATTAAAAAATCAAAATTAGTCCAAAATTACAGAAAATTTATTTTCTACATACTTATACTTTCCTTCAATTTTCAATAAAATGTTTTTATCTAATTTATTTGCTCTCAGTCTCAAAAATTTTTTCATATTGCTTTATAATATTGTCTTTTGAAAATCTGTTTTTGATTGAATTTTTAATATTATCTTTATTGTATTTCTGGCCTAGGGATTGTTTTATTTGTTTTGCAAAGCTTTCATGGTCTTCAATAGCTAAAATTTTTCCATTAATATCTTCTTCTATGATTTCATTTATTCCTCCTTTACAATTATTTGCTAAAGAAAATGTTCCTGTAGCTCCAGCTTCGAGCAATACATTTGGAAATCCTTCATATCTAGAGGAAAGGATAAATAAATCGGCATTTTTCAAATACGGATAAGGATTAGTAATTTTACCAAAAAAATTGACATTTTTTAATTGTAAATTTTCTTTTAGTTGGAATAATTTATCTTTATCATTTCCTTCTCCTATTATATGTAAGAATATAGGATCATCTTTAAGATGTGAAAAAACTTTTAAAAGGTTATCAAAGCCTTTACGATAAGAAAGGTTTCCTATGGCTACTACATTTTTGTATTGATCAGAAAATGGAAAAATCATATTTCCAGTAGATTTTTCATTTATTAAATCAATATCAATGGGGTTGTTGATTTTTTTAATTTTACTTTCACGAATTTTAATATTTTTTACCAGATCATTTTTCATGTCATCACTCTGTGCGATGATGGTACGAAAATTATTATAAAAACGATAAAAAAATTTAATTTCCGGACGGATTACGTGTTGGGAAACTATATTTGTTTCCCTGGCAATAAAATGGATGTTTGGAAAAAAGGGAATTATTGGTGCTAAATATGCTGAAATTTCTCCCCATCCGCCAAAAACTATATCGGGTTTCAATTTTCTTAATACAGAGAGAATGGGAAAAAATGCATTTCTTATTCTTGTTGTTTTTATATCTATAATTTCAATATTTTTATCTAAAACCTCAAGATAATATCCTTCTTTTCTCATTAATAAGAGCTTAGGAATAAACTTATTTTTGTCTAAATTATTTATCAGTAAAGTTATAATCCTCTCCGCTCCTCCCATATTTAAATCCGGAAGTATAAATAGTATTGTTTTCATTTACACTTTATTATTTATATATCCTTCGGTAGCATTTTCATTAGACTTAATCTGTGCAATATTTCCTATAACAACTGAATTGTCCGGCACATCTTCAGTAACGTAAGCATTTGGGGCTATCAAAACATTATTTCCTATAGTAATTTTCCCAATTAATACAGCATTAGAACCAATCCATACCTCGTCTCCTATAATAGGAACACCTGCTTTTTTTCCTCTATTTGCTCTACCTATGGTAACTCCTGGAGCAATATTACAGTTTTTACCGATCTTTACTTCGGGATTGATGATAACCGTACCCCAATGTCCTAGGTAAAAACCCTCACCTATTTGTGTTTCGGGGTATATTTGAAAGCCGTATTTGGTTTGATAATGATAAAGAATAATGCGATACAGCATTCCCAAAATTGATTTTTTTTTATATTTTGAAGCTTTTCTTAGAAAATATATATATCGAAAATTAGGATTTACGAGTGATTTTCCTACAAATCTTCCCGGCCATCTCCCATGAATTCTGTAATAATCTTTTTGTATAAGTGTATGTGACATTTTTTTATAGGCTATCTAAAATATTAGTTAATTTAACTACTGCATTTTCTAAAGTAAAAGGCAATTCTTTGCTGTTCATCTCTTTAACATATCTTTCAGGAATATCTGAATGAGATAAAAATTCTTTCATTCCTTCATATATGCCTTCTTCGGAATTTTCAACAATTTTTCCAAATTTTCCATTTTCTAATATTTCGTTAACACCGGAAACATCTGTAGCTATTATTGGTTTTTTCAAGGTTAATGCTTCAAATAATACGGTAGGATATCCTTCATACCGTGAGGATAAAATAAAATAATCTGCATTTATAAAAAAAGGATACGGATTTTCCTGATATCCCGTCATAATAACGGTATCGTCAACTTTTAGGTCCTTTATAAGGCTAGTAATATTTTTAAAGTCATATCCGTCTCCCACTATATAAATTTTATGCTTAAATCCTTCTTTCAAAAGTTTTTTATGCATTTTAATGAGTCTATCAAAACCTTTTTGAGGAAAAACAGTTCCTACTGTAACAAAAGTCTTTACTTCTCTAGATTTAATGAAAGTAAAATTAATTTTTTCTTTTGATTTATTTATGATCTCTTCTGAATCTATGGGATTATAAATTCTAATTAATTTTTCTTTTTCTTCTTCTATTGTGGCTAATTTTTCAAACTCTGATTTTATTTTTTCTGATATAACCCAAATTTTATCCGACTTAAAAAATTTTTTTAGTATACGGGTAGTGTATTCAGGAATGCTAAATAAATCGTTATGTACCCATACTATTTTCTTAGATGTTTTGACTGGACTTTTGAGAACTTCTTCCAAGAGCCTATGATTGGCTATTAGTTCTATATCATAATTTCGTTTTTTTAGAATAAACTTATAGAGTAGCTTAGGAAATAATTTTAATAATTCTTCATAAGATCTGCGATATACTTTTACAGGTATTTCCCAGGGTTTATTTGTAGGAATCATATTTCCTTTATGAAGATGATAAATCTTGATCCAACTTGGTACCTCTTCTAAATATTTACCTGATTTAAGATTTAATAATAAATCTATTTCGTACTTATTTTCAGGTATATTTTTCAAAAAAGTTACTAATACTTTCTCTGCTCCTCCATGTCTTAAGGAACCGATTCTAATAAGTATTTTCTTTTTTTTATTTATTCTTTCAAGAGATTTTCCCATAAGTTTAAAAAATTATCTTTTTTCCACTTTTTAGATTCTTCGAAAGAAGATTTATTTAACTTTTTTAATAAATCTTCATCATCTACTAATATTTGGAATTTTTTTCTAAAATCTTTTTCATCATGATGTTTAACAAGAAAACCGTTTTTTTCGTTGATTATTGAGGAAGGACCGAATTCACAATCATAAGATATTAGAGCATTGCTACAAAACATAGATTCTACCAATACTAATCCAAATGCTTCTGTTTCCGAAGCTAATACCAATATTTTACTTTTTTTCATGTATTCACAAACTTCTTCTTTATTTTTATTACCGATAAGTACTATATTGTTAACTGAATTTTTATGTATAAATTCATCCAAATATTTTTTTTCAGGTCCATCCCCTATTATCACTAATTTCCATAAATTAGTATTTGATAAGCTAAAATACATTTCTACAATTTGTCTTATATTTTTTTCAGGATGTAATCTGCCAACGAACAAAACTATATTTTCCTTTTTTTCTAAAGATATGAAAGGCACACTTTCAAAAGGCTCTCCTATAATATTATGTATAAGTATACTATGGGGATTTATTCTTTTATAATGTTTTTCCGATTCTTTATTTATATAAATTATTCCTTTCAAATTTTTATAATAGGGACGCATAATTGTATACCAAAATAATCCTCCCATTCTGTAATTAACATGCTCCCATGCCCATGTTTTCTTATTTATTATTTTCATAGTGGACAACATGCTGGAAAGAGTATATCTACAAGAAATTATCGTATCATAGTTTTGATGATTTTTTATTAGCCATTTTTTTAACAATCGGTATACACCATATTGATAAATATAATTTTTTAAATTTTGTTTTTTGGGCAGCCATGAAAAGTATTTATTTATAAATACCATCGCTCGGAATGATTTTGTATTTCCAAAAGAATTTAAAATCATGGTCTTAATATTGGAATTTAGATCGTATATAAATTTTTCGTTACCATCAAGACATAAGACAGTTATATCAAATTTATTGCATAATTCATTCATTAAATTAGCCAAAACTGATTGAACTCCTCCCGGCTTACCAAGCGAATAAGTTATAAACAATAATTTTTTCATATATTTTATCAGCTATTTTTATTTTTTAAATAGTATATGTAGCTAAAAGGTAAAGCAAATACACTTATAATTTTAATTATAGGATTTTTTATGCTTGTTATATTGGATGTTAACGTTTTATTATTTAAAAAAGAATAAAATTGAAAACCTATTAAGTTTCTTACTAATGTTTTCGGATATGCAAATAGCTGATAGTTATAATTGTTTAGCATAGCTTTATAACCTTCTCTTAATCCAAAGATATTCTTACCTTTCCAACGGGTATTAGAAATAGATTTGGAATCATTATCATCTTTATGATATATACGAATTACTTTATTGATAAATTTTGTTTTTAATCCCTGGGAATCGTAAGTAGTAAAAAAAACGCTTTGTGGAATATATCCTTTGTTTTCATAAATGGAATAGTCATATTTATCTAGCTCTTTTAGATAGCTTTTAGTTATAAAAATACCACTTTTATCTCCTCTTACTTTATATTTATAGCGCATTTCCAGAATGGAACCTGTAAAACCATCTCCCGGAAATAAATTTCCCACTAAATTACCTTCAGTATCTGCAGAATGACCAATAACGCCTATAAACTGATCTTGATTCTTAATTTTTGAAACTTCTTTGTATAAAATTTCGAATGAATCTTGTGGCCAACTATCATCTGAATCAATAATTACAAAATAAGGTGTTTTTACTTTTTTTATACCTTCAAAAACAGTAATGAATTTATGTCTGTTTTTACCTTGAAAATATTTTATTTCTATAAGATTTTCATTACTAAATTTATTCGCTAATTCTTGCGTATTGTCCGTAGATCCATCATCCATTATAATCCATACAAAATTTTTAAATACTTGTTTTTTAAGAGATTCATATAATCTATTTAAAGTATGTGCTCTATTATAAGTAGGTGTAATTACTGTTATTTTAGAATCTGTATTCATTAAATTCTTGTTATTTTACTCTAAAAGAAGATTTTCAATTTCCTTATATATTTTTTCTGGAGAAAAATTATCTTTACATTTTTTATTATTTTCAACAAAAAATTCTGATTTTTCCTGATCTTGCAACAAAGTTTTCATTCCATCATATAAGGCTTGTTCATTGTTACTAGGTATAAATATACCATTTTCCTGATCAACCATCATTTCTCTTATTCCTCCTACATCTGTCGTAATAATTGGTTTTGATAGTATAAGACTTTCTGCAATAACTAACGGATAGGCTTCTGAAAAAGAAGGAAGTATAAAATAATCTGCCTCTTTAATGAAAGGATATGGATTTTTATATTCTCCTAAAAAAATAAATGTTTCTTCTATATTAAGTTCTTTTATTCTATTTTTTAATTCATTTTTATATTCTCCGTCTCCTACTATATATATTTTATGATATAATCCATTATTTATAAGTTTTTTATGAGCTTCTATCAAAAGTTGGTAACCTTTTCCAGGTTTTATTCTTCCAACTGAAATAAATGATTTTATTGAATCGTTTTTACTGGAGCTGATGTTTACTTGTGCTTGATGTTTAGATTTGGCTATAATATTGTTAACATCAATAGGATTATAAATTACTTTGGCATTTTTTTCTATTTTTTGATTAAAGCTTTTTGCACTTTCCATGGTTTGACGTGAAACATAGACCATTGTATCAAATTTTAAAAATTTTGCAACAAAACTTTGTTTATCTCCATGTATGGTAATATTTTTTATATCACCATGCATCCACCCTATTTTTTTTGATTTTCGATTGGGACTATTCAACACATCATTATAATTATAATGAAAAAATCCTATTTCTACTTGATGTTCGTACAATTTTAGTTTTTTATATAATAAATGTGGAAATTGATTATAAAACTTTAACTTACAGGATCTTATTACTAATTGAATTTTTTTAAGTAATGAGTTTGAACTCATAAACTCTTTTCCTATTCCAATATATTGAACATTTATATCTTTTGAGATATCTTTTATTAATTTTCCTTGATAAAGATTTAATAATAAGGTTACTTCAAATTTATTTTTATCCAAATGATTTAAAATATTTAATAAAACTTTTTGGACACCTCCAGTTTCCATGGAACGAATTCTAAAAAGCACTTTAATTTTTTTATTTTCTTTCATTGAAAATTAATCCTGATTTTTAACTGCTTAAATTTTTTAAGTAATGTTTTTATAACAAATATAATTTATATTTTTAAATCAAAATTTACCCAATTTTTACATTTTTTAATTTTATTGTACTTATTTAATTCTTTTATTATAATCAAATGACCTCAATTATTCTTTAAAGTATTCTAATTTTAAACTTGTAAAATAGAATAATTATTTTATTATATTAAAATGGGACTTTTTTTTATGCTAGTCTTAAAAATAACATAAATCTATTATTATAACATTAATATTTATTTAAATTTTAGGTTTTTAATATATTTGCTATTATGAAATTTTATAAAAATTACTTACTATTTTATATTTTAATAATAGGAAATTTATTTTACGGCCGAAATAGTGATTCTACTTTTATTCCAATTTATGATACTATTAAAAAACCAAAAGTGGGATTGGTTTTAAGTGGTGGTGGTGCTAAAGGATTTGCTCATGTTGAAGTTATTGAAGCTATAGAAAAGGCAGGAATTAAAATTGACTATATAAGTGGTACCAGCATGGGTGCAATTGTTGGTTCTTTATATGCTGCTGGATATTCTCCCAAAGAAATGAGGAATATTATTAACAGCATTGACTTTAATGAACTTTTTTTACAAGATAGAAATCGAAATTTTATTCCTTTTTTTGATAAATCTTATAGGGAAAAATATATTCTAACCTTACCTATTTCTAATTTTAAGGTTGTTCTTCCCTCTGCATTAAGCAGAGGTCAGGGTCCTTTAATGTTATTAACCAATCTTCTTTACAATGTTCATGATGTACATGATTATTCTAAGCTTCCCATACCTTTTCTATGTATAGCAACTAATTTAGAAACCGGAGATGAAGAGCAATTAGAAAGTGGTTTTTTACCATTAAGTGTCTTGGCCAGTGGAGCCTATCCTTCTCTTATTGAACCGGTTAAAATTGATGATAAAATTTTAATTGACGGAGGAATTGTTAATAATTTTCCTTCCAGAGCCTTACGAAATAAAGGAATGGACATTATTATCGGAGTTGATTTGGGTAGCGGATTACAAAAAGCTAATGAAATCAATTCCATACTCAATATAATCAATCAAATTATAAGTTATCGCATAAATATCAAAACAGATTTTGAAAGAAGTTACGTAGATTTATTAATTAAGCCCGATTTAAAAGATTATAATGTAACAGATTTTGACAAAAAAGATTCTATTTTTAATAAAGGAAAATTAGCTGGAGAAAAAGCTTTTCCGGAATTATTAAAAATTGCAAAAATTCAAGGTAAATCGAAGGATGTTAGGCCTAGAATAAATGAATTGCCTTCTGATAAAAATTTATTTATTACAAAGCTTTCCATTATTGGTGAATCTTCCAAAGATTCCATTTATATTAAGAGAAAATTAGGTTTAACTTTACCTCAAAATACATCTATCACTAAATTAGATAAAGGTGTTTCTGCCTTATATTCTACAGGCAATTATAAAAGAGTTTATTATGAGCTTACTTCTGATAATTTTTTAGAAAGTCAACATGTAAATTTATATTTAGATAAAAAAGATAACAATTCAATTAGGTTCGGACTTCATTATGATGATGTTTATAAAACCTCTCTTTTAACAAACATCACTCTTAATAAACTACTCCTTGACAATTCAAATTTGTCCATAGATGTAATTTTTGGAAATAATTTCAGAGCTAATATCAATTATTTTATTGATAATGGAATTTTACCGAGCATAGGATCCAATACAACATTTAATTCGTTTAATTTTAATTATTCTGATATGAAAAAAAGCGAATACTCATTTAATCGTATTCGTTATTTCAATCAACAAATATATCTACAATCAACTTTAAAAGAAAAATACGCAATCGGTACAGGTATAGAGTATAATTTTATGCGTATCTCTCCTTTTTCATACAATTATAAAGATGATTCAAAAAGTTTCAAAAAGGATGAAAGCTTTTTCTATAATCCTTATTTTTATATAAAAGCAGATACTAGAGATAATTCAAATTTTCCATTTAAAGGTTTCAAATTAGACGCCTCTGCTAAATATATATTCTATTCAAATGCTTCTAATTTTAATAAATTTTCAATAATTAAAAGTCAATTGAATTACTCTATTCCTATTGGTCGTAGATTAGCTTTGGAAAATCAGCATTATTTAGGTGTTTCATTTAACGCACTTCCATTACAATACAAATATTCCATGGGAGGATATTTTGAACAAGAATTTTTAAATTTTACTAAATTTTTAGGATTACCTTTTGCTTATAAGGCCGGTGACCAATATTTTTCTTTATATTCTTCATTAAATTACAAAGTACTTAAAAATCATTATCTTAAAGTATACTCTAATTTAGCTAATATAAAAGACGAATTTAAAGATATAAGATTTTTTAAATACAAATATTTCAGCTATGGAATGGGTTACGGATATGATAGTCCCTTTGGACCTATAAACCTACTTTATACCTACTCTACTAATCAAAACAAAGGAGTATTTAGTGTAGCCTTAGGCTACTGGTTTTAAATTCATTTTTCTACATTTTGATATATGTTGATAAATATTAGAAATAATTTATCAACATTTTTTTTCTATTCTTAGTTTGTATATTCCAATTCTTTTAAAAAAATTATAATACACCTTTAAAAAATTAATAATTTTAAAAATATTAAAATAAATTTCAAAATTATATACATTTTTATTAATTATTGTTTCGAATTTTATTTACTTATTTTAATTTTGTTACTCATAAATTAACAAATATGATAAATTACTTTTCTAAAAATGATTTTATTTTAAAAAATAAATTAAAAAGAAAGAAATGGTTAAAAGAGACAATTGAAAATGAAGCTTTTCGTTTAGGAGATATCAATTATATTTTTTGTTCAGATGAACAATTATTAGATATTAACATTCAATATTTAAATCATGATTATTATACAGATATAATTACTTTTGATTATAAAGAAAATCATATTATTTCAGGTGATATATTTATTTCAACTGATAGGGTTAAAGAAAATGCAATTATTAATAATGAAGAGTTTGATGATGAACTTAACCGAGTGTTAGTTCATGGAATTTTACATATAATAGGATACAAGGACAAAATGGATGAGGATATAAAACTTATGAGAGAAAAGGAAAATATATATATAAACTTATTTAAAAATAATTCAAATTAATACTTTAAAAATTTGTTTCACGTGAAACATATATAAATATGATATTAGAAAAATACGATGTAATTGTTGTTGGCGGTGGTCATGCTGGTTCAGAAGCTGCTGCTGCTGCTGCTAATTTAGGTTCAAAAACCCTTTTAATAACTATGAATCTACAAACCATTGGTCAAATGTCTTGTAACCCAGCTATGGGTGGTATAGCTAAAGGTCAAATTGTTAGAGAAATTGATGCATTAGGAGGATTATCCGGAATTGTTACAGATAAAACGATGATTCAATTCAAGATGCTTAATCTTTCTAAAGGTCCTGCAATGTGGAGCCCTAGAGCACAATCTGATAGAATGAGATTTTCAGAAGAATGGAGATTACAGTTGGAAAATATATCTAATTTAGATTTTTTTCAAGATATGGTTATTGGTTTATTAACTGAAAATAATAAAGTAATTGGAGTTAAAACCTATATGGGAGCAAAAATATATGCTAAATCTGTAATATTAACCAATGGAACGTTTTTGAATGGATTAATTCATATTGGAATTAAACAATTTGGTGGGGGCAGAATGGGTGAAAAAGCTGCATTTGGCATTACAGAAAATTTAATTGAATTAGGATTTGAAGCTGGAAGAATGAAAACAGGTACACCCCCTCGAGTAGACGGCAGAAGTATAGATTTTTCTAAAATGGAAGAACAAAAAGGAGATGCAAATCCTCAAAAATTTTCTTATACAAATACACCTACACTTCATAAACAAAAAAGTTGTTATATTACTTATACTAATACAAAGGTTCATGAAGTTTTACGTGAAGGTTTTGAAAGATCTCCTCTATTTAATGGTACGATTAAGAGTACAGGACCTAGATATTGTCCATCTATAGAAGATAAAATTAACAGATTTGCTGATAGAGAAAGACATCAAATATTTGCAGAACCTGAAGGATGGCAAACTATAGAATATTATATAAATGGTTTTAGCACATCATTACCTGATGATATACAAATAAAAGCTATACAATTAATTCCAGGTTTAGAAAAAGCTAAATTTTTTAGACCAGGTTATGCTATTGAATATGATTATTTTCCTCCTACTCAATTGAAAAATACTTTAGAAACAAAAAATATTGATAATTTATATTTTGCAGGACAAATAAATGGTACAACCGGTTATGAAGAAGCTGCTGCTCAAGGACTCATAGCAGGTATCAATGCTTCATTAAAAAATAAAAACAAAGAACCTTTTATTCTTAAGAGAAATGAAGCTTATATTGGTGTTCTAATAGATGATCTAGTAACAAAAGGCACTGAAGAACCTTATAGGATGTTTACTTCTAGAGCTGAATATAGGATGAGTTTAAGACAAGATAATGCTGATGAAAGATTAACTCCACTAAGTCATAAAATAGGTTTAGCATCTGAAGAAAGAATGAAAAATTTAGAAATTAAAAATAGAGAAACTTCCTCTTGTATAGAATTTATCAAATCTTTATCTATAACTAAAGATGATACAAATCCTATTTTAATTCAAAAAAAATCTACTCCTATATCTCAAACTGTTAAGGCTGATTCAATTTTGGTTAGACCTAATATATATTTACAAGATTTAAAAGAAATTCCATCCATTAATAATTTTTTAAATACAAATAATTTTTCAGAAGAAGTTCTTGAACAAGTTGAAATAAAAATTAAGTACAAAGGTTATATAGACAAAGAACTTGAAAATGTTGAAAAATTAAATAGACTAGAAAATATTAAAATTCCTTTAAACTTTGATTACAATAAATTAAATAGTATATCAACAGAAGCAAAACAAAAGTTAATAAAATTTAAACCTGAAACAATAGGACAGGCAAGTAGAATTAGTGGTGTTTCTCCTTCTGATATAAATGTTTTATTAATTTACATGGGAAGATAAATACACTGATATACACTTCTAATTTATTTATATGTTCCACGTGGAACATATAAATAAATTAATAATTATATAATGAAAATTTATAAAAAACATAATGAAAATTAAAGATCATTTCTTGACTAATGAAACTTTTGAAGTAAAAGAAAGTGAATATAATGATATTTTAAAAACATATGATTTACCTTATGATATAGCTAAATATTATGATAGCGATAAATATTTATCTCATAATAAAGACAATTCATTAAAAGCTAAAATATATTCTCTTATTCAAAAGTTGAATGAAAAATATAAATTAAAAATTATTAAAAAATATAAATCATCCGGAAAAATATTAGATTATGGTTGCGGAGACGGATCATTTTTACAATTTATGCAAAGTAAAAATTTTTCAGTAATTGGATTTGAACCTAATAAAAAAGCAGCTAAACAAACTGAATTAAAAATAGGTATAAAACATATAACTTGTTCTCTTGAAACTATTGATGATAATTCTTTGGATATAATTACTCTTTGGCATGTGTTAGAACACATACCAAATCCAGAAGAAATTTTATTACAACTAAAATCAAAATTAAAAAATAATGGATATCTACTGATAGCAGTACCTAATCATAAATCTTATGATGCAAAATTTTATAAAGAACATTGGGCAGCCTGGGATGTACCCAGACATATATTTCATTATGGAAAAAATGGAGCAATAAACTTTTTTACTCAAAATAAATTTAAAGTAATTAAAACTTATCCTCTACCCTTTGATAGTTTTTACATTTCATTAATAAGTGAAAATTATGCTCAAAATTCACTAGGAATACTAAGATTTCCTTTTATAGGAACAATATCAAATTTAAAAGGTTTAAAAGATGGAAATTATTCTTCAGTTATATATATATTAAATAAATAATTTACTTAAACTATTAAAAATAATATACTAATAAATCATTTTTAATTTACTAAAAAAGTAAATAAAATTAGATAAAGTAATAACATTATAATAAAATTAATATTAAAATACATAATAATAAATATTTATTAACTCTGAATGAATTAACAATTAACCTAATTAATATTAAAAAAAATAAATAAACAATTTTAGATTAACATAAATTGATATTCAGTTTAAAATACTTGGACTAACAACTATAAATAAATCAAAAAATACAATTACACTAAAAATTATATATATTAAAAAAAATAGATTATAAATATTATGGAACTAAAAATTACAAAATAAATTAGATTTTTTATAGAAAATATTATGAAAGGTATAAAATATTACCACCACAAAACTCCTAATTTTTTCAATGGCATCATGGCTAAAAGTAAAAATATTAAGAAATAAATATCATTGCTGAAATTTTTATCAATTATTTTCCTTTCACTTATATTATCTTTATTAGTTACTAAAATACATAATAACAATATGTAAAGAGAAATACACATATTAGAAAACCATCTAAGAGCATCACAACCTAAAAAAAACATCATAAAAGTTAAAACTGAAGGTAAATAGATAACTCTATATTTTTTAAAATTAATACCTAATAATCTGCAAAAAATCACTATTATATACCCAATTGAAAGAAAATTAATTATCCCTAAAAACCAAAATTTAATATGCGTAAAATTTAATATTATTGAAGAATATATCTGTTTAAATATACTATTTCCTCCTGTAATAGTTGAATAATCAAAATTATTAATATCATTAGACTTAGATTTAAGATAACTTTGAAATATTGGAAAAGATATACTTAATTTTCCGTAATGGTTAACAATAAAAAGAACTAGAATAGAAATAATTATAAAAGAAATTAATATAATTTTATCAATTTTAATTAATATCATATTTTTTCTAATAAACCAACAAACAAAATAAGTAGGAAGCCAAAGCAGAAAAAAACCTTCGTGAATCAATAAAATTAAAGGAGATAAAAGAAGAAATATATTTAAAAATGTCTTTTTAAATGGATATAAAAAAAATAAACAGTATAAAATTCCAAAAATATCTAATCTTCCTAAATCATACCACAAATTTTTAAGAAAGGCAGGACAAATAACTAGTAAAGATACTAAAAAATAACCATAAAATTTATTTTTAAAATTGATATGATCTATAATTTTAACGATACCAATTCCTAATATGACCAAAATAACTGTAGAAATTGCCACAAAAGTAGATTCACTAACTTTTGAAAATAATAAACTACAAATTGAACCTACTAAACCACGTTTTATAAAACCAAAATTATAATCATATAAATAGTATTGATAATTAAAATTCAAACTTATATGATTATCATATAATACAAAAATATAATATATATATCCAAAAAATAATAATAAAAAATATTCAGGATTATTTATTTTAATAAAATTTTTCATTATATAAATATAAAAAAGGGATAGTTAATAGTTAAATAATTATCCCTTTTTTAATTTTAGAAATATTATTTAATCTTTTAAAACAGCGGCAACGCCAGGAAGTTCTTTTCCCTCAAGAGACTCAAGCATGGCACCTCCTCCAGTTGAAACATAACTTACTTTATCTGTATAATTATTTTGCTTTACAAAAGCAACACTATCACCACCACCAACTAAAGAAAAAGCACCATTTTTGGTAGCTTCACCAATAGCATCTCCGATAGATTTAGTACCTTTAGCAAAATTAGGCATTTCAAATACACCTAAAGGACCATTCCATAAAATGGTTTTCGAAGCCTTTATTACTTCAGAAAAAGTTTTAACAGTTTTAGGACCAACATCCAGGCCTTCCCATCCATCTGGAATAGATTTTGTATCAACTATCTGAATATCAGCATCATTAGAGAAATCATTCGCAACTACTGAATCTTCAGGAAGATACACTTTTACTCCTTGTTCCTTAGCTTTTTTTAGAATATCTAAAGCTAAATCTTGTTTATCATCTTCACATATAGACTTTCCAATTTTACCACCTTGAGCTTTAACAAATGTATAAGTCATTCCACCTCCAATAATTAAATTATCAACCACAGGAAGTATGTTTTCAATAATTGTTATTTTAGAAGAAACTTTAGATCCTCCTAATATCGCAGTTATAGGTTTTTCACCAGTTTTTAACACTTTTTGAATGGCATCTAACTCTTTTGCCATTAAAAGTCCAAAACACTTATTGGATGGAAAAAATTTTGCTATTATCGCAGTCGAAGCATGTGCTCTATGGGCTGTTCCGAAAGCATCATTTACATAAATATCACCAAGTTTTGCTAATTGTTTAGCAAACTCTTCATCTCCTTTTTCTTCTTCATTGTGAAAACGTAAATTTTCTAATAATAAAACTTCACCAGGCTTTAAATCAGCTGCTGCTTTTTCGGCTTTCGGACCTACACATTCATCTACAAATTTTACAGAAACACCTAATACTTTAGATACTTCATCAACAATATGTTTTAATGAAAATTTATCTGTAGCTTGTCCTTTAGGTCTGCCAAGATGAGTCATTAAGATAGCAGAACCACCATCTTTCAATATTTTATCTATAGTTGGTTTAGCAGATACAATTCGCGTATTATCAGTAACTTTAAGATTTTCATCTTGAGGAACATTAAAATCAACTCTAATTAATGCTTTTTTTCCATTAAAATTGAAATCATTAACTGTCTTCATAATTTTACTTATTTTCTTACAAATATACCGTCATAAAAACTAAAACAGAAATTTTGCTACCTGAAATTTTCCACATTTAATTATTATTTATATATATCTTTTTTTTAAATTAAATAAAATATCAAGTAATAGTAATAATAGTCCTGTTAATATGTTGATAACTTTAAAATTATTTTTTATTAATACAATTTAACCCTATTATCAACATATTTGATTAATAATAAATAAATAATTATCAATTATATATATGAGTTATTAACAAATTTAGGAAAATTATTAATAACTCTACTGTTTAAAAAGTAGTTGTTATTAAAGTAATAAAAAAGTAGGTAGAATTCACAAGTAAAAAGTCAATAAAAAATTTGGAAAAATGTCAAAAGTTATTAATTGAAAATTAAGAATGTTAAAACAAATTTTTTTGTTTAAAAATGTTAACAATTACTTATATTCAAATGTTAATATTATTGTAATGGTTTGATAATTTGATAGTTAAAATATATTTTATATAAAAATAAATTAATAAAGCATTTGATTTACTGTATTTTATAAAAATTTGATTTATTGAAAAAAAATCAAGTTATTAACAAGTTTTTATGTACTTTAAAATGAGTATTTTATAAAATTATTATCTTGTAAAATATTGATAGTGAATACATTTACTAAGACAATTAATAATAAGTTATTAATGCAAAAAATATTTAATTTAAAAGTTGTTTATAGATTTTAAATTATTGTAATTTAATACTATACAAGTTATTAACAAGCTTATGAGATTTATTTATTTTACAATGTATAAATATTATTGTTTCAGTTAATTTTATTAATTATAATAGTTTTAATGATTAAAAACATAAGTACTCTTGAAATTTATAATATATTAAATTTCAATACAATGGTGATGATATATTATTACTTTATAAGCGATAAAAGTACATTGTAAAAGCTTACACTAATAAAATTGAAAGATATATATGTAATAGGAGAAATATATTTGGATATAGGAAAATTTTAATCATGAAATAAAAAAAGGTAAATATGATTATTTACCTTAAAAATATTAGATTTAATTTTATATAAGTTGAACTATAATGACAATAAATCATTTAAAACAACTGTTAAATTTTTAATTATAGTATAATTATATACTTTTTATATAAAGTATTAAATATAATATTTTTATTCTATTATTGAATAATTAAAATTTTATTAGTATTCTTTATGATTTTTTTTATCCATAGCGTATAATTCTTCTAAAACAGGATTAATAGTACTATCCGGTATATCACTTATTCTAATGTACATGAGACCGTCGATAGCATCATTAAATTTAGGATCCACATTAAAAGCAATAACGCGCGCATTTTGTTTTAAATATTTTTTTATCAATACGGGAAGTCTTAGATCAGGCTCTAATTCATCAATTAGCTTATCAAACTTATTTAGATCGTTATCAGCAGCATCAAAGAATAAGTCCTTTTCATTAGATTTTAAATGAACTTTAAATTCATTTTTAGAATGAACATACTGAGCCACATAAGAATCAAAATAATGAGAACGCATAAATTCAACCATTATAGATTTTGAAAAGTTTGAGAATTGATTACTAATACTAACTCCTCCTACTAAATATTTATAATGAGAATTCCTTAAACAAACGTGTACAATACCTCTCCATAATAATAATAGTGGCATAGGTTTCTTTTGGTATTCAGTAGAAATAAATGCTCTACCCATCTCAATGATTTTCTTGAAAAAAGGATGTACTTCCGAATCATATTCAAAAAGAGAAGCAGTATAAAATCCTTTAATTCCGTATTTTTCATAAATTTCTTTACCCATTCCCATACGATATGCTCCAGCAATAACCTTATTTTCATTATCCCATAAAAACATATGATGATAAATCTGGTCGAACTCGTCCAGATCAAAAGGTTCATTGGTCCCCTCTCCCACTTCTCTAAAAGAAATTTCTCTCAATCGGCCGATTTCTTTTAAAATATTAGGTATTTTTTCGGGTTTAGCGAAATATATTTCATATTGGGAAGTTGAAAAAAGTTCACAATCTATCTCTTTTAAAAGTTCCAATTCTTTTATAATTAATTCTTTAGGAGTTTCTTTAATAATAGGTTTTACTTCATTGGAATTAGCCGATTTAGTCATGGCTGATACTGAAAGAAACTTTATGTTTTTAAAAGGATCCTTAGCAGTAGTATAAAATGACTTAAGCATATACACCTTATTTCTTAAGAAATTACCATAGGATTTAATATCCGGAAATTCATCTTGCTGTTTTACAGAGATAGGTTTTCCTATGCGTATTTTAATAGGACTTTTTCTTCTTTTTACCAATTCCCTTGGTAACATTGCAGTTTGTAAATCGGGGTGAATATTAGATATTCTGTAAAATAACTTACTATTTTTAGCATGAAAATAGACCGGAATTACCGGAACTCTGGCTTTTTTAATGAGTTTTAAAGCACTTTCCACCCATTCTCTGTCTTCGTATTTTTTAGTCTTTGGATAATAATGAGAAACTTCTCCCGCAGGGAAAACGATAATACAATGATTATCTTTTAAAACGCGTAAAGTTTCAATGAAACCTATTTTACTATCAAAGGTATCTTTTCTAGTTTCAAAAGGATTAACAGGTATACTTACATTTTTTAAAGGTTCAATTTTTTTTAGTAAAAAATTAGTCATTATTTTAAAATCCGGGCGAATTTCTGAAACTATTTTCATTAGTATAATCCCATCCAAACCTCCTAAAGGATGATTAGAAACAATTATAAAAGGCCCTTTTTCAGGAATTCTTTTTAGATCTTCTTCATGAATTTCGTAGTTTATTTTAAGGTGTTTTAAAACTTCTATTAGAAATTCATAGGTAGGAAGATCTTTATTTTCTGTACAAAATTTATTAATATGACCAAGTTTTAAAACTTTCATAATGGTCCATGCTATGCTTTTACCTAAAAAACCATATTTTTTTAAGTTTAAGGCATTTTGTATATCCTCTAAGGTAATTAAGCTCATATTGTTATTCTTTTACAATTGCTTGGTAAGTTTTTTTACCAATTTTTATAATAAAATTGTTTTTCCTTTTCTAAAATTATTTCTTATTTCGGCTGTACTATTTGTTATAGTATGTAAACATACGTTATCTTTTAACGTCACATTAAAAGATTCTGTAAGAGTATTCAGTAAAATATTAATTGAATTAAATTTATTTTCAAAAACTAGTGAAACTGAAAAAGCAGAAATTTTGATGATGCTTATTCTAACATACAGTTCAGAAAGTTGTTTAAAAATTACATAAAGATTATCTTCCAGCTTGTATGAAAAAGCAAGGGAAGAAATGGTTAGCAAATGTACATTTAATTTTTGTATGATACAAGAAACATACAAATCTACTTTTATCCAATTTTTAATAGTAGTTCCTTGTTTTACAGAATATAAAAAGGAACGTATAGTTAAAGGAATCTCATTTTTTTGTAGAATAAGAATAGTTTTAGGATGAATTACAGATGTACCATACAACTTCATTTCCATAACATATTCATAAGAAAGAGATTCTATAAGTTTGGGCTGATTAAAATAAACAGGATCTCCGGTCATTATTCCGGTAACATCTTTTTTCCAAACTGTTACTTCTTCATATTTTAGGCAATAAGCAATAATAGCAGTAGAATAATCAGTTCCTTCTCTACCAAGGGTTACCGTTAAATTATTTGAGTTTGATGTTATAAATTCTAGAGTAACGTAGGTTTTAGATATATCAAAATTTTCAAATTGTTTTTTCTTATATTCCCAATCAACATTACCTTCTCTATAATTAGAATCTGTTTTTATAAAATTGCTTATATCTATCCAGGTATTTATGGTACCATAAGAATTTAAATATGCACTGGAAATTTTGGAAAAAGTAATTTCTCCAGAGCTTACGATCTGATCGTACATAAAATTAAAATTATAGGATGTATTATTCATATAACAAAGAACATATATTTATAAAAATATTTTTAATATCATTAATAACATCTTCAGAATTAAAAAAAGATTTTCTATAATATCAAGATACTCTTCTTCAATCCTATCTACAATTTGTAAATAATTATCATTTTGAAAGTATTCAGTCACTACATTTTCTAAAGAGTTGATAGTTTTTTCCATTGCAAAAACAACTAAAATAGTTGAACTATATCTGGTTTGGATAAAAGCTTTTATAACATTTCGTACATTTTCTACATTTTGTATAGAAGCACCTCCAAATTTATAAACTTTCATAAATGATAGTCATCTATATTTTCAATATTTAAAAAGCATATTTTTCCAAAATTTTTATAGCAAGAATACCTTTTTTGCAACTTGGAGATTTACCTATTTATCGACTAAAAAATTATATAGTATTGGTAAACAGTAAAATAGTATTTTAAATATTAAAAGATCGTCAACAAATATATGACAAATCTATATATTACTTATAAAGTACATACAAAAATCAATATATTTGGAACATTCAAAAACTAAATTTATAAAACATGAAATCGATGAGCTCACAGACTTTAGGCGAATTTATAATTGATAAACAAGCAGATTTTAAATATTCTTCAGGAGAGTTATCACGTCTTTTAGGAGCCATAAGGTTAGCCAGTAAAGTTGTTAATCAACAAGTTAATAAAGCTGGGCTCGTTGATATTATAGGAGCCATTGGAAATCAGAATATACAAGGAGAGGAACAGCAAAAATTAGACGTATTTGCTAATGATGTATTTATTGGAGCTTTAAAAAATCGTGAAGTAGTTTGCGGAATTGCCTCCGAAGAAAATGAAGATTTTATAAGTATAAATTTAGAAAATAACTTAAATAATAGTAAATATGTAGTTTTGATTGATCCTTTAGACGGATCTTCAAATATAGATGTAAACGTAAATGTGGGTACTATTTTCTCAATTTACAGAAGGATATCAGAAGACGGGCCCGTTACTTTGGAAGATTTTTTACAACCTGGGAATAGACAAGTGGCAGCAGGATACATAGTTTATGGTTCTTCAACTATGCTAGTATATACTACCGGTAATGGAGTCAATGGATTTACTTTAGATCCTGCATTAGGGGTATTTTATCTTTCTCACCCTAATATAAAAATTCCTGAGGATGGTAAAATATATTCTGTTAATGAAGGAAATTATCTTAAATTTCCTCAAGGTATAAAAAATTATATAAAATATTGTCAAGAAGAAAAAGATAATAGACCCTATACTTCCCGATATATCGGTTCGTTAGTTTCAGATTTTCATAGAAATTTACTGAAAGGAGGTATATATCTATATCCATCCTATTCACAAGCACCGAAAGGAAAATTACGTTTATTATACGAATGCAATCCTATGGCATTCCTTGTTGAGCAAGCCGGTGGAAGTGCGAGCGATGGATTTACGCGTATATTAGATTTAAATCCGGTAGAGTTGCATGAAAGAACTCCTTTTGTATGCGGCTCTAAAAAAATGGTTGAAAAAGTAGAAAAATTTATGAAAGATGTCCAAGAGTAGTTTGGATTCATATAACATTATATTTAAAAAATTTGATCAGCTTTCTGTATATGAATTGTATGACTTATTACAATTAAGAACTGAGGTTTTTATAGTGGAGCAAAATTGTGTTTTTCAAGATTTGGATGATAAAGATCATAAAGCACATCATTTTCTTATTTATAAAGGAAAAAAGTTGGTTGCCTATTCGAGGATTTTTCCTGAAAAAATTAAATATAATGAAGCTTCTATAGGAAGGGTAATTATTTGTAAAGAATTGCGTTCCACAGGACTTGGGAAAATTTTAATGGAAAAATCCATTGAATCATTATTTGCAGTTTATGGAGAACAAACTATAAGAATCGGAGCTCAATGTTATGCAGTTCCTTTTTATGAAAAATTTGGATTTAAAACTGAGGGAAATATTTATTTAGAGGATCATATTGAACATGTAGAAATGATAAGAAAAGTAGAATAACATTTTTATATAAAAATAATAAAGGCTGAAAATATATTTTCAGCCTTTATTATTATATGTAAATAGAATATTTATTTTAATGGAGCGGAAGGAAACAATTTATTATCATTCATATTTTCATCTTCAATAATAGTATTTACCTTTTTTATCTTACGGTTCTTATCAAAACTGTAAGATAATTTAATATAAAACAATTGATCACTTTCTCTACTGTAATAATTAGTTTTTAAATTAAAGTTATTAATATCTGAATTAAATTTTGTAGGACCTAATATATTTTGAACACCTAAAGATGCTTTAAAAGTTTTATCAGCAAAATATCTGGACAATTCTATGTTAGAATATCGAAATGGTTTATAAGACTTATATATTTCAAAATATCCTTTATCTGTACTAGATAAGAAAAAGGTTGTTAATTTAATATCTTTAGGAAGAATCAATTGAGCATATATTACATAGAACCACATAGGTTTTACTTTATCTAAATAAGGATAATCGCTTACTTTATAATAGTTATACATCCCATATAAATAAATAAAATTCATTTTATCCATATTCATAGGCTGCTCAAAGAATTTTTTACCTCTGGTAACTAATTGAAAAGGTATTGGAATACCTACCCATACATTATAATTTTTCATACCGGTAAAAGTACGAGTGGTCTGATTTACGGTCAGTGAGTTATCTTCTGTTTCATAATACAACATATTTATATTTTTAGAATATGTATAGTTGAATGAAATCTTAAGATAACGCCATGCACTTAAAGAAACTTCATAATTATCGTAATAATCTGGTTTAAGATGTAAATTTCCTTCGGAAGTATTAAATTCATCATAATAATTGGTTAAATTAGGATCCATGTTAGAATATGAAGGAGGTAACATACTTTTTCTATATGTAGCATTAAAATCTAATGTAGCATTAAATTTGTATAGTAAACTGAATGATGGAAAAAATTTTTCAAAAGTATATTTCAAGTTTTGATCTGTTCCCTTCACTTTATTTTTGAATTCCAGATTTTCATAGCGAAGCCCCGCATTGAGATCCAATTTATTAAATTTTTTACTCAGTTCTCCATATAAAGCATACTGATTTTCATCGTAGGTAAAATCTTTAAATGAATTGTAATTAGGATTATCAAATATTGAGGAAGAGGTATTTAAAAGATTATATTTTCCATTACTATTATACTTCGTTTGGGAATATTTACCTCCCGTATTCAGTTTTACATCTAATTTATTAAAAGAAAATTCGAAATTAGGGCTAATTTGAAAATAATCAGATTTATAATCTATATCGTTTACAGAGTATTTATCAACACCTTCATTATTTTGGGTACTATTATTATTTGAGCTTTTATCATAGTGCTTATAAGAAGCTGTTATATCAAATAAATTTCCTAATGTATCCAACTTAATCTTATACTTTGTAGTTAATTCATGATTAGTATTATCTTCTGAATATTTTGAGTTATTTAAAAGGTTAATAGGTTCTATTTTATTATTACTTAGAGATTCACCTGTATAATAATTATTATTGGAAGTATAGCTCAAATTATAATTAATCAATAAATTACTATTTTTATTAAGTCGAATATTAGAAGAAGGTCTAAAATAATAAAAACGGTTAAATCTATTTTCAATATTTTTTTGATTAAAAATGATAGAAGGGGAGAAAGAAGTAAATTCTCTTTTATAGTACGTAGTTTTATCGTTTTCTCTATAATTAAATCCACTATTCAATTGTAAGGAAACGTTTTTTAAACGGCTATTTAAACTTATAGAAGGAGATACCCGATTGTTTTTATTGAATTGATAATTCAAGGAAACAGATCCGTTTACTCCTCGCAACGCTCGACCATTGGTTACAATGTTTATAATTCCTCCTCCTGTTTTTGCATCATAAGAGGCACCGGGATTAGAAATAATTTCAATTTTTTCTATAGCAGTTGATGGTAAACTTTGTAATAAATTTTCCAAATCACTTCCCGATAAGCCTGTAGGTACATCATCAATATAAATAGACATTGATTTACCATTTACAGTAAGATTGCCTCCATATCCTTTAATAACTCCAGGAAGTTTTGTTAACGTTTCTTGGGCGCTTCCTCCGGAAAGCAAATCATTATCTTTTATCGTATAGGTAGTCTTATTAGCATCTAATTTTATAAATCTCTTGCGAGTTCCGGTAACTACTA
Organism: uncultured Apibacter sp.; assembly: GCA_945280365.1. Taxonomy (GTDB): domain Bacteria; phylum Bacteroidota; class Bacteroidia; order Flavobacteriales; family Weeksellaceae; genus Apibacter. The sequence goes on from CALYQD010000001.1 coordinate 225,790, forward strand.
TACCGTCAATTTCTTTTTCTTTTCCGGAAGATTTGGAAGTATTTTTATCATTACTAATTATATCAGAATTAATATGTTTAAGATAAACTTCTCCTAAATATAGAGTATCTTTACTTTGTTGCGTAATATTAAAATTCAGATATTGAGATTCGTATTCAGGAGCTAAAATTTGAATTCGAAAGTTTCCTAATATTTTAGTTATTGTATAACTGTTATAACACTTCAAAGATGTTAATCCTTTTATGTCTTTATATCCTGAGCTATATTCATATTGAAATATAAAGTTTTTAGGTGCGTCGGCATCTAAGCAGGAATTTTTTTCTTTATCCATAACTTTAAAAGTTATTACAACTTTCGATTGAGCATAGCCCAATATGGGAAGAGCTAATAAAGATAAATAAACAATAGATCTTATCATAAATTGAATTTGGCAGAATAATTTTTTACCATTAGTATATTTTGATATTAAAAATGTTACGATTAATGATATAAAATATTTTCAATCACAATCTAAAAATTTGTCTAAAAGTAAAACAAATTTTGCAAATTTAATTAAAGATATATAATGTTGATAATTTATAACTATTTAGAAAAATAATATTAATATTAAATTATTCTTAAAAATTTAGTATTAATTTGTTTAAAAATAAATTTATTATAAAAAATATTTTACATAAGTATAATAGAATTTATAATTAAAAAAATTTATATTATATGTTTTAAAAAGTTTGATATTCTAACTTAAAATGAAATATTTTAATAATAATTTTTCATTATTGATTGCTGTAAATATGATTTAAAAACGTCTTAAACATTCATTATCCAAAAGATCATAAATAATTTTATCTTGAAAATTCGATAACCTCCAGGTTTTGTATATTTTCATAATTTATTTCAAATCGAAGCATAGTTCTGACTTTATGAAAACCGTATATACCTGCAGCCCCGGGATTCATATGAAGCAAGTGAAGTTTTTGATCATTCATTACTTTTAAAATATGCGAGTGTCCGCAAATAAAGAGCTTAGGGGGATTCTTTTTTATTTCTTCTCGTAGTGTAGGAGCATATTTTCCCGGATAACCACCAATGTGTGTCATCCATACATCTACTTTTTCACAAAAAAAACGCTGAGTAAGAGGAAATTCTTTCCGTATTTCCACTCCGTCAATATTTCCATAAACAGCTTTAAATAAAGGAGCAACCTTTTTCAAAGCATCCGATACTTTGATATCTCCAATATCTCCTGCATGCCAAACCTCATCTGCTTGAGAAGCGTATTCTAACATTCGATCATCGATATACGAATGAGTATCGGAAAGCAATAATATTTTTCTCACTATTTTTGTAGTAAATTTATAATAAAATTGCGTTATTTCATACAATTTTCATACGATGGTACTCATTATTATGGGTATCAAAGACAACCCGGACATATATCAGTACAAGAAAAATTAGAATCAGCCTTAAGCAAATTGCTTAGAAAAGAAATTAAAACGGTTGGAGCAGGAAGAACCGATACTGGTGTGCATGCATCGGAAATGTATGCTCATTTCAATTGGGAGGAAGAATTACCGGATCAGTTGGTAAGAAAATTAAATTCTTTTTTACCTTCGGATATTTCCATACACGCCCTATTTCGTGTTAAAGATTCTGCCCATGCTCGTTTTGACGCAAGGGAAAGGGTTTATAAATATAGAATTTCTACTAAAAAAAATCCCTTTAAACAACGATACCATGCCCAATTTCTTTTTTATCAATTTGATGTAGATAAAATGAATAGAGCGGCGAAAATATTACTCGAATATAAAGACTTTACCAGTTTTTCCAAGCTTCATTCGGATAATAAAACGAATGATTGCTATATTTACCAAGCAGAATGGAAACAATACGAAGATGAATTAGTTTTTACTATTTCTGCCAACAGATTTTTAAGAAATATGGTTAGAGCGATAGTAGGAACCTTAATGGATATAGGAAGAGGAAAAATAGAAGAGAATGAGTTTAGAAACATCATCGAAAAGAAAAACAGAAAATTTGCTTCCACTTCAGCTCCTGCCAAAGGTCTCACTTTAGAGAAAGTTATATATCCAAAGGAGATAAATTATGAAACATAAAAAAAATAAAAACATAAAAGCAAGTCAGGCACTTTCTCGTCTAATGGAGTTGGGAAGTAAATATCCCGGATGGTTTTATTCAACAATTTTTATAGCACTGGCTTTGGCATATGTTTCCTCTTATCGCCCTGTGTTAATAAGTCATGCAATAGATGTTGATATTATTAAAAACCGAAATTTTTCAGGTTTATATCATTCACTATTGCTTATATTGTTGTTAATGCTGATGGAAGTTGTCTTACAATTCTTTTTAGTCTATGCTTCTAACTTTGTAGCTCAAAATGTAATTCGAAGTTTACGAATAAAATTGTACAAAAAGCTTATTTATTTTAAATCTTCATTTTTCGATAAAACTCCATTAGGAGTGCTAGTTACTCGATCTGTTTCAGATATTGAAACTATTTCCACTATCTATACTGATGGAATACTGATGGTTTTAGGAGATATCCTTCGTATTATTTTTGTTATAATTACCATGTATTGGATAAATTGGGAGTTGGCAACCATCGCATTATTTATTTTTCCGGTTATGATTGTTATTACAAGGATATTTCAAAAAGCTATAAAAAAAGCCTTTTCCGAGGAAAGGAATCAAACAGCCAATCAAAATAGCTTTGTGCAGGAAAGACTTTCAGGAATGACGATCGTCCAAGTTTTTAACCAACAAAAAAAAGAATATAACAAATTTTTTCATATTAATCAAAAATTAGAAAAAGCTTATCTTAAAACGGTTTTTTATTTTTCATTATTCTTTCCTGCCGTAGATATTATAACTGGCATTGCCATTGGAGTCATGATATGGTATGCAGGACATAATGCTTTAACATCCCATAACATCTCACCCGGTGTAGTCATAGCATTTACCACTTCTTATGTAAATATGCTTGTGAGACCGATGAGACAAATTGCAGATCGTTTTAATACCATTCAACGAGGAATTGTAGGAGCTGAAAGAGTATTTACTGTATTAGATTCCGATCATGAAATATCAAATAAGGGAACGGTAGTCAAAGATAGTATTCAAGGAAATATTATTTTTGATCACGTATCATTTTCATATATAAAAGGGGAAAACGTTTTAAAAGATCTTTCTTTTACAGTTTCCAGTGGAGAAAAAGTAGCTATAGTAGGTGCTACTGGAGCAGGTAAATCAACGATTATAAATTTGTTAAGCCGGTTTTATGATATATCTGGAGGATATATTTATATTGACGGAACTGATATTAAATCCTACGAATTACATAATTTACGATCTCACATTGCGGTAGTGCTACAAGATGTTTTTTTATTTAATGACACTATTCTGGAAAATATTACATTTGGTAATAAAGAAATAACGCTTGAGGAAGTAAGAAATGCAGCTAAAGAAATACAAATTGATGATTTTATAATGAGCCTTCCTAATGGATATGGGTATGAAGTAAGTGAACGAGGAGCTTCTATTTCTTTGGGACAACGACAGCTTATATCCTTTTTACGTGCATATTTATACAATCCATCAATTCTGGTGTTAGATGAAGCTACTTCATCCATTGATACGAATTCGGAAGAACTAATTCAAAAAGCGACTGATAAGATTACACAAAATCGAACTTCTATTATTATTGCCCATCGTCTGGCTACCATACAGAATGCAGATAAGATTATTGTGCTAGATCATGGTCAAATAGTAGAAATAGGAAATCATAATACATTGCTTCAAAAAAAAGGATACTACAGTAAATTATTCGAAGCTCAGTTTTTCAGTACAATACAATAATCACTATAATCACTATAGGAAACAAAATTTTGTCCTATAAATATTTGAAATATATAGAAATGCGTTTTTGATTAAAAAAATCAAAATTTACAATGAGAAATTTGTAATATCTCCCATAAGTATAAAAAATGTTTATATAAATGAAATATACGTAAAAACAACTATAAAATTGTTAAATTTGTTGTATAAACAAATCATATGAAAGATCTACAACAAACCATTGAAAAAGTTTGGGATGACCGTGCATTATTATCGGATAAAGAATATCAAAAAGCAATTCGAGAGGTAATCGAACTGTTAGATTCAGGAAAACTAAGAGTAGCACAGCCTTTAGAAGATGGAAAATGGCAAGTAAATGAGTGGGTTAAAAAAGCCGTAGTTTTATATTTTCCTATTCAGAAAATGGAAACTTATGAAATAGGTATTTTTGAATATCATGATAAAATTCCATTAAAAACAGGATATGCAGAAAAAGGTGTTCGTGTAGTGCCTCATGCAGTAGCAAGAAAAGGAGCATACATTTCTAGCGGAGCAATTTTAATGCCTTCCTATGTTAATATTGGTGCTTACGTAGATGAAGGTACAATGGTAGATACATGGGCAACAGTAGGTAGCTGTGCACAAGTTGGCAAAAATGTACATTTAAGCGGAGGAGTCGGAATTGGAGGAGTATTAGAACCTTTACAAGCAGCCCCCGTTATTATTGGAAATAATTGTTTTATAGGATCACGATGTATTGTAGTAGAAGGAGTACATGTTGACGATGAAGCCGTATTAGGAGCAAATGTAACCTTGACTTCTTCAACCAAAATTATTGATGTTTCTGGTAGCGAACCTAAAGAATACAGAGGATATGTACCGCCACGTTCAGTAGTTATTCCAGGATCAATTACCAAAAAATTTCCTGCTGGAGAATATAATGTAAATTGTGCATTAATTATAGGGACAAGAAAAGAAAGTACAGATAAAAAGACATCATTAAATGATGCTCTTAGAGAGCACAATGTATCTGTATAGATATACTAAATATAGTGAAAGCGCTATTAATACAATATAATAATGTTGGAGATGTATTACTCTCCAGTGTAATTCCTAATAATCTAAAGAAAATCTATCCGGATATTAAGATAGATTTTCTTTGTTATAAAAAATGCATGGGTGTTATTCAAAGAAATCCTAACATTGATCGTATTATAGCAACTATAGATGCTGAACCTATACGTTCGTTGCTTTTCATATATAAATACATAAGGTTAGTAAGAAGTGAAAAATATGATATACTTATTGATATGTCACAAAATTTCAATAGCATTTTACTAACTCTTTTTTCAAAAGCAAAGATAAAATATAGCTATTATAACTCCTTTCTCACAAAGATCTATGATAAAACGGTATCTAAGGTAGATGAGCCGATAACACAAACATGTACCTTATTGGAAGATCGTTTAATTATCTTAAAAGAATTTTTGAAAGATAACCCTGTTCCAGTTGACCCATTAGCCAAAATATTTCTTGCTGAGGATGAAATTCAAGACGCTAAAGAAAAAATGATGAATGCCGGGATCTTTTTTAAACGACCGGTTATTATGTTAGGCGTTTTGGGATCTAATATACATAATACCTGGACAATAGGTAATATGGCTAAACTAATTGATTTCATTTGGGCAAATTATAGAGCTGATTTATTGTTTACTTATTTACCTTCTCAATATAAACAAGTAAATGAGCTTCTCTCTTTATTAAATTCTAATACAAAAGTATTTGTACAACCGGTAGGAAAATCAATACGTGAATTTGCTGCTTTTATGCATAATAGTACTCTATTCATAGGGAATAATAGCAGGTTTGTTATGGCAACAAAAGCTTTACAAAAGCCAACATTTACTATCTATCCCCCTTATATTAGTAGAAAAGATGTTGCTTGTTATGAAAACACTAATTTACACCAAAGCGTTCACCTTCACGACTTTTCACCGAGACTCTATGAAGATTTTTACCAAAATGAATTAAAAAATGATTCTTCAAAATTTTACTTGATGCTTTCTAATGAATTTGTGATTGCGAAAGTAAAATCTTTTTTGAAAGAACATTTAATTACTTTTAATAAAATAAAATAATAAACAAGCCCAACCTATAATCATACATATACCTCCCATAGGTGTTATAGGCCCTAAAATTCGTAAGTTGACATTCCAATATTCGGAAAAAGCTAGTAAATAAATACTAAAAGAAAATAGAAACGTACCTATAATCATTCCACAAGCTGCAAACTTTTCCAAATTCGAGGTAAAGGATAATGAAAATCCAAGAAGTAAAAGTGCTAATGCATGATACATTTGATATTTTACACCCGTTTCAAAACTCAACAATTTATCAACAGAAAGAATCTTTTTAAAAGCATGGGCACCTAATGCGCCTAAAATAATAGAAATTAATCCGTAAAATGCTCCCGCTATAAGAACAATGTTTTTCATATTTTAATTATTACTAAGTGGTATATAAAATAAATTTTTAATTTTCTAATAAATATTTGGTTATAAAATCTTTTTCCAAGCTCCACCCTCTGGCCGGTGAATACTCACGCCCATAGAAGATAATTTGGATGTGTAATCGATTCCATGAATCTTTAGGAAACAAACGTTTAGCATCTTTCTCTGTTTGTTCAACATTTTTACCGTTTGATAATTTCCATAGCTTCATAAGTCTGTGAATGTGAGTGTCAACAGGAAATGCTGGATGGCCGAAACCTTGGCTCATAACAACGGAAGCAGTTTTATGACCAACTCCGGGCAAAGCTTCTAATTCCTCAAAACTTTCGGGTACTTGTCCATTATATTTTTCCACCAAAATTGTAGATAACTTATGTATATTTCTGGATTTGGTATTAGATAAACCTATTTCTTTAATATATTCCTTAATTTCCCATTCCGGTAGTTCCGCCATTTTAAATGCATCAGGAGCAATTTTATAAAGTGAAGGAGTTACCTCATTAACTTTCTTATCTGTAGTTTGAGCCGAAAGTAGGACCGAAATTAATAAAGTAAACACGTCCTGATAGACTAAAGGAGCTATAGGATTAGGATAGAGACGGTTTAATTCCGTGATAATATACTCTACTTTTTCCTTTTGTTTCATTCAATCAAATAATTGTAGTTAAATGTAATCAATTATATAAATTATTTAATACGTTAATCATAATAAATTCATACAATCTAAATCAAAAATATTTATAAGTACTATTTGCAAAAGTTAGAAAAAAATTACATTAGTATTTAATAATTTAGCTATAGGAATTTATTATCAATCTTGTTTTAAAGAATAAACATTATTTCATCATCCATTGTTTCGGTGTAATACCGTATTTCTTTTTAAAAGCTTCTATAAAATGACTAGGATTCTCGTATCCTAAATCATAAGCGATCTCTTGCACTTGTTTGACTCTCAAATTTAATTTTTCTTTACCGATTTCAAGTTTTGTATCTAAGATGAAATGAGATATGGATTTTCCATATATTTTTTTAAATCCTTCTTTGATTTTGTATTCACTTAAATTTGAAATTTCCGATAATGTTCGTAAAGTAGGAGGAGATGCGATATTTTCCAACAAAATTTCTTTTATTTTATAAATCTCACGGATGAATTTTTCATCTTTTATTGATAAAATATGAGGAGAATCTGAGCTTTTTGAAGAAAAATAATAGAGTAAGAATTCATGCAACTTTAAAGTTAAATAATGATTTTCTAAATCTTGATCTAAATTAAAATCCTCCAATTGAGATATAATAAGTTTTTCCTCTATACTTAAAGGCTTTTCATGGTACAATTTAGTATGTCCATCCTGATAAAATAACGAAAGTTTATTTTTATGTGTAGCAAATATTTCTTCTAGTTTCTGAATAGCAATTACAAAAATTATCAATTTTGATTTTTTTGATAGGCTGATATTAATAGGAATATCAATTTCAGGATGAAATAGAAGTAAAGAATTTCCCTCGTTTATTAATCTTAAAGATTCACTTTTAAAATGAAAAGTCGCTCTTCCTTTAGTGCAAAGATAAAATTGTACAAACCTTTTCCCAACAGGTTTAGAAATCGTATCGGTAAAGTTAGTATAATTATCGATCTGAGCCATATAAATATCAGATCCTATTTTATTTTCTCTTATTCTACTTTTAAAGGTATTTTTTAAATCCATTAATAATTTCTTTATATATCAAATTTAATCTTCAAAATAATGATATTTATCATATTAAAAAACTATTTAGACTATTTCTAAAATTGTAAAAATTAACTTTTACGGGTATTTTTTTATAAATATAGGTATTTTCTATATAGATGTACTCATAAATTTGCTGGAACAAAAAACATGAAAAAGTTTCAGCCTAAAAATATTGAAAAATTTTTTGCAATAAGTTTGAGCTATGAAAAGGCAGATATTAAAACTAGAGGAAGATATAGCTTTTTCCCTGAAATGGTAGAAGGATTTACTAAAACTATTAATGCCCTTTCAAATACTACTATTTTTGTGTTATCTACTTGTAACAGAACAGAAATATATACACAAACAGAATGCTTAGAAAAAGTGGTGGATGCATTTTGTAAACAGATAAACGTAGTTACAACCGAGTTTAAGAAATATATAACCGTACATAAAGGAAAAAACGCAATCAATCATTTTTTAAGAGTTTCCTCTGGTTTAGAAAGTCAAATAATAGGTGATTTCGAAATTATATCGCAAATAAAAACATGGTTTAAAAGATTTAAAAAATATAAAAGCACTAATGCTTTTCTAGAAAGATTAATTAATACCGGAATTCAAACCTCAAAAAAAATTAAATATACAACAACATTAAGCAATGGAGCAACATCCATGTCATATGCTGCGGTACATTATATTTTAAAAAATTTTACTCAACTTTCAGACAAAAAGATCACTATAATAGGTACAGGAAAAATAGGAAAAAATACCTGTGAGAATCTAGTAAAACACGTAAATGACCCGGATATTACTTTACTTAATAGAACTATTTCAAAAGCAGAAGAAATAGCGTATACTTTTGATCTTAAAGTTGATAATTTTAATAATTTAACTAAACAAGTTAATAAGTCAGATATAGTAATTGTAACTACAGGAGCTTCAGAACCCATAATTACTGAAAAAAATTTGGATGTTAAAAGACCAATTACATTTATAGATTTATCCATACCATCCAATGTTTGTGTATCACTTAAAGAGCACGATCAGGTGACACTTTTAAATATTGATGATTTATCCAAAATAGTAAACGAAACTTTTGAGAAGAGAAATAAAGAAATTCCGAAAGCAGAAAGTATAATTAACGAAATGATGCAAGAATTTATAATCTGGTCGGAAAATAGAAAATATGTCCCAATAATCCTTGCATTCAAATCAGATTTGGAGAGAATAAAAGACCATCAAATTAAAACATTAAAAAAAGATCAAGTAATAATATCTGAAGAACAAATAGAATTATCTGATCGTTTAGTGCAAAAAATCACAAACAAACTAGCTAATTATCTTATTACTAATCCCGAAAAAGCAGATGACACCATAAGTTTATTTAAGGAGATGTTTCAACTGCAAGTATCTAAAATGTAAAATATTTTTATGAACCCTATTCGTATTGGAACACGAAACAGCCCTTTAGCCATGTGGCAGGCAGTAGAAGTACAAAAAAAAATAAAAGATTTGGGCTTTAAAGCTGAAATTATTCCCATTAACTCTCTTGGAGATAAAAATCTCACTCAACCTTTATATCAAATGGATATCATAGGAGTATTTACAAGAGATTTGGATGTTGCGCTTTTAAATAATCAAATTGATATTGCTGTACATAGCCTTAAGGATGTTCCAACTTTGTTACCGGAAGGCATACTTTTATCGGCAGTTTTAGAAAGAGATTATGAAGCAGATGTTTTAGTAAGAAATCCGAAGAAAAATCAAAAAGCTGGATCTTACACTAATTTATATTTAGGTACCGGAAGTTTGAGAAGAAGAGCTTTTTGGAAATCTAAATATCCTGAAGTTACCTTTGGTAATATAAGAGGAAATGTTCAAACACGCTTATCAAAATTGGATTCCGAAGGTTTTGATGGAACTATTTTCTCATTAGCCGGAATAAAAAGATTAGGATTACCTTTAGATTACGAAATGCTGGATTTTATTATACCAGCTCCTGCACAAGGCGTAGTAGGTATTACTTCTTTAGAAAAAAACAAAGAATTAACAGAATTATTAAAAATGATCAATCATATCTATACTCAGATTTGTGTAAATATAGAAAGAGATTTTTTAAATATGATTGAAGGAGGATGTACTGCACCTATAGGAGCTTTTGCTAAAATTAAAAATAATCTCGTACATTTTAAAGCGGGAATAGTATCTTTAGAAGGAACTAAAAAGGTTTTGCTGGAAGAATCATTTCCTATTGTCGAATCTTCTACAAAAGGAAAAAAGCTCGCCTTGAAAGCAAAAAGATTAGGCGCAGAAGAAATAATAAGAGAAATAAAAGCCTATAGGGAATAAGAATAAGTTTTTTTACTTATTCTTATTAAGTTCAGCCATTCTCACCGCCACAACTCCGGCCTCAACGCCTTTATTTCCTAATTTTCCTCCACTACGGTCTAAAGATTGTTGTACATGGTCGTCCGTAAGAACACAAAATACCACCGGAGTATCCATATGAGTGTTTAAATAAGTAACTCCATCAGTAACCGTTTTGCAAACATAGTCAAAGTGAGCCGTTTCGCCTCTAATAACACATCCTATAATTATTATAGCATCATAGATCTCCTTTTTACAAAGTTGTGTTGCTGCATATACTAATTCCACAGAACCGGGAACAAATACTGAATCTATTTGAGATTCTTTTGCTCCTAAATCCAGTAAAGTATCAATAGCGCCTTGGTGTAAATTATAAGTAACTTCAGAATTCCATTCTGAAATAACAATACCGAAACGATAGGCTTCGGCATTGGGTAAATTTTCCTTATTGTAGATAGATAAGTTTGTTGTTGCCATTATTGTTTTCCTGTTGCGTATGTAAGTCTTTCAATATATGCATCTACTTCTCCGGAAGTATCGATATCAGGATATTTATCTTTAATATTTTTGAAAAACTCTAAGGCTTTTTCATTCTGATTTAAAGACATAGCTAATATACCGGCTTTTTTATTAAATTGATAAGCGGTAGCAGCGGTGGAACTTTCATTAGCAGCCTTAGTCATAAAATTTAATGCTTCATCTGTGTTATTTAGCTCTACATAAGTGTCTGCGATTGCTCCGTATTTTACAGCTTTTAAATCTTTGTCTGAAGTATCGAATTTATTAAAATGTTCCAGTGCATTTTGATAATTTCCTTTTTTATATTCAGCAATTCCTGCATATAAATGAGCAAATTTTCCCGTTTTAGTAGAACCGTATTCTTCAGCGATATCTATAAATCCTGAAATACCGCTTGATTTTCCTCCTAATGCTTGATCTGTCTTTCCTTCATTATATAAATTTTCAGCATCAACCATAAGATTAGAAGCTTCAATATTTTTTGGAGTTATAACATAATTATCATAAATTACATAGCCTAAAACAGCGATAATTACTATTCCAAAAAAGATACCAATAGGTTTGGCATACTTTTGTAAAAATTTCTCTCCATCAATGGCGGAAGTATTTAAAGAATCTAAAATTTCTTTAGTTGCGTAATTGTGCTTTCCTGTATGTTTTGACATGAGCCGTAATGTGTTTTTTAGTGCGCTAAAATAGGCAATTATAAATTGAAATGCAAATTTTTAATTTCCCTACACTCTAAGAAGGTTTTGAATTTTTCACGAGATATTTCTTCTGCGCCTAGTTGTTCTAGATAAGAAGAATGAATTTGACAATCAATCAGTTTGTACTGATGGGAATGTTTTTGTACGAAATAGGTAAAACCACATTTAGAAGAATTACTTACTTTTGAAAACATACTTTCGCCGCAGAAAACTATATGTAAATCGATCCCATAAAATCCTCCTACCAAATCATTGTTTTTCCAAACCTCAACGCTTTTTGCTAATCCCAATTCATGTAAAGTACAATAAGCATTAAACATCTCATCGGTTATCCATGTTCCTCTTTGTCCGGGTCTTTTAATAGAGGCACATTGAAAAATTACTTCAGAAAAGCATTGATTTTCCGTAAAATGAAAATATTCCTGATTTAAAATTTTCTGTGTTGATTTAGAAATCTTTAATTTATTCGGATAGAGTACAAACCTAGGATTCGGAGACCACCATTGTATGATTTCATTGGGATTATACCAAGGAAAAATACCGGATTTATAAGCCAGAAGCAACCGTTCAGGAGAAAGGTCTCCACCGATAGCAAGAAGACCACTTTCATCAGCTTTATGAATATCCGGGAATTCTAATTTTTTTGTTAACCAAATCATATTATTAAAAAAGAATTTAATTAAAGGGAATAATATTACAAATTAGCAACTTTAAATTTTGAAGTTATTCAAGTTCTATCTTTAAGCATCTTTTTTATATGCTCCACTTCAGCTTCTAAATCATTAACCTTATCATATATTATAGCAGGATCGGGTAATATAAAAAAAGATACATTTTAACATTTCAAATTTCAATAATCTCTTGGGGGGCTATGTTTAAATTAGGATATTCACGTTGATTATCGCTTTTTAAAAGTAGATTATTATACTTCTTTATTCTATTGATAACTCTTTTTACTACTCCCATCATTGGTAATTATTATATATACTTTATTATCTTTTACATCTCTTTCCCAGTTTCCTAGCCATTCACCAACTACATACGAACCACTTTGTAGTGTAGGATACATAGAATGACCATCAAACTGAAATATGCGAAAAATTATGTAGATTAGGCAAATGAAAACTAGGTAATTCGCTGATAAAAACAGGATCATTACAAGATAAAAGATATACTGTTGCAGCTTTGGTTGGCACTAATACTATGTTGTCATTTTGCAAACTATCTACTGTTACTATTTTAGGTAAATGCTCTGATATGGCAAATTTCTTTATGTCCTTTAAAGGATTATCTTCTACTCCGTCAATTAACCAAGAATAAGAAATATTAAATTCACGTATAATATTTGATATAGTATCTATTGATGGAAATATTTTACCACTCTCCATTTGAGACAAAGGGGACTGTTTAATTCCAATTTTATTGGCAAAATCAATCTGACCAAGCCCTATACTCAATTTCAACTCTTTTATTATCAATCCTATAGACATGTATTATTAAATAATTTTAATAATTTAATATAGAACAATATTAAATATAAGTATATTTTTATTGTGTTACATATACAAAAGTAATGTAATTATTAAATAACAAGAATATTAAATGATATTAATATGAAAACAAAACAGAAAAAGAAACCCAAATATTTAGGAGTAATGTATCTCAAGCAATCCTCTGATTATATAAACAACAAAGATGATTTTTTAGTTATGACAATCGCATAACTTTTGGAGGAAACTATTATGAAATGAAAGCAATTATTGATTGTTACAAATTAGTTTCAAAAGATCAGAATAGAAGCACTTTTTAATAAATAATACTTTATACAATATAATATTTAACCAACCGGGTGAATTTTCTCTACATACTGACACTTTAGAAAGCAGGTAAAAGATGTACCGCTCATTTATTAATAGATATTGGCAATATATAGTAGAAAATAATACTAACGAGGTGTTAAGTTATGAACAATTAGAATCCTTTTACCCTGATTTTAATGCCGGGTTTAAATACGTAGAAAAGCAAAGAGGTTGTGAGTATGTTGTAAGGAAATTAGAACCTAAAAAACTGCAATTTAAAGGTACGTTACTATTTTCTAACATTACCTCCCCCACATTAGATGAAATATCTAGGGTGTAAAAAATAGTTATAACTGAGATAGATAAACTGAATTCAAGATTTAAGTGTGATATAAGGGATATATCTCTGATTAAAATCCAAGGAGTAAACGGGCAATCTTGGTTTATTGCTTAAGGAAATGAAGCTAGTTGTTACTGTGAAATAGTAGATGCTGATAATGATGGATGGATATATTATTCTACCGTATCGGTAGGAAATATGAATATGAATTTAGGTGAATCTGTCAAATTTTTCAATCCATTCACCAAATACGAAATATTAAACAATGAATGCCCTACATCAGCGACTGAAAGATTTAACAACAACAATTTTCAAGGATATCCAAAATCGTTGAATGGAAAATCTTTTAAATATTTAATTTATGGAGAGTTATTAAAAAAAGAAAATAGAAATTGTATATGCGCTGTAAGAAGTGGAGAGACTCTTGTAGCAGAAAAATACTGAAATAAATGGTAATCTTAAATTTCTTTTAAGATAAAGTAAAAAATATGAATTAAAAAAATGAATATATCGTAAAAATATCATGGAAGGATAATTTAATCCTTTTTTAAATTAGATATATAGTAAGCCTCATTTTTTTTGAGGCTTACTGTAGTTTTTAACGTATGGATGGATGAAATTTTATCCAAAAATTATAATTTTAAATGTAAACTAAAATTCCAAATGTTAAATTAGTACTTTTGTTTGAAATTTTAGTTTACTATTCTGATTAGGTGCTTAAATGCTCCTTTTAATACTACTTTTAAAAAGGTAAATCGTCATCCTCTTCTTCTTGCATAATAGGGTTTGAAGGTGCAGAAGATACATGAGCGGATGGCTGAGCCATAGGATTTTCTTGTCCCATACCGGATACAGGCATTAGTTTTTCAATTCTCCATCCTGTAATACTGTTAAAATATTTAGTTTCACCTTGTGGGTTAACCCATTCACGCCCTCTTATATTAATAGATACTCTTACATCATCGCCTACATTAAAAGAATTAATAATATCTACTCGATCACCCAAAAGTTCAATTAGTATATGTTGAGGGTATTGTTCTTCAGTAGTTACCACCACTTCCCTTTTTCTAAATCCACTATCAAATGTCTGAATATCTGATATTAATTTTATTCTTCCTGCTATTTCCATAACTTCTGTTTTTTGTTTAAAATACAAAAATAAAAAATTATTTTCAGCGAAAAAAGACATTACAGAGTTTTGATAAAAGAAAGGGTCTCACTAAAGAGACCCTTGTATATATGATATAAAAAAGATATTTTTTATTTTATCTTTTGATCCATTAATTGCATAAATTGATCTAATTTCGGAAGAATTACAATTTCAGTTCTTCTATTAACAGCTTTATTTTCAGGGTTTGTATTAGGAACTTTTGGTTGATATTCTCCATGGCCTCCGGCAAGTAACCTTGCAGGATCAACACCGAATTTAGATTGTAAAAGCTTAACCACTGAAGTTGCTCTCATAGCGCTTAAATCCCAATTATCTCTTATGCAGCCAGCAGTTGAGCTTCTGAATTGGTCATTGTCAGTATATCCTTGAACTTGTACATCATAATCCTTATAGTCATTAATGATTTTAGCTACTTTTTCTAATACGTTTTCTGCCGTAGGAAGTACATCATAGCTTCCGGATTTATATAACATTTTGTCAGATAAGGAGATGAATACAACGCCTTTTTGTACCTGAACATCTACATCACTATCGTTTAAGTTATCTAAAGATCGTTTTAGTTTATTAGATAAGGCAAGATTTAAAGAATCATTTTTTGCACGTGCTTCTGTCAAACGTTTAATGTATGCGTTAGATGCATTAATTTGTCCGATAAGCTTATCAATATTATCAGTTCCAGCTTTACCTGTAGCCATACAATCAGCTAAATTTTGCTGTAATACATCGTTTTGTTTTCTTATCAAATTCATTTGCTCTTCCAAAGAGTTATTTCTCTCTTTTAATGAAGTAATTGTACGATCTTTATCAACGTTTCTTTCTAAACAAGATTCATAATTAGCTTTTGCCTGTTCAAATTCTTTTCTACTTACACATGACATTGCTAAAAAGCCGATAGAAGATAGCAATGCTAATTTAATAATTTTCATATTCTCTTTATATTTATATATATTTTAGTTAAAATAATTAATCAAAAGTAAGCTATTTAAAGCTTCTCTGACAAATTATAACTGTAAAAATAATAAATTAAATTTAAAAATGGTATAAATATCAGTATAAATATTATTAGCTGTTACAGATTCGAGAGTTACTTAGTAAAAAGTTGTACTTTTGTATTATTAATTACTTATAACAGTATGCTATATTACAGAGATAAAGGTAAAGGCAAAACAATAGTTTTTTTACACGGTTTTTTGGAAAATTCAAGAATGTGGAGATTTTTTCAAAATAAATTATCTAAAAAATATAGAGTGATAGCCATAGATTTACCCGGACATGGAAGGTCTTCTAAAAAAACAAATGAAGTAAATAGAATGGAAGATATGGCTAAAAAGGTAAATAAAGTTTTAGAACATTTGAAAATAGATGAAGTAATTATTAGCGGCCATTCTATGGGAGGGTATGTAGCATTAGCTTTTGCAGAGCAATACAAATATAAGGTGTCCGGATTAGGATTGTTCTATTCAACTACATTACCGGACGATGATATAAAAAAAGAACAACGGTTAAAAGCAGCAGAAGTGGTAGTTAAAAATCCTAAAGAATTTTTTCGCCTATCAATACCTAACTTATTTGCCCCTCAAAATGTACCTAAATTACAATCGGAAATAAAAACCGCTATCAAATGGGCTAAACACGCTTCATTGACAGGAATATCTGCGGCTTTAAAAGGGATGAGACTTCGTAAGGATAGAACAGATGTGGTAAGGGATTTAGGAAAGCCAATTTTCATTATCATTGGAAAATATGATAATGCAATTAAAAATTCCGAATTAATAAAAAAAATGGAAGGCGTTAAAAAACTTTCAATTTATGAATTAGAAACCGGTCATATGGGAGCTCTAGAGGCACCAGAAGAATGTTTAGAAATTTTACAAACTTGGCTAAAACAAAATTATAAGTAATTAAATTATTAGTAATACTTATAATAGGTATGTATTAAAAATAGTATTTATTTGTAATTTTGTATGTATATAAATCTATTTGTTGTAAATATATGATAAAGGTATCTCAAGAAGCTGAAAAAAAAATCATTGAATTAATGAAAGAAAGTGGTTTTGATAATTCTAAAGATTTCGTACGTGTAGGGGTAGTGAGTGGTGGATGTTCTGGGTTATCATACAAGTTAAAATTTGATCATATTCAAAACCCTGAAGATAAATTATTTGAAGATAGAGGAATTAAAATATTGGTGGATAAAAAATCATTCCTTTATCTAGTTGGAACTACATTAGAATATTCAGGGGGCTTGAACGGTAAAGGTTTTATATTTAATAATCCCAATGCCCAAAGGACTTGCGGATGTGGAGAAAGTTTTGCAATATAAAAAATATTAAAAAAACTTTCTCTATAAAGAAGGTTTTTTTAATATTTTCATTTTTATTTAGTCATCACTTCAGCAACCATACTATCCAGTTTTTCTATATAATCTTTATACTTTTGAAATTCTTTAGGATTAGAAGACAATTCTTCAAGAATGGTTTTTCGTATAATAATCCATTTTTGATTTTTTTTAGTAAGTTCAGTTAGCTTATTTATATCTTTTGCTTTGGCAGCATCTATATATTCATCTATATAATCCTTGTATTCAGCCAAATATTTTTGAATTTTAGGATCATCAAACGTAGGAATTTTATGTTTTAAAATTTCGTTGGATTGAACTTTTGAAATTTCATTTTTCTGGTTTTCTTCATGTTGAGAGTCGGGGTCTATTATTTCTTGTATCTCAGAAGCTTTCTTATCATCTTTACAAGATATGAAAGTAAGTAAATTAAAAATCACAAAGGGTAAAACTATTTTCTTCATATAAAAATTTATTTTCGGCTAATGTATAAAAAAAATGATTTAAATATTGCAATAAAGATATAATGCTAATTATCAATTATATATTTATTTCAATAGTAATCTATTAATACATCTTTTAAAAATAAGAAAAAAGGCAATATCGCATTTATAGGAATTATAATACAAATAGTAAAAATTTTTAATATATTTATTTTAGTTAAACATTCAATAAGTTTACATAAAATTTGAAATCTCATTATTTAAAAAATCTATTAATGAGCTTTCGTAATGTATAATAATCTAAGTATTTTTGTACCAAGAACCAACTATGTTTAATTTAATAAGGTAACATGGGTTACCTTTGAATCAAGTAATAATGAGCAAAGCAAAATATACAGAAGAAGAATTACGGTTAGACCTTGAGCAAAAAGACTATGAGTACGGTTGGACCACAGATTTAGAATATGAAGATTTTCCCACAGGATTAAATGAAGAGATAGTTCGAGAAATCTCTAAAAGAAAAAATGAGCCTGAATGGATGTTGGAATGGAGATTAGATTCTTTTAGATTGTGGAAAGAAATGGAAGCCCCTAATTGGCCGAACGTTACATTTAAAGAAACTGATTTCAATAGTATAAAATATTATGCCGCACCCAAAAAGAAAAAAGAATTAAAGAGTTTAGAGGAGGTAGATCCAGAACTAATTAATACTTTTGAGAAATTAGGCATTCCTTTAGAGGAACAAAAAAGATTGACAGGAGTAGCAGTAGATGCTGTGATTGATAGTGTTTCAGTTAAAACCACCTTTTCGGAAACCTTAGCGGAAAAAGGAATTATTTTTTGTTCAATTAGTGAGGCCATTCAAAAACATCCGGATTTAGTAAGAAAATATTTAGGTACAGTAGTTCCAAAAGACGATAACTTTTATTCGGCCTTAAATTCAGCAGTATTTTCTGATGGTTCGTTTTGCTATATTCCTAAAGGAATAAAATGTCCGATGGAATTATCTACCTATTTTAGAATTAACCAATCAGGAACAGGTCAATTTGAAAGGACTCTTTTAATCGCAGATGAAGGAAGTTATGTTTCCTATTTGGAAGGATGTACGGCACCACAAAGAGACGAAAATCAATTACATGCAGCCGTGGTCGAGCTCATCGCATTAGAAGGAGCAGAAATAAAATATTCAACAGTTCAAAATTGGTTTCCTGGAGATAAAGAAGGAAAAGGAGGGGTCTATAATTTTGTGACTAAAAGGGCCCTTTGTGAAAGGAATGCTAAAGCATCTTGGACACAAGTAGAAACAGGCTCTGCAGTAACATGGAAATATCCTTCCTGTATCTTAAAAGGAGATAACTCTATTGGTGAATTTTATTCTATAGCAGTAACCAATAACTTTCAGCAGGCGGATACCGGAACAAAAATGATTCATATTGGAAAAAATACACGATCCACAATAATTTCTAAAGGAATATCTGCAGGAAAATCACAAAATAGCTATAGAGGATTAGTAAAAATTTTACCTCAAGCAGATAATGCAAGAAATTTCTCCCAATGTGATTCTCTACTCATGGGAAATAATTGTGGAGCCCATACATTTCCATATATAGAAATTAAAAATAAAACCGCGCAGATGGAGCATGAAGCAACCACTTCTAAAATAGGTGAAGATCAGATTTTTTATTGCAATCAACGAGGAATCGATACAGAAACAGCGATTGCATTAATTGTAAACGGCTTTAGTAGAGAAGTGTTAGATAAACTTCCCATGGAATTTGCAGTAGAAGCAAAGAAATTACTAGAAATTTCATTAGAAGGAAGCGTAGGATGATTTATTTGTTCAGGAAAAAACTTTCTATCAAATAGGAAGTTTTTTTATTTTTTTAAGAATTATTTCTGCTAATTTTAAAAATTAATTTTATACGTACCGGTTACAGATCTAGTACCGGAGTTACCTTTAACATATTGTTTAATCCACTTTATTCCTGTATTAAGCAAACAAGTATTATTTATTCCCGACTTTCGACTTACGGAAATAACATTTCCGTTTTTATCAAGAGTATAAGAGAAGATAATAGTTCCTGAACCAGCACAATTATGCTCGGGAACCTTACCCCCTCTTCCCATAGTTCCGGGGATAAAACTAATTAATTTTCTCCCATTGCCAATACCTTCGCCGCCATTTCCATTTCCTCCGGTTTCAACTCCTTGATTCTGTCCAGGCCTTCCTCCCGTTCCTTCGCCGGTTGAAGAAGTACTAGTTCCTTTTCCTTTAATTAGATTTCCAAGAGCAGCATTTCCTTTGGGATTACCACCTACTGTAGAATTTTCTGTTCCCACTCCGGCAACAGTATTAGTTTTGGACTTTTTGATAGGTAAATTATTGGTATTTTTAGAAGAGTTTTTGGTTTTACTATTTTTTTTAGTTTCAGTTTTTTTTACAGGTTCAGGTATATTTTCCTTGGAATCGTTTTGATGGGCAAGAATAGTTTTATTTTCTTCTTGCATTAAATCATTCGTAGATATATTATTTTCTGAATTTTCAGCTCTTGCATTATTCCCTTCTCCACGTAAAACTTCCTGGTCAGCCGGTTCTTCTTCTCCAAGCCCTACTTCATCGGTCCCAAAATTAGCACCCAAATCATCTATATCGAAGTTAATATCTATATAAACCGGTGGAGTAACTGTTATAAATACGGTTTTATAAGTTAAAATAAATAATAATAAAGCTCCCGAAATTAAAATGGTAAGAGTACCACTAATTAACTTTTGCTTTTTATTATCATAATATTTAATTCTATAACTTTCACTCATAACCTATTTATCGTCTGAAATGTGCGGGTTTGTGGCAATTAAAACCTTATACTTATTTCTGTTTGCTATATCCATCAAAAAAACAACATCTTTATGTAAAGCCTCTTCATCCGCCGCAATGACGAATGTTGGAGAGGAATTAGTACTAAATAAGGTTTTTAAAGTAGTCTCAATTTCGTTTTTAGCTATCTCTTTTTTATTTAAAAAGTATTTTCCATCCATAGATACCCCAATATAAACTCTTTCAGTAGGCATTTCCTGCCCTTTTGCATTAGGCAATTTTATATTTAAAGCAGATTGGTTTGCCGATGCGGTAAGCATAAAAAAAGTAAGTAATAAAAATATTACATCAGTGATGGAGGCCATACTGAATTCCGGAGAAACTCTATTTCTACTTCGTAATTTCATAAATTAATGAGTAACGGGTTTATTTAAAATGTCCAGAAAATCAATAACAGTAAGTTGTAAAGAATATACGCTTCGATCAATACGAATAACCAAGATGTTATAAAATAAATAGGCTAATAAACCGACAATTAATCCAGCTGCAGTATTTGCCATTGCTGAATAAATACCTCCTGCTAACATTTGAGCACTTGCCTGATCTTGAGCACTGGTAGCAAAAAAAGCAATGATCATCCCGATTACCGTACCTAGAAAACCTAACATAGGAGCAGCACCTGAAATAGTTCCTAATACACCCACGTTTTTTTCTAGTTCAAAAATTTCTAATTGAGCGGTGTTTTCAATAGCATCACTGATATCACGGGTGGGTTTACCGATTCTCATCAGTCCTTTATAAAGAATTCTTCCTTCAGGGGTACGGGTTCTCTTACAAAGATCCAAAGCAGCGTTAATATTTCCTTGATGAATAAGATCTTTAATATCGTTTAATATAGAAGAATTTTTATTTGAAAATCTTTTTATAGTTAAAAAACGTTCAAAAAAAATGTAAAGGGAAAACATAAATAATAAAAATAGACAAATCATTACAAATATGCCGATAGGTCCTCCGTGCGTTAACATTTCTAAGAGAGAAAATTGTTTTTCACTAATTTCTTCACCTTGTGCAAGTACCTTTTGTACGGTTTTTAAAGAATCGTTCATATAAATCCTTTTTTGTATAAGAGTTTTTTAAAATATTTGTGCAAAGGTAGGAATTATTGTTAGTCTTTTATTAAATATAATCATATAAGATTAGAAGTAAAATAGTAACTTCGTGTTATTAATTCTTAAAAAGAATGAAAGATACTAATTTTAGTAAAGAAAAAGGAATTATTACTATTATTCAGGATAATAAAACAGGTAAAGTTTTAGCATCAGGAATAAGTACTGATACTTTAATTAAGAAATCACAATTAGAAAGAAAGATTTATTTAAATGATGTATCCTACGATGATTTATATATTTGGGAAGAATGCTTTTGGAATAAAGATAAATCGGTCATATTAATAAAAGTAAAAGCCAATAAAGATTCGGAAAAATATATAATAACCACGGATTTTGCTGAAGAAAATAAAAATTCATATTCCTATTTAAGTTCTTTAGAGAAAAAGATAGGGAAAAGCATTAAAGGAGAAAAGCAGAACACTCATATTACAACAGTTTTAAAAAAAGGAAAGTCAAAAATTGCCCAAAAATTTGGAGAAGAAGCAGTTGAGCTTGTAATAGAAGCAGCCAGAGAAAACGATAAATTATTTAAAGATGAAGCAGCAGATGTATTTTATTATTATTTAATATTGTTACAAGAAAGAGGATTTCTATTGGATGATATTTTAAAGCAATTAAAATTACAAAGGAGGAAAATTTAATAAGGATATTTTTAAAAACTTAAACAACTGCCTCCTTAATTTGCTCAATCTCAATTCCAGCCTCTTTTAAAAAGTCAATTCCACTTGTATCCGAATATTCATTAATATAAACTACACGTGTAATACCGGCTTGATGAATAAGTTTACTACATTCTCGACAAGGGGATAAAGTAACATACAATGTTGCACCTATACACGATTGGGTAGAAGCGGCAACCTTAAGGATAGCATTAGCTTCTGCATGAAGAACATACCATTTAGTAAACCCATTGTCATCTTCACATACATTTTCAAATCCCGTTGGAGTTCCATTATATCCATCCGAAATAATCATACGGTCCTTTACAATTAATGCACCTACTTTTTTTCTTTCACAATATGATAACTTGCCCCATTCCAGAGCCATGCGCAAATAGGCTATATCGTATTTCGTTTTCATGAGATGAAATTACATTTTTTTACTAAAATGTTTTACAAAATATTTATACTTTTTAAAATTTAGCTTACTATTATAAAAGAGAAATATTATCCTTAAATAATTTTTTTTATAAATAATAAAAATTATTTGGAATAATTATTGTCATAAATGAAAGATAAAATATCTCAAAATTAAATAATAGTATAATTAACACCGAAAAAATTTTGTTATGGAAAATCTAATAGATTCATTAAAGAAAATAATTACCCCCGATGCTGTTTCTGGCATATCTTCAGAATTAGGTGAAGATATAGGAAAAGTAACTTCAGCCATAAGAACAGCAGTTTCCAGCTTATTCGGAGCAGTTCTAGAAAAAGGAGATGATAACAAATTAGAAAATATATTAAAACAAGCAGGAAATATCCCTTCCCTAATTAATGTAAAAGGATTATTTTCGGGAAAAATGGATTCTGAAACGCAAAACATAAGTTCAGGCTTTTTGCATACTCTTTTTGGAGATAAATTAGGAAACTTTTCTTCCTTGATTTCTTCTTCATCCGGCTTAAAGAATGAAAGCACCAGTAAGCTTATGGGTGTACTATCTCCATTGGTTGCTGGATTTTTAGGGCAGAAATTAATTTCAGGAGGAAATTTTAAAGGATTATTAGGACAGATAAATTCAGAAAAAAATGGCTTTTTATCATCTATACCGTCAGGCTTAGCCGGAATATTGGGAGTGTCTTCCATTTCCAATCTAGGAGATTCATTTTTTAATAAAGTTACTACTCAGACAAAAGAAACTGCTGAAAAAGTTAAAGATAAAGTAGAAGATACTTATCACGAATATAAAGATAAGATGGAAAAACATTCCGGAGGCGGTTGGTTAAAATGGCTTATAATATTTTTACTTGCAGGTATATTAATAATATGGTTATTCTCTAAAAATGGATGCTCTAAAGGAAAAGGAACCGCAACTCCAGTGAATGATTCTATACAGAAAGTAGAACCTAAAAAGACTGGCCAGGATACATTAGCAGAAACTAGTACGGATAATCTCGACAACACAACAGATCAAAAGATAAAAGAATTATTACCCATCACATTACCTAGTGGAGCAGTTATTAATGCATTTCCGGGAGGAACAGAAGATAAAATGGTAAATTTTTTAAAATCCGATGAATATAAAAATGCATCTAATGAAGATTTAAAAAATAAGTGGTTTGACTTTGATGGAATCAATTTTGAATTCGGAAGTGGAACGCAATTAACTCCGGAATCTGAAACTCAAGCAAAAAATATTGGAATTATACTTAAAGAATTTCCTAATGTTAAAATAAAAATTGGTGCTTATACAGATAAAAAAGGAAATGATCAAGATAATTTAAAATTATCACAACAAAGAGCAAATACGGTAAGAGATATTTTTGTTAAAAATGGTTATGGAGATAGAGTAGATGGAACAGAAGGATATGGGTCTAAATTTGCAAAAGTAGATGCAAATGCTTCTGATAAAGAAAGAGCTAAAGATAGAAGAATTTCTTTGCGTTTTGAAAAATAAAATTTTGATGAGAATGTAATATAGCAAATGAATCAAAACTTCAATTAAGATAAAAACCTTAAAAACTCTCAACAAGGCTCATTCTTTATTTTAAAGAGTGGGCTTTTTTATTTCATACTGAATCATAACATTGTTATTAAGAATATAATAATTTCCTACAATGATATAAGTGAAAATAATGAAACTTTGGGGAATAATAAGCAAAGAGCATCAAATACTCTTAATTTATGAAAATTAAAAAAAAATATAAAAACATAATTTAGTTTTTGGATAATAAAAAGATAATTATTATTTTTGTTGAATTAATCAGGAAAAGTGAAAACAATATTTTTTAATAATAGATCTTGGTGGTGCTCTCAGCTTCGATAGCCGTGGGCATTAAGGTATATTATTTTAAATAAACTATTAAAAATAAAGAAAAACCTACCGTGTTCGCGGTAGGTTTTTTTGTTTTTTAAATATTTAATTACTAAAATGAAAAAAAAGATGCATACGTATAATGTTGATCAAGAAGGTTATTATGGGGAATTTGGAGGAGCCTATATTCCGGAAATTCTTTATCAAAATGTAGAGTTGTTAAAAAACAGCTACCTAAAAGTTTTAGAAGATCCTAAATTTCAAAAAGAATATCATGATTTACTAAGAGATTATGTGGGTAGACCCTCTCCTTTATATCTAACAAAAAGGTTGTCTCAAAAATATGGATGTAAAATTTACCTCAAAAGAGAAGATTTAAACCATACGGGGGCTCATAAAATTAATAATACAATCGGGCAAATACTTTTGGCGCGAAGAATGGGTAAAACTCGTATAATTGCCGAAACCGGAGCAGGTCAACATGGAGTTGCCACTGCCACCGTATGTGCCTTAATGAATATGCAATGCTTTATTTACATGGGAAAAGTAGATGTTGAAAGACAAAAATTGAATGTAGAGAAAATGCAAATGCTTGGCGCACAAGTTATTCCAGTTACTAGCGGAAATATGACATTAAAAGATGCTACTAACGAGGCAATTCGAGATTGGTGCTCTAATCCCTCTAATACTTATTATATCATCGGTTCAACTGTAGGTCCTCATCCGTATCCTGATATGGTAGCTCGATTACAGTCTGTAATCAGTGAAGAAATTCGAAAACAACTATTAGAAAAAGAAAACAGGAAAAATCCCGATTATTTAATAGCTTGTGTAGGTGGAGGAAGTAATGCTGCCGGAACAATCTATCATTTTTTAAATGAACCATCCGTATCAATTGTATTGGCAGAAGCAGCAGGAAAAGGACTAAACTCCGGAGAATCTGCTGCTACTATACATTTGGGAAAATTAGGTATAATTCATGGAAGCAAAACATTGCTAATGCAATCAGAAGATGGGCAAATAGAAGAACCATATTCCATATCGGCAGGATTGGATTATCCGGGAATAGGTCCTCTACATGCATATCTAGCTAAGACCGGACGATCAGAAGTGTTGGCGATAACTGACGAAGAAGCTATTGAAGCAGCTTTTGAATTAACAAGATTAGAAGGTATTATTCCTGCTATTGAATCAGCACACGCGTTGGGAGTATTGAGTAAAAAGAATTTTAAAGAGGATGATGTGGTTGTCATATGTCTTTCAGGAAGAGGAGATAAAGATATGTATACCTACATAAAAGAACAGAAAAAACGAAATGGATAGAGCATGGAAATACAGGTTAAAACAAAAAAATTATTAGCAGATCTACAAACTCCCGTAGGAATTTATTTAAAAATTCGAGATGCCTTTCCTGAATCAGCGTTATTGGAGAGTTCTGATTTTCATGCTGGAGAAGATAGTTCGTCTTTTATAGCGATGGATCCACTGGCTAAATTTAAAGTTAAAGATCATTTTATCACAACTAAGGTCAATGGGCATGCAATGGAGAAAAAATTAATAAATCCTTTGGAAACAGAATTTGATGATTTTATAAAAAGTTTTCATTTGAAAGGAGAAAATCCAACGAAAATTAATGGATTTTTTGGATACACTTCCTACGATAGTATTCGATATTTTGAGGCTGTTGATCCTGAAAATAATAAATATGAAAATGCAAATATACCGGAAATGTATTATATATTTTACCGATTTATCTTAGTAATCAACCATTTAAAGAACGAATTGGTTATAGTCGAAAATATACCTGAAGGAGAAAATTCCACAATTCATACTCTTGAAGCCTTATTACAAAATAATAATTTTGCTTCTTACAATTTTAAAACAAAAGGGAACGAGATAAGTTTTATCACAGATGAAGAATATAAAGAATATGTAAAAAAAGGGATTGCACATTGCAAAAGAGGCGATGTGTTTCAAATAGTACCTTCCCGTTGCTATTCACAAGCATTTACAGGAGACGATTTTAAAGTATATAGAGCTTTGCGCTCCATTAACCCTTCGCCTTATCTTTTTTATTTTGATTTTGGCTCTTATCGTATTTTCGGTTCTTCACCTGAAACCCATTGTAAAATCAATAAAGGATATGCATATATAGATCCTATAGCGGGGACTTATAAAAGAACAGGCAACGATGAAAAAGATAGAGAATTATCGGAAAGGCTTCTACAAGATGAAAAAGAAAATGCTGAACATGTAATGTTAGTAGACTTGGCACGCAATGATTTGAGTAGAAATTGCCATGAGGTAAAATTAGATTTTTATAAACGTGTCCAATATTTTTCACACGTTATTCATTTAGTATCAAGGGTAAGCGGAATAGTTGATAAAGATAAGAACAGTATATCCGTATTTGCCGATACATTTCCCGCAGGGACCTTATCAGGAGCACCAAAGGTAAGAGCTATGCAGCTTTTGCGTGATATTGAAAAACATATGAGAGGAATTTATGGAGGATGTATCGGATATATTGGTTTAGAAGGAGATTTAAATCAGGCAATCACCATACGATCATTTTTGAGCAAAAACAATATTTTGTATTATCAAGCTGGCGCCGGGGTAGTATCCAAATCAAATCCTGAAGAGGAGCTAAAAGAAGCGAACAACAAATTAAAAGCATTAAAAAAGGCTATCAATTTAGCGGAAGAGTTAAAAAATTAAAAAATATGAAAGCATTACTTATCATTGATATCCAAAATGATTACTTTGAAGGAGGGAAAAATACTTTAAAAAATTCTTTAGAAGCAAGTGAACGAGCTAAAAAAATATTAGAAAAATTTAGAAATGAAAAGCTACCGGTAATTCATATTCAACATGTTTCTTCAAGACCGAATGCAACCTTTTTCCTTCCCAATACTCAAGGAGTTAAAATACATCCGAATGTTCAACCCCTGGAAGGCGAAGCAATCATAACAAAAAATGTTCCTAATAGTTTTATCAATACGGATCTTCAAGACACATTAAAAAAACTCAAAGTCGATGAATTAATCATTTGCGGAATGATGACCCATATGTGTGTAGATGCAACGACAAGAGCAGCAAAAGACTTTGGCTATACTTGTATCTTAATAGGAGATGCCTGTGCTACATGCGATCTTGAAATTAATGGAGAGAAAATACAAGCTAAAGAAGTCCAAAATTCGTTTTTAGCAGCTTTAAGCTATTATTATGCAACTGTAATCACAGCTAAAGAATTTGTAATTTAAATAGTAAAAAAGTGAAGATACTTGTTTTTGATAATTATGATTCTTTTACCTATAATTTAGTTCACCTGATAAAGGAATTAAACTATGAAGATGTAGACGTTTTTAGAAATAATCAGATTCAGTTATCCGAGATCTCAAAATATGATAAAATAATTTTATCTCCGGGCCCGGGAATTCCTTCTGAATCGGGACTATTACTTTCTTTAATTGAACACTATGCTCCCACTAAATCAATATTAGGGGTATGTTTAGGAGAACAAGCTATTGGAGAAGCTTTTGATGCAGAATTATCCAATTTGCAAGATGTATATCATGGGGTAGCTACCCAAATAAAAATAATAGAGGACGATTATATATTTAAAGATCTTGGTCCCGAAATAGAGGTAGGAAGATACCATTCTTGGATTGTAAACAGCAACAATTTTCCGGACGATCTTGTTATAACAGCCATAGACGAAGATAAACAAATTATGGCATTGAAGCATAAACAGTACGATGTTCATGGAGTTCAGTTCCATCCGGAATCTATACTAACTCCTAACGGAAAAACCATTATAAAAAATTTTTTAGAAAATTAAGTTGATATGAAACAACTATTAAATAGACTGTTCGAACATCAATATCTTAACAGAGAAGAAGCAAAGGAGGTATTGACCAAAATGGCTGCTGATGAATATAATGAATCACAAATCGCAGCTTTCATCAGTGTATTTCTTATGAGGAATATTAGCATAGATGAGTTTTTTGGCTTTAGAGATGCTCTTATGGATCTATGTGCAGATGTTTCACCATTAGCCAAGTATGATCCTATAGATATTGTTGGTACCGGAGGAGACAATAAAAATACATTTAATATATCGACGCTTTCTTGTTTCGTTGTAGCCGGTGCAGGATATAAAGTGGCAAAACATGGAAATTATGGAGCTACCTCCGTAAGCGGAGCATCAAACGTAATGGAGCAACATGGAGTTCAGTTTACTTCAGATATCGATAAGCTTGAACGTTCTTTAGATGAAACGAATATAGCCTACTTACATGCTCCTTTATTTAACAATGCTATGAAAGTGGTTACACCGGTTAGAAAAGCATTAGGGGTACGAACCTTTTTTAATATGTTAGGTCCTGTAGTCAATCCTATCAAGCCTAAAAGAAATGTATTAGGAGTTTTTAACCTCAAAATGTCTCGCTTATATTATTACTTATATCAAAATACGGATTGTAATTATACTGTTGTACATAGTTTAGACGGGTATGACGAAATATCTTTAACCGATAATTTTAAAGTGGTAACTCAATACGGTGAACATATATATTCTCCGGAAGACATCGGGTTGGAAAAGTGTATACAAATTGAATTAGATGGCGGAAATACACCGGAAGAAGCCTCCAAAATTTTTGATAATGTAATCAGTAATCAGGCTACACGAGCCCAAAAGAATGCAGTAATAGCAAATTCGGCATTTGCTATAAACAATATAAACCCAAGATTATCAATTGAAGAATGTATTAATCAAGCTCGAGAATCATTGGAAAGCGGAAAAACGAAGCAAACTTTTCAGAAATTTCTTGATATTAATAAATAGCAACATAAATTAAAAAACGCGAAAAAGTGAAAAAATTAATTCTTTTGAATTTCATATGGTTTAGCATATTTTCTTATACACAAACTAAAGAAAGAGATAATAGATTAGTAGGTTCTTGGCAAGGATCGGAAAAAGGAAATCAAGAAGGAGTATCCAAATATTGGGTACAGCAACGATATAACGATGGAACATTCCTTCTCTTATTTGTAGCTGTACCTGATGGGGAAGAAGGAAGTGCCGTTGTCGATAAAGGCGAATGGTGGACGGAAGACGGAAAGTTTTATGAGCTACATTATAATACAAAATTTATAGATACCTATTTTTATGAAATTCTTGATGATCAACATGTAAAATTCAGACTTGTTCAATCGAGTAGAGATTTTAATAATTCGGAGTATGAATTTATAGATACTAAGCTCATACATGGACTTGATTACCAAAATTCACTAGATTAATTCACCATATAAAAACACTATTATGCCTACTATATTAGATAAAATTATTGCTTGTAAAAAGAAAGAATTAGAGAATTCAAAGCAGATAGTAACTATAGAAGACCTTGAAAATAAAATTCAGCATATAAAAAATAGAAATTCATTAAAAAAATCCATACAAAATTCTTCTACCGGTATCATTGCAGAATTTAAACG
This sequence comes from uncultured Apibacter sp., assembly GCA_945280365.1. Classification (GTDB taxonomy): domain Bacteria; phylum Bacteroidota; class Bacteroidia; order Flavobacteriales; family Weeksellaceae; genus Apibacter. The sequence goes on from CALYQD010000001.1 coordinate 255,999, forward strand.
CAGATCTCCTTCCAAAGACTGGATTTTTAAGGAAGCAAAAGTTAATGAAATTATCCCATTTTATTCTGAAAATGGAGCCAGTGCTATTTCAGTGCTTACAGATCTAGATTTTTTCGGCGGAACTTTACAAGATTTGGAATTTGCAGAAAAATTAACTCAAACGCCACTACTTCGTAAAGATTTTATGATTGATGAATATCAATTATACCAAGCTAAGGCTTATGGAGCTAGCGCAATTTTATTGATTGCTGCTGCTTTAACTGTAGAAAAAACCAAAGAGCTGGCAATGAAAGCAAAAAAATTGGGATTAGAAGTACTCTTGGAATTACATAATGAGAATGAACTGGATTATATTAATGAATGGGTAGATGTGGTAGGAATAAATAACCGTAATTTAAAAACATTTGTTACGGATGTACAAGTTTCTTTCGAATTGAGTGAGAAAATACCTTTAGAATTTTTAAAAATTTCTGAAAGTGGTATTTCTTCTACACAAACAGTAAAAGAACTAATGCAAGTCGGATATAAAGGTTTTTTAATGGGGGAAAATTTTATGAAAACTGAAGATCCCGGTAAAGCATTAAAAAAATTTATAAGCGAACTCAAATAATATAACTTTAAATAAATGAAAGTTAAAGTTTGCGGGATGAAACATCCTGATAATATAGAAAATTTGTCGTTATTGCCTGTGGATTATATGGGATTTATATTTTACCCTAAATCTTTACGATATGTTGGAGAATTATCTCCTAAATTAATACATTCAAGTACTACTCATATGATGAAAGTAGGAGTCTTTGTAAATGAGAATCAAGAGAACCTTTTCAATATTGTCGAAAAATATGATCTTAATGCAATTCAACTTCATGGAAATGAAACCCAAATGTATTGCAAAAATATTGTAAAAAATTTTCCGAAAATCAACGTAATTAAAGCTTTTAGTATACTAGGGGTTAATGATTTAAATCTAACAAAAGAATACGAAGAGTTCTGTGATTTCTTTCTTTTTGATACTAAAAGTCAGCAATATGGTGGTACAGGAAAAAAGTTTGATTGGTCAATATTAAATTCCTATAAAGGAGAAAAGCGTTTTTTTCTAAGTGGAGGAATTTCAATAGAAGATGTAGAAAAAATTAAAGAAATACAACACCCTAAATTATACGGTCTCGATATAAATAGCAATTTTGAAATAGAGCCCGGTAGAAAAGATATAGAATTAGTTAAGCAATTTATACAGCAAATAAAGTTATGAATAGAATAAAACAATTATTTAATAAAAAGCAAAAAAACATTCTTTCCATTTATTTTACTGCCGGTTATCCGAATCTTAATGATACAGGTAAAATAATAAAAGAACTCGAAAAAAACGGAATTGACTTAATCGAAGTAGGCATACCTTTTTCAGATCCTATGGCAGATGGACCTACCATTCAAGAAAGTGGTACTCAGTCCTTGAAAAACGGAATGAACCTAAAATTACTTTTCGAGCAAATTAAAGAAGTTAGGAAAGAAGCTGAATTACCATTAATAATGATGGGATACCTTAACCCGATTATGCAATACGGATTTGAAAAATTTTGTAAAAAATGTAAAGAAGTAGGAGTAGACGGGGCGATTATTCCCGATTTACCTTTTAATGACTATATTTCTGAATACAAGCCGATTTGTGATGCTTACGATCTAAAAGTTGTAATGCTGGTTACACCCGAAACCTCTGAGGAAAGAATACGTTTGATTGATGAAAATACAGACGGATTTATCTATATGGTTTCGTCTGCATCTACAACAGGAGCACAAAAAAGCTTTGACGATAAAAAGTTGGAATATTTTAAAAAGATAAATTCCATGAAGTTGCGTAATCCTCGTTTAATCGGGTTTGGAATATCCAATAAAGAGACATTAGAGGCTGCGCAATCTAATGCCAACGGGGCTATTATAGGGAGTAAATTTATCTCTCTGTTGAAAACTAATGACTCAGTGGAAAAGGCAATTCAAGAGTTAAAGACATCTCTAAAAAGTTGATCAAATTTTAGTTATAAAAAATAGTTGTTAATTTTTCGGTTGTATCATAAATAACAAATAGGATATTTTTGTATAAAAATTATATGATATGGAATCTTTTCAATTTGTAAAATCAGAATAATTTCTATAAAAGATGATGTATAGGTTCTTATAGTTAAGAAAAAAGCTTAATCTTTTTTTAAATGAAAATTATTATTTGTAAAAACTGATGATTCAAATCCTATTGATTTAAAAATACCCAGAAAAATGCTTCCTATGATGAACAGGATATATCGTTTTATAATTAATTATTGATAAAGATAGTGCGTTTGAAGGAACTTTTATCGTGGAAATATAAATTACAGGGACATTTTGTCGCCCTACTTGTTCTGTTCGAGAGCTTAGATTTGAAAATGTAGAATTTTTTTCATCAACCAAATAAACTATTGCTAACAGATGACCGCAAATGTAAAATTTGCCGTCTTGTGGAAAAAAATGGAGAGACATCTCAGTATGTACGTATTTTTATTGGAATTTCTGTAAGATCATATGAATATTAAATTAAAAGGTTATAATTTAAGAAAGAAAGGAATTGATTCTTAATAAAATAAGAAATGGTTTTCGAAAAAAAATCATGGAATAATTTTTCATATGTATCAGAAAATTTATAGGATTAATCAGGCGCTTCAAAATCATAAAGAAGGTGAATTTGTAGTCTATGCTGAATTTGATTCCGGATATGAGTTATTAAGTGGATTTATGGATTCATTAAAAAAATAACAGTAAATTCACCTAAAATGAGCAAAGATAAACAGTTGATTACACTTACTCGAATAAAAACTCCTCTAGGCACAATGATCGCTTGTGCTTCAGAAAATGGTATTTGTTTATTGGAATTTTCAGATTGTAAAATATTGGAAACAAAACTTAGAATGATTACTCAGGCTTTCAACTCACCCATAATACAAAGAGAAAGTAAATTTTTTAAACCCTTAAAACAACAATTGGATTCTTATTTCAAAGGAAATTTAAAAGAATTTGCAATTCCTCTGGATTGGGTTGGTTCAGATTTTCAAAAAGATGTATGGAAAATACTTCTTCAAATACCTTACGGTAAAACTTCCACCTATGCGATTCAAGCTCAGAAGATGGGCAAACCCTCATCAATTCGAGCTGTGGCTAAAGCTAACGGAATGAATAAAATATCGCTCTTGATACCTTGCCATAGAGTAATAGGTTCCGATGGGTCTTTAACAGGCTATAGCGGAGGGCTTTGGAGAAAGAAAAAGTTACTGGAATTAGAGTCAAGTTTTCCGTTACAATTAAAATTGTTATAAATAATAGATAAACCCTATATCGATAAATGGCTATATATCAATTTTTACATTTAAATTATGGGGCATAAATCTTTTCAATTATCAATTAATTCAAAATCTAATTGCTTTTTCTCCAGATTGGCTTTGATTACTTTTATGTAAACGGTATCTCCCAGTTGATATTGGTTACCTGTTCTTTGGCCAATAATTGAATATGATTTTTCATCATATCGATAATCATCTTCCCGAATATCTCTTATTTTTATCATTCCTTCTGTACCAAATTCCTTAATTTCCACATAAATTCCATATTCGGTAACTCCGGAAATAACTCCTTCAAAAGATTCTCCAATATGTTTTTCCATAAATTTTACCTGCATGTATTTAATACTATCTCGTTCTGCATCAGCAGCTAATTTTTCCATATTGCTGCAATGCTTAGCCTGCTCTTCGATGATCTCTTTATTGGCAGAAGGCTTTTTGTCTAGATAATCCTGTAAAAGGCGATGAGCTATAACATCGGGATACCGTCGTATAGGAGAGGTAAAATGACTATAATAATCAAAAGCTAGCCCATAATGGCCAACATTCTCAGTTGAATATTTAGCTTTTGACATGGTTCGGATAGCCAATGTTTCAATCATGTTTTCTTCACCTTTTCCTTTTACTTCGGTAAGTAGTTTGTTAATAGATTGATACGTTTTTTTCTTATTAGTAATATTTATGTCGTAACCAAGGGTATTTACAAACTGCTTAAGAGATAATAGCTTTATCGGATCTGGATCTTCATGAATCCTGTAAATAAAAGTTCTATCGGTTGGATTTCCTGTCTTATTGGTGCTCACGAATTCGGATACTTTTTTATTAGCCAAAAGCATAAATTCCTCAATAAGATGATTGCTGTCTTTTCCTATTTTAAAATAAACTCCAACGGGATTTTTATTTTCATCCAAATTAAATTTTACTTCAATTTTATCAAATGATATAGCCCCTTTTTTCATTCTATCTTCCCTTAGAAGTTTAGCTAGATTATTAAGGATATGGATTTCTTCTTCAAAATCCCCCTTCTTTCCTTCAATAATTTCTTGTGCTTCTTCATAGGTAAATCTTCTGTCAGAATGGATTACAGTTCGTCCGAACCATTGCTTTTTTACCATTGCTTTTTCATCCAACTCAAATAGGGCCGAGAAAGTATACTTATCTTCATTAGGGCGTAAGGAACACACATTATTACTTAAAACTTCTGGAAGCATAGGAACTACTCGATCCACTAAATATACAGATGTACTTCTTTCATACGCTTCTTTATCTAGCAAGGTTCCAGGTTTCACATAGTGCGAAACGTCTGCAATATGGATACCTATTTCCCAATTTCCATTATCTAATTTTTCAATGGAAAGAGCATCGTCGAAATCTTTTGCATCCACCGGATCAATGGTAAAGGTGGTTATTGTACGCATATCTCTTCTTTTGGAAATTTCTTCCTCAGAAATTCGAGTATCGAGTTTCTGTGCCTCATTTTCTACGTAATAGGGAAATTCATAAGGTAGTCCATAATCACTTAAAATGGCATGAATTTCAGTCTCATTTTCTCCAGGATCTCCCAATACTTCAATGATCTTACCGGTTGGACTATCTTCTTTATCTTGCCATTCTAGAAGTTCAACTACTACTATTTGACCATTTTTAGCTCCGTTAAATTTTTCTTTCGGAATGAAAAAATCTGTATGTATTGAAGATTTGTTTACTACAGCAAAACCAAAATTTTTATTTGAAGAATATTCAAATTTTGCAACAAATTTAGTTTTGAAACGCTCAATAATTTCAATAACTTCTCCTTCTGGTTTCCTATTCTTAAATTGGTGTACAATAGCTTTTACTGTATCATTTTGTAATGCTTTTCCTGTTTTTCCTTTAGGAATAAAAATATCCTTTTCAAGTCCTTCAATAATTAGATAAGCATTGCCATTTTGACTGAAATCAATTTTACCTATCACATATTCTTTTTGAGAATTAATTTGATATTTTCCAATTTTGATCTCCAACAGTTGTTTTTCAGATACCAGGCTGTGAAGCCCTTGTATTACAAATTCTCTTTGTCTGGGATTTTTATAATCAAGTATGGTGGCAATTTGTTTATAATTATATTGTTTATTTGGGTTTTTAATAAAAATATTAAGTATATTTCTTTTTAAATTTCGTAGTTTTTCTTTATGTTTAGAAGAAAATATTTTCTTTTTTTTAGTCATACTATTTAAATTTTAATTAAATATTCGCAGAGATAAATAATAACACGCTACACAAAAATGTGAAATGAGCTAGTTATTTTACGTAACAAAAAGTTAACCACAACGAATATTTATCCGATCCAATTCAAGAGATGAACAAGATACGGTGTTAATAAAGGAGCAAATATTGCAGTCAAAACTCCGTTTAGAGCCATTCCAAGTGCGCCATACGCACCAAATTTTTCTCCATTTTTCACAATTTCTGCTGTACCGATAGCATGTGCAGCTGTACCCATGGCTATTCCTATGGCCTTATGATCTTTAATTCCTAATTTCGTCAGGAAGCTCCAGCCGAATAAAGCTCCAATAAATCCGGTTATAAAAACGGTGGCAATAGTAAGAGAGGGAATTCCTCCCAACCCTTTCGATACTTCCATAGCTATGGGAGTAGTAACAGATTTGGGAGATAAAGAATAGGCGATAATATCTGAAGCTCCCAAAATTTTGGCTATAATTACAACGGAAATAATCCCGGAAAGACTTCCTGCAATCATAGCAAGGAACACTCTTACATAGCTTCCTTTTAAATGTTTTATATATAAATATAGAGGCAATCCTAAGGTGACTACAGAAGGCCCTAACCAAAATGAAATTAAGGAAGTGTTCTTATTGTAATCCTCATATGGGGTTTGGGTAATTTTTAAATAAACTATTAATAAGGCTATAGAAGTAATTCCCGGATGAAGAATTTTATATTTAAATTTATTATATAATAAATTACATAGCCAAAATATTAGTAAAGTTAAAGTTAAATGGAAAAGAGGAGTGTCTAAAAATTCCTTCATTCTTTCTTATTTCTTATAAGTAAACTCACTATTAACAGCACAATAAAGGTACTTAATATTATAGAGATAATAATTGCCAACCATTCTTTTGAAATGAGATCCCATTCAGAAGCTAGTCCAACGCCTAATGGGATGAATAAAATTAACATATTATTTAAAAAGAAAGTAGCAACTTCTTTTATATCTTCTACTTTTAGAATATTTAATTGTAAAGATACAAGTAATAGAAGCATTCCTATTATGCTTCCCGGAATCTTTATTTGTAGAATAAATACTATTAATTCACCGATAAAATATAATAGTAATATAATTCCTAATTGAGAAATCAATTTCATATAACAAAATTACTATATTTAAAACTAAATCAAATATTATTTTTCATAAGATATTATTTTGAAAAATTTTCAATTAATATTTTATTTATTGAAAATATAATAATTCATAGGCAAAAGCTATATAAACTTATACATTTTTCTCTAGCTTAATAGCTTTTTCTATAAAATCTATGGTATTGATTGCATTCTCAGCATCTATACGAGAAGGTTTCGAATTTTTTAATGATTGAACAATTTCTGTATACATTAGAGTATGTAGCGATTCTTTATTTAATGCTATATTTTCGGCAGGAAAATCAGCAACGTTATGAAATACTAATTGATCCATATATTGTCCTCCTATTTTAATAGTTCCTTTTTCAGCGATAAGGGTAATGGAAGAATCAAAATTTTTTTCAAAGGTGGATATAGTGTAAAACATGTTTCCTAAGGTTTTATCTGATTTGAATTCGATAATTCCACTATCGTTAAATTCAATAACTTTCTTATGAGTAAAGTTTGTTGCCAAGTTGGTTATTAATTCCAACTTTCCTAATAAATAATGTAAGACATCTATAAAATGTGAAAATTGTGTAAATAATACTCCACCATCTAAACTTTTTGTACCGCGCCACAATGAATTTTCATAATAAGCATTATTTCTGTTCCAAAAACATTCAACTCTTATAAGGAATATTTCACCTAAAAAATTTTTTTCAATTAAATTTTTCACATGATTGATTAGGTCAGAAAAACGTAGTTGTAATGAGGTAAATAATCGAACATTATTTTTTTTTGCCAAATTGATTAATTTTTCCGTTTGATCTTTGTATAAGGTTATTGGTTTTTCCACCAAAACATTTTTAGATAAATCTAAAATTTCTTTTGCCTGATCATAATGAAGTCCATTGGGAGAGGCAATTATATACAGATCTATATCCGGGAAATTAGTATGACATTCTGATATAGTTGAGAAGATGGAAACACTGTTATCTTCTACTACGATATCATTGGTATCTACTAATGCTACTAATTTTAAACTTTCATTTTGAGAGATGTTCTCAAAATGTATTTTTCCTATATGACCAAACCCTATAATTGCTGTTTTAAGAATGTTTTTTTTTAAAATCATTTAGATATTTTACAAATCCTATCAGGAAAATTATAGATAAAGATAATAAAAATCCATAAAAAGCATAAGCGTAGGTATTTTTTTTGACAAATAAAAATTTATTTTCATCCACAAGTTGTGGTTGTGAAAGTACTGATATAACCTGAGATTTTTTAACTTTTTCAATTTCTATTTCAGATAAATATTTTGTTCGATTCATTGCTGCAGTTAGTAAATCCATTTCAACATTATTTTTTGTGTTTCCATTTAAAAAAAGAGAAGTGGAAGTGGCAGATATTGGACTTTTAGTTCTTGATAATAGCAAAGAATCAATTATTTTTAGTTCATAAGTATATATTTTACTTCTAATATCTAAAGATCTCAGATAAGATTCCTTCATTCTTGAACAATAAGGATCATTTTCAATGGGCTGTAAAATTTCACTTTTAATTTCTTCAGAAGATAGTTTCCTTTTAGACTTAATAGATATAGTATGTGTAGGGTAGTCAGTATCAACAAGTTTTTTTATAAAATTACTTATTTTGAATTGACTGGATAAGATGGTATCTCTATTGTTATCTTCATTATCATCTAAAATTTTATAGTAAATTTCAATTTCGTTAGTGAATGATTTTATAGGAAATATAGATATGGATTTTAAATCTTTATAAAATTCATTTTCTTTACTTCCTGAAAGCTTTTCATACGAATTAATTTGTTGGTATATTGTTTTTGTACTTTTAAAATTAGGCTCTATGATCATTTCATAATTGTATAAAGCCGGAGAAATCTCATCATTATAATAACCTATAGCACCTGAAATAATTACAAAAGCTACAATTAAAACAAAAAATCTTTTTAATAATATAAAAAAATTTATTAGAGCATTAAAAATGTTTGTAAAAAAATTACCAATACAAGTAAAAATTTTAATTATTCCATTTTTAAAATAATTTAATAAATCTAATATGTTAATTTCTTGTCTAGAGGTTGAATCTTGTCTTTCCATAACTCATAATTAGGTATTAATTCTTTAATTTTAAAATTTGTTCAAGAATTTTCTGAGTAATTAAGTATGTGGGTTTTACACCGGTCAAACCTAGACCTCCGGAGGCTAATGTACTTCCGGTTTCTAAAGGATTATCCGATGCATAATAGGCGTATCTTAGCTTTACATTTTCACCTATGTGATTACGTATTTTAGAAGCCACTTGAATTGCTTTTTGATAATGTGCTCCTTCCATCTCTAAACCGATTGCTTTCCAAGAAGTTTGCATAAAATAGGTTAAAACATTTTTGTTTTGTAAAGATGTACCTAATACAGTAATCATAGCACCTTTATATGCGTTGATATTATATCCTTCAAAATCTTTTAATGACAGTTCATTTTGAAATGGATAATTATCTGCTGTACCTTCAAATATATGAGCATCGGGTATCATGATATCTCCCTTATTGCCGACTAATATTCCGGCTTTTCCTAAGATAGAAATTGAGTCTACATTTAGATTTGCTTTTTCTTTTACTGTATTCAAAGGCCTTAATAATTCATCCATGATTTCAAAAGCTTGTTCACCAAAAGCATAATCGAAAACAATTAAAATATCTTCTTTATTTATATTCTTTATATCTTTAAATGGAGTGTTATCAAAATTTATCTTTGATAAATCAAAAATTTGAACATCAATATTCGAACCGCTGGTATCTTTTAAATATATCATACCGTTTTTGAGAGCATAACTTTTTACAGATTCTACCAAATCTAAATTTTTACTCAACTCTTCATATATTTTTAAGCCTTCATCTTTGTGATAGGTTTTATTTAAAGATTCAAATGCATACAGCATATTTTTAACACTATGCATATTAGAGCTGATAATGTGCAGTTTTTTATTGAGTAATTTATTTTTGACTAAAGTTTTTTTAACATTTTCCGCCCATTTTTCCCCAAAGAGATGATGACCTACTCTTTCTTTTAAGATAGAGCTAAAAAAAATTTCCCTTCTTCTTATCCCTAAAATATCTTCTTTACTTACTTTTCCTAAATTGTAAATAATTTTTATGAATCTATCCGGCTCATTGGCTTCCTGAAAATTTTTATAGGCAGTAATTACTTCATCAAAACTTCTTCCCAGCATAGTGGCAATATGAGCCAAAATAACTTCTCGTTCTTTTCTTTTTAACGGCTCTGAACTTAATGCAGCGTTTTCTACCGATATCCAAATTCTTCCTACTTTTCCATTAAAGTCATGTGTTCGTTTTCTAATTTTATCTGCTTCGTTATATAGAAAGGTGAGATGAGTAAGAATGTCATAAATTTCAGATCTACCTAATAAAACTTCAATGTTCATTTGATGATCATCTACTCTATAACAAGTTCTTCTTCTTTTTTTAGGATATATCGGGGCAAAAGAAGATTTGTCCAATCCCTCATTGGAAGTCAAATTTATGAAAGAACATTCCTCGATACCTTGAGGAAGCCTATCTAAAACATAATTCAGTCCATTTAGCTCAACTTTATCAGGATCAGCTATCGAGCCATATATTTCGGGATTTAACTTTAAAAGATAATTTCTTAATTCAAGACCAGATGTTCCTGTTGGTTTAAAACCGCCTCTATTAAAAAGATGCCTCATAGTTATGTATAATCTTTCTATGACATCTGTAGATTCTCTTGCTTTATATATTGTCATCTAGATAATTTTTAACAAAGATAAGACATTCTTCTATTGAGTATTTATTTGATGAATTAATGATGTTTGTTTTACGAAAGACTTAAACTAACATTAGCAAAATCTTAATTAAAATAAAGTTTTTTAATATTCAATTTTATATTATGGTTTAATAATATAAAAAAACACCAGTTAATATTCAAAGAATAAAAATAGGTTTTTAATAGCAAAAATTAAGCCAAACTGGTTAGAGGTGTATTATTTTCAGATTTAGGCAAAATGAAATATTTTAATTTAAGATTATCTAAAGATAAATAATATATAGTAATTTATTTTAAACTTACCATTTCAATTGAAAATTTCCTTACTTATCCAGTTTATTAAACGATTACTATAATTAAATTAAAGATTTGATTTTATGTAATTAGTCATTTTCTGATATAGATGAAATCTAGTATTTCCACCATATATACCATGATTTTTATCAGGATAAATGGCCATATCGAATTCTTTTCCCTCTTCAATTAAAGCATTAATCATTTCTGCGGAATTTTGAAAATGCACATTATCATCAGCCGTTCCATGTATTATCAAAAAATTGCCTTCTAAATTATGTGCAAAATTTATAGGAGAATTTTCATCATATCCTTTAGAATTTTCTTGCGGAGTTTGTAAAAAACGTTCCGTATAAATTGTATCGTAAAATTTCCAATTGGTAACCGGAGCAACGGCAATTCCCATTTTAAACAAACCATTAGATTTAGTCATACATAATGAAGTCAAATAACCACCAAAGCTCCATCCCCATATGCCAATTCTGTGGGGATCGACAAATGATTGTAGCTGTAACCATTTTACAGCTGCAATTTGATCTTCAAGTTCTAACTTTCCAAGTTGTTTATAGATTAATTTTTTAAAAATTTCTCCTCTACCTCCAGTTCCTCTACCATCGACAGATACAATAATGTATCCCTCTTGTGCAAGCATTTGATGCCACCAATAATTAAAGGAATCCCAAGAATTATTTACAGTTTGAGATCCTGGTCCACCATATACGTACATTAATACGGGATATTTTTTTTCAGGATTGAAATTTTTAGGTTTTATGATATAAGATTTTAAAGATATTCCATTTTCGGTAGGGATATCGATAAATTCTATTTTATCTATTTCTTTTTGCTTGCTATAAGAAATTAAAGTAGAATTATCTTCTAATGTTTTTAGTATGTTTCCTAAATTATTTCTTAAGGTATATAAAGGAGGGATTTCTGTAGTACTGAATTTATCAATGAAAAAAGAAAAATCGCTACTAAAAGCTGCTTCATGCGTTCCTAATTCGGATGTTAAAATTTTATGTTTACCGTTTTTTATGTTAACAGTAGCTATTACTCTGTTATTAGGACCTTTTTCATTAGATTGAAAATACACTATACCATTTTTTTCATCGATTCCATATACTTTAGTAACTTCCCAATCTCCTTTTGTAAGTGGTTTGATTGGTTGCCCATTCTTATTATACAGATATAAATGATTATATTCGTTTTTTTCGGAATTTAAAATAAAGCTTCCGTCTTCTAAAAAATTAATAAAAAGATTGTGAGTATCAATCCATGTTTTAGAAGATTCTGAAACTAATATTTTAGTACTAAGTTTTATAGGGTTTATATTTAAATAATTTATTTTATTTTGTAATCGGTTGGAAGTTATAGCTATTAAATCGCCGGTTGAAGAAAATGCAATTTTAATAATATAATAGTTATCTATTTCATTTAACGGAATATTATGAGCATCTTTCTTATCTAAATTATAAAGGTATAAACTTACTTTCGAATTATTTTCACCAGCCTTAGGGTATTTATAAGAGAATGTTTTAGGATAAAGATTATTTTCGTAAAGTGAAATATTAATATTTTTTACATTGGATTCATCAAATTGAATAAAAGCAATGAATTTTCCATCAGGAGACCATTTAAAATTTCGAACATTTCCGAATTCTTCTTCATATACCCAATCTGAAATTCCATTGATAATTTTATTTATTTTTCCATCGTGGGTTACTTGCGTTATTTTTAAAGAAGGAAACTCCTGATAATAAATATTATTTTCGTAAACAAAAGATACTTTTGTACCATCGGGAGAAAATACAGGTTCTTGTATAGGTTTTTTATTAAAAACCTCATATAAAGTTTGTTTTTTTATATCATATAAAGTATATATACCAGTTTTAGAATGTCGATAAATTGATGAAGATTCTGATTCTAATAGCAAAAGATTTTCATTAGGGCTAAATTGATAATCGGTGTAATTGCCTGAAATTATGTTGCTTATCTTATTAAAGCTTTCATAAGAATATTTTTCAATTCCGTTTTTTGTTAAAATAGTGTATTGTTTTCCATTTTTCAAAGAATTTATTCCTGAAATACTTTTAGGATAAAATTTACCGCTCCATATTTCTTCTAATGTAATTTTTTGTGTATATAAATTTATTACTAATGTAAATGAAAATATAAACGAAAATAATTTTTTCTTTGAAATCATGTAGAATTTTTTATAAATTAAAATTTTTTCATAAAAATTACACCTTTTTATGAAACTTAAAATAATCAACAAATATTGTTTACATTATATTTATATGATATGAAAAATTTTATAACAATGTTAATTTAGCGGGATAATATTGTTAATTAATTATATGTATTTGGATCAAGGGCTTTAGGTGACCAATTAAATAAAAATTTTTCAACCTTTTTAAGGTCATAGCCTGAATTATTATCTTCTAAAAAATCAGATTGTTGAGTGTGGATTCTTACACCATTTTCGTTTAAAATCACAAAAACGGGAAAACCAAAACGTTGAGGGAATCCTAGTTTAGCTAAAATTGCTTCATTTTTATTTTCTTTGGAATAATTTAAGTGATAAACAATAAAATTATTCATTAGACTATTCCTAATATCATAATTATCTTGAGTTAGTTTATGGAAGCGAATACACCAAATGCACCAGTTTCCTCCTATTTGAAGTAAAATAAATTTCTTTTCTTTTTTAGCCTCTACAATGCAAGAATCTATTTTTTTTTGAGCATCGTCAGTAGGATTGTATATTGTCTTTTTATCTTGTGAATTAACAAAAGAGATAATGAATAAAAATAGTAATAAAAATTTGATTTTCATATTAATTAGTTTCAGAGAGTTCTTCCATTTTTAATTGGTTTTGCTGTTCTTTAGATAATTTGTTTTTTAAATGATTGATTATTCCATCATAAATATGCTGTAAAGCATTCGCATCAGCGTAATAATAAACATAACTATCTTGAAAAATTTCTTTGGTTGTATGGTGCGCTTTAAATATTGAAACATACGTTTCGAAAGCAATTTCTTTACTTAAAGGTATATTGGATGGAGTTTGATTGTAAAGATATATATCGCTTAAGATAGCTATCATATCTGTTTTAGATAATAGTTTATCTGGTTTCTTAAGTGCATGTTGGCAAGAAAACAATGACAAAAACAAGAAAAAGAATATATAAAAGTAAAGTTTCATAATCTCCCTAATAAAGACATAAATTTCATTTTAATAACTCCAAAAACAGCTTCACTGATGATGGCTCCACTCATTTTTGAGTGTCCCTTAGTTCTATCAGTAAATATAATAGGAATTTCTACAATTTTGAATTTTTTACAATAAGCTCGAAATTTCATTTCTATTTGAAAACCATACCCCACTAATTTAACTTTATCTAAAGGCAATTCTTTTAGTACCTTCCTAGTAAAACAAACGAAACCTGCTGTAGAATCATTAATGGGTAGACCGGTTATTAAACGCACATATTTAGAAGCAAAAAAAGAGAGTAAGACACGATTCATTGGCCAATTTACTACATTAACGCCTTGACAATAACGAGACCCTATAGATAGGTCGGCACCATTTTTACAAGCCCAATAAAGTTGTATCAAATCTTTCGGATTATGCGAAAAGTCTGCATCCATTTCAAAAATATAATCATATCCGTTTTTTAGAGCCCATTTAAAGCCATGAATATAGGCTCTTCCTAATCCGTCTTTATTAGCTCTTACCTCTAAAAAAAGTCTGTCTGCATTAGAATTATTAATTAATTCTTCTACCACAGAGCCTGTGCCGTCAGGAGAAGAATCGTCCACAATTAAAACATCAAATTTCTCTTCTAAACTAAATACACTTGAGATAATATCATTGATATTTTCAATTTCATTGTAAGTAGGAATTATAACTAATTTTTTGTCAGGCACAGCATGCTATATTTTAATAAAGTAAATTTATGTTTGTAATCACAAAGATAATTTAAAATTACAAGTTAGTTGGATAAAAAATATGAAAACATAAGTTCATTATCAGTTTCTTTTTCAGCTTCTTGAAAAAGAGTTATTAAATGTTTAAATTTTTCAAGTTTTTCTAAGTTTAAATTTTTAAAATTTATTCTTACAGGTAATCCTATGATGCCCGTAAGTGTATCCCAAAGTCCATCTAAATTATTTGCCATGTAAGCTTCTAGCCCAAATTTTTTTTGAAATGCTTGATAAAAATTATTCAAATCGGAAATTGAGTTAAAATCAAAAGATATAGTTTTCATCTTTCTTGAAAAGTTTTATAATGATCATAGGTAACAAAAATTAGTCCATCATTGGAAAAAACGATACGATCAGTTCCTCTCATTCCGCATTTGTAATTTAAGTCAGCTTCCCACCATTGTCTGCCTTTTTTAGTGGGAATTTTATTTTCTCTGTTTTTGAAACTATCCCCTCCAATTATTTTTCCAGGAAGAATTTTGCACAAATTACCTTTTTCGGGTTTCCATCCAGCTTTACGTGCCTCTGTTCTAGTGATATAATAATTGGGTAAAGAATGATGTTTTTTTATATAATTTAATACAATAGCTTCCGAACTTAATCGTTCTGTATTAAATTGATCAATGTTTAAACTTTTTGTTGATATGTTATAACTGAGAATTAATGCAATTATTAACAAAATACCAAATAAAAGGCTATAAAAAAAGGATTGTTTTTTAATTTTCATTCTAATATATTAAATATAATTAATAAAATTATCTAAATAATGAATAAGTTTTTTTACTTTTGCCAAATTTCATTTAAAAATGTTAATCGAAAGTAATAGAAACCCAAAGATAAAGAATTTAGTAAAGTTGTTAGAAAAAAGTAAAGAAAGGAAAAGTCAAAAAAGGTTTATTGTTGAAGGCAAAAATGAAAATTTTTTTGCTTTAAAAAATGGTTTTGTTCCTCTTGAGTTTTATATACAACCGGATATCTTTCAGAATTCAATATCGCTGCCTTCTTCCATAATTACCTATGAAGTTTCTCAAACTGTATATGAAAAGATAGCATACAGAAAGATGTCAGGAGGAATACTTGGAGTTTACGAATATAAAAATTATGAGATTAACCAAATTAAATTGCCGAATAATCCTTTTATTTTGATTATAGAAGCATTAGAAAAACCGGGAAATCTCGGTGCTATATGTAGATCTGCAGACGCATTTGGAGTAGACATGGTAGTGGTATGTGAGGAAAAAGCGGATCTATATAATCCAAATGTGCTTAGATCGTCGGTGGGAAGTTTTTTTAATATTCCTATCATATCGACATCTAATCAAAATATATATGATTTTGTGATAAAAAAAGAAATACCGGTTTATGCTACTTATATGAATGAATCTTCTATTTCTATACAAAATGTTGATTTTACACAATCAGCAGCAGTTATTTTTGGTACAGAACATTCAGGAATATCAGAATTTTGGAAAAGTAAAATAACACAAAATATATTAATTCCGATGCAAGGACAGATAGATTCTTTAAATGTAAGCAATGCTGTAGCAATTGTTTGTTATGAAGTAGAAAGACAAAAAATAATGTTTAACAATCTCTGATTAAAAATAATATTTGCAAACTTTATGTGTATTATAATATAAATATATCGTATTCTTGTTCTTTATTAATTAGAACTTATATCTTTGTATGAAATTTTTTACAAATAATAGAACATTATTACCTTATTATTTGTTAAAAACAATAAGTATAATGTAATTAGTTGGATAAATAACACTAAAAAACTAGCTAAAGTAAAACTAAAATTTGTACAACTATGTTTGAAATTTTTAAAGACAAATCAGGTGCTTTTCGATTTAGACTGAAAGCAAAAAATGGGCAAATTATCCTTGTAAGTGAAGGATATACCCAAAAGACAAACTGTCAAAAAGGCGTTAGTTCTGTAAAAAGAAATTCTAAAAACGAAGACCGTTTTGAATTGAAACAGTCAGCTAACAAAAAGTGGTTTTTTAACTTGAAAGCCGGTAATGGACAAATAGTAGGAACCAGTGAGCTTTATGACAATGAAACAAATGCTAAAAATGGTGTAAAATCAGTTATGAATAATGCGCCAACAGCAGAAACCTTTGATCTATCTAAATAGATAGATTAACTTAAGCCTAAATAAATTAGGTTTGAATATTTACTAAAAGTAAAAGCTGCGAATTTTCGCAGCTTTTATTTTTATAATTATTATACAAACTATTTTAAGATAAAGTATTTTTAATTCTTTTCAAGGCCTCTATAAGATCTTCTTCTGAAGCAGCATATGATAATCTTATACAATTGCTGTCGCCAAAACATACTCCCCCCACTGTAGCAACATGTGCTTTTTCTAATAACATTAAAGCAAAGTCGTCAGAATTATTGATTGCATGACCTTGAATGGTTTTTCCAAAATAAAAAGAAACATCAGGAAAGAAATAAAAAGCGCCGGCGGGTTTATTTACTTTAAATCCGGGAATTTCATGTACTAAATTATAGACAAGTTCACGTCTTTTTTTAAAGCCGTCTATCATATAATTAATAGCTGAAGGATCAGCTTCTATTGCGGTTATAGATGCCATTTGCGCGATACAGTTAGCTCCTGAAGTCATCTGACCTTGAATTTTATCACAAGCATCCGAAAGCCATTTAGGACCTCCTAAATATCCAATTCTCCAACCCGTCATTGCATAAGATTTTGATACTCCGTTAATGGTAACTGTTTGTTCAAAAACTTCAGGAAACTGTGCTATGCTTTCATGCTTTCCTTCATAATTAATATATTCATAAATTTCATCGGAAATAATAATTATATTAGGATGCTTTGCAAATACTTTAGCTAGGGCATGCAATTCGTCCTTAGTATAAACTGTTCCTGATGGATTGCAAGGAGAACTAAATAAAAATGCCTTGGTTTTAGGTGTAATCGCTTTTTCAAGTTGCTCAGGGGTAATTTTAAAATCTGTGTCAATAGTAGTATTTACAACAATATTTTTACCCCCTGCAAGTTTTACCATTTCATAATAGCTAACCCAATAGGGAGCAGGGACGATCACCTCGTCTCCATCATTAATAATAGAAAGCAGCACATTAATTATGGATTGTTTACCGCCGTTGGACACAACAATTTGATCTGGCTTATACTCTAAATTATTGTCTCTTTTAAATTTATTGGCAATAGCTTTTCTTAATTCTAAATATCCGGGAACAGGAGTATAGGATTTTACTCCATTTTTAATCGCCTTAATGGCAGCTTCCCTTACAAATTCAGGAATTTCGAAATCAGGCTCCCCCAAAGTTAAACTAATAACATTGATTCCTTGAGCTTTTAATTCCCTAGCTTTATTAGACATTACAAAGGTTTGAGAATAGCTAAGACGATTAACACGTTCTGATAATAGATTCATTTTAGACTAATTATTATTTTTTATTTTTCTAAAATCAAAAATACAGATTTTTTTTATATAAAAATAGTTTTCATTAAGATAAAGGTATGGATTATGCAGTTCATTTTCAGTCTATACAGACTCTTTTTTATAAATACATTTTTTGTGTATTTTTGTAATCTTATTTTATATTCAGTAGTTTGAGAAGAAAAAAAAATATACAAATATCCAATTTGGTACTGATTTCTGCCGGTGCTAAGGGAGTTGCTATAGGAAAAACTGAAGAAGGAAAAACCGTATTAGTAGGTAATGCAGTTCCTGGAGATGTAGTTGATGTTCAGGTAATAAAGTCTAAAAAAAATTATTATGAAGCAAAAGTTTTAGACTTTATTAAATATTCTTCCGATAGGGAAAACCCAGAGTGTATACATTTCGGAATATGTGGAGGATGTAAATGGCAAAATCTTTCTTATGAAAAACAATTAGAGTATAAAGAAAAAGAAGTATATAATAATATAAAGAGAATCGGGAAAATTGATAATTTTCAGGAATTGAACATTATTCCTTCATCAGATAAATATAATTATCGGAATAAAATGGAATTTTCGTTTTCTAATGCACGTTGGTTAACTTCTGAAGAAATACAGTCAGAAATAAATGTAATTGATAAAGACGCCTTAGGTTTCCATATACCTCAGCAATGGAATAAAGTATTAGATATTCAAGAATGTTTTTTACAAAAAGAACCTTCTAATAAAATTAGAAATTCCATCAAAAGGTTTGCATTAAAGCAAAATATGGAATTTTACGACTTTAAAGAGAAAAACGGATTTCTAAGAACCTTAATGATTCGCTCCAATTCTAAAAATGAAATAATGATTTTACTCCAGTTTTTTAAGGAGGATAGTGAAAACATTGAAAAGATGTTGAACTATGTAAGAGATGAATTCCCTGAAGTCAAGACAATTCTTTATGCAGTCAATCCTAAAGGTAATGATAGCTTATATGATTTGGATATAAAAACATTCCATGGTACCGGGTTCTTGATGGAAAACATAGGTAATTTAAAATTTAAAATAGGGCCAAAGTCATTCTTTCAAACTAACTATAAGCAAGCAGTTAAATTATATGAAATAACTCGAAATTTTGCCGAATTAAATGGAGAGGAAATAGTTTATGATCTCTATACAGGGACTGGTACTATAGCTCAATTTATTTCATGTAAAGCAAAATTGGTGGTGGGAGTTGAATCTGTACCCGAAGCAATAAGAGCTGCAAAGGAAAACGCAGAATACAATAATATTTCAAATTGTCGTTTTTATTGTGGTGATATGAAAGATATATTTACAGAAGAATTTATCTATGAAAACGGTTATCCGGATGTAATTATTACTGATCCGCCAAGGGAAGGCATGCATAAAAATGTGGTAAACACTATTTTACGTATAGCTCCGAAGAAAGTAGTTTATGTAAGTTGTAATTCGGCTACACAAGCTAGAGATTTGGAGATCATGAAAGAAAAATATGAAGTGATTAAAGTTCAGGCTGTAGATATGTTTCCACAGACTTATCATGTAGAAAGCGTAGCGCTTCTTAAACTAAAATAAAAAATGTTCCAGAAAAAATTAAATCTATTATTTGTTCTATTCTTTATGTGCATACTTGTATTTTCTTGTGTGGATGATGATGTATGTGATAAAGTAACCACTCCAAGATTGACGATTGAATTGGATAGTCTAGGAATTAAATATAAGAAAAAGCGATTAATTGTAGATAGGAAAAAGTCGGATGGAAGTATTCAGTCAGAGGGAATTTTCGAAGGGAAAGACAGCATACAATTACCATTAAATTCTTTATCGGATGAAACAGTTTTTTATTTATACGATACCCCCCATACTCCGGATTCATGTAAAAATATTATTACTATAAAATATACTACTGAACAGCAATTTGTCTCCAAAGCATGTGGATTTAAAGTTGTATACAATGGCATAACCTATGATCCAACAGTACTCAAAAATATAAAATCCATATCAGGTCAAACCAACCAAATATATAATGAATCCTCGACGAATTTACATATTGCTTATTAGTATATTTTTGGGAATATTTGCTAATTCCCAAACAAAAAGCAAAGATTCTTTATCTGTGAATATTCCCAAACATCAAATGTTCATAGGAGTAGATTTATTAAACCCTATTGTAGGATGTTTTGCAGATAAAAAAAATTATAGTAGCTTTATCACATATAAAATTAAAAATAGATGGTTAGCAGTTTTTGAAATAGGTTATGAAAAAAATACCTATAATAAAAATAATTGGAATATTGATGCAAAGGGAGTTTTTGGTGAAATAGGAGTAAATTATATACTAACTAATAACTATGAAAAATCAGGAGAAGGATTTTATTTAGGAGCAAGATTTGGCTTCTCTCCATATAAGCAAAATATAAAAAAATATCCTATTAAAGGTATGAACTCCGAAGGACTAATACAACTAATAGGAGAAGGTTCTTTATCAGAAGCAAATGTAAATTCAGGCTGGTTAGAAGCAGTAGCTGGAGCAAAAGTACAAATTGGTAACTCACCGTTTTATATTGATTTCATGGTTCGCCCAAAATTTATTGTATATTCTAGTAAGCAACAGGATGTGAGTAACTTAGTTGTTCCTGGGTATGGAAAAGATAAGGGGGCAGCAAATATTTCTCTTTTCTGGGGATTAACCTATCGGTTATTTTAAATATATTGAAAGAAACTATTGTTATAATAAATAATAATAGATAAGAAAATAAATAAATTTTAAATTATATTTTTGTAAAATATTTAAATATATGAATATTACAATTGTAGGAACGGGATATGTTGGGCTGGTATCTGGAACCTGCCTTGCTGATTTAGGGCATAGCGTACATTGTGTTGATATAAATGAAGAAAAGGTAACTATGATGAAAAATGGGCAAGTACCCATTTATGAACCGCAATTAGAGGAAGTATTTCTAAGAAATATAAAAGGGGGACGGTTATTCTTCACAACTAATTTGAGTGAAGCCATGAAGGTTTCAAACGTTATTTTTCTAGCATTGCCTACTCCTCCTGGTGAAGACGGTTCCGCCGATTTGTCTTATGTTTTAGACGTGGCCGGTAAGATAGGGAATCTTATGACAGATTATACACTAATTGTAAATAAAAGTACGGTGCCGGTAGGTACATCCGAGAAAGTTAAAAATTTAATAAAATCAAAAACACAAAAACCATTCGATGTTGTTTCAAATCCTGAATTTTTACGCGAAGGATATGCAGTTGAAGATTTTATGAATCCGGAAAGAGTAATAGTAGGAGCTAGTTCACAAAAAGCCTTTGAAATAATGGATAAAATTTATTTACCATTGACAAATGCCGGAGCTAAATTGATAAAAATGGATGAAAAATCTTCCGAGCTGACTAAATATGCTTCCAACTCTTTCTTGGCAACTAAAATTACGTTCATGAATGAAGTTGCTAATTATTGCGAGAAAGTAGGAGCAGACGTGGATAGAGTAAGATTAGGTATGGGATCAGATGAAAGAATTGGCAATAGGTTTTTATTCCCAGGTGTGGGCTATGGAGGAAGTTGTTTTCCCAAAGATGTAAAAGCTCTAATAAAAAGTGGTAAGGAAGTTGGGTATACATTTGAAATTCTTGAATCTGTAGAAGAAGTTAATCAAAGACAAAAAACTATTTTAGTTCCAGAAGTAGAAAAATATTTAGGCAGCTTAAAAAATAAACAAATAGCAATATGGGGGCTGGCTTTTAAAGAGAATACTGATGATATACGTGAAGCGTCTTCTCTTGAAATAATCGAGATGTTGTTGGATAAGGGAGCTAAAGTAAGAGCGTATGACTCAATTGCATCGAAAAATGTGAAAAAAATTTTAGGCGATAAAATAGAATATGCGGAAAACATGTATGAATGTGTAGAAGGATCAGATGCTTTAATTATAGTAACAGAATGGGGAGAATTTAGAAATCCGCATTTCGATATTTTAGAGAAAAAAATGATTAATAAGGCAATTTTCGACGGACGAAATCTTTATAATTTAGACGAATTACAAGCTCAAGGTTTTTATTACAAAAGTATAGGAAGAAAATTAATTAAAGGATAGATAATTTTTTAAAATAAATGAAAAAATTAGTAATTACAGGTGGTGCTGGGTTTATCGGCTCGCATGTAGTAAGAAGATTTGTAAATCAATATCCGGAATATACGATTTTAAATCTTGATGCATTAACATATGCAGGTAATTTAGAAAATTTAAAAGATATAGAAGACAAACCTAATTATCAGTTTATAAAAGCCGATATCACTGATGAAAAGCAAATAATAGAAATATTTTCAGAATTTCAGCCAGATGGAGTTATTCATTTAGCAGCTGAATCTCATGTTGACAGGTCTATAACCACACCATTAGAATTTGTAAAATCAAATGTTATTGGAACTGTTATTCTTTTAGATGCAGTAAAAAAAATATGGAATAAAAATTATGAAGGTAAAAGATTTCATCATGTTTCTACTGATGAAGTGTATGGAGCTTTAAATGAAACTGGATTCTTTACAGAAGAAACTAAATATAATCCTCATTCTCCGTATTCTGCTTCAAAAGCATCTTCAGATCATTTTGTAAGAGCTTACGCAGATACCTATAACTTGCCGGTTGTTATTACTAATTGTTCAAATAATTATGGGCCTAACCATTTTCCTGAGAAATTTATTCCATTATTGATTCATAATATATTAAACAATAAGACTTTGCCAGTATATGGCGATGGGAATTATACCAGAGATTGGCTTTATGTAATTGACCATGCTATTGCAATTGATTTGGTATTCCACAAAGGGAAGAACAAAGATAATTATAATATAGGAGGATTTAATGAATGGAAAAATATTGATTTGGTTCATTTAGTCTGTAAGTTGATGGATAAAAAATTGGGTAGAAGTGAGGGAGAAAGTGCAAAATTAATTACTTTTGTCAAAGACCGTCCTGGACATGATTTACGTTATGCTATTGATGCGAGTAAAATAAATAAGGAGTTAGGGTGGAAGCCTTCAGTAAATTTTGAAGAAGGGTTAACAAGAACTATTGATTGGTATATGGATAATCAAGATTGGTTGAACCATGTAACGAGTGGCTCTTACAGAAAATATTATGATGAGCAATATGATTTAATTTAGGTATGACTATAAATAAAATAAAAATATTTATATTCTTATTATTAATTATAATTATTTCCTGTACAAAAAATAAAGAAAGTAACACCAAAGCTACGCAAGCCTACCAAAAAGAAGGTTTATCAATTGATTTACCTTTTTATTGGAAGGTAAAAGATGATTACTTAAAAGAGGGTAACAGATATATAGAATTAGACAAATACGCTAATTACAGCGTAGAAAGTACAATGGCTATAAGTATTTTTAAGCAAAAGTTATCTGTGGATTCAATATTGAACAATCAAATTAACCAACTTCGAACGTTTTATAAGAAAGTAAATTTTAAAGTTACAAATGAAAATAAGTTTGTGCGTTTAGGTAGATTTGATTGTATCTCAACCTTTTATGAGGCTGATGATACTAAGAATAAAATATATGGACAAGTGGGTGTCATACAATATGAAAATAAAACAATTACGGTACAAATAATTGAAAATAAAAACAATGCCGATATGTCCGATTATAATTTTATGTTTAATACATTTATAATAAAATAATTATATGAAAGGAATAATATTAGCCGGGGGGTCAGGGACCCGATTATACCCACTTACTATAGCTGTAAGTAAGCAACTAATGCCTGTATATGATAAACCAATGATCTATTACCCATTATCAGTCTTAATGGATGCAGAGATTAAAGATATTTTAATAATTACTACACCCCATGATCAAGAAGCATTTAAAAAATTACTGGGAGATGGTTCTGACTTTGGATGTAATTTAACTTATGAAGTTCAACACACTCCTAATGGTTTAGCGCAAGCATTTATAATAGGTGAAAAATTTATAGGTGATGATTCGGTAGCATTAATCTTAGGAGATAATATTTTTTATGGATCAGGATTAAGTAAATTATTAAGATCTAAAACTAATCCGAAAGGAGCTATAGTTTTTGCTTATCATGTAAATGATCCAGAAAGATATGGAGTAGTAGAATTTAATGAAGCTATGAAAGCTATTTCAATCGAAGAAAAGCCATTAATTCCTAAATCCAATTATGCAGTACCCGGCTTGTATTTTTATGATAATCAGGTAGTAGAAATAGCTAAACAATTAAAGCCGTCAGCTAGGGGAGAATATGAAATAACAGATGTAAATAAAGTATATTTGGAAAAAGGAGAATTAGAAGTAGGAGTTATGGACAGAGGTACAGCATGGTTAGATACGGGAACTTTTGATTCTTTGCACGATGCGACAGAGTATATACGTGTCATAGAAAAAAGACAAGGTATAAAAATTGGGTGTATAGAGGAAACTGCATATAAAAGAGGATTTATTACAATTGAAAAATTATATGAAATTGCTAATAAATATGGAAAAAGTGGCTATGGAGAATATCTTAAAAATATTACCTATTATAAACGTTAGTATCTAAAATTAAATGGAAGAAAAGCAAAAATGGACTGAGCAAATAAGTGCAAAACATTCCCTATTTGATTTCAAGCTAAAAGAAGTTTGGAATTATAGGGATTTATTATTTCTTATGGTTAGACGAAATTTTGTTGCCAATTATAAGCAGACCATTCTAGGACCTCTTTGGTTTTTTTTAAATCCAATACTAACTTCTTTGATGTTTACAGTTGTTTTTGGTAGTATTGCCGGTATAAAGACAAATGGGATACCAGGTATTTTATTTTATTTATCAGGGTTAACTCTTTGGAACTATTTTCAAGATTGCTTAATTGGCACCTCTTCAGTATTTAGAGATAATGCAAGTATTTTTGGAAAAGTTTATTTTCCTCGTTTAATAATGCCATTATCAATAGTTATTGGAAACTTGCTGAAATTTGGAATTCAATTTATTTTATTTATAATTTTTTTACTATATTATTTAGTTAAAGGAGTACATATAAATAGTACTATATATATTATTTTACTTCCTTTTTTACTTATACTTATGGCTGGAATTGGATTAGGCCTCGGTATGATTATCAGCTCAATGACTACAAAATATAGGGACTTATCTTATTTGTTGTCATTTGGAATATCGTTACTTATGTATGCTACTCCAATTATCTATCCTATAACTATGATTTATAATAAACTACCGGAAAAATTTCATTGGATAGCTATGATAAATCCAATTTCTCCAATTATAGAAGCCTTCAAATATGGATTTTTAGGAGAAGGAATCTTAAGTTGGGGAGGATTATTATATAGTACAGTATTTGCTTTTTTAAGCATATTTTTTGGTATTTTAATATTTAATAAGGTGGAAAGAAGTTTCATGGATACCGTGTAATATATTTTAATAATATAACGATCCAACCTAAGTTAATTTAAAAAAAGATTCTGTCTAATCATTCACATTATTTGCACGAAATGAGCATAAAGTTTGCTATTTAATTTTCAGATAAATTTAATATTTATGCAAAAACGAAAAAGAATCATATTTGATTAATCTTCAAAGTATATTTCGTTAATAAAGAGTGGCGATGAAATTAAATTTTAAAAGAAATGTTATAATAAAAATATAAGTAAATATAAATAGATTTTTTATTATATTATTAAAATATAATAAATGTTCTATTAAGAAATAGATAAGAAAAATTTTTAAAAATTATATTTTTATTAATGTTTAATAGCTAAATTTAGAAATAAAGTTTATCATGATTAAAAATTATTATAATTTCTTAGAACAGCTTTCGTGGAGGACAGTAAAAAGGCTTAGACCACAAAATAAATTTTCATTGAAAAAATTACCTAAAGATGATAAAACAAACTCAATAATAGCAAACCACTTAAAAAATAATATACCCTTAATGGCTGCTAGACATGGAATGGTAGAATTAAGGGTCATTTTAAACGTAGAGGCGATGAAGACTAGAACCAACGTTTTTAAGGATTCTCTTTTATACTTAACAGGAAGAAAATATCAATTTTGGGAGTTAAATAAAAACTTTAAAGATAGATTATGTTTATGGGCTGGTTTTTTCCCAAATAATGAAGACAAGTTATTTGAAAAATTTTCAGATTTATTAATAGAAAATTCTAAAGATTTAGATATTTTAGGTATAATGAGTGAAACTGAATTTATGATAAAAACAATTCCTCAAAATACTTATCTTACAGGATTTAGAAAACTTGAACCATGGTTTTATGAAGAGCCATGGTCATATCAATTAAAAGGGAAAAAAGTATTGGTAATACATCCCTTTGAAGATAGCATTAGATCTCAATATGATAAAAGAGAATTACTTTTCGAAAATAGAAAAATATTACCTAAGTTCGATTTAAAAACCATAAAAGCGGTTCAAACAGTAGCAGATAATAAAGATTCTGAATATAAAGATTGGTTTGAAGCTTTAGAGAGTATGAAAATAAAAATACAGCAGACTGATTTTGATGTAGCTATTATAGGATGTGGAGCCTATGGGTTTCCACTAGCTTCCTATGTTAAAAAATTAGGTAAACAAGCAGTTCATTTAGGAGGAATGGTACAATGGTTATTTGGGATTAAAGGACAAAGATGGCTTGATTTTTTAGAATATAAAAATATGCCCAATGAACATTGGATATTTCCATCAGAAGATGAAAAACCTAAAGGTTTTGAAAAAGTTGAAGGAGGGTGCTATTGGTAATTTTAAATATAATAATATAATAGTCATTAATTGAAATATGAATAACATAGCAATAAAAATACAAAATATATCAAAGCTATATAGATTAGGCCAAGTAGGCACAGGAACCTTACAACAGGATATAAAAAGATGGTGGTGGAAAACCATGGGAAAAGGTGATCCTTTTACTAAGATTGGTGAAACCAATGATAGAACAACAAAAGGTTCTTCAGATTATGTATGGGCATTAAAAGATATAAATTTTGAAGTAAAACAAGGTGAAGTATTAGGTATTATAGGAAGGAATGGCGCAGGAAAATCAACCTTATTAAAAATATTATCTAAAACGACTTCGCCCACTTCAGGTTGTATAAAAATTAATGGAAGAATAGCTTCCTTATTAGAAGTTGGAACAGGGTTTCATCCCGAATTGACAGGAAGAGAAAACATATTTTTAAATGGAGCCATTTTGGGGATGACAAAAAAAGAAATACGTTCTAAATTTGATGAGATAGTAAATTTTTCCGGTGTTGAAAGATATATTGATACCCCTGTAAAAAGATATTCTTCCGGTATGTATGTTCGCCTTGCGTTTGCCGTAGCAGCACATTTAGAACCCGATATTCTTATAGTAGATGAAGTTCTTGCAGTTGGAGACGCTGAATTTCAAAAAAAATGTTTAGGTAAGATGAAGGATGTAAGTGTTAATGATGGAAGAACCGTACTATTCGTAAGTCATAATATGGCAGCTATTAAGACTCTTTGTAATGAAGGGGTAGTTATGCAACATGGAGGAATTTCTTATATAGGTAGAGCGTTAGATTCTGTAGAATATTATCAAAAATTATCTAATATTCCTTCATTTCTTGAGCATGAAAATATTGATAATACACCAGGAAATGAAGATATAAGGATACTAAAATTTATGACTAAGCCTATTAAAGGAAATTATTTAACGATTTCCTCTGGGGTAGAGTTTGAATTAATTTTTTATAACAATAAAATTGGTATAAATTTAGATGTTACTTTTGAATTGAGAAACTCTGATGAAATAACAATCTTTCATACAGGGGAATTAATAACAGTAAATAAAGATTCAAAAAGGGGCATATATAAAGTAAAAGGTCAAATTGAGCCTAATTTATTAAATGCTGGAATTTATAAATTTAATTTGATTTTTGGTGAAGATCAAAAGTATCCTCTATATATTCAGAATGAAGTAATTCAATTTGAAATATTAAACGAATCTTTAGGATCTAATAGTAACTTACTTCCAGGAGTAATACGACCGGAACTTAATTTTTCGAATAAATTTTATGGATAATATTGGGAAACCACATATAGTAGAACTATCAAAGATAGGGTCTTCAGCTTTAGGATATATAACTGTTGCGGAAGAAAATCTGAATATACCTTTTGAAATAAAAAGAGTTTATTGGACTTATTTTACTCCTCAGGATATACAAAGAGGTGGCCATGCCCACAAAGAGCTTAAACAAATGATATTTGCTGTTTCGGGGACAATTGAGTTTAGAACAGAAGACATAAATGGAAATAAAGAAACGTTTATTTTAGATTCTCCTGAAAGAGGATTATTTATTCCTAATAAAATTTGGAGAGATATTAAATTTTCTCATAATGCTGTATTATTATGCTTAGCCTCCGAATTTTATTTAGAAAATGATTACATAAGAGACTATGACGAATTTAAGAAATTAAGCAAATGATTAGAATTCATCCTACATCTGATGTACAAACTCAAAATATAGGGGAAAATACATTAATTTGGCAATTTTGCGTAATTTTGAAAAATGCTGTAATTGGAAAAAATTGTAATATTAATTTTAATGTATTTATTGAGAATGAAGTTACAATAGGAAATAATGTTACTATAAAGTCAGGAGTTCAGATTTGGAATGGGGTAATTATAGAAGATGATGTATTTATTGGACCTAATGTTACTTTTACAAATGATTTAATTCCACGTTCTAAATGCTATCCAAGCGCTTTTGAAAAAACAATTATAAAAAAAGGAGCCTCTATAGGAGCTAATTCAACTATAGTAGCAGGCCATACTATAGGCGAATATAGCCTAATCGGAGCAGGAAGTGTAATAACAAAAAATATACCGCCCTTTACAGTATGGTATGGAAATCCTGCAATTCAAAAAGGAATAATCACAAAAGAAGGAAAGATTCAAAAACTATGATAAAGTTTTTAGATTTACAAAAAGTAAATCTCCAATATCAACAAGAAATAGAAGAAGAATTAATTAATGTTTTTCGATCAGGTTGGTACCTCCTTGGAGATAGAGTAAAAACGTTTGAAAATAATCTTTCAAATTATATAAAATCAAAATATGTAATTGGGGTAGGTAATGGCTTAGATGCATTACGCTTGATTCTAAAAGGGTATTTAGAGCTAGGAGTTATGGAGCATGGAGATGAAGTAATAGTTCCTGCAAATACCTATATAGCCTCAGTATTATCAATTTCAGAAAATGGTTTAATTCCTGTTTTTGTAGAACCGGATCCATATAATTTTAATATCGATATTTCAAAAATTCAAGAAAGTATTACATCAAAAACTAAAGCAATTATGATTGTTCATCTTTATGGACAAGCAGTTTTTTCTGAGGAATTAAAATTATTAGCTCAAAAATATAAACTAAAAATTATTGAGGATAATGCTCAAGCTATAGGAGCAGAATGGAAAGGAAATAAGACAGGTAATTTAGGAGATGCCGCGGGTTTTAGTTTTTACCCTGGAAAGAATTTAGGGGCTTTAGGAGATGCCGGAGCAGTAAGCACAAATGATGCTGAATTAGCGCAAACAATAAAAGCTTTAGCAAATTATGGGTCACAAAAAAAATATATAAATAAATATCGAGGAGTAAATAGTAGATTAGATGAAATCCAAGCAGCTGTGTTAAATATTAAATTAAAATATATAGATCAGAACAATCAAAAAAGAAGAGAGGTTGCCAATTACTATTTACAAAATATAAAAAATTCAAAAATTGAACTACCAAAAATTGAAGATTGCTTGAAAAATAAAGAACATGTTTGGCATTTGTTTGTTATAAAATCGAAATATAGGGATAATTTAAAAGAATATCTACGAAATAATAATATACAAACATTAATTCACTATCCTATTCCTCCTTATAAACAAGAAGCCTATTCAATATACGGTCAATTACAATTTCCGATTACAGAAACATTAAGTAAAGAAGTATTAAGTTTACCAATAAGTTCACAAATAACACAAGAAGAACTTACTAAAGTAATTATTCATTTAAATCAATTTTAAGACAGATTTGAAAAAAAAATTTCCATTAGTGAGTATTGTAGCTATTAATTATAATAATAGTAAATATGTTATAGAAACATTAGATAGTATAGCTCAACAAACTTATGAAAATATAGAGCTAATAATTGTAGATGATTGTTCTACTGATGATAGTATTGAAAAAATTGAAAAATGGTTACTTACGTATAATAAACCTTATAAATTTATAAAACATACTAAAAATAAAGGTATATGTGTCACGATTAATGATGGGTATAGAATAGCAAAAGGGAAATACATTTCCTCTATAGCTACTGATGACATAATGTTACCCCAAAAAACTGAAATACAAGTACAGTTTTTAGAAAATACAAAAGAAGAAGTAGGAATGATTTTTTCAGATGCTTATCTTATTGATGAACATTCTAATCCTATGAGGAATACTTTCATACAAAAATATAAACCAGATTTATTTCATTTTAACTTCGAAATTACTTATAAAAATTTACTAAAAGGTAACTTTATACCAGCTATGTCTGTAATGATTAAGAATAAAATATTATCAGATACTGGGTATTTTGATGAAAATTTAAATTATGAAGATTACGATATGTGGCTGAGAATTGCTCAGAAATATGAAATATTTTATTCAGAATTTATTTCAGTTAACTATAGAGTTCATAAAAGTAGCCTTTCACAAAAATTTTCAAGTGATAAGTGGGCCATAGATGATATCAAAATATATACTAAACATAGAAATAATTCTCCAATAGCAGAATATTTACTTAATAATTTAATAAAAGAATCATTTACTAAAAATAACAAAAATGTATACGAATATCTAAAAAATAAAAAGATAAATAAACGAATAACATTTATGTGTAAAATCTGGGGGCTAAGAAGGATTTCGCATAAAAATAAAGTATATTTATACAATAAAATAGTTACTTTATGGTCATATTATTATAAGCTTATTGGATTATTAAGAAATGTATATAAATAATTGAAAAAAAATAACATAAATTTAAGAAAATAACATTATGCTTTTATCTTTGATAATTATATAAAAAATATTAAAATAGCGTAGAAAATTAAATTAAACAATATTTCCGATAAAAAATATATTATATTCTGAAAGCCAATTATCTTCTATACAATTAATTTATGATAAAGATTTTTAATTAATAAGTAAATAACTTATCTTATTTATATTTAATGATATAATTCAAATATAATGACTGAAATTATTAATTTATAAAAACATTATTTATCTAAAAATATTTATTGAAAAATTATTAAAACAAACTTTTTCAATAGAATTTTTTTTATTATAAAATGAGAATATTAAAAAAGTTATATAAAAAATTAGTAAATAAAAATATTTATTAACTCATATAATAAAAATAATATTGAATAAATAATTTTATAATATTAAAAAAATATAAATTGTTATTCATGTAAAAATTATTAAATTCATATATTTAAAGATATATAGTGTAAATAGAATTAACATATGATATCAATTATAGTTTCTTCATACAATAAAAAATATTTTCAATCATTTAGTAAAAGTGTCAAAGAAACTATTGGGGATGGTGTTTCATATGAAATTATTGATATTTGGAATCCAGGTAAAATAGGGATATGTTATGCATATAATCAGGGTGCTAATCAAGCTAAATATGATAATTTACTTTTTATTCATGAAGATACTCTTTTTATAACAAAAGACTGGGGAAATAGATTATTAAATTTATTATATGATAAAAATATAGGAGTAGTAGGAGTTGCAGGATCTTCTTATGTTCCGAATGTACCAGCATTTTGGTGGGGGCTGAATGAAATATGTTTTTATAATTTAGTCCAATCCGATCAGAAAGATGAGAAAATAATAATCTATAAATTAGATAAAAAATACGGAGGTAAAAAAAAAGTATATTCGTTAGATGGCGTTTTTTTAGCATGCAGAAAAAAGGTATATCTTGAATTTCAATTTAATAACAATTTAAAAGGATTTCATGGTTATGACATAGACTTTTCACTGCGCGTGGCCTCAAAATATATCAATATAGTAACAGGAGAAATACTTATAAAACATTTTTCATACGGAAATCTTTCTCAAGATTGGTTTACCGAAATAATTAATATACGAAATAATTATATAATACCTAAGGATCAAATAAATAATAAAGAATATGAAATAAAGAAATATTTTGTATTTATTGATTATTTATCTAAATATAAATATCCTTTTTTTTGGTCATTAAATAAGCAGATAAAATATTTAAGTGTACAAAAATTAGGAATAAAAGGCTTTTTAAAAGTAAATATTAAAATTCTTAAGTATATTAAATTTTTTATTTTAAAAAAATTAAAATCCTGTAAATGAAGAGAAATATATTTGCTATAATTGTTATCTATAATGGAATGCAGAAACATTGGATACAGAAATGTTTTGATTCATTATTAAAATCAACTTTAAAGATAAATATTATAGCCATTGACAATGTATCAACTGATGAAAGTGTGGATTTTATTAAAAAAAACTATCCAACAATAGAGCTCATAGAAAATAAATCAAATGAAGGTTTTGGAAAAGCGAATAATATAGGAATAAAAAAAGCTTATGATAGAGGAGCAGATTATTTCTTTTTACTTAATCAGGATGCATGGGTAGAATATAACACAGTGGAAATATTAATTAAAAATAGCCATAAAAATCCGGACTATGGAATTATAAGTCCTTTGCATATGAATGGAGAAGGAAACCTAATAGATCAGGGATTTTACAACTGCATAAATCCTTTTAAATGCCGTGAACTTTATTCCATATTAAGCAGTCAAAAAATAAGCGATGAAGTTATTTTGAATTTTGATTTTGTTCCAGCTGCTTGTTGGTTACTACCTAAAAAAACAATTGAGAATATTGGTGGCTTTAATCCGACATTTTATCATTATGCCGAAGATGATAATTATATACATAGAGCACGATATAAATCTATGAAAATAGGAATTGTACCTTCGGTAAAAGTTTTCCATGATAGAGAAGAAAGACCTCCCCATACATATTATGATGCATTGTTAACTAAATATAAAAGAAAAATTATATTAGACATTTCGAATCCCCTACTATCAGGAAAGAGAAAAACTATAGAGTACAGAATATTATTTTCTGATTTAGTAAGGGCGATTCTTTTTTTAGATTATAAATCAATTAAATTGGTAGGAAATAAATTTAAAATATTAACAAAAATTCAAACAAAACCAATTTTAAAAAACAGAAAAATTTCGGAAAAAACGGGAATGAATTTTTTGCTATAATAGTTTATAAGAAAATCAAATTTTGATTACATTCTTAAAAATAACGGTTTGTTTTGAAATGATAGTAACAATATAAATACCTAAATATTTTTTTTGTATATTAACATCAAAAATTATTTTTTCCGTTAAATTTCGTAGAAAAAATAATTTTACATTAAGTTTTTAAATGTCAATAGTTCCTTCGAAGATATCTTTTAAGCAAACAAAAGTAGTCTAATGTTAAAATTAGGATAAATACGAATTTGTAGCTCTGATGCGATAGCAACATTAATAACAAAGTTTATTCTTTGCACATAAATAACTAAATCTACATTGTCAAAGAAATTTATCTATTGATCTTTTCTCCATAAGGGTAAATATTTTCGATCAATTGTGTCGCATTTACATAAACATATTTTCATATGAATTAGTTTTAATTTAAAAATAAATTTATTTAATATATACTAATAAACGAATATTGAGGAAGATTAATAAAATTTTATTTATACATAAAATTATTTTCAAATATATATTTATATTAATGCCTATATTGTGTAATTATTTGAAATTTAGCATTTTATATATTTTCGGTAAGACGTTAAGTAAACTGAACAATTAATTTAATAAAAAATAAATATATAAAAAACTTGTTTTTATTTTACAATCATAAACTTATAAGCAATGAATGTGAATATTATAAAATAGATATGAATTTTATATTTTGTTTATTACATAAATTGGAACTAAAACAATTTTAAATTTTATTTAAATATTTATCTAATCTAAATAACATAAACTTGTTTTTTGATAATTTTGTATGAAAAAGCATAATTATAATTTATTTTTTAAATTAAACAGGGAATAAATAAATTTATTTAATATGAACCAGCCTTTAGTTTCGATAATAGTGCCAACTTATAATGTTGAACAATATATTGAGACAGGAATAGATAGTCTATTAAATCAAACGTATCCAAACTTAGAAATTTTAATTGTTGATGATTTATCTACTGATAGGACTGTTGATATAATAAAACATAAATATTCTGAGTATCGAAAAATAAATTTAATTCAAAAGTTAGAAAATACAGGTCCTGCTAATACTCGAAATATTGGTATTTCACAAGCAAAAGGAAAATATATTGCATTATTGGATGGGGATGATTATTATGATAAGGATAAAATTGCAAAACAAGTCCAATGGATGGAATCAAATCCTGATGTAACAGTATGTTCTACTTTCTTAAAAACCTTTGAGTTAGAAGAAAAAGTAATTAAGTTTTCATTATTTCATTCAGAAATAAAAGATCAGGTATTGCTAGGATGTCCCATAGCCCATGCTGCATCTATGTTTAGAGCAACTTTTTTAAAAGAGAATAATTTATGGTATAATGAAAATTTGCGTTTCTCCGAAGACTATGAATTTTTTATTAGAATATTGGAGAAAGGAGGAAAATTGATAACTATTCCGGAAGGATTATACAATTATAGAATTACCGGAAATCAAGCTTCCTTTATAAGGAAGAAAAATAAGATAATAAAAAATAAAAATCAAGAAGAAATTTCAAAAAATCTTCATTATAAAGTGTTAAATAAATTAATAGAGGAAAACTCTGGATTATATAATCAAAAATGGATTGATGCTTTATTAGTGCATCAAGTTTTAAGAAATTTTGGTGATTTAAAGGAATTTATTATTTGGGCGAAAAAATTAATTAAATATAATGAAGAAAAAGGATGTCCGTTTAATTCTAAATTTTTAGAAAAAATTTATAAGAAAAGTGTTTTAGGATATTTTCTTGCTCAAAAACAGTTATCATGGAAAGTGCTTTATCAATACATATTAACTTATCCTTATTGTGCTAAATTAAATTTAAATTATCAGATGAAATACATCATTAAATCTTTGTTGTTTTTAAAGCACTAATTATTAAACACTTATTCTCTTTCATATCTCCATTTAAATAATCTATATCCAATTGTAAGGGGTAAATTTTGGAAAAAATTTTTCTTCTTTTGATCTTTTGAAAAAAATGAAGAAAAATAATTAACAAATGATAGTGAAGGAGCCTTTTTTAATCGTTGATAATTTTGTTTCCAGTAGGTAGTATCGTTTTTCATAAATTTCCATTGCATAGAAAGGGTAGTTTCCTTAAAAGAAATGATGTGTTTAAGCATAAATTTTCTTCTTAATGGACCTGATTCCTTATAAGCTTTCGTAAAATACTCCATGATGGTCTGATGATTTTCAAAATTTCTTTTAGTTTTATTAAAAATTATAGATTCTCCATGTAAATAATAAAAATAAGTAGTTTTATGTAAAAAGGCAATGTTTTCAAGTTTTAAAGCAGTGTGAAAAGACCATAGCTCATCTTGCGAATACAAGCCTTTGATGAAATAGATCTTATTTTTTCTAAAAAAATCTACTTTAAAAAGCTTATTCCAAGCACTTACAGGCCAGAAACCTTTACAGAAATGTTCAAATATGTTATCATTACCTTCAAGATAAGTAAGGGAATGAATAAAAGGAAAAATTTTATATTCAATATTTTTAAAGGTGTTCTTTGCCAAAGTTTCCCCTACAGCAATAGTGCATTTAGTTTTGGAAATTAACTCAAATAATTCTGTAATACAATTGGGAGAAATAGTATCATCAGAATCTAAAAAAAATAAGTATTCGCCTTTTGCTTGATCAATTCCCGTATTTCTAACTACAGACAAACCTTGATTGGATTCATGTTCAACAATTCGTATTTTGTCCATATGATTAGATTGAATTTCTTTTATAATATGAGAACTTGAATCATTTCCCTTATCATCTACCAATAAAATTTCTATATTAGGGTAGGTTTGTTGTAGAACAGAATTAATACTACGTTCAATATATTTTTCGCAATTATAGACAGGAATAGAAACTGTGATTAAAGGATACATCATAAAATTTTTTATAATCGGGAATCTACAAGATCTCTGTCTAAGAAAGATTTGCAATCATAAATAACAGAATTTTCTTTACAATATTTTTTGATATTTAGATCTTTAAATTCTTGATGAGGAACAGCTAATATTATAGTATCAAATTTTTCCGATTCAGGAATCTTGTTAAATATATCTAAACCATATTCACATTTAACTTCTTCAGAATTAGCTAAAGGATCACATATTGATATATTTAAATCATATTCATGTAAGCATTTGACAATTGAAGCAACTTTAGTATTCCTTACATCAGGGCAATTTTCTTTAAAAGTAAAACCTAAAATTAAGATAGAAGAATTATTAATGACAATATCTTTTTTAATCATTAATTTAATTACTTCTGAAGCAATATAAGAAGGCATCGAATCATTTAATCGTCTTCCGGCAAGAATGATCTCAGAATGATATCCGATTTCCATAGCCTTTTGTACTAAATAATAGGGATCTACGCCTATACAATAGCCGCCGACTAATCCAGGCCTAAAGGGTATAAAATTCCATTTAGTTCCGGCAGCTTCCAGAACTTCTGTTGTATCTATACCTAATAAATTAAATATTTTTGCCAATTCATTTACAAAGGCAATATTAATATCTCGTTGAGAATTTTCAATTATTTTAGCAGATTCAGCTATTATAATGCTACTTGCTTGATAAGTACCTGCAGTAATAATGGAGTCATATAAATAAGTAACAAACTCAGCAACCTCCGGAGTTGAACCCGAAGTTACCTTTTTTATGTGGGTTAATGTGTTTACCTTATCTCCTGGATTTATTCTTTCAGGAGAATATCCGGCAAAAAAATCAATGTTATATTTCAGTCCTGATACTTCTTCAATAATAGGTATACATTTTTCTTCAGTACAACCAGGGTAAGTAGTAGATTCGTAAATAACAATATCTCCCTTTTTTATTACTTTTCCTACTGTAGAACTAGCAGATAATAAAGGTGATAAATCCGGTCTATTAGAAGAATCTACGGGCGTCGGTACGGTAACAATATAGATAGTTGAATCTTTAATATCACTGCTATCATGAGTAGGGTAAAAACCGTTTTTATTATCTAAGCTTTGTATGGAATTGACTAAAACTTTAGCTATTTCTTCTGAAGAAACTTCTAATGTAATGTCTTCATGGTTAATTAATTGAGAGACTCTATTAGAAGATATATCAAAGCCTATCACCTTATATTTTTTTGCAAATTCTAAGGCTAATGGCAATCCAACATATCCTAAACCGATAATGCAAATTTTTAAATTTTCAGTTGAAAAGCTCATAATCATTTCAGTTAAAAAGAATAAAATTCTTTGTACCAATTAATAAAATTCCTAATACCTTCCTTAACAGAAACTTCGGGCTTGTAGCCCAGTGTTTCAGCTATATCTGTCACATCGGCATAAGTAGCCGGAACATCCCCGGGCTGTATAGGAAGTAAATTTATATGAGCTTTTATACCTAATTCTTCCTCTATGGTTTTAACAAAGCTCATAAGTTCGACTGGTTTATTATTACCTATATTATAAATTTTATAAGGAGCCTTCGAAGAAGAAGGGTCCGGATTTTTAGGATTCCAGTTTTTATTTCTTTCAGGAGGATTATCATTGACTTTAACAACTCCTTGAATTATGTCGGAAATGTATGTGAAATCTCGCTCCATCTTTCCATAGTTGTATACATCAATAGGTCTATTTTCCAAAATAGCTTTAGTGAAAATGAAAAATGCCATATCGGGTCTACCCCATGGTCCATACACAGTAAAAAAACGTAAGCCTGTGGTTGGTATTCCAAATAAATGACTATAAGTATGTGCCATTAACTCATTGCTTTTTTTACTGGAAGCATATAAACTAACAGGATGATCAACATTATCTTTAGTAGAAAACGGTTGTTTTTCATTCAAACCATAAACGCTGGAGCTGCTTGCGTATGTTAAATGCTTGATATCATATTTTCTACAGCATTCTAAAATAGAAAGAAAACCAGTAATATTAGAATTGATATAAGCTTGAGGATTTATTAAAGAATATCTGACTCCAGCTTGTGCGGCAAGATTAACAACTTTGTCAAAATTTTCCTTTTTAAATAATTTTTCAATATTTTCTTTATCCTCAAGATTTAATTTTATAAAAGAAAAATTTTGAAATTTAGAACTTAATATCAGTTTATTATATTCAATATCTGATTTTTCGATACCTAAATTCTTCAGTCTTCCATATTTTAAAGAAACATCATAATAATCATTAATGTTATCTAATCCGATTATATCATCTCCTCGATTAGCTAAATATTCGGATAAATAAAAGCCAATAAAACCTGCTGACCCAGTAATAAGGATTTTCATCTAAATAAATAATTATAAACTTCACAAATATAAGTAATATTGCCTATCGCATGATCCTAATATAGAAGCTTTTTAAATTTCTAATTTAAGAAAAAATTAATTTTAAACAATAAATCTAGATACTAAAATTTGTAAAATATATAAGTAAAAAATGGATAAAATAATGTTAAGAATAAATTCTTTATGTTGTATATAGAGTTTTGTATTGTTCAATAAATAAATAATAATCTGGTATCCAGAATATCTATTGTTATTTTAACATAGGATGCAAAGATCAAAAAAATGGAAGTTATAAAGATAATTGTGAGCAAAATAACTTCTTTTCTTTTATAGTTTTTATTTTTAATAAATAAATAAATGTAAAAACATATAAATAAAAAGGCTATAAAAGCAGAAATATTATAATGAATTTTCAATCCTAAAACTGACCTATTGAAGAATGGATTGAAAATGTATAATATTATAAAAACTTAAATAGAGATTAATTTTTTCAGGAATTGGAGCATTTCGTAATCCGGTAATATACCCAGTCAGATAATAATTAGTTGCCAAATAAATAATTATTAATAAAGGACTAATAAATAAACTAACAAATATTGGGTGTATTAAATAATTTGATTTCTTTGTTAAAATAACGTAAGACAAAAACAAAAAATATCCCAGTAGAATAAATACACATGAGTATTTAGTCAAACATAAAAAAATAATAAAAAGCTATTAAAAAAAATATATCGTTTATTCGAGATTTTATTACATAAAAATTTATAATTAATATAGCAAAACAAAATCAAAATTGGAAAGAGGATTGTTTCTTACAGCTTATTGGTATTATCGAAAGAGTAACAGGAGATATTGATACAGTCCATATTTCATTCCAAAAGGAATTTTTTAATCCTAAAAAATATAAAATAAAAGCCATGGATAATAAAGATATTAGAAGGCGTAAAGTAATCAATATTAAACATATGAATAATCCTAATCGATATAGGATATAAAATGAGAAAGATACTTTCCTTTATTTTATGATGGTCATGACAATCATAAAATATACTTTAGAATCAGTTGATATTGTATGGCAATATAAAGAGAAGTAACTTATTATATTAAATAATAAGCTATTAAGACAATTAGGTGTAGATATTTGACCTTAAACGCATAAAAATATTAAATATAATGCGTAGATTTAAATAAATGTAATATTACCTAAACATTAGAATTTGTTATTTTTGAAAAGTTTTAGGTTTATAAATATCATAAATATGAAAAAATTTCAAAAATTAATTCTTTTTTGCATTTTAATAGTGTTTATAATAAATTGCAAAACAACTAAATCAATAGGAATATTTAAAACCTATCTTAATCAAGAAATATATGATTCAATCAAGTCTGACTCTCAATATATACAATATATCTACCCTTATAAAAAACAAATGGATTCAATAATGAATCAACCAATTAGCTATGCAAAGGTAGATTTTACTAAGACCGGATATTCCAGTAACGAAGGTAATTTACTAGCCGATTTAGTATTAGATTATGCTAAAATATATGCAAAAAAGAATTCTATTCCTGATCCCGATTTTTGCTTGTTAAATATTGGCGGAATTAGATCTATTATCCCTAAAGGAGTGGTAACCGTAGAAAATATATTTGAAGTAGCGCCTTTTGAAAATGAATTGGTATATATACAGCTCGATGATTCACAAATGAAAGAAATGTTTGATTATATAAGAACAGAAAAGAAAGGACATCCTTTGGCTGGAATTAAGCTTATTTATAAAAATGACCAATTGTATACTGCGAAAATCGGAGGTAAGGATTTTGACAATACTAAGAAATATTGGGTAGTAACAATAGATTATTTAATGAACGGGGGAGACAGAATGAATTTTTTTGTGAAGTCTGATTCTAAAAAAATAACGCATCTGAAATTACGAGATATACTTTTGGAACAAGTAAAAAAATACAAAGAATTACCGGAGCTAACGGATCAAAGATTAATTTATGAAGATTAAAATAATTTCATATGAAAAGAAGAAATTTTATTAAAACAACCATATTAGCAGGAGGGGCATTAAATCTTCCATCAATATCATTTGCTTCCCAAATTTTAAAGTCTGACAAAAAAGTAACTATACTGCATACAAATGATCAGCATAGTAGGATAGATCCATTTCCTCCTACTTATGCTCATAGCTCAAATAAAGGTGGTTTTGCAAGAAGAGCGACCTTAATTGAAGCTATTAGACAGGAAGAACCGCAGGTATTATTGTTAGATTCGGGGGATGTTTTTCAGGGGACACCCTATTTTAATTTTTTCGGAGGAGAATTGGAATTTAAATTAATGTCCAAAATGGGGTATGAAGCATCAACTATGGGGAATCATGAATTTGATAACGGTTTGGAAGGATTTAAAAAGCAGTTGCCTCATGCCCAATTTGACTTTCTTTGTTCCAACTATGATTTTACAAACACTATATTAGAAGGGTTGACCAAAGATTATAAGATTATAAACAAAGGAGGAATAAAAATAGGAATATTCGGCATTGGAGTCGAATTGGAAGGATT
Organism: uncultured Apibacter sp.; assembly: GCA_945280365.1. Taxonomy (GTDB): domain Bacteria; phylum Bacteroidota; class Bacteroidia; order Flavobacteriales; family Weeksellaceae; genus Apibacter. The sequence goes on from CALYQD010000001.1 coordinate 297,501, forward strand.
AGTTGAAAAAAAGAATTATTTAGAAACCATATATTTAGATCCTATTGAAATAGCTCAAGACCGGGCCTATATGTTGAAAAAAGAAAAAAAATGCGATTTAGTTATTTGCCTTTCCCACATAGGATATAAATATCCGAATTTTCCAAATAAGGTATGTGATGTACAGCTTTGTCAGCAAACCTCACATATAGATTTAGTACTTGGTGGGCATACCCATACATTTTTTAAAGAGCCTGAAAAATATATAAACAAAGAAGGCAAAGAAGTACTTTTAAATCAAGTAGGTTGGGCCGGTTTATTATTAGGTAGAATAGATTATCTTTTTACTCAAAATAATAAATTAAAAGAAATTGCTTTCCAAACCATCCCGATTGAAGATTATACGGTGTAGTTTCGTTTTCCGAATAATTTAGATCCAATTCTAACCATGTTGCTTCCACATTCAATAGCAAGCAAATAATCATCGGACATTCCCATAGATAAAATTTCCAAGCCAAATTCTTTTTGATGCGTTTCATAAAATTTATGAAGATAAGAAAATTCAGCCTTAATTTGTTCCTTATTGTCTGTAAAAGAGGCCATACCCATAAGACCTTTGATAGCAACATGTGGAAATTTTCCTTCCTTTTTAAAAGTAAGTAATTCAAGGGCCGAACCCAAAGTTAAGCCATATTTAGATTCTTCTTGCGCTATTTTTACTTGTAATAAAACAGCCAGAGGACGATTATTTTTTATCGCTTCTTTCTCAATGATTTCCAGCAATTCTAAACTATCAACAGAATGTATCAAATAGACAAAAGGAGCGATGTATTTCACCTTGTTTTTCTGCAAATGTCCGATCTGGTGCCAACGAATGCTTTTAGGTAATTGTCCATATTTTTCCATTAATTCCTGAACTTTATTTTCCCCGAAATCAATTTGCCCATAAGAATGCATTTCTTCAATTTCTCTTGCAGGATGCATTTTAGAAACAGCAATCAAACTTACCTCCGATGGTATTGTTTGTAAAGTGGTTTGTAAAGAATCTTTTAAAGGCATAAAATGAAAAATAAGTTAAGATGGCAAAAGTACAAATTAATTTTTTCAAAAAATAAATCGAATAGTAAAGATTTTATATAAAAAAGAGCGGAAAAATAATTTATTTCCACTCTCAAAATCAAGTTTTATTTTATTTTTTATCTATTGGATTTTAAATCTTGAAAATTAAGATCGTTGTTAAGCACATTATTTACTTTTTCAACAATCAATTTATTAGGTAATGTAAAAGAAGAGGTTTGTTTACTGTTTAGAACGGAAGAACTGAATTCAATTTTATAAACTCCGGCATCAGCAATCCAGGCAGAAGCTAAAGGATTGAAAGAGGCTAAATCTTTAGGTTGTAGTTCAAAAAAGACAACTTGAGTTTCTCCAGGGTTTAACAATTTTGTTTTTACAAAACCTTTTAGTTCTTTTGCAGGTTTATCAACTCCTCCTCTAGGAGCAGAAAGATAGAGTTGTACAACTTCTTTTCCAGCAACACTTCCTGTATTTTTAACTTTTAATGATATCACCAGTTTTTGATTGAATTGAGAGGAACTTAAAACAGGTTCTGAATAATCAAACTTTGTATAAGAAAGTCCATATCCAAATTCATAAGAAGGAGTTACGTTGAAAGTATTAAAATATCTATATCCAACATATATCCCTTCTCTATAAGATACATCTGTAGGTTTTTCTGCAGGAACCCCATCAAAATTTGATGAAGAAGAAACGTCGGAATACTTAACAGGTAAAGTTTGAGTTAATTTACCAGAAGGATTTACAGTACCTGAAAGTACGTCTGTTATAGCATAACCTCCTTCTTGTCCTGGAAGACTTGCCCATAAAATTGCGTCTACTTTTCCTTTCCAGCTGGAGGTTTCAATAGCACTACCGGAATTAACAATTACTACAACTTTTTTATTTAATTTATGGAAAGCATTGGATACTTCAGAAATTAAATTTTGTTCTTTTTCCGAAAGATCAAAATCGTCTTTTATTTTTCTGTCTCCTGATTCACCGGCCTCGCGTCCGATTGTGATCACAGCTATATCATTTTCTTTGGCACTATTTTCAATGACTCTTTCTTTAATGGTAGGCTGAGTTAAAATGGGTAAAATAGCTAATAATTTTTTCCTTAACTCTTCAGTTTTTCTAAGTTCCTCTTTAACAAAAGAAGTATAGGTTTTGTCTAAATTTTTATCTATTTGAAAACCGTTTTCTTCCAAGCCTTTAGGTAAAGAAATTACATAAGCTTTGTTAACATTTCCACTTCCGGTTCCCCCTGCAATAATATTATAAGACCCGCTTCCGAATAATGCTATTTTACTTCCTTTGTTTAAAGGTAATGCTCCATTATCATTTTTTAACAAAATCATTCCTTCAGAAGCTGCTTTTCTACTTAAAAGCCCATGACTTTTTAAATCAGGATTATTATATGGCACATAGCCGGCTACACGTGGAGATTTAAAGATAATTTCCAATACTTTTCTTACGGAATTGTTTACATCTTCTATAGATAATCTTTTGGAATCTATATATTTTTTTAATGTTTCGAATTGTATCTGAGTACCAGGCATTAATAGATTATTACCGGAATGAATTTGTTGGGCAAAAATTTTCTCTTCATATGAATCTTTACTTATACCGTCATGACTGGTATCACTAATAGCGGATACATCTGCATAACCTCCAAACCAGTCTGTAATTACAGTTCCTTTAAAGCCCCATTCATGACGTAAAATGGTGGTTAACAAATCATAGCTTGCAGAAGTATAGGTGCCATTGATCTTGTTATAAGATGACATTATAGTGGCGGGATTAGATTCTTTAACAGCAATTTCAAATCCGCGAAGATAAATTTCTCTTAAAGCTCTTTGAGAAAGATGCACATTTAAATCCATACGGTTATTTTCGCTATTATTCGCTGCAAAGTGTTTAAGAGACACTCCTACACCGTTTTTTTGTATTCCTTGAGTGATTGCAGAAGCGAATTTACCTGCTATTAAAGGATCTTCTGAAAAATATTCATAGTTACGTCCACATAAAGGATTACGCATTATATTTAAGGCAGGAGCTAATTGAATATCCGAACCATATTTTAAAGCTTCGTCTCCTATGGCTTTTCCAATTTCTTCAGCCAATTCCACATCCCATGTGGTGGAAATAAGCGCACCAACCGGAAAGCCTGTAGCATAATAGGTATTTGATTCTCCTTTTCTGGTTGCAGAAATACGTACCCCTGCCGGTCCATCAGTAAATATTACTGCAGGAATACCCAATTTGTCAATAGGAGTGGTAGAACCTGCAGATCCAGGTATAAGGTAGCTAGGAATTGTTACGCCTTTTGGGTCAATTGCTTCAAAACCTTTTAACATTTCAAATCCAACCATTCCCGTTCCTAAAAGAAGATGTATTTTGTCCTCAACCGATAACCGAGAAATCAAATCATCAATTCTTTCATAATCTGATAATCGAGTATCTTCATAAGGTTGTAGTTTTCCGTCTCTGTTCCAATCAGAAAATTTTTGATTATTAACTAAAATCTGAGGATAAGTTTGAGCCTTGCTTAGATTAAATGCGCAAAATCCAATTAATGCACATAATACAAATCTCTTTTTCATCATATTATTTTTTTTTCTCATAAGGTACAAATTATTTATCATATATTGACATATACATGATATAAATTAGGTGTTTCATAAGTTGTTATTATTATACAATATTAAATTGTTGATATATAATAATAGTTATAATATAATTTTATATAATAAAAAATATGAAATAGTATTATAGTTGGATTTTCGTACAAAAATAACTAATTAAAACAATATTTTATCTTATTTTTAATTGAATAATTTATCTTAAGAAAGTGCTATTTTTGTAAATATAAATATAAACAAATGCGCAAAATTAAATTAGAAAAGTATTTTAATATAGCTTGTTATGCAGAATGTGTAAGTTGTTTTTTGCTTTTTTTGATAGCCATGCCTCTGAAATACTTTTTACAAAACACCCTATTAATGATACCGGTTGGAATGATACACGGCTTATTTTTTACTGTTTATATTATTTTATCCTTTAGGGTTAGAAAAATCTATAAATGGGATGATGAAGATTTTGTTTTTGTGCTTATGTCGGCATTTTTCCCGTTTGCAACCCTATGGGTTGAAAAAAAATTGGCAAAAACGAATAGAAAATAAAAAAGTATATAGGACATATTTGTTTAAGATTTCAAATATGAAACCTTACTATATAATTGAATATTTAAGGTATTATGAATAATATTAAAATATATAGGATAAAAAAAGAAAGTTTCTTATATACATAAGAAACTTTCAATCTTTATATATGTAAAATTCTAATTTATTGAATTCTGTAGCTCTTCAGTAATTTCCATATTATGAAATACTTGTTGAACATCATCATCATCTTCAAATTTTTCAAGCATTTTTAATATAGTTTGAGCTTGTTCCAATGGAAGTGATTTCGTAGTATTAGGTAATCTTTGTAGTTCTGCACTTTTAGGTTCAATACCCAATTCCTCAAATTTATGATTGATAGAACCAAAATCTTCAAAGGAAGAAGTAATGATTACTTCATTATCATCTTCTTCAATTTCTTCAGCACCTGCATCAATCATTTCCAGTTCAAAACTATCCCAATCCATGGTGAGAGATGATTTATCTAGGGTAAAAATTCCTTTTCGATCAAATAAAAAAGTTAATTCCCCATTTTTTCCTAGGTTGCCATCAAATTTATTAAATATTGCTCGTACGTTAGCTACAGTACGGGTAGGATTATTGGTTGTACATTCCAAAAAAATAGCAATTCCTCCGGGGCCATACCCTTCATAAGTTATTTCATCGTATTGTTCTGCATCTGCTCCGGAAGCCTTTTTTATAGCTCTTTCTACATTGTCTTTAGGCATATTGGCTCCTTTGGCATTCAGTAGACAACGACGAAGCGCCGGGTTAGATTCAGGATTAGGACCTCCGGCTTTAACAGCTATTGCAATTTCTTTCCCTATGCGGCTGAATTGTTTGGCCATTTTGTCCCATCTAGCTAATTTTGAAGCTTTTCTATATTCAAATGCGCGTCCCATAATCAAGTTTAATTTCTAAAACAAAAATAATAATTGAATGAATTATAGAAAAATAAATTATTAATTTTTAATACTTTTTGGATAATTTACAGGCTTTATGACTTAGTATTTAAAGATTATATTATAAAATAAAATGATAAAAATATCATTAATAGTATGAAAATAATTTAATTTTCTATGTTAATTGGAAATTTATATAAATTAATTTACCATGATTAATTATAAGTAATTTATTTGTAAAAGATTTATTGTTATCTTATTAAACTATAGAAATTTTATAGAGAATTATTCCAGTAATTCTTTAGGTATTACACAAACAGGAATAGGTTCTATCTTATGTTGGGCAAGTTTATTCAACCTTTCATAAATATCAAAAACTTCGCGTTGTCTTCCTGAAAAGTCAGAAGCCTTATGGTCTTCATGTGCTTTCATAGCCCATTCCAATTCCGGATAGGAGGCTCCTATTTGATCTTCATCCGAACGGTCGTCAGTCCAAAGGCCATCTGTGGGTTTAGCTTTTTGAATTGATTCGGAAATTTTTAATTCTTTAGCGATTTCAAAAACCTGACTTTTTAATAAATCAGCAATGGGGCTAATGTCAACTCCACCATCTCCATATTTGGTAAAGAAACCTATACCGAAATCCTCTATTTTATTACCCGTTCCACAAACCAAATAGTTGTTAATTCCGGCATAATAATATAATGCCGTCATACGAAGGCGAGAACGTGTATTGGCTAGAGAAAGATTATTTTTTTCATGAGATTCGTCAGCATGTAAATCAGATTTTAGAGCTTCAAAAGAAGAAGTAAGATTTATGGTTTTTCCGGCAACATTTCCAAATTGATCGGTTAAAAATTTTATATGTTCTCTTGCGCGAGTAACCTGATCTTCAGCTTGATGAATAGACATTTCTAATAGTAAAACCGGGCTGCCGGTTTTAGCGGCTAAAGTAGATACTACTGCGGAATCTATCCCTCCAGATACACCAACCACTAATCCTTTTGCACCACTATTTTTCAGATAATCGTTTAACCAATTAACAATATAGGAAATTACCTTTGTTGTTTTCATAATATTGTATCTTTGCGCGTAAATTTATATATTTAAAACCAAGTGTAAAGATAATGAAGTTTATTAAATATCTGGCGGTATTATTGGCAATGCTGGGCTGTACCCAAAAAAATAATAAAGATACTTTAAACAAAAGATGGAAAGCGGATGTAAGTAAAGTGCAGGTAGAAATTGATATGAGCGATATTGCTAGTGATTTTTATAATTTAAAACTAACTGTAGCCGATATCAGAAAAAAATATCCATTTTATCTGAGTCAAAATACTCCGGATTCAAGATTTGAAAAAGATAGAAGAGATAGTACAGAGCTTAATATTTATGCAGAAATAAGGAAAAATGTTCCAAATGATAAGATCAAAACAGAACTCAAGGATCTTTTTAAGCATATAAAGTTTTATTATCCGAATTTTAAAGAGCCTAAAGTATTCTTATATTCCTCTTTTACATCCGATTATTTGAATCCAATCACTTATATTCCCCAAAATAATTATTTGCTTATTGCTACTGATTGCTTTTTAGGGTATAAGAATAAATATTATGATATGATGCAGATCGATAGGTACATACAAAGGACTATGAGTATGGAATACTTTTCATCAAAAGCTGCAAAAGAATTAATAAAAGAAATGAGGCTCATTCCCAGAGAAACTGATAGCCAATCGTTTGTTTCACAAATGATTTATCAAGGTAAAATACTAATATTAGAAGATGCCTTCCTTCCTGAGGTAAAAGATTGTTACAAAATCGGTTATACTGAAGATCAAATGAATTGGGCAAAAGAAAATAAATATGAAATATGGAATTATTTTATTGAAAATGGCTATGTTTTCAGTGATGATATTTCCCTTTCTGATCGATTCCTATCATTAGCGCCATTTTCTAAATTTTATACGGAAATTGATTCTCAAAGTCCGGGACAAATTGGCTGTTGGACAGGATGGCAAATTTGCAGAAAATATTTAATAGAAAATGATAAAGTTAGTTTGCAAGAATTTATAAAAGATACTAATCACGGACAAATTTTTGCAAAAGCCAAATATAAGCCCAATCCTCTTGATGATGAGGTCTATGAAGATAAAAAAGTAAAAAAATAAATAAGATTTATATATCGAAAAGAATGAAAGAAACAGAGATCAATTTAAATATACAGTTAGATGAAAATCATATCCCTGAAAAAATTGTTTGGGCTGCGCCAGATGGCGGTATAATCGGAGCTGAAAGTAAAGCTATTTTGTTGTCTGTGTGGGATGACAAAACTAAAGAAGCTTTGAGGATTGATCTATGGACAAAGGAAATGCCTGTAGATGAAATGAAACGTTTTTTTCATCAGGTATTGCTTTCTTTAGGAGATTCCTATCAAAAGGCAACAGATGAAGAAGAAATAGCAGAAGAAATTAGAAAATTCGCTGAATATTTTGCAGATAGAAGTGGCATAAAAATGTAGTAGATACTACTTTGCTGTCGAATGTTACTTTTATTAAGAAATTGAAATACTTCATCTTAATATAAATGTATAATTATTTCAAAAACTTATCAAATGATTTCTTTAATGAGAATTTAATAACTGATTTAGTATGATAATTTTCTGACGAATTAAATTTTGAAAACATAAAAACAATAAATAACGATGATACTATATAATAGAAATAGAAGGTTAAGAGCGTCACAACCTGTGAGAGATTTAGTGAAAGAAACTGTTCTAACCACAGATGATTTTATCATGCCCATATTCATTGCAGAAGGAGAAAATGTAAAAGAAGAAATATCATCTATGCCCGGAATATTCCGCCGGTCATTAGATCTTACAGTTAAAGAAGTAAAAGAATTATGGTCTTTGGGGGTAAAAGCTATAAATATTTATGTAAAAATCAGTGAAAATCTGAAAGATAATACCGGTAAAGAAGCTTGGAATAAAAATGGATTGATGCAAAACTCAATCAGGGCCATAAAAGATGCGATTCCGGAAATGGTAATCATGCCTGATGTGGCCTTAGATCCTTATTCTATTTACGGACATGATGGAATTGTTGAAGACGGAAAGATAGTTAATGATGCCACTGTAGATGCATTAGTTAAGATGAGTCTTAGCCACGCGGAAGCGGGTGCAGATTTTATAGCCCCTAGCGATATGATGGACGGAAGGGTAGCTGCTATTAGAGAAGCTCTAGAAGAAAATGGATTTCATGAAGTAGGAATTATGAGCTATGCGGCAAAATATGCAAGTTCCTATTACGGACCTTTTAGAGATGCATTAAATAGTGCTCCAGGATTTGGAGATAAAAAAACATATCAGATGGATTACGCTAATAGTAAAGAAGCTATAAATGAGGCGTTGAGAGATATAGAAGAAGGAGCTGACATTATTATGGTAAAGCCTGGGCTTCCTTATTTAGATATTGTTTCAAAATTAAGTCAAATCGTTGATGTTCCAATTTCCGTATTTCAGGTTAGTGGAGAATATGCGATGATTAAGGCCGCTGCAAAAAATGGATGGCTGGATAATGATAAAATAATCATTGAAAGTTTGACATGTATAAAAAGAGCCGGAGCCAGTCTAATTTCAACTTATTTTGCAAAAGAAGCAGCAAAATTGTTAAATCGATAAAATTTTAGTTGTTCACTATAATTGAAAACTGCCTCTTTTATTTTTAATAAAAGAGGCAGTTTTCATTCATATAGAAAAATTGTTACTTAATATGATGTTTATAAAGCTGTTTTATATTTTTTAAAAACCTCTTCTGAATATTTTTTAAATTTTTCAAACAATAAATTAGACGTGACGATGCATATAGACTTTTTTTAGCGAATGCATGGATACGTGAATTACCTAAAAATATTTTTAAAGATTATTAATTTTAATTTTATATAATTATGAAAATAAAAAAAAGCATACTTAATTAGTATGCTTTTAGATATTTATAAATAAATATAATTATTTCTGTTGTTGATTTAGCAATATTCCCCTATAATCAGTAATATCAGCATCTTGATATAAGGATCTTAAAAATAAAGAAGGCATTTGTTGTGCATATTGATTCATCAATGAAGTTTTTAATTGTTTCTTATCTCCGATTTGACCTTTTGTAATCGATTTAGTGATGATTACATACACTCCGTTTTTTCCTTCAATAGCTTTAGATTGAGCTCCTTGTTTTAAACCAAAAGCAGCTCCTCCTACTTTTGGTTCAAATTCCCCGTTGATTGACGGATTATCGAAACTTAAAGAAGCACTACCTTTGGTGGTTTTAAAATCAACGGCTAAATTTTCCAATGATTTGTTGTCCTTATTTATTTTTTCAGCGATAGCTTTTCCCAGCTTTTCGTTTCTTACTACCGTTTCGATTTCATCTCTAACCAAAGAAGGATCTGCTAAGCCTTTACTGAATAAAGAAGAAACTCTAGCTACTATATAGCTTTGATCGCTAGTAGTAAATGTTTCAGAATCTCCGAGTTTTCGTTTGGAATCAAAAGCCCAAGCAATTATATCGGAGTCTTTATCTGTATTTAATCCATTTATCATAGAACCAAAACGTAAGATTCCTCTTTGCTGTTGAGGTTTGTAATTAGATTTTTTTGCAAGTTCAATGAATTCTTTAGAAGATTTTCCTTGAATTGATTGTATAAAATTGGTAGATTGTTTTCGAGCCGCCTCAATAGTTGCATTAGAAGGTTCTATTTTCTTTGCTAGATCTGCTAATTTATAGACAATTTCATCTGGTTTTCTTTGAGTGATCATTAGAACTAAGTATCCTTGCGGAGTTTCAATAACTTCTGCTTTATTGGAAGGAGAAGATTCTAAGAAACGTTGTAATTTTTTAGAAGAAGCAGAAAAATCTTGGGAAGTAGTTAATTTCATTACTCCATTATTTGATGAAATGCTCGGATCATCTGATTGATTAACTAGTGTTGAAAAATCATTAGGATTTGCATTTAATTTAGCAGCTAATTCTTCTGCTTGCTTTTTAGCTTGCTCTTTATTTCTAGCCGTTTTTGGCTGAATTTGCTGAGCTCCTGTATAGCTTATCAATATATTTTTTACCGTTAGGGAGTCTGTATTTTTTTTACCAATTAACTTGGATATAATAAAGTATCCATCGTCTTTGTATGCCGTTGAAATTTGACCTATTGAAGCATTTTTAACCCAACTTTGTATAAATCGAGGTAATTGTTTTTCACTTCTGTATTGTGAGATAAATGGTCTGTCAGCTATTTGTGCCGTATTAAGCTCACTTATATAAAGAGAATCGTTTTTTACGGAACTGAATGCTTGAATGGTATCTCCTTCAACAATAGATTTAGACAATAAGGCATTTAAAGAATTGAGAGTATTATTTTCATCCGAAGGAGTAGGTTTTGCAGAAAAAAACACATAATCTATGGTTCTATTTTCATCAATTTTAAATAAAGATTTATGTTTTTCAATATAGGCTTTTAAATCATCGTCAGAAACCTTCATCGGATTTGTTTTTTGGTAAGCATCATAATCAATTTTAACAAACTCTATGTTGGCTATATTTGATTGGTTTTGCGCTAAAGTTTCAATTTCCTTGTTGTTTGTTAACATTGCGGAACCGTAAGCTCCAAAATATTCTTTACTCATTGCCTGATAACCGAAATTTTTCTTCAGAGTCATCATGTTTTGGAAATATTCCCTAAATTCAGGGGATGCATTTTGATTTTCTTCCATTTTTTCGAATTCATCCTGAATAAGCTTAATATTGATGTTTCCGTTTTTATCTTTAAATTGAGGGCTGTTAAATATTGGTGAAGATTTAGCAATATCCCATATCATTTTATCAGTTAATAGTAAGCCGGATGAATTAAATTTTTGTTCAATTAATTTATTCTCAATTAATGAATTCCAAACTTGTCCTTCAAGTAAATTTTCCGGATATCGACCTTGGTATTGAAAAGATAAAAAACGTAATTGACTATAATATTCCTGTCGGGAAATAGCTTCTTTATTTACTTTTCCAAAAACATTGGGGTCTTTTTTGCCCAGCCGGCTCCAATCAATTCCTCCCAATAAAAATAACAATAATGCTACAGCAACAAAACCTATTAATAATCCGTTTCTTTTTCTTATTTGTCCAAGAATAGCCATTTATTCGTAAATTTAATTTATTTTAATTTACGAAATTACGGTTTCAACATGAAATATGAAAATAATATTTAGCATATACTGTCTTTTTTTAAATATAAAATCCTTGCAATAGCATTTTGCAAGGATTTTTATAATGAATTAAAAAAAATTTAGGTTTATTTATCTATTGACCCTAGTACTCGTTTCATAAATGCGTTTAAAGCATCTTTTTCATCCATACCTTCATTCATTAATTTAGCCACTTCAATAGCTCCATACATATTAGATATTACTTCTCCTAAAACATCTAATTCTTCATCTTTTATACCCGGAGCTTCTGTTAAATGTTCTAAAGTTTCAATAGTTTCATTGATATAATCTTCATCATTATTTACAATGAATTGAGTAAGATGTTTAATTATTGGTAACTTCATTTACTAACACTTGTAAAGGTTCTAATTTATTAGTCTGTATTTGATTCACTAATTTTCCGTCTTTAAAAGAAGCAAAAGTAGGCAAGTTGGTTACATTTGCTAATTTTCGAGATTCAGGGAATTTTTCCGCATCTACAATCAAAAACGGAATCGTGCTGTTTTCTTCCCCCAATTTTTTAAATTTTGGCTTCATAATTTTACAGTTTCCACACCAAGAGGCAGCATACTGAACCAAAACTACAGGAGATTCTTTTATAATATCACTTAAATTATCTTGTTCTAATTCTTTTACCATTTTCTTTATTTTTTTTATTAATTAATGAGAGGATAAGTATTCTGATACGCCTTTACGATTAGCGTTCATAGCATCTTTTCCTTCTTCCCAGTTAGCTGGACAAACTTCGCCGAATTTTTGAACGTGTGTATAAGCGTCAATAAGACGTAAGTATTCTTGTACATTTCTTCCCAGTGGCATGTCGTTGATACTTTCGTGAAAAACTTTACCTTCCTCGTCAATTAAGAATGTCGCTCTGTAGGCTACATTAGAACCTTTTAAAATAACTGTTTCATAATCTTCATCATACTCAGAAGATTCGATATCTAAAATTCCTAAAATATTCGAAAGATTACGAGTACTATCTGCTAATATAGGGTATGTAACCCCTTCTATGCCTCCATTATCTTTTGGAGTATTTAACCAAGCAAAATGAACTTCATTAGTATCGCATGAGGCCCCTATAACGATTGTATTTCTTTTTTCAAATTCAGGTAGTGCTTGTTGAAAAGCATGTAATTCAGTAGGACAAACGAAAGTAAAATCTTTAGGATACCAGAATAATAAAACTTTTTTATTTTTTTTAGTCGCCTCCTCAAAAATGTTAATTTTTAAATCATCCCCCATGTGGTCCATGGCATCTATTGAAATGTTTGGAAATTTTTTACCTACTATAGACATAATTACTTTTTTGTTTATTAAATTATTGTTTCACTTTTACTTTTCAAAAGTATTAATAATTCAAGGATTGGATTTAAATAATTTATAATTCTTTTTTATTGAAGAATAAAAAAAAATTATATACAAACGAATAGATTCTTGGTGAAATCTTATTTTGATTATTAAAATAGCAAAAAAACTGTATAATATAACGAATGATATGAATTTTTGGAATGATTTCTATATAAGAATGTTTATTGCTTTTTTATAAGTGTAAAAACAAAGGTTTTTCTATATGACTCTCAACAGGAATACATAGGTTTAACCCGGAAAAAGATATAGAGTGGTTATTGTCAGTTCTACAGCATTACTTATATAAAAAATTGAGTTAGGGTATATTTAAATATTTGTGGGTTTGTAATGAAATATGCCATTTAGGATTTCTCATTACATAATCAATGATTTTAGTAGTCATTTTATCCCTATTACTCCATTCCGGTTGTAAATATAGTATAGCGTTATTATTAGTCTTTGAAGCTTGTTCTTCCGCAAAGATAAAATCATGATTATTGTAAATAATTACTTTTAATTCATTTGCTTTAGCATAAACTCCTTCTAGAGGCAAGGAAGTTTTCTTAGGAGAAAGGCAGATCCAATCAATATGCCCTGATAAATTGTAAGCCCCTGAAGTCTCAATATGTATGGTGCATCCTAAATTTTTAAGTATGGCAGTTAATGGCTCTAGATTCCACATGAGAGGTTCCCCACCGGTCAATACGATAGTTTTAGATTTAGAAGCAGCCATTTTGGCAATTTCCTCAACTGAACTAACTGGATGAATGCTCGGATTCCAACTTTCTTTTACATCACACCAATGGCATCCTACATCACAACCACCAATCCTGATGAAGTAAGCAGCAGTACCTGTATGTCTTCCTTCTCCCTGAATGGTATAAAAATGCTCCATAATAGGTAATGAAAGCCCGGATTTTAACTCCTCGTTCATAAATTCTTTCATTTAATTATAATTTATTGCAAAAACAACTTGCAAAATTACAAAAAAGTAATTATTTGTAAAGATTACTTCCGTCAATGTAATGAAATACCTCCGGAGGAAGCATAGGACGTACATTTTTATTTTCTTTAATCATTGACCGTATTAATGTTGATGATATTTCAATGATAGGAGCAGGGATTTTATGTATGTTGGGATGACTAATGGCAATTTCTTTTTGTGTGCTATCCATACGTGGATAAACCAATATAGAATGATATTTTAGAATTTGATCATAATTTTTCCATTTATGGAAAGTAGTAAGGTTATCTTCTCCCATTAACAAAACAAAATCGTAAGATGGATACTTTTCCTTGAGGACAACCAAAGTATCGATAGTATAGGAGGGTTTAGGTAATGAAAATTCAATATTGGAGGACCTGAAATCAGGATATTTTTCAATGGCAAGATTTACCATTTCAAGTCTGTGGTGGTCTTTCAGTAAAGTAGACTTTTGTTTAAAAGGATTTTGAGGGGTAACAATAAACCAAATATTAGTAAGATCGGAATATTCAATTATGTAATTTGCAATAATTAAGTGCCCGATATGAATGGGATTGAATGACCCGAAAAATAAACCTACTTTCATTCTTCAAAGGTAGTTAATCCTCATAAAATTTAACATCTTTAATTTGTAGCTGATAAAAAGTCTTGCCTTGCCAATAATTTTCATATAAGGTAAAAACCATATCAAAAGGATATTTTTCAAATTTTGATAAAAGATGTCCCATTTTGAAAGCAATAGCTTCAAAAGAATTTTTGATAGTATCTTGAAAAACAATAATTTTTAAATGAGAACGATCTTTCCCCATAAGAGTATAATCTCCGGCAAAATGTACATTTTTGGCAAGAAAAACCGGACGTAAGTTAGCCGGACCAAAAGGAGCAAAATAGCTGATTAGTTTAAAGAAACGCCTATTAATGCTTGACAACAAAATTTCTTGGTCAATTTCAATGGTAGGAGTTCTTTGGCTTTCCTTAATAGTTTCTTTAACAACCGATTCAAATTTTTCTTTAAATGGTAGAAAATTCTCTTTTTTTATGGAAAGACCGGCAGCATACATATGTCCCCCAAATTGCTCCAGATATTCAGAGGTTCTCTCAAGAGTTTTATAAATATCAAATCCGGTAACGCTTCTTGCCGAAGCAACAAGGTCTTTATTTTTACCTTCAGTAAATACCAAAGTAGGCCTGTAATATTCTTCAATAAGTCTGGACGCAACAATACCAATGACTCCTTTATGCCAATTGCGATTAAAAACTACAGTAGAATAAGTATTGGTCTGTCCCGTTTTTATAATTTCTTGAATTGCTTCGGAAGTAATGTTCGCATCAAGTTCCCGACGTTCATTATTGAGTTCATTGATTTGAGTATAAATTTTCCTGGCTTCAATATCATTGGTAGTAATTAGAAGTTTTACTGCATTACTAGCATGACTGATTCTTCCTGCCGCATTAATTTTCGGTGCTATACCGAATACAATATTACTGACCGAGAAAGCTTCTCGAGTTTCTTTTGGTAAAAAAACCTTGAGCCCTACTCTGGGTTTTTCTAATAATTGTTTTATTCCGAAAGCTGTTAAAATCCGATTTTCTCCGGTTATAGGAACTATATCGGCAGCAATACTGATAGCAACTAAATCTAAATATGGATATATTTTTTCAGAGGCTATTTGTCTTTTTACTGATAATGCTTGTATAAGTTTAAAGCCAACCCCGCAACCACTTAAAAACTTATAGGGATAATTACAATCAGACCTTTGAGGATCTAAAATAGCAACCGCATCCGGTAAATCCTCATCCGGTAAATGATGATCACAGATAATAAAATCGATATTTTTTTCATTAGCATAAGAAATCTTATTCTTTTCCTTTATGCCGCAGTCCAAAGCTATAATTAATGAAAATCCATGAGCATAGGCAAAATCAATGCCCTGGTACGATATTCCATAGCCCTCTTCGTATCGATCTGGTATATAAAAATCGATATTTTTGTAAATTGAGTTTAGGAAAAGATACATCATTGATACAGATGTAGTTCCGTCTACATCATAGTCCCCATAGATAAGTATCTTTTCATCATTATTTATAGCTTGTTCAATTCTTTTCACAGCTACATTCATATCCTTTAAAAGAAAAGGATCATGAAGATGATCAAGCGAAGGTTTAAAAAAGGTTTTAGTTTCTTCAAAAGTAGAAACACCTCGTTGTAAAAGTAAACTGGTAATTTCCTTTGGAAATCCGAGTTCCTCAGCCAATTCATGCGCTTTATTAGATTCAGGTTGAGGTAAAATTAACCAACGATTTCTCATAGCCTACAAATGTATATAAATTTACTAAAAAAGAATAATTTCATTTTATCTTTTATATTTATATAAGTTTGACTCAAAAAGAGTTAAGTTTTTCTATATTTGATTAAAAATAAATTGTTTATGCGAAAATTAAGAATTTTATTATTGTTTATAGTTTTATTTACCTTATCATCTTGTGGACCCAATCCTGGAAAATTCAATGATAATTTAATAGAAAATCTAAATAAAGCAGACAGAGAATATACAACATTCTACGCGTTGGCTGATCAGTACTCAGATAATGATAATTTTATCATTGTTACGGAAAAAGGGAAAGTAACAATAAAAGAAATGGAAGAACTAATTAAGCAGATAAATAAGTATAATACACCCAAGGAGGGTGATGATTTTAAAAATTTAACTGTAGAGTATATTAAAAATATGGTGAATTCAGTAAAAGGATTTACACAAGATGAAAAATTGACAAAAGATCAATTTGAAAAGGCTCTTGAAAACATGGATAAAAATGAAGTAAAATTAAATGAAATTGATAATAAAATCATAGAAGCACAAAAATCGTTTGCCAGCAAAAGAGGATTTGAACTTAAAGGAGTATCATCAAAAAAGTAGAGATTGCTCATTTCTATGGTTGTTACTAAGGTGTTAAATATAGTATGAATTTAATTTCGCTTATCTTTTCACAAACATTGAAAATTATTAATTTATTACCTTTGCTTAAATCAAAATAAAGATGATTAACAAAGAAAAATTTTTACTCAAGTCCTATGAATTGGGAATAATTAAGTTTGGTGAGTTTACATTAAAAAGCGGGATCCTTTCTCCTTTTTACGTAGATTTACGTCCCTTAGCCTCAAGCCCTGTATTATTAAAGGAGTTATCGCAATTGTTGCTGGGAATGATAAAAGACTGTAGACATGAACTTATATGCGGAGTTCCCTATGCAGCTTTACCTATGGCAACAGCAATGTCTTTAGATTCTAATATCCCATTAATTATAAAAAGAAAAGAGAGTAAAAATTATGGTACAAAGAAAATGTTGGAAGGAATTTTTGCTCAAGGTCAATATTGTATATTGGTAGAAGATGTAATAACTAGCGGCAAAAGCTTGCTTGAAACTATTGAAGAAGTTGAAAAAGAAGGGTTAAAAGTAAAAGACATAGTGGTTGTTCTTGATAGACAGCAAGGAGGAAAAGAATTATTAGAAAATAAAGGCTACCAAGTGCATACCTTATTCAGTATAGAGGATGTTATTGATATCCTTTACAATCACGAATTTTTAAACCAATCTCAGGTAATAAAAATAAAAGATTTTATTAAGGAAAAACCCAAGGTACAAGTTAGCATACCTCGATTGACATATGAGCAAAAATTGGAAATGCAAAAACATCCAGTTTCTAAAAAGTTAATTGAAATAGCTTTATCCAAAAAGACGAATTTAATTGCCTCATTGGATATCAGTAAAGCACAAGAAATTTTGAATTTGGCAGATAAAATTGGAGAATATCTAGTAGCCATTAAATTACATACAGATATAATTTCAGATTTTTCTGAAAATTTTATTCATGAATTAAAGAAGATATCGGCGGCCAAAAATTTCTTACTATTTGAAGATAGAAAATTCGCAGATATTGGAAATACGCAACAGATGCAGTTTAGCGGCGGAATCTATAAAATATCTGAATGGGCGGATCTAATAACCTCACATGTAATAGCAGGTGAAGCAAGTTTAGAAGTTTTTGGAGAATCGACAGGAGTGGTAACCATAGCGGAAATGTCTTCAAAAGGAACGTTAACTGATGAAAATTATAAAACTAAAGCAGTAGAGATTTCCAATAAAATAACTAATGTGATAGGATGTGTAGCCCAATCCAAATTACCGGCCTCTTTATTATTATTTACCCCAGGGGTTAATTTAACCGAATCCGGAGATGAAAAAGGGCAGCAATTTAATACTCCTGAGAAAGTTTTCTCTGAATATCATACAGATTTTATCATTGTAGGAAGAGGAATTTACGGGGCTCTAGACCCTCAAAAATCAGCTAAAAAATATCAGGAGGAGGGCTGGAAAGCATATTTAAAAAGTATATAAGCACCATTTATTTTACACATTTTGACGGAAAGAATTATTATTGGGATCGATCCAGGTACTAATGTAATGGGATTTGGAATAATTAAGGTGGTAGGCAACAAAATGACATTGATATGCATTGATGAATTGATTCTTAAAAAGGTTGAATCACATGCGCTAAAGCTGAAAAGAATATTTGATAAAACCTTATCTCTCATTGATACCTATCATCCCGATGAATTAGCTATTGAAGAACCTTTTTATGCAAAAAATGTACAGTCAATGCTAAAGTTGGGAAGAGCGCAGGGTGTAGCTATGGCGGCAGGTTTATTGAGAGAAATCCCCATTACAGAATACTTTCCCAAAAAGGTAAAAATGTCAATCACTGGAAACGGAAATGCATCCAAAGAACAAGTAGCAGGGATGTTAAAAACTTTGTTGAATTTAAAAGATTTTCCAACAAAATATTTGGATGCTTCCGATGGATTGGCTTTAGCAGTTTGCCACTTTTTAAATAGTGGAACCAAAGCTTCTGGAAATGACACTAAATCTTATACAGGATGGAGCTCTTTCGTTAAAAATAATCCTAAAAGAATTGAAGGTTAACCGCTGACAATGACATGAGATGAATAAAAATAAGTATAGGTTTTTTATAAAAAACCAATGTTGGGTTTCACTCATGATTTCTTTATTATGTTTATTTTTCGGATTCTTACATCATTCTATACACTACAATAGAATAGGAATTGTTTTTTTATTAACATTATCAGCCTATAATTTTATCTGTTATCAAAGCTCATGGGCAGAAAATCGGTTTAAAAAAAAATCTTTCTACCTGGTTTTCATATGCTTATTGTTAGTGGTATGTCTACTATATCAAGAAAAAGATATACGACAATTTTTTCATATTTTGCTTGTTGGAAGTATCGTCATCATGTATAAATCGGACTTTGTAAAAGTATCGCTCCGAAATGTTCCTTTATTAAAAATTTTTCTTATTGCCTTTGCTTGGGCATATACAGTCTTATGGATTGGAAACGAGTGGGATGCTAATGATTTCACGGCGTTTATACTTATTTATTTATTTATTATCGGGATAACTATTCCTTTCGATATTTGTGATATGCATACCGATGAAATAATTACCTTACCTAAATGGTTAGGGATACGTACGAGCAAAGGCATATCTTGCATTTGTCTAAGTTTATCTGCACTATTGTTTATTTTGTCCTTTTACAATCAAATAGATATGCAATACGTCTGGGCATGGGTAATAACTTGTTTGTCGGCAATAGGTATGGTAGTTCTTATGGGGGAGAAGGATTTGTTCTTCTTTACGCGTTTTTGGATGGAAACCTGTTCTGGCTTGCCTGTTTTATTGGTAGTGTTACAAAAAATAAGAGTCGTTTTATTATAAAAACGACTCTTGCACTCATTAAAAGTTGTTATGAGTTTTAACGGAATCTATCTACTGATTTTATGAGCTTTTCATCCTTATTGATGTACTTATTTGCCATGGCAAGCAGAATAATCAGCAGAACCGGGACGAGTAGCTCAACACCTTTCTCAGAAAGCGAAATACTTTCTCCAGATGAATTTAGCAAATCATAAACCATAAAACCGATCAACACTAAGTTTATAATTATATTTATATAATTAATTTTTTTCTGTACATTTCTGCTTTTAAAGCAGAAGAGCGAAATAAAAGCCAAGAGACCGATACTGAATAAAAGTATCATATCTGTTAATTCATTAGGAATAAAATCAATTAAATATCCGACAATAAAACCGATAAAACCGGCTGCTGATAGATATATGCTTTGAATTCGTTGGATCAAAATTTCGCTTTTTTAAAAGCAAATGTATAAAAAATTAGCGTTTTAATAAAATTTTTTGTAATATTGCTGAATAATCTACTAAAGATTAGTGCATTATTTTTCATAAAGTTACTACTTTATTCTTTTATAAAATAATCAAAATCAATATTTTACGAAATTTTCGAGTAATTTTAAATCATACTAAACATAACCTATGTTTGAGGAACAAAAGCTTAAAGCAATGAAAGTGGCTGATTTGCAGTCTGTTGCTAATGAATTAAAAATTAAAAGTTCAGGATTAAAAAAATCAGAATTAATTGAATTAATTTTAGCTCATCAAAATAATCAAATTAACCTCAGTAATTCGGTAACTTCTACCGAAAAAGAACCCGTTATAACGGAAAAAAGACAACGAAAGAGAATACCTGCTAAACAGCAGAGAGAAACCATATTTCCTAAAGATGAGGAAATAGAGAAAAGTTCCCCTGATGTTGAGGATTTGACAGATGTGAATGGTAAAGAAACTTCGGAAAATGATGAAGATTTTAAGGTAGATATTCCTGTATATAGGAAACCACAGGTGATATTAAGAAAAAGTGCTGATAGTACACATTTTCAAAAAACTACAGCAACCAAAGATGATAAAAAGTTTTTTGATGATGAGCCTAAAAATAATTTTCAAAATCAGAAAAAAAATAATGCTAAAAACGAATACACAAACAAACAGCATACAAACGGGAATAAATACCGTTCTTCTGATTATGAATTTGAAGGAATTATAAAAACAGAAGGAGTATTGGAAATCACACAGGACGGCTATGGTTTTTTACGTTCTTCGGATTTTAATTATCTTTCTTCTCCAGATGATGTATATGTTTCACCTTCCCAGATTAAGCTTTTCGGGCTTAAGACGGGAGATACCGTTACCGGTGAAGTTCGTCCTCCTAAAGAAGGTGAAAAGTTTTTTCCTCTGGTAAAAATTATAGAAATTAACGGAAGAGATCCTTTATTTGTAAGAGATAGAGTTTCTTTTGAACATTTAACTCCTTTATTTCCTGAAGAAAAATTTAAATTGGCAGGAACAGGAGCCACTTTATCGACTCGTGTGGTAGATTTATTCTCTCCGATTGGTAAAGGGCAGAGGGGTATGATCGTAGCCCAACCTAAAACAGGTAAAACGATTTTATTAAAAGATATTGCCAATGTAATTTCAATTAATCACCCAGAAGTCTATATGATTGTCTTGTTGATTGATGAACGTCCGGAAGAAGTTACCGATATGCAGAGAAGCGTGAAAGGGGAAGTTATAGCTTCTACCTTCGATGAATCTGCGGAAAAACACGTGAAAGTAGCTAATATTGTCCTATCTAAGGCCCAAAGAATGGTTGAATGTGGGCATGATGTGGTAATACTGTTAGATTCTATTACCCGATTGGCTCGTGCTTATAATACGGTATCTCCTGCATCAGGAAAAGTATTGTCGGGAGGAGTGGATGCTAATGCTCTGCATAAGCCTAAACGTTTCTTCGGTGCTGCTAGAAATATAGAAGGGGGAGGTTCTTTGACCATCATTGCAACCGCATTGATTGACACAGGTTCTAAAATGGATGAAGTTATCTTCGAAGAATTTAAAGGAACAGGAAATATGGAGCTCCAGCTGGATAGGAAAATCGCCAATAAACGTATTTATCCGGCCATTGATTTGGTTTCGTCTTCTACACGTCGCGATGATCTTTTGTTAGATCAGGTTTCGCAGCAAAGAATGTGGATATTAAGAAATCATCTTGCAGATATGAATCCATTGGAAGCCATGGAATTCTTGAAAACGAGATTAGAACGATCTCTTACCAATGAAGAATTCTTGTTAACCATGAATCAATAATAAATAAAGATAGAAAAAGACTGTTTTTTAATAAACAGTTTTTTTATTTTATCTTCATAAAATTTATCTTGATAGGGGGATTATCCTTTATGATAAGTGAATTTTTTATTTAAATAAGGTTTTAACTCCGTATAAGACACAAATAAAGAAAAATATCCGTAAGAATAAGGAGTTAATTCATATATGTTATAGTGAAATGTAATCCCTTTGTCACTTAAAGTAAAATTTTTAGAATAAGAAATAGAGTCAGAAATAAAAATAGAATATTCCGGCTCATATAATTTTACATTAGCCGGAATATTATACTTTCTTCTAGCTTCCCTATCTAAAATTTGATTAATTTCTTTTTCATGAGTTAAATCCAATACATTATCTATACTAAGCCATTTTTTTGATTTTTTATCATAAGTAAAGAATACTTTTTCAAAAATACCATGAGCTCCTCCTTCATAATCATAAGTAGATAAAACTGTAACATAATAATTAGAATTATTGATGATAGGATATATATAGCTATGATGCTCATTAATAAGTGAATATAAATTTAGGTCAGTAGGATCATTTTCATTTAGAACAGCTTCTACATTTAATTTATAATCAGATTTAAAGTCAGAAATTGCTTTCTTTGTAAAAGATTCGAATTTTGTATACTTAGGATAAGAAAGCTGAATGAGTTCCTTTTGCAAGTTAGCTTTACTAGGTACAAACCAGTTAAAAACCATAGACCATACAATAGTGTCTGTTATAACAGGTATAAAATCCGCCGCATATAAATGAGAAACATCCGTAGCTTCCCCATTGTTGGTGTTTTTCAGTTCAAAATTTAGTGAGGACGATTCTTTTTTCCATTTTCCTATATAAGTCTTACCATTAAAGGTTCCGGAAAATAATTCTTTTGCTACATTAGAATCTTGGTTTTCTTCAGTGGAAAGACTGAAGTTTTGTGAATTATTATCCTTAACTAAGTAAATAGGGGCATTTTGCGAGAGATAGTAATAGTTAGCAAAGCACTTACTGTCATCCTGGTTACAAATTAGTTCCATATTTACAGGATGGCTTCCTATTTTCCCCTCTAAATGATAATAATGGTTATAGGTAACTATTTGAGAATTTAGCGAACAGACAGTAAGTAACATCATATTAAATAATGTAACTTTCATAAGGTGAAATTTTATTTTTATCTCATAAACTTAGATCGATTATTCCTTACATTGGGATTAATCATGGAACTTTTAGAAACATTTACCCTTTTTAGTTGTTCCTTCATCATTTTAATTTGATCTCCCAGCATATTAGAAGAATCCAACCTTTTTGCTTCATTAAGGAGGCGATCTGCTTCATTTTTGTTTCCTCTCACCATAGCTCCTGCAGCTAAATTTAAAGTAGCCAATGCCCGGTCGTGTTTAAAACTTAATCCGTAATCCAATGCCGTTTTCATATAATTCTCAGCTTTGGCAGGATTTCCCTGAGCTTCTGTAATACCCATAAGATAGTTATAATATCCGTACTGTTTTCTAACCAATTGACTTTTTATATTGGTAACTTTATCGAGCCATGAACGTGCTCCTACAAGGTCTTGTTTACGCAGTTTCCAAAATGCTAGTAAGATATATTCATTTCTGAAAAATAATATAATGGGAATGGCTGAAAGAAATACCATTAAAATTCCGAATCCAATCTGACGATTAAACATTAGATAAATTCCGAATCCGATTATGATGGCTGCAATAACAAGTTTTATATATTTATTCATTGTAATTTCTTCAAGTTTCGACAAAGGTAACAATAACAGTTGAAAAAATCAGGGCAAAAACTATAGCAAGAGATTATTTTAGATGGAAAAATATAATTATGGATAATAAAACATATCATCCAGTAACATATCCGAAATTTTTTAAATCGCGATCATTCGATCTCCAATCTTTTTTAACTTTAACATAAAGATTTAAATAAATTTTTTTGTTAAAAAACTTCTCTAAATCCAAACGTGCTTCTGTACCTACTTTTTGTATTTTTTGTCCTTTATGACCGATTAGAATCCCTTTTTGCGTATTTCTTTCAACATAAATTGTAGATTCAATACGAATCAGATGATCTTCTTCCTTAAAACTTTCAGTAACGACTTCTACGGAATAGGGAATTTCTTTTTGATAGTTGAGTAATATTTTTTCACGAACGGTTTCATTTACAAAGAAACGCTCGGATAATGTTGTAAATTGCTCTTTATCATAATAAGGAGGCATTTCCGGTAACATGCCTTTAATTTTTGGGAGAATTAACTCCGTGTTTAATGAATGTAAAGCTGATATAGGAAGGATTTCAGCATTGGGCAATTGATTATGCCAGAATTCTACACTATTTGAGATTTGAGAAGCCTCTTTTGCCTTGTCTACTTTATTTAGTAGCACGATGACGGGAACTTTTACTGAATTTAATTTTTTAATTAAAAATTCCGAAGGATTTTTTTCTTCTCCAAATTCGGTTATAAAAAGAATCACATCTGCATCATCAAAAGATTCTTTTACAAAATCGTTCATTTTTTCCTGTAGTTCATAAGCAGGATTTTGTATAATTCCCGGAGTGTCGGAAAAGATAATTTGCGTATTTTCATCGTTCCAAATTCCAAAAACCCTATGGCGAGTTGTTTGTACTTTAGGGGTAACGATGGATAGTTTTTCTCCGATTAGTGTATTTATCAAAGTGGATTTTCCTACATTGGGTTTTCCTACAATGCTGACAAATCCTGATTTATGTGACATGAATTTATTTTTTTGATAAAATTAAATTTATTTATTTTTTTGAGCGATATTTTTTAATGAGAGCTTGTAAAATTGCCCAAGTTTCAGCATCTACAATTCCGTCTGCTTTTTCCGGTCTGAAATGCCATTGAAAAGCTCTAACAGTAAGAAAGGTGTTTTTGTCCCATTCTCCGGAAAGGTTCAACTTATATCCGTATTTTTGTAGGGCTTTTTGAAATTCAAGGGGAGAGCTGTACGGATAAGTATCAGGAATGTATTGAGACAGAAAATATTCTTTATCATATTCTTCATACCACGCACCAATGCCGTATTGAGTATAAAGTTCTTTCCAAGGGAATAGAGGGCCGGGATCTTGTTTTCTTAACGGAGCAATATCGCTATGTCCCACTACATTTACCGGATCAATTTCATACCGGTCGATAATATTTTTTGACAATGCCGCAACTTTCTCAATCTGATAACTAGGAAAAGGGGTAAAAATTAAAGAATCTTTTACTTTAATGTATCCTTTATTTACTATTTCAATACCGATAGAAGTGTCATTAAGATTTTCTGTTCCGTTCCAGGCGCTTACTCCTGCATGCCAAGCACGTTTATCTTCGCTTACTAATATATCAATGGTATCATTGGGCTGGTCTGTAATCAAATAATGAGAGCTTACCTCTCCTTTTTTCGCTAATATTTTAACAGAGATAGGATAATCGGATACGGTATAATGTAAAACCAAAAATTTGACTCTTTCATTAAATGCAACTGATGGGAAATTTTCTTTAGAAATAACATATCCCGGAAGATTTGCTTCTGTGATGAAATGATATTTCGGATTTGTATTTGAGATATATACGGTATCTCGTATTATCTTGGTATCAACAATGATTTTTTTTTGTGAACCGCAACTTATTAATAATAAGAGTGTAAGGCACAGTAAATTGCATTTTATTAATTGTATCATATATTTAATTAAGTATAACAAAGTTAAAAAACAGAGAAATAAATATAAGTTAAAAATTTTAAAAAAATACTTGCATAAGTAAAATCTTACTATTACTTTTGCACTCCAAATTAGTTCGAATGCAAACTAAATTTGGAGAGTTGCCGGAGTGGTTAACGGAGCAGTTTGCTAAACTGTCGACAGGAAACTGTCGCGTGGGTTCGAATCCCACACTCTCCGCATAAACACACAAGGTAAATTCGGGGTGTAGCGCAGGTGGTAGCGCATCTGGTTTGGGACCAGAGGGTCGCAGGTTCGAGTCCTGTCACCCCGACTTGATAAATCATCAGAAAGGGGTCGCGTAGCTCAGCTGGATAGAGCATCTGCCTTCTAAGCAGACGGTCAAAGGTTCGAATCCTTTCGCGATCACAATCTTCAAGAGTAACTTACTCGAAAAATATTATAAAACCTCTGTAAATAGCATTTATAGTGGTTTTTTTATTTATAAAGGCAAAATACAATTCGTCACTTTTAGTCAAAAATCACTAAATTTCTTCCCCCTATAGTGTCCCCCTTTATTATCTAACTATAAATTGTAGAGAACCTATTGATTAGGGTTATTTACTATTTAATTATTATTTTCCTTGTTTTTTAAAAGTTTGATAATTTAGGGTAATATTCAATTAATCAATGAATTGCTTTGATATTTGCTGTCAAAATGCGAATTTAGCTCATGTAAATAATTACTGTTTACAAACTGTAGAAAAAAGAATAAAACTATGCCCCTAAAAGTAAGCTATTCCGTATCTGCCCCTTTTGCGGAAAGATAAAATCAAAGTAAGCGGACAATGTCCCTTGTACCTCCTTATTATTTTAAATTCTCATAAATTAAAAATTCCCTTGGGGGTATCAGAAGACCCCAAAGACCGAGATAGCCTAAAAAAGAGGTTCA
The DNA here is from genome assembly GCA_945280365.1 of uncultured Apibacter sp. Lineage (GTDB taxonomy): Bacteria > Bacteroidota > Bacteroidia > Flavobacteriales > Weeksellaceae > Apibacter. Next base: position 323,923 of record CALYQD010000001.1, read on the forward strand.
AAGGAAAAGGCTATGCCACTTTGAACAACCTCTTAGACAGAGAAGAGCGAAAAATAAAAGACTTCATCAACCAGACTATTTCAGCCGAGCAAAATATAAAGTTGGAAAAAATAAATAATTTTGTAAATAAAAAGAACCTCCATGACTTCTTTACCTTCTTTGAAAAAATATTCTGTCCCCTGAGGCTTCAAAACATAGAAGAAGGAACCCAATATCATTACAAGCTATTAGGAAAAGTCCTGAAAGAATACAGGCCCGGTTTAAGTCTGCAAGACATGGACTTAAATTTTATACAGGAGTTTGATTGATACCTGAAAGACAACAATAAAGGAGTATGGAGTACCCATAAAAACCTGAAATCAGTACTCCTTTAGGCAAAAAAGCTGAATTACATGGAAGATAATCACTCACTACGATGAATTTAAAGTTCCCAGCCCAAACATAAAACCCATTTCCTGACTTCCCCGGAAGTAGAAAAAAATCAAAAACCTTGAACTCAATGAAAGCCTGGGCCAGACCAGGGATAAATTCCTGTTAACCTGTTATACCGGGCTTCGGTTTTTCGATATTCTCCAAATTATCCGCGAGAACTGGGGAAGAGTTCACGGAACCGTTCATATGGAAATGCAAAATGGTACGAGTTCCTTTAACCAGAAATTCCTTAAAAATAATCCAGAAATACCAAAAGTTCAAACCCAAGGACGAGCCTATATTTAAAAAAGTTTCCAACCAGAAATTAAACGATATGCTCAAAGTAATAGACAAAAAAGCCGGGGTAAACCCCAGCCTGTCCTTTCACTGGGCAAAGCATACCTATGGTACATTGTTAGCTAACAGTAGGTTTAATGCCTTTGAGATAAGGAAGCTACTGGGGCATAAAGACCTGAAACAGTCTTTGGTTTATGTAAATTCCACTGATAAAATGATGAAGGAGAAAATAAAGGATGCAGATTTCTTTAATAAGTAAGAGAAAAGAGATAAGAAGTAAGGAATAAAAAAAAACGAGTAATCTAAAAGAATCATACCATTGATGAACCCAATAAATAAAGATTTCCTGCAAGAGACGGAAAACTATCTAAGTATCCCTGAAAAAAATAAAAACAAACAATACGATTTTATAGCTGAAATTGAAAGCTACAAGCACTTGGGTTATTCTCTTCTATCCATACTAAGGGTTTGCCATAGTGCTTTAGTAGCCAAAGAAGAAGATATACGCTACCATACCGATTTGGATATTTACAGCCTATTGGATTTAGCAAAAAGCTTAATCCCAGAACCCGAATTTGAATTTTTAGATAAATTGAAAAAAGAGATTGAAAAACGAAAAAGTAAAATAAACAGCAGAAAAATAAGTAAAAAACTAAAAATCCTTGAAAAACTCCTGGATAGACAGGATTTTTATAAGGTAATACAAATTATTCAGGGTATTCCCTTTTTGCAGGGTACAGGAAACTTCATAGATAGTTGGTTTTCCATAAATAGGATTAAAGGAAAGGGAATTTTTTTAAGATTTATCTTTATTTCTGCTTTTGGTTTTTCTGAATTTATTTTCCTATTCTCCTGTGCAGGAAGCAGAATAAAATTGAGATGCTTAGGGATTTTAGAGCCGATTAAATCCTTTAATTCACAGTGATTATTATGAAAATTTTTTAGTTCAAAAGGAGTAATATCCAATTTCTTAGAAATGCTTTCTAAGGTATCTCCTTTTTGGATTTTATAGGTTTTATGATTCATAGTTATCCCCTATCTTATTACGTTAAATATAGGATAAAATAAAAAACATACAAGATAAAAGATAAAAATAGTATCATATTTGATGACAATTCTGAAAATACAGGATAATTTATTACACAGTTTTTCCGTAATACTCTTCGGTAATTTCGTGTATAAAATCTAAAATAGATAATTCCCTATATATAACTCTACAGTAGATTTTAGATTTTTTACAAGAAAAACCCCTTATCAGCAAAACTGAAATAAGTTTCCTTAGTTGTTACTAAATGATCTACAAATACTAAATCCAAAAACTTACAAGCCTGTTGTATTCTCTCCGTTAAATTCCAGTCACTTTTAGAAGGATTTTGATTAGAACTTGGATGATTGTGTATAACTACAATGGCAGAAGCATTCGCTTTTAAAGCCACACTTAATATAATTCGTATATTTACTAAACAAGCAGAAATTCCTCCTTTAGCTAAACTATAATATCCTAATATAAGATTGTTTCTATTTAAATACAATACTTTTACTTCTTCTTGTAATTCAATAGTTTTCATATTCCAAATGGATATTGCTAAATCATATAATTGATTACTATTCTCTATTTTTATTTTCTCCTGGTTTTTATTGGTATAGGAGACTTTTATTTCTGATACTCTCATGTTAAAACAAATAAAAAGTACGTCCACTTCTTGCAGAACTTATATAATAAGAATACAAAAAATGGACGTACTAAAAATTAAACAGTTAATTCTTCATTCAGGGAAAATGTATGATTCTCTGTTAATTCCTTTTGAATGTAGGAAGAAGTATTTTCCTTGTGGATAATTTGATTGGGTTTGTGGTGCTAGTGGATTATTTGTACTAGTAAGATAAGTATATCGGTGTGTAAGGAGTAAAACTTCTCCAGTATCTTTTACCGTATATTCATAAGGTTCACATTCCTGTTTTTCTATACTTCCTGTTAGTTCTGAACCGATTAAGGATTGACAAATCTGTTCATCAAAAGTGCAGGATAAATAGGCTTTTTTAACAGTTGCATAATAATTCCCTGTTTTTTGGCTTAACAGCATTTCTATTCCACCAGAGATTTCCAATACAAAAAAGGAAGTTCCGTCTTCCCTTTTTCTTTCTTTGTAGTTGATAATTTTTACCATTGATTTATGTTTTTGAGTTAGTAAGACCACCAGGAAACAAAAATCCAGAGGAAAAAAGATTCAGCTTTCATCTTGAATTTTTATACAATCTGGAAATCGTCTTGTTTCCTATATAAGTGGTGGGGGAGGTTTTCCCTTTAATACTAGTGGGGATATTTAATTAGGGTAGGTTAGGCGTAGAAATTTATTATAATTTTTTTATGAAAATTATAATAAATGATTCCTTTCATTAATAACTATTTGTTGAACAATATTTTTGGTTTATTGATGTGTTTTTAATAAGATAAATATTTTGATTAGAATTATATTTGTAACTTTCATATCATAAAAACTATTTTAAATAAAAAATTATGGCTATTTTAACTACTTCAATAATAACAGTTATAGTTACATTTTTAGCAAAAGAGGGTGCAACTAAAGTTTATGAAACTGTTATCGAAACTCTTTCAATAGAAGCAATCAATAAAATTAAAAATGTTTTCACAAAAGATGGTAAACCGAAAGAGGTTATATCTGAGTTACAGGAAAAACCTGATAGTGTAGCTAGACAAAATGCCGTAAAAGCCTTAATTGAAAAGTCAATTGAAGATGATCCAGAAATAGAAAATGCTTTTATGGAATTTTTTCAAAAAATTCCTAATGGAATAACAACTAATATTTCACATAGTAAGAATGTAAACACTGGAGATATAAATAGTGCTGGAGGCGATATAGATTTGCGCATTGGAGATGGAATTTAAAAATATAAATACTGGAAATATAGATAGTGGAGGAGCTCCTATAAATATTAATATAGGTGATAAGAATATTTTTAATGATTTGACTATTTTATTAGAAGAATATAAATATCAACTTAGAGATATAGAAAAGTTATTAAATGAATTTAAACCTAAAACGGCACTACAACAACTTAATAAGTTAGAAGAAAGGATTAATTCTTCTCCTTTAAAGGTAGATAATATAACATCTAGTAAAATTTTATTCGTTAAAGCTTTATGTCAAAGTCACTTAAATGAATTCTCCAGAGAGACTTCTGCACAAAACTTTATTAAAGCCTATAAAAAGGACAATTATAATGAAAAACTAAGAATAAGAGCTTGTCTTGAATATTTATTTATAAATGAATATGATAAAGCCCTTGAATTAGCTGAAGAAATTATTATAGAAGATGAATTTAATTTAGCTGCTTGGTATGTAAAAATGGTTACTATACCTAACAAAGAATTAAAAAGGTTTATTAAAAATATACCTGAAATCGTAAGAAATGACAACAATTTTCAATATAATATACTTTATCACTTAATTTTAATAAACCAAGCTGATGATAATAAATTTGATACATTAGAAGAAATAGAGAATGAGTATGGGATTATTTTAAATATCAATTTTGATAATTTTAAAGAGTTGAGATTTGAAAATTTAAATACTTGGAAATTAATTATTGATTTAGCCTCAACTTTGATATTTAATGAATATGAATTTATTTTAAAGCAAATTTCTGAGAAACAAGGTCTACAGATAGAAGCAAATATTACATTAAGTTCTACTTTAAGCTTATTAAATATTTTTATTAATACTCTTAAGGATAGTGAGATTGAATGTTTTCATCAAAAATTTTACTACAATTTTTTTAATTATATTTTAAATAATGATAAAGATTATGTTAATGAATTAGAAAATATTTATAAAATTCATTATTCCAATAAAACAGAGTGGTTTGCTACATATCTGATATGTAAAGTCTTAATAAACGAGAAAGATTATTCAAAGGGATTAGATATTATTAGTCATTATGAAACAAAGAAAGGTGAATTAACTTCAGATCTATATTATATTAAAATTATTCTCACATTTTTATTGAAAGATAATAACGATATAGTAGTTTTTTTTAGCGAGCATTTAAAAAAGGTTGGAATAATTGATGAGAAGTCTGGGATAAATATTTTGAATACTTTTATTCCTTTTTTTTTCAGAAGAAATATTGAGTTGAAACCTCAAGTAGATAAATTATTAAATAGTCAATTTCAGTCAGAAGAATTAAAGGATTTATTAGAATGTTCTATAATTATAAAATCTACTCAAGATTTTGATAAAGATACGATTTATAAAAGGTTATTAATATTAAAAAGATTTCCTTTTAGCTATATAGGTAAAGATTTAATAGCTCAAAATTTTGCTTTAATAGGGAAAATTAAAGATGCTATTAATTTGTTAAATTCTTATATTGACAAATCTCGAATATCATCTTCCTTACATTTGTATATAATGCTTATTTATCAGCAATTAAGTGATAAAAGTGATACAGAACAAGGGAAGTATAAAGAATTATTAGAACTACTCAAGTTTTGGAGGATAAATAGCAATATTATTGATATTAGCTTTTTTGAAATAGAATCTAAATTATATGAATGGAAAAATGATTGGGAGAGTTTTAAAGAGTTACAAGAATTTATATATTTAAAAGACCCTAATGATTTAATAAATTTTACAAACTACTTAATATCTCTTGATAACTTGAAATTAGTAGATAAAATAGAGGACTTGTCTTCATCTATTCCTATTGAATTTGAAGATGAAAATATTGGATTAACTTTTTTCAATATTTTAATTAAAAATAATATTGCTTTAGATAAATCTTTCTATATACTTTATAATTTAGCCATTAATTCAGGAAACAGACAAGCAAGAGAAAATTATTTTTTTAAAAGTCACTTATTCAAAGACAAATTTTTTAAACATTATAAAATAGTAAAACCTAATTATTGGGTACAATATGAATTAAATAAGAAGATTCAAGAGATAAAAATCACAAATCCAAAAGATAAAAATCAAAATTATTTTTTAAATAAAAAAAATGGTGAAATATTCACTATAAAAACGAATCCTTTTAATGCCTTAAATCAAATAAAAATAATTAATATTTATAATGATTATTTGCACCTTTATTATGAAATTGTAAAAGAAGCTAAAAATCCCATAAATTCATTAGAAATTTATAATATGGAAATTCCTGCCAGCCCGGAAGAATTCAATGAATATTTAAAGGAAAATTTTGGTGAAGAAGGGTCTTTAGAAAAGAGGAAAAAAGAAAAATATTTAAATGACTATTACAATTATAGAATAGGGCTTACTGAAATAACAAGAGTTTTCAGAGAAAAATATATAGATACATATTTATACCTAACAAGTGAAAATAATCAAATTTTCACTACGTTACCTTCACTAGCAACTATTAATATTGATATTCATAATACTTTTATCTTAGATTTCAGCACATTAATATTATTCTATCAATTAGAAAAAGAACTTCATTTTAAATTTAAGCATAAATATATTTTATCATATCTTGTTAAAGAAAATATTGAAGATATTATTTTAGAAGAAAAAAACTCACCAAAATCTGAACTTAGTCTACAAATTACAAATGAAAAAGTAATTCCTTATTTTTTTCCAGAAAATTATAATCAACTAAGAATTGATTTCTTTGAATCTCTTTTAAGCTGGATTAATCATAATTGTATTATAGATTTAGTTGAAGAGAAATTAGATATTGCATTTAAACTTGAAAAGAATAATAAAAAATTTGGAAAATTCATGAAAATTTTCATTGATAGTATGTATTTATCTACAAGACAAAAATCTAATTTGATTAGTAGTGATTCTTCTTTATTCCTATTCCTGAAAAAATCTAATCAACAAGCAAATATAATTAATCCAGAAAAATACTTAAATTATTTTTACCCAGAAAAATGCAATACACAATTTTATAGGTACCTTTTAAAATCTAATTATTTAGGTGTTAATATAAATTTTGAAGTGATAAAAAACGAATTTTACGATTATTTATTGTCAAAAGAAAATTATTATATAAAATGTTTAGAAAATTTACAATTTTCAGTTAATGGAAATCCTCAAATTATAAAAACGGTATGTGATTTTATTAAGGAATTGTATTTAATAAATTCCTTAAAAATTACAGAGAAGAATAGGTATGCATTTGAAATATTTAAACATACGCTTTATGGTATGCCCTCTAAATTAGCTATTGATTTGTTAAAAAATTTAGAAAAAGAATTTAAACTTTTAGGAGATTATTATATTCAAGTTTTAACTACATTTAAAAGTTGTATGGATTTTTATAAAAAACTCTAATAATAAAAAGTATAATTACTAATTGTAAGATTTATAATAAATTATATTTATTATAGATTGTAAGTAATTTTACAAATTATTCATTCAAAAAAGTAGGTTTCTTCGGTTTATTTGTGTCTTTGTCTTTCCAATGAAAAAAATCATAAGGATAAATTGATTATTTCTTAAAATACTATCATCTAAACCTTTTATTTTTACTAAAGCTCCTGCTTCCCAACACCAGTATCCGTAGAAGTTTCTGCCATTTTCAAATTTATGCGTATTGTATTCATAATCTAAATTTTCAAGAGTGTAATAATATATTTTTAATTTTTTTAATGCTTCGATTTTATCTTCGGTTTTTAATATATCAGCAAAGAAGTTTACAGATTTGTTATCATCTATTAGTAATTTTTCTTTTATGGGGTAATCGGATATCTGGCTATTTATAAAATAATCAATAACAAAGTCTTGAAATTTTTTTTCTTTTATAGTAGTTGCTAAATCCTCAAAATATTCTTTCTCTACATCTGCAAGTATCCCTAAAGAAATTATCTCTAACAGACTCCAGACGTTGGATTCTGTTACCTTCCCATGACAAAAAATTCCTCTAAAAAAAGAAGACAAAACATTTTATCCAATAATGTGCGAAAAATAGTACATTTGAGAGATAAAAGCCCAAATAATATGAAAGGAGGGAAAATAGTTCGCACCATAGGGGGAGAAAGTATAAAAAGGGCAAAAGGCCTATAACCCTTACAGCCAATGGAGGAGATCTTACTTTTAATGCAAAAAAGGTTACTATGGTAGGTAAGGATGGAGGAGTAAAATACCTAAATAATTATAAACCACCGGAATCCCTACGGGTAATTAAGTTGGAAGGTCCATTTAATGAAGAAGGAGAAAAGGTTACAGTATTGAAGAAAGGAAAGTCCTATAAATACAAAGTTACTGAATTTAATAGGGAGTTGCGTAATGAGATAGAATTAAAAAGAATAAAATGGTCTTTACAGAATAATGGTGAAAATCTTATATCTATATCTCAAGTAATGGGAAAAAAGGAGGTTACTCTTAGTGTTTCAGAGACTGAATCCTCAAAGAAAATTACTATTTATGCTTATTTTGAAAATCCAGAGGAAGAAGGAGTTGCTGAATCTAGCTTAGGGGAAGGCGGAATTCATACAAGGTTTTATGATGAACAAGGACAACAGGTATATGAAATTCCCGAAAAACTCCACAAGGCTTTTAATGAAGAATACGGTATAAAGATTGCCTATGACAAGGAAAATGAAATGCTGTATTATGAAGGGGAATGTACTCCGGCTTATGAAAAGACATCTCCTACTGCAATAAACCACTGGAAAAAGGAATTGAACCGGGAAGAAATCTCGAAAGGAAAGTTACTTTTTGGGTATAGCTTTGGTTATGAAGCTTATTCTGCCAGTAAAGATAAGAATGGGAATACTTATGATAGAGATGGTGTTTTGATTGAGGATATATATGCAAAACAACCTGTAAATAGAGGAATAGTCCCGGGATATAGGAAAGAAGTTTATAAAAAATATGAGGATGGAAGTAAAGGATATGTAAAAGATACATTTATTGGTAATATAGCCTGTATTGATTTAGGGGATTTTGAAGATGATTTAATGGTTAAGTTTACATATTATGAATTACCTAGTTCTAGAGAGCTTCATTTTAAAGAATTTAATATACCATTACCAGAATTAACTCCTAGATATAGTGGTTTAACTAGAATATTAGAACATGAGTTTATAGGACATGTTTTATTGAAGTTGACAGATGATAGATATGAACTATTATCTAATGAATATAAGACAGAAGGGCCAACACAAGTGGAGGCTAAATTATGTAATGTAATAAGAAGAGAAATTGGAATACCAGAACGGATTTCTTACGGAGGAATGGCTACGAATTCATCAAGAGCTGGACGAAGTGAAATAGAATTTGGGTATCTTAATGGGGATAATGAGCGTTATAGTTCCAGTGTTGATAGTCGAGATACTAATTATCCTAGTCCACCTAGAAAATATCCTGAACGTCATGGGACAGCAATAATTGATGCACAAGATGTTAAAAAATTAGTTATAATAAAAAATATAATTAAAATTAAATATGATGTACAACAAGAAGGTTTTACTTTTTCTTAGTTTATTCTTTTTTGAAATAGCATTACTTAGTGGGCAAATTAAGGATAGTTGTTCTATGTATAGTATTTGTAATTCTAGAATAGATACAGTTAAATTGAATATTTATAAATCAATTCTTCTTTCTAAAGAACTGCAAAATAATAAAAAATGTCATATAGTGGGAGTTAATCCTATTTCTTTAGATATGAAATATTCGCCGGGCTATGGAGCAATGTTTTATGATATAAAAGAAATTGAGGATTCTACATCTATTAATAATTTGAAAAAATCTTTCCCTAAATCTTATAGATTTTATTCAATTAATGATAAATTATCTAATTCTTTGCAAAATAAAGAATATATATATTATTTAGAAAGATCAACAAAAAATGATGATGTTTATTCTTTATATTATTTTTATGATGAAATATGTGATAATAATTTTGATATAATAAAAATACAAGAACCTTTAGACAATTGGATTAGGATTTATGAAGCGAACATCTTATTAAATAAAGCAAATGTAGTAATCCCTGTTATTTATGAATCTTTTATAGATAAACCTAAATATCTTTTATATAAAATAGAATTATATGAAGGAAGTACAAAAGTAAAATCTGTGAAAACAGTAGAATTAGAGTAAACTAACATTTTATTAGTTCTCAAAATGTTACTAAATTATTTCTGGTCAAAAGTATAATTAAAATAAAATACGATGTACAGCAAAAAGGTTTTACTTTTTCTTAGTTTATTATTTTTATGTATAATAAGGGGTAATGGACAAAACAATTGCTCTTATTATGGAAATTTATGTCAGGCAGAGATAGATACAGTTAAGTTGAATGTATATAAATCTATTCTTCTTTCAAAAGAAATAAAAGGTGATGAAAAATGTCATATAGTTATTATTCAGCCTGTTTCTTTGAGTATGAATTTTGCTAGCCAGATAGGTTTTTTTAATATAAAAGATGAAAAAGATAGTGTATCTGTAATTAATTTAAGAAGCTCATTACCTAAGTCCTATTGGATTTATTCTATTGAGTATAAATTATCTAATACAATTCAAAAATATGAGCTTATTTCTAAATTACTAAAAATAGATAGTTTATATACTCCGAGATATTTACAGGAAGATATATGTGAAGATAGTTTTGATGTTATAAAAATACAAGAGCCTTTGGATAATTGGATGGATATCTACCAACAAAATATATTCAAAGGAAAAGCTAGCGTAGTAATCCCTGTTATTTATGAATCTTTTATAGATAAACCAAAATATCTTTTATATAAAATAGAATTATATGAAGGAAGTACAAAAGTAAAATCTGTGAAAACAGTAGAATTAGAGTAAACTAACATTTGCCACCACTTGGTCTTTATCTATTTTGTCTGATATTAAAAATAAGGGCTTAAAAAACACTAAATGAAAATAATTAAAAACAATTAAATTATTTTATCTAAAATGTAATTATTATTTTAAAATAATAACTAATATGATAAATTGAAATAATTCCCCCTATACGTACCCTTTACAATTTTAAAATTTGTTATATGTTGGAAATTAAGTATGTTACAAGATTGGGTTTCTATCCTTTCGCGATCACTGTATTAAATCGCAAGTAGTTAATTTTTAACTGATTGCGATTTTTTATTTCGTCCTTTAGACAACGAATTTAGTTTAAGAATTTTTATGGGGTGTAATTTTAAAATCAATCTTTAAAATATAATTTTTTATTACTAATTACTGTGGATTGTATAACTCCTTATTTTCAAAATTAACTTAAGATAATAAGTTTTGTATTTATTACCATATATCTATTCACCCGGTAAACTTTTAATTAAATTGTATGTAGTTAATTATATTTATATTAACTTTTAAATTATTATACTTTTTTTCTTTCCATTATTGCAAAAGATAAATTTTTTCCTTTTTCTCTGTGCCGTTTTGTGCTAATGTATTAAAATTTACCCATAGCCATTCTTATATACTGAATAATCAGTATGATAATAGTAATTACGGCTATGGTTACAGGAATCCACCAAAAAGAAATTTTATTTTCAGAGTTAAAAAAAAGAAAATAAGAGAGTACCAGTACAATCAGGTTAAAAATTCCCAAAATGTTAAATATGATCCATGCAATAGGAACATCGGCATGTCCATGTTTGTTTCCATAAAATAGAAACATATAGCCTGCAATTTGGAGAAGCAGAATAATAATAGGGATAATAATTAATTTACTCATAATCTGTTACGTTATTTTTGATATGCAGGTAATGAACCTCCGGCATTAACATTTTCTCTGTTAGGAACTATGGGATAAACGGTATTGCTCAGATAATATCTTAACGCCCGTAATACGCCTGCTTCTGAAGTAAATTTACCTTCTCTGTATTCTTTATAAAAATTTAAAATCTGTGTGGAGGCAGTTAAAGCATTCTGAGCTCCTTTGGAATGCCCATCTTTGTCCGGATGAGCATGTTTATCAGGATCTTGTGCATCATACCCCTGAAATTGTACAATTTGATTATTAGCGTCTCTTTGAACGTGAGAAAGTGAATAGGAATCCTGAACCATATGAAGTATTTTTCCTATGAAGAATAAACCATCATTTCCATCTTTCTTCCCGCTATAGGAATTTCCGATAGGGCTGTGAAACCATGACAGCTTTTTATTATTTTCAGGGTTAATTCCTTGTTTAAACCATTCTTCTGCCTGGTTAAGAATTAATTCTTTTACCTGTTGGTTGGTGTAATTTCCTGAAGGGGCCATAGAGTGCCAGTATTGCTTGGCACCATTATGACTTTCATAAGCAAGAGTTCCTTCTTTATTTAGATTTATCCATGTTTTTAAATAGCAGGTTTCAATGGAAGATTGATTTTCACAAGGTACATCCGGCCAGGCACTTCCTTCATCTAGCCGATAGTCATAAATTACCCCGGCTGCTTTTGCTGCCTGTTTGGTAATATTTTCATGGATGGCACCTCCTCCCCGGATTTTAAAGAATTCTACTTGTACTTCTTCCCCATTATCTAAAATTACAATTCCATGATCGTCTTCTTTCTTTTCTGCATAAAATAAGTCTTTTGATTTAATTTCAATATTCGGAATATTTTTTAACACTTTTGCGGTAAAGGTTCTGGTCTGTTTAATTTTATCTTCTATCTCAAATTCAGCAAATGTAAATTCTTTAAACAATAATCTATTATAATGAATAAAATCTATGGCAAACCTTGTTCCTTCATCTCCGGGTGCATCTCCTCCAATATCATCATACTTATTTCTGAGTAAGTCATCTATATAATGTCCGATTTCTTCAATCATTATCTGAAACAATAACCAGCTTTTTTCCGGATCATTTTCGGCTTCCAGAATTATTTTTTCATTAATATAAATGGTTTTATTCTTTTCATTATAAAACCCGCCCTGATAATTTGATAGAGGTATTGCCTTCCACTTTGGTAAGGGAACATTATTTGCCAATAAATCCAACATAAATTTTTTGGCAGCTGTATGTTTTATATCATCTCCGAAGATAGCCCTGATGCCGGCAATAAAAGGTTTTGAGCTTTCATAATTGAGAATTTTGGATATATCTAGGTAAGGTGTTTGTAATTCCTGAGAATTCCGTATATATAAGTCTGATTTGATGTTGATAACTCTTTCTCCTTCTCTTATATATTCTTCAGGATCTCCCAGTACAACTCCCTCTTGTTTTCCATTTTCAAATATCCTTCCCATAGATCTAGTGATTATATTCTCTTTGGAATACATATTATGATTGCCGTGGGTAATTTTAGTAATATTACCTTTTACATATCGGTCCCTACTCATGGCTAAAATAAATTGGATTTTTCTCCACTGTTATTATTAACCCGTATTTCAGCATTTTTGGAAACTTTTTCTTTACCGATGATCTCAAAGTTTTTCATGCTTACTTCGTTACGGGTTTGTTTGGCTTCGGAAACAAAGTCACCATCAATAAATTCGGAATATTTTCCGGTAACATTCACTGTATAATTGGCTCCGACAGTAAGTGAATTCATCTGGCCTATTGTAGTAGATTTATCAGAACCTACAAAAGTATGCATGTTTTCTCCGGCCTGTAGAATGATGTCTTTACCTGCCTTAACGGAAAAATTATTAGGCGCATTCACCTTTATATTTCCTTCTCCGTCCATAAACATTTTGTTACCGCTGGGGTCTTCAATCAGGATAGAACCTTGCCCTTCCGCATCATTAAAGATAATTTTGGTTCCACTTCTTGTTTGTATCACCTTAATATCATTTCCCTCGGTGTAATAGGCAGCTATCTCACCTCCGTTATAAGCTGTTCCCAATACTACCGGATATTCCGCATTTCCTCCCTGAAAGGCCACTAGTACGGTTTCTCCTATCTCTGGGTTGATATAAGTTCCCTTATCTGCTCCTGCATGGGGTTGAATTATCTGTATCCAGGGAGTTTGCTGATTGTATGGCTTTTGCCATACAAACTGTACTCGGATTCTCCCCATCCTAAGCGGATCTTTGTTGTCCGTTACAGTGGCATGTTGTATATCTGCTTTGGGGTAATCGTTTTCATTATAATCAGCGGGTACTGATAAGTCCTTAGGTATTCCCACAAAGCTGTTGGTATAGCCTTCTCCATCTGCAAAAGTATGCGAAATGGAAATAATTTTGTACGATTCCACCGGGACCCGTCCAGACTTAAAGGTATTGTGTCCCGGCATCCAGGCCATCATTTTAACCACTGTACCTATTTGTAGTTCCGGATTATTGCTTGTGGCTTCCATATACACCAGATTCTGTCTTTTTCTTTTTTCCCTTTCCACCGACCTTTGAATATCTATTTGGTTGTTTGGGTTCTGTAGGTAATGATTTGTTGGGGAAACATTGTAGGCTTTTTCTGAAGCATTAATGGCAAACTGCTGAAAAGGGTTTTCTGAGGATTGTACTTGCTGGGAAGCAGAATCTACAGTATAATCTGCGCTTTGCTTAGGATCATAAACGGTAGTGCTGAAGCCCTGGGGCTGAATTTCCATTTTAAGCTCATAATCAAATACATCTTCCCCTTCCATCAGTTCCACTATTTTAGCTCCCCAGGCTGAAAACCGGAAACGGTCGCCTGTATAGTGGAAATTTTCCCCGTAACGATGGGATAATCTCTGAAGAAAAGAGAAATCGCTTTCATTCATCTGAACGGTATAAGGTAGTTTATTCTTGTAATTGGGATTTATGTCAAAACTGATTAAATCTTGGGGATAGCCCTTGTTTACTTCTTTAATGATTTGTTCAAAGGTTTGTTCTTCAAAACTACGGCAGTGAAGCCCGTTTTCCATAAGTATGGAAGGGGATTTTCCCCTGAGGATAATATGCTTGGAACCGTCTTTAATTCGTGTGGAGATTTGGGTGATAACCCCAATAAATTGGGAGGCTGTTTTTCCAAACTGTTTGAAAAAGAAAGTGATTCTTTTCCCCAGATGCTGACGGGAATTCTCCAACAGATAGGCTTTTCCTTCTCCAAACTCATCTGGATCTGCAGTAAGTTCAAAGGTATGATGTCCGTTAAAGTTTTGTTTGAGCTCCAGCCGAAGGTTGGTTTGAGTGAAATAATCAACTCCCTGAATTTGAACGCCTATTGAAACCAGAGAACCGTCCCCATACAGGTTGTCTTTCAGACCTCCGTACCGTGCATAAGTGCCGGTTTTGTTTATTTTTTCTATTTCCTGTTGTGATAATACTTTAAAGGGCTGATTTCCAAAGTTATCTGAATTAGATGAATTCATAAGGTATGAGCGAATATAAGGTTAATATTAGTAATACTATAATTTAAATAGATAAAGTAAAAGTACTGATTATTTTTTATATGAAAAATAAATTCAGCTAATTTTTATTAAAGATATAATATTGGTTTTTTAAGTATGTATGAGATGGATTAATCTGTATTTTTTATTTTAAAGTTTTTTGTATTTGTTAAGACAACTCTCTGTTCACAGATTTACCCAACAAGTAAGAAAGATCAAAAGAGGTTATATATTTGGTAAGACATTCCCCGGTGGTGGAGGTATTTACCCCGTTGTTTACCTTCAGGTCGTATTCCCGGTTTTCAAAATCAAAAACTAAGTTAGATTTTGGCTAAATTTTTTAGGAAGATTAAACCCGAAATATTCAAAAATTCGTTTTCTTTTTATAGTTATAAAGATGTTATCTGGACCTTGTGTATAAATTACAGGAGGAAGAGAGCTTTTTCTTTTTGGAATTTATTACTTTACGACCGGTTTTTTGAATATTTTACTTCCGTACTTGATACCCTCAATCAGACCCCTTTCCAGATTTTTTCACTTTCCGTATGAATTGAACCTTGCGAGAAAGGACTATTTTACAAGGTATCTTCTCTTTATGTAACCAAGGTTCGGGCCATTCTCTTTTTAGAACCTCAACAATTTCTTTAGAAGCTGTGATAATAGGAAAATGGGGATTATGGGTTTTCCTATGGGGGGAGAAATTGCACTTCAAAGATTTGATTCTCACAAACTGGATTCTCTTTTTTCTTTGAAGCCACTTCTTCTACTTTTTCATACTCAAAGAAAAAGCGCGGAACATTCCGTTAATCCATTTATTAAGGCTACTTGTTTTAATCGCCTTTACTGTGAGGTTTATAAAATGAGACTCTTTTCATGTTTTCAGGATGGGGATAGTATCGGTTGGCAAAGCTGCTTTGCGTATGGGAGAATAAACGAATTATAATTTTAAAAAAAATTGAAAACGATTTAGATGAGCTTTCGTGTATTGAATTACATAGCCTTGACGTAGGATTCTGTTACTTTCCCGAAACAAAAAATCTCTGTAAAAGAATAAAATACAGATATTTCATAAAAATAAAATTTATTTTATTTAACAATAAGCGAAAATAATTATATTTGGAGGATAAATATTTGCTTATTTTATAGTACAATGGACAACATTCCTTTATTTTTTACCCCTTCTTCCAATAATTTAAAAGAGCCTGTATTTAAGGCCGATTTTTCTTCTTTGTATCATAAGTATGAAGTCGTCATAGAAATTGAAAAAGAAAATACCAAGACTAAAATAGAATATAGGGCAGGAGTAAAGCTTGAAAGGAAATCGCCAAGTTCAAAAAATCCGATACTAAGCATACAAAAGCTAACCAAAGTTCTTATTAATGGAATAGAACCCGACCTTATAACAGAAAAAATATCTGCTCTGGTAGGAAGTATCTTCCAACCGTTACAAATAGAATTGGGCCCCCAAGGAGAAATTTTGAATATTTCCAACTATGAATCTATCCTGAAAAAATGGGAAGAGGTAAAGGAAAACCTACAAATGAATTATGCCGGGCAAACGTTGGATAGTTATATAAATAACATCAATCAAACGTTGAAATCCCCGGAACTGGTTTTAAAAAAACTAAAAAACGATTGGTTCCTCTCTTTATACTGTGTACCCCTGTATACTGAATATACGAATCCTCCGGAAAAAGAAAAATGGAAATTTCCTTCCTTGTTGAAAGGAGAGGCAGCAAAAGAATACTCGGTTATTAAGTCTTCTGAAAATTTAAATGATTCAGAAAACTCTATTTTGATTTTTGTACAAGACTTAGATACCCCGGATACCTTTACCAGTATTTATACTTTGGATAATAAAACCAAGCTCATAAAAAACATAGAAGCAGTTATAACTGAAAAAGAAGGATATTCCATTAGAGCAGACATACAATGTATAGAAATCCATAAAAAAGAAAAAGAAAATACGCCGATACCCGCAAAAAAGAAAGATTTTGATGAACAAGCTGAATGGCAGAAATACCAAAGGAAGAAAAAAGGATTTTGGGGACGGTTGTTTGATTGAAAAAAAAAATACCTGTAGGTAGCCATGATCGTTAAAAAAACTAAAAAAGAGATAAAAATCTAATAAAAAACCTATGAGTCAGAAATATTTTGTATGCCAGGGGGCTATTTGTAAATGTGATTTTGGAAGTACTCCTGATAAACTTTTAGTGAAAACCCAAACTTCTGTCTATTTAAATGATGGTGAAGGATTGTACAAACTGGCTGCTACAACCAAAGAATTAGGACAAACCTTTGAAAAAAATACCTTTGGGAGCTGTTCAAAGAAAAATGGAAATTCTTGTATGGCGAATGTAACCGGGTGGAAGGATTATAAAGATAATCAGAAAATAGTAGAAAATGATTCTTGTCTCTTACTGGAAGATAGTACGGCAGATTGCCCGTTAGGAGGAAGTGGCTGTATAAAGATTACTTTTCATGGCCAGGTTACCGATGTTCATTCTCTGCATTTTGAAAAATCAGATGAAACAGTATTACAGCAATTGATGCCTTTAACTAATTTCAATGAAATAATTAACGATACAGAAAATTGGGTAGAATGAGTAAAGTTGGAATTAAGAAATAAGGTGTAAAGCGTGAAATTCTTATGTCTTATCCCTTACTAACTAATAAAAAGATAAATCCATGCCTGAATATACTTACATCAGCCATAAAGTAAAAAAAGGAGAAACCCTTTATGGAATATCAAGACAGTATACTGTAGAAGAACATAAAATACTGCAAGCAAATCCCGAAATAAAAATAACCCCCAAAGGAAAAGGGAAATATGAAATAGCTAACCTCAAAGAAGGACAGATACTAAGGATTCCCCAGAAAAAAAAGATTGGAAAACGAGGGGTAAAAGCCATAACCGGGAATACCACCCCCAAAGCGGGAATAAAAGAAAAGTACCGGGTAACAGAGTGGTATCCCGGAACACCTACAGAAATGAAAAACCCTGCTAATGTAAAATGGGCAGTTTATTACAAAGAAAAAGGAAAATATATCTTGAAGTTTAAAAAAGAAATCGGAGAATTTACCTTTCATGAACAAGCCATAGGAAAAGACATAAAAATAGTAGGGTATTTATATTCACCTGAACTAGACAATGACAGTGCCTTATCTGTAAAAGTATCTCCCAATCAAAAACCCTCCCTTACCTCCCTTACCTTGTATGATGTAAAGAAAGACAAACCCTTGAGCCAGAATGCAAAACTGAAACTAGGACAGATTCTCTATGTAGTAGCCAATACAACGGGAAGCGTGGGAAAGAAAATAGAATTCACGTTACTAAAAAAAGAAGAAAAACAAGGGAAAACCGAATATAAAACCGTAACAAACACTACTGAAAAAGTAAGCACTAAAGGGACAGCAACTACTGCTTTTCCTCTGAATGACTATAAGCTTTTAGTAAACCCCATAAAGAAGCATGAGTATAAAGTTAAGGCCCAACTTGAAGAGGGGAACGCAAAAAAGGATAAGCCCAAACAACAGCCTAAAAAAGAAGAAAGTATCATTTATAAGGGAACTATTTTTTTTAAAGAAGGATGGAACAAATTCAGGGAGACATACAAGAAAATGACCACTTCCGAAGAACCCCAAATTCAGAAAGTAAGCTTATATATTCCCGGAGGAAAGGAAAAAGTATCTTATGGAGAAATCCTGAAATTAAAGATTGAGGGCAAAAACCTGAAAGGACAGAGCATAGAATATACCGTTTATGAAGATGACTGGCCACTCAAAGACGAATTAGACAGCAGTATAGTCCAGATGAAAGCAGATGTTCAGGAACTGGATATACAGCTTACCAAAGAAATGTATAAAAAAGGAGGAACCAGTTGGCTGGAATTGGCAGACGGCAAACATGAAATCTATGTAGATGTAAAGCTAAAAGGGGAAATCTTAGCCAAGAGTACCAAAATCATAGAAGTAGATACCTCTACGATTAAAATGGAACCCATACCCGGAAACCGGGCAGTTATGACCGGAGAGGATAAGAAGATTGAGAATTGTTTATGTAAACAATATGATTTAATTTGGGGAGCAAAAGTAAGTTGTGAATTTAGGAAAAAAGTAGTGGAGATTTGTAAGGAATTATGGGGAGAAAGTAGAAAAATAGACATGGCTAATGGACTAATGGCTGTTATGAAAGTAGAAACCTCTGGAACTTTTTCTCCTTCTAAAATTGAATTAAAACCTACAGGTAAGTATAGACCAAATGGACAACCTAAAAAAGACTATAGAGGTTTAAATAGAGAAGAAATATTATTACTAGATGAAAATTTTTCGGGGGCTGTTGGTTTAATTCAATTTACATCAATAGCTATACAAGATTTAAATAAAAAATATTCTATATCATTGACTAAAAGAAAATTAGCATTAATGACGAATGTGGAACAGCTAGATTATGTAGAGAAATATTTTAGACTTTTTGATAGATATAAGAAAGTAAAATCTCCAGAAGATATTTATTTAATAGTATTTGCGCCTATAGGAGTAGGAAAAGATGATGATTATGTGCTTTATGATAAAGATACGACTAAAAAGGAATATGAATGGAATGAAAGTGTTGATAAAAAAGATGGGAATAATGATGGAAAAATTCAAAGAAGAGAAATCTTAAATAGGTACTATAATTCTGTTAAAGAAGGTAAAGGTAAAAAAACTACTACTTTTGATTGTGGAGTAATTCCAATAAAAAAAGAACCTAATAAGGAAAGTTCGAGTAAATGGCATGATCCTGTAGATAATCCAAGGTTAACAAAATATAATTGGGATGGAAATGTAAAACCTTCTAGCGCAACTTATGGTTGGTGTAGAAGATATGCCAATGGAAATAAAAAATACCATTCAGGAGTTGACTTTTTTGCAATCCCAGGTAAAGACAAGGTATATTCTTGTTTAAAAGGGAATATACATCAAGTAAGATATTCTGCTAGTGCAGGATGGATAGTACGAGTAAAGATTCAAAATGTCAAAGATTTGTTAGAACAGGAAAGAAAAGTAAATTAAAAACACAATATACGGATGAATTAAAAGGGATTGATCTTAAAGAAACAGATAATGTATATTTTATTTATATGCACCTTCAAAGTGTATTTTTTACAGAAAAAGATGGGATAAACAAAACAGAGGTTGATGCTGGAACTCCTTTAGGTTATGCGGGAGTGTCTGGCTCTATAGCTAATAAAGGACATGCTCCACATTTACACTTAGAAATAGCGACAGTGCTGGATGCGTATAAAAAGGGCGAAGGAGTAAGAACTAATCCTGCAAGATTTGTTAAATTAAATTCATATAATACAAAAGATCAAGATAATGAAAACAAACCGCACTATCATAAAGGTTCATAAAATAAAATATTTGATTAGTTTATTTTTAACAATAGTATTATTCTACAATTGCAATTCTCAAAAGAATAAATATATAGATACTAAATTTGACTATAAACAAGAATATGATTCAAATAGAGAATATTTTAAATCAAAAGAATTAGATAGGCTTTTTAATCTTAATAATAAAAAATATTTCATCCCAGATATTTATGGTCTTAATACGGATACTTATTATATTAAACCTATTTCAATTAAGGATGATCATGAAAAATCATATATTTTATTATATGATAAAAATGATATATTAAGAGATACTCTTTCTATTTCGAATGAATATAGTTATTCTATTAATGTTCGATTAGAAAATAATAAAAAAGGTATTTGCTTGGGGAGATTTAAGGAAGAAAATACTTTTTTTGAGATAGAAAAAATTTATGAAGTATCTAACAAAATAAAGTTAAAACCAATATCAATTGAAACAAGGATATTGTACTGTCCAGTGCCTGTTGAATATATTTCAGAGGAGAATGTAGGAATAGAAGATTACTTTAAATATGGGAAAAATAATAATATTGCTAAAAAATATATTATTCCTTTTGAGTGGTATGGGGTATATAGTAAAACTATAGAAACCGATATGACTATTACAGGAATGGCAAGTATAACGTATAATTTTGCTATTACTAAAGATAAAATACTTTTAAAAATTAATACTTACCATGAGCCTATAAGTTGTGATGGTGAATATTATGCTATAGAGAATAGTAATATATTGGAACTTTATTATAATGAGAATGATGCCTTATGTAAATCAGAAGCTCCCAATTTTATGATAAAAAAACAAAATGGGAAATATTATATAAAAGGTTTAGGAGGGGGAGAAACAATTAATGAATGGATAGAAGTAAAAAAAGAAAAATAACTAAGGAATATATTTCATATAGAAATAATTCATAAAATGAAATTCAGTAAGAAAGCAAAAATTATAACAGGAGTGTTTATCTGTTTATTAACCATATTATCTATAGGTGTCATATACATAATATCTCAAATAAATAAATTCGAAATCTCAAAGAATGATGATTATGAAAAAGAAATGTCGAGTATATTCTTTATTTCAGAATATAATGAGTTTGTCCCTGTTGAGTATAAGGAATGCATACATAGATATTTTATTCAAAATGATTTCCTTTACGGAGAGAAAAGAGATAAATATTTTTTAACTACTATTAAAAGCAGAGCAAAAGATGTAATTGCTTTTGGTGATCTTTCTAATCAGGATAGTAATGCCAAGCCAGATATAGCTTTTTTATTGGAGGAAAATGATTTTAAAAGTAATTTTATCCTATTTTTTTGTATTCTTCAAAAAATAATAAAAATTAGGTCTAAAAAATGCTGAATACATATGTTTAAAAATACTACACTGATTTAGTCTAATATTTAAATAATTGTTAGCCCCTGATGATTATGAGGGAGATTTAATTCCATTACTGTATAAGAAAAGCTCATTTCTTTGCCCAAAGTATAGAAGAATCCGGGAGGGATTTATTAGGAGCATTAGAAGGAGAAGATTTTAAGCATTATACACCAAAAAGGTTGGTAGAAGTATTTGATACCTTTAGAAGTAAATACGAAGATTATGGACGAGGCAATAAACGAAATATTTATAAAGGGATGAATGACGAACGCTTAGCTTATGAGGATCGAAAAAAAGCAAAACCCATTGCGGAAGCTTATTTATACGGAAAAACTCAAGGGAGGGAAACCGCTTCAAATCCAATAGCCTTAGCCAATATTGCCTACAGTACTAAAAGCGATATAGGAAACCAAGGAGGCAATGACGGTTGGAATTTTAAAGGACGGGGATTGTTGCAAGTAACCGGAAGAGGGAATTATGAAAAAATACAGAAAGTAATAGATAAACTAGCACCGGAGAGTAAAGTTAATGTTTTTGATTCAGTACCAGAAAGTGGGTATACCCCACATCAGGCGGCTATTACCGGGATGGCTGAATGGGTAGAAAAATCTTTGTATGCCTTAGCGTCTCAATCCACCAAAAATAACGATGAT
Organism: uncultured Apibacter sp.; assembly: GCA_945280365.1. Lineage (GTDB taxonomy): Bacteria > Bacteroidota > Bacteroidia > Flavobacteriales > Weeksellaceae > Apibacter. The sequence goes on from CALYQD010000001.1 coordinate 346,330, forward strand.
AAAATTGTAAACAATATAGTGAATGAACTAAATGAGAAAACAGATTCCAGAGCAAAAAGGATTGTACATTACCGGGGTGGTAGTGCCACAGCTACTATATCAGGAAGCAGTAAAAAAGTAAATTATACAGCTCCAAAAGATAAAAATGGGAATCCGAAATACAAGTCTACCAAAGAAATATTTAAAATTGATGAATGTATTTTACTAACAGGAGAGAAAAAGGAGAAAAAAGAAGAACGAAAGAGAGCTCCGTGGATGGAAATTGCTTGGGAACAAGAGGCTAAAAAATTAGTAGAAACAGGTAGTAATAAAGAAATACAAAAATTCTTTAAAGGTACTGCTTATGAAAAAACAATGGGTACCATTGATCAAAAAACAAAGAGGCCTATTAATGAAAAAACAATATCTTGGTGTGCATCATTTGTAAATTGGGTAATGGTAAAGTATGGTTATAAAGGTATCACAACAGATGGAGGATATGATGCAACAAGAGCATTAAAATGGGCGAAGTGGCCAGAAGGAAATAATATAGGTAAACCAGTCTATGGAGCAATAGCTGTAAAAACACGAAATGGAGGAGGGCATGTAGGTTTCGTAGCAGGAAGAAAAGGAGATTTTATTGTAGTACTTGGTGGAAATCAAGGAAATAAATTACAATGTTCAACATATAATATATCTGATTTTTTTGCTTATGTAATACCAAACGATTATAAAATAACAGATGAAGATTATAATTTGCCTGAATATAAGGGAAATCCAGCAGCAAAAGGTTCTGAATCTTAAATATTTAAGTTATGAGAAAAATATCATTTTTATTATTTGTAGGATTTTTATCTATCAATATCCTACAATGTAAAGGACAAGATAATAAGGATAAAACAAAAGATGATTTTAATTCCAAAAATAATTTATACAACAGTTATAATAAAGATACCATTATGTTATATAATATATTACAAGAACAGTTAAAATATGGACATCCACAATATGATGATTTATATACTCCTTATGATTATTCAGAAAGAGATTATACAATTATATTGCCTTATATAAAAGATATATTAGAAAAAAATGGTTATAGACAAATATCTCAAAATGAGTTTAAAGAAAAAGTGAAACTTATATTTAATAGAATTTTAGATTATAATAATTCAAATAAATATATTTATGTTAATTTTTTGGATAAATGCAATGATAAAGTTATATTTCAGCAAAATGATATAATAGAAGCTTTTGGGGTTTATGTTAATAAAGATTTAAGATGTATTTCTGATTTTTATGCTATTCCAGAAATATTGGATTATCAAAATATTAAAGGAATTAAACAATACGAATTGAATTTATCTAATAAACAAAAAACAAGGGATGGTGGGGAAATTAGATTAGATTTGTGGAAAGATGAAGAAAACTTATCTCAACAAAGACACTTTAACCACCAATTATTAATCAACCGCAATAAATATTTATTTAATGATAGCAAGGCAAGCTTAGCATGGTTGAAAGTTAATGATGAATATTTTTTAGAATCTTTAGTAACTACCTTTGGTTATACTAAAGATAAGGACTTATTAGATTGGGTAATGCAGAGGAATCGTTCAAAAGCAGTAGAATTTATAAATAATTATGTTTTTGTAAGGAATTGCAAAGGGGAATTAGAGATACGTGAAGATATATTAAAATATATAGAGCAGAAAACAACCGATGAAGAAAACACCCATGACTATGCCAAAGCTCTCTATCATTATGAAGTTTATGAAAACCCGAATAAATGGACAGAAAAGGAAGCCTACAAAATATTAGCATATAAATCAAATACCTACGATTATCTTTTTATGAAATATAAAAACATTAGATATAACAACCGTTGGAACATATTAGGGAGTATATATTATTATTCAAATAGAGGAGATGAAAAAGAATGGAAGGAAATAGAAAAGAATTTTGAAAAGAATAATTATTATAATTTACCTCATTTGAAGGAAGCCTTAGAATATGCTTATATTTTTGAATAGTTAGGGATTTAAATTAAAATAATATCTAGACAGTTTCAGGAACTAAAAATTTAACTACTATGAGATTAATTACAGTTATTGTATTCTTTTTATGTTTTTGTATGGATGCTAATACTGTTGTATTAACAGAAAAACAACTTAACGGAAAGAAAGATAATGATAATTCGAAATTTGAAACAATTGCTTTAAAATATTTAGGCTTAGAAGAAAATGATTGCGCTATGCATCTAATTGTTCAAAAAAAATTACCTTATGCAGATCAAACTGTTATTGTAATTCCCGAATATATCACTGAAAGTCGTAATGAAGATGATGAATTTGATGTTAACTTACATATCCTTCTAATCGATACCACTAGTGAAAAAGTAATTTCCTATTACCCTGATGAATTTGTTGAAATTTCTGATGCCATTAAACTGGGTTCAATTTCAATAGATACCGGATTATTTATTTTGAATGAGGAATATAGGGCTTTTGGAATAGTAGTCCATCACAATAATTTCAGAAGGCATGGACATTATACTTCCTCTACAATATCTTTGTTTATTCAAAAAAATAAGACCTTGCAAATGGTTTTAGATAGTTTGATTACAAACTATACCCGAGGAGAATATTCTGGTTGTGAGGGAGATACAGAAACAATGAAATCTGTATTAATAATGTCGGATAAACAAACTAATAATTTTAAAAATATTATTGTTAAAAATACTGAAAACCATACATTTTTTGAAAGGGATAAAGGTATAACAATAGAAGATGAATTTGAAGATTATCCTTGTATTGAAAGAGAAGAAAATTTTACAAATCAATATACTTTAAAGTATGTTAATGGAAGGTATCAAAAAATAAATTAACGTTATCCGATCTTTATACATTTATCTTATTTTTCAAAAAACAATAAAAAATGGGTAAAAAAAATCCAATAAACATATTCGAAAAAATCGCAATGATTTTATCTATTATTTAAATAATTCATAAATAATAGCAAAAAAAAGACATAAATATAATAATTAATAAATTAAATTGATAATTGTAAATAATTTTCCCTATACGTCCCCCTGTCTAAATTTTAAATTTGTTATATGTTGAATATTATTATTTGAATACTGAAACTAACCCATATAAATCAAAATGAAAAAATTAATAATAGTAATTATTCTTTTCTCTTTTTTTTCATGTCAATGGAAAAAAAATATAAAACACGATGATAATTTAAATAGAGAAAACAATCAAGCTTCTTCATATATAGAAAAAATTAAAGAGTATTGGATAACTGATAAGATTTCTTTAAAAGATATAAGTAATAGGAATACTACAAGAGTAAATTTTTCAGGGTTTGTTACTGATTTTCATATCAAAAATCGAAATATTGTTCAAGTAATTGAAAATAAAGAAGATAGTTTAAATTTAATTTGTGTCTTTAGTTTTAAAGATAACACTAACTATAAAGTACTTTATGCGCAATATTTAGGAGGGAGTTCTCCTTTTGATTTCTTTTTTGTATTTAATAAAAATAATTATTATGTATCATCTCTAGACTTTTCATCTTTCGAATATGATATAGACTTTTCATTAGATAAAAATGGAGTATTGTATTATGAAATGTTTATAGAGAATGAAAATGATAAAATAAAAAATAATTACTTTTTAGATGAAAAAGGACAATTCATCAAATTTGAATATAAAATAAAAGATCCAGATGGGTTCGCTAATTTAAGGGAGCAGCCTAATACTACATCTAAAATTATAAGTAAGATTATTAATGGAACTTATGTTTGCCTTATAGATAATGCGCCTAATAATTGGTATTATGTTTACGTTTTAGATATTGGATATGGATATTTACATAAAAGCAGACTTATAACAGAATAATTTGTTAATAATTTCTGATTGAAGTATGATTGTAATGTTCAGGAGTTGACTTTTTTGCAATCCCAGGTAAAGACAAGGTATATTCTTGTTTA
>CALYQD010000002.1 GCA_945280365.1 uncultured Apibacter sp.
ATTTCATTTATAGCCAAATGAGTTAATGCTAATTTTCTACTTATTATTTTCATTTTTTCGTTTTTCTCTTTATATACTTCCAGTAACCATATGCTATACTATATATAACTGATTTTTCTCTTTACTACTATCAGGATGATAAACTTATATATTTACATGTGGAGAAAGATTGATTTCTTTCTTGGCTTTATTCTGACAGATATGTATCCAAGAGCTGTTTATCAAACGATTTGTTGCCTATAATTCTTTTTCTTTTGCTAAACACTGATTCCATGTCTTTATCTGATAAAGACATATTATGTTTTTTGATTATGTATAAAATTATCAAAAAAGGATAAGCATAATAGTTTGGAAATAATATGATATCTTTTACTGTTTCAGGCTTTAACTCAATAAGATTCATAGCTCTTGGCAAATAAATATCTCTCACCTTAGTATAAATCCATTCACAAGTCTTTTTTCTTTCTTCTTCATTTCTGGGTAAATCTACAGTACCACCGAAATTCGGAGCGAATGATTTAAAACTACCCTCCATTGAAGTATTCATTGCATAAACGACGCCTTCGGGTTTGTTTGATCTATATGGTGGATTTATTTTATTAAAAAAATCAATTAATTCTGGAGAATCAACACTCGTGCAGAGGCAGTAGCCTCGGGCATTATTCAAGAAATCGAAACATATGTAACCACTTGCTTCATTATCTTTTGTTTTTTTTATGGATATTTCCTTTTTTAAACACTTGATATTTGAAGCACATACAAGGTTTGTCTTTAAATAATTATGCAACTCATTTTCAAACAATTTTCTTAATTCAGCTGTCACAGTCATTTTTTGCTTCTTAATAACTTAATATAGAACAAAGTTTATATATAATTTTAGACAATTTGAAATTTAGAATCTATAATTGTAGTCCGTCAAATTTTTAAATTCAGTAAGCCTATTTTCAAATTCTGTAGAAGATAAGTTTTGCAATTTATCTGTTCCGAATTTTTCTACGGTAAAAGATGCTAAGGCGCTACCTACAATAATGGCTTTTTTCATATTATCATACGATAAATCTGCCGTTTGTGTTAAATATCCGGCAAATCCACCGGCAAAGGTATCTCCTGCTCCTGTGGGATCAAATACATCTTCTAACGGTAAAGCCGGAGCAAAGAACACTTTATTTTCGCTAAATAATAGCGCACCATGCTCTCCTTTTTTTATAATTACTACCTTTGGTCCCATTGTTTGGATTTTTTTAGCTGCTTTAACCAAACTGTACTCTCCTGATAGTTGACGTGCTTCGGCATCGTTAATAGTAATTACATCGACTTTGGATATAATTTGAAGTAATGAATCCCAAGCGGTATTCATCCAGAAATCCATTGTATCTAAAATTACTAATTTCGGTTTTACCGACATTTGCGCTAATACAGATAGCTGTATGGCAGGATGTAAATTCCCCAACATAACGATCTCCGAGTTCTTTTGTGAATCAGGTATTTGTGGCTCAAAATTTTCTAGCACATTTAATTCAGTAATTAATGTGTCCCGATTATTCATATCAATATGATATTTTCCTGACCAAAAAAAAGTTTTTCCGTCTTCTATTTTTTTTACCCCTTCTATACCAATAGAATTTTTATGAAATACTTCTATATAATCAGATTTAAAATCTCCTCCTATAACGGAAACAATATTAACCTCTGCTCCAAGCTTTGCAGCAGCTAAGCCAATATAGGTGGCCGCTCCTCCTAAAATTTTATCAGTTTTCCCAAATGGTGTTTCTATGGCATCGTATGCAACGGTACCCACTGCTAGTAATTTCATTTATTTTTGTTAAAAGTAAATATTCGCAAAGATAAAAGTAATGTAAAATATAAAAAACGTTTTTATGTGAAAATATATCTTATTAATTATAATGTTTATTATATAATTAATTGAAAAAACTTTCATAATTAAGATTTTTTAATTTTTCTTAATTTGATATCATTTTTCAGGTTTAATTTTTAGATTTAAAACCATAAGAAACTCCTATACCAAATGTTTGTCGTGTTTGCACTCTTTTAATTTGATCGTGATCGTAAATCATGTCAAAGGTCAACTTAGTAGATATATAATCATTAACCTTCATATCCACTACACTCCCAAAGTTCACATCTACTCTTTCCGTATGGGACAGATAATTTGTAAATAAAGATAAGGAATTATTCCAAACCACATTTTTCATTACCACCAATTTATATTTAGCTGAGGCCATGGCTCCTAATTCCATATATACACAGTCTCCATCGTGTTTTAACCCGTAATTATTTTTTTTCTGCAATTTTCTATCCAGTACAAACGTATTTTTAGACGTTATAGGTAATAATGACAGCTGAAAATTTCCATCGGGCTTGAAATCATAACCAATCCCTAAAGTTAGATATCCCGGAGACATAAAAGATGAAATTCTGTCTTTAGGCGTATAATCAGGATGAGCCGTATAATCATATCCGTTAAACATTTGTGTTTTAAATGACATATCTACACTTGCATACCAATTTTTTGATATACTACGTCCATACATAGATTCAAGCAACAATATATCATCGGTTTTTTTCATTTTATCATTTTTATTATTTACCTGACCGTATCCGATTGTTAGAATATTTTTAAAAATATTTTTACCTTTTTTATAATCAAAGGTATACTTTATTCTACCTGATCCTCCAAAAGAATTAGTACCTCCGGCAATCCAATTAGAAAATGAACTTTGATTTATAATTAAGGAATGATCTCCGCTAATTTTCCAGTTTTTAACTTTTTCAGGTATAGTTACCGTATCTTTAAGCGGACTATCTGTTAGAATTTGTTGAGAATAAGAATATGGTGAAATAGTAGTAATAAGTATAAATAATAAAAATTTCTTCATCATTAGTATTTTAATTTTATGCTTTCAAAATATTAAATATAATAATAACTCAATATACGCACTATTTTTATTTCTTAATTATTTATTTTACTATTATTTATATATAAATATTAATTATTACCCATTTCAAACTATTTTGTATAAACAAATAAATTACGAATATATTCGTATAAAATTTAATTTCAAAAATTTTATATTTTTTATATTACAAATAAAAATTATCTTTACCTGAATTGTGCTTTTCATTATAAAGCAAATAACAATCTCATTTAATATTTAAAGAAATGCATATTATATTTTGTTAAGATTTAATATCGGGAAGAATTACAAAGAAATAAATATGTAAATAGGAATATATCCTATATAACTTTACTATTACTTACCAAGAAAAATGCACCTAATCATTCAATTAGGTGCCTCATATAATATATTATCAATCAATATTTGACCAATTATTCAGTAATAAACAGATTTACTTGTTCGATAGGTCTAAATGCTGAGTCAATTTTTCTAATCGCAGAACTATAAGTATAATCCTTTTCTTTAATGCATTTGTCATAAATATTCGATCTTTTTTTGTAAGTATCAGAGGAGATTATTTGACTATGTAATTTAGTAAACTCATCTCCCTTTAAGGTAAAAAGGTTGTTCCAATCAGCTAGATGTTGTTTCACAAATTCTCGTCCCTCATCACATTTAATATCAGCTATATTGATATTGGGAACAATATATTTAGTTAAATCAGCATATTTTTTGGGTTGATTTGGAAACTGTAATGTTTTGAGTCCTGCATCTAATCCAGCTAGATATCCAATGAAATCAGCTTCACGAAATAATTTATACCTTGGAGTTTGAGTAGTACCTTTTTCAAGCCCTATTTCATCTGGCAATTTATCATTTATACCATAATTCCATGCTTGAACATATTTACCATAATATCTCTCAATAAACACATCATTAATAATTTCAACTGGAAGTTCTATCTCATCCGGCTCGCCATTGATAGTCACTTGGTAAATCTTATAAGCTTTTTTCATCATATCGTTGTATTTCATTTGACCATTAATATCGACATAATAGATCTGCAACATATAATAGTTAGATTGGGTCGGATTGATAAATCCAGCATTATATGAATTCGTAGGTTTAACTATGAAGTTTAATGATTGACCATTATAAGTTAACTGATGTTTACCATAATATTCAAATGTATGATTAACGCTTGATTTGGCTGGAATAACTAATTCATTGCCATCAATTGCTACTTTTATTTCCTTATCTGTTGGATTATCTATCAAACGAATTATAGAGTTTCCAGTGGTGCTTGATTCAAAACAACCAACCAAAAAGATGCTACATACTAATAGCAAAGAATATATAATTTTTTTCATTATATTTATTTAATTCATATTAATTAAAAGATTATAAAAATTTTAAAAGCTATATAAGATATTACCTGTATTACAATATTTATTACATTTTTAAACAGGTGGTAAGGAGTGTGGATAATAAATTATAATTTATTTATTTCTGTTATAAAGCACCGGATTTAATTCTTCATCATTATACATCTTCATTTGCTTATAAACTTTCATATATTTCCTTCCGGCAGAGTAATCCTCTAAAAGCTCTTCAATAGCTGTAGAAAGATCTATATATTGTTGTTGTAAGATCTCTAATTTCTTTCGACAACTTTGTTTATGCTCTATTCCGGCATCTTGTCTTTCTGCCTCCGCCTTCATATGATATATTTTTAGTGCTAAGATAGAAAAACGGTCTATTGCCCATGCTGGACTTTCGGTATTAATTTTTGCTTGAGGCAAAACGTTTACGTTTTCATATTTTTGTAAAAACCAGCTATCCAAATTTTCAACTCGATCTGTTCTTTCTTGGTTGGATTGATCAATCCATCTCTTTAATCGTAAAGCTTCGATCGGATCAATATTTTCATCCCTAATTAAATCTTCTAAATGCCACTGTACCGTATCAATCCAATTTTTTAAATACAGTAAGTGCTCTATTTTATCTTGCGGATAGGGATTATTAATATTTTGATTTACATTATCTTTTATATGATAATCCTGAATGCTTTGATTGAATATTTTCCAGGCTTTTTCCGTAAATTTCATGTTTTTATTTATGTTAGTAATTTATGAAACTAATATAAAAATTAGTTTTATTCTTTAGAATTATTAGATGAATCAGATTTTTTTTTCTTTTCTTCATCAGATTTGGTAGCTTCTTTAAACTCCTTCAATCCCGATCCTAAACCTCTCATCAATTCAGGAATCTTTTTCCCTCCAAACAATAATAATACAACAACTAATATTATTATTATAGACATAGGATGTTCAAATAATCTCATAATTTTTTTTGATTTGTTTCAAAGTTAATAAATTTTTGAAAATTGTTAATTCATATTATAATACATTTTCTATAAATCATTTACATACCGGATAGCCAGTTGGCAGGATTTTGAGGAACAGTACCTTTCCATACTTGAAAACCTAATAGGGTAGTATTCGTATCATCTGTGTAAATTTTCCCTAATGCTTGACCTGTTTTTATTTTGTCTCCCACGGATACGTTAACAGATGATAGATTCGAATATAAGGTAAAATAGTTTCCATGACTTATCAAGACAGCTTTTCCTCCGCCCGGCACAATTAAAATTCTACTAACAGTACCATTAAAAACAGCTTTTGCTGAACTACCAGGTGCAGCAGATATTTCAATTCCTTGGTGTTCAACATAAATGTTTGGAACAACAGGATGTGGCGTTCTTCCAAATCCGGAAACAACTGTACCGGAAACCGGCCATGGTAATGAATTTTTATTTGATTCAAAATCCTTTGATAACGTTTCTGAAGCACTAGTATTGACATTAGGAAGTTCTAACGACTTCTTCTTTTCTATAGCTTTTTCTTCTGCAATTTTAGCATCTTCTGCTTTCTTAGCTGCTAATTTATCTGCAACTGCCTTTTCCGCTGCTGCCTTTTCCGCTGCTTTTCTTGCATCTTCTGCTCTTTTGGCTGCCGCTTTATCATTTGCCTCTTTTTGAGCAGCTATTTTAGCTGCTAAAGCCTCTTCAGCTGCTTTTTTGGCTGCAGCAGCTTTAGCCTCAGCTATTCTTTGCGCTGCCAACTGTGCCTCCATCGCTTTTTTAGCTCGTTCTTCTTCTATTGTTTTTTTCCTTAACCTCTCAAGCTCTTCTGCTTTTCTTTTTTCTTCAGCTTCTTTTAACTTAACAATTCTTAGCTCTTCTGCAATAATTGCTTGCACTTGTTTTTCTAATACTTTTTGCTGAGTTTGTTTTTGCTTTATTTTTTCGGCTAGGTCTCCCTGCTCCTTCATATATCGTTGTACAACAATTTCTTTTTCCTTTTTTTCAACATTTAATTGATTAATCTGGGATTGCTGTTGCGCTAACACTTCTAGCTTCTCTTTTTTTGCTGCCTCCCTTAATTCAATAGTATGCAAAATTTGCTGTTGCTTTTCATTTATTTCCGCAACTTTTTCGTCTTGAAATTCAGAATATTTTTGTAAGTACTTTATACGCCGAAATGCTTGAGATATGTTTTCGGATGAAAGAATAAAGAGTATCTTATTTTGTACAGATCTGTTCTTATAAGATCGAATTAATACATCCGCATAGTTTTCTCTTAATTTTTTTAATTCTCTTCTCAGTTTATTAACGGCTAATTGATTCAAATATATTTCTTCATCAAGAACTCGAGACTCTTTACGTGTGTTACTTATGAGCTTTGCCCGTACTTTAATTTTTTTATCAAGATTAGCAATATAGGCTATTGAGATCTTAGATTCGTTTTTACTTGAAATCAAAGCTTTATTAAGCTCTGCAATCTCTTGTTTTAGCTGGACACTTTGTTTTTGAAGATCTTCTTTCTTATAGGGTAGCTGACTATAAGTAACTATAGTTATTAATAGAAAGAAAAATATATATATTTTTTTACTACTATTCATTCATTAATTTTTCTTTGCGAATATCCCTTTGGAATTTCAAAAGGCGTTTCCATATTAACAAATTCAAATTTATTATAATTCAACGTAATTTTAATCTCTTTTTCTCCTTTTATGAAAATTTTAATATTTTTTGGTAAAATTTTATTCTCAATATTTACATAATCAGCATAATCTATCTGTAAATATGTGTCTTTTGATTTATCTTCCATACTAATTTGTCTTAAATTGTAATTAGAATCGAAGATCAATCTTCTTGAAAAATTTCTTGCTCCTTTCCCGCTTCCTACTTTCATTAATTTTTTGGAAGTTAGTATGTAGTAATTATTTTCTATGGAAAAGTTAAAATCTTGATCATTGATAGGAAAAAATAATTTACCTACTAATAGATCTTCGATATTTTTATACGTTAAAAAATCAACTTTTAAAAGGCTATTAAGATAATCAAAATTAGAATCAACATAAGTTTTTCCTAATCTTTCATACATTTTAAATCCGCCGGGATATATGGAAGCTCTGGCTAAAGGAAGAATTAGGGTAGCATTCGCCCAAATCTGATTTCCTTGATCAATATATAAAGTTAAGGCTACGGAAGGATATGAACTACCTGATTCAATATCTGCAGTTGCCTTAATTTTCAAAGTAGAAAAATTTATGGGTTCTACAATTGATTTATATAAACTTGCTGCACTTGCATTTTCATGTTTGATTTCCTTGTGATTGATGGAAACCGCCTTTTGTGTTTTACATGAAAACATAAATACAGCTACCAAGATCAAGATCAGTAATTTCTTCATAGGTTTTATTTAGTTTCTAATACACTATAATCACCTAAACTTAAGGATCTGGATACTCCAATATATTTAGCAGAATTACCAATCATAGAATTGATAAGATTTCCGTGACTAATACGTGTATTTTCCTGTATCAATGAGTTTTCAATATTACTTTTATCGATTTTAGTTCCATTTCCTAAAGAAACATTAGGACCGATTTTTGAGTTAATTATTTCAACATTTTCTCCGATAAAACAAGGAGGGATAATTAAACTGTTTTCAATTTTTGCGCTTTCAGGATATAAGGCTAACTCATCTTTTTCATAATTTAATATTTTAGAATTTGTTTCAACGGTTACTTCTTTATTTCCGCAATCCATCCAATCATTAACCTTACCTAATGTAAAAGTAGCTCCTTTTTCCCTCAATGTATCCAGAGCATTAGTAAGTTGGAATTCATTAGCAACTTTAATATCATTTTCAATTAGATAATCAATTTCACTCATCAATTTATCAGCATCTTTGAAATAATAAATGCCTATAATGGCTAAATCCGAAACAAATTCTTGAGGCTTTTCAACGATACCTTGAATTATTCCTTGTTCATCTAATTTTACAACTCCAAAAGCACTCGGATCTTCGACTTTCTTTACCCAAATTACTCCATCTGAATTTTTATCGAGCTGAAAATCCGCTTTAAATAAGGTGTCTGCAAAGGCAATTATTATAGGGCCTTTCATACTTTCTTTAGCACAATAAAGTGCATGAGCAGTTCCTAAAGGACTTAATTGGTGGTAAATGGACCCTTTTGCTCCTAATTTTTCTGCTATGTCAATTAATTGTTTTTCGATTTCCGATCCAAAATCCCCTATAATAAATGCAATCTCATCTATTTTATCATCGACTACCTTAACTATATCTTCCACTAATCTTTGTACAATAGGTTTACCTGCAATAGGGATTAACGGTTTAGGAACCGTCAATGTATGCGGTCTTAACCTTGAACCTTTTCCGGCCATGGGAACAATAATTCTCATAATTTTTCTAATTAAAATGTTCTTTATAAATATTTTTAAGTATTAATATTTTTTATTTTATTCCTGAACTTCCATATCCCCCTTCGCCTCTTACAGTCTCACTTAATTCATCAACTTCTTCCCACACAATCGTCTCATGCTTAGCAATAACTAATTGTGCTATTCGTTCTCCATCATTAATGGTAAATTCTTCAGTTGAAAGATTTACTAATATAACCCCTAATTCGCCTCTGTAATCAGCATCTATGGTTCCCGGAGAATTCGGGCACCCTATTCCATGCTTTAGTGCTAAGCCGCTGCGTGGACGTATTTGGCCTTCATATCCTGGAGGAATTTCCATATATAGTCCTGTAGGTATTATCTTTCTTTCAAAAGGCTTCAAAACTACAGAAGCATCCAAATTAGCTCGTAAATCCATACCTGCGGAAAAAGCTGTCTTATATTCAGGAAGTTCGTGTTTTGATTTATTAATGACTTTAATTTTCATTATATATAAATTGTCGATCTTTTTATTACTTTACAAAATAATAATAAAATTTACAAAGTACAAAAAATAACTTAAATTATCTAATTATTAATTATTAGCTAATCATTTTATAATTATTTTATAAATATAGTTAAAAATTATATTTGCAACAGATAGCTTCTTAATTATTTTATAAAACACTAACTTTACAGTTTTTATAATAATTTAAATTTCATTTAATGAAAGAACAGTTTATTCATGACCTTACTGCTCGGTATAATTATAATGGAGAAAAAATAATGCTAGGAAAAGCTATGCTGGATGGTAATGTCGTCTCGGAAGTTGAAATAGCGGTTCCTTTAAAGATGATTAATAGACATGGATTAATTGCCGGTGCTACCGGAACCGGAAAAACTAAGACGCTTCAAGTATTGGCTGAACAACTTTCTTTTAAAGGTGTTCCCACCCTGTTAATGGATATTAAAGGAGATCTAAGTGGGATTGCAAAATCAGGAGCCCCTAATAATCCTAAGATATTAGAACGATACGAAAAACTTGGATTAACTTATAAAGCACAAGGATTTCCGGTAGAGCTGCTAACTATTTCGAAAGAAAAGGGAGTCAGACTTAGAGCTACCGTTACCGAATTCGGACCTATTTTATTAAGTAAGATACTTGAGTTAAATGATGTGCAGACCAGCATTATGTCTATACTTTTCAAGTATTGTGATGATAAAAAGCTTCCTTTAATAGATCTTGATGATTTACGAAAGGTTTTACAATTTGTAACTGATAATGAACAGGGAAAATCTGAATTATCTCAAAATTACGGATCTATTGCTCCCAGCTCATTAGGTGCTATTTTAAGGAAAATTGTTTCTCTTGAGCAACAAGGCGCAGCCCGATTTTTCGGAGAACCTAGCTTTAATACTGATGATTTATTGGAAGTTAGGGACGGTATGGGAGTGGTAAATATTATTCGTTTACAAGATATTCAGAATCAACCACAGTTTTTTTCAACTTTTATGTTGAGCCTGCTATCTGAAATATATCAAACTTTTCCTGAAGTAGGTGATTTAGATAAGCCGAAACTTGCCATTTTTATCGACGAGGCACACCTTATATTTAATGAGGCTACGAAAGCTTTACTCAATCAAATTGAAATAATGGTTAAACTTATACGCTCAAAAGGCATAGGACTTTATTTTTGCACGCAAGTTCCCGGAGACGTGCCTGAAGGCATATTGAGCCAATTGGGACTAAAAATACAACATGCCTTACGAGGATTTACAGCAAAAGATAAAAAAGAAATTAATAAAGCCATTGAAAATTATCCATCTACTAACTATTATCAAGCTAATGAACTTATTCAGCAATTGGGTATAGGAGAAGCATTTATCACATCCTTGGATGAAAAAGGTATTCCTACCCCGTTAGCCGATACCTTCATGATTTCTCCCAGCTCTCGGATGGATGTGCTTACTTCTGATGAAATTTACGAAATTGTTAATAATTCTGATTTAGTAAAAAAATATGCAGAAGATATCAATAAAGAAAGTGCCTATGAAATTTTAAGTGAAAGGATGAATAGTGTTTCCGAACAAAAGAATTCGGAAAACTTGAAAACTGAAGTCAATAAAAAAGAAAATACGAAAAAACAAGAATCTGAACCTTCTCTATTTGAAAAAGTAATGAATTCACCCTTTGTAAGAGACATAGGAAGAACTTTTGTAAGAGAAGGGTCTAAAATGTTTTTTGGAGCTTTAGGCGTTAAGAAGAATGCAAAAAGAAGAAAATAAATTATGTTGAGAAGAGAGAGTTTTATATGGATTATGCTATTCTAGATATTGAAACCACTGGAGGTAAGTTTAATGAAGAAAGCTTAATTGAAATTGCCATATATAGATTTAATGGAGAAAAAATTACTGATACCTTTATTTCTTTGGTTAATCCCGAAAAGGATATTCATTTTTATGTTCAAAAGCTAACGGGGATTAGTAAAAAAATGGTAAAAACCGCTCCAAAATTTTATGAATTAGCCAAACGAATTGTTGAAATCACTGACGATACTATCCTAGTAGGGCATAACATTTCTTTTGATTACCGCATAATACGTAGTGAATTTTCACGATTAGGATATGATTTTAAGCGCGCTACCTTGGATACCATTACCTTGAGCAGAACTCTTATTCCGGGATTGGCTTCCTATTCTTTAGGAAACCTATGTAATTCGTTAGGGATACCCGTAACCGACAGGCACAGAGCTCATGGAGATGCACGTGCTACGGTTAAATTATTCCAGCTTCTCTTAGATAAAGATTCTCAGAAAAACATCATTGTAACATCAATTAAACATACTAACTACTCATCATTAAATAAAAAAATTCTTTCGCTTATTGAAAAGCTGCCTCTTGAAACAGGAGTTTTTTATTTTCATGATAAAACCGGTAAAATTATTTATATAGATGAAAGCGTAAATATTTCTACTAAAGCCAGCCAGATTTTAACATCTAAAAGCAAAAAATCCAGGAAAATCCAGGAAAGTACAGAGGAAGTAAATGTTGAACTAACCGGCAATGAAATTATTGCGAAAATTAAGGCCTATAACGAAAACAAGATTAATCAACCTTTATATAGTCCAATAAGAGAAATCCATTCAGAAATATACGGTATTTTTTTAAAGAATAACCCTACTGTTTTTTTTATTGATTTTATTAATTCTAAAAATAAAAAATATGCCTTATTAACCTTTACTTCATTAAATAAAGCTAAAGAAATTTTGATTTATTTAGAAGAAAAAATTAAAGGCGGTGGGGATGTTCTTACCGAACTTAAATTTAAAACAGAAAAACATATTTTATTGGCGGATAAAGGTAGGAAATTAGGAGAAAATTCATTTTTATTATTTGAAGATGGTTGCGTAAAGGGATATGGTTATTATACTTTGCATTCTCAAATAAAAAATGTTGAACAAGTAAAAAAGATCATGATACCTGCAGTAGTTAATCATGCTATCTTATTGAAAATTAGAAATAATTTTTTTACAAATAAAAAATTCAAAAAAATTATTCTTTCCTAATCTTCTTATTTTATAAATATTTATTGAAAATCTACAACTTATATATTCAACTTTCTTACTATTTAAAATACAAATCCCACAACTAGATCATTTTATGAAAATTTATTTTAAAGGATGTATTTCTCTCATTTTTTTATAAATATACAAATAAATACAACTAATCAACATAGATTAATTGATTTATTGTGTAAAATTTATTTTTTTACTCTTAGGTCGATTTAATAAATCTGCGTAAATTTATGATATGACGAATTGCTGATTATGTAATTATTTTATATTACAATCAGTTCTTATTATAGCAAAAAAGGGCATTTTTAGCATTAGATTCTTACTTTTGTAGACATATTAAATGATAAAATGAAAGGCATACTTTTGGTCAATTTAGGATCGCCAAAATCTACCACTGAAAAAGATGTAAGAATTTATTTGCGTGAATTCTTAATGGATAAGCGAGTTATTGATGCACCCTGGTTAATACGTAAATTCATTGTAGAATGTTTAATTCTTCCAAAACGACCGAAAGAATCTGCTCATGCCTATCAAAATATTTGGTGGAAGGAAGGATCACCCTTAGTGGTAATTTCAAAGAGAATTACTGAAAAAATAAAAAATAAAATTAAGAATCCCGTAGCATTAGCCATGAGATATCAAGAGCCTTCCATTAAAAAAGGGCTTTTTGAGCTAAAAAATAAGGGAGTTACTGAGGTGCTCATCATTCCATTATACCCGCAATACGCCATGAGCACGACTGAAACCGTTGAGGAAAAAACCAAAGAAATTCATAAAAAATATTTTTCCGATTTATCTATAAGTTTTCTTCCTCCCTTTTATAACGATGAGAACTATTTAGACGTTTTGAGTAATTCTATAAAAAAACAACTTCCCGAAAATTTTGATTTGCTTTTATTCAGCTATCATGGGCTTCCGGAACGTCATATATATAAAACCGATCCTACTAAGCAATGTAGAATTGATAACGTTTGTTGTTTTGAAAAAGAAAGGGCTTCTCATAAATATTGTTACAGACATCAGTGCTATTACGTAACTGAAAAAATACGCGAAAGATTAGGTTTAGACAAGTCTAAAGTAAGACAGACTTTTCAGTCTCGCCTTGGGAAAGATCCCTGGCTGAAACCTTATACCGATAAAACGCTTGAGAAACTCCCCTCCGAAGGGATAACTAAACTAGCTGTGGTAGCTCCTGCCTTTGTATCTGATTGTCTTGAAACATTAGAAGAACTTGCCATTACAGATAAAGCCTTATTTTTAGATCAAGGAGGCAAAGAATTTCATTATATAAAATGCTTAAACGAGGATGAAAATTGGATTAATTGGTTGATTGAAAAAATTAACGAGTATTTATACCAATCTTAATCTTAGATTCTAAAATAGAAAAATTTAAATTATAAAATTCTTTATTACTTTTGTTTTAATATTTTACTATTTTGAAAAAAATTATAAAGATTTTATTTATTCAATTATCTAAATTACCCTTCTCCATTTTATATGGGATCTCTACTTTTTTATATTTTTTAATCTATTATATAATAAGATACAGAAGGAAAATTGTTCAAAACAATCTCTTGATTGCTTTTCCTGAAAAAAGCGAGCAAGAAAGAATCCAAATTCAGAAAGAATTTTACAAAAATTTTACAGATTTTATGATTGAACTTATCAAAACTTTTTCCATGAAAGAGGAAGACTATGATGAGAGGATTAAATTTGTTAACGTGGAAGTAGCTCAACAATGCCGGGAAGAAAAAAAGGATGTTATATTGCTAATCGGACATATGTTTAATTGGGAATGGCTAACCGGGATTTCAATGGATTTAAATTTGGAACATACCTATGCTGTATATAAAAAAGTTGCCAATAATTTTTTCGACCAAGGGGTACATGAATCACGTGCCAGGTTTGGAACCATCCCTCTTTCTGTGAAAGAAGTAGTACGAACAATGCTTAAATTACCCAATGATGGTTCTCATGCCTTTCTTTTTGTGGCCGATCAAAGCCCTTATAAGAGTAGAATACATTATGAATTAAATTTTTTTAATCGATTGAGCCCGGCTTTTAACGGATACGATAAAATTGCACGAAAAAAGGAATATGCTATAGTTTATGTGGATATGGTTAAAGTAAAAAGAGGAAAATATGAAGCTCATTTAAAACGTATTTTGCCTGATAATGATAAATTCAGAGAAAATGAAATTGTAGAAAAATTTTACACAGAACTTGAACGAAACATAAAAACTAATCCAAGCCTATGGCTTTGGTCACATAAAAGATGGAAATACACAAGCGGAATAGATTATCAACTTTAGCCATTGCTATACTTAATTATAACGGAATAAGCTGGTTTGAAAAATTTTTACAAGGTATACTAGATTATAGCCCAAATTCGACAATTTACGTCATAGACAATGCCTCCACAGATGATTCTATTTCTTATTTGCAAAAGAATTTTCCTTCTGTAAGAATTATTCAAAATAAAAAAAATTTAGGATATGCAGGCGGTTATAATGAGGGATTACAATCAATCGCCGAAGATATTTATTGTTTATTAAACTCTGACGTAGAAGTTACTGAAAACTGGACTGTCCCCATACTGGAATTATTTAATGAAAATAAAAATATTGCAGCCATACAACCAAAAATAAGAAATTATAAGCAGAAAGATTATTTTGAATTTGCAGGGGCAGCAGGCGGCTTTATGGATAATTTAGGCTATCTTTTTTGCCGAGGACGTGTTTTTTTTAGCCTGGAAAAAGACGAAGGACAATATAATGACAACCGTGAAATTTTTTGGGCTACGGGGGCTTGTTTATTTATCCGTAAAAAGGATTTTTGGGAAAACCAAGGTTTTGATGCTGATTTTTTTGCTCATATGGAAGAAATTGATCTTTGTTGGAGATTAAAAAATAAGGGTAAAATCATTTACTATTGTGCAGATTCTATGGTCTATCACGTAGGTGGAGGTACCTTAGATGTTTACAATCCAGAGAAGACTTATCTTAATTTTAGAAATAATCTTCTTATGTTAATAAAAAACTTACCTTCAAACAAAGTCCTATGGATATTTATTTTGCGATTATTATTAGATGGTTTAGCAGGAATTCGTTTTCTTTTTTCTAACGGTTGGAAACATTGCTGGGCAATTATCAGAGCTCATTTTTCTGTTTATCATATGTTACCTAAATACTTAAAAAAACGAAAAGCAGGAATTGACAATTATTATGATAAGAAATATATTATTTTCCAATATTTTGTAAAAAAACGAAATACCTATATCCGCTTAAAATAAATTCTTATTAATTTATTTAGCTATCCACTTTTTTATAACTTTACAAACTGTTTATTTTTTAAAACTATGGAATTAGCAAGAATACAACAACTTGAAAATTTAGCCAAAGAATTTGGCGCACCACTTTACGTTTATGATTCAGAAATAATTAAAACCCAATATAACAAGCTTTTAAAAGCTTTTAAAAGCGTAAAGAAGGTCAAGTTAAACTATGCTTGTAAAGCTAATACCAACCTTTCGATTTTAAAATATCTAAAGAGCCTGGGGTCGGGATTAGATACGGTTTCTATTCAAGAAGTGCAATTAGGTCTTCGAGCAGGTTTTGAACCAAAGGAAATCATTTTTACCCCTAACGGAGTTTCTTTTAATGAAATTAAAAAAGCTGTTGAACTTGGTGTACGCATCAACATAGATAACCTTTCTATCCTAGAATCTTTTGGGCATGAATTAAAAAATTATCCGGTTTGCATCCGTATTAATCCACATATTTTAGCAGGCGGAAATGCTAAAATCTCCACCGGTCATATTGATTCTAAATTTGGAATCTCTATTCACCAGCTTCCTCATGTATTACGAATTGTAAATAATACAGGAATTAAAGTGGAAGGAGTCCATATGCATACCGGATCAGATATCCTTGATGTAGAAGTTTTCCTTAAAGGTGCAGAAATTCTGTTTACTGTTGCCAAAGAGTTTCATGATCTTGACTATCTTGATTTCGGAAGCGGATTTAAAGTCCCGTATAAGGAAGGAGATCACGAAACTGATATCAATTATTTGGGTAAAAAACTGGGAGAACGCTTTAATGAGTTTCAAAAAAGTTATCCGCACGAACTAACCCTAATGTTTGAGCCGGGAAAATTTTTGGTTAGCCAATCCGGATTTTTTATTGTTTCGGTAAATGTTATTAAGCAAACTACCTCTACTGTTTTTGCCGAAGTAGATAGCGGTTTTAATCATTTAATAAGACCTATGTTTTACAATGCCTACCACAATATAGTAAATATTTCTAATCCTGAAGGTAGGAACCGATTTTATACGGTAGTAGGCTATATTTGTGAAACTGATACGTTTGGAACAAACCGAAATATTAATGAAATCCGGGAAGGAGATTTACTTTGTTTTGAAAATGCCGGAGCTTATTGCTTTTCAATGTCCTCTAATTATAATTCTCGATTAAAGCCTGCAGAGGTTTTATTATTAAATGGTAAAGTACACATTATCAGACGAAGAGAAAATTTAGATGATTTATTAGCTACCACAGAGGAAATTTCTATTTAAAAAAATTTGGAAAAATAAAAAAGGATTGTATATTTGCAACCGTTAAAAATAACCTACCTAATAAGGTAGATGGAGAGATGGCAGAGTGGTCGATTGCGGCGGTCTTGAAAACCGTTGACTGTAACAGGTCCGGGGGTTCGAATCCCTCTCTCTCCGCTGGAAGAACTGGACAAACCCTACAAATAAGTGATTTGTAGGGTTTTTTATTTCTATTTTGTCTGGGTAGGAAGACAAAAAGTAGCCCCTAAAAGACACCTTTCGTAACCTAAACTGTACCCCCTTTCCAAAAATCCCGCAAGGGATACAGTTTGTCCAAATTTGGCCTATTGCTGTCGTGATGTGTCCACCCCCTTATAGAACTCACTTTGAGATAATTAAAATAAGTTTGTAACTTAAAAAGTGAGTTTATGAAAAGTACATTTAGGATTCTTTTTTATGTGAAAAAAAGACAAGCAAAAAGCGAACGGTAATTTTCCAATTATGTGTAGAATTACCATTGACGGGGAAGCATCCAGGTTTAATACCAAAGTTGATATTAATGAAGGTAACTGGGACGGAAAATCAAGTCGGGCAATCGGACGTTCTGCCGAAGCAACAAAGGTCAATAACCTGTTAGATGAATTAAAAGCAACATTGCACAGACTTTACCATGAAATACAAAGGCAGGAACAGGTAACAGCCGAAGGGCTAAAGAACGAATTTTTAGGGTATACGGAAAACTACGAAACACTACTTAATCTTTTTGAGAAGCATAACGAGAATGTAAAATCCTTGATTGGTCTTTCTAAATCGGCAGCTACTTATCAGAAATATGAAGTTACCCGGAAACACCTTGCCAACTTCATTCAATCCAAATTTAATCTTTCGGATATTGCAATACGGTCTATTAATAATATGTTTATGTAATCGGTAATTTTGTATCTTCAAAAATCGGAAAAGTTAAATCGACATCATTAGCCAAAAAATAGCATTGTAATTTTGTAGTGCAAACTCCTTATTACAATGCTATGACCGAGACTTCCAAATTAAAGAAGTATCTGATGTGGAACAAAGTTAGCGAATTATTTTCATCTGGCTAAACAAGACTTAGATAGGTCAATGTGTAGGTCTTAACCGACAGACGGTATCAAAGTATCTTTCGATGACAGAAGAAGAGTTCATCGCCAATTCGAGTTATGATCGCCATTATGATCATAAGCTCGACGCTTACGAGTCTTATGTAGTGAGTGAACTACGTAAATGGCCTTTCCTGTCTGCCCCGCAGTTTCACGACCGTTTAAAGGAACATTTTCCTGACCCTCCGTCAGTTACCCCCAAGACCGTTTTCAACTTTGTGAACCGTCTTCGTTTGATCCGGAATCTTCCCAAAGAGTCTGAAAAGAGTCTCCGTCCGTATGAGAAACAGCCCGAGACGTCTTATGGCCGGTACGCCCAGTGCGATTTCGGCAAGCGATGGATGAGAACTCCTAATGGGGAGTCTTGCAAAGTTTATTTCTTTGCAATGTCGCTGAGTGGCAGCCGGTATAAGTTTCAACATTTTAGCCGTACCCCTTTTACCACGGCTCTTGCGGTCTATGCTCACGAACTGGCCTTTAAGTTATTTTCAGGTGTTCCTCACAAAATAGTTTATGATCAGGACAAGTTGTTTTTGGTTAAGGAAAATCTTGGCGATCTGGTGCTTACCTCGGGCTTCCGAACGCTGGTACGTGAACATGGCTTCAATCTGGTGTTCTGCCGTAAGTCCGCCCCCTAAAGCAAGGAGAAGATCGAAAATGTAGGATGTGCGGCTCTCGGTGTACAATAATACTCATAGGCTTCTTGCTGAATAACCGGAGTATCTTCAGTAAATTCTTCTATTTAATTAGGAACATACCCAATCAAAAGGGGTTCTTCGCCCCTTCCTTCACGAGTGCGTTGTGAAGCAACATCCCGGAGCAATAATCTTTTTTGTTCGTCTGTCGATTTACGGGCAAAGCCATTACGTTGGCTATCGCCTACATCCCATGTACTGACTCCTGCTACTGTCTGAATGCGATATTCTGTCCGTGTGGCATTAATAGCATAACCTGCACCGGCACAAATCCCCATTGCTCCTATACGGTTTTCGTCGATATAAGGCAATGTTACTAAGTAATCTATGGCACAACGAATATCTTCAACTCTATTGAATGCATCATCAAGATAACGTGATAAACCTTCACTTTCGCCCTGATAAGAAGCATCGAAAGCAAATCCTATAAAATCATTTTCAGCAAGTTTCTGTGCATATAGACCTGCGACCTGTTCTTTCACACCATTGCCCAGATGAGGAACAACTACACCTGCATATTTTTTATTTAAATCGAAGTTTGCAGGGAAATGAATTTCTCCTGCCATTTTTAATGTTTTATTTTTGAAATAAATTTTTCTTTGGTACTCATAATATTAGTCCTTATTTATATTTTGTGATATTAAAACTCTCTTTTCATCTCGCTGTCTAAGAAATACGAATACAATACCTATTATCAGGAATATCAATGTTCCAATCACTGCATAGCGGGTGTCAAGTGCTGTAATGAACATTCCGCAGAAAGCCGTTCCGACTGCCGTTCCTAAATTCGTTGATGTGAGGAACAAACCATTGGCAAAGTCCGGTGCTTCAGGTGCAGCATGAGTTATCATATACTGGCAGTTATTACTGGCAATCCCTGCAAGAATTCCCAGGATAAGGATAATACCTCCCATTACAAGAAAATGTTCGCCCATCAGAAAAAGAGCTACGTAGACAACTACCATAGCGAATGGAATTGTTTTAATGCATTTTGAAGGTATTTTAACAAGTAGTTTCCCTGCTATCAGATTTCCGATAATATTTGCCCCTCCATAGATGAACAGCATCATACTTATTACTTTAAAATCCAACTGTGTTATGTTTTTCAAGAAGTCCGACATGAAGCTGAAAAAACCAAACATTGCGCCATTGATAAAGGTTACAGCAATAAGAGAATTCCAAATAATAGGCTTTTTAAGCACGCTAAGTTGCGTTCCATAGGATAAGCGTTCTTTTACCGGAATAGATGGAATAAGAAATATAGTTGCGATGAAAACCATCGCATTTACTATTGCAAAAAACAACATTGCGATAGAGAAACTGGTTTCGCTGGCAATCAGACTGGTTACAGGTATACCAAGTACCATACCTGCCGAAACTCCAATAAAAATGCGGGAAACCGCCTTAGGAGCTTGTTCTTTAGAAACTGACGTTGCAGCAACCGAAAAAGCCATTGAAACATAAATAGGGTGGAAGATTGCCGGAATGATACGTGCAATAAGTATTACAGTAAAGTTGGTTGTTAGTATTGATACTATATTACTCAATACAAAAATACCAAGAGCTATCAACATTACTTTTTTTCGGTTTATACCTGAAAACAGTAATGGCATGATTGGCCCCGATATAGCAACAACTAAGGCAAAAGCACTAACAACCCATCCTGCAGTGGGTACAGTTACACCAAATGTTTCAGCAATTAGCGGTAATATTCCGACAACACCCATTTCGGTGTTTATAATACCAAATACACCGACAGTTAAAATGAATACAAGTAAATTTCTATGTTTTGACCCTGATAGCTTTCCCATTGTTTTTATACCTCTTTTTTATTGATTATTTTCTTCTTTTACTAACTCAAATTTCACTTTTACGTTACCTCTACCCACAGCCTCACGAAGTCCGGATGTGTTGTCAATTTTACCAACACTGATATAACTGTAAGATGTCCTGCTACCGGCATAGAAAAGCACCAATGTACTCGAAGACCAAATCATCAGATCTCCGGTTTTCACGCTACCCGGATTAATCGCTCTGCCCGGTATTTTATTAGGCAGATTATAATATTTCTCATTCCCGTTATGCTCTCCCATGTTTACTTCCATTGGAAGTAGTTTGATAAATTCTTTATCAGCTTCACTGTCGTTAAGTGTTGCTGTAAACTCTTTATTGTTGATCGTTATTTTAACTTTCATATTCTGTGCATTTAGAGGGCTTATGGATAAGCAAATTAATACGGCAAAAAGAAGTAGAAAATACTTTTTCATCATCTTTTATTTATTCAGGTATTCTTTGAAAAAAGAATCCAGTTTATCAAATGGAATCATATCCAGACGGTCGTATAAATCAACGTGTCCTGCACCTTTTACATAATATATTTCTTTGGGTTCTGCTGCACGGTTATAAGCATCTTCGCTAAATTCTTTTGAATGTGCCTGATCTCCTGTGATGAACAGCATAGGACGTGGAGAGATTGTTTCAATATCCTCAAACGGATAGAAATTCATGAATTTTATATTGCTCGTTACGGTTGGTTTTGTTGTCCTTTCAGGTGATGCACCTTTCGGAGTAAACTCTCCCCTTTCCGAGTTGCGGTAAAAATCATAAAATTCACGTTCGATAGGATTAGATTCCGGTGTCAATTCAAGTATAGTACCACCGGCAACCATTGTTTCGCCACCCTCAAACTCAATATAACGTTGCTGTGCTGCATTCGCTATAATCTGTTTTCTTTGCTCTAAGGATAGGGAATGATTTAATCCATGACGGTTGGCATTTCCCATATTATACATACTTATAGTTGCTATGGCTTTTATACGGGGATCAATTTTTGCAGCACTTATAACAAAACTTCCACTTCCGCAAATACCCATCGCACCAATACGTTCACGGTCTATATATTTTCTTGTTCCCAAATAATCAATCGCAGCACTAAAATCTTCCGCATAAATATCGGGAGAGACAGCATTGCGAGGTTCGCCTGCACTTTCCCCCCAGAAGGATAAATCAATAGACAAGGTAACAAATCCACGTTCAGCCATATGGGTAGCATAAAGATTTGCACTTTGCTCCTTTACTGCTCCCATTGGATGACCGATTACGATTGCCGCGTGTTTTTGGCTAAGGTCTATACTTTGGGGTACAAATAAGTTTCCAACAACTTCCATTTGGTACTGGTTTTTGAAAGCAACTCTCTCAACGGTTACTTTATCACTTCCTGCGAATGTTCCTGCATGGTGGGCATAAGCATATTTTTTTTGCGCTGATAAATTTGTTATGGCAAATACGGTTAATGTTATTAGAATAAACTTTTTCATCTTATATCTTTTTTTAATATATAATACAACGCTACTTGGGATCAGTCTATGTGTTTTTGCTGTCAGGCTCAAATAAATTCTTTGTCAAGATCATTTATTCTGATTATATATTACGGAGTCTGTAGCGCAACCATACGATGCCATCTCGAAGTTGCTTTACAGATAAAAGTTCCAACGCCTGACCTTTAGCGGGAAATTCATCAGATTCTCCTTTGTATTCAATAATGGATGAAACACCTGAAAGCCCATCTACACCGGGATAAATAAGAAGACTGAGTTCATCAATCAATCCGGCTTTTAGAAACTTACCATTTAGAACACCACCTCCATCAAGTAACAGCTTTTCATACCCAAACTCTACTTTTAATGTTTCAAGTGCTTTATTCAAATCGTATCCATCAGCACCAGCAAATAGGTAAGAGATACCTTTTTCTCGAAGGAGAAATAAATATTCATCGGAAACTTGTTCACCTAATATTGCGATTACATTATCTCCGTTGATATTGTCATCGGGATATATTATCTTGCCTTTAGCATCAAATATGATACAGGTCTTTTTCGTTTCTCTTTTACCAACAAATGTTTTACAAATTTTAGCAGGCGAATAATTCTTGTAATCAAATATTTCTACCATATTAGTCAATTTAGATAGTATTGTTTCCGATCATCCAAGCGTATCCACCCAACTCTTCTTCTGTTTTGTAATAAGGATTATACATTTTATCCTGTTCAATTCCATCAAAAGATGGAGTCCAGCGGTCTGCGGCAAGTCTTCCGTCAACAGAACTCATCATGTGGCAAATAATTGTAGGCTTCATTTGTTCTAATTTTTCAGTTTATTAATCTTTATAAAATATTGATAGCTTTGCGTTTTCTTTATAGAATCAAATAAAGAATTATAGAACTTTTCATCAACAAGTAATAGACTAAAAATTCCTTCTTGTTGTTTTAGTTCTACAATGTATTCCGAAGGTTTTACTCCCCATTCAAGATAAGTAGCCACAGAGATATAAAGGCGTTGAATACAGGGAATACAAGGAAGTTGTACGATATTATCATCAATACACTCCGGCTGATATTTCTTTTTGAATATAATAGAATTGTGTATTTCTGAGAGCATAGATTCACTGAATCCTATGTAGATACCACAGAAAGATTCAGCTCCACAATTTTCTTTGCAGAGACATACCTTAGTCCCATGATGTAAGAATACAGATTTTCCTTTGTTTATGGCTATTTTCTTATCCTCACATTCGATTATTAATTTGCCAGAGTGAATAAAGAATATCATCGAAAAGTTGATATTTACCATATCCTCTCCCTGATTATATACATAATCGAAATAAATATCTTTGAAGTTATTTGCACTCATGAACGATTCTAATTGTGGTTATAATTCATGATGTAAAGCTAAAGTGAAAGCCGCAGTGTATTTTTGCTTTAAGGCTCAAATTTCTTCGCTGTGAGGTACAAAGGTTTAGATTAATACTCCCCCATTTTTACTTATAACAAAACGCTATTTTTTCAGGAACGTGCATATAAACAGTAATTCGTTGTTTAGTGCAAGGTGCAAGGTATTTATATAGATATACTTGCACCTTGCACTAACTTTATAGCATTGTTATACAGGGTAGTTGTTTATTTGAAAATTAGTAGTAACTTTGAACCTAAGTCCTATAAGGACAAAGGTGGACAAAGGCTGTAGAAAGAGTTTTTTAGTATCTAACCTATCTTGTACCCCTTTGATGAAATTGGAATAATTATCGCGATGAATAATAGTGATTTAAGCGATTGGGTTCACCGCCCTCTCTCTCCGCAAACAAGGCTGAAAATCAATTGATTATTCGGATAAAATACTAAAGAAGGGATTAAGAATCAAATCTTAGTCCTTTTTTTATTTATCCGATTTATCTAAGAAATGATCAGCATAACAAGAGTAATGGACATTACATTTATGTGTGAGGTCTAATGTGAAGTTGAGTGTTTTTATTTAAAATCCGTATTTTTTTTCTCTTTTTTTAAAGGCTTCTCGACCACCCTCAAGGATTTCAGTTACATGTTCTTTTACCCCCATACTAAATAAAATACCTAACTTTTTGTTCTCATCATTTTTGAGGAAAGTATTCTCCAATGAACCATTCACATATTCAAAACGAAAAGATATATTCTCTCTATTTTCATCTTGACCTTTTTGATTTGCAATAATAACATTTTCACTATCTGCTCCTACAACAATATTAGGATTGTGTGTGACAATTACTAATTGCCTATTTTCTTTTCTTTTTCTAATAAACTGAACTAAATCAGTATAGATTGACCTATTGTCAAGATTATCTTCTGGTTGGTCTATTAAAATTGGAGAGTTTGATTCACTTAGTTCAATGAGAAGTTTTAAAACAGCAAGATTTGCTTTGCCCGGAGACATATTAGTCATTTCATCATTTCCAATAATTAACTCCCAATAATCAAAAAATTCATCTTGGAATAAAGATTTTACACTCTCTTTTACTTCCTTATATTTTCGATATGTAACTTTTCCTTCAAGAATTAAATCAAGAATCCTTGTTATCTCATCTAAATGTTCATCAAAATCCACATTGGGAAGAGAATTACTCTCTCTGTCAGATAACAAATTAAAATCACGAAGTTCATTAGATTTTTGATTAAAAAACTCCAAAAAGTTTTTTTTGAATCGGTTATAATAAAACTTAATAGAACCCATCAGTTTTATGTCATTTATCGAATTAGCCCTCTCATTTAATTTCTTAATGATATTTTTATATTCATAATAAGCATCACAATATCCTTGAAGAAAATTTTGTTTTTGCGTATTCTTATTTGTTTGTAAGTCCTTTATTTTATCTTCTATATTGCTTATTTGAAGAAGTTTTTGTCTTTC
The DNA here is from genome assembly GCA_945280365.1 of uncultured Apibacter sp. GTDB lineage: Bacteria > Bacteroidota > Bacteroidia > Flavobacteriales > Weeksellaceae > Apibacter. The sequence continues at coordinate 24,845 of CALYQD010000002.1, forward strand.
ATTTTTTATTTCTTCTTCAATAGATTTTATCAATTTTTGATTTTGCAATTTTGCTCTAATAGGAAACAATTCGTCTTCTAATCTTTTCTTTAAAGCCTCTACCCTATCTATATAGTCACTATTTGTTTTTTCACCTTCTTCCTTTATATAACTAATTTCTAATTTAAAAGCATTCAGTTTGTTACTAGTATTTGCATACAATGGCCTAAAATATTTCGTTTTTAATGTTTGAGTTGACAAGTCAATTTTTGAACTAATTGTTTTAATAGAATTTTCAAGAGCCTGCATTGTTTCTTCAAAATATCTATAATCACTCTCTATATTACTTTGTATTTTAAGAATAATGTCATTTCTATTATTTAGGGTATTGTATCTTTTGAATTCTTTTTCTTCAAAAGATTTGCCTTTCAAAATTTGAATTTTTTCTTCTAAAGATGCTATTTATTATTAATACCAGTAATATCTCCAATATCTTTTTGATTTTGTTTTAGTCTATTTATTTGATCCTGTATATTGAAATATTCATCAATGGAAGCATCCCGTGTATTATCCAGTGCTTTTACATTCTGTATGAATTTATCATAGTGCTGCCTACTCTCGGTATCTTGCAAACGAATATCTCGGATAAAATTACTCAATTCTTTTCTCGAATTTGTTTGTATATTGGAAGTTAGATTAATGATATACGATTGAGGTATGTATACAAATTGTCGACTTCTAATTGTTTCATTATCGCTATATTTATATTCAACGCCATCTTCCCATTCTACAATAAAATCGAATTGTGAAGATTCTGAAAACTTATAAACATCAATTTTATCCTGAGGTACTACCTGATGTGTTTGCTTATAAGCGTATTTATAATCTATCGTATTGGCTATATAAATGAAGTAAAAGAGATTTACGCGATGATTTCCCTCCTATGATAGTATTCAAATCAGGATTAAGATAAATTTTATTAGAAATAAAATCAGGATGACCTACAAATTGGATTGACTTAATAACCTTATCTAACCTTTTATTATTAGGACTGCCTGTTTGAATCTTTCGTCTTAAATCAGTTTCAAAAATTATTTGCCGTAATCCCTCAAAGGTTGGTTCTGCCTTTATCCAAGTGAAACAATGTCCTAATTCTTTTGGCTTTGTATTATTTTTATCATCAGCAAATTGATGAGCATCACTGCAATGCAATAATCGGCTGTTCACTCCTTGTTTTTTTAATAAAGATATTCCATTATTCGCCATATCTGTAGTAGGAGATGCACTAAAAACAAAATGAACATCATTTATAATTATTTTCTTTTCAGCCGGAGAGCCATCCCATCTAAAACTTTCCCATTCTGCTTTGCCGATAGCTTTGAGATATTTTCCTTTTAAATAAGTATTAATCTCTGATCCTTCGCCTAATAATTCATTAATTTTAGAAATTTCAAAATTAATATTATTGAAACCTATTTCAAAAAAATTCTTATGCGTTTTCTTATCAGGAGTTGCGGATTTATAAATAAACTCACCAAAATTTACTAGATTCTCTTTTGTAACAACACCGCCCCATTTTTTACCTTCTCCATATTCAGGATTAAAATTAGTCTTTACTCTTAAACCGCTAAGAAATTGTTTTTCAATTGTATTAGTATCTAGCTGACTTTCATCTGCAAATATGATATGATAATTAATTCGATTAAGTTCAGCATTTCCAACAAATTCTTTTATTCTAAATTCAATAACAGGAAGTATTAGTTATATATTACTAAGTCTCCCCTTTTTTTATATTCTAATCCTTTCTTATAACTATCCAAAAACAAATAATCATTTATACCTAAAACTTTAACTTCTATAGGAAGATTTTCAAGTTCAGTGATAAATTTCTCCCAAATTTCATCTATGTCGCCTCCATATTCGGCACAAAGAGATACTGGGGTATGAACATGTAAATCCCATATATTCCTCTGTTATTATTAATAGTAGTCATATTATTTGATTTATGTAATTGAATTTAATCTGTTTTTTAGAATGGCTTTATTAAAAAAAGAATCCAAAAATTAAATTCCTTTCATGTTTTGTATTGTATTTGAGGAATAAAAACAGGAAACTTATTTCTTATCCCTCAACACCTCATGTAGCAGAGAAATTGCTTCTTCTTTTTCTTTCAACATTCGTTCATACAAAGCAATTTTTTCATCATATAGTTGAACTACTTTATCTAAAGGATTAAAAGTTGGACTATTGAATATTGAACCAGAATTATCATGCAAAGTGCTTGATATAATATTTATTGCTGTACCTTGTTCGAGTTCAGTAATGGCTTCCACTGGAATATCCAAGGCTTTTGCGACTTTATCTAATATATCCTGTTCCAGTTTTTCTTTTTTCTCATAGCTGGATAGAGTGGCTTGCGATACTCCAATTTGTTCTGCCAACACATCCTGATTGATATTACGCCATTCTCTCCAACGGCGAACATTAGCTCCATGATTGCTTTTCTTTATTGCTGCTTCCATAAGCCTATATCTTTGTTTTTTACTTAATTAATCGTAAAAATAAGAATTAAATCGAGTAATAATTTATTTTGTCATCAAAATATATTAACATAAAGTTAGCTGATATTATTAATAGTATTTCTAATATCATATCTATTCCTTTAATATTTTATAAGATAGGTATGCTGTTACTTTGCTGTATGAAAAAAATAGGTAGTATACAAATACGGTATATAACAGTCTATAGTCATTTTTCTCCCAGATTATTTGCAAGAGAGTGTTTGGTTCCACAAATCCGCTTAAACGGAAAATGGCTTAGAGAAGCAGGTTTTGATGTTCAAGACCGTATAAAAATAGTGGTTTCCAATAAATGCTTAGTAATTATACCCGATGAAAAAAGGGAAGATTTATAAAATTCTTTTTTACAGGATTAGTTTTTATTTTCGTCGGGATTCTATTTTTAAGGTTATTGTATTTATCTCTGAACCAATTTATGATATTTTCGCCATTTAGATTTAAGTGCAACTTGTTGGGATTATCAGGTTATTTATCTGTTTTGAGGTTAATGTCTTCTGCCTTGACTTTCTGCTTATGTTGTGATGAAAAAGAAAGGGAACGATTTGGGAGTAAGATTTCTACCTTTGAATAATTTCTTTATATATTCGATGACTAAACCAATCTTCTGACAAAGGTATGCTTTTCATAATCGGAAACAGTTCGTGTATTTGGTTCTATTCCTCTTGTAATTTGTATGGCACATCTTGACAGGTAAAATAGATTGTATTCAATACCATCAATAGAAATATCTACTTTTTAAAATAGACTTAAACTGTTTCCTTAAACTTCCTTTAATTCGTGAACGGAAAATACAATCAATACTTCTTCTTTTTTCAAATCGTTATTTGATACGTCATTATTACTTTTCTATATGAGAAATGTAATAATAAATTGAGCCATTTCAGGTTCTTTCTTTAATTTTTCTTTCAATAATCCTTTGGCTTGAAGACAAAGAGCTGCAATATGAAAAGATATAAAACGAGCACCAAAACATACAATCGATTTTAGATTCTCAATATTTACAGTTAAACGTTTTCTTTTCAATCTAGGTTACTCTTCTGCCCTATTTCAATGAAGGGTAAATAAAAAGATACACACCCTCGTATTATTTGCAAAAAAGTATGTATTTTTCATTCATTCTTTATATAAAAGCGACTAGTAAATTTTAATGCAGACAGTATATTCTTCCTTCTTTTTACGAATTACACATGTGTTTTTTATCTTGCGCAAAGATTATATAAGCTGGTATACAGCTATTTACCTATAATTTTTTTTCGGTGCTCAAATCCCCAATCTAGAAGATGCTTAATAATAGTTCTCAGTGTTTTCCCGTATTCTGTAAGTTCATACTGTACCGTTATGGGGTGGGTATCCAAAACCGTTCTTTTGACCAATCTATTTATTTCCAAATCCTTGAGCTCCTTACTTAGCATTTTATTAGATATACCTTTCACATCATTCAACAGATCCGAAAAACGTCTTTTGCCATGATAGCAAAGGGAAGCAAGAATTGAAATTTTCCATTTTCCACTTAACACATCCATTGTATCATGGATAGCCATTATACGTTTTTCCCAATCATTGTTACAACTATTATTATCTTCCATTATAAGCTACTATGTTACTTCAAGGTTACTGTTACTTTTGTATACTATGTTACAAAAGTATATAAATAAAGTTTAATTTTACAATGATGAAATCAATATTATAAACAATAAAAAGGAATATTATGTTATTGGAAGATTTAAGATGGCGCTATGCCACAAAAAAAATGAATGCCAGAGTGGTAAGTTCAGAAAAGTTAAACTATATTTTAGAAGCAGCACGTTTATCTCCGTCGGCTTCGGGGTTACAACCATATAAGATTATTGTAATATCAGATAAAGAATTATTAGAGAAAATTAAGAGTGTCGCTTTTAATCAAAATCAAATTATAGATTGCTCACATTTACTTGTATTTGCTTCCTGGGACAGGTATACAAACGAAAGAATCACAAAAGTTCTCAATTACATAATGGATGAGCGGGATCAGCCGTATAGTACCATGGAATCATACAAAAAGATTATTATAAACCATTATGAGAACATGGATCCGGCAAGTCAAGCTCATGATGCAGAAAAACAATGCTATATAGCATTTGCCATGGCAATTGCAGCTGCGGCAGAACAAAAAGTTGACACAACTCCTATAGGTGGTTTTCGTCACGATATGTTAGATAAGCTTTTGCAATTGAAAGGTAGTGGTTACAAGAGTACTGTAATATTACCCCTCGGCTACAGGGATATAAATAAAGATTGGCTGGTAAATCAAAAAAAAGTCAGAACTCCTAAAGAAGACTTTATTAAAGAAATGACTATTGCTGATGCTTCAGAAATAAATTCTCAAGATTTTACGCAAAGTTTGGGCGAAAATTTCTGATTTGAATAAAACTGTTAAATATTAAAAGTGTTAATTATTATCATTTAGAGATATTAGAAAAAGGATAAAAGGTGAACAAGAAAAACTATCTTATGAACCTCGACCTTTAAATCCTGATGAAATAAAAACTTTTTATAAAGTTAATTCTTTAGTATTGGAAAATTGTTATAAAAACAAACAAATGATTATGTCTTCAAATTCACCTTGGCCAGGCTTGGATTATATTGACAAAAGCAACAATACTATTGGAGTCTACTTATATTATTACATGCCTACAGAAATAAATTTGAAATAAAAAATAGAATAAATAATTAATGGCGAAAGATTAGCTAACTTAATCCTAAATCTTTAAATTGTATTTGATTTTTATAACTTTGAAAGATGAAAAAAATCGAAACAATTCAGGATTTCTATAAAAAATTATCAGGTAACAATCACATCAAACTAAATAATGATGGTATAGGTCATTTTAATGTTTTTCCGAGAGGTTACTGCTCTCCTACTGCATCTTTCCATCGTCGCGATTTTTTCAAAATATCACTAATTACCGAAGGCACCGGAGTAATACACTTTGCTAATGAAAGTTTCACGATAAACCAACCGGCATTATTTTTTTCGAATCCTTTGATTCCTCATTCATGGGAGCCTACATCCCCCAACCAATTGGGATGGTTCTGCTTATTTACCGAAGAGTTTATACAATCATGGGATCATTCGTTTTCAGTTAAAAATTATCCAATGTTCCGTAGAGGAGAAAATCCGATTATCCTTCTAGATGAGGAAGCAACAGAACATTTATCTTATATATTTCGGAAAATAATGCAAGAAATGAGCTCTGATTATATTTATAAATACAGTAAACTTAGAAATTACTTACAGCTCATTATCCATGAAGCTTTAAAACTTTACCCTGAGATAGGTTCACGCAACAAGCAAATAGATGCTGCTCATCGTATCACATACCATTTTTTAGAATTATTGGAGAATCAATTCCCGATAGAGAATACAGATATGCCGCTAAAATTGAGAACTGTACAAGACTTTGCACTAAAATTATCAGTACACGAGAACCACCTCAATAGCGTTGTAAAAGAGGTTACCGGAAAAAATACTTCTCAACACATAGCCTTTCGCATTAGCGAAGAGGCTAAAGCCCTGCTAAAAAACACAAACTGGACAGTAACTGAAATAGCTTATAGCTTATCTTTCGAATATCCTTCTCACTTTACATCTTTTTTCAAAAAGAACGTAGGTATGTCCCCAAAAAAATACAGATTGAAAATTATTTGATATATATAAAAACACCTTTGATATATGTTAATTCATTTCGAATATCTACACTTAATTTTGTGAGATAAAAACTAGATAAGTCATGAAATATCGAAAATTGGGAAAGACAGACGAACAAGTGTCTGCAATAGGATTAGGATGTATGGGCATGTCTCATGTCTATGGTGAAAAAAATGATACAGAAAGTATTGCCACTTTACATAAGGCATTGGATCTAGGTATTAATTTCTGGGATACAGCAGATTTTTACGGAAATGGTGAAAATGAGAAGCTTATATCCAATGTTTTAAAACCAAATAGAGATAAAATATTTATTGCTACTAAATTCGGTTTTAAATACACAGGCGAAAATCATTTGGCAAGTGTTTTTGATGGCTCTCCTAAATGGATGAGACAGGCAGTAGAATTGAGCCTAAAAAGATTAAAAATTGAGTGTATAGACCTCTATTACGCTCATCGTGTAGATCCAAACATTCCTATAGAAGAAACTGTGGGAGCAATGGCAGAATTGGTCAAAGAAGGGAAAGTTCGTTATTTAGGATTATCCGAAGCTTCATCGGCAAGCATCCGTAAGGCAAATGCTATTCATCCCATCGCAGCTTTACAGAGTGAATATTCATTGTTGACCCGTGATATTGAAAAAGAAATTTATCCTACACTAACAGAGTTAGATATTGCTCTTATACCTTTTTCGCCTCTAGGTAGGGGTATGTTTACAGAGAGTTTTGATATATCCAATTTTCTTGAAAATGATATTCGTTTTCAGTTGCCTCGCTTCCAAGGTGAGCACCTGGTAAATAACCAAAAGCTGATGAATGAGCTGACAGCCTTTGCTCATGGAAAAAATATTAATACATCACAATTGGCTTTGGCTTGGATTTTAGCAAAAGGAGACAATATTATACCTATTCCTGGAACAAAGAAACGCAAATACCTAGAAATGAACGCGAAAGCAGTAGATGTAGAGCTAAGTAATACTGAAGTTTCAGAAATAGAATCAATCATCGCTAAATATCCAAATACAGGTGATCGCTACACAGCCGAGGCTATGAAGCTAGTTAACAATTAGAAAATAATTGATTAATGCTTAAAAATAAGTTAGCTGTTATAACGGGAGGAAGTGATGGTATTGGACTTGGTATTGCTTCAGTTTTTGCTCAAAATGGAGCTGATCTATGTCTTATTTCAAGAGATATTGAAAAACTAGAAAAAGCCAAATTACAGTTACGTGCACACCATGTAAATATTCATACCATATCGGCAGATGTATCAGTATCTGAAAATGTAAAGAAAACCATGGAGACAATATTAGCAATAAACCCATCTGTAGATATATTGGTCAACAATGCGGGAATTGCTCGGTTTATACCCTTTGAAGATAGCAATGAAGATGTCTTGGATATGCATATCAATTTGAATATTAAATCGATGTATCTGATAACAAAAGCTCTTTATTCCTCTCTGATAGACACCAAAGGTTGTGTAATCAATATTTCATCTTATTTTGCAGATCGAATGCTACAGGGAAGAAATTCAACAGCCTATTCTCTAACTAAGGGAGCTGTAGATTCATTTACCAAATCTTTGGCATTCGAAGCTGGAAAAAAGGGAGTGAGAGTGAATGCTATTGCTCCAGGAAGTATAGAAACTCCTCAACTTCTACACAACTTGCAACAAATGGAGGAAGAGAAACAAATACAATTCCAAAATATGATATCAACGATATATCCCTTGCAAAAAATAGGAGAACCTAATGATATTGCCCAAACGGCTTTATTTCTAGCCTCTGATATGGCTAAGTGGATTACTGGCACAATCGTACATGTGGATGGAGGACTAATGGTAAACTGACGTGTTGCAAATTAGGTAGTTGCATTTATATTTGAAATTATTATTTGTCTCTCTGTATGCTATTTTATATGACTCTTACATTGTAGATTGTTCTGAAAATGGATCTCTTTCTATAAACTCTATAACTTCTCCATTAGGGCTGTAGACTAAAGCATTCTTAACCAACATTGCTTTTAAGCTTAAATCATCAATTAATTCTATTTCAGATAATGGACAACAAGTTGTTGCTCCATTTTCTATTGCATACTTATATGCCAACTCTGCATTTGAAACAGTAAAGCAAATGTGTAAAATAGCATTTTCTATGTATTCTTCATTTTCTTTCTTTTTCCTCCCTTGTGTAGGCATGTCAGCATCTTTATCACAAATTTCAATATAAATATTGGCTATAGGATGGTACATCATCGTGCATCTTTTTATATTAAACTGAGTTAAAGACCATGAATGTACTGCTTCAAAACCTAATGATTTATAAAAATTTGTGGTTACTTCAAAGTCTTGTGCTTTAATATTAAAATGATGAAATCTTATTATCTGATTCATATCTGATTTTTTACAAATATATTTTTATTCAGAAATAAATACCTACTGCTTACAAAATTGTAAGTTAGGAGAAAAGATGATCTATAAAGCAGATATATTTATCTTTAATTATCATCTCATACTTTCATAGAAATCACTTAGAGAGAGTAAAATTGAAATTAGTTTAGTACCATTTGTTGTTAAAGTATAGAGTGAACTATTTTTTGTTTTTTCTTTTTGAACAAGTTTATCCTCTACAAGCTCGTTTAAATGTTTACTCAGAATTCGATCACTAATATCCGGTAAAACTTTTTTAAATTCAGAATAATAAACAGGATTACTCATCAAAGTAAATAAAATGGGCAACTTCCATCTTCCATGAAAGAGTAAAAGAGAGTTGTAAGCATTACAATATTTTTTTAGCGATATTTCATTTAGATAATTCGTAGAAGTTAATTTACGCATATTTATGAATGATTTAAATTAGAATAATCTGTGGTGTATTGTTATTTTAGATAACTGATATTGGGCATTATAAATATTCTCTTTTTTCAAAAATTATTGAAATTAGAAAAACGCATTTTACCATAAGCTAATTGACAACTGATAATAAGAGTCTATTGACCACTAATCAAACTTGAAGCATAGATTTGATTGCATTCTCCTGATAGAATAGTCTTATTTTCGAAATTAGTTGATGTTTCCTTTCTCTTACCCATTACTTACAAAAATGTCAGTACCATACAATTAGGTGTAAATATACAAATAATGATGCATTGTATATAGTATATACTTTTGTCATCTTTAATTAAAATATGTATATGTTTTGAAAAGGATTATCTTATTAGCCTTGATAATAAGTATGGGTATAACAGTTTTTTCTCAAGATAAAACAACATTGAAATCAACCCATTATAACAATGAAATCATTGCATTAGTCTTTAAGCATAAAGGTACAATGCGCAACAGAAATATCTCTTAGTGTATTTACTTCATGGATATTCGGAGAATTATACTTAATGGAGTAGAACAATTGATTGTTAAAGTATTGCTGATAAATACAATATGATTCTTGTTTGTCCTGAATGTTTTACCACATACTATATCGATATCCCTTATGATATAAATCTTAGATATGAAAGTTTTTTCTTCAATGATCTTGTACCAAAAATACATATAAGAATTTAGTATTGATGAAAATAATGTATTCATCACTAGGCTGAGTATGGGGGGATATGGGGCTTTACGGTATTTTATTCTTCATCCTCATGATTTTAATACAGCGGGTTCTACAAGTGGGATCATAGATATTAATTTTTCTCTTTTTAGGCAAGTCAGCATAGAATTCTGTAACAGTACGAGAATGATCGATGATCTGGAAAGGTCAATTGGAAATAAAACTGATTGGGCTGATTATAGTTAGCTCTCATCAAAAAGTATGACTTTAGAAAAACATTTATTTTTGATTGTGGTACTGAGGATATATTATACCAAAGTTCTTTTCAATTAATTGATTATCTCTATAAAAAGAATATTCCCGCAACATTTATTAGCCAGCCGGGCAATCATATATTGGCATTTTTCTATTGAACATCATTTTGTTTATTTTCAACAACATTTAAAATAATATTACTTGAAAAATATTGATAATTATTATTCAACTTAATCAAAACACTTGATTTTATGGGGGGTAAGACAATGTATAAAAACAAAACAATACATTACCAGCTATCTTTAAGATTTAAAATTTAGATCTCTCTCTAATAATAGCCCAAAAATCTGTCTATCATTTATAAATTAGTTTTATCTTTACTTCAAATTATACAGAAAATATAACGTTAAAGGAAAGAATTTTAAATGTAACAACACTATTATTTCATCATCATGGCTGTAATAATGAAATAATAGAAAAAGCAAATGTGGCAAAGACAAGTTTTTATCAACATTTCAAATTTAAAGAATACTTGGCGTTGAATATTTAGGTTCGAAGGACTAAAGCAGTACACAAATGAGAAGGAAGCAATAATTGAAATTGTTATATCTATATTTGAATGTATAAGATATATGAATGAGGAAGAAAATTTCAGAGAATGTTGTTTTTTAAAAATGTTAACAAAAATACAAACAGATAACACCCGAATTTTTTTGTACTATTCAATCACATAAGACTGATCTTCTAAATTTTTCATAGCGGAAAAAGAAAGCCTTTATCATTTCTATTTGAAGCTTGTATTATTAAAAGTTAAATATTGCACTCAAAAAGTATAAAGAAGAGAAATATACACAACTTATTTAACAAATATGAAAAAATATTTATTGAAGTTCATAAGTAAAGAGAAAAGTCCTTTAAAAGTTAAATTCCACTTTTCATTATTTTCAGGAATTGGAGGATTTCTAGCGATTGCATCTATTTCATTATTGACAAAAGAAACAGCTATACCATTTATTATGGCTCTATTTGGCGCTTCATGTGTCTTAGCTTTTGGTGTACCTGATAGCCCTCTTTCGCAACCTCGAAATATCATCGGAGGTCAGGTCATATAATATCATCAATTATTGGGATACTTATATTGATGTTACTTGGCAACGAATGGTATTCTATGTCATTAGGTGTTGGATTAGCCATTGCTATTATGCAATTGACTAAAACTACACATCCACCAGCAGGAGCAGATCCCCTTGTAATTATTACTGGAGGAGCTTCATGGAACTTTATAATAAATCCTGTATTATCAGGAGCAGTGGTTTTAGTGATAGTAGCATTGATATTCAATAATCTCAGCAAAACAAGAAAATATTCTAAATTCTGGGTTTAACAAATTAATTACTTAAATATAAACTAACAATTAATGAAAATGAAAAATATTGAAGTTATTTCAAAAAACGAAGGTTATACAGCAGTTAATATCGGAGAATTAGATAAGCTTACAGAGCACTATCTTATTCATCCTAAAACAAAACAAAAAATTGAAGGAAAAGTGTTTCTAAAAGATATAACAAATGCAACAGGAACTGAAATTTCATTTTCAACTCTTCCTCCCAGAACTGAATTATCTTATTTCCATATCCATAAGGAAAATGAGGAAACTTATATTATAATAAAAGGATCAGGTGACTTTCAAGTAGATGAAGATTCTTTCCCGATAAAAGAAGGTAGTGTTATTAGGGTGGCTCCTTCGGCAAAGAGGGGATTGCGCAATTCATCGGATGATACTATGATCTATATTGTCATTCAATCTCAAAATAATTCTTTAAATCAATATTCTTCTGATGATGGCGAACGGGTTCCTTGTGAAATAAGATGGAAATAATCAAAAATAATAAACATATGAAATCAGGATATTTAAAAATATAAGATATCGGTTTTTAATGCATAATAAATTGTTATATAGATTTTTATCTAAAATGTAATTATAACAAATTATGCTTATGAATAATCTACTTTAAGCCGAGTTATTCGATTTACTAAAGAATAACTCGCAACAAATAACAAACCGAAAAATGTAACTAGACTATGAAAATTTTATCGTAGAAATAGCTTCTCTTAACTAATCCGACAAAGATTATCAATTCATCTATAGGAGCTTAAGCTTGACTCTTATCGAGTTCCAGTCATTGCAAGCAGAAATTTCGTACAAGCAGGCGGGAAATGCGTTAAAAAATTGCTATTTGCAGAAAATTATTTCTGTAATTGATTTAGAATTAACATTACTAGAGACAAGATTCATTCATCCTGAGCGATTCGTGAAAGATCAGACCTTACAATAAGATATGTAATATCATCCCTAAGTCGATGGACTTGGGGATTGTTGCTTTGGTGAAGATTATTCGATTTCAATTATGTAAAACCTACTCTCTCTAAAAATTATTTATTAAATTCAGTTTTTATACCAAAGTTTGTCATTTTAGTTTTAACTTCTCCGAAGATGGTTCTTTCAATTAAAGAGAAATTACCAGGTTTATTTTTCCAAAACTCGAGATACTGTTTAAAGGTATGGATATCATACTGTAATCTTTCAATGTTATTATCAAGTGTATATCTTTCAAAAAACTATAATTATTAATAAATAAAAAATTATTTTGATTCAAATAAAAATCCAAATATTTTATATTTTTCTTATCATTAAGAATAATGTTATTTATTGGATTTAATTTTTAGCTCCCTGAAAGAAAATCGAGAAATTTAATTAGATGAAATTTGAAAATGAGAAAAAGTTATAACTACTTTATTAAAAATTAGAGATTGATTTTTAGAGTTCTTTATAAAAAAAGTGTTTATTAATTTCACGCTCTTTAAATTCTATATTGCTTGATTTTTCAGATAATTCTCTAATTAGTAATATTAATTTCTTTTCCCCGATAAAATGCAATTAATAAAAGATAAATCAATATAGCTATCTATTTCTACAGTTAAACAATATTTTTCCATACTTATTTTTACGAATTACTCCCAGATAATTTTTAGCTTCTTTACATAGTTATTTGCTTTTTTTACTCATAACACAACACTTTGAAGCAAAAAAATATAAAATAAAGCTATATCGTATTGATAAGTCCTTTATATTATACATTTTTACTGGTAAAATACAGGTCTCTTTTTATCAGATTTTTCTTATTTTTGCTAAAATTCTTTTGTTATGAATACAGATACAGCACCTAATAAAAAAGTACATCAGGGAAGAAATATAAAAAGATTAAGAGAAATGCTTGGAATTAAGCAAGAGTCTTTAGCTTTTGATTTAGGTGTTAGCCAAGCAGTTGTATCAGATTATGAACAAAAAGAAGCATTAGATGAAAAAATATTAGAGAAAGTTTCTCAGGCATTGAAAGTTCCTGTAGAAGCCATTAAGAATATGACTGATGAAGCAACAGTAAATTACATTAATACTTTTAATGATAATGCTAATTTCAATAACTACGGTTGTACTTTTAATCCTCTTGATAAAGTTATTGAACTTTATGAAAGAATGATAAAAGATAGAGATAAATTAATAGAAAAGTTATCTAAAAGTAGTTAAATTAACAATCTAACTATCCTACATTTTAATTATTAAATGTCATAATTTTTTATTTGTACATATCTACATAGCTTTTTGATTATTTATTTCCAATCATTTATTTTATTCTTTAGATTTCAAACTAAATCAATAACAAGGCTATCTTTTTTGCTGATTGTTATCTAATAATTTGGTAAATGAAAGTACCGCTAATTTCCATTCATTTTCGATATGTATGTATATTTCTGTAACCATAAACGGATTGACCACTTCTTTACCCCCAACAATTGCTGTGAGAACTATTTGATCTAAAACAATAGCCGTATTGTCAACAAAACGTACAGATATATCTTTTATCTCAGCTTGTTTATAATGTATGCTTCCGTTTTCAATGGTATTTAATTCTTGATTTTTATTCATGGTTCCTCCCATATGCACAAATACAGATTTTTCATGAAAGAGATCGTTTAATAAATTTATATTTTTATCCGACATCCATTTCCACTTTTTTCGAGATAAATCAATAAGTACTTTTTCAGTATTTTTATCATCGTTTTTTTGTTGTGCATAAGATTTTTCAACATTCAATAATATCCCTACTAAAAAGAGTAATATCGTCATATAATTTTTTCTTTTCATACTATTTTTGTTTATTTTAAAGTTTTCATATCAATTACATAACGAAATTTTACTTTTCCATCTACTATTTTATTATAAGCATCATCAAGAGATCGTCCGTCGGCATTTATAATCTCAACTTCAGGGTAAATATGATTAGCTACCGAATAATCTAACATTTCTTGGGTTTCTGCTATACCACCGATCAACGAACCATACACCTTTCTATTAGGATTAAAAATAAATGAATCTAATGTTATTTGAGGCATATTCTCATAGGAGGGTAAACCAACGATCGACATTTCGCCCCCCATTTTTAACATTTTCATATATATCACAGGATTGTATTTAGCCGGAACAGTACTAATGATGAAACTAAACTGATTTTCAAAACCCTTTATTTCTTCAAGATTTGTAACATTTACATATAGCACCGCTCCCAATCGCATGGCATCTGCTCTTTTTTCTTCTGAAATATCTAATACTGTAACTTGAGCTCCTAATGCTACTAAATATTGTACGGCTAAATGTCCCAATCCTCCAAAACCTACCACAGCAACCTTATCCTCTTTCTTTACTTTGGAAAAATGGATTGGGGAATAAGTGGTAATTCCGGCGCAAAGAAGCGGGGCCACTCTTTTTATATCGGCATGGGAAGGAATTTTTATAGCATGATTGGCTGACACCACATATTTGTTGGCATATCCTCCTTGTGTAATTTCATTGTTGTTAAAATAATCATGAGATCCATAGGTGCCTACCATTCCTTTTTCACAAAATTGCTCTAATCCGTTTTTACAATTATTACACTGTCCGCAAGAATTGATTATACACCCTATACCCGCATAATCTCCTACTTTAAATTTAGTAACATTCTTACCTATTTGTATAACACGTCCGGCTATTTCATGTCCACCCACAAAAGGATATTTCGTATTTCCCCATTCACTCCTTCCCATATGTATATCGCTATGGCAGATTCCTGAATATAGGATATCAATAAGAATATCGTTATCCCCTATTGCATGCCGGCTAAATTCATACGGTTGGAAATGCCCGTTTTTAGAAAAAAGTGCAAGACCTTTTACCGGAATTCTTGTATTTTGTGAGAATAATACTGATGAAATCATCACTATCGTCAATATGTTTATTAATTTTATCATGAGTAAGAATTTATAGTTTAATTTAACTTTTTATCATTTAGCCAATCTGAAATTAAATGGGCTATTGTCAGATTGTTCAAATCAGACATAATAAAATGGGTATTGCCCTTTATCCCTATTTCCGGCAAATGTATAATACTGACATCTCCCCCATAAGCATTTACTATTTCAGCCCATTTATTGGCGGTAGCCAGTACATCTCTCCAGAAATTTTCGGAATAGGCTGTTGTTTTTTCTATGGGAATATAATCACCGTAAAAAATTATAATAGGGATTGTAGTCAATTTTAAAAATTCATCTAAGGGTATGCCCTTACCTCCCCTATTATTTTCAGGTACTTCTCCTTCAGGGAAGCAAAATCCTCCGGGCTCAATAGCTACAATAGCTTTTACATGATTATTTTTAATTGCAGTTTTCCAGCCCAGTATACCTCCTGCCGAATGGGTAAAGAAAATCCCATCACCCGATTTATTAAATACTGCCGACAAAGCATCCACTACTTGCGTTTCCTCAATGTTACCGGTGTTAGGAGTCATCATACGAAAGAAATTTTCAAGAGATTGGTTGTCTTTGGGAAATTGTACCCCATCATAGAATTTAGGATACCGACCGATACGAAACTGAGTAAACCATGTCTGATCATCAGGTTTATCAGATATCCCTACAGGTTTTGTAGTCTGGCCTGCCTCGCCGCGTCCCGGTTGGTCAACAAGATATATACTATAACCTTTTCGAAGAAAAATGTTAGAAAAACCTTCTCTTCCATCAGCGGTAGTCTGCCAGCAACGACGCGATTGTCCATATCCATGTAAAAATACTATTGAGTTGTTTTTTTTATTTACAGGAATTTGATAAAACACATCTGCATGATCGCCATGTCGCGTTTGTCCTCCCTGTATTTCATACCAAGGTTTGAACGGATCGAAAATGCCTTTACTTGAAACAATGGTTCCACCAGCTGAAAATGCACCTTGCTCTTTTATCATGAATAAATCTTCATTATCTATTTTCTGTTGATAATTACAACTAGAATAAAGTAAAAATGATACAGCAAAAATTTGATATTTATACTTATTAGACACCGTACAAGGATTTTTATTATTACAAATATTTAATAAATACGATAAAACAATATTTCGAAATTGATTAAAACGAAAAGTTGTTTGTTTAAGACGAATAAGATAAATACATCTATTTATTTACAACCCATAATTTAAAATCTGCTGCTTTGTTCTTACTGATATAAATACGTTCGGGAACGTCCCTATCGAGCGTTATTAATAAGCGATTATCAAACCAAATAGTAAGACTCTTCACACTGTTACGGGCAATTATATATTGTTTGTTTGCCCGATAAAAATTATCCGGATTAAGAAATTTAAAAATCTGTTCTAATGTCTTGAAATAAGGATAGGAACTTCCGTCCTTCAAATAAATATGCGTATTTTTATTAGAAGTATAGAAATAAGATACCTCCTGCAAATCGATAGGGAAAAGTTTATCTTTTAAGGAAACTAATATTTTTTCTTTATAGAGTTTTGTAGGGGCTAATTGTGCTATTCGAGTTAGATATTCGGATAGGTCGGGTTGCGTTAGTTTTTTGAATTTCTGTATTGCACGATCCAATTCTTCTTGTTTGATGGGTTTTAAGAGATAGTCAATACTATTTACTTTAAATGCCTCAATAGCATATTCGTCATATGCTGTTGTGAAAATAATAGGAACTTCTACTTTTATATTTTCAAATATTAAGAAAGCTGAACCGTCCGACAAATGGATATCCATCAATATTAAATTGGGTTTGTTATGGTTGGATAACCAATTAATAGTTTGGGTAACGCTTTCCGTATTTCCAACTACTTGTATGGAAGGTTCAATATCTCGTAAAATTCCAACAAGACTTTCATAAGCTGCTGTTTCATCTTCTACTATCAATATTTCCATATCTTATTTATATTAACGGTAAATATACTGTAAATGTTACGCCATCATTTTTAATTTTTATCTGACCATTTGTAAGTAATGAAAATCGATTTTTTAGGTTATTCAATCCTGTACCATTGGTAGTAGGTGAAAATATTTTAGGATATATAGGATTGGATACTACTAATTCTTTACATTCATTCACTTCAATTGTAATAATCATTTTATGATCACTATCTATAATATTATGAACTACTATATTATCCAAAATAGGCATAACTGAAAGAACCGGAAGCTTATAAGATAATGCTGATTGATTTATTTTAATATCATAGATCAATTTATTAGCGAACCGTACTTCCATCATATAACGAAATGCTTGTATGAAATCAAGTTCTTCTCTAAATGTTACCAGTCCCTTTTTATCACTTTGTAAAATATAGCGAAATACATCCGATAGTTTATTTACATAAGTAAGGGTAACCAAATCGTCCTTTTTTCGAATAAGCGATACCAATCCGTTCAACGAATTAAAGAAAAAGTGAGGATTTACTTGATAGATTAATGCATTATATTGACTCTGCAAATTTTCAATTTTTAACTGTTCTATTTCCAGCTCTTTATTTTTCTTTTCGTTATATAATTGGTAAATATAAGATGAAAGCGTACATAAAATGCAAATAAGAAAAAATTGAAATAAAACCAAACTGCCTAAGTGAGCTATTTTAACTTTTAAAATGAAAAATATTCCTACGTAAATACAGAAAGCAAAAAGAGTAATTAGGGAATTATATAATAAGCGACTTTGAAAAGAGGTAGTTTGAATTTTTCTTACATTGATCTTGATCAATGCAAAAATAAAAATAGTATATAGTATACAACGTAATATAAAAAACAAAAGATAATATATTTTTTTATTATCAGCCAACATACTTATCTCCCAAGGTAACCAAGTTATATTGGGATAAACTATAAGTAGTGAGCAAATAAAGCTAATCAGCAATAATTTATCTGCTGAATATTTACCTAATATACACATTGACAGGAACTTTATACAAAAATATTTATTTTAGCTGTAAATAAAATAATTCTTAAAAATAAATAAATTCATACTTTGAATTTTATCGTTTTTATTTTGAATATTTTATAAGAATGATCGTAAAACGAGTAAACTATATTAATTGTTCTATCGTGCAAAGCTAAACTTTTAGTTACCTATTGAAGCTTTTTTATACTATCTCATTTTAAAAATAAAAATTCGCCGGCTTATTATTTTACTTTTTAATAATCTGATAATAATCTTTTTATTGACTAAAATATGACATAAATGGAAATAAAAAATTATATAAAGATAATAGACTCTCAATTAGTAATTTGTTTAACATCTTTTATAGAAAATCCGTATACGTAATAAGGAATAAATTACCAGCACATGATCCGGTTGATAGGAGATTATTGTCTCCGAAATCGTTTGCCTACAACAATATAATCCGAATAATGGGTTACGGGAATTTCTACTTCGCAGTCCTTTACAGAAATTTCTGCTAGCATATATAAGTAATTTGGTATAACATTCCGTAGGGATACACACCTTACCTCATTAATTTTACGGATTGGATTACAATACCATTTTCTTGGTCCTAACTATCTAAAGTCAGATTTTCAGTTTTACAACCGATGCCTTTAACTGTATCAGTATACACATAGATAAAGTAGCATAATAATTTTCAGCATTAGAGCTTATTATAATTTCAATATAATTATTGCTCAACAATTGAGCGGCACTTACATAATTTACCTCTTAAGAATATTTAGGAACAGTCTAATGTCTAATCAGAGTTATCAATGGGGTGTTATACTTTCACATAAAAATTACATGAAATTTCGTTAAAAAAATCATGTAAAGTGAAGCTTTTATTTTTCTCTGAAGCGCAGTTCAAAGACGTTTCATATCCCGGTATCTCAATTGTATATGTATCGGTTGAAAGGAAATCTCCTGATTTTGTAAAAAATATCTATTGTTTAGTGACAAAATTGGGCTAAAGGTATAAGGACCCGATTTCGTTACATATACTGTTGCGTAAATTTTATTTTCATTTGATAGTGCTGCTTCGACTATATATTTTTTTAATTTTAATAGGGCAACAATCTATTATATATACAGCTTTAGACATTTTTCCGTATATGATCTTCAATCTCTTTTCTATTTTATCCAATCATTAAAACCGTTTTCTGTAATATTTTAAAATTATAGACTTCATATACATTTAGCGCATTAATATTTTACAATTATTACTAAAAATATGCTGTTTACATATTTTTTCAAATATTTCTTTTTATCAAAATAAATTCTAAAAATGATTTTAAATAAACCAAAGTTTGTTTTTAAGATAAAAAAATATTTTGCGGAAGGCTTATTGTTACATTTTTTTTAATTTCAAGAATTATTATATGCCCTTAATGCATTTAAATTAATTTAGTGTATTATAAAAAAAACAAGATACTTTTAACACATTTATACTAAATAATTTCAACTTTTATTTAAAAAATATTATTTAACTAAAAAATCACATATTTTATCTAATGTTAATGTAAAGCAATTATGTACTTCATCAGCTATTTCCGGCGTACAAGGAAAAGGATCTTCGTGTACATAGTTGTATGGATAATCCATTAAATCAACAGAAATAGGTATATCTCTACGAGATCCTTGTAAAGTATTCATAATTTCATATGAAGGTATTACTTCATCTTTATCCAAAGTGATCACATAAAATTGATGGCTCATTCTTCTAAATTCTTCTTCCCTTTCTTTGATTAAAGTTTTATAACATAACATACTTCTAAAATTCGGGCCTTCAGGAGTACTAAACATGTAATATCGAAGCACTTCATCCCTGTCCATATGACTATCCAAATGCTCTACTATAAATGAATATAAACCAACCTCAGCCTCACTATCTAAAATAAATTTTGATACCGGTGAAAATCGATTAAAAACGGCCCCTCCGCAAAAAATAGCACATTTTGACTCCGAAAAATATCCATTTCTGTTACTCATCATTAATACTTGAGACAAAAATGCACCAATAGAATAAGCGAAAAGGTCTATTTTTGCATTTTTATCAATCCCTGGGTGTATTCCTTCTTTTATATCTTCTACAAAATCTAACACATCATAATAAGACTGCAAACCGGACCAGATAAATCTTTGAGGCTTATTATTAATACGTGTACTAATAGCTACATTGGAAAGGCTTGAGCATAAAAGTAAAGGATGCCGTTTTTTTCGTTCTTCACTCACACGATACATTTCTCTTGAATTACTCCACAATACCGGAGCTCTATTCATATGAAAAGCCATAGGAAATAAAACAATAGCTTTCTCTGTTTTTTCAGCCATATATGTTGCCCATGGTAAATATTTATACCAATATTTCTCATTAAACCCATGAAATAAAATGACAATTTCTTTAGCCTTGTTTTCTTTTTTAGGCATGATTATATGATATCGAAATTCAATATTTTCAATGATATCGGCATCTTTTTTAATTAACATTTTTTGGATAATATCCGACTCATCTTCATTGATAGGAGTATGTAAAAATTCATAATTATCATTATTTCCTAAACCACCGGGTAGTATAAAACGATAATTTGATTTAAATGAAAAATTTCTAATAACCAAATTCTGATCTATATCTATTTGATCCTTAGCGTAATCTTCAATTTTTTTCAAATATATAAACAAGTCTAAATATTTCATTTATATGTTAAAATTTGTAATTAAGTATTACCTCACAAACAATTATATTATTACTATTTAATCTAAACTACAATTATAATGTTTTTTTTATTTATTATTAGGATATAAATTTATAATTTTTAAACATATAAATATAATTTAAAGATTATTTTAAAAAAAAATTGTTAGATGGTGTAATATTTTTACCAAAATTTAAAATTACATTATAAATATAAATATTCAACTATTATTGTATTATATTTTTATTTTTTTGCTAATTATTGAAAATAATTCCCAATGGCATAAAATTTGATGTTAAATTACATTTAATAAAAAGTTAATATATGTGTTCTTTTAATAAAACTCAGCTAAATAAATTAAAAAATAAGTTATTAGTAGCCTATATTTGCAAAAATTTTAATACTTAAATATTTTAAAATGTTTATAAATTCTAAAGGATATTATATACCTGCAAAAAGAATTAATAATGATTATTTTGCTAAACTTAATAACTTATCAGAAGAATGGTATTTTAAAAGAACAGGAATACTTACCAGAGCAAGAGCTTCTGAAGAAGAAACTATAGATTACATGAGCATTAAAGCTGTTGAAGATGCTATCAAAAATTTACCTTATGACATTAAAGATGTCGATTTGATTGTATTTGCTTCATATACGCCTTCTGATACTGTTGGAACAACAGCTCATGTCATACAAAAAGAATTTCATATAAATAATGCCAAGGCTATTTATGTATCTTCTGCTTGTTCATCAGCTCTCAACGGCATGGAAATCATTAAATCTTTTTTTACAAGTAAAATTTCGTCTAAAGCTTTATTGATTAGTGCTGATAGAAATTCAAGCTATTCTGATGATAGAGATATACAATCCGGGCATTTATGGGGAGATGCCGCTGTGGCATTATTTTTTTCTTCCGAACCTATACGTTCTAACGAAGCCGAAGTTTTAGATATAAATACTCTTGGACTTGGGGATATCGGTCATGGTCCAGAGGCAGTCACTATGGAGCCTAAAAACGGTTTACATATGCCTTATGGGAAAGATGTCTTTACTCAAGCTTGTATATATTTATCCAAACAGACGCAAACAATTATCCAAAAAAATGGTTTTTCAATTTCTGATTTATCATATTTTATAGGCCATCAAGCCAATAAAAGAATTTTAAATAATGTTTGCCATGAATTAGGTTTAGAGGAAAATAAATCGCTGTCGAATGTTGAGGAATTAGGTAATACTGGGTGTGCAAGTGCTCCTTTAGTTCTTGCTCAGAATTATGATATTTTTAAAAAAGGTGATCTTATATGTCTCTCAGTATTTGGAGGGGGGTATTCTTCCGGTACATGCTTAATAAAATTTTAATTGATAAGCTAACTGGTATTTAACTTAAACTAACTTCATTGTTATAAGAATCCAATAATCATATTATCATTTGGGCTTTAACAATTTATTAGTTCCTGATTATATTAAAATATATTCTAAAGAGATTGTATTACTTATTATTTAATAATCTAAGTAAGATAATTTTTTGTATACTATTCATATGTAAAAGAATTAATTATGATTATTTCCGAGAAGAATCTTATCAAATTTATTAATCGAAAAGGGTAGAAAATAAAATATTAGATTAGAATTTGAGTTCTAATCATATTTTGTCATTTTTATGAAAAGTGCATAAATTATTAACACTTTTAATTACTATAGGTTTCTAAATTTTTTTTAGCAATTAGCTATTCGCTTTATCAAAAGCCTTCATAATTACTTGATGAATTGATGGCATATATTCATTCATATGTGTTATTGCATGCACATCATCTAATTCTAGAATTTTTAATGACGTGCCAAAAACTTTTTTATAATAGTTCGGGTCAAGAACTTCGTCATTTTTAGAAATTATAAGATGTATGTTTTTGTTTAATATATTTTCCGAAGTAGCTGAAAATATTTTTTCTTTCAACTCGGCAGGAATTCTTTCTTGTTCCTTTATTTGTTCAGCCGAAAATACAGGATTCGTCATAACATAATGCATACCTTTAAATGAATTCACTAAATGCCAAGCAATATTTGCCCCCATACTATCTGCCATAATTATACTATCTTCACAATTTTCTTTTAATATTTTAGCTTTATCTTCTAAAAATTTCGGAATATTCATAAATTCATCCCAATTCCAACATATAGGATTATATTCTTCAAAATTTTGATAAAAATTTTGTAAACATTCAAACTTTTTCCCTGAAGTTTGATATCCGTGAAGAAAATATATTTTTTTCATTTGTATATTTAGCTCTTTACGTTAAAGGATAAACCTTTATTTTGGATTATATTTTTGTTAATTCAATTACTTACGAATATTATTTGCAATTCATCCCTAATTTATACTTCTTCTTTTAATTCAATATATTAAGCGAATGTCTACAAACCTAATCAAATTTATTAAATTTGTCAATAATATAATATTAAAAATTTATATTAGTACTATTCCGGAATTATTGTCAGTATTATTTAAAAAGAAATAAGTGTATAAAAAGTTATTTAGTCAAACACTAATTTATGGATTAAGCAATGTTTTAGTCCGAGTATTTCCTTTTATACTAACCCCTATGTTAGTAAGAACATTCGGCCCCGCTAAATATTCTATATATGCTGATTTTTATTCTGCGGCAGGTATACTTTCTGTATTATTAACCCATGGAATGGAAACTACATTTTTTCGCTTTTTTCAAAAATTTAAGGATAAAGAAATAAAGCAAAATACAGTATATTTCACTTCATTTACTTCAGTTTTAATTGTGTCTTTATTATTCTTAATTTTTGGAATATTAGCCAGACATTTTTTAGCCACAGCCTTTAAACATCCCGATGAAGTTGTTTTTTTAGTATGGTTTCTTTTTATCCTCGCTGCTGACGCTATATCGGCTGTTCCCTTTGCAAAACTTAGAATTCAGAATAGATCCTTATATTTTGCTTCTCTTAAAATATTGAATTCTGTCACCATGTTCTTTTCAACAATTTTATTAATATTCTGGATACCTAAGCAAATTGAAAATGGAGGAATAGGAGCTGCTTTTTTTAGCAAAGTGTATAATTTTGATTATGGTATAGGCTATGCTTTTGCTGCAAATTTATTTGCCAGCATTATAACCTTTATTGCTTTAATCCCTACTATGTTAGATGGTAAATACACCTTCGATTTTTCTTTATGGAAAAAGATGTTAATTTATGCATGGCCTATAACCATTGCAGGATTAGCCGGAATTGTAAATGAAACGATGGATCGACAGTTTATTAAATATCTTCTTCCTGAAGGAGTTGCTGAAATCCAAATGGGGATTTACAGTGCAGTTTATAAAATAGCTACTTTTATTACTTTGTTTAAAACCGCCTACCTACTTGGTGTGGAACCATTTTTCTTTTCTCATGCAGGAGAAAAAAATTCAGGAAAAACGTATGCTACTTTAATGAAATATTATGCCATTTTCAGTGCTGTTATTTTATTATTTTTAGTAGCCAATTTAGATTGGATAGGACGTTTATATATAAGAAATTCGGATTATTGGGAAGGCTTTCCAGTAGTTCCTATCCTATTAATTGGGTCTACATTCTTAGGTATATACCTCAATCTTTCCATATGGTACAAATTATCTGACAATACACATTACGGAGCAATCATTTCCGGTATAGGGGCATTGATAACCGTAGTATTAAATTTTATAGGATTAAAATACACCGATCTTGGCTATTGGGCATGTGCTATTGCTACGTTTATATCCTATCTTACCATGATGCTAATATCTTATTTTTGGGGACAAAAATTATATCCTATACCTTACAATTACAGGAAACTTATTTTTTATATTGGAGGAAGTTCTTTGTTAAGTCTAATTGCCTATTATTGCAGCAATCAAATGTATGTAAGAATTCTAATCGGAAATATTTTATTCTTTTTATTTATTTATCTTACTTTAAAGATCGAACAAAAAGACATAGAAGTCTTAAAGAAAAAATTTTTCCAACTTAAAACACATAAAAAGGAGAATTAATTCTGCATTTTTCTTCTTCAATTTAAAAACAGACAATTATATTAGCTTTTATTATTATACTTAAAGCAATATTTATTTCAATTTCTTATACGTTGTTACTAGTAACCTTTAGCTAACAAATTTTTCAATATTAAATTTTCATTACTTTTTATATTATTATTCATTTTATTTTTATTTAAATAATATTATTTATTAGCTATAATTATAGTATTAATAACGCTTTAGAAAGGTAAAAACTATAAAATAATTTAATTATATGCATTTATAATTTCAATATATTATAATAATTAAATATATAATTAGCGATTTATGATAACATATTAAAATAAATTTATTATCTTTGTCTCAATATTTATTTTATCTTATAATTATAATTTTGAGCATTCACAGATAGAAATTGTACTATGCTGTGAAAACAAATAAAGCGGTCATTTGATGACCGCTTTATATTTTATAAAACTTTATTTTAAATATTAATTTTTCAACTCATCATTTAATAATTTAGAAAAAAATGAGGTATTATTTCTAGCATCAAATTTTTCAGCTAAATCTAAGGCTCGGTTATAGTAGTAGGAATACAAATCTTTTAAATTATATTCACCTGAATCGTCATATAATGGATGAGTCGCACTTATCCTTATTTTCCTAGAACCTTCAACGTTAAAAAGATTTAAGACATTCACTGAGAAATCGAATTGCAAAGAATCTTCCGAATTAAAATCCCAAGGAGAATATTTTTCAAAAAGCTCAAATGCTTTTTCTCTATCATTATATATTAAATAATTAATTAATAATGAAACAGTTGATAAAAAAGTCCCATATTCCTCATCTACATTTTTTTTTAGCTCATACATGGCTTTTTCATAGAAATCAGCTGCTCTAGAATCTCCTAATTTATTTAAATAATAGGCAAATTTGCAAAAAGTAGTAAAAGGCATGCGATTACAACTGAGTTTCTTTACAAAAATATCATGAACAATATCAATAGCTCTGTCTACATTTCCTTTTATTAATTCAGACTCAATACTAATATCTAGCTCACAAGCCACACAGTGGGACATATCATCACGGGTGTCTTTTTCTCTTAATTCAATATAAGCATCACTTGCCTCTATATCTCCTATAAAATTATACCATCTAATTATAAGACTGTAATACCCACGTAAACTATAACCATTTTTTGTCATTCTAGATTTAAGATCCTCAAATATTTTTTCTATTTGCTCTTTTTCTATATTTGAATTTCTATAGGAAGCTTGCGCTAACCATCTATATTTCCATAATAAATCTTTTTCATCAAAAATTTCAGGATTTTTATCATAGGTTTCAAGAAGCCATGTAAAGGCTGGAAAACTTTCAATACATCTTGAAGTTCTAAATTCTTCTTCTATTAACTCCAACCTAAAATCAAATCCACATTCTAGATCATTATTAGAATCCGCTAAAAGTATTGCTTGTTTTAAGAGAATTATTTTGTCATCCGGATTTGTAATTGAATTTAGCTTTAAATTAATTTTATGTAATTCTAAATTATAGCTCATTTGCTCATTGTTTCTTTAGTTAATAAATTTTTAAAATTATCGGTTTTATTTCTTGCATCAAATTTATGAGCTAAATCTAAGGCTCGGTTATAGTAGTAGGAATACAAATCTTTTAAATTATATTCACCTGAATCGTCATATAATGGATGAGTCGCACTTATCCTTATTTTCCTAGAACCTTCAACGTTAAAAAGATTTAAGACATTCACTGAGAAATCGAATTGCAAAGAATCTTCCGAATTAAAATCCCAAGGAGAATATTTTTCAAAAAGCTCAAATGCTTTTTCTCTATCATTATATATTAAATAATTAATTAATAATGAAACAGTTGATAAAAAAGTCCCATATTCCTCATCTACATTTTTTTTTAGCTCATACATGGCTTTTTCATAGAAATCAGCTGCTCTA
Organism: uncultured Apibacter sp.; assembly: GCA_945280365.1. GTDB lineage: Bacteria > Bacteroidota > Bacteroidia > Flavobacteriales > Weeksellaceae > Apibacter. The sequence continues at coordinate 51,920 of CALYQD010000002.1, forward strand.
GAATCTCCTAATTTATTTAAATAATAGGCAAATTTGCAAAAAGTAGTAAAAGGCATGCGATTACAACTGAGTTTCTTTACAAAAATATCATGAACAATATCAATAGCTCTGTCTACATTTCCTTTTATTAATTCAGACTCAATACTAATATCTAGCTCACAAGCCACACAGTGGGACATATCATCACGGGTGTCTTTTTCTCTTAATTCAATATAAGCATCACTTGCCTCTATATCTCCTATAAAATTATACCATCTAATTATAAGACTGTAATACCCACGTAAACTATAACCATTTTTTGTCATTCTAGATTTAAGATCCTCAAATATTTTTTCTATTTGCTCTTTTTCTATATTTGAATTTCTATAGGAAGCTTGCGCTAACCATCTATATTTCCATAATAAATCTTTTTCATCAAAAATTTCAGGATTTTTATCATAGGTTTCAAGAAGCCATGTAAAGGCTGGAAAACTTTCAATACATCTTGAAGTTCTAAATTCTTCTTCTATTAACTCCAACCTAAAATCAAATCCACATTCTAGATCATTATTAGAATCCGCTAAAAGTATTGCTTGTTTTAAGAGAATTATTTTGTCATCCGGATTTGTAATTGAATCTAACTTTAAATCAATTTTATGCAACTCTAAATTATAGCTCATTTTCTCATTATTTCCTTAGTTAATAACTTTTTAAAATTATCGGTTTTATTTCTTGCATCAAATTTATGGGCTAAATTCTGTGCTATAGATAAATAATAGTTATATAAATCATCAGAATTATACTTTGCATCAGCCCTATAGAAAGGTAAGGATGGATTTAATTTTTCTAGCTCGATAGTCCCTTTTTGTTTAAATAAGTTTAAAAAATTTAAACAAACGTCGAAATTTGTCTTGTCTTCTGAATTTAACTGCCAATGAGCATACTTTTGATAAAGATCCAATGCATGCTGGGTATTATGGTAAGATGCGTAATTAATTAATTTAGAGAAACCTGAAATAAATGAAGATTCAAAATCATTATCAAACTCATTTAATCCCTTTTCAAAATACTCTTTCGCTTTACTCTCATTAACATTATTAAGATAATAGGCTAAATTACAATAAGTATCAAAAGGGACTTCATGACAAGATATGCCTTTAAATAGCATTTCCTTTGTATCTAAAATGGCCGAATCATAATCTCCTGCAATTAATTTAATTGTTATTTTTTTATTCAACTCACAGGCTTCACAATCCGACATTCCATCTCTTCCATATTCATCTCTTTCTTTTAATGTTTGTAAAGCACCGGAAATATCTCCAATTGATTCTTGCAAATCTATTTTAGGAACGTAATATGCTCCTAATCCATATCCATTTCTTTCCAACCTCATTTTTAAATCTGCTAAAATGTCTTGAATTTGCTCTAATGAAATATCTGCATTATTCACAGCCCTACAAGCCAACCATTTATATTGCCATAATACATCCTCTTCCTCAAATAAATCGGGATGAGAATCAACCGCTTCGAGCAACCAAGTCATCGCCGAAAAACTATCAATACAATGGGATGTATAATTTTCCTCTTCAATCAGTTGGATTCGTAGATCAAAAGATTCTTCTAAATCATTGGCAGCATCTGACAATCTGATTATCTCTTTCAATATGGGAATTCGATTATCTGGATTTATTTCTTCATCCATTAAGATATGGCGTAAATCCATACTTTCATATAAATCTTTATTAAGATCCGCAATTTCAATTGCTTGATTTATTAATTTTTTTCTCAGATCGATATCATTTTCTTCATCAATCTTAATCTGTAACTTTTGTAATTGTAATTTGTAGTTCATATCAGCTTTTATTAATGTTTCTCTGTTTTATACCAAAGATACTACTTATATCATTATTCATATACAACCAAATCTTATATTTTGAATTGATTTTTATTTATTATCTTTATTGAGCAAGAAAAAACAACAATATGAAAATATCAAAAGGTAAATTATTCCAGGAAATAGATAATTCTCCCCTAATTATATTTAGGATGTTATTCGGATTTTTACTTTTTGTAGAATCTTGGGGTGCTATATTGACAGGGTGGGTAAAAACTAACTTAATATCTCCAAAAGTATTCTTCAGTTTTATTGGTTTTGAATGGCTTCATCCTCTTCCCGGATATGGAATGTATTTTTATTTTATATGTATGGGAGCTTTAGGATTATTAGTAATGATTGGATACAGATATCGGTTAAGCCTTTTGTGCTTTACGATTTTATGGACAGCTCAATATTTAATGCAAAAAACGGCATATAATAACCATTATTATTTTCTGACTCTCATAAGTTTCTTAATGCTTTTTTTACCTGCAAATGCTTATTACTCCATTGATGTAAAAAGAAATAAGAATATAAAATCATTGACAATGCCCCAATGGTGCTCATTCGTTCTGATACTGCAAGTTTCAATTTTATATATTTATGCAAGTATTGCAAAACTCTATCCTGATTGGCTGGATGGTACTTTTACCCGATTATTATATTCTCATAAAACAGATTTCCCCTTTATAGGTAAATTTTTTACGGAAAAATGGTTTTATATTTCAATTGCTTATCTTGGTATTTTATTTGATGGATTGATTGTTCCTATGATGCTTTGGAAAAAAACCAGGACATTAGCTCTAATAGCAAGTTTAATTTTTCATCTTTCCAATTCATTTATTTTAAAGGTAGGTATTTTCCCTTATTTTGCTTTAAGCTTTATTGTTTTTTTCTATCCTCCGGACACAATAAGAAGAATATTTTTCAAAAAACGACCCGCACTTTCATTAAAGACTTATAATTATACTAATAAGAATCAGACATATATCCTTTTAGTAATAATCTATTTTATCATTCAATTACTCCTACCTATACGCCACTATTTCATTAAAGGAGATGTTTTCTGGACAGAAGAAGGACATAGACTAAGCTGGAGAATGATGTTAAGACAGCGAAATGGTTCTACCTATTTTACGATCATTGACAAAAAGACAAAGGAAATCCTTACCTTTAATATGCATGACTTATTTACTGAAAAGCAAATCCACAGAATAGATTGTTATCCTGATTTTATATGGCAAGCAGCTCAGTATATAAAACAAGATTTTAAACAAAAAAATAAGGAGATTGAAATTTATGCAAATACAAAGATCTCTGTTAATGCACATCCGTTCAAGCAATTTATTGACCCAAAAATAGATTTAGCATCAGTAAGCTGGGATTATTTTAAACACTCTAATTGGATTCTTTTATATGATGATTATAGAAAATAAAAATCATATATTTATCTTAGTGGTTATGAGAATTTTTTTGGGAGATTATAATTCCAAAAACTCCTAAAATAATCAATAATATTCCTAATAACATCATGGATGAAAAAGGTTCGGAAAAAACCAAAACCCCTATGATCACCGCTGTAATTGGTTCAAAAGCCCCTAAAACTGATGTTAGTGTTGATCCAATTCTTCTAACTGCCTCAACCAACGTTATAATTGATACTATGGTAGGAATTAGTGCTAGTAATGTGATGTTGAGAACACAAGACACATCTTTTACCGGAAACCATTGGAATGAACCGGTTAATAAACAAAATAGAAGAAGATAAACAACACCTATGACTTGTATATAAAAAGTATATCTAAGCACCGGCATATCCTTGACCGTTGATTTTACAGAGAATACTAAGAAAAAAGCGTAAAATATAGCTGCGGATAGGGCAAATAAAATTCCTTTAAAATTTATTTTTCCAATACCCTCTCCTAATGATAATAAAGCAACACCTGTCACAGCTAATAAAATAGAGATAAAACCTTTTATTGAAATTTTTTCTTTAAAGAAAATTCCCATAATTAAAGTAACAAAAACAGGATACAAAAAATGTACGGTAGTTGTTACTCCACCTCCTAAATAGGTATAAGATAGAAAAAAAAAGAGTGAACAGGTATTGCACAGTAAACTGAGCACTGTTAATGCTTTAAATTCTTTTAACGATACTTTAAAATTTACTTTTTTAATTTTCATCAAAACAGCTACGGCAATACATGCGAGTAAAAAACGATACAATAATACCGTATCAAAATTTAATCCTTTTTGCATCAATGGTATGCTAAATAAAGGAATTAAACCATAGGTCATAGAAGAAATGATTGCGCTTAATGATCCTTTAAAAAAAGATCCTTTTCCATATTTCCCAACCAGTGCCTTTGATTTTCTTGGTAAGCGTAATAATATATACCTTGCTGCCCTCATTTTTAGTGTAAAAATTTGCTGCAAAGATATTTCTTAAATTTTACATTAAAAAACATGTTTTTTTAAAAAATACTTCTTTGAATTTAATACTCTATATTTTTAGAAATAATGATTAAAATCTGTATCGTTAAAAAAAGTTTATATTATATAATTATCTCACAATATTATTACTCTCGTTTTTTTAATTAAATAATAAAGCGGATATAACTCAACCATTAACAATATCAACGGAATTATCTTAAATTCAATTATTATAGCTAATTATTAAAAAAACGCTATATAATAAATAAAAAATAATTTTTTATCAACTATCTTTTGTAATTAATATTTATAAGTTTGAAAAAATATAATTAAAAAAAGGTTTACTAAAAATCTAATTTTTCCATAAAATCGCTCATTCCTAAAATTATAAGTTGATATAAAGCATTATTAAATACTTCCATTTCTTTTTTATTTACAGGATATCCTCCCAACATAAGTGCTTGTACATACATGATATGAACGATTGCTTCAAACATAAAGGAATCTTCAACCTGAAATAATTTTTGTACTATTTCATTATCTTTATTAAAGCATAAAGTCGGCATATTTTCATTTTCTTTTTTCACAAAATTCTGTAACGTTGATGAAAAAGGATTGGCCGAATTAGATAAATTCTGTATATTTTTATTATTAATAGCTTGATCATTCGCTACATATATAGCAGGAGTATCAACAGGGTGGAATTCTTTAATTTGAACCTTACAATAAAAAGATCGAAGAAGCTGATTGGCTTTTTTTTCAAATCTAATATAATTTTGATTTTCAGCGATTTTAACATCTTCAAAATTATCCAATATATCTTGAGGGGTTATCTTTTTGAAAATGATCTCGGGTATTGTTACCTTAATTTTTTCAATCAAATCTGTTTCAAAGCTGTAAGCTGAATTAATTATTGTTTTTCCTTGAGATCCAGCTATTCTTCGTATTTGCCTGAAATCATCCAAGTAAGGAGTATAGTATATAATTTCATTATAAGTTCTGAGTGATAAAAAAGTCATGTCTCCTTTGTTTGTTTCAAAGGGAATATAATCAATAAACATTTTTAATAAATCGGAATCTTCTAACGCTAATGCTTTGATATATAAATGATGAATTTTTATTATTTGACTAAGGATATGTGTATCTGTAACAGCAAGATATTTTAAATAATCCTTAAAACAAAATGTAAGCTCATTTTTAGCTTTTGCCATGAGCTCATTATTCATAAGCGCTTCCCTTGAGGCCGTAGGTCGTAATGTGTTAGTGTTTATTATGCAACGTACAAAGGTTGACCAATCGGGAAGGAGTCCTTTAACATCCTCACATAGAAACATTCTTTTTAAATAAACTTTATTCTGCTTCGTATTTCCTAAAAACTGAACCTTATGAGGCATTATATAAGCTATACCTTTTATCTCTCCTACCTGAGATTCTAATTTAAAGGAATCTAAAAAATTTATACCAAATATTTTTTTACCATATTGAAGTATATCTTCTTTTGATGCTTCAGAACTTAACCACACAGGTTCTTTATCGACAAGCACATCGTTTCCCTTTTCGGAAACAAAATTAATTTTTATAGGTAAGGCATCTCCAAAATAGAGAATATTTTTCTTTATTTCTTCTTCTTTAAAGAGACTTTTCCATTCTTTCTTTGGGGTAAGAATCACTCGAGTGCCTATTTCTTTTATATCTTCCGAAGGTTCAACTACATAGGTACCATCTGCCTTTCCAATCCAACGTATTCCTTTATTTTTTAATAGCGAACGAGTTTCAACAATTATTTCATTGCTTACGACCAAACAAGAAAGCATCCCTATACCAAACTTTCCTATATAATCTTTTTCTTCAAGTTCTCCTCTTTTGGAACTTTGTCCTATTACGGAAAGAAATTGATGAACCCCCTCTTCTGTAAGCCCAATTCCATTATCTTCAAAAATAAATTTGGGTGTATCCTCATCATGAGTTAAGTACAACGTAATTTTCCCTTCAAATTCATCTATACCTTTGCGTGCTGTAATCGCATCTACTCCATTTTGAAGTAGCTCACGTATGAAAACATTGGGACTGCTATAAATATGTTCTGAAAGTAATTCAATCATCCCTTTCAGATTAACCTGAAATAAATATTTATTAGTATCTGACATATAATTTTGTAAAACTATGAATCTATCAATTTAAAATAACTTCCATCTTCTTTTTCTTTTTCCTACTATCTTAGAGGCTTTTTCATGACCATTATCTGATGCCTTCTGATACCACATCATTGCTTTTGTTTCATCTTCGGCAACTCCTTTTCCCATTAGATAACAATTTCCTAATTCAAATTGTGCTTCTGCATATTCGGACTCAGCGGTCTTGGTTAATCGGATAATTCCCTGCTCCAAATCTTGATTGGTACCTTCTCCATCCAATAACATCATAGCGGTATAAAATTCTGCATATAAATTACCTTCTTCCGCTGCTTTTGAAAGCCATGTAAAAGCCTCAACCTGATTCTCATCCGTTCCAATTCCAAATTTATAAGAAATTCCTAATCTATATTTGGCGCTAGTAAATCCTGCTTCAGCCCCTAAGGTATAATACTTAAAAGCTTCTTTAAGATTTTCCTCTGTTCCTACTCCGTACTCATAACAAACTCCCAATCCTTCGGAAACCAATCCTTTTTCTTCGGCATTTTTATAATATTCAAAGGCTTTATCATCTTGAGGATTTTCCAATCCTGCATCATTATAAAGATAATAGTCTCCTAACAGTAACGCTGCATATGGATATCCTCTTTCGTAAGATTTATTAAGCCATTCTAATGCTTTTTCAAAATTTTTCTCAACTAAACCATAATAGTAATAATATCCCATTTTATATTGCGCAAAGGAATAGCCTTGTTCAGCAGCTTTCAACATATAATCCATGATTTTTTCCGCATCAAATTCTAAACCACCATATTCGCCTTCATAAGATAAGGCTAATTCAATACATGCATCTCCGTAATTATGTTCGGCAGCTTTTTTAAAGTTATCTAAAGCAAATTCGGGGTTTTCAGGAACTCCAATTCCATATTTGTAGGCTCTTCCAAGATTGTAAATGCCTTCTAAATTTCCAGATTCAGCAGATTTTTGATAGGCTTGAAATGCTTTCATATAGTTTTTTTCACCCAGTAGCCCTTCTTCTTCATAATAGCCTATTTTATTACAAGCATATGAATATCCGTTTTCTGCAGCTGAATTATACAATTCATAAGCTTTTTGAATGTCTTTTTCAACTCCTGTTCCCTCTTCATAACAGATGGCTAATTCCATCTTTGCATAATTCGACCCCATTTCTATAGCTTTATTAAAATATTCTATTGCTTTAGCTGGGTCTGCTTCTTCAGTTTTAGTTACTCCTACCCTATAATAATGTCCTACTAATTCTATTCCATAAATTGAATTTCTTTCAGCAGCCAATTGATACCATTTAAAAGCCTCATAATAATCCGGTTCAAGCACTCCGTTTTCATACATTTGTCCTAAAATATAAGGGGCAAACGAATCTCCTAATTCTATAGATTTGTCTAATAAGTTTCTGGCTTCTTCTATATTCGGCACTTCTTGATTTAACAATTGATAGGCTTTTTCCGACATGGCGGAGGCATTACCTTCCTTTATTGCTAAATCTAAATAAAAATTCCCTTTTTCAAAATCTTTAACTGAATCTTCATATAAGTATATTAATGCTAATTGAAATGTAGAATCATCGAAATAATACAAATTAGCTTTTTCATGCCAATGTATGGATTTTTGAATTGATTTATTTTCATCTGGGGAATAATTGTAATAACGTGCCAACCAATTTGCTGCATAAATCACTCCATCTTCATATGCTTTTTCTAAGAATTCAATTCCTTCGGATGTTTGATAACCTTTAATTCTTTCATTAATTATATTTATGCCCAGCAAATATTTACTAATGGCGCAATTATTTTTTATTCCTTCTTCTAGTATTTCTTTTGCCTTTTCTAAATTTTCTTCTTTGTATAAATAGAATTCTCCTAGTAAATGATAGGCTCTTTCGGATTCTACTTCTCTGGAATTATTAAATTCTTCTATATCGGAAAGAATTTTAGCATTATCTTGTTCTGTATAAAAAGTTACATTAAGCAATAAATTGTCTGCTTTTGTATAACCCAATTCTTTAGACTTATGTAATAAATGCAATCCTTGTTCTTTATCTTCTTTTTCACCCCTCATTGCAAAATATAGATTATATCCATGAGTAGCCATACAAGCAGGATCTCCTAATTTTATTCCTTGCAGAATATATTCTTTTGCTTTTTCATTACTTCTATAGGGCCTACGAGCAGTGTTTATTATATATCCTCTTTTATGATATGCTCTTAAAAATTGTTGTTTTAAAAATTTATCATTTACTTCTTCTACTTTTTCAAACCAAAATCTGTAGTCAATATCAGATAAATTTGTAGAAAAATGTTGATTACTATTATCATCGTATAAAGATAGATATAACTTCTTTATTTCTTCGTTAACAGAATTAGAATCAAGAGCTAACTCACACAAAATCAAACCCTTTAACCAGTTATCTTTATTATAAAAATTTTTTTCTTTTAACAATTCAATGACTTCTTCTTCTATCGGCTGATTATTTAATTGTTTAAATAATTCTTGATAATGGTTTTCTAAATTTGATTTCAACATATTAATTATTAATTTTTTTAAGCTATAAATTTTAAGCCATAAAATTATAAAATTTATATATAAAATAAATTTATATTTTTAGATTATCCAAAAATTACAAACTCTTCAAACCTACTTAAATTACAGAATTAAACATATTCCAAAAATTTATATTTCGTTCTCTCATGTTTTTATTTTATTTTTATATACATTTGATAAAAAATAATCAATTTGCATGAAGTGGAAAAAAATTTCATTTTGGTTGATTTTTATCTTTATTTTAGGTTCTCTTTTAAACTTTGGAATTAATGATTGGATAAAAAACAGTCTTCCGAATTTTATTTCAAAAAGAAATGATACACCTTATAACTTCAATTATGCTGATGTATCTTACTCTCTTTTTGAGAGGCAAATGATTATTAGTAATATAAATATTTCTCCTAAAAGTAAAAAAAAGGGTATCTATACAATTAATGTAAACAAAATAACTATTCATGGAGTTAAATTTCTACGTTTTATTATTTTTAAAGATCTTGCCGCCAATCTTATTGAGATAGATTATCCGAATATCTTAATTAAACAAAACATTGATTCTTTTAATCACAAAAATGATTCAGTTAAATATAATCTTGGCAATTCTATTCAAATTGAAAAATTTGTAATTAATAAAGGGAATTTAGCTCTCTATAATACATCAGACGGTATTAAAAAAGCTTCTTTAACAAATCTAAATCTTTCTCTTTCAGGAGTTTTATGGGACATCGCTAATAAAGAAAAAAGAATCCCTATTACTTACAATAAGATAAAATTAGAAGTTTCGGATGTTTTTTATCAACTTAATGAAATTCATCATCTCCAATTAAAAAAATTGAAATTTGAAGATGGATATATACAAACCGATCAAATAATATTGCATCCGGATATAACAGAAGAACAATTTAAAAATGAAAAATATTATCAAAAAAGTTTACTAAATATAAATATTCCTACAGCAAAAATAAAAAACTTGGATTGGGGATACGACAAGGACGATTTTTTCTTCCTTAAAACTTCCAAAATTGAAGTTGATTCAACCAGTATTGTAATTAAAGAAAAATCATTAAATAAACCTACTAAAAATATTACAGCACATATAGATCGTATTATTCCCTTTAATTTAAATATAGATACTATTCAAATACTTAACTCAAAATTAAATTTTAATAATCACATAACCAGTAATAATATAAATATAATTATTCAAAAAATCGTTAATAAAATAAATGATAAAATAACTCTGGAAAGTCTTAAATTATATAACAATTCATTAATTATATATCAACAGAATAACACTGAATATACTCACAATAATCGTAACAATTTTACTTATTTATTCGACGATATCCTTGAAATAAAAAATTTTACTATTGCTAACACACATATACAATATGTAAACGAAAATAAAAAACCTATATTAGAGATGGGTAATATGAATTATTCCATCAATGATATCAATATAAATACGATATTTACAAATACTAAAAAATACATCCCTTTTTCTTATTCTGATTATAAATTAGAGGCCGATGATATTGTGTATTCAGGTATAAAATATCATACGTTTAAAATAGGAAAAATGCTTTTGAAAGATAATGAATTTCTTGCCAGTAAAATTCATATCATTCCTACTATAACTACCCCAGTATTTTCCGGATCAAACGACAGTAAAGATCTTTTTAAAATATATGTTGATTACTTAAAAATTCCTATAGTAAATTGGAATATTACTGATAATAAATTTAATTTACAGGCCCCTTTCATTGTTATCAATGAAATGAATGCATCTATTTACCGAAACCCTTCAGTTAAATTAAATTCCAAAAAAATTCATTTAAATAATTACGATTTAAACACGGACATTCATATTGATAAATTTTCAATTAATAAATCTTCCTTAAACCAATACAATGCCGCTAATGGTGAACTTATCACCTCTATAAAAGACCTTAAATTACAACTCTATACCATAACTTTAGAAGATTCATCTAATGAAAATCCTTTAGATTTACCTTTTTCTTTTTCTAAATTTAATTTAACTGGAAAAAACATTTTTCATGATATGGGAAATCATACCATACATACAAATTATCTCATGCTAACAAACTCCTCACTGTATGCAACTCATATAAAAATAAAACCTAAAAAGGAGCAGTTGGATTTGATGAAAAAAAGAGGTATTGATGCGTACACTATAAACATTCCAAAAGTTAATATTCCAAAATTAAATTTCAAACTTACAAATCATAATATTGAATTTGCTGCCCCTCTTGTTTCATTTGAAAAAATGGATGTTACCATACACCAATTTGACCTTCCCAAAAAGTTGTATATTCCAACTTATAAATCTTTTCTAAGTGAAAAATTAAGAAAATTAAAGTTCAAATTAAATTTAAAAGAGGTTAATTTTTTAAATTCTTCTTTAACTTATGAAGAAGAATCTCTTAATAAAAAAACCGGAAAAATATTTTTTACTGATATCAATGCAAAAGTTAAAAATATAATCGGCGGATATAAATTTTCATATTTACCCGATGTTACTATTAATTTTAAAAGTAAATTCATGAATTCCGGCAAATTAACAGCCATATGGAAATTTAACACTTTAAATAAAAATGATAATTTTATTGTAAAAGGAAGTATAGTAGGTTTGGCCGCCGAACAAATTGACAATTTTATCAAGCCTTACTTAAATATATCTTTTAAAGGATATATTAAAAAAGTATCCTTTAATTATTACGGAGACAATACGTACGGATATGGATCTTTTGGTATGGATTACAAAAATTTAAAAATAGCTTTTTATAAAAAAAACGGAAAAAAAGAAAAAAAAATGATGTCTTCACTAGCTAATTTAGCAATTAAAAAAAATTCAAAAGATTCTTTAAAAATATCGGAAATCAAAAAAGTAGAAAGAGCTAAAGATAAATCATTTTTTAATTTTATATGGAAATTAACCCTTAAAGGACTAAAAGAGACTTTATCCATTTTTTAATTTTTCCATATTTTCAATATACAATATTCTGTATTCTTCCTTAGTTAATTGAATCATTTGCATACAACAGCTTTTATTCATAGGCTATCTATACCAGTATATAATATAAATAATTATAGACCAAATACATACTAATTTTATTTCATAAAGCAGCACAAAAGGCAATTTACACTTCTTCTTTGTAATTTGTGTAGAGACAAACAATAATCTAATCAATCTTTTTTAGATAATTATTTCATAGACATAAATTTAGTTGTAATCTTTATTTCATTACAAGGCTGAATTCCGTTTTTATGCTAAATAAATGATTTCTAATGACTTATATCAATTTAGGTTTCGCACCTATTTGCATCAGTAAACTAAATAAATCAGGCATTCCATATTCCTTTATAATTTACCCTTTCTCAAATTCATAGAAATTTATAACCTGTACAGGTATATGTTTTTCCGATGCAGGTACACACATAAAAGTTACAACATGAGTTCCATTCAGTGTAAATCGTGGCAGCGCTATTATCTTCAATAATAGTTTTTTCAAAGCCCATTTAATATCAGAAAATCCACTACGCATCAATATTAAAATAATCATATGTTCATCAGATCCTTTTAAAGTTTCCGAACTGGTAAGAGCATAAAAGACAGCATTAGTGCTTATTAGTTCAATTGCCATTTTTTCGTCTACACTATTTACGAATCTTACAAACTTATGTATTAACTCTTTAATTTCATTATTCATTTTTATTCAATTTATTTTATAAATAATGTCCTATTTTCTATTATTTTTTTATGATTTATACTATGCAAAACTATATTCATTACAAACAAAACACAAGACGGTTTATTACTTACCATTAAGGTTAGCATCATTATTTATCAACATGTTACCGATTCATTATTAACGTTTTTTAAGATAATTATAAGCAATTTTACCTCGAACATTATATAGAGAATAAATAGGTATAGCCATGAGAGAATTAGATTTGCAAAATCTAACTTTTCCTACTAGGAATGTTTTTTAAACCTAATTAATGATAAATAATTTTTATTGGTTCTTTGCTCTTTAAGAACAGATTTCCTGTTATATTATAAAGAATTTCAAATAGTAGTTGCCAATATTTCACACAAATCGCTAACTAACATATTAAATTACTAAAAGAAGACCATAATCTTATACTGCGTGAAGCATGAGCAGAGATACCATACATTCTTTGATGAAATGTGTAATACATTAATACCTAACATTTAGCAGAAGATAACTTGAATAGAAAAGCATTTTAAAGAAGCAAGGAAATAAAAAGGAAAACATTAAGATAAATTAGTGATTTTGAATACGATTTTTTTAAGCAAAAAAGTTGGCAAGAAGCTTCACTTGTTATAAAATTTTATCCATCCTTATTTCGTAGTTGACTAAATTATTGAAAATAATAGAATACTTAAAAAAAGGAACTAATATCTAAAACATTTATAAAAAATTAAATTTTCATAAAAATTCACAATTATTTAGTTTTAAATCAAATTATTAACTACGCACGTCTTTATTAACAATAGTCATAAAAAAACATTATAAATATTTAATTAACAATAAACACAAATTATATAAAAAAAATTTTATTATTTTTATCATTAATTTATTTTATATTTTATTGTAATCTAAAAAATTAATCATATATATTTAACCAAATTTTAAACTTAAATCGCACTCAATTAGGGTTTATTTTTTTTATTTACTTACAAATTATTTTATGTAATCATACAATATAAAACCACATAAAAACACTCATCCGAAACGTATAATAAAAAAATATCCTATATTATAAATAAGAATAAATTAATAAATTATTATAACTCAATTATAAAAATTATTTTAATTAACAACACATGAAACAAAAATTTTGGACTGCCGTATTATTATTATTTTCAACTTTTTATCTTTCTGCTCAAATACTAGATTTAGCAAATCTAGCTGAAGGAGAACTTGAATATGAACAAATATTATACACTAAAAACAATGAAGTATACGGGTATATCTACTTTTTCAATCAAGGTAAAATAAATAATGAAATAGAAAAAGTAGAATATGTTATATTAGATAAAAAATTTCACAAGATATCCAATGGCACATTTACCAGGGAGATATTCGAGTATTTGTCTAGAACTTTAACTCATTGTAATTTTATGGATAATGATTTATTAGTAAATTACGAATTAAGTAATCCTGCTTATGATATAACAATTTGTTCCGCCAACATTATTAATATCAGAAGGAAAACTATAGATAGAGAATATTGGTATTATATTGATAGATGGAAAGATATTCCTAGAACTTATGAAAAATATATGGAAATAATTAATCCACCTATACTGTAGCCCCCCCAGAACCTTAAAAATACAAAATTCAGAATTTTTTAGAAGATTAAAAAGTGTAAATTTTGGGGAAAGTTGGGGTTACTTTTTTCAATTTATTATAAATCTGGCAAAACGAGAATTATAAATAATAGACACTTAATTATTTTTATTTCTAAAATTTTTTTGAATCAAAAATACAGTATTCATAATAGTTTCAAATATTCAATAAAAATGAGTACAAAAATTGTAACTTTGTTATTCTTTTGAATAACCCCATGCGAAATACATTGAAATTATCAGGCTTAGAAGTTTTCTCTGCATATCCTGGAAGCAATTTTATAAATATAGGCGAAAGGACAAATGTGACCGGATCGCGTAAATTTTTAAATCTTATAAAAAATGAAAGATATGATGAAGCGCTATCCATAGCACGAGATCAAGTGGAAGGAGGAGCTCAAATTATTGATGTATGCATGGATGAAGGCCTAATTGATGGTGTAAAAGCGATGACAACCTTTTTGCGTCTAGTAGCTTCCGAACCTGATATAGCGCGAGTACCTATCGTCATTGATTCCTCCAATTGGGAAGTTATTGAAGCCGGTTTAAAAAATATTCAAGGAAAAGGAATTGTTAATTCCATAAGCCTAAAAGAAGGAGAAGAAGAATTCATAAAAAAAGCTAAAATTATTAAGCGGTACGGAGCAGCCATCATTGTAATGGCTTTTGATGAAGAAGGACAAGCAGATAATTTGGAAAAACGGAAAATAATTTCCCGTCGTTCCTATGATATACTGGTTTATCAGTTAGGTTTTAACCCATCAGATATTATTTTCGATCTTAACATATTTCCAGTTGGAACGGGAATGAAAGAACACCGAAAAAATGCTCTTGATTTTTTTGAAGGCACTCAATGGGTAAAAGAAAATCTTCCGGGATGTTTCGTTTCCGGAGGAGTAAGCAATGTTTCTTTTTCATTTAGAGGAAATAATAAAGTACGTGAATCTATTAATGCGGCTTTTCTTTTCCATGCGATTACATACGGACTCGATATGGGAATTGTAAACCCTACACAATTAGCTATTTATCAAGAAATAGAACCGGAATTACTACGGAGAATTGAAGACGTATTATTTGACAAAGATGAAGACGCTACAGAAAGATTGATAGAATATGCCGAAACCGTCGTACAACAAAAAGAAGAGAAAGAACATAAAATAGATGAATGGAGAACCTGGACTGTTGAAAAAAGATTGGAATTTGCTTTAATCAAAGGAATCGCAGAGTATATAGAAAAAGACGTTGAGGAGGCACGCTTGCAAGCAAATAAACCTCTCGATGTTATTGAGGGGCCTTTAATGGATGGAATGAATACTGTTGGAGAATTATTTGGTGCAGGGAAAATGTTCCTTCCACAAGTTGTTAAAACAGCAAGAGTGATGAAAAAGGCCGTAGCCTACTTGCAACCTTATATTGAAGCTGAAAAGAATGGAGATTCCCAATCTAATGGACGTATTCTTATGGCTACCGTAAAAGGAGATGTACACGATATTGGTAAAAATATAGTTGGTGTAGTGCTCGCCTGTAATAATTATGAAATCATTGACTTAGGGGTTATGGTTCCCAAAGAAAAAATTATTGAAACCGCAATTAAAGAAAATGTAGATCTAATCGGACTTAGCGGTTTAATTACCCCTTCGTTAGATGAAATGATCAGTGTAGTAGAAGAAATGGAAAGAAGAAAACTTTCTATCCCTATTATGATTGGCGGAGCTACCACCTCTAAAATACATACTGCTTTAAAAATTGCCCCTAAATACAGTCATACCGTTATACATGTTTTAGACGCATCCAAATCAGTCACCGTTGCGTCATCACTGTTATCATCTCAAAGTGAAGATTTTAAGCAAAAGATTTTCGAAGAATATACCTATCTCAGAGAAGGTTATATTAATAGAAGTGCGGAAAAAGAATACTTAACCTTGGAACAAGCTCGTTCTAATAAATTTAACATTAATTGGTGCCAATATATTCCTTATAAACCTAACGAACTTGGAATACAAGTAATTGAATCTATAAAACTGGAAGAGTTAAAAGATTACATCGATTGGCAACCATTTTTCAGAACTTGGCAACTTACCGGAAAATATCCGGATATATTCTCAGATAAAACCATAGGCAAAGAAGCCACCAGCTTATATAATGATGCCTTGAAAATGATCGAAAAAGTAATTCATGAAAAATTACTACAACCCAAAGCCGTATTGGGTTTATTCAAAGCAAATTCCAATACGCAAGACGATATTGAGATATATTCAAATGAAAATATTAAAATTAATACATTCAGAACTTTACGACAACAAACAAAAAAGTCAGATGGATCTCCAAATTTAGCCTTATCTGACTTTATATTACCCATAAATGAGGAAAAGACACATGATTATATAGGTTGTTTCGTCGTAACGATATTTGGAGCAGAAGCTTTAGCAAAACAATACGAAGCCATTAATGACGATTATTCCTCTATCATGATAAAAGCTGTTTCTGACAGATTTGTAGAAGCTTTTGCCGAATATTTACATTTAAAAGTTCGTAAAGAAATTTGGGGGTATGCACCCGATGAAGCCCTGGATAATAAATTACTTTTTAAAGAAAAATATCAAGGTATACGTCCAGCTCCCGGATATCCAGCCTGTCCTGATCATTTAGAAAAATTAACAATCTGGGAATTGCTTGACGTCAATAATACCATAGGTGTACAATTAACAGAAAGTCTCGCTATGTTTCCTGCTTCATCCATTTCAGGATATTATTTTGCCAATCCGCAATCTAAATATTTCGGTTTAGGTAAAATTACTCAAGGACAAGTAGAGGATTACGCAAAACGTAAAGAAATAAAATTAGAAGATGCTCAATATTGGCTTCAACCTAATTTAGCTTAATTTAAGAACATTTAAAAGTAAGCTATAGTAATTTTAACTAGGCTTTACATTAAAAGCATTTATCATAAATTATTTTTTGTCGAAGACAAAATAACAGCATATAAAATAAATATTGACAACCATGTCTTGATTTATTATTGCTATGGTATAGTATAACAAATCGTAATTTATCTAAAAAAGAAACAATACCTTTGTATATATGAATATTCTTTTAGTTGAAGACGATTTAAGAGTTTCGGAACTAATTAAAAAGGGGCTAACTGAGCAAGGTTTTACTCTTACTTTAGCCTATGACGGCTTATCGGGAAAAAAATTACTTGCTAGCAAAGAATTTGATTTGCTGATTACTGATATTATAGTACCGAATATAAATGGAATTGAGCTATGTAAAGATATAAAAACGATAAAACCCGAGCTACCCATTATTATGTTAACGGCTTTGGGGACTATGGACGATAAAATTGAAGGTTTTGATGCCGGAGCTGATGATTATCTGGTAAAACCTTTTGAAATGAGAGAATTAATAGCAAGAATCAAAGCGCTTTTAAAAAGATCTTTGAAAAATAAAGCGGATCTCGTCTTGAAATTTTGCGATTTGGAAATGAATTTACAAACAAAAATCGTCAAAAGAAACAATAAAGAAATAAACCTTACCCTAAAAGAATTTAAATTGCTCGAATTTCTATTGCAAAATCAAGGAAGAATTATTTCCAGAACAGAAATTGCCGAAAAAGTGTGGAATACCCATTTTGATACAGGAACAAACTTTATAGACGTTTACATAAACTATCTAAGAAAAAAGGTGGATAAAGATTTCAACAACAAACTTATTCATACAAGATCAGGAATGGGTTTCATTCTAAAATCCGAACAATGAAAATCCGCACTAAAATAACCCTTCTATTTTCACTTATTACGGCAAGTTTATTATTTATATTCGCTTCTATAATATATTATTCAGCCAAACAAAACAGAGATAAGGAATTTTACTCCTTATTAAAAAAAGAAGCAATCACAAAAGCAAATCTTTATTTCAAAGCAAAAGTACCAGCTCAAACCCTTCAACAAATCTATCATAATAATTATCAAACAATTCAAGAAGTAGAAGTCGCAATATATAACAAAAATTTTAAACTACTCTACCATGATGCCGTAGATATAGACTTTGTAAAAGAAACTCCTGAAATGATTGATAAAATCTATAACCAAGGAGAAATACAGTTTCATCAAGGTGATTGGCAAGTAATAGGACTAGTCTATTCTTATGAAAATAACAAGTATATAATTACGGCAGCCGCTTACGATCTATATGGATATAATGAGTTAAAATCCTTATTAAAAAATACATGTATTATTTTTATTCTTTCTATTCTTATTATATTCATTGTCGGATACTATTTTTCCAAAAAAACGCTTGAGCCGATTAAAAATTTAACGGAAAAAATGAATAAAATATCGGCACGCAAATTAAATGTAAGATTAAAAACTTCTCCTCAAAAAGATGAAATTTCGGAATTGTCAGCAACATTTAATAAAATGCTCAATCGTTTGGAAGACTCATTTGAAGCTCAAAAACATTTTGTTTCTAATATTTCCCATGAATTGCGTACGCCTATGGCAGCAATAATTGCAGAACTTGAATTATCTTTAAATAAACAAAAAACATCGGAAGAATACCGTATTGTTATTAAAAACACCTTATCTGATGCACAAAAAATCACAAAATTATCTAATAATCTTCTTGATTTAGCCAAAGCAAGTTATGACCCATCTGAAATTACTTTCAAATCTATACGAATTGATGAAATCCTTATCGATGCATGCGGTCAAGTACAACAAGCCAACACAAACTATCATACAAAATTATCCTTTGAAAATGACCAAATACATGAGAATCAGATCATAATCAATGGAAATGAATATTTGCTAAAAATAGCCTTTATAAATTTGATGGAAAATGCTTGCAAGTTTTCCGGAGACCACCAATGCAACATATCCATTTCTTTCAATAACTCAACAATTCAACTTAAATTTTCCGATCGTGGGATCGGTATACCTGAAGAAGATATACCACATATTTTCGTACCTTTTTACAGAGGGAAAAACAGAGGCTTTACCAATGGTAATGGTATAGGTCTTTCCTTAACTGAAAAAATTATTCAACTACATTCCGGAACCCTACAACTAACCAGTCAATTACATAAAGGAACTACTTTCATAATACAATTCACCCACTTACAGTAGTGATTTCTCTAATAAAATTCTAATTTTTTTTTAAAAATTTTTTAATACTCATTAACAATAAGTTACCTTACTTTTGCAAACAAAAAGTTTACAATCTGAAAAAGGTGGAGAATATGAAAATTATAAAAATTCGAAGCATATGCTTACTAATTTTAGGAGTGTGTTTGATAACTTATTCATGCCACAAACAAAATACGGAAGAAGAAAAACCTGAATATATCGTACGTGGAAATACCATTATTTTAACGGATAATTCTAACATAAAAAATCATTTAAAGGCAGAGCCCGTAAATAAAGAATGGCTAAGCCCCGATCTATCCACAGTTGGAATTGTAAGGGCGATACCTACCGGTTATGCCGAAATAATTCCTCCCTTTGCCGGAAGAATTACTCAATCATTCGTGAAACTAGGACAAAAAGTGAATATAGGTTCTCCCCTTTTTGCCATTAGCTCTCCCGAATATTTCAACGCACAAAAAGATTATTTCGAAGCTCAACAAGAATATTCCTTATCTAATTTAAATTTAAAAAGACAAAAAGATTTATTACAACACGGAGTAGGAATACAACGAGTAGTGGAAGAGGCGAAAACTGATTATGAAACTAAAAAATCGGCACTTGAAAATGCAACTGCAGCATTAAAAGTTTTCAATATAAATCCAAGCAATTTAAAATTAGGTCAACCACTGGTTGTTAGCTCCCCTATCAAAGGAGAAATTATTACAAGTAACATAGTTATCGGTCAATATATAAAAGAAGAGGCAGAGCCTATTGCAACGATTGCCGAATTAAATAAAGTATGGATTGCAGGTCAAATAAAAGAAAAAGATTTGGGTTTTATTAATAAATTAAGAGAAGTTACTATACAAGCGGATGCTTTTCCAACTAAAAACATAACCGGTAAAATATTCCATGTAAATGAAATGGTTGATGAGGATACTCGTAGCGTAGAGGTATTGGTGGAATGCGACAATTCAGACAAAATCTTAAAACCCGGAATGTATGTTAACGTACATTTCAAAAATGAACCGGAAGAAACCCTTACCGTACCTACCAAGGCTATATATCAGGTTAACGATGATCAATTTGTTTTTGTTCAAATTGATAAAAATAAATTCGTAAAGAAAAAAGTCCAAACCAAAGACATATCAAAGGATAAAACCGAAATTAAAAACGGTATTAATGCCGGTGAAAATGTAGTTATCGAAGGAGGAATTTATTTACTAGAGGCCCAATAAATCAAAAGAAATACTATGAATAAACTTATTCAAACAACTATACATAAACGTTGGGTGCTCGTAGCACTTTTCGTCATGCTGGCTATATTTGGATATTATTCTTGGAAGCATCTCTCTATTGAAGCATATCCAGATATTGCCGATGTAACCTCACAAGTAGTAACCCAAGTACCGGGATTGGCGGCTGAGGAAATAGAACAACAAATAACCATTCCTGTGGAACGTGCGCTTAATGGACTTCCGGGAATGCATGTCATGCGAAGTAAAAGCACGTTCGGTCTATCAATTATAACCATAGTGTTCGAAGACGGTGTAGATGATTATTGGGCTAGAATGCGAATTCAAGAACGGCTAAACGGAGTAGAACTTCCCTATCAAGCAAGTCCGGAATTAGATCCCCTTACTTCACCGATTGGAGAAATCTATCGATACATCATTGAAAGCAAAACGCACGATCTTCGCGAATTGACCGATTTACAAAACTTCGTTATCATACCAAGAATTAAGCAAGTGGCCGGCGTGGCAGATGTTACAAATTTTGGAGGAATAACAACCCAATTTCAAATTGAACTGGAACCAAAAAAGTTAGATCAATATAAACTCTCTTTAGGAGATGTTATTAAAACAATTGAAAATAATAATGTTAATGCAGGTGGAAGTATTTTACCCCATGGAGATTTAGGATACGTAATTAGAGGAATCGGTTTGGTTAAAAACTTAGACGATATTGGTAAAATAGTGGTAAAATCAGAAAATGGAGTTCCCATTTTATTGAATGACATAGGAAAACTCAAATACGGCAATATTGAACGAAAAGGAATTTTAGGATACACTGATAAAAAAAGAAATTACTCTGAAAGTATTGAAGGAATTGTACTCCTATTGAAAGGACAAAATCCATCGAAGGTTTTGGAAGGAATTCATGAAGCCGTACATGATTTAAACACCCAATTATTACCTGAAGGGGTAACCATACATCCGTTCTTAGACAGAACTGAATTAGTCAATACAACCTTACATACCGTATCTCATACTCTCTTTGAGGGAATGTCTCTTGTCATCATTGTTTTGATCGTTTTTCTAGGAAGTTGGAGAGGAGCATTATTAGTGGCCGTTACCATCCCTCTTTCACTCCTTATCGCGTTTATTCTCATGTATTTTACGCATATTCCTGCCAATTTATTATCTCTAGGAGCTATTGATTTCGGAATAATTGTAGACGGAGCTATTGTAATGATGGAAACCATTCTTCGCAAACGTGAAGAGGAGCCAGATAAAGAACTTCAAGAAAAAACAATAGCACAAAGAGCATCTGAAGTGGCAAAACCTATTTTATTCTCAACAATTATCATTATTACCGCCTATTTGCCACTATTTGCTTTTGAAAGAGTAGAAAAAAAATTGTTTACTCCTATGGCTTTCACCGTCAGTTATGCACTTTTCGGGGCCTTACTTGTCGCCTTATTGCTTATACCTGGATTAGCTTATTTTATTTACAAAAGACCTCAAAAGCTTTATCACAATAAATGGTTAGAAAAATTGACCGAAAAATATTTTGCAGGCATTAAAAAGATCATGAGATCGCCGAAAAAAATATTTCTTCCTTTAGGAATTCTATTAGGAATTACGTTTTTATTAGCTTTTTATGTAGGAAAAGATTTTCTTCCCCCATTAGATGAAGGTTCTATATGGCTTCAAGTACAACTTCCTCCAGGAATTTCAGTGGAAAAATCAAAAGAACTTAGTGATACTTTACGGGCGCGAACTATGAAATATGATGAAGTTACCTATATCACAGTTCAAGCAGGAAGAAATGATGACGGAACAGATCCATGGACTGCTTCCCATTTTGAAGTTTCTATCGGATTAAAACCTTACAAAGAATGGAAAAGAGGGAAAACCAAATACGATCTTATTGCTGAGTTGGAAAAAGAATATGAAAAACTTCCCGGTTTTACCGTTGGATTCTCTCAACCCATGATTGATGGAGTGATGGATAAAATATCCGGTGCCCATAGTGAACTAGTTGTTAAAATATATGGAGACGATTTTAGCGAAACCAGAAGAATTGCTGAAGATGTGTTAAAAACTTTAAAAAACGTAAAAGGCGCGGTAGATTTAGCTATCGATCAAGAACCTCCTTTACCTCAACTTCAAATCGTTGCCAATAGGGATAAAATTGCGCAATATGGACTTAATGTTGCCGATGTGGCTGAACTAATTGAAGTTGCCATTGGAGGTAAAGCCATTTCGCAAATATTTATAGGTAATAAAGTTTACGATATTATATGCCGTTATGATGAAAACAGTAGAAATACTCCTGACAAAATATCAAACCTAATGCTTACCTCCGATACGGGCGCCAAAATACCACTTTCTCAAGTCTGTGATATAAAGTTAAGTACAGGAGAAAGCACAATTACTAGGGAAATGAATAAAAGACATTTAACGGTAAAGCTTAATTTGAGGGATCGAGATTTAGGAAAATTTTTGGTAGAAGCACAAAATAAAATTGAAAAAAATGTGAAATACAATCATGAAAAATATCAAATTAAGTGGGGAGGACAATTTGAAAACCAGAATAGAGCTTATGCGCGCTTAGCATTTATCATTCCTTTATCTCTGGGAATTATGTTTATTTTATTGTATAGCGCCTTCGGAAATTTTAGACAAGCCGGATTACTTATGAGCATTGTCCCTTTAGCTTTATTTGGTGGAATGCTAGCGTTAAATATTAGAAACATGACTTTAAATGTTTCTTCCGCCGTAGGATTTATTGCTTTATCGGGCGTAGCAATACAAAATGGAGTGATTATGATATCTCATATTAATTTTTTACGAAAACAAGGTTTTTCACTTTTTAATGCCGTAATAATGGGAGCAAAAGACCGCTTCAGGCCTGTATTAATGACTGCTACTGTAGCAATTTTAGGGTTACTGCCGGCTTCTTTAGCTACAGGTATTGGTTCTGATGTACAAAGACCATTGGCTACAGTAATCGTATATGGTCTTTTATTTTCAACTGTTATAACACTATTTGCCTTACCTGCTTTATATTACATTATAGAAACCAAATGGGGTAAATATTCAGCAGAAGACTCTTAAAAAAAATAATTTAAACAAATGAAACCAGTCTACAATATTTTTAAAATAATTATAAGCTTTCTGTTTATCACATCGACTTTACAAGCTCAGGTAGATACAAGTTTTGCAAAAAAACAGTTAAGTTATACCGATTTTATAAAACAAGTTAAAGAAAATAATCTTGAATATGCTGCTGAAAAATTTACAGTAAATCTTGCAGAGGCAGAAGTGGAAAATGCTAAGATTATTCCGGATGTGGAATGGACCACGGAGGGTTCTACCAATCAAAAACACATGGGAAACAATTTGGAAACCGGTCTAAATTGGACTGTTGAGTTGGGAGGAAAACGAAAAGCTCGAATTGATCTAGCAAAAAGTCAAGTCAACTTAAATAAATATTTGCTTCAGGATTTTTTAAGGAATTTATATTCTGATGCTTCCTTACAATTTCTTGAATGTATTCTCAATAAAAATATATTGGATGTACAGCTGAATTCCTACAAAACTTTATCTAACCTTGCAGCCTCCGACAGTATCCGTTATAAATTAGGAGATATAACATTAACAGATTCCAAACAAAGTAAATTAGAGGCTCAATTCATGCTTAATGAGGTTTATAAGGCAGAATCGGAATGGAAAAACTCTTTGACTTCCTTAAGTTTAATTATGGGGAAAAAGCAAAAAGACACCTTATATACTGCCTATAGTGCTTTTTCCAATTTCAACCGATATTTTGTATTAGCGGATTTAATTACAACTGCGCAAAATAATCGTGCTGATTTACAAGCCGCCCTACAAACGAAAAATGTTTCTCAAAAAATGTTACAATTAGCTAAAGCCAATCGAATGATGGACCTCGGAATTAATGCCGGCTTACAATTTAATGGGAAAGCCACCAATGAAGAAGCTCCTTCTCCATATCATACAGGAATTACAGCCGGAGTATCCATCCCCCTACGTTTCTTAAATAATCGGAAAGGAGAAGTACAAACGGCACAATATTCTATCCAAAAAGCAGAAGTAGAATATAAACAAATAGAACTTCAGATAGAAACTGAGGTCACTCAGGCATATCAAAATTATATAAATACTAAAAAGCAAATGCAACAATTTTCCAATGGAATGCTCTCTAATTCTAAAGCTATTCTTGAAGGGAAAATCTATTCTTATAAACGAGGAAATACTTCTCTTCTTGAGGTATTGGATGCACAAAGAACTTATAACGACGTTCAAGAAAATTATTATCAAACTTTATATAGTTATTGTTCTGCACTGGTAAAATTGGAACGTAGTGTAGGGATTTGGGATATATCCTTTTAATTGGTAAAGAAACACATCATCGAAATTGGATTTTATACGGACCTTAGGTAATTTAATTTGTAGAATATATCTTTGTAAAAATTTTTGATTTTTGGTTAAAATAGGAAATATAGAATTACCCGACTTCCCCTTTTTATTGGCCCCAATGGAAGATGTGAGCGATCCACCTTTTCGTCGATTGTGTAAAATGCATGGAGCCGATCTCATGTATTCTGAATTTATTTCTTCAGAAGGTCTCATTCGTGATGCGATAAAAAGTAAGAAAAAACTTGATATTTTCGACTACGAACGACCTATCGGAATACAAATATTCGGTGGGGATGAAGATGCTATGTCCTTATCTTCAAAAATTGTTGAAACGGTACAACCAGATTTGGTTGACATAAATTTCGGCTGTCCGGTAAAAAAGGTTGCCTGTAAGGGTGCTGGTGCTGGAGTCCTTAAAGATATCGATTTAATGGTTCGTTTGACAAGAGCTGTGGTACGAAATACCCATCTTCCCGTAACGGTTAAAACCCGATTAGGATGGGACGAATCTTCTATTAACATCGACGAAGTTGCAGAACGATTACAAGACGAAGGTATACAAGCACTTACGATTCACGCTCGTACGCGTTCTCAGATGTATAAAGGGCATTCTGATTGGTCATACATTGCGCGTGTTAAAAATAATCCGAGAATTAAAATCCCTATATTCGGAAACGGAGATATCAATTCCGCAAGGAAAGCAAAAGAATATAAAGAAACTTATGATGTTGACGGTATAATGATTGGTAGAGCCTCCATCGGAAATCCTTGGATATTCAGTCAAATCAAACACTTTCTAAAGACTGGAGAAGAGTTACCCCCTCCTACTTTAGAACAGAGAATTGAAGCTGCTAAAAATCATGCGATTTGGTCAGTTGAGTGGAAAGGAGAACGTACCGGTCTACTCGAAATGCGACAACATTATTCCAATTATTTTCGCGGAATTCCTAATTTTAAATCTTACAAAACGAAATTACTTTCTGCCATTAGCTTATGTGAATTAGAACAAGTTTTTACAAATATTCTTGAAAATGAGAATGAATAATTTTCTTATATAAATTATTTAATTAAGAAACTCTATAAGTAATTTAGTAATATAGAATTTCTTGATAGACACTTTTTTCTATTTAGTTTAAATTATAGGTATAGTAATTTACAGTATTTATATTGAATTTTTTATCTTTATCCAATCTATTATAAAGCGATCTATTTATGAATCATGAAATTATTTACCTTATTGCTTTACGAATGTGCCCATTAATTGGGGATGCTGCTATAAAAAAACTAATTTCTTATTTTGGAAGCGCGCAAAAAACATGGTTTGCTTCAACAGATGAATTGCTTTCAATATATCATATAGGACAAAAAACAATCCAGCATATTGGGAATAATTCCATTTTAGATGCTGCCCATAAGAACGTTGAATATTGTCTAAAGAATAATATTTGTATTACTCATTTATGGGACGAAACATATCCAATACTTTTAAAAGAATGCTCTGATGCTCCTGTTCTATTATATTACAAAGGAAATATAAATTGGAATTTACCGGCAATAAGCATTGTGGGGACACGAAAGATGACCTCTTATGGTGAAAATTTTACAAAGAGATTAGTAGAATCTTTTCAAAATAAAAAGATTAATATCATCAGTGGATTGGCTTTAGGTATTGATGGTTGTGCTCATAAAATAGCTTATGAACTAAAACTTCCAACGTTGGGAGTTTTAGCTCATGGGCTTTCAATTATTTATCCTCCTCAACATAAAGAATTAGCCAGAAAAATAACAGAAAATGGCGGAATTCTTACTGAGTTTTTACCCAATACAAAGCCTGAAAGGGCTAATTTTATACAACGAAACCGAATTATCGCAGGGCTCTCTTCTGCTACGGTAATAATTGAATCGGGATATGGAGGAGGCGCTATTTCCACTGTTAAATTCGCAAATTCTTATAATAGGGAAATATTTGCATTACCGGGAAAAATAACAGATATAAATAGTCAAGGATGCAATCAGCTTATTCGAAATCTTGAAGCGCAAATCATAACTCGGCCAGAAGACGTATTATCTTTGTATGGAGAAGATAATTTACAGAATTTGCAACAAGAGTTATGTTTTGATTTTACGGATCAAGAATTACGTGTTATTTCTTATCTAAAAGATAAAGGTAAAACTCAAATTGATACTTTATCATTGGAGCTGAATTTACCAACCTTTCAACTCATGCCGATATTATTAAATCTTGAACTTAAAAATATTATTGAAACATTCCCGGGTAAATATTTTAATTTGATTTAATATCTAATTTATTTTTAAATAAAATCAATAATAAAATAAAAAATATCAGATAAGATATATTAAAAGTAGCGGCCTCTAGCCAACTCTTTAAATCCGATGTCGGTAATAATGAGATCAAAGGTTTTTGATATAAAGTAATGAATACCGGAGTTATCAAACCCGCCCATCTCGGTAAAATAGTTTTTTTAAAGAAAACCATAAGAGAATACAATATCCAGCCAATAAACAAAACTATAATGGCAGGCTTCCAAGCTATATAAAATATTTTCATAAACCCAGATGCAGTTTTCAATAAATAAGGATGTGCAACTACATCTGTATGATAAATTGACTTATAAATTTCTCCTACAAAAAAGAAAACGGCATGTCCTAAAGGCATTAACATTACACTTAAGATGAGTACAAAATAGGTTAAATAAAAATACCATGTATTTTTATCTTTACAATATTGAATGGCTAACCAAATTGCCGGTAAAAATAATGAAGCTGTCATTGCTGCTATTAAAGCTCCAGACATCAATCTTTCAGTTGATCCTTGTAACATAAGTATGGAAAATTCTGGATCCACCTTGCCTACGTAATCTTTAGTAAATAACGGATAATCGTTTGGATCTACCGTAAAACCTGCAATAAGAATATCCCCCATAACCCAGCATATAGATGCTATAATTGCGGAAATAAAACATAATTTAACTTTAGTTGAATAAGTCATATGTTTAAATTAAAGTTAAACGTATAATTTTTGAGTTAATTTGCGAAAAATTTTCAATTAGTATTTAAATAATTGATTATATATTATGTTATTCATTAAAATGAGCGTTGGGGCTTAAATTAATTTTACAATTTTCTATTTTTATATTATTTATCTTTATAAGAAAATAATTAAAAGAATCTTAATTATTTTTGTTATTTAAATTTGTTTACGCATTGAGCATATAAAATAAGGTCGAATTACCTTTTGTCCATCTTCACTTATTACCTCATCATTATAATCTTTAAATTTTATATCATAAAATCCTGCTTTTTTACCAAATGACTCAATGGTATCTTTTTTATAAAATGTAAAACCTTTTTTTAGAAATGGTATCTTTTCAGCAAATTCCTTATCAATAAAAGTTAAGAAAAGATTACCATCAGGCTTTATCACTCGATGAATCTCTTTGAAAAAATCAATAGGGTTTTCGATAAAATAGATCGTGTTCAGAGATAAACATACATTAAAATAATTATCTTGAAAATCGTATTGAGATTGTCCGTCAATAATTGAAAATGATACCCTATTTTGTGTATGTTTTAATGAATTATAAGTAATAGCTTCATTAACCATAGTTTGGGAAATATCTACACCATAATAATAAATATTATTTTCTTTTTTAAACAAATAGTCTAAATGTTTTCCATTTCCAAATCCAATCTCTAAAATATAACTTCCTGACTTAAGATTTAGTGAATCAATAGTATTATAAATCATGGACTTATTAGACTTAAACATATTTTCGCCCGTCTCTAACCCTTTTTCTCCATGTGGACAACGAAGCTGATCAGCTAATTCTTCATATTTTAATTCTATTTTCATTATAGTTATAGTTTATTTTTTACAATTTGTTTATATATATTCTCAATTAATTGAAAATAAATCCTTTTTTGAGCTATAACAAAATCTATTATTTTGTTTTATTTATACATATAAGACTATTAATAATTAAGAATGATCCTAAATAATTTTTATTTTTGTAAATATATAAACATACTCAACAGAGTAGGGATGTAAAACGGAGTAAATTATCCGTAAAAGGGATAATTACAATAAACTTACAACAATGGCTTTTAGATTATATAATGACAAAGGGATTGAATTTTTTATTGAAAATGAAATTTTCAATACACCAACTAATTCAGATAAAGTTACACATCAAGTCATTTTCTTTATCAATCCACTAATAGGTAAAGGTTTCTTTAAAAAAATATTTATTAATGGAATACAAGTTGTATACGGCACTGGAACTTTAGCAGAAAAAACACTTTTTTGCTTTGATAA
Organism: uncultured Apibacter sp.; assembly: GCA_945280365.1. Classification (GTDB taxonomy): domain Bacteria; phylum Bacteroidota; class Bacteroidia; order Flavobacteriales; family Weeksellaceae; genus Apibacter. The sequence goes on from CALYQD010000002.1 coordinate 81,446, forward strand.
CGATGAAGAATCGATTCATATGTTTTTCTTACTAAAAGGTAAAAGTACTACTTTTTCCGATAAATTGACCTTTAATGTGGGTTTTGAGGCTAATCAACATAACTTAATATATACAAACCATATTAGCGGAAAAATACAATGGGAAAGCAATGATTTTCAACTATGCGAAATAAATTTTAACCGTGAAATTTTTGAACGTTTTGTTCCCGAGGAAGAATTATTCGCTAATTTCAAAACTTCAATAGACGAAGGAAAGTCAGGAACTTTTAGTGTACATAATTTTTTCATCAAACCTCAAATGTATCAACTCATTCAAGATATCATTGATTGTGAAAGAAAAGGAGTTTATAAAAAAATGTTTTTGGAATCCAAAATTATTGAACTTCTACTATTGCAGTTGGAACAAATCTCTTCGCACGAAAACCATGTTCCTTCTATAAAGAAAAAAGACATTGAAAAGATCTATGCCGTTAAAGAGATAATTATAAAAAACCTCAACAAAAATATTTCACTTGTTGAATTAGCCCATCAAGTAGGTACTAACGAATTTATGTTAAAAAAAAATTTTAAACAATTATTTGGAACTACTGTATTTAGTTTTTGGAATGACGCAAAAATGGAACAAGCAAAATCAATGTTAATAAAGCAAGATATGAATATTAAAGAAATATCTGATTTAATCGGATATAAAAATCAAAGACATTTTGCCTCCGCATTTAAAAGAAAGTTCGGAATTTCTCCCAGTCAGTTAAAAAATAATACACGATATTTTTAATCAACTATAATATTTGAAATAAAATAGTATTATTTTAAGTTCATAAAATATCTTATTTAGTTAAAGTATGCTACCTTTCTTTTAGATTGACAATAAAATATTTTAAACCTAAATCGAACAGTATAAAAAATCTCAAAATAAAAATTAACACTTCATTATTAATATCTGGAATAATCTAGTGATAAGGAATGTTTTTTGAAATGAATTTAGAAAAAGGTCATTAAAACCTTATCAACTATAATTACCAAACTGCAACTTATCAACAGAAAAATATAAAATAGATAAATAATGAAAACAAAATGGACAACAGATCCCGCACATTCTGAGATCTTCTTTAAAGTTAAACATATGGTAATTTCAACTGTTACTGGGGAATTTACAAAGTTTCAAGGATCCGTAGAATCAGAAAATGATGATTTTACGAATGCAAAATTTGATTTTTCTATCGATACTGATTCTATAAATACTAAGATTAGTGATAGAGATTCTCATCTAAAATCTGAAGCTTTTTTTAATACTTCACATTACCCTAAAATTACTTTTAAAAGCGATTCGGGAATAAAGAATAATTCCATTATAGGTATTCTTACCATAAAAGAAGTTAGCAAAGAAATTACGTTGGATGCAGATTTTGGCGGGATTGTCAAGGATCCATGGAATAATAGACGCGCCGGATTTGAGTTTAGTGGAAAACTGAATCGCAAAGACTTCGGTTTAAATTGGAGTCAAGTGACAGAGGCCGGAGGCTTAGTAGTCAGTAATGAAGTCAGATTACTTATAAATCTTGAATTTATAGCACAATAAACATTTTTTAGAAACAGATTGATTTTATAGAATCAATCTGTTTTTACTTACTAATATGATTATCCAATATTTCTTTATCATAATTAGATTATATCCAGTAAGCATTTAAATTCTAAAAAAAGATATAATTGATATTTCAATCGTTTATAAACATTTTTAAACTACCATAAACTAATCATGTTTTATGTATTTTTGTATTTAGGTAAATGTAAAAATGAAAATAGAAGAACTTATTAAAGAGAAAATTCTTATTTTAGATGGCGCCATGGGTACCATGATTCAATTATATAAATTGAAAGAAGAGGATTATAGAGGCAATAGGTTTATTAGCTGGAATAGAGATTTGAAGGGAAATAATGATCTATTATCAATTACTCAGCCTGAAATTATAAAAAAAATTCATTTGGAATATTTTGAGGCTGGAGCAGACATCATTGAAACAAATACATTTAATTCAAATCGGATATCTATGGCGGATTATGAAATGCAAGATTTTATCCAAGAACTCAATCATGCTTCGGTTCAAGTAGCAAAAGAGGCTCGAGATGAATTTTGGAAAAAAAATGGTAAAAAGCCTTTATATATCGCAGGATCCATAGGTCCAACTTCAAAAACAGCTTCTATCTCTCCAGATGTTAATGATCCTGCCTATCGTGAAGTCGATTTTGATTATCTAACCGAGATATATAAAGAACAAGCAACCTCATTAATTAATTCGGGTGCTGACCTACTATTAGTCGAAACCATTTTTGATACTTTGAATGCAAAAGCAGCATTTTTTGGTATTGAAGAAGCTTTTGATGAAACCGGTAAAAACCTCCCTTTGATGGCCTCAGGCACTATAACCGATGCTGCCGGAAGAACCTTATCGGGACAAACCACAGAAGCATTTCTTGTTTCTCTCTCACATTTACCCCTCTTATCTATCGGATTAAATTGCGCATTGGGAGCTGAACAATTATTACAATATTTAGAAATATTGGCTAAGAATGCTCCTTTTTACATCAGTGCATATCCCAACGCTGGATTACCTAACCCTTTAGGTGGATATGATGAAACTCCTCAAATGATGGCAGACAAGGTAAAATTATATTTAGAAAATCAATTGGTTAATATTTTAGGCGGATGTTGTGGCACTACTCCTGCACATATAAAACTATTCAGTGAACTAGCTGCTAATTATACTCCAAGACAAATTCCATCACTTATTTGACATATTCTTAATTGTAAAATATCTTACTTTTAACAATTACAAATATAAAAAGGGAGTTAAAGCATTAAATCTTTAACTCCTTAACATAAATATTGATAAATTATTCTCTATGTAAATTTATTTTACTTCAATTTGTTTAGGTGCAATTTCGGTTTGTTCTTTTTTGGGTAAAACCAATTTTAATACTCCGTCTTTATAGGAAGCATGTATTTTAGTTGCATCTATATTACTGTCATCTAAAGTAAAACTACGCTTAAAACTTGATTGGAAATACTCTGTCCTATGAGACTTTTTATTGTGTGTTTCAGTTTTTTTATCATAGCTGATAGTCAATAATCCTTTTTCTAGATTTACTTTAAAATCATCTTTTTTTAATCCCGGAGCATATAAATCTACCTCAAAATTTTCTTTATCTTCAGAAATATTTACTGGAGGAAATTTTAATTCTGCTCTATTCCATGCCGGAGCATTAGAAAAAAAATCATCTAATAAGTTTCCAAAACTCTTGCTGTTACTTTTAATTAAATCTGCCATAACTTTTTTTAATTTTTTAAGATTTATAATGAATGATTTTCAAATTACAGACCAAAAAATATAAAAAGCCATAATTAATTTATTGACAAGGATTTAAATCTAATATATTATTTTTTAAAATGACATTTTGTCATTAAAATCAATGATTATACAATAAATTAGGTAATTTTGTCGTTATAATTATATTAATTAAAATATTATTATATTTTATTTCATTTATAATACCTCTATGATTTTAGTATATTTACAATCTAATTTATTTTTTAATTTCTAGTTCAAATATTATTCATGGAAACCCTACATTATTTAATTGATTTCATTCTTCACATAAATATACACTTAAACGAATTAATGCGCAATTACGGCAATTGGGTATATGTGATTCTTTTCTTAATTATATTTTGCGAAACCGGCTTGGTGATTACCCCTTTTTTGCCGGGAGACTCATTATTATTTTCGGCGGGCGCTTTGGCTGCAGCTAGTGATGAATTTAGCATTTACTTATTAGCATTATTATTTGTTGTCGGTGCTATTGTCGGAGATACGCTTAATTTTGAAATTGGAAAATATTTTGGACATAAGCTTTTTAGCAATCCTAATTCCAAGATATTTAAGCAAAGTTATCTCCAAAAAACTCACAAATTTTATGAAAAACACGGAGGTAAAACTATTATTCTTGCAAGGTTTGTTCCTATTGTAAGAACATTTGCCCCTTTTGTTGCCGGAATGGGACGTATGAGCTATAAATATTTTATTTTCTACAATATTATCGGAGGCATTTTATGGGTATTTATTTTCTTATTCCTTGGATATTTTGTTGGTAACATCGAATGGGTAAAAAATAACCTACCTCTTTTAATGGTCTTAATAATCATCGTTTCCATTTTCCCTGGAATTTTTGAAATTTTAAGAAACAAATTGGTAAACAAAAAGGATAAATAAACTCATATATATTAAATTAAGAGTTTTTAATTAAAATTAAATTTTAATATATTTGTTTGTTTTTTATCCATTATTGGATAATTTGACGATAAAAATTTACAAAAACTCTTAAATTTTCATGAATATATCACGTTTTTTAAATTTCCTTCCTTTTATCTTATTTACATTAACAGGTATACTGTATCTGATTGGTTATCTTTTTGGAATAATTCCTGAAGCATTATTATTCGCTTGTCGTTGGTTATTTAACATTTCAATAATTATTTATGCTTTTAAAAAGAGAAATTTAACGATATGGATTTTTGTAGCTCTAATATTAGGTGCTTGTATAGGACATGATTTTCCCGCTATCAGCGGAAAATTAGACATATTAAGTAAAATATTTTTAAAATTAATAAAAACAATCATTGCTCCCCTTATATTTGCAACTCTTGTACATGGAATAGCAGGTCACTCAGATTTAAAGCAGGTAGGACGAATGGGCTGGAAATCTTTAGTTTACTTTGAAATCGTTACTACTTTTGCACTCTTTATAGGTTTAGCAGCCATTAATATTACACAAGCCGGTGTTGGCACGAAGAAAATAGATGTTATCCACGAAAAATTACCGGAAACTTCCTCCCAAAGTTGGGAAGATATTATTCTACATATTTTCCCTGAAAATGTAGCAAAATCGGTAGCTGAAGGACAGGTTTTACAAATTGTAGTTTTTAGTATTATTTTTGGAATTGCCCTAGCAATGATTAGTGAAAAAAAGCGATCCTTTATGGTAAATTTCACAGATAGTCTGGCCGATACTATGTTCAAATTTACCAACATAATTATGTATTTTGCTCCATTCGGTGTATTTGGTGCTATGGCTTATACCATTTCCCATATGGGATTGGATGCTTTAATACCTCTTGTAAAACTTTTATTGACTTTATATGGAGCTTTAATTGTATTTATACTTATCGTATTCTTACCCATAGCTTTACTTATAAAATTGCCTATTAAAAGATTTATTCAAGAAATTAAAGATGTAGCTTTTTTAGCTTTTTCAACGGCTAGTTCCGAAGCTGCCTTACCCAAAGCAATGATCGCAATGGAAAGGTTGGGTGTTCCAAGAAAAATAATCGCTTTTGTAATGCCCACAGGATATAGTTTTAATCTAGATGGAACTACATTATATTTGTCTTTAGCCATTATATTTGTAGCGCAGGCAACTGGTGTTCATGTATCTTTTACTACCCAATTAATTATGGTACTTACTTTAATAATAACAAGTAAAGGAGTTGCCGGAGTACCACGTGCGTCTTTAGTTATCTTAATGGGCACAGCAACCACTTTCAATTTACAAGAATGGCCTATATTAATGATATTGGGAATAGATACTTTAATGGATATGGCTCGTGCGACAGTAAATGTTATTGGAAATTGTTTAGCTTCTGTAGTTATTGCTAAATGGGAAGGCGAATTTGATCCTAATACGGTAGAACAAAATCTTTTAGAAGAAAACAAAATACAAAACATCTAAATATTAGATTATTGATTAGTTTACAGATTCATATTAATACAATTAGACATATAAAATAAAGAAAATCAGTTTTTTTATATGAATAAAAACTGATTTTTCTTCTCATTGGACTTATTTTTTTATGAGGCTACTTAAAGTAATTAATGCTTCTTTAAAATTTAAAACAATTTTATATTACCTTAAATTTATGCTTGTTTTAAAAAAATTAATTATAAAGCGTAGATCAAAATAATCCCTTTAAAATTTTATTATTAGTTCTGAGATTTTCTCATTTTGAAAATTTAATTAAAAACAATACATGAGCTGTTTTTAATCAAATTTAATTAATATTAGCTTAAATAGATATCTAAAATATTAATTTTTTTGCATAGCTAATAATTACCATACAATTATATAAAGTTTTACTTATTACATATAAGGCATAAAAGCATTTATAACTATAGGCGGTATATCCAATAATTTATAATCTTTAGGAGAAACAAATATCAATTGTTGTTTTCCCTTTCCTAATAAATTTCCTGCAGAATCATAAACCTGATGTTCTAACGTTGCAATCTTACGATTATATTCTGAAACACGTATCTTAACACTAATCCTCTCAAATTCACGAGTTTCGGTAATATATTTATGCTCAAAAGACCGAGTCAATATCAAAAAGGTGGTATCTTTTAAGTTAAAATCAGGCAATACATAATTAAAAAATAATTCTCTGGTCTTTCCTACCCATAAAGCATACACACCAAAATATACATTTCCCACGGAATTTGTATCAGAATAGGTTGCCATAAATGTATGCACAAACCATTTATCTTCAAAATGACTTCCTGTGCTTACCTCCAGCGTTTTTCCATTGATTGCCGTTTGTGTAGCTTTAGATAAATTTTTTAATACAGGTATTTCAGATGCTGCATCAATAACCTCTTCAACTTTTTCTTTTACAACTCTTAATAAATCAGTATTTAAAACTAACCAAAAAACATAAACAATTGGTAATATCGATCCTAAAATCATCAGCGATGCCATTTGCATAAAATATCCTCCTGCAAAAACTACTAAGGAAAGCGCTCCAATTGAAAAGAGCTTAACTTGTGGAAGCGAATGTTGTGAATTAGGAACAAAACATCTAGCTATACCCAAGGATGCATAGGCTACAAAAAAAGTCGCATAAAATACCATAAAATATTCCAGCTCGACATTAGCTAACACAGAAAATATGGTTATCAATCCTACCAAGATATAAGTAGGAATAGGTGAACCAGGAATTCCATTGGGAATCATTGACAAGACCGGACTAGTACTATTTTTAGAAATTTCTTTTAGAAACCATTGAGTTGATACATAGCCACTATCTAATGTTGTTAAAACTGCTAACATAATAAATAAATAATACGATAAGGGAACCCATTCAGGAAGTATGGATTGGAAATATATCATATAATTAACAATTAATTCATGACCATATCTTATTCCCCCTAACCCAACAGATGCCATATCCGAATGAAACCATTCACTATTAAAAACTAAACTTGCCAATAAACCGTGAAAAATAAGAAATAGAAAAAAAATAACGGAACCGAAAAAGTATCCGCTGCAAATATTACATCCTTCTTTTCTCATTTGTATCGCTCGGTGCCATTGTTGTAAATCAAGCCAAGGCCCTACAAAAAAACCTACCAGAATTGCAACCATGTATCCTAAAAAAATCGGTTTTCTAGTTTCTTCTTTGATCCATGCACTGTAGCTATAGATCTCTTTAGGCTGTAAATAAACCAGTAAAGAAACAATAATAACCAGTATGATTGCACCAACAAATAAATGCCAATATTTTATAGATTTAATTGAAAATTCCTCGCCTATTAAACATGCAGCAGATATAACGAGGGAAACTACTAGCAACAGCGAAAAGATTTGCAATATATTCCCTTCATTTTCCCATCCCGGCCAATAAGAAACTAATAAGGGTATAAATAAATATTTTACTGTAGCAAATACTGTTAAAGTGAGAGCCAATAATTGATACAGATATAAACTGAGACGGAAAGGTTTAGACCATTTTTTAAAAAATCGCTCTAAAGATTCTTGTCCTTTATCTCGACGGGCGATCTTTTGAGCTCCGTAACCAAATAAAAATAGTCCAATTGAATTAAGAAAAGCAAAACTAAATAACCCAGTTAACCCGAATAAATAGGTTACTTGTACGGAAAAAAATAATCCTAATCCCCACAACCACGAAAGAGCAACTGAATTACCCCAAAAAAAAGTATTTAGAATTCTAGATTTCATTTATTTTCAATTTAAAGCCCAAGTTATAAATTTCATCTTTATAAAATATAAACTTTTCAAAAATAATGCATAAAAATTTTATTCTATTCTCATTATTCTTAAGAATACACTAGAAGATGTACATACAATTAATTTGTTTTTTTATAACTTAATATCGCAACTGTATTTAATACAATAGCAAAAATTATTATTACAAATAATTGATGTGATATATCAGCTAAGGTACTTCCTTTCATATAAACTAATCTTATTACTTCTATAAAATAACGTACAGGATTAAACATGGTAACAATTTGTGCCCATCTGGGCATGCTGCTGATAGGGGTATATATTCCCCCTAATAGAAAAAATATAATTATAATAAAAAATAATACAAACATCGCTTGTTGTTGCGTAGATGAATAATTAGATATAATCAATCCTAATCCTGTAAACGCAATGAGATAAAAAAAACAAAAAATGTATATAATGTATATATGTCCAGAAGGAACTAGTCCATAAATAAGCCAGGCTATAGTCATCCCTAGAGTAAGTATGAACATTCCCATTCCCCAAAAAGGTATCAACTTTCCTATTATAAAAATGTACTTTGGAATAGGTGTAACATTGATTTGTTCAATTGTTCCAGCTTCTTTTTCTTTAACAATATTCAACGAAGAAAGAGCTCCGCCTATGATACTAAGCAACATAACCAAAATCCCCGGAACCATAAAATTACGATAATTCATTTCAATATTATACATATAATAAGGTTTAATAATGATCTGTCCCGAACTTTGAGACTGATTTTTCAAATCAAGATTATATGCTGCTAAAATTTGTCCTAAGTAAGAAGAACCTAGCCCCGCTTTCTGTCCATTTATGGCGTTTACAGATAGCATTACTTCGGCAGCTTTTTCCCTTATAAAAGTGTTTTCAAAATCATGAGGAATTTCCAAAATCAAATCTGCCTGATTTCTCTCCACAATTTTCAAAGCCTCGGAATAGGAAGTGGAATAATCTGCTAATTTAAAATATCCGGAGGAGATCACTTTTTGTATCAATTTTCGAGAAGCAGTACTATGATCATTATCTATTACGCTTAATAATATATTTTTCTGCTCAAAGGTAGCCGCCCAAGGCAATATAAGTAATTGAAAAACAGGCATAAATAACACCATTCTTAATATAGTTTTATTCCTGAATATTTGAAGAAATTCTTTTTCCAATAAAAATTTTAACGCTCTCATAACCTGTTTTTAAACATTTTAACACTTATTACCAACAAAAAAAGAGTCATTCCAATAAGAATCAGACATTCCTTCCAGATAGCAAAAAATCCAAGTCCTTTTATCATTACATCCTTAACGGCAGTTATAAACCAAGTTGCAGGTAAAATGGTTGAAATAACTCTAAGCGGTAAAGGCATGTTTTCTACCGGAAAAATAAGTCCTGAAAGTAATAAGGTAGGCAGCATCAATCCCATTGCTGAAATTAACATGGCCGCTTGTTGAGTTTCCGTAATAGAAGAGATCAAAAGTCCCAGAGATAAAGTTGAAAGAATAAAAATTGTACATAAAAAAATTAGTAATACTAAATTTCCGGCAATTGGTACTTCTAAAATTGTTACAGATATGATTAATATAGAAAATACATCTATTAAAGATACTATAAAATAAGGAACCACTTTAGCTAACACAATACTGATAGGCTTTACCGGAGAGACCAGCAATATTTCCATCGTGCCTTGTTCTTTTTCCTTAACTATGGAAATAGAGGTCATCATACAACAAATAAGCATAAGTACCAGTCCCATAATTCCAGGCACAAAATTATATGCACTTTCCAACTGAGGATTATATAGCATTTTTACTTGGCTTTTAATTATATATGATCCTGAACCTAATTTATTCATTTGTTGATTTTGATAGTCCCCTATGATTTGTTGCAAATAACTAACAACCGTAGATGCTTCATTTGGATCAGATGCATCTACTATAAGTTGTACCTCACTAACTCCCTGATGATATAAATCTTTATCAAATCCTTGAGGAATTACTACGGCCAGTTTGGCTTTTCCTAAACGGAAGAATTGTTCTACCTCTTCTAATTTATTAAGGTAGCCGGTAAGATCAAAATATTTACTAGCATTTAATCGTTCAATTAATTGCCTTGATTCAATTGTTTTAGAATCATCTAAAACGATAAAAGAAGTATTTTTAATTTCAGTCGTTATCGCAAAGCCAAAAATCATAAGTAGAGCTATAGGCATTATTAAAAGCATAAGCATAGTTCGGAAATCACGTGTAATATGAAAGATTTCTTTTTTTATAAAGCTAAAAAATTGATTCATGCCTTTTACTATTATATTCCTTTTTATTACAATTATTTATTCCCTTTTTGCTCCCCTTGCTAGTAATTGAAAAACTTCATCCATCGTATCAACTTGATATTTTTGACGAAGACCTGAGGGGGTATCCAAAGCCACTATTTTACTGTCAACCATAATTGAAACCCGATTGCAATATTCTGCCTCGTCCATATAATGAGTAGTTACAAAAATAGTTATGCCATTTGTAGAAGCCTGATATATCATTTCCCAAAATGTCCTTCGGGCTATAGGGTCTACCCCACCGGTAGGCTCATCTAAAAAAACGATTTCTGGTGAATGAAAAGTGGATACTGCGAATGAAACTTTTTGTTTAATTCCTAAAGGCAATGATTTAACTAAGGTATCTCGTTCTGCTTCTAATGTAAGTTCACGTAAAGACACTTCGGTTTTTAGCTTTATATCTTTCGAACTCATACCGTAAATTCCACCAAACACACGCATATTTTCTTTTATAGTAAGATCTTCATATAATGAAAACTTCTGACTCATATATCCTATATTCTTCTTTATTTTATCAGCATCTTTATAAATATCATATCCTGCCACTTTTCCCTCCCCCGAAGTAGGACTCAACAAACCGCACAACATCTTAATGGCTGTTGTTTTTCCTGCTCCGTTAGCCCCTAAAAACCCAAAAATTTCACCTTTAGAAACTTCAAAACTGATATGATTAACCGCTGTAAAATCTCCAAATTTTTTAGTTAATTCTTTCGTTACTATTGACTTCATTCTTTTTCATTAAATAAATAAAACAATCTTCAATTCCCGGCTGTATTTCTTTAATTTCAGCACCGGCTATTTCTGTCATTTCTTTTTTGAACGTTACATGTAAATATTCACCGAATATATAACAGCTGTTAATTTCTTTTTGATTACGCAAATGCAAAAGAAGCTTATAATTATTCTCTGATCTCACAGCGTATAGCTTAAAAGGATATTCATTAGTAATTTGTATAGGAGTATTTACAGAAAGTATCTTACCTCCCTGAATTAATGCAATTTTATCACATAAACTGGCCTCATCCATATATGGTGTAGAAACCATAATCGTGATATTTTGTTCTTTAAGTCGAGTCAGCATATCCCAAAATTCTTTACGTGAAACCGGATCTACTCCTGTAGTTGGCTCATCTAAAAATAAAACTGAAGGCTTATGGATTAACGCACAACATAAAGCAAGTTTTTGCTTCATTCCTCCGGAAAGTTTACCTGCTCTTCTTTTCTTAAATGGTTCTATTTGAATATAAATATCTTTAATTAAATCATAGTTCTCATCTACAGTAGTATTAAAAACCTGAGCAAAAAAATTGAGATTTTCTTCAATAGTTAGATCTTGATACAGAGAAAATTTACCCGGCATATAGCCAACAATTTCGCGTATTCTTGAAAAATCTTTTTTAACATCAAATCCCTCCACTGTTGCTTCTCCCCTATCTGCTACTAATAAGGTAGTCAATATTCTGAATAGCGTCGTTTTTCCTGCTCCATCCGGCCCAATCAAACCAAATAGCTCTCCTTTATTTATTTGGATGGAAATATCTTGTAAAGCTTTTACCGGAACTTTTCCCGTATAAGTCTTTGAAATATTTTGTATTGAAATAGTATTCATTATCTTTTGCTAAAAAAGATTTTGTAATTATTCTTCCCTAAATTTTGAAGCTGATATTAATTTTATCTAAAATCCACATCTCCATACATACCAATCTTAATCAGTCCATCTGTATTGGTAACAGCAATTTTTACTGCGTACACCAAATTTTGACGTTCATCTTTTGTCTGAATAGTTTTCGGAGTAAATTCTGCTTTATCGGATATCCATGTTATAGTTCCCGGATATGACTTTTGTTTATCTTCATTAATATTTATAAAAACAGTTACCTTTTCACCAATCTTTACTTTTTCTAATTGTTCAGAAACTATATAGGCACGTAAAAACAAATTTTTTGTATCAGCGATTTTATAAAGTGCTTTTCCTTGAGTCACTACTTCCTTCTCTTCCACATATTTATTCAATACAGTTCCCTGAATCGGATTTATGATTTTGCATTTTCTTAATTGATCTTCTATTTGCGATACTTGAACATTATTCGTATTACTTTCTTCATCCAGTCCGTTTACTGAAGTTGAAAGCGTATTGACTTGAGCATTTAAAGATTTTTTAAGAACTTCAATCTGAGAATTAGCATCATCAAGCTGTTTTTGGGTTGCCGCATTATCTGCCAATAATCTTTGGATTCTCCTTCTTTCAAATTCGGCTTTAGCAATTTGCTCTTTAATAGAGGATACTTGAACAGAGATATCAGGCTTTTTTACCTGAATTGCTTTATTTGTAGCAAGAAGCTGTCTCTTCTTCAAATACAGCTGAATACTGTCAATATAACCCACATATTGTCCTTTAGTTAATATATCTCCTTCTATAATTTGAAATGATTCCAATTTCCCATTGGCTTCTGATGAAACAATTACTTCGGTAGATTCGAATGTCCCAGATGCATCATGCTCAAATTTATTTCGATTACAGGAAAACATAATCATAAATGTTCCTATGGCTAATACTATAGACTGTTTCATATTTCTAATTTCCTTGTGTATATTTATAATTATAGATACTTTGTAAAAATTGCATTTCATGTAAAGATTGTGTTACACGTGCTTTATTTTCAGCATTGATATCTTGTATCAGATCGTTCATTTGATAAATACCATTTTTATATTTACTTTCTCCTGCTATTTTTACGCGATTCCTCAGCTGAATAATTTCTTTATCTTTAACCATAAGCATTTTATATTTAACTATTTCATTTTGAATTTGCGTTAATTGCACATTTGTATTAAATAAAAAGGTTTCTTTTTGCGTTTCTAACGAATTCATTTCATTCCTTATCAATCTATATTCATTTTTTTTAGTATATAAATTACCGATATTCCAACTTAATCGCACTCCTCCTACCGCATAAGTCCTAAAATCCGAATTCAGCATATTCAACCCCGGTCTTCCAAAACCTCCTTGGGCGAAAAGTGAAAATTTAGGCATATTTTTAGCTTTAATAGTGCTTTCTTGAGATTCATATAACAAATTCTGCTTCTCATACATTTTAAGCTCCGGACGATTAATTTCTTCGCTAAAATCTATATTGTTATCAGGAAGAATAAGCTTTGCCTTTTCACTTATTTCTTCATGAATAAATAAAGAAAGCATTTTTATATAAGCTATTCGTAGAGTTGTTAATTCAATCCTTTTTTGATCGGTATTTAATAATTCGACTCTAATTAAATCCTGATCGGAAACCATGGCTACTCCATTTTTCAACATTGCACTCACTAGTTCGTAATTGGTTTGTAAATCAGAAGTTAATACATCAAGCTGTTTTAATTGCTCATCAATAGTAAGAATTCCAAAATACAATTGGTTAATTTTATCTCTTATTGAATATAAGTTCACTTCAAGTTTTTGTTTTTCGAAATCTGAGTTTGCTTGCGTAATTTTACTCTGCGATCTTGTAGCTCCGCCATCCCATATTAATTGTGATACCTCTAGTGTTATCTTATACTGATCCTTATTCATTTCAGGAATATGTATTCCCGGAATTTTTACTGGAATTTTAGTTACTTCGGACTGATATGAAGCCTGCCCTCCCAATGAAACCTGAGGCAAATAATTCTTAGCCAAGTTATCTAAATTATAATCTTTAGCCAACGATATTAAATCATATTGTCGTATTAATGGGTAATTATCCTTTGCTTTTCTCTGACATTCCTCAAGACTTATTTCCTGAATTTGAGAAAACAATAGACATGGAAATAAGCAGATTTGCAATAAGATGTGTATTTTTGTTTTCATAAACTCATTATTATTCTAGCTTTAACATTGATTTTAACCATATTGGTACTAATATTTTCCGCTCTTCTATGAAATGTTCATATTTTTTTTCATCCATTTTATTAAAATATTTCAAACTTGGACGTCCTATTATTGGAAAAATGGATAGGGAAATCAAATTCATAAAAAAATGTAGAGCAGTAAAGTTTAATTTTTCTTTAGCTATTTGTTCATTTATTTGTTCAAACATATAACTGTCTTTTATAAATCCCGTTGGAATTTTAATTTTATCGTATAGAAATTGTGGATTTACCTGTAATTCACTAAACAAAAAAATGGGTAATTCAGGATTTTTAGATAGTCCTTCTATATATCTACACACAGCTGCATCAATCTTCTCAGATAAATTTGTATCATTATTATTAATTATATTATCTATATAAGAAAACATTTCTTGGATACATTCTTTCATTACTATTTCAAATAAATTTTCTTTACTTCTATAATAATAATTTAATAGAGCTAGATTTATATTGGCTTCTTTTGCTATATCTCGAGTTCGCGTCATACCAAAACCTTTTTTTATAAAAACACGCTTTGCTGCTTCCTTAATTTTTTGCTCTGTAGATATATCTTTTACCATATATTAATTTTTCATTTCCAAAATTATCAATTAACTTATTGCAATTGTATTGCATTTTTTATACCACCAACAAATTTTAAAATAAATATATTTAATTTTTTGATTTAATCAAATGTTTAATTTATTTTTCATTTCTCTAGATGTATTTATAGAAATTATTTTTTTATGTTCTTAATATGCCTATTTCAAATTTTGAAATGATAAAACAACATTAAAAAAAATAAGAATATTAAAAAAAATAAATAATTATTACAATAAATTATTATATTCAATTATCAAATCGATATATTATTGAAAAAAAACATCGATTTAGATAAAATTTTACTATAAATAACAGAGATATAAGAATATAAACTTATAAAATCTAAATTTTGTTAGTTCATACTATTTAATGTAAATTTGCATGTCAAATTGTAAAGGATGAAAGAATTTAGTAAAGAAGTATACCTCAAGTGGTTTGAGGATATGACTATGTGGAGAAGATTTGAAGACAAAGCTCGTTCTCTATATTTAAAAGATAAAATCAGAGGTTTTTTGCATTTATATAATGGTCAGGAAGCTATTGCAGCAGGTTTTACACATGCAATGGATATCGCAAAAGACAAGATCATTACCTCTTATCGTTGTCATGCTCACGCATTAGCTATGGGATTAGATCCTAAAGTAGCTATGTCAGAATTATGCGGTAAAGCCACTGGTTCCTCTCAGGGTTTAGGTGGATCTATGCACCTATTTAGTCGTGAACACAATGTGTATGGTGGTCACGGAATAGTAGGTGGTCATATTCCATTAGGTGCCGGTATAGCTTTTGCCGACAAGTATTTTGAACGTGATGGAGTAACTATTTGCTACATGGGTGACGGTGCAGTAAGACAAGGCACCCTACATGAAACTTTCAATATGGCTATGAACTGGAAATTACCAGTTGTATTTGTTTGTGAAAACAACCAATACGCAATGGGTACTTCAGTTGAAAGAACCACCAACAATTTAGATATTTATCAATTAGGTTTAGGATATGAAATGCCTTGCGCTCCGGTAGATGGAATGAACCCTGAAACCGTTGCTGAAGCAGCATTTGAAGCTATAGAAAGGGCTAGAAGAGGTGACGGTCCTACTTTCCTTGAAGCAAGAACTTATCGTTTTAGAGGACACTCCATGTCTGATGCAGAACCTTATAGAACAAAAGAAGAAGTTGAAGAGCACAAAAAAGAAGATCCTATTCTTCTTGTTAAACATAAAATCTTGTCTAATAATTGGGCTAGCATGGAAGAATTAGACCAAATAGATAAAAGAATTAAGGATGAAATGAACGAAGTAGGTAAGTTTGCAGAAGATGCTCCTTATGCAAGTGATGACGTATTATATAAATATATCTATTCAGAACCAAATTATCCTTTTTTAGATAAATTAGAAAACCAATAAAAACACGAATCAAAACCAAATTATGGCTGAAGTTATAAAAATGCCCCGTCTAAGTGATACTATGACTGAGGGTAAAGTATCAAAATGGAATCTTAATGTAGGAGATCCTGTAAAAGAAGGAGATATCTTAGCAGAAATAGAAACAGATAAAGCGGTTCAGGATTTTGATTATGACGGTGATGATGGTATTCTCCTATACCAAGGAGTAAAAGAAGGTGATGCAGCACCGGTAGAATCGTTATTAGCTATCGTTGGGAAAGCTGGAGAGGACATTAGCTCATTAATCGGAGGAGCTGCAAATACTAATACTTCAAATTCCGAATCTACTATAGCTAGTGAAACTACCAATACTAATCCAACCCCTTCATCTTCCGCTTCAGTAGAAATTCCTAAAGACGTGGAAATCATTAAAGTTCCAAGACTTAGTGATACTATGACAGAAGGTAAAGTTTCTAAATGGAACGTAAACGTAGGAGATAGTATAAAAGAAGGAGACATCATTGCAGAAATAGAAACAGACAAAGCAGTTCAGGATTTTGAATATGATGGAAACGGAGGTGTTTTACTATATCAAGGAGTAAAAGAAGGTGACTCTGCTCCTATTGAATCTTTATTAGCTATTGTGGGTCCTGCAGGGACCGACGTTAGCGGTATTATTGCTGGAGGTGGTTCAGCCTCTGCTTCAGCTCCGAAACCGACATCTGCTGAATCTGCTGTGGTTGCCAATAATGAGAAAAAAGCATCTTCTGAAACTAATACGATTTCATCTAATGGTAAAATATTCGCTTCTCCTCTAGCAAAAAAAATAGCAAATGAAAAAGGAATAAGTTTGGAGCAGGTAAAAGGAAGTGGAGATAATGGAAGAATTATTCGAAAAGACGTTGAAAATTTTGTTCCATCTGCTAATACTAATGTAAGTCCTGCTACATCTTCTTCATCCAAACCGTCAACGGTAGTTCCGCAAATAACACCAGGTGTGGATAGTGAAACCCCCAATTCATCCATGAGAAATGCTATTGCTAAAAGCCTTAGTCATAGCCTATTTACAGCCCCTCATTACAACCTTGTATTTGAGATCAACATGGATAATGCAATAGAAGCAAGAAAAGCTATTAACAGTCTTCCTGATACCAAAGTCTCTTTTAATGACATTGTGATTAAAGCTGTTGCTATATCTTTAAGAAAACATCCACAAATTAATAGTACATGGTCTGATACAAAAATCATCCATCGTGGAAATATTAATATAGGTGTTGCTGTTGCTGTTGAAGACGGATTAGTTGTTCCAGTAATTAAAAATACAGATTACTTATCTCTAACTCAAATATCATCTGCAGTTAAAGATTTAGCCGGAAGAGCTAGAGATAAAAAATTAAAAGCTAATGAAATGGATGGATCTACTTTCACAATTTCCAATCTTGGAATGTTCGGAGTAGAATCTTTCAATTCGATTATAAATCAACCGAACTCTTGTATTTTATCCGTTGGAGCTATTATTCAAAAACCAGTAGTTAAAAACGGTCAAATTGTAGTAGGTAATGTAATGCAAATATCATTAGCATGTGACCATCGAGTAGTAGATGGTGCTACGGGAGCGCAATTTTTACAAACACTTAAATTGTATCTTGAAAATCCAGTATCCTTATTGGCATAATGATATTAAAATATAAAAAAACACTCAGTTCTTTTATGAATTGAGTGTTTTTTTTTACCTTTATTGACCTATACCTAACTTATTTACAAGCACTATGTCAATATCTAATTATACTTTTACGATGATAAAGCCCGATGCTATTTCAAAAGGCTTAACGAGTACAATTTTAAAAGATATCACTGATGCCGGATTTATTATAACGGCACTTAAACTTACTTCTCTTACTAAAACGGAAGCTGAAAAATTTTATTCAATACATCAAGATAAGCCTTTTTTTGATGATTTAGTAAGTTTTATGACTTCCGGACCTATTGTTGCTGCCATTTTAAAAAAGGAAAATGCTGTTGAAGATTTTAGAAGGTTACTAGGTGCTACCAATCCTGAAAAAGCTGAAGAAGGTACACTTCGAAAAAAATATGCAGAAAGCATGCAACGAAATGCTATTCATGGTTCTGATAGCGATGAAAATGCAATTATCGAAGCTCACTTTCATTTTGCAGAGAAAGAAATTTATTCTTTCTTATAAAAATACTACCACTTATATTTTTGAATTTATATAAATTATATCATATTTTCTAATTCTTTAGAACCTTGTTATAATTTATTAGTAACTTAGGTGCACACAATAAATACTGAGATGATAAAAGAAATGAAGGTAAAATATGAAGAATATTCTACTTGGAATGAATTATCTAAAGATGATCTTCTTTTAGTTAACAAGGCTAAAGAGGCAAGAAATTTAGCCTATGCCAACTATTCCAAATTTAAAGTCGGAGCTGCAATACTACTGGATAACGGAATAATATTAACCGGAAATAACCAAGAAAATGCAGCATATCCAAGTGGCTTGTGTGCGGAAAGAACAGCAATTTTTTATACTATTGCCAATTATCCTTCTTCTAAAATAATAAGAATGGCTGTAGTAGCAGGAAAAGATGATACAAATTCGATTCCCATATCACCCTGTGGAGCCTGTAGACAAGTATTGTTAGAATATGAACACAGACAAAAAAAACCTATTGAATTTCTTTTTACTGGTATGAAGGGTAAAGTAATAAAATTTTTCCAATGCGCAGATTTTCTTCCTTTTTTTTTCGATGAAAACTCATTGTAAATTATATAATTTTTAACACTTATAAAATATTTAGTAAAAAAATAAAATTTATTTTATTCCTTCAATTCTCGATTTTGTCCCAAAGTAATTAACATGAAAGTTACAGAACATATTAAGAATGCCAATGGAAAAACGTTATTTTCCTTTGAAATTCTACCCCCGAAAAAAGGTGAAGATCTACAAAATATATTTTCTAACATTGATCCCTTAATGGAATTTAAACCTCCTTTCATTGATGTCACTTATCATAGAGAGGAATATGAATATAGGGAGTTACCCAATGGATCAATCCAAAAAATTATTACAAGAAAACGTCCTGGAACAGTTGGAATTTGTGCAGCTATCCAACAAAAATATAAAGTCGATGCAGTACCGCATCTAATATGCGGAGGATTCAATAAAGAAGAAACAGAAAATATCCTAATAGATTTCAATTTTTTAGGAATTGATAATATTTTAGTATTACGAGGAGACCCAATAAAAAGTGAAGGTTTTTTTAAGCCCCATCCGCAAGGGCATTCCTATGCAAATGAATTAGTTAGTCAGGTTGGACATATGAATTCAGGCAAATATCTACATGAAGAATATGCCCATGGAGCTACAAACTTTTGCATCGGTATTGCAGGATATCCGGAAAAACATTTTGAAAGTCCGAATTTAGATACAGATTTAGGATATCTGAAACAAAAAATTAATGCTGGAGGAAATTATATAGTCACCCAGTTATTTTTCGATAACAAAAAATATTTTGATTTTGTAAAGAAATGTAGAGAACTAGGAATTACAGTGCCCATAATTCCAGGAATAAAACCCATATCCATTAAAAAACATCTTACTATACTTCCTAATGTTTTTCATATTGATATGCCTCAAGAATTGGTTAAAGCTGTAGAAAACTGTAAAGATAATAAAGCTGTATATGAAGTAGGTATTGAATGGACAATAAATCAATGTAAAGAATTAATGAAACAAGGGGTACCCGTTCTACATTTTTATTCAATGGGTAGATCGGAAAATATTAGAAGAATTGCAACAGAACTTTTTTAAATGCAAAAAATAAAATTAAAAAATATAAAAATATACGCCTTTCACGGCTGTTTAGAAGAAGAAGCGAAAATCGGTTCTTTTTATATAGTGAATGTAAAAATATGGCTAAATTTGGAAAAACCCGGAAGATCGGATAATCTTCAAGATACCGTTAATTATGGCATTATTACGCAAATAGTAAAGGATCAGATGGCTATACGTTCCCATTTATTGGAACATGTTGCTTATCGTATTATTAAAGAAATAAAAACGCAATGTAAAAAGATTACAGCCGTTAAAGTATCTGTAGCAAAGGTTAATCCACCGGTTAATGCAAATATAGATCAGGTAAAAGTAACTTTTAAAAAGAAATTTTATTAGATTTTAAATTTTATTCAAAAAAAATTGTAGATTTGCAGTCCAATAAAACGGCTTCGTGGCCGAGTGGCTAGGCAGAGGTCTGCAAAACCTTGTACAGCGGTTCGAATCCGCTCGAAGCCTCAATAAAAACCATCTCTTCGAGATGGTTTTTATATTATATATATATTAGTTTTTTGCTCAGGTAGCAATTAATCTCTCTGGAGTCTGACACGCTTTCTTCTTCATTACAAAGAAATTTCTTTTTTTCAGAAAAATCCTTCCTTTCGTTTAATATATCTTCTTTCATGTGTTCTAATTCTTTCAACTTTACAGATAGAAGTCTTCCTCAAACGCATTTATATTATTCTAAGCCGGTTATCCAGTATTTTCAGCTACTTCAATAGAATTTAGATATACTTATATTCTCCTTAAATAACCAGCATATCTGTTTATTTTTAACATATTGTAAGGCTTGGATCATTCTTTTGCATTGCAAAGTACTCATTGCTCCATTATAAAAATTAAATGTAAATTTTCCTATTTTTCTTTTTTGAAAGTAATGTATGGTACTATACTCATCCATTCTTTGATCGATCTTTAATTTTTTTCTAATTAATTAAATGTAAAAATTATAAACCCAGATGATAATATTATATAGTTTGGAATTTAAAAATCATTGATTATATGCTTCTGTATTTGAATAATATTTTTAACTATTAAATCATATACATGACATGCTCAAATAAATAATAATTAAAGATAATCAATATCAAATATATATTAGGATGTCACATTTCTTTACTAGAACAATTAGTAACTTGTCTCTTACAAAGTATAAAAAATTTGATAATCTTCCTTTATTCGGAATAAAAAATAAAAAAGTTAGATTTTCGAGAAATCTAACTTTTTTATTTATCTTGTAAAAATTATATATTTTCTATAATCATAGCACTTGCTCCTCCCCCTCCATTACAAATTGCAGCAGCTCCATACTTGCCATTATTTTGCTTTAATACATTAATTAGGGTAACTAAAATACGTGCGCCACTATTTCCTAAAGGATGACCTAAAGAAACTGCTCCTCCATTTACATTTACTTTTGACAAATCAATATTTAAAATTTTTGAATTAGCTAATCCAACTACAGAGAATGCTTCATTAAATTCAAAATAATCTATATCATGTAAGGTTATATTAGCTTTTTTAAGTGCTAACGGTAATGCTAATGAAGGAGCCACCGTAAATTTTTCAGGTTCACAAGCTGCATCTGCATATCCTATAATTCTAGCAAGAGGTTTCAACTCTAATTCTTTAGCTTTTTCTGCTGTCATTATTACTAAAGCTGAAGCTCCATCATTTAAAGTAGATGCATTAGCTGCTGTAACAGTTCCTTCTTTTTGAAAAACCGGAACTAGCTGCTTCAGCTTATCAAAATTTACATTTTTATATTCTTCATCTTCTGTGATAAGTACAGGATCTTTTTTTCTTTGATATACTGTAACTGGTACTACTTCTTCCTTAAATTTACCTGATTTCCAAGCTAATTCAGCACGAGTATATGATTGAATTGCAAATGAATCTTGTTCTTCTCTAGATATGGAGTATTCTTCTGCACAGGAATCTGCACAGATTCCCATATGGTTACGATCATATACATTGGTAAGGCCATCCTTGATCAATCCATCCACAAGTTTCTGATCTCCGAATTTATTTCCCTTCCTGCCATTAGTGATATAATAAGGAACCTGAGACATAGATTCCATTCCACCGGCTATGACTATTTCATTATCTCCTGCTAGAATGGATTGTGCACCTGAAATTACAGCCTTCATTCCTGAAGCGCAAACTTTATTTATGGTTGTACAAGGAACCTTGTTAGGTATTCCGGCACCTAAAGAGGCTTGTTTTGCAGGAGCTTGACCAACATTAGCCTGTAAAACATTGCCCATAAATACTTCATCAATCAGGGATTTATCTAATTTAATTTTATGTAATGCTCCTTCAATAGCCGCTGCTCCTAACTGCACTGCTGAAAGGCTTGATAGACTGCCTAAAAAACTTCCGATGGGTGTTCTCGCGGCAGACACAATAACAATTTCTTTCATTTTTTAATGGTAAAGTATTTTAATTTCCGTTTTTCCGTTGACTTTTGGTAAATATACTTCTTTTAATTAAAAAAATAATTAGTATAATGCTTTATACTATCATTAAAACTAAAAATCAGTTATTAATTATAAGAATGAACTCCAATTTTACAAATAACTAGCGCTAAAAATGAATAATTATTTCATTGTATTTTGATCCAGATTAATGATTAATTTTTCAGATTTAGGATGAGCCATACAGGTTAGAATCTTACCATTCTTTAGATCATTCTCAGTTAAAACTAAATTTTCATCTACATAAACATCTCCTTCTTTCAAAGTACATATACAAGCTCCACAAATTCCTCCTTTACATGAATAAGGCGCATCCACTCCGCTGTCTAATAAGGCTCTTAATAGAGAGGATCCATTATTTATCCAATTCATGGTTTGCTTTGTATTTTTAAATGTATATGTAACCTTTACTTCTTTAACTGTAGATCGCTTAACTTTATCATCATAAAAAACTTTTTCCACGGGCTCATATAATTCGTAATGTATATTTTTTTTTGGTATTCCGTGTTTATATACAGCATTGGCAAGGGTAACTATCATATCTTTAGGTCCACAGATAAGAGCTTCATCTACCTCATCCCAATCTAGTATCTGATTAATAATCAATTTAACTTTATGCTCATCTAATCTTCCGTGAAACAACTTATCTTGCACTTCCTGTTGAGAATAAAAAAAATGAGGGAAGAAATTTTGTGGATACTCTTGATTTAAGTTAATTAGTTCATCTTTGAAAATAGTTTGTTCTTCATTAGTATTGCCATAAAAAAGATATAATTGAACAGCTGGTTCATGGTATAAAGTATCTTTACAAATGCTCATAATAGGAGCAATGCCACTACCTGACGCAAAAGCTACTATAGTCCTTTTTTCATTGGGTCGGGAAGGAATCCCAAATGCTCCCATAGGGGCAGAAACTAATAATTGATCACCTTCTTTAATATTTTCTTGTATATATTTTGAAACAAAGGCATGGGGAGTCTTTTTTACAGCAAATGAGAGATAGCCCTCATAAGGCGCAGTACAGATGGAGTATTCTCTTTCAACGCTTTGTCCTTCGATATCAAACTTAAAACGAATAAATTGTCCGGGCTTCCATCTAAATATTGATTGTAATTCGTCGGGAATCGATAAATCTATTCTCATACTTCTTGAAGTAAGCAGTTCTAATTTTTGTACGCATAAAGAATAAAAGTGCATAATCTTCTTACTTTTTGATACGCAAAAATACCGGATTTAAATTAAAAAAATTAAATTTTTAAAGTCTACTCCATTAGGGCATTTGTTCCGTATGATCTTGAGAAGAAATAATACTATCAACAATGTATTTAGTATAGCCCCTCCAAGGCAAAGCTCCAAAATATTCCTTATAATGAAGGATGACATCTTTTCCGGTTAGCTTCATTAATCTATGGGCTAAATATTCGTTATCAACTGAAAATTCAAATTCATTGGATTGCATACCGCCGGCAGCTCTTGATTTAAATCCTGTCTGAATTAATTTACCCTCATAGGTTTTGAAAATAATTCCTTTGTGCATGATATAATTTAATTGTCCCGATTTAACACTGCTATCTCCATAGGGAACATAGTAATACACATAAAAAATTCCAACGCCTAGAATACTAATCAAGAGTAAAATTATAATAATTGTTTTTTTCCACGAACCTGATTTATTTTCCATATTAACTAAATTTATTTTATTGATTTATCATTTTATTATCATTAGCAAAATAAGGTAGTGAAGCGACAAAGTTGAAACAGGGACAAATAGCTTAAATGATAGCTTATCAACTTTTTATAATCCAAATCTATTCCAATTAGAACAATTAATAATATATTTGCGGTTATTTCTTGATTTTAACGTAAATATGAAAAATTCATCTCATCAGACGGGAACAGTATTTACCATATTATCTTTATTAGCCGTATCCCATATGTTTAATGATACTCTACAATCGGTAATTCCTGCAATATATCCTCTTTTAAAGAATTCATTAGCCTTAACATTTACACAAGTCGGATTGATAACGCTGGTATATCAAATGTCTTCTTCTTTATTCCAACCTGTAATTGGAATAATAACGGACAAGCACCCTCAACCTTACTCTTTACCTATAGGCATGACCTTTAGTATGATAGGAGTAATATCTTTGGCGGTTGCTACTAGCTTCACTCATGTATTATTGGCCGTTTTTTTTACAGGCTTAGGTTCTTCTATATTTCATCCTGAAGCATCGCGCCTAGCCTATCTAGCATCTGGAGGCAAACATGGATTAGCCCAATCTATTTTTCAAGTTGGAGGAAATTTTGGCAGCTCTATAGGTCCTTTAATTGCTTTATGGATTATAACCCCTTACGGACAAAAAAATGTTGGTTGGTTAGCAATCATAGCTATAGCAGGCATTGGAATTATGCTTATTATTTGTAAATGGTATAAGAAAAATTTATACCTCTTAAAGGCTAAAAAGGAACAAGCTAAAAACGATAAAGATGATAAATCTATTGAAAACAAATCCCTTCCAAGATCAAAAGTGATTTTTGCTATAGGAATTTTACTAGTTCTCATTTTCTCAAAATACGTTTACATGGCAAGTCTCAACAGCTATTACACCTTTTATCTTATTAATAAATTTGGGATAAGTATTGATGAGGCTCAATTATATTTATTCGCCTTCTTATTTGCGATTGCAGCAGGCACTGTTATCGGAGGACCGGTAGGTGATCGCATCGGAAGAAAATACGTAATTTGGTTTTCCATCTTGGGCACTGCGCCTTTTGCCCTCATCATGCCCTATGCCAATCTTACTTGGACCTGTATTTTAAGTATAATTATAGGGTTAATTTTATCATCTGCTTTTTCAGCAATACTTATTTATGCTCAAGAATTAGTGCCCGGAAAAGTGGGACTCATTGGAGGGCTCTTTTTTGGTCTAGCTTTTGGAATTGCAGGTATAGCGTCAGCGATTTTAGGAAAAATAGCTGATAGAACAGGAATTCAATACGTATATTATCTCTGTTCTTTTCTTCCCTTATTAGGTTTGGCTGCGAGCTTTTTGCCTAACACTAAAAAAATAAGTAAAAACTAATATGTCTATTTAATTATAAAAATAAATTATTTATCTATCACCAAATAAAGTCATTCACAACCTTATATTCATTATTTATACGGTCGTACTCAAAATATATATGTTTCAGCCCATTAGTTAATAAAATATATTTTGACTTAATTTGAGAGTTGTAACGAGCCGCTTGCTCAAATGTACTTTGTGTAAGAGCAATTTCGGGTGCTTTACATTCAACTAATACAAAAGGTTCAGATTTTTTATATAGCAATATATCCAATCGTTTGGTTTGCTGATTCAGCACAATTTTTTTTTCAATAATAAACGCTGATTTAGCAATTTTTTTTTCAGATTGTATAAAAAAAATAATATGTTGTCTTACCCATTCTTCTGGGGTCAGAATTAACCATTTTTTTCTAACTTCGTCAAAAATATACCAAACAGATTTATCCTCTTTTATTTGAAAATTATATTTTTTAGGAAAATTTAAAACCGGAAGTTCCATAATTCTATTTATGAAGGAGTACAATAATTTAGTCAAAGATATTAAAAATAAACAGTTTTTACCCGTGTATTTTTTACAGGGTGATGAGCCTTTTTATATAGATAAAATAAACGATTTGCTTGAAGCAAATGTATTAAAAGAAGAGGAGAAAGCTTTTAACCAAAACATTGTTTACGGTACGGAATCGGACTTAGATCAACTTATCTCATTAGCCAAACAATTCCCTATGGGAGCCGATAAACAGCTTTTAGTAATTAAAGAGGCAAAAGGATTGCCTTTTGAAAAATCTGAAGCATTTGAAAATTATATCAAAAACCCTCAACAATCCACTGTATTAGTTATAAATTATAAGTATAAATCATTAGATAAAAGAAGAAGTCTCACTAAATTACTTACCAAGCAGGGATATATTTTTTCGAGTGAAAAACTCTACGATAACCAGGTTCCGGCATGGATCGGTACAGTATGCCAATCTTACGGATTGGAAATTGATGAAAAATCCAGAATGTTATTGGCTGAATTTTTAGGAACAGAACTTTCCCGTATTGATAATGAAATTCAAAAACTTAAATTAATTCTGGGTAATTCTAAAAAAATTACTCCTGAAATAATCGAACGTAATATTGGGATAAGTAAAGAATACAACAATTTTGAGTTAAGAAAAGCTATTGTTGAGAAAAATAGTAAACAGGCTTATAAAATTATAGATTACTTTGAAAAAAACCCTAAAGCTAATCCTATCGTATTGACATTTGGAACTTTAATCGGCTTATTTACTAATATTCTCATTGTTCATACTTTGCCAGTAAAAACGCCTCAAAATATAGCAAAAGAACTTCGAATTAATCCTTTTTTTGCCAATGAATATCTAACCGCTATAAAAAATTATTCCTTAAAAAAGACTACTGCATGTATTTCTTATTTGCGAGACGCCGATATGAAATCAAAAGGAGTACAGGTTTCTTCTCATGCAACCTCTAAAGATATTTTAATGGAAATGTTATATAAAATACTTCATTAATTAATTTTAACTAACTATTTACTATTATTAAAAACCCACATAAATAATATATACATAATTCAAATTATATTTGTTTGATTTATTAATACCATGTCAGAATTAAAAGTTATTGCAACGATTCAGGCAAAGCTTGATTATCTTGATGAAATAAAAAATATTTTATATTCCGTAGCAGACAAATCCCGCAAAGGATAAGGAAACATCTCTTACAATCTGCATCAAAATATTTAACTTTATTTACTTGAAATATGGAAATCGCGGGAAGCTACTACTTCTCATAGTAATACAAAGCATTTTAAGGACTTTTTAAAATCAATGGAAGTAAAATACGATAGTTTATATATAAATTTAGTTAATAAGATTTATTAAATATTCTATGTTTTTCAAAATAAAAAAAACAGAGTGCCATATAAAAGTTAAACGAATAAAAAATTGCCAAAATTCTATATTATTACAATTTATTTTTATTTCTGTTCCATATTTTTTATAAATTTGTTCCAATAAAAAAGACAAAATATGATTCAACTACATTTTCATCATCATTATTTACACACTTACAATCAGGTGAGGTAAGTAATTTTGTTATGCAAAATGAAAAAAATAAATAATAGCCGCCTGATTTTTCGGGCGGTTTTTTTTTAGACCTATTTCAAATACAAATGAAAATTATAAACTATGACTAATGGGTAAACTGAAAATAGCTATACAAAAAAACGGACGTTTAAGTGAAAAATCACTCGATTTATTAGGCGAATGTGGAATAAAAATTCCGAATGGAAATCAAAAATTAAAAACAGTTTCTACAAATTTTCCTATTGAAATTTTATTTCTCAGGGATGATGATATACCACAATATGTGGAACAAAATGTAGCGGATATAGGAATTTTAGGAGAAAACGAAGTTTGGGAAAAAGACCGCAACATTGAAATTATAAAGAAAGTAGGTTTTGGAAATTGTCGTATGAGCTTAGCAATTCCTAAAGAAGAATCATATACCGGTATTTCTTATTTCAATAATAAAAAAATAGCAACCAGCTATCCTAAAATTTTAAAGAAATTTTGTGATAAGAATAATTTATCGGTAGAGATAGAAGAAATAGGCGGAAGTGTAGAAATTGCGCCCGGAATAGGCTTAGCCAATTGCATATTCGATATTGTTAGTACCGGAAGTACACTTCTAATGAATGGATTAAAAGAAGTAGAAATAGTAACCAAAAGTGAAGCAGTACTTATAAAATCAAGAAATTTATCTGAAGAAAAACAACAAATTCTTCAAAAATTACTGTTTAGGATACAATCGGTTTTACATTCTAGAGAAAACAAGTACATTTTGTTAAATGCCCCGAATGAAAAAGTAAAAGATATTATTTCTCTTTTACCTGGAATAAAAAGCCCTACTATCTTACCCTTGGCTAAAGAAGGATGGAGTAGCATTCATTCAGTAATTAAGGAAGATAAATTTTGGGATATCATTGAGCAATTAAAAGAACATGGTGCTCAAGGAATTTTAGTTATTCCTATTGAAAAAATGATTCTATAAGATTTATACTCATTGGAATATAAAAGTATTATCAAAATATATCTTTTAATCTTTACCAAATTTACAATATGAAAATTATAAAATATCCTCATACAAATGATTGGTTACGTTTGACTCAAAGACCAGAAAACGAGAAAAGTTCCCTTCGGGAAACAATTGAAAAAGTTTTTACGGACATAAAAAATGAAGGAGATGCGGCATTGAAAAAATATACGCTTCAGTTTGACAAGGTAGTCCTTACAACTCTCAAAGTTTCTGAAGAAGAACTATTGGAAGCGGATGAATTAGTTTCTACCGAATTAAAAGAAGCAATCATACAAGCAAAAAATAACATTGAAAAATTCCATTTCTCTCAAAAAGAGGAGAAAAAAATAATCGAAACACAACCCGGCGTAGAATGTTGGAGAGAATCTCGGGCTATAGAAAAAGTTGGATTGTATATTCCCGGAGGCTCTGCTCCCCTTTTTTCAACCGCACTCATGCTAGGAATTCCTGCTAAAATTGCCGGTTGTAAAGAAATAATCTTATGTACACCTCCTAACCAAGAGGGAAAAATACATCCTGCTATTCTTTTTGCTGCAAAAGAAATTGGAATTACTGAGATTTATAAAGTTGGAGGAGTTCAAGCTATAGCTGCGTTAACACTAGGAACTGAATCCATTACATCCGTATATAAGATTTTTGGTCCCGGTAACCAATATGTCACTGCAGCAAAACAATATGCTCAAGAATTCAAAGTCTGCATAGATCTTCCGGCTGGTCCTAGTGAAGTGCTTGTAATTGCAGATTCTTCTGCTAACCCTGAATATATTGCCGCAGATTTACTCTCTCAGGCAGAGCACGGTACTGATAGCCAGGTTTTATTTCTTACTACAGATGAACAAATATTACACGATACTTTAGATGCTATAAAGATTCAATTGGAAGATCTTCCGCGGAAAGAAATTGCGAAAAAAGCACTGGATAATAGCGTAGGCATATTATTTAATTCTTTGGATGAATGCTTCCAATTCAGTAATCTTTATGCACCGGAGCACTTAATTTTAACCATTATTAATGCAAAACAATATACACAACATGTTGAAAATGCAGGATCTGTTTTTTTAGGTAAATATAGTTGTGAAAGCGCCGGAGATTATGCCAGTGGCACAAACCACACATTGCCTACCCATGGGTATGCTCGTAATTATAGCGGAGTTTCTCTGGACAGTTTCTTAAAAAAAATTACTTTTCAAGAACTTAGTAAAGATGGCCTTCAACGCATTGGAAAAACTATAGAGCTAATGGCTGAAGCTGAAGAATTACAAGCTCATAAAAACGCTGTAAGCATACGGTTAAAGCATAGCTAAATAAACTAAGACAATGTGCATTATTAAAATTTATTAAAAAATTTACGCTTATAACTCAATCAATTATACCCATGAAAAATATAAATCAGCTAGCCCGTTCAAATGTACTTAACATGCATCCTTATTCATCTGCAAGAGATGAATCGGGAGGAATTCAAGGAATTTTTTTAGATGCTAATGAAAATCCTTTTGGTAATAACAATCGATATCCCGATCCTTATCAAAGGGAATTAAAACAAAAATTAAGTGAACTTAAAAATGTTGATGCTGAAAAAATTTTTGTTGGTAACGGAAGTGATGAAATTATTGACCATATTTATCGAGTATTTTGCAATCCCGGCAAAGATAAAGTGATGTTTTTCAGCCCTACATTCGGAATGTATCAGGTTGCAGCTGAACTAAACGATGTAGAGGTCATAGACATCCCCCTCACATCCGATTTTCAAATTAACACAGAAGAAATTAAAAAATATATTACAGATGAAAACCTAAAGGTAATTGTAATTTGCACGCCTAATAATCCAACTGGAAATGTAATGAATCCAAAAGATATAGATTATATATTGGATAATTTTAACGGAATCGTAGCTGTAGATGAGGCCTATATAGAATTTACCGATCAAAGGTCATATATAGATAAAATCAATCGCTATCCACACTTGGTAATTTTCCAAACCTTAAGCAAAGCTTGGGGAATAGCAGGCGTACGAATTGGTATGGCTTATGCCAATCCGGAAATCATTCAGTTGTTAAATAAAGTTAAACATCCCTATAACATAAGCGCTTTAAATCAAAAGGCTGCTATAGAAGCACTGAACCAAGACAGTGAATTTGAAAAAAGAAAATCTATTATTCTCGAAGAAAAAAAGAAGCTACGCTCCGCATTGGAAAAACTTTCTATAGTTACAAAAATATATCCTTCCGATACTAATTTCCTTCTAGTCGAATTTTCTCATGTCGATCAAGTTTTTACCCAACTTATACAAAAGGGAATTATTGTACGAGACCAGTCTTCTAAAATTAAAGACAGTCTACGCATAACGGTGGGAACGCCTGAAGAAAATCTTACATTAATCAATTCATTACAAACATTAAATGATACCCTATGAAAAAAGTATTATTTATAGATCGCGACGGCACTTTGGTTATAGAGCCTCCTGTAGATTATCAACTAGATAGCTTAGAAAAACTTGAGTTTTATCCTTTAGTATTTCAAAACCTTTCCAGAATATTTCGCGAAATGGATTATGAATTGGTTATGGTTACCAATCAGGATGGATTAGGTACCGAATCCTTTCCGGAGGAAACTTTCTGGCCTGCACAAAATAAAATCATAAAAGCTTTTGAGAATGAAGGAATAAAGTTTTCAGAAATTCTAATAGATAAAAGTTTTGAACACGAAAATCTTCCAACTCGAAAACCGGGAACAGGAATGCTTACTCATTATCTAAAAGGAAATTATGACCTTGCTCATTCTTATGTAATCGGAGATCGACTAACCGACGTACAACTTGCTAAGAATATAGGCTGTCGTTCTATATATATGGGTATGGAAAAAAATAACGAGGCAGATTTACAAACACAAAGTTGGGAAGAAATTTATCGATATTTAAAGAAACAACCTCGTAAGGTTAAGGTAGTCCGTAATACCAAAGAAACTAAAATTTCTGTGGAAATAAATTTGGATGGTTCGGGTAAAAGTACCATCTCTACAGGATTAGGCTTTTTTGACCATATGCTGGAACAAATAGCTAAACATGGGAATATGGATCTATATATTGAAGTTGATGGCGATTTGAATGTTGATGAACATCATACGATTGAAGACACCGGTATTGTATTAGGTGAAGCAATGTTACAAGCCTTGGGAAGCAAAAAAGGAATTGAAAGATATGGGTTTCTTTTACCAATGGATGACTGCCTGGCGCAAGTTGGAATTGATTTTGGAGGACGTCCGTGGATTGTATGGGAAGCTGAGTTCGCAAGAGACAAAATTGGAGAAATGCCTACTGAAATGTTTTATCATTTTTTTAAGTCTTTTAGCGACAATTCTAAATGTAATTTGAATATAAAAGCTGAAGGCACTAATGAACATCATAAAATAGAAGCTATTTTTAAAGCTTTTGCTAAAGCTATTAAAATGGCTGTTAAGCAAACCGATGCCAATTTTGCTATACCAAGTACTAAAGGAAGTCTATAATACGAATTATCATTTTTGTCTTTATCTTCTAAACATTTGATCCCAATATTTTAAAATCAAAAAATTAAAAATTTTTTAAAAATTTATAGTTTCATATAATTCTAATGGTTCGTAAAAAATGATAGCAATTATAAAATATAATGCCGGAAACATAAAATCTGTACAGAATGCTCTTTCCCGCTTGGGGGTTGAGTCTATGGTTACAGACAATAAGAGCGATATTCTAAATGCCGATAAAGTAATTTTTCCCGGCGTTGGTGAAGCCGGAAGCGCTATGACATATTTACAAGATAGAGGTATGGATATATTAATAAAATCCATTACACGCCCGTTTCTAGGTATCTGTTTAGGGCAACAATTGATGTGCTCTCATTCGGAAGAAGGAGATACGAATTGCCTTAATATCTTCAATGTTAACGTACGAAAATTTCCTTCTACAGATATAGTTCCGCATATGGGATGGAATACCTTATATGATTTAAAGGGTGATATCTTTACCAAAAGTGAGAATAACGAAGATGTCTATTTTGTACATAGTTATTATGCTGAATTATGTGAAAATACCTCTGCCACCTGTACTTATATTTTACCTTTTAGTGCAGCTTTACAGAAAGATAATTTCTTTGCCACTCAGTTCCATCCTGAAAAATCGGCTGATGTAGGAGATAAAATATTAAAGAGTTTTATGGAACTGTAATTATTATTCACTATGATACCTATCAATTCACGATTACCTATGTCTTTTTTTATTACTTATAAATAATTTTAATCCTAAAAAAAATGAGAATTATACCCGCTATAGATATTATTAATGGAAAATGCGTACGGTTAACCCAAGGTAATTATTCTACTGAAAAAGTATATCGGGAAGACCCATTAGATGCTGCAAAAGAATATGAGGACATCGGTATTCAGTTTTTACACGTTGTAGATTTAGATGGAGCAAAATCCAATCGAATTATTAATTATAAGACCCTGTATAAAATAGCTTCACAAACTTCTTTAAAGATTGATTTTGGAGGTGGATTGAAAAGTGATGAAGATTTAAAGATTGCTTTTGAAAACGGTGCATCGCAAATTACTGGAGGAAGTATTGCTGTAAAAAATCAAGAATTATTTCTTTCTTGGCTTTCTACTTTTGGAAGTGACAAAATCATTTTAGGTGCAGATTGCAACCATCGAATGATAGCAACACAAGGTTGGACAGAGTCTTCTTCTTTTGAAGTCGTGGATTTCATTAAAGAGTATGAAAATAAAGGAATTCGTTATGTAATTTGTACGGATATTTCTAAGGATGGAACTCTAAAAGGACCTTCCACAGATTTATATAATGAAATCCTTCAATCCTCCTCAATAAATCTTATTGCCAGTGGCGGAGTATCTTCCCTAGATGATTTACATATGCTGAAAGAAATCGGCTGTGAAGGAGCAATTATAGGTAAGGCTATTTATGAAGGTAAAATCAAATTAAATGAACTTAAACAATTTCTACAAATACAATAATTATGGAAAAATAAGAATAATCTCATTTTTGATTATTTTTATGTTTTCATCAAATTTTAATGCCGGAAATTGCTTATATAAAAAATAATAAAGTGTTAAAAAAACGTATTATCCCCTGTCTGGATATAAAAAATGGAAGAACTGTAAAGGGCATAAACTTTGTGAGCCTTACTGATGCCGGAGATCCGGTAGAGCTGGCTAAGGCTTATGTACAACAAGGAGCAGATGAATTGGTGTTTCTTGATATTACGGCAACGATTGAAAATCGTTCTACCTTATTACACTTGGTCGAGAAAATCGCTAATGAAATCAACATTCCGTTTACGGTTGGAGGAGGAATAAATTCTGTAGAAGATGTTTATTCACTAACTCAAGCCGGTGCAGATAAGGTTAGTGTCAATTCTTCAGCAGTAAAAAGACCGGAATTAATTTCTGAAATTGCTTCTCGATTTGGTAGCCAATGTGTGGTAGTTGCCATTGACACCAAAAAAGAAAAAACAGGATGGAAAGTTTATACACATGGGGGAAGAACTCCCACTATTATTTCTACGCTTGACTGGGCAAAGAGAGCTGAAGAACTGGGCGCCGGAGAGATTTTACTTACTTCCATGAATAATGATGGTACTAAAAGCGGATTTTCTCTTGATATTACTCAAACAATCGCAGAAGAGGTAAATATTCCGGTAATTGCCTCGGGGGGAGCTGGCGCTAAAGAACATTTTGCTGATGTTTTTTTAAATACGAAAGCATCTGCAGCTCTTGCAGCTAGTATTTTTCATTTTGATGAAATTCCTATCCAAGAATTAAAAAAATATTTAAAAACTAAAAATATACCTATTCGATGAAAATAAATTTTGAAAAAAGCAACGGGTTAATTCCTGTCATTATTCAGGATGATCTTACTTTACAAGTACTCATGCTTGGTTATATGAATGCAGAAGCCTTTGAAAAAACTAAACAAGAAGGAAAAGTTACTTTTTTTAGCCGAAGTAAAAAACGTTTATGGACTAAAGGAGAAACTTCTCAGAATTATTTATGGGTAAAGAAGATCGAACTTGATTGTGATTGTGATACCCTTTTAATAAAGGCTTCTCCTGCAGGCCCTACCTGCCATACAGGCAGTTATTCCTGTTTTGAGGAACAAAGTACTAAAGGATTTGTGTATAAATTACAAGACATTATTAACAAACGTATTGAGGAAAAAGTTAATGGATCGTATACGTATCAGCTTTATGAGAAAGGAATTAATAAAGTTGCTCAAAAAGTTGGAGAAGAGGCGGTTGAAGTAGTTATTGAAGCTAAGGATAATGATGATATTTTGTTTAAAAATGAGGCAGCAGATCTGTTATATCATTATCTTATTTTATTAAAAGCAAAAGGTTTTCGATTAGAAGATATTGAAGAAGTATTGTTCGATAGGAATCATTAATAATTCATGAACTGCAATGGTTTATTGCAGTTCATGCTATATTTTATAAAAAGTTATAATTTTAGTGGTCTTATTCGGTCAAGTTTATGCCCTCATTTTCAAATAATTCTAAGAATTGATATTCATTTATAATTTTTACCGTCCCTAATTGTTCTGCTTTTTTTAATTTAGATCCTGCTTTTTCGCCTACCACCAAATAATTTAAATTTTTACTAACGGAAGAAATATTTCTACCTCCATTTTTTTCTACCAATTCTTCTGCATGATCTCTAGTAAAAGCAGTTAATTTTCCTGTAAATAAAAATGTCTTTCCTTCTAATATATGAGAAACTTCCTCCTGCGAATCTTCAGTTTCGAAATGTAATCCTGAATCTTTGAGTTTTTTAATAAGGATTAAATGCTCCGGATTTGCAAAATATTCTTGTATGCTTAGAGCAATTTTATTACCTACATCTGCTGTATTTTCCAATTCTTCTAAAGTAGCTTTTTGTAAACCATCAATAGACTTAAATCTTTTAGCTAATTTTTTAGCCATAGTTTCACCTACATGACGAATTCCCAGTGCATATAAAACTTTTTCAA
Source organism: uncultured Apibacter sp. (assembly GCA_945280365.1). Classification (GTDB taxonomy): domain Bacteria; phylum Bacteroidota; class Bacteroidia; order Flavobacteriales; family Weeksellaceae; genus Apibacter. The sequence continues at coordinate 117,276 of CALYQD010000002.1, forward strand.
AAGGAATTTTTTTCGAGTCTTCAATTCCGTCAATGATATTTTGCGCGGACTTGTCGGCCATCCTATCCAGCCCAATTAGTTGTTCTTTTTTCAAGGTATAAAAATCTGACATGTCTTTAACCAATCCATTTTCATAAAGCATGGATACAGTCTCCGCTCCTACGCTGTCAATATTCATGGCCCTTCTGGAAACAAAGTGTTCCATCCTACCCATTACTTGAGGAGGACAAGCTTTTTCATTAGGACAAAAATGTGCTGCTTCCCCTATTTCTCGAACTAAAGGAGTTCCACATGCTGGACAATTTTTAATAAATTCCAATTTTATGGTACCTGGTTCCCTTTTATCATAATTTACATCTACTATTTTAGGAATAATTTCTCCTCCTTTTTCTACAAAGACCTTATCATTAATCCGCAAATCCATATTTGCAATAAAATCTTCATTATGTAAAGAAGCTCTTTTCACTGTAGTTCCAGCTACCAATACCGGTTTTAAATTAGCTACAGGAGTAATCGTCCCTGTCCTCCCAACTTGATAATCAACACTTAATAACTGAGTTTCCACTTTTTCAGCTTTAAATTTATAAGCAATAGCCCAACGTGGAGATTTAGCCGTATATCCTAGTTCTTCTTGTTCAGATATTGAATTAACTTTAATAACAACTCCGTCTATTTCAAAAGGTAAATTATATCTTTCAGTATTCCAATACTCAATAAATTTGGTTACTTCGTCTAAGTTAGAACATAATTTGGCGTAATTTCCTACTTTAAACCCCATCTCCTTTGCATTTTGCAAAGAATCCCATTGCGTACTGTATTTTCTATCATCAGTCAATACATAGTATAAGTAGCAATCCAATCCTCTTTTAGCCACAGCTTCACTATCTTGTAATTTTAAGCTTCCACTGGCTGTATTTCGTGGATTCGCATAGGGTTCAAGCCCTTCTTTTTTCCTATCTTCATTTAACTTCTCTAACGACTTTTTAGGCATAATTATCTCTCCTCTTATGTAAAAACGTTGCGGATATTTTCCTTTTAAATGAAGAGGAACTGATCGTATAGTCCGAACATTATGGGTAACATCATCTCCTTGAAAACCATCTCCTCTGGTTACCGCTTGTATTAATTGCCCATTTTCATATAATATACTAATTGAGAGTCCATCGTATTTAAGTTCACAGACGTATTCTACTGTTTCATCTATAGATTTCGAAATTCTAACCGCCCAGTCTTTAATATCGTCAAAAGAATAACTGTTATCCAAAGAATACATCCGTCTTTCATGTCTTACAGTCGGAAAAATTTTGGTTATTTGTCCTCCCACTCTATGTGTAGGGGAATTGGGATTGTCATATTCCGGATTTTCTTTTTCTAATTTTTTCAGTTCTTCCATCATTACATCAAACTGATAATCGGATACTTCCGACTGATCTAACACATAATATTTATAATTTAAATCAGTCAATTCCTTCCTTAAGAAATCAATTCTGTCTTTAGTTTTATTCATTTTTTAGAATATTTATTCAAATTTATAAACAATGAATGAAATCTTAAAGAATACCTGGATACTATTTAGTACACTAAATATATTTATATCCTATTCTATCAAATCAATACATTCCTGGATAATTTATAATAAAACGCACAAACCATGCTCAATTTTAATCTATTTGTAATAACATATTATAATTGAATAGAATTTAAATAGTATCAACCTATTGTTTTTAGCTCAAAATAAGATAACAAACTTTTCGTCTCTATGTTAAATTATTTACATAAATTTGTTCTGTTAACATTTTTAAATAAATACTATGTCTCACGGATTATTAAAGGGAAAAAAGGGAATTATTTTCGGAGCGTTAGATTCCAACTCCATTGCTTGGAAAGTTGCAGAACAAGCCCACGCAGAAGGAGCAGAATTTATCCTGACTAATTCACCAGTTGCTCTTAGAAAAGGAGAGCTTAATGCTTTGGCTGAAAAAACCAACTCAGATACAGTCCCTGCAGATGCTACTTCTATGGAAGATTTGAACAAACTTTTCGATCATGCTCTAGAAAAATTCGGAAAGCTTGATTTTATTTTACATTCAATAGGAATGTCCGTTAATGTCAGAAAAAATAAAGAATATACAGATATAAACTACGAATGGTTAACTAAAGGATGGGATATATCTGCCGTTTCTTTCCATAAAGTGATGAAAACAGCTTGGGATAAGGACGCAATGAACGAATGGGGTAGTATTGTTGCTCTTTCTTATATTGCGGCACAAAGAACTTTTCCTGGATACAATGATATGGCAGATAATAAAGCTTTTTTGGAAAGTATCGCTAGAAGTTTCGGATATGAATGGGGTATACGAAAGAAAGTTAGGGTAAATACTATTTCGCAATCACCAACTCCTACTACTGCCGGAAACGGTGTTAAAGGCTTTGGAGGATTTATTGAATTTGCTGATGAAATATCTCCGTTAGGTAATGCTACCGCAGAAGATTGTGCCAATTATTGTATTACTTTATTTTCCGATCTAACGAAAAAGGTTACTCTACAAAATCTTTTCCATGACGGAGGATTCTCTAACGTAGGAGTTAGTGAAAGGGTTATGAAACGATATGAAAAATAATGAATGTATTTTATTCAAAAAAAGAGGCTTATAATAAGCCTCTTTTTTTATATTAGTTATTTCTGTTTATTTCTTTATCGGTTGTAAGGTTGTAATCTTACTTTCATCTATATGATAATATTTAATTACCTCATTATAATTTTTATAATTTACCATTGATTGGTTTGATCGAGCCCAAATACCAGGTATTACTACAATTCTAAATGTTTGATCATGTATCGCTTCAGGACTATAGAAATCAATGTCATAATCAGCATCCGCATATATGGTAAAGCCATCAGTTGAAAACGTATGGTAATAAGTTAGCGTACCTTTTTCTACTTGAGAATTTCCCGGAATTATGTATTCAATAGAATATTGGCTTGGCATCAACTCCCATTCTGGATTTCCAATATTGTCAAAACCTACTTGTCTATATACTAAAACATTACTTGACGACTGCAATTTATTCACAAAAGAACGATCAATAGCATAAGTAAATTTACTAATAATTCGATCAAATTTAACTACTGTAAAAGAATGTACCATTGCATCTGAACTATTTTCCACTATGGGAACATAGTTGTTATTGTCATCATCACTACATGAAGTTAATGTAAAATTAAAACTTATTAAAGTTACTATTAAAAAAATTATATTTTTCATAAGATTATATTTAAAAAAACAAATTTATTCTAAATTTTTCTAATTAGACAATTGTAAATCTAATAAGATTAAAAGTAGTACCTTTGTCTATTCAAAATTTAAGAGAAAAATGATATTAGTTCAAAACTTAGGTTTACATTTTGCTGGAACTTATTTATTTGAAAATGTAAATTTTAGAATTAACAAGAATGATCGAATTGGATTAGCAGGAAAAAATGGAGCAGGAAAATCAACCTTATTAAAAATTTTATCTAGAGAGCAACCTTCTACAGAAGGTACTGTTGAGAAAGAAGGAGAAGTACGTATCGGGTTTTTGAAGCAGGATTTAGATTTTGAAATGGGAAGAACCGTATGGGAAGAAGCCAAGCAAGCATTTACGGAACTCAATGCAATTAATGATAAAATAGATAAAATCAACCATGAGCTTGCTTCGAGAACAGACTATGAGTCTGATGAATATCACAAACTCATTACTAACTTAACAGAATTTACCGAACGTTACTCAACATTAGGAGGTTATACTATAGACGGGGAGATTGAAAAAATATTAAAAGGGTTAGGTTTTAAAGAATCAGATTTTAATAGACTTACTGATGATTTTTCGGGAGGATGGAGAATGAGAATTGAATTGGCAAAATTGTTACTAGAAGAAAACGACGTTTTACTTTTGGATGAGCCGACTAATCACTTAGATATAGAATCAATTATTTGGTTGGAAAACTTTTTAATTAACTACAATGGAGCTGTTGTTTTGGTGTCACACGATAAGCAATTTTTAACTAATGTAACGAACCGAACGATTGAAATTTCCAATAAATCCATTCAGGATTACAAAGCAAATTATACCAAATATCTCATTTTAAGACAGGAAAGAAAAGAAAAAATAATTCAGTCTCAAAAAAATCAAGAACAAGAAATTAAACGTACAGAGCAACTTATTGACAAATTCAGAGCAAAAGCAAATAAGGCTTCTTTTGCCCAGTCTTTAATAAAAAAGTTAAATAAAATTGAACGTATCGAAGTTGAGGATGATGATGTGACTCGCTTTCATATACGATTTGAACCAAGCGTAACTCCCGGAAAGATTATTTTTAAAGCGGAAAATTTAGGAAAATCTTTTGACACACATACCGTTTTTGAAAACGCAACTTTTTATATCGAAAGAGGAGAAAAAATTGCTTTCATTGGACAAAACGGGCAAGGAAAAACCACACTAGCTAAAATTATGGACGGTCTTCTTTCCTATGAAGGAAAATTAGAAATAGGGCATAATGTACAAATTGGATACTTCGCTCAAAACCAGGCTGAAGTACTAAATCCTTATAAAACTATTTTGGAAGAAGCAGAAGATTCTGCTACTGAAGAATCTCGTCCGAAAGTACGGGATTTATTAGGGTCCTTTCTTTTCCAAGGAGATGAAGTTCATAAAAAAGTATCGGTCCTTTCCGGTGGCGAACGAAACCGTCTAGCTCTCTGCAAATTACTTCTTCGTCCTTTTAATACCTTAATCATGGACGAGCCTACCAACCATTTGGATATACAATCCAAAACTATTCTTAAGCAGGCCTTAAAAAATTTCTCGGGGACCCTTATCTTGGTATCTCACGACCGAGAATTTCTGGAAGGACTTGCAGATAAGGTGTTTGAATTTAGAAATGGAGAAGTAAAAGAATTTTTAGGGAATATTACTGAATATTTAGAATATCGAAAAAAAGAAAATATGAGAGAGGTGGATCTTGAAAAATCAAGTATTACTAAAACTCAAAAAGCAATTCAAACAACAACTGCAAGCAAGGAAGTTCAATCCAAAACTAAGGAACAGAAATCCCTTGAAAATAAGTTGTCTAAACTTGAAAACGACATAGAAAAAACTGAAGAAAAGATTTCTTCTTTTGAAGATATTTTCACCAAAGAAAACCCTAAAGATGAGCAACTTAAAGAATATTCCGAACTAAAATCTAAACTTAAAAAGCTCAACCATGACTGGGAAGCTATTTTTACTCAGTTAAATGCTTAAAAGGTTTATCTAAGCACCGAATAAAAGATAAGGAAGCCTATGCTCATAGTGAGTATAGGCATCATTCTTTCTATGGATTGAGTTATAATTTTTATCGTGTATATAAATTCAATTTGTTTTCATGTCCCTTATTGGAAAGGAATACTTAAATTTGTTGTATAATTTCTTAATTTCAAATCATTTTGACAATAATAACTTTTACAATTATCCTTTTTTTTGGAGCAATTGCGGCGGGGACATTGGGATCACTTACAGGACTTGGTGGCGGAGTGGTAATTATTCCTCTGCTTACTCTCGGTTTTGGTGTCGATATAAAATATGCGGTGGGTACCGCACTCGTAACTTCAATTGCCACTTCTTCCGGAGCGGCAGCAGCCTATATAAAGGAAGGAATGACCAATGTTCGTATTGGAATGTTTCTTGAAATTGCCACCACTACTGGAGCTGTATTAGGTGCATTGGTAGCCGTATTTTTGCCTACTTCGGCCATTTATATTATTTTAGGTTTTACTCTCATTTTCTCTTCGATCATGACATTGAGAAAGAAAAATGCAGCTATTGATTATACTGCTCCGGGAAGTAAGCTGGCGACCAAGCTAAAATTAAACGGAACCTATCCTACCCCTAATGGAATTCAAAATTATAATGTTAGAAATATTGGTGCCGGATTTTCACTAATGACAGTGGCAGGTGTGCTTTCAGGTATATTGGGCATTGGATCGGGAGCTCTTAAAGTATTGGCAATGGATACTGCCATGAAAATACCATTTAAGGTGTCTACCACTACCTCTAATTTTATGGTTGGCGTAACAGCCGCTGCCAGCGCGGTTATTTATTTCCAAAGAGGTCAGATTGATCCCTTTCTTGCCATGCCTGTGGTAGTAGGAGTTTTGCTAGGTGCATTTTTAGGCTCTAAAATATTGATGGTTATTAATGTGCAGCTGTTGCGAAAAATTTTTAGTCTAGTTATAGCTATACTTGCTATTCAAATGATATATAGAGGGTTAGAACCCTCATTAATTAGATGGTTTCCTCATATAAATTTTCCTAAACTTTAAGTTGATATAATGGTTAATTTTTTTTCAAAAAAATTCTGGGAGGAACGTGATGTAGAGCTCTATATAGGGAAACTGTTACGTTACGGAGTAATTCTTTCTTCTCTTATTACTATTACTGGTGGTGTAATTTATATATCCCAACATCCGGATCAAGAATTGAACTTCAAAACTTTTGTAGGTGCTCCTAATTATTTAAGGGAATTATCCACACTTCTTCCTGCTGTTTTAAAATTAGACGGTTTAGCTATCATTCAATTAGGTGTAGCCGTGTTAATAGCCACCCCCGTTTTGCGGGTCGCCTTCTCTATAATAGCTTTTGCCATCGAAAAGGATCGTATGTATATAGTTATAACCTGTATAGTTTTAGCTATTATCTTATCCAACATGATTTTCGGACTTGAAGGATAAAATTTAATCTTAATAAATAATTTGCATGCCTCTGCTTATACACTTATATGCAGCAAAAAATTAAACACATAGTATCGGAAAGTACTTTTTTTATTCTCGGCTTTTATTTCAGCCGTGGATTGCGTATAGCTGTAGCTATAGTTATTCCGTTGATTGCCGGTTGGCTTTTTAATAGACCGGGTATTGGTATAGTTGCTTCTTCAGGAGCTTTGGTTGCCGGTTTGGGAGATAATCCCGGATCGATACGTGTTAAATTTAACACACAATCCATTGCTGCTTTATTTTATTTTTTAGTAGTCCTCGTCAGCCAATTATTGATTTCCCACAAAGTTATTTTCGGTATATGGATTACTTTATGCGGCTTTTTCTTTTCCATGTTTTTTATATACGGTTCTCGGGCTGTAAGTGTAAGCATATCTTCCTTGCTATGTGTGGTATATGCTTGTAGTTTTGAGGGCAATCACATTGTAATGAACACATTGGGAATGATGCTGGGTGTACTTTTATATGGGCTTATTTCTTTAGTTTTATGGAGAATTCAACCGTATAGGGTTATTGAACAAAAAATAAGTGAAAATATTAGATATTTATACGAGTATACTGTACTTATTCATGAATATTTCCTTATAAAGTTAAAAAATCCTACAAATATTCAGAAACAAACCGAAGTATTAAATAAATTATTTGAAAAACAGGAAAAAATACATATTAATCATGAAGATATTCGAGAAAACCTTTTTAAATTAAGAATAAATGCAAAAAGCTTTTCTGCAAAAGGAAGAAAGATGACTTTGATATTCAGCGCCTTAATTGATTTATATGAACAGCTGATATCATTAAATCTTCAAGACAATAAATTAATTGACTCTCTTATTAAAAGTAATTTAAAAAAGGATTTTGAATATCATTTATCTAATATGGAACATATTCTTTATGAATTAAGTTGGTCCATAAATTTACATAAAAATGTTTCAGTTTCTATAGATATTTCTCAATTAGATTACTTTAAAAATCGTATAATTGATCTTGAAAATAATAAAAATGAAGATGCTAATATTGATATTAATGCATTGAAGCATGTTCGCTTTATATTTAAATCTTTTTATAAACAGACGGGATTCATAAAATCCCTTATAAATGGTGAATTCAGAACCGAGAAAAAGCAATATGAAGACTTAGATTTAGAAAAGTTTACCAGACAATACAATTATAATTTTTCAACTTTTAAGGCTAATTTGAATCTAAAATCAAATATCTTTAAACATGCTTTAAGAGTAAGTTTAGCGATTTCCGTTTCATATATTATTTGTACTTTACTGAAAATTGAATATTATGCATGGGTATTTTTAACCATAATTTTGATTTTAAAACCCGTATATGGAAATACTAAAAATTCATGTATCCAAAGACTACAAGGAACCATAATTGGAGGGCTCATTACTTTCAGTTTACTACTTATTACTCACAACATTTATGTTATTTGTGTAGTTACATTTATATGTATAGTAGGTGCGTATAGCTTTATTCCTATCAATTATAGAACTGGAGTTGCTTTTGTTACTATATTTGTTATACTTCTGATTTTTTTAGAGCATAGCGGAAGCGACAGCTGGACCAATATTTATCATCGTTTGGGAGGAACAACCATTGCAGTAGTAATTAGCTTTATAGTAAGCTTCTCCTTTCTTCCCACCTGGGAGTATAAAAATCTTCCTGTTTTAATTGATAAATTACTTAAATCTAATTTAGATTATTTTAATAAAATAACCTATAATTTATTGAATGATGATAAACTTTCTGATACAGAAATAAAGCTATCCAGGAGAGATGTTTTGCTTGAAACATCCAACTTATCCAGTGCTTTTCAAAGAATTATTTCTGAGCCCAAAATCTCAAAAAATTACAAATCCGATATTTATAATATTCAAACATTTATTAATCTTCTTTCTACAAGAATTTCTTCACTTAGATCCTATATCAACCAGAATAGTTTAGCTACGGAAATTGATTCTCAATTAATATTTTCAGTTGAAAATAACTTAAATAACTGTTTATTGAACATTGAGGGTACTTTAGTTAATTGTGACATTGAATGTATAGAGAAAGAAGAAGAATTAAATCTTTTGGCGGAAAATCAATCATTAATTACTTATCAGCTTCGGGAAATTAGCGTTTTATCTCAACAAATTTATTCATATATAAATAAGCTAAACAATTTCGAGGAATGGAAAAGCTCTAAAATTTAAAAAAAACTAGTAAAACTTTTAAAGGTATACATAATAATAACATACCGAAATAATTTACCTGCTAACATGGAGATAGAGACCATATAAATATTTGCTCTCGTATATCCCAAAGCAACCGGAATAACATCTCCAATTACTGGTAAAAAAGAAAAAAAAGAAATATATGCTCCTTTTTTATTTAGTTTATGAGATACAGTATCTATCTTATCCTTTCTGATTTTTAAATATTTTTCGATCCATTCTATTTTGCCTAGCCTTCCTAAATAATAACTGGTCATTCCTCCTAACCAATTTCCGATGGCGGCAATTATAATACTTATCCAAGGAGTTCCTCCCATAAGAAGTATACCGGTAAGGACAGCCTCTGAACTAAACGGTAAAATTGTAGCAGCAAGATAAGAAGCTACAAATAATCCTATATATCCATACTCTATTAACGCATCTAACATATAGAATTATTTATCTAATATTTGCATGGTTTATCTTATCATCTTTAATTCTTTCATAAATTAGATGATAAGCTTCTTCTTTGAGGTCCTGTTTGGTTCCCCCTTCCGGAAATAGAATTTTAATTCGTTCTACTTTAACTTTACCCGGATATCCTAAATTAAAGACAAAAGGAAACATATTCTTAAGGTTATGAAATACGTACACAACTATCGGACTGTTACAATAAACGGAAGATATGAAGGCTCCATCTTTAAATTTTTCTAAAATTATTTTACGCTTTGGAACCCCTCCTTCCGGAAAAATAACAACATTTCTATTATTTTGGGTCAATTCTTTTTTTACAGCTGAGAATACGGCTTGCTTACTTTGATTATTTGATCTGTCTACTAGGATAGATACCTTTTTATAAATTCTACCAAATACAGGATATTTTTCCAGCTCTTTTTTACCAACAAACACTATGGGATGTTTCGGATGAAGCACATACATTAACACCACGTCAATTAAAGAAGTATGATTGGCTATAAAAATATAATTTTCATTTGGGTCTAAATTCACTTTCGAATATAAAGAATATGTAAATCCTGATCCGTAAAAAATCACACATCCCCACATACGCATAAAGAAATAAGTAAGCTTATTATTATTCTGATAAGACATCAGATAAATTATAACTCCAACAGTAAGTGTACATAGGGCTGTTAAAATATAAAACCATACTTTCCAAAGAATTGTTGCTACTGTCTTGAGATATTTCATATTTAATCTATATGAACCTCTAAAAGTTTCGTTTTAACATGAGGCTTTATTTCTATATTTGATAAGGCTGCCGGAAGCAATACTGTATGTCCTTTAGTAATAATAACAGGTATATTTTGATTCAAAATTGAACATTCTCCTTCAATACAAATGAGTATTCGAAAGGAATTCCCCGAAGAAAAAAGGATTTTATTTTCTGTAATTTCCATTTTAGAAACCGTAAAAAACGGTGAAGTAACAATTGTTGCTTCTTCCGAATTTTTATCATATTGCAAAAAAGGCTCATCAACAAAAGAAAAATCCATTACATCCTCTGCTTGTTTGATATGTAAATCTCTTTTTTTTCCGTTTTTATCGATCCTATCGTAATCGTATATCCTATAAGTTACATCCGAATTTTGCTGTATTTCAATTACCGACACTCCTTTATCTAAAGCATGAACAGTTCCGGAAGGAATAAAAATTACATTTTCTTTTTCCGGATGTACTTTTCTTAGAATTGAATGTAACGTGTTGTTTTCAATGCTTTCTTCAAAAATACTTTTATTTATCCCTTTTTCAAACCCTAGTATAATTTCAGAATCAGGCTCAGAGTCCAATACATACCACATTTCTGTTTTTCCAAATGAATGATGATGAACTTCGGCATACTCATCGTTAGGATGCACTTGAACGGATAAGGGCTGAGCAGCATCTAGAAACTTAATAAGAAGGGGAAACCTATTCCCATATTTCCGATATATTTTTTTCCCTACAAGCTGTTCTTTGTACTCTTTAATTAAATCATCTAAATCTTTTCCTTTCAAAATTCCATTAGAAACTATACTTACTGATCCCGGAACTGTAGATATTTCCCAACTTTCTCCTATATTTTCTTCTGTTATATTTTTTCCGAGATTTTTTAATTTATTCCCACCCCATATTCTATAATGGAAAGAAGGCTGAAATAGCAATGGATATAATGACATATATAGATTTATTTATGCAAAAATATGATTTTTTAAATTTTTATTTATTAGCACTTTAGTTATGTAAGCAAAAAATTGAAATCTTCTGAAGAATCCAATTCTCTTATGGGCTGATTATGTATAAATATTCTTGCAGTTTTTTCACCAATAAGTCTTAGTTTTTTATTTTCATAATGTAGTATTGTACCTTCTCTGAGCCCTACTACATATACATTAGGATTTAAATGTATAAATTCCATGATACGTTGCTCTCGTGTTTCTCCACCAAAATCAGAAGGGTGGACATCCAAATAATGTGGATTTATCTGAAAAGGTATTAGATTTAGAGTTTGAAAATTTTCCGGCTCAATAATAGGCATGTCATTAGTTGTTCGTAATGTTGGACATACAATGTTAGATCCTGCACTCCATCCTATATATGGAGTTCCCATACTTACTTTTTCACGTATAAGAGATAATATTTTTTTTTGTTGTAATTTTTTTACCAACTGCCATGTATTTCCTCCACCTACCACTATTACATCAGCATTTTTTACGGCTTCTTCAACATTCGAAAAATGATGTATACTTTGCACTTTTATATGTATTGATTTCCAGGCTTCATTTACTTTATTTTCATATTCATCATAGGAAAACGTTACGGCTGCATAAGGAATAAATAGAATATTTGATTTTTCATCCTCTAAAAATGACTGGACTTGATATTTGGAAAACTCAAGATATCTCTCCCCCACATTAGTGGAATTGCTTAGTAATAAAAGCTTCATAATTCTTTTATTTATATATTAATCATTAATAAAAAGAGTAATTCATTCTAATAATAATTTGGAAGAAATTACCATTGAAAAGCTATTATCGGTAATTTTATAAATAGAATAAATTAATTAACTTTTCTTCCCCCAAATATAGCTAAAAATTAATTATACTTCATTATAATTGCTTTAAACCTAAGCAATAAGAAAATTTCCTTACAATATAATCATTTCATTTTCATTACTTTTAAGTAAAAATCATTTTATAAATTTAAATTTATATATATTTTTGAATAAATTTATGTAAATGCATACTATTAACTCTTTGGCTGAACGATTGCTAGGCAGAAGCTTAACTAAAAATGACGGAGTAAAACCTTCTGAACTTGACAAGATTGAAATTAAGTTAGGAACTACTTTACCTAATATTTTACGTGATTTGTATCTGTTGGTCGGAAAAAATAATATGCTGATGGAATCTTTTAATCGATTTGCTTTACCCAGCCAACTACAGAAAGATGGAAACAAAATAGTATTTCTGGAGGAAAATCAAAATATATGCTATTGGGGGTTTGAAATTGATCAAGAAAATGTTAATCCGAAAGTTTATCAATTATTAAATGAAAATGAATGGTTTGAGGAACAAATTCCTCTTATTGAATTTATAATTGTTATGCTCTATTATCAATGTGCACAGGGAGGATATGAATTTTTTGGAATTTCCAATATTTCTGATGAAGATCTTGAGATTTTTATTCATACTGAATGGGAAGATGCCGTTAGATACAACGGATTACAAATTTATTGGAAGCAAGATTGCTTATTATGGTATGTATATGATCATAACAATGTCAGAGTCAATAATCTGTATTTTTCTGCAAGAACGGAAGAAGCTTTTACCATTCATAGCCAAAAATACGAACTTGAAAGTTTATAACCGTTATCTTTAATAATAGCTGTTTAATGTAAGAATTTTATCAATATTATTTATCTATTGATCTGATTTTGTTTCCTCTAATAATACAACTAAAAAATTATTTTTTTCAACAAACACAAACAAGATAATATAATTTCAAAATTACTAAAAAATTAGCAATTTAAATCCATACATATAATTAACAATGTAATAATTTAATTTATTTTTTGAAATTTTATTAATTTTAAACCTAAGAGTAATATTATTTTAAAAAAGTAATTAATGGCAGTAAAAATAATAAACCAACAAAATTTTAAGTGGATAGACTTATTTAACCCTTCTAAAGAGGAGATGCAAGAAATTGCAGAAAAATGCAATCTTAATTTCTATAACCTTGCGGATAGTTTAGAACCTAATCACCTACCAAAATTTGAAACTGAAAACGGAGTTAATTTCCTCATATTAAGAGTTGTACATAAAGGAGAAAAAAAAGATACAAATATTGAAAGTCTATCTAACAAAATTGCCATTTTTTTTAATGAATCTTTAATCATTACTATACATCGTATAGAAATGCCTTTTATTGATGAGATTGTCACCAAATGTTTAAATAAAGAGGAAACTATATCGACCAATATGGTCATTATTAAAATTTTAAAATGTGTTTTACAAACCTATAATGACTCCATTTTACATATTATAAACAGATTAGAATCCTATGAAAATAAACTTTTTTTAAAAAGTCCTAATTCAAGAGTATTGCAGAACATCTATTCTTTAAAAAGAAAAACAAATCTATGCACCAAATTATTGATCCTTTCAGATGAAGTTATTAACTCAGTTAAGCCTACTAAACAAGAAAAAGCGGCTCATCAAGATGCGAAAGACTTGTATTTAAAACTTACCACTCTTTATGAGCAGGTGATGGATGATCTGAATAATTTGCTTAATCTTTATATTTCTCTTTCTTCTCAAAAAACCAATGAGATTATGAAGACTTTGACCATATTCTCCATATTTTTTATGCCGTTAACTTTTATAGCCGGTATCTATGGTATGAATTTTCATTTTATGCCTGAGCTCGATTATAAATGGGGTTATCCGATCATAATATTTATTATGTTTATTATTACGTTAATTATTTATTATTGGTTGAAAAGAAAAAAATGGCTTTGAATAAAATATTCTAATTAAATAAATTCATATTACTGATTGAAAAGTTGTTTTCAAAAGATATCTAAATAAGACATGTAAAAAGTTCAACCTTAAAATTAATTATTTTTGATATTGTTAGATTTCATCTTTTATTCAAGATATAATAATTATTTTTGTAATTAAAATTGTCAACAATGTATAGAACCCACACCTGCGGAGAACTTAATGAATCAAATATCGGGCAAAAGGTAATTCTTGCCGGATGGATACAAACAATTCGAGATAAAGGTTTTGTAACTTGGATTGATCTACGCGATCGATACGGAATTACTCAACTTGTTTTTGATGAACAACGTACTGATAAGGACTTAATTGAGAAAGCAAGAAAATTGGGTCGTGAATATGTAATTCAAGTATCAGGAACAGTCATTGAAAGATCGAGCAAAAATCCTAATATATCTACAGGTTCTATTGAAATTTTAGTCGAAAAATTATCCATACTTAACGAATCTTTGGTTCCCCCCTTCACTATTGAAGATGATACCGACGGAGGGGAAGAGATACGTATGAAATACAGATACCTGGATATAAGGCGTAATCCGGTAAAAGATAAATTAATTTTCAGGAGTAAAGTTGCACAATTGGTGAGAAATTACCTTTCCGGTGAAGGATTTATTGAAGTTGAAACTCCTGTTTTAATAAAATCAACTCCTGAAGGAGCGCGTGATTTCGTTGTACCTTCACGTATAAATCCGGGACAATTTTATGCTTTACCTCAATCTCCTCAAACATTCAAGCAACTACTCATGGTTGCTGGCCTAGATAAATACTTTCAATTGGTTAAATGTTTTCGCGATGAAGATCTACGTGCAGACCGTCAACCTGAATTTACACAGATAGATTGTGAAATGTCTTTTGTAGAACAGGAAGATGTTCTTAACACTTTTGAAGGGTTAACTAAACATTTATTAAAAGAGCTTAAAGGCATTTCTTTTGATAAATTTCCGCGAATGACTTATGCTGAAGCTATGAGAAGATATGGTAATGACAAACCGGATGTTCGATTTGGAATGGAATTTATTGAATTGAATGAAGAATTACAAAACAATGGCTTTAAAGTATTTGATGAAGCAGAATTAGTTGTAGGTATAAATGTTGAAAAATGTGCCTCGTATACTAGAAAACAATTGGATGAGCTTACCGATTGGGTGAAACGGCCTCAAATAGGAGCTTCAGGATTAGTATATATACGTTATAACGAGGATGGAAGCATTAAATCTTCTGTAGATAAATTTTATTCGGAAGACCAGCTTAAAATCGTTATTAATAAAGCAAATGCGCAACCTGGTGATTTGCTACTGCTATTATCCGGTTCAACAAAAAAGGTGCGGCCTCAACTCAGTGCTTTACGTATGGAATTGGCGGAACGTTTGGGATTAAGAAATCCTGATGAATATGCACCTTTATGGGTAGTGGATTTTCCTCTTCTTGAATGGGATGAAGATGAAAACAGATATCTCGCCATGCACCATCCTTTTACTTCCCCTAAGCCTGAGGATATATCCATTTTAGACACTAAGCCTGGTGAAGTAAGAGCTAATGCTTATGATCTCGTATTGAATGGTAATGAAATTGGAGGTGGGTCTGTTCGAATCTATAATAAGGAACTTCAGGGAAAAATGCTCTCTTTATTAGGATTTACAGAGGAAGATGCTGAAGCTCAATTTGGATTCTTAATGAATGCTTTTAAATTTGGAGCTCCTCCTCATGCGGGAATTGCCTTTGGTTTTGATCGTCTGGTAGCCATTTTGGGAGGACAAGAAGTAATCCGAGATTATATTGCATTCCCAAAAAATAATTCAGGTAGAGATGTTATGATCGATGCACCTTCTTATATTTATAAAGAACAATTGAAAGAACTTAATATTGAGATAATTAAGGATTAATTTTTTTGATTAATCTTTTATTAAAATAAAAAGCAAAATTTTTGATAACAAAAATTTTGCTTTATAAACTAAATAAAATAAAACCAATTTTGTGAGAACACACAGTGAAAATTACTCATTTACTTTAAAATAAAGTTAAATTTTCATTTATCTTCTTCAAAGTTAGTTTTTTTATTTAGAATGATTATAAATAAATATATGATTTAAATCATATTAAAAAATTATACATTATTATTGCCTTCTAAAAATTCTTTTTGTGCGTAATAATTACTGCTATACTTAAATCAAATTAATTATCTTGAGGAATTTCGTATGTAGCAGGTTTTATTTTATTATTATATTCAATAGGTCCATTATTTTGTAATTGAGATTCATTTACTTTTAAAGATTTTTTTTGAGCATTTTTATCTTTGTCTTTAAAAAATTTCAGTAACTCATCAGCTTTTTTACCTTCGTCTCTGTCTTTATAATCAATGGAAATACTTTCTAATGATTGCATAAATTCTTCTTTATTGCCAAGCTTTGCATCACAAAAAGCCGATAATAAAGCAAATTTTGCTACGATCTCATCTTTCGGATATTTCAAATTAGCTTCAGATGCTAAATCTTTTACTTCACAATATTCTCCTTTCTCATATTTTTTATAAGCTTCTTCATAGAATAAAATGGATTCAGACGAATTAGTTTTTAATGTATTGACTTGAGGGTGTGTTATGCTATATGCATATTTTGAGTCCGGATATTTTTTCAATATTAAATCAGAATATGTATTAGCTAAACTTTTATTTTCCTCTTGATTATATTTATAAAGATTATACATAGCTGCGAGAGTAATCTCATCGTTAAAGGGAACCATAAGCAACAAATGTTCTAACGTTGATGTAGCTGATTTTACATCATGTAACTTATCATGATATAAGATGCCTAAAGATAATTCTACGGAATCTCTCTGATTTTTTAAGACATCCAACTCTGCTTTGGTTTTAGGTAAATTTTCTGTATAATATTCAATTTCAAATCGTCGTGAATTTTTTGAATCTGATTGACCAGTTAACTCAGATTTTACATCATCTAAATTTAATATTTTTTTGCTCATTCTCCAATTATCAACTAACATTCTATCTCCCCATTGCTTTTTGAATTCAGATTGCCCTGCTTGCTTCAAACTATTATTATAAAAATACCATTTTCCTTTTGAATTAGGAGTTATTAATGTAAATAATCCAGAGTCATTATCTAATGTTTCAGTTGCAAACTCTGTGTTATTTTCTCTTCTCTTATTTTTTTCCAGTTGTAGTCTTTCTTTTTCTTCTTTTTCTTTTAGCTGTTTAATAAAGTTTTGATAATAATTATTTCTTTCTTCGGGGGCCATACTAGCTACATGTAAAATACTATCATTCTTTTTTACTAAATAGTACTTTTGTGTTATTTCCTCTAACACTTTATTTTTAATACTTAACCTCTTTTTCATCGTAGGGTCTACGAATCTTGAAATAGCACTATCATAATATGCGCTTGCATATACATAATCAGGCTTTGAAAAATATACATCACCTACTTCCTGATAAGCTAATGCTCGTATTTGTGGATCGCTTTCTTTTTCTTTTAAAGACTTAAAGAAATATGCCATAGCTTCTTTTTCTCTCTCTTCTCTAAGAGATGTAAGTCCCATCGCATAATAAATTTCATTTTTTCTAGATTGATATAATCCTTTTTTCGTTAAGTATTTTAAAAATTTTATTCTGTCTAAATAAGCTACGCTGTCTTTTTTCTTATACAACCTAGATAAAGCAATTTGCGACTTTATCTCCATCTCAGGAGAAGATTTTTTCTTATAGGCATTATTATAATAGTTAATTGCAAGATCATCTTCTTTTATTTTTTCTGATAGTTGCCCTTGGATGAAATTAAAACGAGCTTGTTCAGCTTTATTTTTGTTATATTTTTTAGCCAAATCAAGTGCTTTTATAGCCTCTTTATATCTTTTTTCATCAATTAAAAACTGAGGGTAAATTTTTGAAATAAACCTTGCATCCTTTTTTTTCAATTTTTGATTAATAAGATTTTCGTATATTTCATTGGCCTGAAATACATTTCCAGCCTGAGCTTGCGCTAGAGCCATGTATCCTTGTGCCTCGGTTTTACGCCTATTTTTAACTAATGTAGAATTCATGTAATTCAAATAATTAAGAGATTCAAACGGATCTTTTTTATAATAATAGGCTTTTGCTAATAATAAATAGGCTTCACTCATCATAGAATTATATTCTTTGCCCTTAATGAGCATTGAGTGTTTTTCAATGGCTTTTTTTCCTTTTTCTATTGCTTTGTCATAGCCCTGTGCCTTAGAATCATTACCGGCTCCTAAAGCTTTATCAACCATGCCAGATAATGAATTCATAGCTCCTTGAGCGTCTAATTTTTTTAAATTATCTTTAATTTCTTCTGAAATCTTAAATGATTTTTTTTCTGATTCTTGTAAAGCTAAATCAATGGTATTTTCTTTTTGTTCTTCAAAAGGATCTCCCGGTATAACTGGCAAAATTGTAGAAAAATTATCTCTATATTTCGAATGTCTTGATTTCATTTCTTCATTTAATGCCTCTTTTCCATTAAATAACGTATTATTCCAAGTAGTAATACGATGATACGTACGATGGGTTATTCCGTTTTTTTTGGTGGAGCAGCCTCCTAACAGACTTAAAATCAGAATTGAATATATAATTTTGTTCATTTATTCCTTATAATTGACAAAGCTAATAAAAAAACGAAATTTTATTAAATTTGTTGTTTTAAATACGTACTATTTCTTTAATAATACTTTATATCATAAATTCTTTAATATAAGCTAATCCTTATTGTTACTATAATTAGCTAAAATTTTTATACTAAATGCGTAAATATATATTGAACAAAAAATATTTAAACTGTAAAGACGAATTACTTGCTATAATTCTGAATTTTGGAAATTTTAATGAAATTCTTGGAAATCCGGAAAGAAATGTCATAAAAAAAATACCATTACAATCAGATTTTATAACAGTAAAAAGTTTTAAAAAGCCTCATCTTATAAATAAATTCGTATATAAATATTTTAGAAAATCTAAGGCCAGAAGGTCTTTTGAACATGGTCAAAAGCTGCTTGAGCTCGATATATTAAATCCTGAACCTTTGGCATATATTGAAAACTCTGATTTTATTGGTATTACTTCCAGTTATTATATTTCAAAATATGTTTCTTATGATTTTACATTACGTGAACTATATGAACAACCGGATTCTCATGAATGTGTAAAAGCTTTTGCCAGATTTTCTTATTATGTCCACACTAAAGGAGTTTACATTAAAGATAATACACCCGGAAATACTTTAATAATTAGAAAAGATGGCGGATATGAAATGTATTTAGTCGATTTAAACAGAATGGAGTTCCATGAAAAACTTTCTTTTGATATTAAAATGAAAAGTTTATCAAATAATATAAAAGAACAGCCTTATCTTGATTTATTAATGAAAGAATACGCTAAAGTTTCTGGCTATCCTTTGAATGAAATAAAATCTAAAATTAATTTTTATCAAAGTGAATTTAATCGCAAAATAGAATCAAAAGCTAAATTTAAAAGATTTTTGAAAAAATTTTTTAAATAATTAGGTGTATATTTTTTTTATCCAATGATTCTATCCACTGCCCCTAAAAAGTTTTAATAGCTTTTTTTATAAATTATTAAAAAATCTCGGACTAATCTATCTTTATATGATTTATTTTGTGGAGATACTGTATTTAGATCAACATAAGAAACTTTTTTGACATTATAAATTTTCCCTAATTTGTTTATTAAATAATTTGTGTCTTTTTGAAAGCAAAGTACACCAATATAGTTTTCATTTTTTAAAACTAATTGTTTTTCAATTCCTTTATCATCTATGGGAGGAATTTTATCTCCATAATCCCAAACTATTTCCGGTGACATATACTTATAATCATATAAATTCATCTTATTTGTAGTAAATCTATGCAATTCTTTTACCGATTTATAATTAGGATTATATAAAAAACTTTTTGCTAAAGGAAAAACAAATACAATTACCATGCATTGTAAAAATATCAAAGAATAAAATGCATTGTATAAAAATTTCTTTTTAAGTAAAATTATTATACTGATTCCTACTATAAATAAAGCTATTGAGGAATAAATAGCCCAATTAATTTGTTGAGAAATTGTATCTCCGAATCCTAGAAAAATAATAAACGGATAGGCCATACCAATTAATCCAATTAATCCAAAATTCACTTTTAAAAAAATGTTATCCAATTTATTTTTTACACCATTAAGGATATATTCTATATAAAACCCTGTATTCAAAGCAAGTGGAATCAGTGTAGGTAGGATATATCTTACTTTTTTTTCAGGAATTATGCTTAATAAAAGTAAAGATAACACCGTCCATAATAATGTAAAATTATATGCTTTAAGATTAGAAACCTTATTTTTCATGTAAGGATAAACTAGCGCCAACAGGGCAGAAATAGTCCAAATGCCAGATTGTGTAAAAAAACTCCAATAGTAAAAAAAAGATTTAGAATTATAATCATTGATCCATCGTGAAGTTTCTTTTTTTGCCATTGAATTCAAATGCTCAGAATCCATCCAATGTATATAAACTGACCAAGAGATCCCTCCCAAAAGGCCTATTACTAAATAAATTATTAGGAGCTTATAAGACTTTTTATTTTTAAAATTAAATTTATAAGTAAAACCATATGAAATTAAGAAAGGCAATAACAATGCATATAATGAAATAGGTCCTTTGCTAAGTATGGAAAAAGCGAGAAATATTCCTCCGAGTATAGCATTTTTTAATGTAGCATTTCTAAATCGTATTATGTTCCAAAGATAAAAGATGGAAACAATCATAAAGCTATGACAATAAATATCCCATTGATTGTCTCTACCAGCAAAATAAATATAAAAAGAGGTGAGTAAAATTAATCCGTTATGAAAGCTTGCTTGACTGGATATGCTTAATTTTAAAGAAAATTTGTATATATAAATTACCAAAAGGATAGTTACAAGTACGACGGATATACGTAAAATAGAAACTACATGAAATCCGAATAAATATCCGAAAAATGCAGTCATCCAGGTTGGAAGTGGCGGTTTTTCATATCTTGGTTCTCCATTTAAAGTAGTTAATATCCAATGTCCGTCTTGAACCATTTCTCTTGCCGTAATAAAGTTTCTAGCCTCCATTATATTTACAGGCATAGAACCAAGATTTATTCCTAAAATAATGATTGATGCGCATAAGAGTAAAACTATATGTTTGGTGTTGATATTTTTCATGAATATTTTATTTTAGAAAAAATAAAATTTTTACTTAGACAACGAATATTTGTAAATGTAAAATGAAAAAGCAAATAAATTTATTTTTTAAAATATTAAATTACTTTTTGCTTTTCTTAAGAATAATTATATTTCTAGTATAAACAATAATTCCAATAATATGACCTGCAAATAATACGGGATCTTTCCTAATAATTGAATATATAAAAATCATTAAAGCTCCTGTAAGACTTAATAACCAAAAGCCCATGGGTAATTCTGATTTTTTTATTTTTTCAGAATAAATCCATTGGTATATAAAACGCATGGTAAAAAGTACTTGAGCCAAACTTCCCCAAATTAGCAGCCATAAAGGTATATTATTCCTACTAAAAAGTTTATTTAAATCAAAAGCGCTATTCCATAGACTTAATGTAATTGCTAGTATAGGAAACAAATACAAAATATATCTGAAAACTACATGATATTTCATCCAAGCATCATGTAATTGTATATTTCTAATATATATATAATAAGTTATCAGCTGACCTAACATTATTGAAAAATCATGTCTCAAATATCCATATATGAATAAAAAGAAGGAGGCGACAAGGCTAACCTGCCAGAAAATCAGATCGGAAGTAACTTTTTTATGTTTTTCAGCAGAGATCCATTGAATAATCATTCTGCTTGAAAAAAGTAATTGCGCCAAAAAGCCAAGACTTAAGGTAAAATATTTTATAAAATTCTTATTATAAAAGAAATTTTCAATCAAAATATTTTTCATACTTTTTTCTCTGCAACTTTATAATTAATGTATTTCTTTTTCATCCAAATAAAAGCAAAACAATCACTTAACGGGCCAAACAATCTATTCCATAAATGAAATTTTGATTTACCGGCTATTCTTTCAAAATGTTGTACAGGATGTTGTATAACTTTTCCATTCTGTAGCAATATCATCGCAGGTAGAAAACGGTGTAATCCTTTAAACATCGGTATTTTTTTTGCATAGTCAGTTTGAATAATTTTTAATGGACATCCAGTATCATCCATTCCGTCATGGGTGAATGCACGACGTATTCCATTAGCTATTTTAGAAGATAGATTTTTTACTATACTATCTTTCCTATTAGCCCTTACTCCTGTCACTAATTGATACTGATCTGCATAATCTAAAAGAATATTAAAATCCATTGGAGAAGTCTGCAAATCAGCATCTATATAACCAACCCATCGAGTATTTGTATAATCAAATCCTGCTTTAATGGCTGAACTCAACCCATAATTTCTATCAAAAGATATATAAGTGAATTCATCATTATCTTTACATATTTCTTGAATTACCGAGAGGCTTGAATCTTTTGAACCATCATTAATAAAAAGGACTTTTGATTTCTTCTTAGCAGCATTCAAAAATATTGACATTTCTTTTTTAACACGCTCAAGGTTATCTGCTTCATTAAAAACTGGTATAATTACCGTTAATTCATATTCCATGTATGTGGGATGTAAAATTATGATCAAATTTATTAAAAAATTAATAAATTTAAATTTATCGATTTATGTTTTAAAAAATGATAAACGACATTTTATTATAATTAAACTTGTTATAACTTTGAGAAAAATATTAACAATAAATTAAGTATAAAAATATGAAAGTAACTGTAGTAGGTGCGGGGGCTGTAGGAGCTACTTGTGCTGATAACATTGCAAGAAAAGAAATAGTTGACGAATTGGTAATCGTTGATATAAAAGAAGGTTTTGCTGAAGGTAAAGCATTAGATTTAACGCAAACCACTTCTCTTTTAGGGTTTGATACTACTATAACCGGAAGTACCAACGATTATTCTAAAACTGCCGGAACCCATGTTGCCGTAATTACTTCCGGTATTCCTAGAAAACCGGGAATGACTCGTGAAGATCTTATTGGTACAAATGCAGGCATCGTAAAAGATGTTGCTACTAATATTTTAAAATATTCTCCTGATGCCATACTAATAATTATTTCCAATCCTATGGATACTATGACCTATTTAGCGCTTAAATCTTTAGGCCTACCAAAGTCAAGAGTCATAGGAATGGGGGGAGCCTTGGATTCATCTCGTTTTAAAACCTATTTATCTTTAGCTAGCGGTGCATCCCAAAATGATATTCAAGCTACGGTCATTGGTGGACATGGAGACACAACCATGATTCCTCTCACTCGTTTTGCTTCATGCCAGGGAGTACCTTTCTCAAAAATTCTTACCCCTGATCAATTACAAAAAGTTGCTTCCGATACAATGGTGGGTGGAGCTACCTTAACTAAATTACTAGGCACTTCTGCATGGTATGCTCCTGGTGCTGCCGGCGCTGCTGTTGTTGAATCCATTATTCGCGACGAGAAAAAAGTAATACCTTGTTCCGTATATCTTGACGGAGAATACGGTGAATCGGATATTTGTATTGGTGTACCTGTTGTATTAGGTAAAAATGGCATCGAAAAAATTGTTGAGCTAGAACTTAACAATGATGAAAAAACTAAATTCAAAGCTTCTGCTGATGCAGTAAGAAATATGAATAATGTGTTACACGAAATGAAGGTTTTATAAGAATTTAAATTCACCTTATTTATAAAAAACAGCTTATAAATAAGCTGTTTTTTTATACATTATGACTGCGATTTCATTATCTTATTAAATTAACTACAAAATAATAATTCAATCTATTTTTTCATCAATCAAATTCCTGTTATAAAAGTATTTTAAATAGGTCTTAAAATTTATTAATATATATGAATAACTAAGTATTACTATTTTATATTGGTTATTAATCTTAATACATGACAAATATTTATTTTTGTATAATAAAATAGGAAATATCATATATGACAATTACTGAATTATATTCCATTTATTTGCAATCATCAGGCATTGCAACTGATACAAGAAAAATTGAAAAAGGAAATTTATTTTTTGCTTTAAAAGGAAGCAATTTTAATGGCAATGCTTTTGCCGAACAAGCTATAAAAAATGGTGCGTTAGGAGCCGTAGTAGATGATATTGAACTTTCTAATCCGGAAAAGGGCCTATTTTATTTTGAAAATTCTTTATTTGCATTACAAAATCTAGCGAGATATCACAGAAATCAGTTACATATTCCTGTCATTGGTTTAACAGGAAGTAACGGTAAAACAACTACAAAAGAACTTATCGCTTCTGTTTTAGCTGAAAAATATAAGGTCTTATACACTCAAGGTAACTTAAATAATCACATTGGAGTACCACTGACTATTTTATCGATCAACTCTAAACATGAAGTTGCAATAATAGAAATGGGTGCTAATCATCTTAAAGAAATTGAACTTTTAAGTAGTATTTCTCAACCTAGTATCGGATATATTACGAATTTTGGAAGAGCTCATCTGGAAGGATTTGGTGGAAAGGATGGTGTAATTAAAGGTAAGTCTGAGCTTTATACTTATTTAAGAAAGTACAACCGATATGCTTTGGTTAACACTGATGACCCTTTACAAGTTACTTTGAGTGATGGAATCAAAAGAATAACTTTTGGTTCACAAGGAACTTATACATTTTCACATTTTGAAGACCAGCATCGTCTCAGCATACAATATCAAGATATAGCCGTCAACTCTCAACTTACCGGAGATTATAACTTTTCTAATTTATGTGCTGCTTTTAGTTTAGGACTTTATTTTGAAATAGATATTGAACAAATAAAAAAGGGAATTGAAAATTATACGCCGCAAAACCAACGGTCTCAAATTGTTGAAAAAAACAACGTTATATTAGTATTGGATACATATAATGCAAATCCAAGCAGTATGGAAGTTTCTTTAGAAAATTTTTCTCATTTCAAAGGTAGTAAATCCGTAATTATCGGAGATATGTATGAATTGGGAATAGAATCCGCTTTAGAACATCAAAGAATTTTAAATTTAGCAGAAAGTTTAAACTTTGACTTTATTTATTTAGTAGGTAATAATTTTTATTCTACAATTTCAACAAACTGCAATAAAATCCAAAAATTCCATACGACATCCGATATGGCAGATTTTCTCAAAAATTATACGATACCTACCAAAAATATTTTACTGAAAGGTTCTCGAGCTATGGCTCTGGAAAGGCTTATCGAATTTCTACCCTAATACTTATTTCTATAAAGTATGATTTATATATCATTTTTAATAATCAATACTTTTTGAATCCTTTCAATTTAAAACAAAAAAAGAGAGGTTAAATAATGCCTCTCCTTCATTTCATATTTGTATTTATCAATTTTCTTAGTCTTATTTTATCCCTAATTTTGCTTTCACATCATTTAGAATATTTGGTCCCTCTGCATATAAAAGGGAAGGTTGAGAAGTATCAAAAACATAAAGATATCCTTTTGCTTTAGCAACACTATCAATGGCATCTTGAGCTTTTTTCATAATTGGCTCATATAAATCAGCCTGTTTTTTATCTAAAGCTTTTGCAGCTTCTTCTCTTAATGCAACTAAACTTTGCTGATCTTTTTGAAAATCTTCTTCATATTTTTGAAGTTGATCTTTCATTTTTTCTAAATCAGCTTGAGATTTGCCTTGTAAATCTTTTTGAATTTTTTCATACTTAGCAGTAAAGCTTTCTTCTTGCTTTTTTATTTCTGCTTTTTTCTGATCAGCTAAGGTTTTCAACTGATCATCAGCTGTTTTTTTCTCAGGCATTAGACTTAATAATTCCATAGAATTCACATGAGCTATATTCTGAGCTTTAATAAATTGAAAAGCTCCAACACATGCAGTTAAGAGGAATACTAAAGTGATTTTCTTCATTTCTATTCTAATTTTATTATTTACTTGTATTTTTTTCAGTGTTTTGGTTATTATTTTGAGTTTTTTTCTTTGGGACATATTTACTTCCGTATCCAGTTTTTGTTTGAGTTTTACTTGTATTTTTAATTTCTTTTTTAGGATTAGCAGAAACATTAGATTTATCTACATATTCCTCAGTTGCAGAAATATTTATTTTTGATTCTAATGTCTTTTTCTTAAGGCCTTCTTTAGAATTGTCTTTACTTTCATTTAAATCTAAAGATTGATTATTGTTATTATTCAATTCGTTTGTGTTATCAATATCTTCAGATTCTGATTTAGTTTTACTTTGCTTATTTTTGGGAACATATTTTCTTCCCCATCCTGATTTTTGTTGCTTTTTGTTCGACTCTTTTTTTTCTTTATTATTTTTTGTATCGTTTGATTTACTATCTAGATCTTCATTTGGCTTTATAGATGCAGATGTTTTGGCATTTTTATCTTCTTTTTCTTTATTTTTTGTTGCAATTCCTAATTGTTTCAAAACTTTATCTGTAATATCATATTTAGAATCAGTATAAACCATAATTAAATCAGAAGACTTGTCTAATATTAAGTTATATTTATCTTTTGCTGCTATCGCATTTATTGCATTCCAGATTTGATCTTGTAAAGGTTTTACTAAATTAACTCTAAGATTGATTGACTCGCCTTTTGATCCGAATTTTTTTTCAATAAATTCATGTAATGCTTTATCAGTGCTATCAATTTGAAACAATCTGGATTTTTGCTGATCATCCGTTAACAATATCTTTTCATTTTCAAATTCAATCCGTAGCTTTTCCAAATTTGATTGTCTATTTACAATCTCTTCCTGCCATTTTTTTACTTCATTATCCAGTTTTTGTTCAGATTGTTGATATTGCGGTAATTGTTTTAAAATATACTGCGTATCTACATAAGCCATTTTTTGAGCAATGCCGTAACTAAATAGTAATAGCAGTGCATATGTCAATATTTTCTTCATTGTAACTATATATAGGGCTTTTCTAAAATCATACCAATTTTTTACAAACTTAATTTATCTATAAATATATTATTTTAATAATATATCTGACTATACTTATAATTAAAATTGTTGACCGAATATGAAATGAGTTTCCCAACCATTAGCACTATTTGAGTTAATTGTTGAATCAAATCCTTTAGCGAAATCAAATCCTAACATACCAAATTGAGGCATGAAAATTCTAATTCCAAATCCAGCTGACCTTTTTAACTCAAACGGATTAAATGACTTATTATTGCTCCAAGTGTTACCTCCCTCTGCAAAAGTTAATGCATAAATTTTTGTAGCACCTCCTAATAAAACCGGATAACGCAATTCCAGCATAAATCTCGAATATGAAGTTCCTCCACCTAGTGGAGTTATATCTTCTCCTGAAACTCCACCAAAAGAAGTTGCATCTCTATAACCTCGCAAAGGAATAATTTCTCTACCGTCAAATCTATTTCCATAAAGACCGGTTCCTCCTAAATAAAATCTTTCAAAAGGAGGTATTCCTACCTTAGAATTATAATTACTTAAGAATCCGAACTCTCCTCCAGCTTTCAAAACAAATTTTCCAATTAATTCTTGATACCAATAAGCTTTCATCTTGATCTTATAATATTCTAGCCATTTATATTTTTCCTTATCGGTCTTCTTATTATAATCCTCATTATTAAACGCTGAGTAGGGAGGGGTAAATTTGATAGAAAGCTCAAATTCTGATCCCATGGTTGGAAAAATTGGATCAAATCCTGCAGAATATCTTCCTAAACTTGCATATAAACTAAAATTATTACTTTCTCCATTATCCCAGGTGGTATAGCCTAATGCATTTTCATCGGCTATATTAAATGGATAATTTCTGAAAGAATATAATTGATAATTAATTCCATAAGATAATCTAAAATAATTATCCGGCCAGTTTAAACGGGTGGTTAAACCTACTTGACCTCCATATATATCTAATTTATTTTTTCCTTCTGCGTAATAATTATTATAGTTTAATATAGTACTATATAGAGATACAGTCATAGAGGTAGGTCTTTTACCGGTAATCCATGGTTCTGTAAACGAAATACTATAGTTTTGATAATTGCTTCCTGCTTGAGCTCTTAATGATATGCTTTGTCCATCTCCTGATGGTATCGGCTTCCAAGCTTTTTTCTTAAAAAAATCATTAAATGAGAAATTTCCGAATGTAAGTCCTAAAGTCCCAATAAATCGATTACCTCCATATCCTCCTTGTAATTCTATCTGACTATTTGTTCCTTTTTCTTCTAATTTATAATTAACGTCTACCGTACGGGTTTCTACATTAGGTGTGATGTCCGGACGTAAGGTTTGTGCTTCAAAATATCCCATTTGAGCTAATTCCATAATAGTTCTTTGTATATCTTCTTTTGAAAAAAGATCCCCAGGTCTAGTACTGAGAGAACGTTGTATCACATGGTCATGGGTTTTCGTATTTCCTGAAAAAGTCACCTTATCCCAATAGGCTTGTTCTCCTTCTCTTATTTTTATTTCAACATCAATAGTATCGTTTCGTACTGCTTTTTCTATTGGGATTACATTTGAAAATACATATCCATTATTATAATAAAGAGTCGCTATATCATCATTTTTTTCTGATCCAGATACTTTTTTATTAAATCCGACAGCATCATAAGGATCTCCCTTTTTATAGCCAATGACTTTAGTTAGCGTTTCACTGGAATAAGCAGAATTTCCTGAAAAGGTAACATTTCCTAAATAATATCTTTTCCCTTCTTCTACATTTACTTTAACATTAAAATTTTTTTTATTTGTTCTGATTACTGTATCTGAAGTTATTTTAGCATCTCTAAATCCATATGATTGAAATGTTTCAACTACTCTGTTCAAATCTTCTAAATACTTTTCCGGAACGTATTTTGATTTCTTCCAAAATCGATAAAATCTTTTTTGTTTTGTATTTTTAAAAGCTCGTGATCTCACGGTTGAAGCTTTTAAAACTTTAGTTCCGTTAATCCTGATGGAGCTTACTTTAACTCTTGGTCCTTTATCTATTGTTACATTCCAATTAACCAAATTAGGATCTGATGGATTGGCAGATTCTTTTATAACAGCCATGGCATCAGGGAAACCCTTTTCCGTATACTCATTTTTTATAGAGTTTTGAAGTTTAGTACGTAAATCATCAGTAATTTTAGATTTAGTTTTAAGCCCATTATCTTTGATAAGCTTTTCTCCTTTTGATTTACTGATTCCATGGAATTTAACTGTTCCTAAATCAGGAAGTGCAACTAGATTTATTCGAAGGTACACTTCTTTATTAATTATTTTGGTTAAAAAGATCTCAACATTAGCAAAAAGTTTAGAATCCCACAACTTTTTTACTGCTGTATTAATCTGCATTCCAGGTATTTCGACTATATCTCCTTCATATAAGCCTGTGTATCGCATGATTTGATTTTTGGAATACTTATCGGTTCCTGTAATTTTGATCTCTTTAATACGTAATGCAGAATCATCTTTAGAAGAGGTATCTAAATCTTTATTCACCCCAGCATTAGATGTTTGCCCAGACACTTGGACGCTATCTGAAACCTGACCAAATATAAATGTATGTATTGAGATTAAAACGGCCGCTAATAATTTCTTCATGTATAATTTTTACTTCTTTTACTTTACTTTTATTTGTTCGCTTATTTTTCCAAATCTTCTTTCTCTGGTCTGATAAAATTCTATTGCTTTCGAAAATTCATCTTTGTTAAAATCAGGCCATAATGTATCTGTAAAATATAATTCTGCGTAGGCTATTTGCCAAAGTAAAAAATTACTAATTCTTTGTTCTCCACTAGTTCTAATAAGAAGATCTACATCTGGTAGATCATTAGTATATAAATATTGATTAAAAATATTCTCATTTATTTGTTCTAAGGACAATTCATTGTTTGAAAAATCTAAGGCTATTTTTTTAGTTGCATCTACAATCTCATTTTTAGAACCATAGCTTAATGCTAAGGTTAAGGTCCCCTTTTGATTATTACAAGTTTCAGTGATCAGTATATTCAACTCCTCGCTAACATTCTTAGGGAATTTATCAATATTACCGATTACTTTAACTCTAATCCCTTTTTCCTTTAAACTCTTTGTTTCTTTTTTTATAGTATTCACTAATAATCCCATTAATGAATTAACTTCTAAAATCGGTCTATTCCAATTTTCTGTAGAAAATGCATATAAGGTAAGATAGGGTATATTTGTATCATCACAAAATTCAATTGCTTCTCGAACGGCTTTAATTGCATTTTGATGTCCCAAACTACGAATCATACCTCTTTTTTTAGCCCATCTACCGTTGCCATCCATAATTATAGCAACATGTCGGGGTAACTTATTTTCTTCTATAAATATATCTTTTTTAGACATTAATAATTTTAATTTAATAACAATAACATGGAGGTCTACCAAATGTATATGTTAAGTTTATTCCCCATATTAAATACCAATCATTACTTTTAAATGTATTACCTGTTTGGTGTTTTCCTATTATTTTAGAGTTTCTCCTATTTATTTCATCTTTTATGTTAGAATCTGTCGCACTAATGCTATTTAACTTTGGATCAACATTTATAGTTATATTTTTGTTTTTTACAGAACTATAATCAAGATTATCTTGAAATGTATATCTTGCTCCTACTTCAAATGATAATAACCAATCGTATTTAATCTTAATTTTATATCCTATTCCAAAAGGAATATTAAAACCGAATTTCATGGATTTTTTATAATTTTCTTCTGTTATAAAATCCTTATAATCTTTTGGGTTTCGAAAAGATCCATCAGAATTTTTAGCACGTGTATGATTGATTGTATATTTTCTATCATTATATCCATATCCTCCAATTCCAGCAAATATATAAGGGGATGATCCGGAATATTTTATATCGTTAATATCAAAGAAATAATACTCAAATAGAACCGAGGTTTCTAATATTGTATTACTTCCTGAAATAAGTCTTTTGTACCTGTAGTCTTCACTCGCTTTTTCATCATCAAAAAACACCCTGTTATATATTAAATTAAGCCTTAAGCTTTGTCTATTATCTAAATTATATCTATAAAGTAGACCTAGTGAAATTGGTATTCTATCCATATCCATAGGTAAAATCTCAATATAGTTTGTTTTACCTATATCTCCAATAATATTAGCTCTTCCAATAGAAATTCCAAGTTCATTACGTTGGGCCTTTATATGTATCAGACAACAAGTACAAATTAGAATAATTAATAAGAAAATATTTTTCATTTTAATTTAATATTATTTCACATAATGCACTAAACGTGAAATAAAGTTATTATGTTGCATTTTTCTTTGCAATTATCTATCATCTCAAACAACAAATATAATAATTCTTTTTATGTTTATACTCTTTATTTTATTATTAACTTATTTTTAGTACATAACCTTTATTTTAAATATCTTTTTACCCTTTCTATTAAAAATAAAATTCAAATTTTAAAATTGTTATATGTAAAATTTGATTATTTTTGGAATCTAATGTCTAAGATAACTGAACAAATTAAAATTCCAATTGCTGATGAAATGAAGCTTTTCGAGAAGAGATTCTATGAATCTATGAAAAGTAAAGTTCCCTTGTTGGATAGAATAACTCAGTTTATTGTTAGAAGAAAAGGTAAGCAAATGCGTCCTATGTTTGTATTCTTAACAGCTAAGCTTACCGGTACTATAACTGATAAAACTTATCGTGCAGCTTCATTAATTGAACTTATTCATACTGCAACCTTAGTCCATGATGATGTAGTAGACGAGAGTTATATGAGAAGAGGGTTCTTTTCAATTAATGCATTATGGAAAAATAAAATTGCTGTTTTGGTAGGTGATTATCTTCTTTCCAAAAGCGTATTATTAGCTACTGATAATCAAGATTTAGATTTACTATCAATTATCTCTAGAACTATACGTGAAATGTCTGAAGGAGAGTTACTGCAACTGGAAAAAAGCCGTATGCTTGATATAACAGAAGAAGTTTATTTTGAAATTATACGTCAAAAAACTGCTGTTCTTATATCTGCCTGTTGCGAAGCTGGAGCACGTTCTACTTTTGCTTCTGATGAAAATGCTGAAAAACTGCGACTCTTTGGGGAATATACTGGTATTGCATTTCAAATTAAAGATGACTTATTTGATTACACAAGTACCAATCTTATCGGGAAACCTATAGGAATTGATATTCAGGAAAGAAAAATGACACTCCCTTTAATTTACGTTCTTTCCACAACAACTAAAGAGAATAAAAAGTGGTTAATTAATTCCATTAAAAACCATAACAAGGATAAAAAAAGAGTTTCTGAAATAATTAATTTTGTTAAGGAAAACGGAGGACTAAACTATACGATAAATAAGATGAATGAATATAAACAAAAAGCGCTAGATATTTTAGTTACTTTTCCTAAAAACGAAAATCGTGATTCTTTAGAGCTTATGCTAAAATATGTTATTGAAAGAAAACATTAAAGAATTAACACTTTTATTTTTCTACAATTACAATAATTTGATTACTTCATTTAAATAAATTTAGCCTTTTGAAAATTGAACATTACAAATTAAGCGATGGATTTTTATATTAATGTAGAAGGAAATTTAAAAAATAATTTTTCACTTTATAAGCAAATGGCATCCGTCTCCGATTATTGTTTATAAGATGAATTTGTTATTTTCTAAACCTCCTATTATTATAACTATCAATTAATTTTCTTGTTTTTCTAGAAATAAATAAAATGCATACTCTAATGCAACCTCTTTCAATGATTCGAAACGTCCGCTTGAACCTCCATGTCCTGCATCCATATTGGTTTGTAATAATAAAAGATTAGAATCTGTTTTCATATCTCTAAGTTTTGCCACCCATTTAGCCGGCTCCCAGTATTGTACCTGAGAATCGTGTAAACCGGTTGTTACTAACATATTGGGATACTCTTTCTTTTCGACATTATCATATGGAGAATAAGATTTCATATAATTATAATATTCTATTTGATTTGGATTTCCCCATTCGTCATATTCTCCTGTGGTTAAGGGAATATTCTCATCCAACATGGTGGTAACTACATCTACAAAGGGGACATCTGCGACCACTCCATGAAAAAGTTTGGGTGCATAATTAATTACTGCTCCCATTAATAAACCGCCGGCACTTCCCCCATTGGCATATAAATGATTGCATGAAGTGTATTCATTTTTAATTAAATATTCAGCACTATCTATAAAATCGAAGAATGTATTTTTCTTTTTTAACATTTTCCCTTCTTCATACCAAAGTCTACCTAAGTCTTCCCCACCCCTTACATGAGTTATTACGTAAATGAAGCCTCGATCCAATAAAGATAAGCGTATTGAACTAAAAGTAGCATCCATCGAATATCCATAAGATCCATAAGCATATAATAATAAGGGGGTATTTTTTGAAGGCGTTGTATCTTTTCTCATTACTAAAGACATAGGTATACTTACTCCGTCCCTTGCTTTTGCCCATATTCTCTTAGTTATATAATTATCTTTAGTAAAATTTCCGATTACTTCCTGCTCTTTTAATACAGTCATTTCTTTTGTACGCATATTATAATCTATATCACTCCATGGCGTAGTCATAGAGGTATAACGATACCTTATTATTTCTGTATCAAAATCTCTATTAACAGATGTGCCCACTGTATAAACTTCTTCTTCAAAAGGAATTTCATACGTAACTGAATTGTCCCAACTTTTAATTTTTATATGTGTTAATCCACATTCACGTTCTTCTGTCACTAAATAATTTCTAAATAGCTCAAATCCTTCCAGTAAGATTTTTTCATTATGCGGAATTACTTCAATCCAATTTTCTTTTTCTGTTTCTGTTATTGAAGTCTTCATCAATTTAAAGTTAGTAGCACCATCTTTATTAGTAAGAATGTAGAAGAAATCATCAAAATGGTCAAATGAGTACTCTAACCCTCTTATTCTCTCTTGAAATATTTTCCATTTTGCATTGGGATTATCGGCAGGAATAAACCTATATTCATCAGTTAATGTACTACCGGATGCTATAACTATATATTTTAAGGATTTAGTTTTAGTTACATATACAGTAAAGGTTTCATCTTTTTCTTCAAATAATAATATATCTTCTTTTTGTGATGTTCCTAATACATGCTTATATATTTTAGAAGAACGTAAGGTTTTTGGGTCTTGAACTGAATAAAATAGTGTATGATTATCATTTGCCCATACTACATTCCCCGTTGTGTTTTCTAATATATCGGAAAGTAATTCTCCTGTTATTAAATTTTTAATCTGTATTGAATAGATTCTTCGTCCAATTGTATCAACAGAATAACATGCCATTGTATTATCCGGACTTACACTAACGCTTCCAATTTGATAAAATTTATATTCTTTAGCCATTTGATTAACATCAAACATAATTTCCTCTTGGGCATTTAAAGATTCTTTTTTTCGAATATATATCGGATATTCACCTCCTTTTATATATTTGGTTGCATACCAATACTTATTAAATTTATAGGGAACTGATTCATCATCTTCTTTGATCCTAGACTTCATTTCTCCAAATAAATCTTTTTGTAATTGTTCCGTAGATCTCATTTGCTCTTGGGTGTAAGCATTTTCCTTCTCCAAATACTTTATCACTTCCGGATTATCTCTATCATTAAGCCAATAGTAATTATCGATTCTTGTATCATTATGAATAACCAACTTTTTAGGAATTTTCTTCGCTACAGGTGCCTGCATATTTACTTAATTTATTATCAACATCAAAAATAAGGGTAAAAATATAGAAAGACAATAAGTTTAGATATTTTTATTAAGTCCCTATAAATAAAATACAATAAATTGTATTTATTAATTAACAAATTTGATCATTGTTAATATTTAAAATCTTTATTTTATAAAACTTTATTTAATTTTCATTACCCCTACTTTTATCCCTACTTTAATTTCATATATTTGCACAAATATTTTAATTTATTAATAAATGATATTAACTACAACTAATTCTATTGAAGGATTTACCACAAAGGAATATAAGGGTATTGTAAGCGGTGAAACTATTATTGGAGCAAATTTTATCAAGGATTTCAAAGCAAATCTTACCGATTTTTTCGGTGGTAGGTCTACTGCTTATGAAAAAGTTTTAATTGAAGCTAAACAAACGGCATTACAAGAGTTGGAAAAAAATGCAAAACAATTAGGAGCAAATGCTGTTATCGGTATTCATATAGATTATGAAACTTTGGGTGCTAAAGGGAGTATGATTATGGTATCTATCTCTGGCACAGCTGTAATAATTTAAAATAAATATTGATAAAACTCCTTTCAATTTTCTGCCTTTTTATTTAGTATTTCAATTTATTCATAAACAAATATTGATAGCGACAACGCTACTTATTTTATTTGAAATAAAAAGAAATACAAATAGAAAATATATTAAAAGAATCTTTTAAAGATCTCATTTCAGGATTCATTTATTAGATGGTGGAGGCGAATTCTATGAAATTTAGCTTTGAAGGTACGTGAAGATGCTACTCAATATTTTCCGTGAAGATGTCGCATAATACTTTCACGGAAAATACAAAAAAATAAAATATTTACATGGCACATTAATCTTAGCCTTACAATTAGTTTCAGATTTTTCCCAAAAAAACACTTTCATGGAATAAATATATTATCAATAAATTTCCTGAATTTAATTTTCTTTCTCATTCTTTTATAAAGAAGACAATTTTCCGATAAAAGAGCTCTCATTACTTACACTGAATTACTTTTAAATATCGTATTTTCAACATAACATTATATAAATGAGTCCTCTTTAATTGCTCAACACCTCCTATTATTTATTTTATTGTATTTTTATAAAATTAAGATTATTAATAAAGTCTTTTTTATATAAACAAAAAACCCTCAAAAATGAGAGTTTTTTATTTAATATATGTAATAATTTAAGTTTAGTTACATTTATGCATCTAATTCTCCGGCAATAACATTTAAACTTCCTAAAGTTATAATTGCGTCTGATAACATTTGATCTTTTATTAATTCCGGATAAGCTTGGTAATATATAAAACACGGTCTTCGAAAATGCAGTCTATAAGGACTTCTTCCTCCATCACTTACCATATAAAATCCTAATTCACCATTTCCTCCTTCAACGGAATGAAAAACTTCTCCAGTTGGAATATCTGTTTCTCCCATAATTATTTTAAAATGATAAATCAATGCTTCCATACTTGTATAGACATCTGGTTTATCGGGAAGATAATATTCTGGAACATCCACATGGTAATTGCCCTCAGGTAAATTTTCATAAGCATTTTTAACCAATTTAAAACTTTCCCTCATTTCCTGTAAACGTACCATGAATCTATCGTAAGCATCTCCTGCAGTTCCAATTGGAATAATAAAATCAAAATCATCATAAGAAGAATAAGGACTCATTACTCTCACATCATAGTCTACTCCAGCGGCTCGTAAATTAGGACCTGTAAAACCGTAATTCAAGGCTCTTTCAGCTGAGATCCCCCCCACTCCGATTGTCCGATCCATAAAGATTCTGTTTCTTTCCAGCAAACTGGCAAATTCTTCTAATCTTTTAGGAAATTCTGCTATAAATTCTTTTATTAATTGATGAAATTTCGGACTAAAATCACGTTCAAATCCTCCTATTCTTCCAATATTAGTTGTCATACGAGCTCCACAAACCTGCTCGTATAGATCATATATTTTCTCTCTATCCTGAAATACGTATGTAAATCCAGTTAAAGCACCTGTATCAACTCCCATTACGGAGTCACAAACCAAATGGTCTGCTATTCTTGCCAACTCCATGATTATGATACGCATATAATCAATTTTTTTGGTAACTTTTATTCCCAAAAATTTCTCCATGGTCATATGCCATCCCATATTGTTAATTGGAGATGAACAATAATTAAGCCTATCTGTTAGAGTAGTGATTTGTGAATATGTTCTTCTTTCAGATATTTTTTCAAATGCTCGGTGAATGTATCCCACCGTAGATTTGGCTGATACAATCCTTTCTCCATCCATCAATATTTTATTTTCAAATATACCATGAGTAGAAGGGTGTGTAGGTCCTAAGTTGATTCTTTGCAACTCGCCGTCTACTTGTTCCTTCACAATATATTTGTCCACAGAATTTGATAAATCAATCAAATCACTAATATTTTTTTGCTTAGACATTTTATTATTCTAACTATTTTATTTTACTAAATTATCTGCCGAACATGGCATCATTTTTATCAGTGCGAGTAGTATCTTCCAATGTATATTGCTTCAAAAGAGGATGATAATCCATATCGTCCCTATTTAGTATTCTTGTAAGGTCAGGATGTCCTTTGAATTTGATTCCATAGAAATCAAAGGTTTCCCTCTCTTGCCAATTAGCAGCAGAATAAATAGAGGTAATTGAATCAATTTCAGGATTATCTATAGAAAAAAATGCTTTAATCCGTATTCTAAAATTATTTATAAAGCTATGAAGATGGTAGATTACTCCAAGTTCATTGCCTTTATTGGTAGGATAATGTATTCCGCAAACATCCGTTAAAAAATCAATTTTAATATCATGATTTTTAATGAAAGTTAATAAGGGAAGTACAATATCTTTTTTTATTTCCAGGGTTAAAATTCCATCCGGTTCATATGTCCTTATAATACCATCTCCAAACTCATCTGTTATGAGTTGCAATACAAATTGATTATCTATAATTTTTCCTTCCATAAATTATCACGAAATTTCATATGAACTTAATAATTCTTTGTATTCTGCAGATTCTCTTCTTCTTAGACTTTCATTTCTAGCTATTTCTTGAATTTGCATAAAACCTTCAATAATTTGTTCAGGTCTAGGAGGACATCCGGGAACATATACATCTACGGGAATAACTTTATCAATTCCTTGCAATACTGAATAGGTATCAAAAATTCCACCACTTGAAGCACAGGCCCCCACTGCCATCACCCATTTAGGCTCTGCCATTTGAGTGTACACTCGCTTTAATACCGGAGCTAATTTTTTAGATATGGTTCCACAGACCATAAGAAGGTCTGCCTGTCTTGGCGAAAAACACATATTTTCTGCTCCAAAACGTGATAAATCATAATTGGAAGCCTGTATAGCCATAAATTCAATTCCACAGCAAGAGGTAGCAAATGGTAATGGCCATAGTGAATAAGACCTTGCTAATCCAATGATCTTATCAAAATTTCCGGCAAAATATCCGGGCCCACTAACTCCTTCAGGAGCCTCAACAATCTTAACTTTTTTTTCTGCCATTTCTTTTTTAAAAATATTTTAAAAATAGATTTTTATTATTCCTATTTTTCCCAATCCAGTGCGCCTTTTTTAACCACGTATACAAAGCCCATAAGAAAAACGGAAATGAAAGTTAATACCGCTAAAAAGCCTTCTACTCCGAAATCTCTTATATTTAAAGCATAGGGATAAAAAAAGATGATTTCAATATCAAATAATACAAATAAAATTGCTGTTAAAAAATATTTAACTGAAAAGGGCGAACGGGCATCTCCTTCATATGCTATTCCACATTCAAAGGTATCATCCTTAACTTTCCCGTGTACTCTCGAACCTAACATAGCCGATCCGATTAGAGCTGTTACACTGAACCCTAAAGCTACTGCAACCTGTATAAGTACTGGAACATAATCTATAGGTAAACTCATCCTTTCTAATTTTTTATACTTTCAATTTTAGAATGCAAAGTTAATATATTTTTTATAGTTGACCTCTATTTCAGCTATTAAACATCTTCAAATTAGCCTACAAGAAATTAGAATAAAAAAAACAAAAACAAATATAAAACATTAATAATCAATATATTAATAAAAACAACAACATAAAAAACTCATTTTATTTGTAATTGGTCTAAATTAAAATTATATTTGCCGAAAAATAAAAAATTATTATGAAAAAAACCTACATAGCTTTTGTTCTTTTATGTTTAGGACAGCTACTATTAGCTCAATATACATCAGGAATTAAAGGATATTTATTAGATGTGGAAGACAAACCGATCAAAACGGCAATTATTTACATTGACGGTGAAAAAGTTTCTGAGGTTAATAATCAATCTGGATATTTTGAAGTATCTGGTCTTAATGATGGATTTCATAAATTATCTATCACCTCAACTAAATTTAATGACTATACGGAATCTATTATACTCAATCCAGATGAAGTTAAAGATATAAGTATAACATTATATGGAAAAGGTGATATAGACGATGTGACTATATACGGAACCAAACAAATACACGGATTAGATATGATTACCCGTCTTCCGGTTGCTCCTAGAGAATTACCTCAAAATATTTCTGTTATTACTAGTGAAATTATTGATAAGCAAGGAGCGTTAACCTTAACGGATGCAGTTAGAAATGTTCCGGGAGTGACTTTATTCGGAACTTATGGGGGAGCTTCTGAAAGTATGTCAATCAGAGGATATCGCGGTACTCCTGTATTAAAAAACGGTGTTCAAGTTGATTCTGATTTCCGATCTGCTTCTTTACTCTCTGACATGCAAGGAGTATCTAGTGTTCAAGTATTACGCGGTTCAGCAGCTATTACTCAAGGTATAGGAAACGGATTAGGAAGTCCGGGAGGAGTTATCAATGTAGTTACTAAAACTCCTTTGTTTTTAACAGCTGGAAACGTCGCCATTGAAACAGGAAGCTGGGGATTATTCAGACCAACATTTGACTATCAGACTGTATTGGATAAAAAAAGAACTGCTGGATTTCGTTTAAATGGTGCCTACCAGAGATCTGACAGTTATAAACCTAGAGTAGATAATAACAGAGTTTACATAAACCCATCCTTTGAATGGAGGCCTGACGATAAAACAACCGTTACCCTTGAATTAGATTACCTAAATAATAATATCACCCCGGATAGAGGTACCGTAAATTCAACTGACTCTGATAAAAATAACCTATTAGATACCACCCACAAATTTTATGGATGGACAACTGATAATCAGAACACAAAAATTACCACATACAGTGCAAAAGTTGTAAGAAAATTAAATGATGTATTAAGTTTACGTGCTTTATATGCGGCATCTGAAAATAACGAAGAAACTTACGGGTTAGGTTCTTTAGCTAGCCCTTATAGATTTAAAGATGAAACAGGAAAAGATGTCACTGATTTTACCAGACGTGCCAGAACTTTAGCTTGGTCAGAAAGTGAAGATAAAAATAAAGTGATACAAATTGATTTGATTGGAAAAAATATCTATACTGGTAAAGTAAAACACACTTTTCAAACAGGTTTTGATTATAAGTTAAATAAAACAAATTCCATTACCCATGGAAAATACAGAAGAGACGATAGGGGAAAGGTAATTTTAGATCCTAAAACTGGATTACCTGCTATAGATAGATCTATAAATATAGATGTAATTAATATATTTGATAAAATACCAAATGTACTACCAAAAGGAATCAATAAATCTGCTTTCGACGCAATTGCTTCAACTAGTTCAAGTGAGTCAGAAGTATATGGAATAATGATTCAAGATGCTGTTGAAATAAATAAGTACATTCGAGCTAATGTAGGATTACGTTTTAGTCAAGATGCTAAAAAACCCAATATAGATGCAGCTAATGAGGCATGGGATCCTTTCGTAGGAGTAATGGTTAGCCCTTTAAAAAATATAAGTGTTTTTGGTAATTATGCTACTACAACTAATTTACGGTCCGCAAGTAATCCTACCAAAGACGGAGGTACTATTGGATCTTCCGTTACTAATCAATTTGAGGTAGGAGTGAAATCTGATTGGTTTAATAAAAAATTAGATTTTAATGTAACCTATTACTTTATTAAAAATAATGATATATCTTACCAAGTATATGAAAATGGAGTAGGTACAGGATATTACTCTAAAGCAGGGGATTTAAGAAGAAATGGGTTAGAAATCGAGGCGAATGGTCACATTTTGGAAAATTTACAAGTAATTTTAGGATATTCTTATTCAGATGTACAATATAAAAATAGCGTAGCTTATGTAAATGGTTCAAGACCTATGAATGCTCCGTATACTACTGCAAATGGATGGGTACAATACTTAGTCAATAATGGAGCATTAAAAAACCTTGTTGTAGGCGTTGGTGTGTATTATGTAGGTGATCGCCCTATTAATGACCATAGTTCAGATTTAAGAGCTGATGGACATGGTTCCACCCCGGGTATTAAACCTTTTAATATGCCTGACTATACCACTGTCAATGCTCAATTAGGATACACTTATCAAAATATAGGATTAAAATTTTTCTTTAATAATATTTTCGATAAAATTGGTTATACGTCTTATTATAGAGGTGGTTATATTAATCAAATTGATCCTAGAAATTTTAAACTTCAACTTACCTATAAATTCTAACTTTTTCATCAAATAATTTTTTAATTACTAATATTAAAACTACCTGCTTAGGCTGGTAGTTTTTTTGTATCTATTATAAAAAAGATATATATTACGATGAAATGACTTCATAACTTGAGAAAATTATATAATAGCGTTTTTCTTCTTATAAATATTTCGTATTAAAATAATTTATTGTTATTTTTTTATCCAAACTATTCACATTTTCAGAATTGAAATTGCAGGTTTAATTCATATTAATAGGATGTGTACAAAGGAAAATTGAGAATTAAAATTTTCAACTTAGAAATAAAAGAAAAAAAAACACTTATTCTGTACTCAAAAATATTTATAAAATTATAGGTAGGAATTTGTTAAAATGAGAATTTCATTGAAATAAATAAAAATAAAATAAGAATACGGCATTCAATGCTTTTTCAAGATTATTTAACTATAAATATTTAAATTAATATCATTAAATTTAATTAACAATTTTGAGAATTTATATGTGGTTAAATAAAATGATAAAAAAGTAATAGAAAATAAATATTAATCTTTAACTTATAAAAAAGATAATCCTTTTAATTGTAAAAGCCTCATCTCATCATTTATTGTTTTTCTGTCAGATATTTCCAATATCTTTTTGGCATATGTTGTTTTTGTTTCTTTAGATTAATTCGTTCTTTAATGGTTAACGCCTGATAGTATTTTTTCCATGATTCCTGAAAGAGTACTTCTTTAGAATCCAATAAACTTTCATTGATTGAATCTTTGCTGAAATATTCATTATCTCTTTCTAGCGTCATTTGAATAACCTCTTTACTATCATAATAAAATCCATAATCACGTTTTAAATCATAAATAATCCAAGACTGAAAAGAAAATCGATCTTTAAAATGCGGAATAGCCAGCGGTAAACTATTGTAAATGGGATACACAGGAGCAAAATAGATTCCGTCTTTGGATTTTTTAAATCGAACAAATTGTTTCCAATTATATCCTTCTTTATAGACTTTTTTAGCTAAATTATGGGCTTGAATTATTACATCGTCACCAAAATCGGTATGACCGGCAAATTTGCTATCAATGGCTTTTTTAATATATTTAAATAGTAACCAATCTCTTTCATCTTGCTCCGACAGCCAAACTGCATGAATAATGTTAAGTGATTCTTTAGACATTTTTTTCTTTAGATAATTCCATACTTTTACTACAATCTCTTCTCTTGTTTGTATCTCTAATAATTGGTCGATAAATAAAGGAGGAATATCTCCTAATTTTATAAGCATCTCTGGAAATAATTTCTTTTGATATGCCTCAAAAATTACACATAAAAGCCCATCTAACGTCTTATCATAAGAAAATAGTATCATTATTTTTTTAAATTTTAAGGAAAAAATAAAGAAATCTGATTGGTGTTTTTAACAGTATTTTTTTTATTTACAAGAATTTTCTTTAAATAAGCAGGTGTAGTTTCATTAATGGTGATTCCTGAGGAATCTCTACATGTAATGAAATATTGCGCCCTTTTTATAATAACTCCGATTTTTTTTAGTTGATATAAATCTAATTTACCAAATTTCCGTGATGCTATAATTAATTTGGCTGACTTAATTCCTATACCAGGCACACGCAATATCTGCCGATACTCTGCATTATTAATATCAATAGGAAACATTTCGGGATGACGAAGTGCCCAAGCTAGTTTGGGATCGACATCTAGATCGAGATTAGGATTTTTTTCATCAATAATTTCTTCTGCCGAAAATTGATAAAATCTCATCAGCCAATCCGCCTGGTATAGTCTATTTTCCCTTACTAAGGGAGCTTGTTGCAAAACGGGAAGCCGAGTGTCATAAGAATTAACAGGTATGAATCCTGAATAGTAGACTCTTCTCATACTTGATTGCATATATAAAAGTGAGGAAACCCTTAATATATCTTGATCCGTCTCGTTGGTTGCCCCTATAATCATCTGTGTGCTCTGCCCTGCCGGAGTAAATCGGGGAATTGATTTATATTTTTTCTTTTCTTCCTTATATTCGAGAACTCCGTTCTGAATATATTTCATGGGGGCAAAGACGCTTTTGTGATCTTTTTCGGGGGCTAAAAATTTGAGGTTTTTCTCTGTAGGAATTTCTATATTCACGCTGAGTCTATCCGCATATAGTCC
Source organism: uncultured Apibacter sp. (assembly GCA_945280365.1). Classification (GTDB taxonomy): domain Bacteria; phylum Bacteroidota; class Bacteroidia; order Flavobacteriales; family Weeksellaceae; genus Apibacter. The sequence continues at coordinate 161,026 of CALYQD010000002.1, forward strand.
TGCTTGTGTTACTAATTCTTTACTGGCTCCCGGAATGCTTTTCATATGAATATAACCATTATATCTATGCACCGTACGCAATTCCTTGATTACCCGAATCATTCTTTCCATGGTATGATCGGGACTTTTAACTACTCCTGAGCTTAAAAACAAACCTTCTATATAATTTCTTTTATAAAATTCCAATGTTAGTTCCACCAGTTCTTTTACACTGAATGCAGTACGTTTTATATCGTTACTTTTACGACTTATGCAATAGGCACAATCGTACATGCAATAATTGGTCATCATTATTTTCAGCAAAGAAATGCATCTTCCGTCATCGGTAAATGTATGGCATATTCCCGAAAAAGAAGTTGAGCCTATACCCCCTACTGCACTCTTCCTTCTAGCACCGCTTGAGGAACAAGAAACATCATATTTGGCTGATTCTGCTAATGTTGCGAGCTTATTGATGATTTGTTCTTTCATACATAACAAAATTACTAATCCTATTTTTTTTTATGAAATTTCAAATCATAAAAGAAACATAAATATTTAATAAACAATAACTTAAATTAAAAATATTTCCGTAAGTTTCTAAAGGAAACCAAGGAATATTATATGCCTTAATTTTTACTTAATAGTGTACCATTTTAACATATATAAGCCTATAAGCAATCCTCTTAAAAATAATATATATCTGAAACGAGTTATTAAATAAATATTATAAAATTTAAGTAATTAATGATCATGCTCAGACTCTATCTCGCCGGATTGGAGATAGTATACTCCTTTTATCACCAATTCTTGCTGAGAATTGAAATTTAAAATCTCTATGAAATCATCATTTGATCTTCCTATTTTTATTTCTTTTCGTTCTACATGATTTCCTTTTTTTATAAAAATATATGATTTTTCGTCCTCTTCGAATACAGCCTCTTTAGGTACTGTTAGCACATCTTTAGATTTATTGATTATATAAGCATTTACAAATCTTTTCTCATAAAAATCAGTTGGTGGTAATTTCGTTTGAATATCTGCATGAACCTGTATGGTATTATTTTCGGTATTCGTTACTTTTCCTATAATATGAATTTTACTTTTAATTAAAGTTTCAATTTCAGGTAGAGTAAATTCTACAGCTTGCCCTACATATAAAGATGAGGCATATTTGGACGGAACGTTTAATTCAACATGCAATTTATCTTGATTTATTATCAAGAAAAGTTCATCGGCGGTACTTATTTGCTTACCGGGAGAAATTTCTTCTGCTTGTACATATCCACTTATAGGACTTAATATTTTTAATTCCGGATTAATTTTACCTGTCTTGATTATAAAATTTGGCATAAACCCTAATAAGTGTAGTTCTGATCTCAAGCTTTCATATTCTGCAGTTGAGACTTGATAGGCAGCTAGAGATTGTTCGTAAGATTTTTTACTGGTTGCATCTCCTTCTAATAATGTCTTTTTTCGCTGGTAATCTTTGTATGCTAAATTCATCGTATAATAACTTTCTAAAAATTGTTTTTGCAATGTTATAAATGAAGGGTTATTTATAGTTGCTAATTCTTGCCCTTTATGTACATAATCTCCGGTAATAAAATTTATTTTCTCAATAAATCCATCTATTTTACTGTGGATGGATGCTTTATTTTCTGGAAGAGCATGTATAATACCAGTAACCATTATTTTTGATTCAATGGAACGCAACTCTGCTTTGCCGAATTCTATCCCATTAGTTTTGATCATCTCATCGTTTAAAGTTATTTTGGAATGCTCTTGGATATCTTCTTGATAGTGCTCTTTATTTTTTGAGGAACATGAATAACAAAGTATTGTTACAGTGTAAAATATATTTATGTATGTTGATATTTTCATGATCGATAAATTAATTTTGTTGGGTTAAATAGTTAAGTTCAATCAGAGTTTGATTATAGGTATTTACTAAATCCAAATAGGTATTTTGCGACTCTAAAGAGGATCTTAATATGCTGCAATATTGCAGGTAGTCAATTTCTCCGTAACGATATTTTATGTCTGCTATTCCGATCATTTTTTTTGAATCTTCGAGATGGGAAGTTCCAAATATGTTTAATTCATTATTAATCAGTTTCTGCTGCTCTTTTAGCTGCTTTATCCTTAAGTTTATACTTCGTTTGGTTTGTTCTTTCTGATATTCGACATTTTTATTTTCCAGTAAGGTTTGTTCTTTCAGCTTTTTATAATCATTATTAAATAAGGGGATGTTTACGCTAACTACTCCTGCATAGTAGCTGTAATTATTTTCTATGCTTTGCATCAATCCTCCAATGGATAGTTCCGGTAATCTTTTGGATTTTTCCCAAGCTAACATTTTATTGTTGCGCTCCTTTTCTTTTTCAAATTCATACAAATATTTATAATTTATACTGTCTGAAATAGAATTATTCTGCATTTGGTGGAATCTCTCCAACGGCTCTAATTTTTCATTCGCATTTATTCCACATAAGTTATATATATTATTTTCAATGTTTATATTTTCTTGTTCATTTATGATCTTTTGCTGTATTATTTGTTCCAACTCTGCCTTAAAAAATTGTTTTTCCATATAATCTGTTTCTCCTTTTTCATAACTAAACTGAGCCTTTTTTAGTCCTTCTTTATATAAGGAATCCATTTGGGTAAATAATTTTCTTTTTTCAATAAGGTAAACCCATTGGTTATATAGTTGTTCGAGCTGAAAAATTATTATGTGTTTTTGTAAGGAAGATTTTGCCGTTAACCATTCTACGCGACTATCCATAAAATTCTTCTTTTTTCCATATGAAAATAGATTTCCAAAATCTTGGCCGATTTCCCATTGATAATCTGATTCTCTACTGTTAAATTGCCCATATCCTACCTTCATTGAAGTCGAATTGAGCGAATAAGCATATTTCTTTTCCAATTTTTCTTTTTGAATCTGTAATTCTCTATTTTTCAATTCAATATTTTCTTTATAAGCCAGATCTATAAGATTGGAAAGCGATACTTTTGTTTGAGCTTTTCCTGAATATATGCATCCTAAAAAAATTACTATCGAAATGATTATTTTAGGATTTATCTTCTTTTTAAACCTCTTATTTTCTAAAATGTAATATAAGGCCGGGACTATTAATAAAGTTAATAAGGTAGATGTAAACAACCCTCCTATTACTACGGTAGCTAAAGGTCTTTGTACTTCAGCACCATTAGATGTTGATAAAGCCATAGGAAAAAAGCCTAGGGTAGCCACCATTGCAGTCATAAACACAGGTCGTAATCGATTTCCCCCCCCTACTTTTATTATTTCCTGAAGAGAAGTATATTTACCTGAATTTTTTAAATAATTTAACTCACTTACCAAAACTATTCCGTTTAGAACGGCAACGCCGAAAAGGGCTATAAAACCAACGCCTGCCGAAATACTAAAAGGCAACCCTCTTATCCACAACGCAATAATCCCTCCAATCGATGCTAAAGGGACTGCTGAAAAAATCAATAACGCATCTTTAATACTCTTAAAAGTTATATATAAGAGTAAGAGTATTATGGATAAAGCAATAGGAATTGCAATACTCAGTCGTGAAGAGGCTTCTTTAAGATTTTTAAATGCTCCTCCATATTCAATTCTATAACCTGGAGGCAATTTGATGGCGGTGTTTAACCTTGATTGAATATCTTGAACTAAGGATGTTATGTCTGCCCCACGAACATTTATTCCAATATTTATTTTTCTTTGCGCCTGTTCTCTTGAAATTAGCATAGGGCCGGTCTCATACTTTACGGATGCAACTTCAGAAACTGGAATTAGATTTTTAGTAGCAGTACGTACATGTAATTGTTCTAAACTCAAATTTTTTCTATATTTTTCATCTAAACGTATTACTAAATCGAAACGTCGTTCTCCTTCTACAATAGTCCCTGCTTTTAATCCCGCCACTGAAGATTGTATGATTAGATTTAACGTGTTTACGTCTAATCCATATTGGGCTAATTTGTTACGATCATAGGTAATTTCCATTTGCTTGAGACCTTCTGTTTGTTCTACTTTTACATCTGATGCTCCTTCTATTTTTTTTATTATTTGAGAAGCTCGATCTGCTATTTTTTTTAATTCTACTGCATCTTCTCCGAATATTTTAATGACAATATCCGCTTTTGCTCCTGTCATTAATTCATTAAATCTTAACTGTATGGGCTGAGAAAATTCAAATGAAGCCCCTAGCACTGATGACAGCTTATCTTTGATTTTATTAGCCAATTCTTCTTGTGTTTGAGCTGAAACCCATTTATCTTTTTCTTTTAAAATAATCATGATATCTGAATCTTCTATTCCCATAGGATCGGTAGGAACTTCGGCGGTTCCTATTTTTGATATCACATGAATAACTTCTGGAAAATTATTTTTTATAATTTTTTCTATTTTATTGGTAGTCTTAATACTTTCCTCTAAGGAACTCCCGGGCTGAATGCTCATTTGCATAGCTATGTTTCCTTCTTGTAAGGTGGGAACAAACTCAGCCCCCATATTTTTGAAAATAAATATGGAAAAAAGCCAAATTATTAGGACTACACCTACTACTTTATAAGGTATTTTTAATACTTTCTCCAATATAGGGAGATAAACTGATTTTAGTTTATCCATAATTTTATCTGCATAAGTTATTTTATATACAATATCTTTTTTAATAAAAAGTGTTGTCATTACAGGTACATAGGTTAAGGAAAGCAGTAGTGCTCCAAGTATAGCAAAACTTACAGCCATAGCCATAGGCCTAAACATTTTGCCTTCAATTCCCGTTAAAGACATTACCGGAATAAAAACCAATATGATTATCAGAATTCCAAATGCTGCCGATTTATAAATTTCTCCTGTAGTTTTACCTACAATTCCATCTAATTGTTTTTGGGTGATATTTTTTCCTAAGTATTTTGTATGCAAGACATAAATAACAGATTCTACAATAATAATAGCGCCGTCTACAACAATACCAAAATCTATTGCTCCTAAAGACAGCAAATTGGCAGACACTCCAAAAATGTTCATCATTATTAAGGCAAATAATAAGGAAAGTGGTATGATTGAGGCTACGATAAGACCTGCTCTTATATTTCCCAATAAAATAATCACAACAAAAATTACTATTATTCCGCCTTCAATTAAATTTTTTTTAACTGTTGAAATAGTTTTTTCAATGAGATGGGATCTATCTAGATATATATATATATCTAAACCTTCAGGTAAGGTGGTCTTAACTTGATTAATCCTTTCTTTTACGTTTCGGACAGTCTTATAGGAATTTTCTCCTTTCAACATTAAAGTTATTCCTCCAACCACTTCTCCTTTTCCGTCCATGGTCATTGCTCCGAATCTTTGGGCGGATGCATAGGTTACTTCCGCTATATCTGATATTTTTATGGGAACTTGTTCCTTTACTGCTACTACTATATTTTTTATATCTTGAAGGTTTTTTAACATTCCGTTTGTTCTGATATAAAATAAATTGTGCTGTTTTTCAATATATCCTGATCCTGAATTCTGATTATTTTTTTCCAGCACATTATAAACTTCTTCTAAGGTAATTCCATAGCTTTGTAATACAATAGGATCAATTCCTACTTCATATTCTTTTACTTTTCCTCCGAAACTTGAAATTTCAATGATACCCTCAATTCCATTAAGCTGTTTTTTTATTATCCAATCCTGAATTGTTCGTAAATCTTCCAAAGTGTAATCCGATTCAAAACCAGGCTTAACTTTAATTACATATTGACAAATCTCTCCTAGCCCTGTAGTTATAGGCATTAGTTGTGGTTCACCTATTCCGTTAGGAATTTCATTTTTAGTGATATCTATTTGTTCTTTTACTAATTGTCTTGCTCGTAGTACTGGAATATTTTCTTTAAATACTACAGTTATTATGGATAAGCCAAATCTTGATATAGATCTTACTTCAATCGCTCCAGGTATATTCCTTAATTCTGATTCCAGAGGTATGGTTATTAATTGCTCGACTTCTTGTGGGGCTAATGTGGGAGAGGTAGTAACTACCTGTACTTGATTATTGGTAATGTCGGGAGTAGCGTCTATAGGTATGGTCTGTATCGAATACAAACCACCTGTTAGTAAAGCTACTACACCAATGGCTACCCATAATTTATATTTTATTGATAACTCAATTATAGCTTGAAACATGTTTTATTATTTTTTAATTATGTATAAAATGATATTATTACATTTTTAGCTTTCTAAAAAAAATTTACATAATTTCCAATCACCGATCTTCATTCTATAGATCTGTGTCATATAAATGAAGATTTATTATTTGTTGTAGCAATTATTATTTTAGAAGTAAAATTTATATTCTATTTAATTTACTCCTATTTCTAAATGGATAATTATGAAATTTCTAAATAAATGTAAAAGGAGGAGCCCTTAAAGGATTTTCTAACTGATTTTCAGTTGAAGTATTTGAAAAGGTATAATAATGTTTTACATGTTTTTTTTCCGGATTTTTTAAACAAAAGTTAACGTTTAAAAAAAAATCGGGATTTATAAAAATGAGTTTTTGAAAAATTTCATAGTCTGTAGTGGATAATTTGAATTCATCCAAATTATTTTCCCCTAGATCGATGTGTTTAATAAGATCCTCAAGCTGATTAAATATATTTGAAGATTGATTTTCTTCTGAATCAACAAAAATACAGTTATGAAGCGTAAATTCAAACTCAACCTTATGCTGATGCGGCACAAAGGCATGCACTACAATTAATAATGTAGCAAATATTATTGATATTTCCCTTATTAATTTCAATTATAACAAATATAAATATTTAATTTGTTAAAAGCTATATTTTATATCTTATTTTATTATAAGATAATTTTATATAGCGTTTTTATCTCCACTTATCGTTTTAAAAACAGTTCCTGCAATAATTATCATATCTAATAAAAAAGACCATTTCCTGACATAATACACATCTGCTATGATTCGTTTCTGCATATCTTCTCTAGAATTAATTTCTCCTCTAAAACCTTTTACTTGAGCCAAACCGGTAATTCCCGGCTTAACATAATGCCTTAGGCTATATTTTAATAATAAATCATTGTAATAGTTATCTTGAACGACCATGTGCGGTCGTGGCCCAACAACCGACATATTACCTTTTAAAACGTTAAAAAATTGAGGCATTTCATCTAAACTGGATTTACGTAATATACTTCCTAATTTTGTAATTCTCGAATCTCCTTTAACAGTTGCTTTAACATCATTATCAGAACTATCAATCATGGTTCTGAATTTATAACAGTTAAATATTTGTCCCCCAAATCCAACTCTTTTTTGAAGATATAGAACTGGTTTTCCTGAATCTAATAAAATAGCTAATCCAATGAGCGGAAACAGCCAACTTAAAATAAAAATGATTATAAAACTGGAAAAAATTATATCGAAACTTCTTTTTAAAATTTGATTCCAAATATCATCAAGTGGAAATTTTTTAAATAAAAGTATTGGAAAAGTATCATAATACTCCAATTTTAAACCATAAAAAGAACCATATGCTGCGCTAGGAATAAATCTTATTTCAATATGCAACTTTTGGGCTAATACTACAAGGCTATCATGAATTTCAAGAGATAATTTTCCATTTAGAGAAAAAAATACTATTTGAACTCCTTCTTCTAATATAAAATATTTTAGTCTTATCAAATCGAATTTGTAGACTTTTTTTTGTTCATTGTCTTGAATATTTGAGAAAAAACATCCACAATTCATAAAACCATAATCCTTTCTTTTAGATAATAATTTAATAAAAGAACGTGTATTTTTATTTTCATCTACAAAAATTACTTTTCTATAATTACCTCCTAGCCTTCTATAAATTTTTAATAATAAAAAAAGTAAAGCTCGAGCACCACATGTAAATGTAAATAGTAATAATAAAAAACATATTGTAATTCTATTTGAATATAAATCATCTTTTTTTAAACCCGACACAGCAAAAATTATGATACTAAATAAAATAATTTGGTGTAATGTAATTTTAATAATTGCTATAAAACTCGTAACTCTATCTACAGCATATAAACCAGTTTTTAATGAAATAAAATACCAGCTCATTAAAAATAATATTAATGCTTTATAATGAGCTAATAATAGATTATTTAATGAAATCCCATAAATACCTAAATCATTATATTGAATAGCTAAAAAACAAAAGAATAAAATAATTATAAAAATCAAATCTAATAAGAGATGAAGAAGAAAACTATTCTTTAAATACCTAACATACCTCATATACAATTACACTTTACTTCAAATAAAAATTTATTATGATGAATTTATATAAATATTTAATTTTATAAAATTAGTTATTTTTATACATATAAATATTTTTTATTTTTCTGTTTCAAATTATATAATTATTATATGCTAATTATTTAAATAATATTAAAATTAAATTTTATTTTTTTATAGATTAGAATTAATAATAATAGTTATAAATAAATAAATAATAACATTAAAAAGATGTAAATATAAAAGAGCATTTCGGAATAAGATTATTTATATTTAATTATTTCATATATTTATATAGTTAGATCATTTTTTTTTTATATTAAACATTAAAAAATTTATAAACTCTTAAATAATGCAAAAGATCAAAGTTTTACATGTAGTCGAATCTCTTGGAGGAGGTGTATTTACTTATATAAAAGACTTAACATTTTTTTTTAGAAAGCATAATACTTTATTTGATACGACAGTTGCATATTGTAATAAACGCCCCGAAGTTTCTAATTTAAATTTAAAAAAAGAATTATCTAATGGAGTTTCATTAATTGAAGTGGATATAAATAAAGAAATTTCGTTAAGGGATTTTAAAAGTCTTTATGACATAATAAAAATATACTATTCTTTACAACCTGATATCATACATCTACATTCATCTAAAGCAGGTGTTTTAGGAAAATTTGCCTCTCTATTTTATAGGAAAGCAAAAGTTTTTTATACTCCACATGGATACTCTTTTTTAAGAAAAGATATTATGTCTACCAAAAATAATTTTTTTTATTATATAGAAAAATATACAACCAAGTTCCTGGGAGGTACTACAATTGCTTGTGGAGATAGTGAATATGATTTAGCAAAAGAATTAGGAAAAGCCTTATTGGTGAGAAATGGGATAAATGTCCCCTATATATTAAATAAACACAAGTCAGAAAAATTATGTAATAACCGTATAGTCATAGGTACAATTGGAAGAATAGCCCATGTCAAAAATCCTGATCTATTTAATAAAATTGCATTAAATAATCCTGATCTTGATTTCTTATGGATCGGTGATGGTGACTCGAAAGAAATACTAAATGCACCAAATATTCATGTAACCGGCTGGCTAAATAGAGAAAAAATATTTGAACATTTAAATAAATTGGACATTTATATTCAAACTTCATTACGAGAGGGATTACCAATTGCTCCTTTAGAAGCAATGATATTTCAAAAACCTGTCCTAGCAACAAATACATTTGGAAATAAGGATGTTGTTACTCACGAGAAAACCGGATTCCTATTTACTAATGAAAATGATGCCCAAAAATATATAAATATTTTAAAAGATCTAAAAATCTGCAAAAAGATGGGAAAAGCAGGAATGGAAAGATGTATGGAATATTTTGATTTAAATAAAAATTTCATCTCTTTATTAAATATTTATCTTGATTGCTTACATAAAGATATCCGAAAAGACTAATAAATATACAACTATATACCGTCCCATCGAAACGTATTAAGAAATCATCGGTCATATTAGACACTATAAAGGATAAAGAATAATAAATTATCAAAGAATTATGTATTTTACATCCTATGTAAAATGGTATGATCATATACAAAATCAGCAATATTAATCCAATTATTCCAAATTTCACCAAATAATCTAAATATTGATTATGAACAGGAAATTTGTATTTAAACAAAAACATTTGATCGGTTTCATAGTAATATTCAAATAATTTTCTTTTTCCATCCGATGCTCCCACTCCAACGCATAAATTCCTTTTTGATAGATTAATAGCCGACCTCCAAATACTTAATCTTGTTACTAAAGAATTATAAATTTCACCTTCTGGATTTTCAAAATCATCAAGTCTCCCAATCTTATCTAAATTTCTAAAAGAAACAGTTGTGTATTTTTGTATTATATATGGAAAAAAATTTATAAATAATACCACAAAAATTGATATTAATGTTGTAATAAAAAATATTCTTTTAGCTGTAAAACTGAATTTATACTTATAAATAGTAATAAATAATGAACCCAATATTGAACAAAAAACTGCCATTCTTGTATTTATTAAGAAAACAAAATTTATTAAAATTATATATATAAGGCAATCAAAAAATTTTTGAAATTTTTTCTTTTTTACATTATTTAAAAAAACATATAACGAGCAAATTGAGCAAAATGAAACAATTAAATTGAGTGCAGGTGCATGATTGTGGTATATACTTCTTGAAAAACTATATCCCATATCCCATACATCTATCCCATTTAAATAATTTTTAATATTTTCATTAAATAAGATTATATAGTTAATAAAAAAACAAATCAGAATTATACACATTATTTTTGTCCAATAATTGATTATTTTAAAAACGTCAATCTTAAATGGTGAAGAAAGTATAAAAAAAGGTACGAATAAATATATGATTTTTTTTTCTAAAGACTTAAATCCATAATATACATAATCATTATTCCAAAACATTAATACTTCTATTAGCAATGGAATCGAAATTAAGAGAGTCAACCAATGAAATTTAATTTTAAATTTCAATTTAATAAAAATATAAATTTGAAAAACGATATATAATATTATCAGAAATGTACAAATCGGTCTAAATATAATCGTACTTAAAATTAATATTAACAAAATAAAATTTATCTTTTCAAGTTTTTGATTTACTAGCATCATAAAATAAAATAAAATAAATTAGAGGGAATATACCTGCTTTATGTCTTATAGATGAACCCAAGTCAGGTTCAAATAATCCCTGAACGATAAAAAAAGTAAATGTGATATAAAATACCCAATTAATATTATTTTTTTTGTTATATTTTAAACTATTTCTAAATCGCATTGATAAATATATAAATAAGATTAATTGCCATAATGAGAAGATTACTATTTGAGGTGTAAGGGAAAAAATTGAATTAATAGGAAAATTAACTACCATAAAACCATATAAGATGGATACAGATTCCCCATACCAGGTATCTGTGGGGAGTGGTGGAATTATAGCAGATCTTGATTCATTTTTTATCTCAGGATGTTCTAAACGTATTTTATTCAATTCCGTTCTGTTTTTATCCGACATATATCCTCCTTTGATAACCCCATGAGCTATACTTAAAAAAATAATAAATACTAATCCGTACAGTATAATTGTATATATACTATTAATTTTTATAATACGTAAGATACTGAATAATATAGACAATATTAAAACTATAATATAATAGGTTCTAAAAATTAATGAAAAAATTATAAGTAAAAGACATATGATAATTCTATTCCTTAGAATATGATTTTGTTTCTTAATTATTACAACTAATAAATAACAAAATAAAAAATTAATAAATTCTTTTGTCTGCACTGATAAATAGATTCCTAAAATAAAAAATGCAAAATACATAAGAACATTATTTACCCTTATTCTATCGAAATTAGCAGGAACACATATTTTTAACAAAATACTAATTATAATTGGATATTGAATTATAGCAACCAAAGGAAAAGGTAACCATCTAAGCCCAGTGATTGAATAAAAAAAAATTGCAAACTGAAAACTTCCTACAATTCCTTTCACATTCCATGGATTGTTAATAATGGTTAAGGCATCTGAAAAGTATTTTTTAGGAAGTAAATAAGTGCTTAGCACAGCTAAAATTATTCCTAAAATTGCAAAGCTGTAAAAAACTAGTTTACTTTTAGTTACTATTAGGTTATTCATTATCAATTAAAAATTTGAATATTTGTGAAGAAACATTACTCCAACTAAGGGATTCTTTCTTTTTATGCATTTGATTAATTAAAAAATTTCGTTTGTTATCATCATGAATCAAACTTAATAAACCTTTTTTTAATGAATTTTTATTGGGTTCAACCCATATACATTCATCTTCATTTAACTGTTCGTGTAACCCTCCTACATTGGTACAAATCATCGGCAATTCTGAACTTATCCCTAAAGTTATAACACCAGACTGTGTAGCTTCTAAATAAGGAAGAATTAAAATATCAGCCCAATTTAGCAGTTCGCCAATTTCTAAATCTGAAAGATATTTATCTTGTATTTTTAATTTATGTGTATTTTTAATTTTTAATTCATAATTACTCTTTCCTGCTATGATACATTCTTCTATATTTTCATCAATTTCTTCAATAACTTCGGAAAGAAGTTCAACTCCTTTATAACGGCTAATTCTACCTAAAAAAAGTAGGTTTTTACCTCTATTAATTTTTATGGATGATTGACATATATATTTATTTTCAAGTAAACCATGAGGTACAATTATATAGGGTTTTATAAGTTTTAAAGAATTTTCAACACTTATTTTTACATAATTAGTTAAATATATCAATTGGGTACTATATTTAATATTCAAATTTGAATATTTTTGAATTAAATAGCCATTTTCTCCCTTATGTAAAACCCCATCATGTACAGTCAATATAACCTCCCGCCCCAACATTCTGAATAAAAAAATAAAAGGTAAATTCCACAGATGAAAATAAGGCAAGTATAATGCTTTATATTTCTTTATAATTCTTGGCAAAAGAACTATTATATAATAGGGAAGAATAAATGTAGTATTTAATATAAATGAAATGGATGACTTGTAAGTTTTAATAAACTTTTGCTCGGGTATTCTAAATCCTTCAACTACGTATTTAGATTTATAGTAATCAAAAGCCTGTTTTGGGAAATGTAAAACTATATTATCTGAATATACAGGTAAGCTGCCTGTTCTACCTAAAGATAAAATCATAATTTTATTTTTCATTTCAAATTAATTTGTATTCCAAATATTATTTTAAATACCATAATTACTCTATCCCATTGATTCCGCTTTATTCTATTTATTATAATGGGAATAAAACTTAAATACACTGTCGGCAAATGATAAAATTTCAAATTTTTCTTTGCAAAAACTATTTTATTTTTCAGTAGATAATAATCTGAAAATATAGTTTTTGTTTTTCCTTCTTTATTACCTTTATCTATAGTAGTACCATGTTTATGGTAAATGTATACACCTGTAAAAATTACTGATTCCCATGATTTTTTCTTTGCTCTACAGGTATAATCCCATTCTTCAAAATATAAAAAATAATCTTCTTCTAACAATCCTACTTTATCAAAACATTCTTTTTTTATAAACATTGAGGCACCTATCGGTATGAGATCATATATATCTTCTTTAGAGATTTCCGAATACGGCAATCCTGCGTAAACAGGAAAAGTATGTGCCAACCAATTATTATATTCATTGGCTACACACTGTAATTTATCATAAAAATCATAATAACACAATGAATTACCAATTATACCCACCTTGTTTTTTAAAACACTCAATTTACCTGTTATATCATATAAAAAATTAGTAGGAACTACTGTATCGTTATTTAATAACCAAATATAATCAAATTTATCTTGATTTTTAAGATATTTTAAAACAACATTATTTGCTGCAGAAAAACCTTTATTTATAGCACTTCGAATAAAAATTATTTTTTGATTTATTGAATTTTTATATTCAATTTCTTCCTCTTTAAGGAATAGTATATCTTTACTTGATTTATAGGAAAACGGAAATACAATATTTGGAAATTTAGTTTGGATAGGTATGGGAATATTCTGACTCCATTTTTTAAACATTTCATAATCTTCATTTTTTAATGAATTATCAACTATAAATAATTGAAAATTTTGATATGAAGATTTGAGAATAGATTCCAAACATTCAATTGTATCTGGATATCTATTATAATTGACTATTATAATTTTATATATCAATTTGATTCTATGAATTTTATTAAAATACTTAAATTTTTCTGCCAAGAATTATCTGAATGATCCTTATTAGGGAAATTTATAAAATAATCATTATCATTAATTATTTGTTCTAAAATAAAACTTAATTCATCATGATTATTTTGATCTATTATTCTTCCGAAATTATTATTCCTATTGATAGTTTCTTTTGCACCACCGACATTTGTTGAAATTATATAATTATTGAATCTATATGCTTCAGAAAAAACCATCGGATAACCTTCACATTTTGAAGTTAATACAAAAACTTTCGCTTTATTATAATATTCCCATAAAGTAATTTTTTCAAGAATAGGACCAGTAAAAATCACTTTATCTTTTAATACAGGATTTTTATTATAAAATAATTTTATTTCTTTTTTGAAATCATTTTCTATTGAGCCAATAAAGTAAAATTTCCAATTTTTTAAATTAGGTAGTTTTTCAATTGCGTTTAAAAACATTTGTGTATTTTTTTCAACTGTTCCTAATCTCCCAACGGTTATAAATACATTTTCTTTTTCATTAAAGGATCTAACATTAATTGATGTTTTTTTTAATGCTTCTTCATCAAATCCATTTTCTACATAAAAAATTTTTTCAGGTATATTTAAATTATCCTTCCACAATTTATAAGCTTTTAATGTTTCCAAGGAAATAAAATCACTTTGACTGAGTAACTTCTCATATAATATATTTTTAATATATGAGGGCCTTTTTATTACTTTCAAAATATCATTCCCACCATCTATTTTTAAATAAAATTTACCCTTTGGATTTACTATTTTGTATATAGCACACAATATTGCGCTTTTAGACCTAAAGTGAAAAGACATTAATAAATCTATATTTTTCGCATTAAGAATAACATAAAATAAAGATGATATAAAAAATGATATATTTTGTACTTTTTTTAGATGAAAAATATTTTTTAATGGGAATAATTTTACTCCCATATATTTTTTACCAAATAAATTATTAGTCTTCGTTTTTTGGTAAACTATAGTTACTTCAGTATTCAGCCCCTTACCTAAATAATAAGGTACCTGAAATACATCTTTTCCCAAATGTTCTTTTTCTAAGTGAGAAAATATTAAAGTTAAATTTTTAATTTCCATCTACTCAATATCATATTAACATAAAAAATAACATTGATTCCTATAAAAGGAGAGGTTGTTAAGATAATTATCGTCATTATCCCTATTTTCAATAAAAGTGAAATATATATGTTATCTGAAATAATAAAAATATTAATAATCTCAGCCATTATTATTAATAGAAATAATATTACGATTGATTTAATAATATATATAAATATTTTATTTTTATTCCTGATATTAATTAAATAAATCATTATAAAAAAAGTTATTAAATGGAATATTCCCATGGAAATGGGAAATATAGATTGGTTATAAATTTTATAAAAAAGGCAATTAAATATGATAATTCCAATCTGAGTGATAACACCTAACAATGCTTGTAGCTTATTTTTTGTTTGAGATATCATTACAGGAGATATATAAACATACAAACAAATAAAAATAAACGAAAGCGAATATAACTTTGTTAAATGTGTAATTTGCTCAATGTCACTATTTGTTATTGCCCCTCTTTTAAAAAATATATAATTAATTTCATATGCATTTATATACAATAAGGGAACAAAAAAACTCAATATGAAAACTATAAATTTTAAATAAGAATAAAATGAATGATTATACACATCCCATTCTTTTCTATAATAGTTTTTCGTAAGTTGGGGAATTATTGCCGTTAAAATAATGTTAGTAAATACAACCTGAAATAATAATGTAAACTTTTGAGCATAATCAATCATTGAAATTATACCTATACCAATTCTGTTGGATAGACCTTTTTCAATCAACGAGTTTATTTGTCCTATAAAATAGGGAAAGTAAAATGGAGTTCCAAACCATATAAAATCCTTTGCTTTTAATATAATTTTATTATTCCATCTAATTATAGGTAGTATTTTATTCTTTTTAAGAAAAAATATAATAATTAAAGATAGAGTTATTAAATTAAAATATTGTCCTAAGTATAAAGAAACAACACCAACATATTTCGTCCCAAAATAAATTATTACTAAGTTACCTATAGATGTAAAAAAAGCTGTTATTTCCGGTACGTAAAATATATTATTAGCATTTAAAATTCCAATACCTATTGAAGAAAATTGTGTAAACAAAATACTATAAAGTAAAATATTAATGTAGGTATAATATCTATTCAAAAATAAATCCCCTACACTAAACAAATTTTGAATTATAGATTTACCAAAAAAGAAAAAAATTATAATTAATATTATTATAAATAAAATATAAATAACTAATAAAGAGCCTGTTTTAACCAATGCTGAATGAAGGGACTCTTCTTCCTTTATTTGAATAAATTTTATCTTGAAAACATCTGATATAGGATTAAAAAAAGAATTATTTATATTAACTATAAATCCTGAGGTAATTACCCATATGTCTCTATTTATTGACAACCCGAAAAATTCTGCAGATACACTTACTATTAATAAATTTATAATAAGAGTAAATGCTTTTATAACAAAAATGTTTAAACTAATTCTTCGTGATGAAATCGCCATATTATTGAATATATTACCAGCCAAAAAGTATTATTTCATTTAAAATATTGCATTAAAAATGTTATGCTTTTTTTACTCTTAATATAAAAATGTTTCAAAGTTGAAAATTATTTACTAAGGCTAAAATAAAGTTTGATTTCTTGTCGTTAGATTGAGTTTTAAAAGATAAATAAAAACTCTTAATTATAATATAATTAAGAGTTTTTAGAATATAATTATTTATTTACTTTTTTGTGCTGTTTTAATGCCTGAATCATTCCACCATTTTCCATCCGAAGTTCTAACAAACACATCTCCTGTTTTAGTGTCGAAAACATAAGTTCGCAAACCATCCGGGCCTTGCAATACCTGAAACGAATATCTATTAGCTGGAGCTATTTCTTGCCCATTAGCTGGTTTATCGCAACTTATAAATAATAGTAGCATTAGTCCTAAGATTGAACTTGAGATAATTTTTATCATAACATTTTTATACAAATATAGATATTTTTATATTATATAAGCACAATTTGCAAACATTTCTTTTAAACTATCTTTCCATTCAGGAATTAAAATACCAAAAGTCGTTTTTATCTTAGTTTTATCCAATAGACTATATTCGGGACGCTTGGCGGGAGTAGGATAATCGGAAGTTGATATAGGATTAATTTTAATCTTAGATTTACTTATTTTCTTTATTTCTTCACTAAATTGATACCATGTACATTCTCCTTCATTAGAAAAATTATAAATTCCATAAGCTCCTATATCATTTTGAATTATAGTAAGAAGAGCATCTGCTAAATCCAACGCATTTGTTGGTGAACCTATTTGATCATTTATAACATTTATTTCTTCTTTTTCTTTAAATAATTTCAACATCGTTTTAACGAAATTATTTCCATAGGGAGAATATAACCATGAAGTTCTTATAATATAGGTTTTAGAATTATAATATTGTGCGATTAGTTCTCCATTTAACTTAGTTTTACCATAAACACCCAAAGGTGCTACCGGATCATCTTCTTTTCGTGGTACGGATTCTTCGCCTGAAAACACATAATCTGTGGAAATATGTATAAAAGTTGCTTTTTGAAAAGCACTTGCTTTTGCTAAATATTTTACAGAATCTGCATTTAATCTTTCTGCCATTTCTATATCCGACTCTGCTTTATCAACAGCCGTATAAGCGGCACAGTTTATAACATAATCAAATTTATTTGAAAAAAAATAAGTCTTTACAAACATTTCGTCTAATACATCCAACTCTTGAATATCTGTAAATACAAAACTGTAATTAACAAGAGGCTTATCCTTTACTCTTTGCTTAATTGATCGACCCAACTGCCCATCTCCTCCTGTTACTAAAATTTTTTTCATGCTTTAAAATAAATCAATAGGTTTCAAGTTGTTAAATGAAATAGCATTCAAATCTTTTTCTGAAAGAATTTCTTTTCCTTTCTCAATTTTCCAATCTATATTTAAATATTTATCTAAAGGGTTAACACTAATTTCACTTTCTTTATTATAAAGACCTTCACATTTATATGCAAAAATAACTGTATCTGATAAAACTGAAAATCCGTGTAAAAATCCTTTCGGAATAAATAATTGTCTCTTATTTTTTGAAGATAATTCTACAGAAACATATTGTCCATAAGTCGAAGAATCTTTCCGTGCGTCTACCGCTACATCTATTACTTTTCCTTGTAACACATATACTAATTTAGCTTGGGAATAAGGAGGTAATTGTTGATGTAATCCTCTTATAACTCCGAAAGTCGATTGAGAAACATTATCCTGGACAAAATCGGGGGTATAACCTAATTTTTTAGTGAATTTTTCACGATTAAACGTTTCCATAAAGAAACCTCTGGAATCTTCAAAAACCTGAGGTTCTATAATATAGCATCCTTTAAGTTTAGTTTCAGTTACAGTCATTTATATTGTTAAATTATTTTTTATTTTGCTTTCTTAAACTTTCTACTCTTTCTTCAAACAATTTTTCAGGTATATTCACAAATATCTCTTCAAATAATTTCATAAAATGTTCTGGCTGTACTTCCGATTTTCTAGTAGTTAAATTAAAATATATTAAAGTTACCCATAATGTAGCATGTGTAATACTTTTATCTTTATTCAGCATTAACACTTCTACAGTATTAGTTCTATCTGTATACTTTATTATTTTACTTGTAATTACAACATCTTTATTATACTTAACTTCTTTTATGTACGCAATTTGGTTTTGCAATGCAACCCATAAACATCCTGTATTTTTAGATTGTTCAAAATTATCTAGTTGATAATTTTGTAGACAATGATCTTCTCTCGCATTAAGCATATAATCAAAATATCGAAGATTAGAAAGATGTCCTATAGGATCACAATCACTAAAACGCACTCTATAGATAGATTCAGGTTCTTTTATTTTCATAATATAAATTTATAATGAATTTAACATGAATTTATGCCTCATGTTCTAATTTTTATAATTATTTTAATAAAAATATCATTGTAAAATAATTATATAATATAAGAATGTTTGTACATTATTTCAAATATTCTTAATATTTTAATAATTATTTCTTTTAAGATACTACTTATTAATAATATTTACTATATTTTGTAGGTCAGCTATTTCCAAGCCAACATATAAAGGCAGACATAAAATTCTTTCTGATATTGATTCAGATATCGGCATCTTACTACCCTTAAGATAATGTATAGTATTTAGGGAAGGGTAAAAATAACGCCTAGGTACGATATTATGTTCAAATAATTTTTTCTGTACTTTAAGTAATATATCTTCAGAATTAAATATAACCGGATAATAGCTATAATTCCATTTAGTACTTTCCCTTATTTTAAAGACTTTAAACTCACTAAAATCTAGCGATTTATTGTAAAAATCAACGATTTTTTTTCTCTCAGCATTAATAAAATCAATATAATT
Source organism: uncultured Apibacter sp. (assembly GCA_945280365.1). Classification (GTDB taxonomy): domain Bacteria; phylum Bacteroidota; class Bacteroidia; order Flavobacteriales; family Weeksellaceae; genus Apibacter. The sequence goes on from CALYQD010000002.1 coordinate 180,665, forward strand.
TAAAACAGACAAGCCCATGGCTGCTTGTAACTCAGAAATTTTAGCATTTATACCAACTCCGCATAAATCATAATTCCCCGTATAACCAAAATTATGACTAAATACTAATTTTTCCATTAATTCGGAATCCTTGCAAAATATTGCTCCTCCTTCTCCGGTATGAAAAAGTTTAGTTGCATGAAAACTGCAAGTACTTATATCTCCGAATTCAAAAACTGATTTGTTATCATATTCAACACCAAAACAATGGGCTGCATCGTATATAACTTTCAGTTGATATTTTTTAGCTATTTTTTCTATAACTTTTACATTACATGGATTTCCAAAAACATGGGTAGCTAATATAGCCGTAGTTTTTTCTGTAATAGCTTTTTCAATCTTATTCTCATCTATAGTAAGATGATCCGGATCAATATCTACAAATACTGGAGTACAATTTTCCCAAACAATTGCTGAAGTGGTAGCTATGAAACTAAAAGGTGTAGTAATAACTTCTCCTCCTTTGGCCATAATCTTTAATGCCATTTGCAATGGAATAGTTCCATTATTGGTAATTAATATATTACTAATATTAAGATACTCCTTAAGTTTCTTTTCTAGTTTTAAAACTAATTCACCCCTATTTGTAAGCCATTGGTTTCTCCAAATTATTTCCAAATACTCATTATATTCGGTTAACGGAGGTAAAAAAACCTTAGTTACATTAATTCTTTTTTCCAAAATCAAAAAACGCCTTTATTTAATTAATTAATAGTTTAAAAAATCAAAACTAAAATAAAAATCAAAAGTATAACAAAATTCAATATTTTCATAAAGAATATTAATAATTTTATAAGCTTTAAAAATTTATTTGAATATTTTTCTCATTGTAACATTTCTAAAACTTTATAAACGCTAATATTCAAGTTAAATAAATCCACTATTTAATTTTATTTACCTTTGCAAAAAATATGATATGTCAAATATTATAGCGCTAGTAGGAAGACCTAATGTTGGAAAATCAACTCTTTTTAATCGTTTATTACAAAAGAGAGAAGCAATAGTAGATAGTATAGCCGGTGTAACTCGTGATAGACATTACGGAAAAAGCGATTGGAATGGAGTGGATTTTACTGTTATCGATACCGGTGGATATGTGGTTGGATCAGAAGATATTTTCGAAGAGGAGATAAGAAAACAGGTAGAGCTTGCCGTAGACGAAGCTTCTGCAATTATTTTTTTAGTTGATGTAACTGAGGGAATTACAGACATGGATAAAGAAGTTTCCAATTTATTAAGAAAAACAGATAAACCTGTATTTCTCGTAGTTAATAAAGTGGATAATGCTATGTTAGAAACCGATGCAATGGAATTTTATTCCTTAGGAGTAGAAAAGTATTATACAATCTCGGGGATGACCGGTAGCGGAACAGGAGATCTGCTTGATGATATAGTAGCTACATTTACAGAAGTAAATTATGTCGATCCTTTTGAAGGATTACCAAGAATAACAATTGCAGGAAGACCTAATGTAGGAAAATCAACATTTACTAATGCCTTATTAGAAAACGAGCGCAATATTGTTACCGATATAGCTGGAACCACCAGAGATAGCATTGAAACTTTATACGAAAAATTCGGATATAAATTTGTATTAGTAGATACCGCCGGAATGCGAAAAAAAACTAAAGTAAATGAAAATCTGGAATTTTATTCTGTTATGCGTTCTATCCGATCCATAGAAGATTCTGATGTAGTAATTTTAATGATAGATGCTACCTTAGGTTGGGAAAAACAAGATATGAATATATTGTTTTTAGCGCAAAAATATAGGAAAGGAATTGTAATTGTAGTTAATAAATGGGACTTAGTTGAAAAAGAAACTAATACCTTACGACAATTTGAAATTTACATAAAGGATAAAATTGCACCTTTCACTGATGTACCTATTATATTTACCTCTGCTATGACAAAACAACGTGTTTATAAAACAGTAGAAACAGCTATGAAAGTCTATGAAAATCGTGCACGAAGAATCAAGACTAGCAAATTAAACGAAATTATGCTTCCTATTATCGAGTCTACCCCTCCTCCAAGCATAAAAGGTAAATATATAAAAATTAAATATTGTACACAGCTTCCAACAAAAACCCCGCAATTTGCATTTTTTACTAATCTTCCTCAATATATTAAAGAACCTTATAAACGATTTATTGAAAACAAACTACGACAGAACTTTGAGTTAACAGGCGTACCTATAGAAATATATTTCAGACAAAAATAAATTTTGGGACAAAATAAAAAAGCTTCTCAATTATAGAGAAGCTTTTTTTTATTTAAAATTTTTACCCATTAAAAAGGGTATTCAAACAATTCACTTTCACGATAATACGGATTCCCTTTTGCTTCAAGATTTAGTTTACTTATAGAATACATTACTACAAGTATAAATAATCCCAACATAAAAATAAAGGATCCAATTTCTAATAATCCAATACCCCAAAATGCCCCAACAGTACCGGGCATGATAATATTAAACATATCCAAATAATGGCCCAATAAAACTACACAAGCCATAATTGAAACAATAACATAATTTCTCTTCACTTTACTGCTAACCAATATTAAAAACGGTAAAACTAAATTAGGAATTAACATAGTAAAATAGGTTGGCCCATATAATTTATATCTTCCAAAAAAATATACGGTTTCCTCCGGAATATTAGCATACCAATACAACATATATTGAGCAAACCATAAATAAGACCAAAGGAGACTAAGTCCAAACAAAAATTTAGCCAGGTCATGCATATGATTATCATTAAAAGCAGGTAAAAATCCTTTCTTTTTTAGATATATGGAAATAAGTAGCATAACTCCTATAGAAGAAACTAAGCAACTGATTAAAACATACCACATATATAAAGTGGAATACCAATGAGGGTCTATCGACATTAACCAATCCCATGCCCAACAAGCAGATGCTAAAGCGAAGAAAACTATGGATCCCACACTCCAGTTATATACCTTTTTATAATCAGCTACATCTTTACTTTCATCCAATTTTCTAGTTAATGATTTAATTTTCCATAAAAAGAATATACATCCTGCTACATATAGTAAAGTTCGTATTAAAAAGAAGGGCCTATTTAAAAAAGGTTCTTTAGATTTTATCAATAAATCAAAATGTGACGATTTTGGATCTGTCAAGGCAGGATCCATCCAATGATAAAGATGATTCAGACCGCCATGCTCCCCTCCATAGGTTGAAAGGAAAATAAATATAACCATTAACAATCCTCCAACAGGTAAAAATGAAGCGATACCTTCCATTACCCGAATTACAACGATAGACCAACCTGCATTCCCAGCATGTTGAACGGCTGCAAAAAACAATGCAGTCGCAGAAATTCCAAAAAATAACATTAAAGAAACAAAAAAAGCTGACCAGGGTCTATTATGAATTTGATTTTCCGCATGTTCAATATGTTCTTTAGAATGTGCAACATCATTTTTATAAACGGAATTCATAGGTTGAGCACCAGCTAATTCTTCATTTTTTTGCAATATTTCTTTCACTGCATGTTCATCTATACGTGAATTCTGATAATACCCTATACCAAAGGCTATCAATCCTACTATGATTAATACTATGGATGTTAATTTAAGACTGGATGAAAATGTATATCTCATAGCTGTATTATTGTTCTGTTGTTTGTAATTGTTCTGTTGAAGCTGCTATTGCAGTAGGTTTAAACTCATTTATAACATATTCTGCTACCCGCCATATATCACCAGGTAATAGTTGTCCTGCATAAGATCCCATAGCATTCCTTCCATGTTCAATAACATAATGTACAGACCCAACTGTTATATCTCTGTCTTTATAGTTGGGAACTCCCGAATATGCACCGGATTGAACGATATCTCCTTGACCATCACCTCCTGTACCATGACAAGCCGAACAAGTTTTCACATACAAATCTTTACCTCTTGCTAGATCTTTATCTCTATTTTTAGGATCTAGAGGGGAAACAGTTATTTTTTTAGAAGCATCATATCCTTCAGGCGTATTAGGTAAATCCATTGGTAAAATACCTTCCGGATTTTGAGAAATAGTTCCAGGTACCGGAGCTAACGCGGTTGCCCCTTCATGCTTTGAAAATAAGGGAACAGTTGTTCCTTGTTCTCCATAAGCTATTACTGCCTCCTGATAAGGATCGTAAGCTACCGGATAGTACATATCAGGGAAATAAACCAAACTGGGTTTTTTCTTACTACAGGAAAGTATCAATAAACTTCCTGTGATAGCAAAAAGAATATATTTAGTTATTTTTTTCATCTTCAATTTTTTTTACACTTATTTCCTCAACTCCAGTAGCTATTAATATTTCTTTTACTTGCTCGTAATCATGATTTGAAATTTCAACTAAAAATTTATCATCAGTAGTCCTTGGGTCCGGATTTTGAGGCTTTTGTCCTGGATAATGCCTATTTAAAATAAGATAAGTTATAGACATAAGGTGAGCAGCAAAAAAAACAGTTAACTCAAACATGATTGGTATAAAAGCAGGGACATTTTCTCCCCAACTAAAACTGGGTTTACCGCCTATATTTTGTTGCCAATCATAATTCATAGTATACCAGGTTAGCAAACAAGCTACTGTCAGTCCTAAAGCACCATAGAAAAAGGCAAATTCAGACATTCTGGATTCCTTCAACCCCATAGCCTTGTCTAATCCGTGTACAGGAAATGGTGTATATACTTCATTGATTTTTATCCCTTTATCACGAAGTTGCTTAACCCCATCTATAAGGAGATCATCATCTCCATATAAACCGTAAATAATTGTCTTAGTGGTGCTCATTTTCTAAATGATTTTTTTTATACCCTTCACTGGATGTTTTTATAATTGTCTTCAATTCTGCCTGTGCAATTACTGGGAAAGTCCTGGCATATAATAAATATAATACTCCGAAGAAACCTATAGTTCCTATAAATATTCCTACGTCAACATAAGAAGGTTGGAACATTGTCCAAGCACTTGGTAAATAGTCTCTTGACAAATTAATAACTATAATGTCAAATCTTTCAAACCACATGCCTATATTGATTACAATAGAAACAATAAAGGTCCACAAGAAGTTTCTTCTTAATTTTTTAATCCAAAGAGAAGCTGGAATTAATACATTACAAAGAATTAATAACCAGAACGCCCACCAATAAGGCCCCGTGGCTGCACCTATTGAAAAATAGGTAAAATCTTCATATCTACTGCCAGAATACCATCCTATAAAAAATTCCGTAATATATGCAACGGTTACCATTCCTCCGGTTACAACAATCACAATATTCATGTATTCGATATGCTTTTGTGTAATATAATCTTCTAAATGACATACCTTTCTTACGACACTTAATAAGGTCTGTACCATGGCAAATCCCGAAAATATCGCTCCAGCTACGAAATATGGAGGATATACTGTTGAATGCCAACCTTTAATTACAGATGTGGCAAAATCAAATGACACAATGGTATGTACAGAAAACACCAATGGAGTGGCAAGACCAGCCAAAACTAAAGACACTTCTTCAAACCTTTGCCAATGTTTAGCTTTACCTCCCCATCCGAAACTCAAAATAGTATATATCTTTTTTGTTACAGGCTTAACAGCTCTATCTCTTATCATGGCAAAATCAGGGATTAACCCTATATACCAGAACACTACAGATACAGAAAAATAAGTACTAATGGCAAATACGTCCCATAGTAAAGGCGAATTGAAATTCGGCCATAATGTTCCAAACTGATTGGTAATAGGAAATACAAAATATGCTAACCATATACGTCCCATATGTATACATGGAAACATGGCCGCCTGAACTACAGCGAAAATTGTCATAGCCTCTGCAGAACGATTGATTGAAAGTCTCCATTTTTGACGAAATAGTAATAAAACTGCTGAAATTAAAGTTCCAGCATGCCCTATTCCAACCCACCATACAAAGTTAGTTATATCCCATCCCCAATTAATCGTTCTGTTTAGTCCCCATACTCCTATTCCGGTTCCTATTGTATAAGCAATGCAACCTACTCCATATATAAAGGCAACTAAAGCAATATAAAAAGCAAACCACCAAAGTTTGCCTGCTTTGGTTTCAATAGGACGGGCAATATCTTCTGTAATGTCATGATAGGATTTATCTCCTAAAATTAACGGTTCGCGAATAGGTGCTTCGTAATGTCCTGACATAGTAACTTTCTTAAATTTTTTATGATTCTTTTCTATTCCTTATTTTGTATTGGTAAAATACATTAGGTTTTGTTCCTACTTCTTCCAACAATACATATTTCCTTTTATCTTTAGCTAGTTTTGCAATTTCTGATGAAGAATCATTAATGTCTCCAAATTTAATTGCTCCACTAGAGCAAGCCAGTGAACAAGCCACCTGAAACTCTCCGTCTTCTACTTTTCTTCCTTGCTTTTTCGCTTCTAGAATTGTAGCTTGGGTCATTTGTATACATAGGGAGCATTTTTCCATAACTCCTCTTGAACGAACAACGACATCTGGATTTAATACCATCCTTCCTAAATCGTTATTCATATTATAATCAAACTTGTCATTAAGCGCATAATTGAACCAATTGAAACGGCGTACTTTATACGGACAGTTATTTGCACAATAACGAGTTCCTACGCATCGATTGTATGCCATATGATTTTGCCCTTGTTTACCGTGTGAAGTTGCCGCTACCGGGCAAACAGTTTCACAAGGAGCATGGTTACAATGTTGACACATTACAGGTTGAAAAATTACATCCGGATTGGTAGGATTGGGTTCGATCAACTCTTTATACATAGGAACTTGATCTAAATCTTCCAAGATTTCTTCTTTTTGCTCAATTCGTTTTTTTGAAGAATAATATCTGTCAATACGTAACCAATACATATCTCTTGACATCCGTATCTCTTCTTTACCAACTACGGGTACATTATTTTCTGCTTGACAAGCAATAATACAAGCGCCACATCCGGTACACGCATTTAAATCAACTGAAAGATTAAAATGTGGACCGTCTGTACTATCATAATCTCTCCATAGATCAACCTTATTCATGGGCATCTCTCCCACATAGGAATCCATCTTTAATGGCTCATTCCATTCTTTGGAATCTACATTTAAGAAAGTATCCAGAGAAATCTCTCTTGCTATTTCATATCTACCCATCAATGTTCCTTGCATTTGCATAGAAGCAAATTCATGAATACCTTTAACAGGGTTTATAGTTACATTATATTGTACAAAATTTGATTTCAAATATATCGGAAATGCATTGATCCCTGTCTGACCTACTTTTCCTGACTTTGATTGTCCATAGCCTAAAGCTAAACCAATAGAGCCTTTAGCTTGTCCGGGCTGAATAAATACAGGGACATTTTTTATTACTTTTCCATTAACGGCCAAATCTACCAACGAACCATCCAATTGCATTCTTCCATTGATTTCATTTTTTACTCCCAATTGGTTAGCATCTTCCAAGGAAATTGTAATATAATTATCCCATGCTAATCGTGAAATTGGATCAGGTAACTCTTGCAACCAGGGATTATTTGCCTGAGCGCCATCCCCTATTGCTGTTTTTAAATATAGATTTAACTCAAGTTTTCCTGCCTTAATCCCGGATATACTCGAAAGCGCTTGCTCAACATTTCCACCAATTACATCCAATAAAACAGTTTCAGAAGTTTCATTGTAGCCATTATATAATGCTTGATTAAAGCTATACCCCAATTTAGATCCTAATTGGCCTTGCCAATATTGTTTTAAAAAATTATAGTATGCATTGGTTTGTTTTGGCGTTGCTGTCGTAGTTGTATAAGTTGAATTAAATGGAGTAGTTTCCTCTTGACCTGTAACTTTTGCTTTTGTAGCCAAAGAATCAGTTGATTGAGGTGTACCTGCATCTGCATCAAAAGGTCCTGCTGTAACAGCGTTTCTTGGAATTCCTGCATTTTTCCAAACCAACAAGGAATCTTGGAATTGTCGAGTATCAAAAATTCTTTGAATGGTTGGTTGGGATAGTAAATAAATTCCTGTTGCCGGATTTATATCCCCCCAGGATTCTAACCAATGAGGTACCGGTGCAAGGGCTTTAAACAGGGACGCTGTCTCATTTTCATATTCTGTAAGAGAAACCGTACAATCTACTTTAGCTAATAGATTTTTTAATTTTTCACTATCTGAATATGAATATATCGGATTAGTATTGTAGTTAAGCAATACCCCTACTTGACCATTTGATAGCCAAGAAAGTAATTCCGAAAAGCGTGAATCATTAGATTCTTTAGTTAATAACACTTTATCTTTTCTAACTGCTAATGAGTTAAGTTTTTGATTTATTAAATAGGAAAGAACATAAGCAGATTTATCGCCTTCGGCAAATACTACTGCTTTTGAACCTTTCGCTAGTAATTTTTTAGCTATCTTTTGAGCAGTAGGATCTGTAGAAGTACCCTCTAATGCTCTATAAACTTCTCCTAATAATTTTTGAACTTCTGAAGGCTTTAATGGCAATCTTTCATCAGAACTAGCTCCTGATAAACTTAAATTTGATTCAATTTGTATATGCTTCAGCATATTTTCACCTGGGATTTTTGCTTTTGCATAATCTGCCTCAAAATGCCCTCCGTTCCAATCATTTAGAAAATCTGCAGAAAAGGAAACCAATAATTCCACTTTGGTTAAATCGTATAGAGGTAAAGCTCTTACACCATAAACCTCTTCTGCTGCATCTAATGCCGGAGAATACGAAATTGCATCGTAAATAATATGTTCCGTTCCTGGATATACTGCTGTAAAATCTTCAATTATTTTTTTTGTTGAAGGTGATGGTAAAGATGGAGTTAAAATAACTATTTTTTTACCTGAAGCTTTGGCTGATTGTAAACCTTTATTCACATAATCATCCAAAATTTCCCATTCAACTTCGGAAGAATTTAATTTTGGTGATTTTGCTCTGTTATTATCGTATAACGAAAGTACAGAAGCTTGACTTCTAGCACTGCTTCCTCCAAATAAAGAAGCATTTTTATTACTTTCTATTTTTATAGGTCTTCCTTCTCTTGTTTTAACTAAAACGCTAGCAATGTCAAAACCATTATATAGAGTGGAAGCATAGTAGCTCGGTACTCCCGGGATTATTCCTTCGGGCTTAACAACATAAGGAACCGATTTTATAATTGGAGCTTCACAAGCTGCCAAAGTTACTGCGGCCGTTCCAAAACCTAAGAATTTTAAAAAATCTCTTCTTGATGTTTTTGTAGAAAACATTGCAGTTTCATCTCCTAAAAATTCATCTACGGGGATCTCCTCTGCAAATTCATTTGCTGCTAGTTTTTCTGATAGTGAAGGATCTTGTAATTCTTCTAAACTCCTAAATTTTATTTTATCTTTTGAAGCCATAATGATCTTCCGATGATTTTAATTAATTAATAATGACATTTACCACATTCTAACCCTCCTATTGCATCTACCGTTATTTTGGATTTATCTTCTCCGTATTCTTTCTTAAGCTTTTCATGAAGCTTATTGAAGTAAGCTGCATTATAACCATTATTCATATCAACTTCTGTGGTACGATGACATTCTACGCACCATCCCATTGTAAAATCATTTGCCATTCTTACTACATTCATTGTATCTATGGCACCGTGACAAGCTTTACATACAACATCTATTTGATGGTTTGGATTTTTCTTATTGTAATCGGCAATTATTGTTTTTTCTCCTGCCACTACGTGTTGAGAATGATTAAAATAGACAAAATCAGGCATATTATGTATTCTTTCCCATTTAACCGGTTTTTGATTTCCTGTATATTTTTGATTTTCCTCATCCCAACCTACATGTTCATAAATTTTCTTTATTTCGGCAGTGTAAAATTCTTTGGATTTGCCAGGTTCAATATATTTTCCGGTATATTCACTAATATTTCTATGACAATTCATACATACGCTCAGAGATGGAATTTCAGATACTTTCCCATATTTAGCTCCGGAATGACATAATTGGCAATTTATCTTATTCTCTCCTGCATGAATTTTATGTGAAAAATAAATCGGTTGTTCCGGCTCATATCCTTTATCTACTCCAATTCCCATAAGCCATGCCCAAACACCGTATAAAGACAGAGCTAAAAATAGTGTAATTAAACAGTATAAGGCTCCTTTGTATTTTATATAAAATTGGGAGAAGGTTCTGATTCTTGTAGCCTCAAGCTCGGATAATTCAGAACTTGAAGTTTTTAATTTAACTAATTGGTTTATTTTTAGTAAGGTAAAAATAAGTATCACTCCAAGACAAGCGAAGGATACGAGAATATAATTTATATCATTAGAGTTATTTTTTTGAACAACAACAGGGGCAGCTTCTTCTTTGGGTTCGGGAGGGTTTTCCACATAGGCTAAAATATCATCTATATTTTGCTCGGACAATCTACCTTCAAAGACATCCATAGCTACTTTATCATATTCTTCATAGGTTTTATTAGCTCGCTTATCTCCGCTTTTTCTAAGTGCCTCATTGTTCATAATCCATTTACGAATCCATTCCACATCAACCCCTTCCTCACTTAATGAGCTAACTATTCCTTTAAGAGCAGGTCCTGTAAGTTTACGATCTAAAGCATGACAAGCGGTACAATTGTCTTTGAATAATTTCTCTCCATTCTTTACATCTCCATTTACTTTCTGCGCTATAACAGAAATACTTGTAAAGAGAGTCAGCATACAAACTGCTATAATTTTATTCATAATAATTTATTTCAATTGAATGAAACTTATTTATAATATAATTGTCCCAATAAAAGCGACTTATGCAAAAATAAAAATATGCAACATATTGCCAAATCTTTTTTTTAACATATCTTTCACTTTTTATTAATTTGTAATTATTCTAAATAACACCTTCCTTTATCTTCTTGTTAAACAAGCTATTAAATTGTAACATACCCTTATAAGCATTAAAAAATATTTAAAAGAACATTTTTTGATTATTTTATTTATCTATTTTATCTTATCACAAAACGATCGTATTTATATTATTGATAGACAAAATATTACACTGTAAAGAGCCTTTATAAGCATTAAAAAAATATTTAAAAGGACATTTTTTGATTATTTTATTTACTCATTTTTTCTTGCTAAAAAACGTGTTAATTTAATTCCCATATCTAAAAAAATAATCTTAGCACTTCCATTTCTTTCAATATGAAAAAATGCGCTATTTATCTCTTTTAAAATATCTTCTATATTGCTACCATGCACAAAGCTACTAAAGCTATTCCACTTAAAATTTTCATAGGTTAACGGATTATTTACTAAACTGGGACTGTTATAGTTTTGAAGCAAGGCTTGTCTAAATGTTTCTGCACAAAATTGTAAAAAATTCTTTTGTTTTTCTCTTCCCCATGTTGAAATCTCTAATGACCAATCTACAATTTCTTTTAAAAATTCTGGTTTTTTAGGAGCCATAACTGCTGCTCGGTTCCATCGAATAAAATATTTTTCAAACTCTTCTTGTAAAGTGCTATTTTTAATTAATTTACAAGCAATATTCCAATCTCCCTCTGCTCTTTTTGCTATTGTTTCAGACATTTCTTGCTCTATAGAAAATTTTAATCGTAAATTTACTTCTATATCTTTATTATCAATTGGATTTACCGTTATTCGTTGACATCTTGACAATATCGTAGGTAAAATTTTTTTATCATCTTCAGCAAGTAAGATAAATAAAGTTTTAGCAGGTGGCTCTTCTAAAATTTTAAGTAATTTATTGGCTGATTCAACTCGCATAGTTTCCACCATCCAAATAATTTGTACTTTATAACCACCTTCAAAGCTTTTCAAATTTAATCTATCAATTATATTCTCAATTTCTTTTACAGAAATTATACCCTGTTTTTTGTCTTCATTGAGATATTCATACCATTGATTAATATCTCTGTAGGAATCTTCAAGCAAAAATTCTCTATATCGCTTTATGTAATCGGAACTTATTGCTTCTTTCTTTTCAACGGAATTATTAATTGTCGGAAAAGACAAATGTAAATCCGGGTGTTGTAATTGATGGGTTTGTAGTAAACATTTTTCAGATTTTTTGCATATAACTTCAGAAGCATAGGCTAAAGCCAAGGGTAAAACACCAAAACCCGTTTTTCCTATAAAAAGTTGTGCATGGCTAATCCTATCTTCTTGTATTGAATTTTGTAATTGTTTTTTTAAATTATCCTGACCAATTATTTCATCCCATTTCATAAAAACAAAGATAAATCAACTTTTCTAAAATATTTCGTTTAATCTACTCATTTACTATTTATATAAAATATATTATTTAAATTAATAGGACTTTTATATATTATTTTTTCATTTTTATTAAATTGATTAACTCGTAATTATTTTAATACTTATCAAATTTTTTTAGCTTAAAGAATTTTGATAAAAAGATTAGTTATAACTTAACTTTAAATACTATCTATGAATCACGTTGTCAGTTTTTATTTACGAAAATTGTTTATAAATTATTCATATTCATCAACATTAATGAACAATTATTGCATGAATAGTTTTAATTAGATACTAAAAAATTGTTTATAAAAAAGATAGGTCTACCTTATAATTTTGCATATTTTTGAAACTAATATGGAGCAACTTGAATCTAAATACAATAATTTTTCTAAATCCAACAAAATCATCAACTTAGAAAAAGGAAAATTACCTCCTCAAGCTATTGATTTAGAAGAAGCCGTACTTGGTGCCATGATGATCGATAAAAAAGGGCTAGATGAAATTATTGATATTTTATCTCCTGAAGTTTTTTATAAAAGAGAGCACCAACTCATTTATGAGGCTATAGAAGATCTGTTTAAACAAACGGATCCTATAGATATTCTTACTATTTCTAATAAGTTACGTTCTCAAGGAAATCTAGATGCTGCAGGTGGCGATTTTTATTTAATACAACTTTCGAACAAAATCTCATCTTCCGCTCATATAGAATATCATTCTCGTATTATTCTTGAGAAATACATACTTAGAAAACTTATAGAAATTTCATCTAATATGATTGAAAAGTCTTATGACGAGACTTCTGATGTTTTTGATTTACTTGATTATTCTGAAAGTCAACTATATGAAATTACCAACGGAACCCTAAAACGCACCTTTAATGAGGCTAAAAACTTGGTATCAAATGCTTTAAAAAAAATAAAATCATTAGAATCCAAACAAGGTATGAGTGGTATTCCTTCCGGTTTTAAGCATGTTGATAAAATAACGGCAGGATGGCAACCTTCGGATCTTATTATAATTGCTGCCAGGCCCGGTATGGGTAAAACTGCTTTTATTCTATCCATGGCCAGAAATATTGCTATTGGTGCGGAAACTCCTATAGGCGTATTTTCATTGGAAATGTCTGCAGAACAGTTGATGATGCGTATGATATCCAGTGAGACCGGAATAGAATCTGAAAAGCTTAGAAAAGCAAATTTATCGGAATTGGAATGGCAACAACTCTATTCCCGAGTTAATAAGCTTGAAAATGCGCCCATATTTATAGATGATTCTCCGGGTATTTCTGTTTTCGACTTAAGAGCTAAAGCCCGTAGACTTGTTTCGCAACATGGAGTAAAAATGATAATGATTGACTATCTTCAATTAATGTCAGCCGGCGGAAAAGGAATTGGAAACAGGGAACAAGAGATTGCAACAATTTCTCGTTCTTTAAAAGCGATTGCTAAAGAACTGGAAATACCTGTTATTGCCTTATCCCAGTTATCTCGTTCCGTTGAAACTCGAGGAGGAAGTAAAAAGCCCTTACTTTCAGATTTAAGGGAATCAGGAGCTATAGAACAGGATGCTGATATCGTTACCTTTATTTACAGACCTGAATATTATAAACTGGATACCTGGGAAGACGGAACTCCTTGTGCGGGACAAGCAGAATTTATTATTGCTAAGCATAGAAATGGAGCTTTGGAAGATGTTCGATTGCGATTTACTAGCTCACAGGCTAAATTTTCTGATATTGATGAGGATTATTTTTCTGTACAAGAAAGTGTAAGCTCAACAACTTTTGAAAGTAAAATTAATGATGAGACTTCCTTTGATAGTGCTATAAATATACCTTCTATTAATCCTAGTAGTTCTTTTGGTATTGATGATAATATTGATGATCCAGATGCCGATATGCCTTTTTAAAGCATTTTAATATTTATTTATAATTATAAAATCATCAACACTTTAGTAACTTAGATTTTACAAATAAATTTTTATTAATACAATCCAGTATTTATAAATAAAAAAACACCTAACTAAAAATAGTAGGTGTTTTTTATGATAACGAAAATATTATTAAATTTATTTTTTTACAGTATCCACAACAGCTTTGAAAGCTTCCGGATGATTCATAGCTAAATCTGCTAGGACTTTTCTATTTAAATCTATATTTTTTTCTTTTAATAATCCTATAAATTTAGAATAAGAAAGACCATATTGTCTGGTACCTGCATTAATTCTCTGTATCCATAAAGCTCTGAAATTTCTTTTCTTTTGCTTTCTGCCTACATAGGCATATTGTAATCCTTTTTCAACAGCATTTTTTGCTACTGTCCAAACATTTTTTCTTCTTCCGTAATAACCTTTTGCTAATTTTAGGACTCTTTTCCTGCGTGCTCTTGACGCTACTGAATTGACTGATCTTGGCATACTTTTTTGTTTTTTTGAAGTGGGTGGAAGAGTTTATCTTCTCTTATATTGACCCATTCCAGGGTTAAACTTTTAAATGATTTTAAAAAACCAGAATATCATATGATATTCTCTTATTTGATTAATAATTGTCTTTTAACGCTTTTTTCATCTGCAATATCTACTAAGGTAGAATGCGTTAGATTACGTTTACGTTTTGTGCTTTTTTTAGTCAAAATGTGACTTTTGAATGCATGTTTTCTTTTAATTTTCCCAGATCCGGTAATTGAAAAACGCTTTTTAGCACCTGATTTTGTTTTTAATTTTGGCATTTTTTTATTTTTTACCTCGTTATCAATTTTACAAAATTATATATTTTTCAAAAAATAAACAAATCATTTAGGGTATGAGAAACTTTTAATCACCCATAATAGTACTGCTTACATATGTAAGTTAAGATCTATGAAATAAAAAAATATGGGATAAAATTATTTTCAATTTCACATTCTATCTAATAGATAAGAATAAAATAAAGAACTCTTTTAATACATATTTACTATAGTTAAGTAAAAAATTTGATGTCTTTTATTATCTAATTCTTATCTTATTTTTTTGGGGACATCATCATAATCATTCTCTTACCTTCCAACTTGGGCATTTGTTCTACTTTCCCCCATTCTTCTAACTCTTGTGCTAATCTTAATAATAGAATTTGTCCTTGATCTTTAAAAACAATGGATCGTCCTTTAAAGAAAACATAAGCTTTAAGCTTTGAACCTTCTTCCAAAAATTTTTGCGCATGTTTCTTTTTAAATTCGAAATCATGCTCATCGGTTTGCGGACCAAATCTAATTTCTTTAACAACTACCTTTGTTTGCTTAGATTTGAGTTCTTTTTGCTTCTTTTTTTGTTCGTAAAGGAATTTTTTATAATCAACTACTCTACAAACCGGTGGATTTGCACTTTCTGTGATCATTACCAAATCCAACTCTAAATCTTCAGCAATGGCTAATGCTTCTTTTATAGGATAAATTCCTTGATTAACATTATCACCTACTAAACGAACTTCCGGAACATCAATTTTTCCATTAATCTTATGTTCTGGCTCTTGTTTCTTTGGGATATATTTCCCTCTCGAATTATTTCTATTAAGTGCTATGGTATTAAAATTTTATTGATTATTTGTTGCTTTTTTCATCATCGTTACTACTTCTTCTAAAGAAAAAGTACCTAAATCTCCTTCTCCGCGTTTACGAACTGACACGGTATCGGTTGCTGCTTCTTTCTCTCCCACTACAAACATATAAGGAATCTTATTGATCTCTGCATCACGTATCTTTTTACCTGTCTTTTCGTTACGATCGTCTATCCGTCCGCAAATATCCGAATTTTCCATTAAATCCAAAACTTTTTTTGCATAATCTGCATACTTTTCACTAATAGGAAGTATAATGAATGGTTCGGGGCTTAGCCAAAGCGGTAAATCTCCAGCAGTGTGCTCAAGTAAAATAGCCACGAAACGTTCTAATGACCCAAAAGGTGCTCTGTGTATCATTACTGGACGATGTTTTTCATTATCCGACCCTATATAGTGAAGATCAAAACGCTCCGGCAAATTATAATCCACCTGTATGGTTCCTAACTGCCAGCTTCGGCCCAAAGCGTCTTTTACCATAAAGTCTAATTTTGGACCATAAAAAGCAGCCTCCCCATATTCGATGACGGTTGGTAAACCTTTTTTTTCAGCAGCCTGCTTGATAGCATTTTCAGCTTTTTCCCAATTTTCATCACTTCCTATATATTTTTCCTTGTTTTCTCTATCTCGTAAGGAAACCTGAGCGGTAAAATCATCAAATCCTAAAGATTTAAATGTATATAATACTAAATCTATTACTTTTTCAAACTCTCCGATTAGCTGATCAGGTGTACAGAAAATATGTGCATCATCCTGAGTAAAGCCTCTAACACGAGTCAAGCCATGTAATTCTCCACTTTGTTCGTATCTGTATACGGTTCCGAATTCTGCAAATCTTTTGGGTAAATCTTTATAAGACCATGGAGAGGAACGATAAATTTCGCAATGATGCGGACAATTCATCGGCTTTAATAAAAATTCTTCTCCTTCGTTAGGAGTTTTTATAGGTTGGAAGCTATCTGCTCCGTATTTTTCATAATGTCCGCTGGTTACATATAAATCTTTATGTCCTATATGCGGAGTGGCTACAATTTCATAGCCTGCTTTTTGTTGCGCTGCTCCTAAAAAGTTAATTAATTTCTGTCTTAATTTAGCTCCTTTGGGCAACCATAAAGGTAATCCTGCTCCTACTTTTTCGGAAAAAGTAAATAATTGCAGTTCTTTCCCTAATTTTCTGTGATCACGTTTCTTAGCTTCTTCAATTCTTTCCAAGTATTCGGTCAGTTCTTTTTGTTTAGGAAATGAAATTCCATATACCCGAACTAATTGTTTGTTTTTTTCATCACCTCTCCAATAAGCTCCGGCTGCATTTAAAACTTTTACTGCTTTTACAATTCCTGTCGAAGGAATATGTCCCCCTCTACATAAATCGGTAAAATTATCGTGAGTTACAAAAGTAATGGATCCGTCTTCCAGATTTTCAATTAATTCTGTTTTGAACGGATTATCTTTATATGCCTCTAAGGCTTCTTTTTTAGATACGGAACGGATATTGAACGTTGAATTTTTCTTGGCATTTTCCAACATCTTCTTTTCTATTTTCTCAAAATCCTTTTCTGAGAAAGTTTCATCGCCAAAATCTACATCATAATAAAATCCATTCTCTATCGCCGGACCTATGGTTAATTTAGCATTAGGATAGTAATCTAATATTGCTTGAGCCAATAGGTGGGCGGAAGAATGCCAGAATGCTTTTTTACCTAAATTGTCATTCCATGTTAATAATTGAACCGTTGCATCTGCGGTTATTGGATCGGCAACTTCTACTTGCTTACCATTTACTAATGCAGAAATCGTATTTCTAACCAAGCCATCTGAAATGCTTCTAGCTACATCCAACGGTGTTACGGAATTTTGAAATTCTTTCACACTTCCATCAGGAAGGGTAATTTTTATCATTCTTCTAAAATTTTAGGGTACAAATTTACGAAAGTTTTATAAATGAATTTATTGGGCTTTTTAAAATATTCTAAAATAATTTTTATTTTTTATAATCCAATGAGTTTTATCTTATTATTAATACAACAATCTTATTTATTTGAGTCAAATAACTTTTTTGAAAAACATTTGAATTTATAAAATAGTATTGATAAGATAGAGAGAATATTGTATGTTAATATGGCTAGTAATTTTAATTAAAATGATTTTACCCACTGACTGTATTTCTAAATACCTCAGCGTGAATCAACTTAATCAAATCTTCCGGATTAATCTGTATTTGCAATCCTCTTTGTCCGGCACTGATATAGATTGATTTGAAGTGTAAGCAAGATTCTTCGATGTATGTAGGAAATAATTTTTTCATACCTATCGGGGAACATGCTCCTCTTATGTATCCCGTCAAATTTAACAATGATTTCATCGGAATTAAATCGCATTTTTTATTTTTTGAAATGATAGCCATCTGCTTTAACTCTATATCTTCATCGCCAGGAACAACGCAGACAAAGTATCCGGTTTTATCTCCTTGAAGAACCAAGGTCTTAAATACTTGCTTTATGTTCTCCCCTAAGATTTCAGCAACATGTACTGCACTTAAATCATTTTCATCAACTTCATAGGATATTAAAGTATAATTGATTTTATGTAAATCTAATATCCTGGCCGCATTGGTTTTGTGTATTTTATTTTTGCTCATTTAAGACTTTTTCAGATATCTTGACCTTACTTTATAAAAATCAATGTTATTTTTGTTGTCTTATCGATCAAATTCGAGAGCCCTACCTCTTACTTCTTTTATTTCGCCATCCGTATAGGCTAATTCACCGTTTAAGAATGTTTTTTCAATAGTTGAGCTAAGAGTTACATTTTCCAAAGGAGACCAACCACATTTATATCGAAGATTCTTTTGAGTTATCGTATAAGGTTTATTAGGATTAATCAATACCAAATCCGCATAATATCCTTTACGTATATATCCTCTTTTATTAATTTGATAAAGCTGCGCCGGAGCATGACACATTTTCTCAACCACTTTTTCTTTGGTAATTTTTTTTTGTTTTACTAATTGTAGCATCATTTGGAGAGAATGTTGCACTAAGGGGCCACCAGAGGCTGCTTGTAAGCATCCTCCTTCTTTTTCGCTCCATAAATGCGGTGCATGATCTGTGGCTATTACATCGAGCTTATTTTCAACAACTGCTTTAATCAATGAATCTCGATCTTGTTTCTTTTTTACCGCAGGGTTCCATTTAATTTTTGATCCTAGTTTTTCATAATCTTCATCCGTAAACCATAAATGATGCACACAAGCTTCACCGGTGACTTTTTTTTCTGATAATGGTTTATTTTCAAACAGACTTAATTCTTTTTCTGTAGAAATATGCAATACATGAAGCCTCGTTCCGTATTTATGCGCCAATTCAATCGCTTCGGATGAGGATTGATAACAAGCTTCTACGCTTCTTATCAATGGATGGTAAGGAATGGGAATATACTCTCCTAACAATTTTTTATAATATTCTATATTTTTCCTTATAATTTCTTCTTTTTCACAATGTACTGCAACTAGCATATTGGTCTCAGAAAATATGGCTTCTAAAGCTTTTTTGTTATCAACTAACATATTTCCTGTAGAAGAGCCCATAAATATTTTTATTCCACATACATTCCTGGAATCAACTTTCAAAAGCTCAGCATTATTATCATTGGTTGCACCCAGATAAAAAGAATAGTTAGCATAAGACTTTTGGGAGGCCAGAGCAAACTTATTTTCTAATGCTTCAATAGTAATGGTTTGCGGGTTTGTATTTGGCATTTCCATATAAGAAGTTACTCCTCCGGCTATAGCGGCTCTACTTTCACTTCGTATATCTCCTTTATGAGTTAATCCAGGTTCTCTAAAATGAACCTGATCATCAATCACACCTGGTAACAACCACAACTCTTCAGCATTTATTCGTGTCGATTGATTACGAATTTCTTCAGGAACTTCTCCAGTATATATTTCGGAAATGATATCATTTTTCAGTAAGACTGATCCTACCATTGATTGTCCTTCATTTATAATTGTGGCATTTTCAATAAGTATCATTTTTTGATTTGATTTAAATTAATGGCCTGCTGTTTTTGAAAATAAGTTTATTATAAGTACTCCTATGATAATGAATATAATACCAATAATTGCTGGAATATCCAATTTTTGTTTGTATAAAAAATAGCCTGAAAGGCTAATTAAAATAATACCTATTCCGGACCATATCGCATACGCTATACCGATGGGTATATTTCGTATTGCTTTGGTTAAGCTGTATAAAGCAGCAATAAATAAGGTAAAAAAAATCAGGGTAGGCTTCCATTTAGTGAATTCTTTTGTCATTGGCAACAGAGATGTGCCTGCAGTTTCCAAACATATCGCTATAAATAGATAAATATAGGATTTCATATTAAAATAATTCTGATTGATCCCCTAAAATTTTCATTTTCCCCAGATGTTTATAGGCTTTTTCTGTTGCTTCTCTTCCTCTTGGAGTACGCATAAGATAACCTTCCTGAATTAAAAAGGGCTCATATACTTCTTCAAGTGTTCCCGGATTCTCTCCAACCGCTGTTGCTATAGTTGTTAACCCTACGGGACCTCCTTTAAATTTTTCTATAATGGTGCTTAAAATTTTATTATCCATTTCATCCAATCCGTGCTTATCTACCTTTAATGCTTCCAAACCTATTTCCGATATATTGACATCAATCTTTCCATTACCTTTAATTTGCGCAAAATCGCGAATTCTTCTTAATAAAGCATTGGCAATACGCGGAGTACCTCTGCTTCGGGAGGCTATCTCAATGGCTGCCTGATTTTCAATCGGCATGTTCATAATGCGTGAGCTCCTTTCCACAATGGTACTTAATAGTTCCGTGTGGTAATATTCAAATCTAAAATTAATTCCAAAACGCGCTCTAAGAGGTGCAGTTAATAAGCCAGAACGTGTTGTTGCTCCAATTAATGTAAATGGATTTAGATTTATTTGGACTGATCGTGCATTAGGGCCACTTTCAATCATTATATCAATTTTATAATCTTCCATCGCTGAATACAAATATTCTTCCACTATAGGTGAAAGTCTGTGAATTTCATCGATAAACAAAACATCATTTTCTTCTAGCCCCGTCAATAGACCGGCAAGATCTCCTGGTTTATCCAAAACGGGTCCTGATGTAATTTTAATTCCTACATTTAATTCATTGGCAATTATGTTAGCCAATGTTGTCTTTCCCAGACCGGGTGGGCCATGCAATAAGACATGATCTAGAGATTCTCCTCTTAGCTTAGCTGCCTTTACGAATATTTCAAGATTATCCATAATATGGGCCTGTCCTACAAATTCATTAAAACTCTTGGGACGTACCTGTTCCTCCTGGTCAATTTCCTCTTTCGAATATTTATCCTTATCCGGATCCAATAAATCTGACATTTTGTAAATTTAAAACATCTGGAGAAATTTAAAAAGTAAACAACATTAAATTATTCTTCTTTATTATTTAAATAAAAACTATCTCTTACTCTATAAATTCAACTTTATTTTTACCAATACTATCCAATAAAGAATTACTTATAAGTTTTTATTTGTATATCTTTTAAACATAAAAATAAACAAAAAAAATTTTATTTTATCCATTTTTATTAATGAAGAATCAATTAATTACTTCGATATTTTATATTCAACTTATCTATATTATTATTAATACTTTTACTTGGAATTTTGAAAACTGCTGGATATAAAAGTGCACTTATAATACTTGTATTTACCCTATTGATTGATCTATTCGAAATTCATTTATCGATAACAGATACCGCTACATCTCTAATATAAAGATTTATAAAAGCCTTCTCTTCTATACTTTTTATAACTCTATTCTATATTTATTTATAATTAAGATATTTACTAAAAAAAATAAAGGTTTTTTAAAGGAAATTTATATCAAATGATATTATTAGCTTTGGGATTTGGTTGATTATTGAATGGAATAGCAAGATTTGAAGCAGCGTTTGCCGTTCCTACAACGATTATAATGTCTGGGATTTAAACCGGTTTTCTTTGCAGTTGTAAGTTTTATTTCTAATAGTGTAGCCACTGGATTTTGAGCTGTTGATATCTTGGAAATTATTTTAGCTAGATAGGTGAGTATGCGAGAAAAAATTCAATCTACCAATACGAATATTACCATTTAATTAACTGTTTTAATGCTCATTACCTCTTTTAATTTAGTAAATTTAAATGATGTTATTCGTAAAAATATAATGTTTTATTTATGTACGGGAATCATACTGCTTTTGGTACAATATTTTTCTGATTTATATATCGATTGAAACTCCTACCATTTAAGGAAGTTTAGCTTCTATTATCATATTAGGAAAATTTTTTAGCTAAAATCTACCTGATTGAAATTCAAATAATTAATTTTCCCACTTTTATTCACTTTTATTCGTAGAGTGTATACCGCATTATATTATTGCTATATTATACTAACCAATCCTTTACTTCCGATTAAAGTTCTTTTAAAAGTAAACCTACCATTATTTCAAATAACTATCAATTTTAATATTCAAGACATTAAAAAATCAATAGAAATTTATTGGTTAACAGATACGGGAGGATTATCCTTCAAAATATAAAAAAATTATTTCTCATAGATTAGATAAGTCTATAATAAATGTAGAGGGAATAGTTTATCATAATAAAATGCAAGAGTTTATAGACAGTTCATGTTTTGTAGGTGGAAAAGCAATTTTATTTGAAAACAATAAAGATATTATCTCTTATAAAAAATTATATCCTGAAACTAAGAAAATAGGCTCTACTCTATAAGAAATTAGAATTTCCACTTTTAATCATGATGGTATTTATTACACTCAACGGATTTAGGTATTTGTAAAGGCTGATTTAGGGGTGACTGAAAACGGATGCGTTTTGATTGATCAAAATGTCGTTCACAAAAAACCTTATTTTATTAGTAAATATTTGGTTGTTATTTTAGACATGAATAAGTTAGTTAATAAGAGGCATAAAGCTTAAAAAGCTATTGAATTTAATGTACTAAAATTTGGAATTTATATCCAGACCTTCTGAAATTGCTAATATTGAAGCGACTTTGATTGTTGATATTTAAGATCCGAAAGGGGTTACTGTCATATTTAAAATAACAAACCCCTTTTTCATGGATATTATCCACACATTACTTGTCAGCAAAATTACCTAAGGAGGTTAATCTCCTTATTTTTTCCTATATGGTAAATATAATTATGTTTCTTAGCTTTTTATTGTAATTGTAAGGTAAATATGGATAACTTTAGAAAATTGCATATTTAACTTTTACACTCAAATAAGTTTCAGCAGCCTAAATATCTTCTAACAATATTTACTAATTTATAAAGTATTTTTATTTTACTAAAAGTGATACTATTTGATGTGCAGTTTCAGAAGATAAAGACAACAAAGGTTGTGGATATACACCATAGACTATAATCAATGTTGCTATTACCATCAAACCTATTCGAGTTTGTAATGAAATATCTTTTTGACCTTCTAAAAATTCTTTATTTCCTTTACCAAACATAGACATTCCATACATTTTAGTAACGTAAACAGCACAGAGTATAAGAGTTAAACCTGCGATAATAGCTCCCCAGATACTTAGTGTATAGACACTTTTTAATAAAAGAAATTCTCCGATAAAGGCATTGGTTAAAGGTACTGCCATAGTTCCTACGGATATAATCATAAATAAAACAGCTAAAAACGGAGCTTTTGTTGCTAAACCACCCATTTTACTTAAATCTCTAGTACCGAATTTTTTAATTAATATATCCGCAACATAAAATAATCCAACTACATTCACACCATGAGCTAACATCTGAACGGAAGCTCCTTCTATTCCTGTTATATCTATTCCACAATGCATGGAAACAATTGCGCTAGCAAAAATACCTGCAGCTATTAATCCCACGTGAGCCATAGAAGAAAAAGCTATCAGTCGTTTGATATCTTTCTGAACGATTGCTATCAATGATGCATATACAATTCCTATGATGGATAAAATTAAAGCTATTGTACCTGAAGTACCTCCTACTGCTTCTGGCGAAAGTGGTAATAAGTATCTTATAATTCCAAATACTCCCATTTTAAGCATTATGCCTGATAATAGCATTGATCCTTGAGTAGGAGCCATTGTATAAGTATCGGCTTGCCAAGTATGGAATGGGAAGATAGGCAATTTAATGGCAAATGCAAGGAAAAACATCCAAAAGATAAATATTTGGGCTTGTGAACTGATTTTAACTGCGTATAACGCATTTAAATCAAAGGATCCTGCTTGTAAATAGACATAGATCAATGCTACTAACATAAATAGGGATCCGAAAAATGTATAAATAAAGAATTTATAATTTATTTTCAATCTGTTTTCTCCCGTTCCGTATATTCCGCATATAAACCAAATTGGAAGTAAGGTAATTTCCCAGAATATATAAAACATTAATCCGTCCAAGGAGGAAAATATTCCTACCAATCCAAATTGCATTAACAGAATTAAAGCATAAAAATTTGCAGGACGTTCATCGTTAAATGATGAATATATAATTATAGGCGTTAATGTATTGGTTAAAAGAAGCATTAGAAGAGTTAAACCATCCATACCGAAATGTAAGGTGGATTTAATCGGAGAAAAATAAAGCTCTTTACCAAATTCAAATTGAATACCTGAATTTGCTTTAAAATTATACCAAATAATAGCGGTTAATACCAATTCGGATATTGCAATTATAAAAGCTAAATATTTTGAAACATTTCCCTTTAAGGCAAATAATATGCCTGATCCTATTATTGGTAAAAGTAGTACTGCTAAAGTTAACATTATATCTTTTTACTTTTGTATTTAAATTAATGACTTAAAAATTCTGCAACTAGTAATAAAATAAATATACCTAAGGACATTGCAAATACATAAAACTCTACGTTACCGTTTTGTATTAATCTCACAACACTTCCGCAACCCTTGACGGTTTTTGCTGTTCCTTCTACTATTCCGTTTATGATATATTTATCCACAATATTCTTCAGAAACTTTCCAAGGTTTAAAACCGGATTAACAATTACTTCATTGTAAAATTCGTTAATGTAGGCAGCATGTGCTGAAATTTTTTCCCAGCCACTCATGTTCTCAACAATTTGGGCTTGTATTTTTCTCGTTACATATTTATTATAAGAAACCATGGCCACTAAAGCTATGACCGCTAAAGTTATGGCTAATAAGGTCATCTCGATTCCAAAAGAAGGCTCTTCATGTATATGTAAACCTACGTATATAGGCTGTAACCAATGTGCTAATTTTTGAGATATGCCCTCACCTAAATAATGGGGTAGATTTAATCCTCCACCTATTATAGTCAATATAGCCAATATGATTAATGGAAATGTCATTATTGCGGGACTTTCATGCATATGTTTCTTTTGTTCTTCTGTCCCCTTAAATTCTCCAAAGAATGTAAGGAATAAAAGACGGAACATGTAAATACATGTTAAAGCGGCAGAAAATAGTGTTAGTCCCCAGATAATTTTATTTTTAGTCCAAAGTGCCACTAAAATTTCGTCTTTAGAGAACATCCCTGCTAAAGGCGGAATTCCACATATGGCCAACGTTCCTATTAAAAAAGTCCAATAGGTTACAGGTATTTTTTTTCTTAAACCGCCCATATATCTCATATCTTGCTCTCCACTCATCGCATGAATAACGCTTCCTGCTCCTAAAAATAATAATGCTTTAAAAAACGCATGAGTTATTACATGGAATAAAGCGGTTGTATACGCTTCTGCTCCTAAGGCCGTAAACATTAGTCCTAATTGTGATACAGTTGAATAAGCTAAAACTTTCTTGATGTCGTTTTGTCTTAATCCTATGAATGCGGCTAATATGGAAGTAGCTAGTCCGATATACATTATAAAATCTAAGGTAATCGGTACCAAGCTATAGATTGCATTGGATCTTATAATCATGTAAATACCTGCAGTAACCATAGTTGCAGCATGGATTAAAGCTGAAACAGGGGTTGGTCCTGCCATAGCATCAGGCAACCAAGTATATAGAGGAATTTGTGCAGATTTTCCCATAGCCCCTACAAAAAGAAATATAGTGGCGGTTATTAATATCGGGTCATTGAGTTTAAATAAATTGGCTTTAGCTGCTATATCGGTATATTCTACACTTCCAAAATAATAAAACAGCATGAATATTCCAATTAGTAAACCTAAATCTCCAATTCTATTCATTACAAATGCCTTTCTGGCTGCATATCCATATTCTTTATTTGTATACCAAAATCCGATAAGTAAATAGGAACAAAATCCTACTCCTTCCCATCCGATAAATAGTATTAGGAAGTTACTTCCCATTACTAACAGAAGCATGGAAAATATGAAAAGATTTAAATAAGAAAAGAATTTATAAAAACCTTTATCTTCATGCATATATCCTATAGAATATAAATGAATAAGCGAACCTATCCCTGTAACGATCATCATCATTATTAAGGATAATTGATCTATTTGAAAGGAAAAACTAACATGTAAATGGTCTACTGTAAACCAATCAAATAATGATGCTTTGATGGGTTCTGTAAATGTACTGAATAAATAAACAGATAAGAAAAAAGGTATCCAAACGGCTAAATTAGCAATTATTCCTACAACCTTTTTAGGCATTTTATTTCCAAAAATTCCACAAATTAAAAATCCAAAAAGTGGTAAAATTGGTATTAGATATATAATATTCTCCATTTCTTATCCTTTTAGTCTATTAAATAAGCTTACATCTACAGATCGTGTATTTCGATACATCATAGTTATGATGGCTAGTCCTACTGCAACTTCCGCAGCTGCTACAACCATGATAAAAAATACTAGAATTTGTCCATCTGCATCTCCTTTATAGGCAGAGAAAGCTGCCAACAATAAGTTAACTGAATTAAGCATCAGCTCCACACATCCTAAAATTATTATTGCATTTCTTCTTACTAATACTCCTGTCACTCCAATACAAAATAGTAAAGCGGATAAGTATATAAAATAATCTACCGGTATACTTTGTAATAAACTATTAATCATTTCTTTTTTATTTCAAGAAAATATATTTTGTTATAAATCTCTTTTTCCTATCATTACTGCACCTACTAAGGCCCCTAAGAATAGAATTCCTGCTAACTCGAAGGGTAATACATATTTACTAAATAATAAATGACCTAAATTTTTGGTCAATCCTATTTGGCTATCCGGACTGGATGGAAAATCTATTTGCTGATATCCTTTCAGTGCTCCAATAAAGCCTATGAATACCATTCCACCGCATACGGTTGCCAATATTCTAAATGCACTTCCTTTTAAAGGTTCATCTTTTTCTTTCAAATTTAACATCATGAGTACATAAAGGAATAATACCATGATGGCTCCGGAATAAACTATAATTTGAACTATACTTAAAAATTGAGCATTTAACATTATATATAACCCAGCTATGGAAAAAAAGGTTAGAATTAATGAAATTATGCTGTACATAGGATTTTTACTGAAAACAACAAATAATGCGCTCACAACTGCACACGTAGATACTAAATAAAACAAAATTTCTTCCATAATTTTTATTTTTCTACTGGATATTTTTTTATTTGTCTTTGTGAAACATCAATTCTGTTATCCATACTTTCTACAAGCTTATCTTTTCTATATATGAAACCTTCACGCAAATGTTCCGGCATTACCAGTCGATCAGTTAGAAAAATAGCTTCTTTCGGACATGCTTCTTCACACATTCCGCAAAAAATACATCTGAGCATATTTATTTCGTAGCTTTCCGCATATTTTTCTTCTCTATATAGATTCTCTTCACCTCTTTTTCTTTCTGAAGCTACCATTGTTATAGCTTCTGCTGGACAAGCTAATGCGCATAATCCGCACGCGGTGCATCGTTCTCTTCCTTCATCATCTCTTTTAAGGACATGACGACCTCTATAAACTGGGCTGAAATCTCTCTTCTCTTCTGGATATGAAGTAGTAACCGGTTTTTTAAAAAAATGACTGAAGGTAATTTTCATACCTCCTAATACAGCAGGAAGGTATATTTTTTCCTTTAAAGTCATTTCTTTATTTGAAATTATTTTAGATTTATTGGTAAGCCTCTGCATAAATTTTAATCTTTCTTTACTTTTTTCTTTATTTTTTAGCCAAAAACAACCATTGTTGCAGTTATTAATAAATTGAGTATAGATAGAGGTATCATGACTCTCCATCCTAAACGCATAAGCTGGTCGTATCTGAATCTTGGCAAAGTCCATCTAACCCACATAAAACAGAATATGCAGAAGGTTGTTTTAATTAATAATGACACGATGCTAAGAATCCCTATTGCATTTTCTCCTAAAGTTCCATTTTCAGCCAATTTATTCATATAAGGAAAACTATATCCTCCGAAAAATAGGGTGCTTATTAATACCGAGCTTATAAACATATTTATATATTCCGCAAAGAGGAAAGTTCCGAATTTCATAGAACCATATTCTGTATGATATCCTCCAATTAGCTCTGATTCACATTCTGCTAGGTCAAAAGGAGCTCTATTTAATTCTGCAAACGAACATGTAACAAAGAGTACGAATGCCAAAGGTTGATAAAATACATTCCAAGCCAGTCCGTTTAAGAAAGATAATCCATATAAATTAGAGGCTTGTTGTTCCACCATTACTCGTAAATCTAAAGTTCCAGTCATCATAATGATTGACAGCAATGATAATCCCATGGCTAATTCGTAGGAAATCATCTGAGATGAAGCTCTTATCGCTCCTAATAGAGAATATTTATTATTGGAGGCCCAACCTCCTAACATGATTCCATACACACCGATTGAAACGATCCCCATTATATAGAGAACTCCTACATCAATATTTGCTACTTGAACTAAATAAGATTCTCCACCGATAAATAAAGATTTACCCCATGGAATGACTGCTCCAGTACTTAATGCAATGAGCATAAGTATCCCGGGGGATATGATAAACAACCATTTTTCTGCATTTTTGGGAACAAAATCTTCTTTAAAAAATAGTTTTCCTCCGTCACATAACGGTTGTAATAAACCAAATTTTCCAGCTCTATTTGGCCCAATCCTATCTTGTAAAAAGGCAGCTACTTTCCTTTCCATTAATGTTTCATAAGCTGCAGCTCCTAAACATAATACAAATAAAATAACTACCAATACTACTGTAAACCACATATGTATATTATTCTAATGTTTTAGCTTTATATTTTTCAATTTTGTAATGTGGATCATTTTTAGGTATTGGTAACTCATAATGATTAACCGAAATTACCGAATGATCACTAATGTGTGCAGGACCTTCAATGTTCCAATAATTCACGTCTTTTCTTTCAAATCTGCAATCGTTACAAATAAATTCTTCTACCTCATTGTATGCATCTTTACGTGCAGTTACTCTAATGATGGTATCTCCTTTCATCCATAAGACTGCCTTACCGCTACATTTTTCACAGGTACAGGTAGCATTTACCGGTTCTGTAAACCAAACTCTACTCTTAAATCTTGCAGTTCTATCTGTTAAGGCTCCTACAGGACATACATCTATCATATTACCTGAGAAATCATTTTCAATGGCTTTACTTATATAAGTGCTTATTTCTGCATGATCTCCCCTGAATAGTATTCCCTGATTTCTTTGATCTGTCAGTTGATTGGCAACTAATACGCATCTTGCACAGAGAATGCATCGGTTCATATTTAATTTTATGTATGGTCCTAAATCGTCAGATTGAAAAGTTCTTCTTGGAAACTCGGAACGGGTTTTATCTAATCCATGCTCATAAGCTAAATCTTGAAGTTTGCATTCACCGGCTTGATCACATATTGGACAATCTAAAGGATGGTTGATTAGTAAAAATTCCGTAACTCCTTGTACAGCTTGTATTACTCTTTCGGAAGTAATGACTTTTACTTCCATTCCATCCATTACATTAGTTCGGCAAGCTGGTACTAATTTTGGCATGGGACGAGGATCTTTATCCGACCCTTTAGACACTTCTACCAAACAAGTGCGGCAACGTCCTCCACTTCCTTCCAATTTACTATAATAACACATCGTAGGAGGAACTGAAGCTCCTCCGATTTGGCGTGCTGCTTCTACAATTGGAATCCCTGGATTTACTTCTACAGTAATTCCATCTATTGTTACTTTTATTTTATTTGGTTGTTCGTTCATTAGATTTTTATATAACTTGATGCATTAAAAATGCCAACTGAATCCGAATGTATAATTCCATTGGAGATACAAAATTGTTTGGGAAGCTTTATCTGAACTGTTTGAAGTTGTTCTAATATCCGGCATTGATATTACCCCTTCTTTTAATTCAGTTCGTAAGAAAAATAGCTTCCAAAAAAGTAATTCTGCTCCTACTTTTGCGTCTAAGCCCCATCCTGCCAAATGAAATTTATCATGTCTTTCATTATTCATTATTGTGGCATTGGTTTTTGGTATCACGACCCCTAAACCTCCTCCTGCAATACTATTCAATTTAAAGAAGCCAGATGTTATGAAATTATGATAATATTCTAACTCTGCATTTAGGTAATTTAGACCGTCAGTATGCTCTAGATGTAAAAAATTATCGTCTAAATAAATGTATTCTCCATCTACAATTGCATTTTCAAATCCTGGAGTATTTATCGTTCCAGTAGATTTTACCCATTGTCCCGGTCTAACAACATATTTCATATGATCCATACCTAAAGAAACCGCCCAGTTATCTTTAAAGAAATAACCGATTCTATAGTTTACTTGTGGTATTGTTACTCTTGTTGGATCTAAAAAATCATGAAAATTCCATCCGATCGGTTTATCGTCACCTTTAACGCCGTGTAGGGTAAAATTGTAATCATTTCCTGTAAAATGGACAGATGATCTTCCATAATAAGCTCGGTTCCAACCCCAGTAGGCATATACTTCACCTTTTCTGTGGGCTTTTCTTTTGTTTTCTTGGGCATCGACTGTACCCATTGTAAATATTGCTAATAAAAACAATAAATTACTTTTGTTAAATAGTTGCATATTCAGCTATACCATAATTTTTAGTTAAACATTCAGGATTATTAATATGCCATTCGAACTCATCTCTAAAATGTCTTATAGCTGCTGCAACAGGCCAGGATGCTGCATCTCCTAAAGGACATATTGTATTTCCGTCTATCTTATTTTGTATGCTCCACAATAAATCGATATCCTCATACGCTCCTCTACCTTCTTCTATTTTTCTTAATATTCTATACATCCATCCAGTACCTTCACGACAAGGGGTGCATTGGCCACAACTTTCATGGTTATAAAAACGTGCTAAAGTCATAGTATGACGTACAATACACTGATCCTCGTCTAATACTATAAACCCTCCTGAGCCTAAAGCTGTCCCTGTAACAAACCCACCATCAGCCATACTTTCGTAATTCATCAAACGGGTTTCTCCATTGGCTGTTTTTAATAACAGCTTTGCCGGTAAAATAGGTACGGATGACCCGCCGGGAATACAGGCTTTTAATTTTTTCCCATTAGGTATTCCTCCACAATATTCTTCGCTGTAAATAAATTCTTCTATACTTAAATTAAAGTCAACTTCATAGACTCCCGGTTTATTCAGATTTCCACATGCTGAAATTAATTTGGTTCCTGTTGATCTTCCTACCCCCATTTTTGCATATTCTGCGCCGGTTATAGAAATGATTGCCGGCACTGTAGCTATGGTTTCTACATTATTTACTACAGTTGGGCATTGGTATAACCCTTTCACAGCGGGGAACGGAGGTTTTAATCTTGGATTTCCTCTTTTTCCTTCTAATGATTCTAATAAGGCGGTTTCTTCTCCACATACATAAGCTCCAGCACCTCGTTGTACATATATTTCAAGGTCATATCCTGTATTTTTAATATTTTTCCCTAAAAAACCATTTGCTTTCGCTTCTTGTATCGCCTTTTCTAATATGTCGGGTATCCAGGAATATTCTCCTCGTATATAGATATAAGAAACATTCGCTCCTAAACAGAAAGAAGAAATAAGAATTCCCTCTATGAGCTGATGGGGTATATATTCCATTAGGAAACGGTCTTTAAATGTACCTGGTTCTGATTCATCAGCATTAACCACTAAATAACGTGGAACTCCTTCCGGTTTAGCTAAAAAGCTCCATTTCATCCCAGTTGGGAATCCGGCTCCTCCTCGCCCTCTAAGACCACTGGTTTTTACCTCTTCCAAGATTTCATCCGGAGTCATTGTAAGGGCTTTTTCTGCGGCGGTATATCCTCCATGCTTTCTAAAAACTTCAAAAGTCTTTATTCCTTCTACATCAATATTTTTAAGCAATAATTTTTTACTCATTATATTATTATATATGCTTCTAAATTATTATTTAATCAATTGCAATATTTCCTGCTCTACAAAGATCAATGATTTCATTCACTTTTTCTTTGGTCAGATGTTCGTGATAAAATTTACCAATTTGCATCATAGGCGCATACCCACAGGCCCCTAAGCATTCTGCAGGTTTTAATGTAAACATACCATCTGCAGTAGTTTCTCCTTCTTTTATTTGCAATTTTTCTTTGATATGTTCTATGATTTGATCACTTCCATTTAACATACATGGCCCAGTTCTACATACCTCTAATACATACTTTCCTACAGGCTGCATATTAAACATTGTATAAAAAGTAGCTACTTCATACACTTCAATTGGTGAAATATTTAATAAAGAAGCCACATAATCCATAACAGGGACATCTAGCCATCCTCCAAATTCTTTTTGAGCCAAGTGCAATATAGGAATTAAAGCAGATTTCTGCTTACCTTCCGGATATCTTGCGACTATTTCTTGTACTTTATTTAAGGATTCAGTGCTAAAAACTATCTCTTTATCAGGGCTTACACCGTTTTTAGTCATTTTTAGTTTAATGTTAGGCTGCAAATATACAATATTGAAATTTACTTAAAAAGTTAAAATCGGAGTTTTTGCCCCACATCAACCAATCTGGAATCATTATAAATAACAGTAAATTACTGCATTACAGCTAAAATAAAAATTCACAATGCCTTTATTTACCCCATATTAAGCTAAATTTGATATTTTTCTTTTTCATAGCATAACTGACAGAAATCATATTTCACAAGGGTTTAACTTTTGTTAACGCCCTCTAATATTTTATGTGATACATTAAATTAATTTCACAGCTTGTAATATCCTAAATGAATGAGGTAGTTTGAACTTTTTATTTTAGTTTTACCTATGATTTATATTATTATGTTTTAAATTTTTTATCGATATTTAAAAACTTTTTATTTTTTAATTTCACTATTTACATATTAATTAGAGGGTCATTAAAATACTATGGTTTTCCACTCTTAAAAATTATTAAAATATTATTTTACATTTTACAAAATAAATGTATATTTGCAGTCCAAAACCAGTATGCGGATGTGGTGGAACTGGTAGACACGCTAGACTTAGGATCTAGTGCCGTGAGGCGTGGGGGTTCGATTCCCTTCATCCGTACCAAAAAAAGCAATTAACTATCAATCAGTTAGTTGCTTTTTTATTTTATCAAACCTGCATAACTCTTGCTCGATTATACGGTAATTATTTATAAAAAAAACTAAATACCTATAAATCAAATAAATATATAGATATTTTTATCGCTATATAAACCATATGACATTTATTTTTTAGGATTTTATAAATAAAATACATCTTCGAACCTTATACTAATTAAGAGCTCAATAAAACATGTTTTTCTTTTGCGTAATTATTTTGTACACAAACACACTTAAATACCATACAGACCAACAATTGATTATAGTAATAACCTGATGAGAGTAATTAAATAAAAAAGTTGAAAATTTTTAGATAAAAGTGAAAGAGTCACCTATAAAAAAGAAATTGAATTTCTTTTTTGGAACAACGTAGTAACTTTATATATAGACTTTTATGTATCAAATTTAGATAATTTATTTGATCGGGCTTATGAAGTATGGATTAAATATATTTTACAAGAATACTCAACGACATGCACAGCTATTTTAGATATTTCCTTTAGTTTCTGACACATTTATCATCTAACAAAATATCATTCGTAAATCCGTGATACACTTACTATTTTTGTTTTGATAAAAATATATTTCCAACGAGTAACAAAGTCCAAATAACATCTATTATATTCCAAATATTTCTGCCAATTTTAGTAACCCTTCTTCTGTTTGATCCCAAATAATTTTAAGAGCATTTCCAGACAAACTCCATTTACCTGTTTCTTGAATATCTTCACCATTATTACCAAATTTATGGTTGGTAAAGATTACTCTACCTGATGAGGTGAAATTTAAAATCATTTTATCAATTGCTTATTCTACTGAATACCGGATACCAATAAGTTTGTTTTGTTCTATTGAGGTAGTGGGTTGTTCTGAATCATAATTATCATCGTTCGAACAGTTGGTTAATGAAAGAACAAGGAAAAGACCTAATAAGAGTAGATTTAATTTTTTCATGATTTATATATTTTATTTTAATTAAAATAATTATATAAAATAATGACCGAATAGTCATTGTATGAAAATATTTATGTAATGACCTTTTGGTCATGAAAATAAATAATAAAGACGAATTATTGAAATTAGCTAATAGAGTAAAAAAATAAGAATAGAAAAAGGTGCTAATCAGGAAATAGCCTATATTCATACAAGAATACTGGAAGAATAGATGTCTCCTATACAACTCTTGTTAAATTAAGTAAGTATTTTAATATGACATTAGAAGAATTATTGAAAAATATCTAATTAAGTTAAACTATATTAGTCTACATCTATTGAAATAGTTTCTCTAATAAGTGTAATAAAATCATTTTCATTACTGTTTTTCTTAATTGGTCTTATTCTTATAAGTTTTAGTCCAGCTACAGCAAGAATATTATCTTTCATTTTATCATTTTTAATTTGTTTCTCTTTATCATGATAATGACTATCTAACTCTATAAATTTAATGGGCTTATAATTATTCTCTGTATCAATAACAACACAGTCAATAAGTGCTCCAAAGAAATATTTTTTTTCTTCTGAAGATAATTTATTACTAATCATATCAAAATTTATAATAGCATTTAAAGATACATTAGGAATTACGAAATATGTTGGGTAAATTTCTCTGATAGCTTTGTAGAAACTATATTCTTGGTTAGATTTAAATAAACTTATTGAAGCATTAACACTACTAACATTTTTATTTTCTGTCACATATAATTTTGACTCTTGCGAGTGCTGTACAATTTTTGGCAGTTCTCTTTGGTACTGCTCTATAATCTTTTTACAAATAGGCTCATCTTTAAATATAGTAGCATAATTATATGCCGTAGCTAAATCTTTCTCAACTTCTACAATTTTTACAATTAATTTTCTATAATTATTTTCATTTAGTTTAAATACGTATTTGGGGCTTTCATGAAGTACGTAAAAATTTGTAAGACAGTGTTTA
Organism: uncultured Apibacter sp.; assembly: GCA_945280365.1. Lineage (GTDB taxonomy): Bacteria > Bacteroidota > Bacteroidia > Flavobacteriales > Weeksellaceae > Apibacter. Next base: position 216,144 of record CALYQD010000002.1, read on the forward strand.
TATGCCGGGTCATTAGTCGTTAATAATTCATCTATAAAATACTTATCAATTAATGGTTTTAAAACAGGCTCATTTATAATAAAATTGTAATTATCATTATCCTTAAAAATTTCAATAATTTTAGTCCAATCCTTTTTATTCACAAGCTGAAAAATTGATTCTGAATCTATTCTTTTCATAAATGATCAAATTTATTTATATAATTCATCTTTACAACAATTCCCGACTATTCCCCTAACTTATTTTCAATATACGCAATAATTCTTTTTCTTTATTTATCCCACAAAATATTTCCTCTTTCATCTAAAACATCTCCACATAAATCACATCTATAAGCATATTTTCCATCACATAAAGTATATTTGAGAGAACTATCAACACTTCTGATATGTTCATCATCATCTTTTAATACAATTATTCTATTTAGAGGAACTTCATTTTTAGCATCTTCCGCAATTAAAACTGTAACAATAAAATATGGTACAATTAAACTTTCATTATATTCCCTTCTATACTCTAAGACTATATCATCAAAATTATTTGTATTTAGCAATATCGTATCATTTTCTGTGACTCCATTATCAAGAATATAATTTCGTAAAGATTGAATTGTTATTTTTCCAATATATATAAACTTAGATTTCATTTTTTATTTTCTTATAATTTTAAAGAGATAAAATTAGATAATATATGAATATGTTCAATTTAAATTTATTAAGAAGTAATTAACCATTTATTGTTAATTATTTTCTAAATTTATTGCTTAAAAATATTATTATCCCAATCTCCTTTTACCCTAAAGTCTAAAGGAAATGGGGAATATGTAGGATATTTATTTAATTTAGAGTTATTTATTTGATTTTTCATAATAATATTTCATATTTGTTACATTAGATAATTCTAAAATTGGGTTAGAATTATCAATGTTTAAAACAAAACCAAAAGGAGGGTAAGAAGATTCACAAATTACTCCATGTTTATTTGTAACTGAAAAACATCCATTTCTAACTTGTCCTTCGTTCATTAAATACATATAAATTTTATATCTCTCAGTGAGATTTTATGAATTTTCATCTAATACAAAATCTATTAGCCCTTCATAAGCATCTGTAAAATAAGTCTCATTACTACATATAAATATTAATATTATTTGTTTGATATAATTTAATAAATTAATATATTTTATAGTAAATTCATAAAATTTGGTTCCTTTAAGGCTTTGATTGATAACGCTCAAACATATATTTGCAAGGTTTGTATAATCATTAACATATTTTAAACCTAAAAAATTATTACAGTCTTCACATAAATAATCTTTAGCATTTACAGCAAAATCCTTAAATGGAATTTATCTATATCTTGTATTTTTGTTAAATCCAGATCTTGGAGGAATATGTTCAAAACTTAATTTTTTTTTCTTTTTTACATATTCTACATATTCCTAACATACCTTTTTCATCTTACAAAGATAAAAGTATGAATTATTATAGAGCATTCAAAAATGTTGATAATATAAATTTTCATCCTGATATATTTTTAATCTTATCTAATAACTCTAACTTTAGGTAAAGAATACCGAGGAAATCTTTAATATAAACAGTAATCTGATAAATATAGAGAATTTATAACTGTTAGATTAAATCTTTGCTATTATAAATAATTAACCTATTATTTTATTGAGTATTTTACAGATTAAATGAGTTGATTCAACTTTTTTAGTTTCTATAGGCTGTTCTTTTGTTCCTCTTTTATGTAGTATATATTCATAAAATTGACACCATCTGACAGTTTCTTTATAATGATTTAAATTTTCATCGTATTTGTCTTTTCTCAAGTTTCTAATAAGTAGAAAAAACGAAAATGCAATTAATAAAATGAATGTATTAATAATTAAATAATCTTGTTTTCTTAAATCTTTAGTTATAGCAAATGTAGTAGTTAATACCATCCCAATTACAGCCAATAATTCAGTATAGTTTAGCACAGGTTTATCTGATAATTTATATTTTAATAATTTCAAATGAATTTTAATTATGTCAATAGGAATATTAGCAAATTCTTTTTCAATTTTTTCCAAACCAAAATTCCCTTAGGTAATCATCATCCCAATCAATACCCTGAATAAATGATAGTGTAGTTATTTTAGGATTGTAATTTTTAACTTTATTTTTAATAAAATTTATATCTTTAATATTTTGATGTTCTTAATATAAATAAGAATACAATAATTATGATTTCTAAAGTGATAGGTATACCAATAAAAAGAAATCATTTAAAAAAACAGTAATCTAGTTACAAATGTTACTAAAATAAATATGGATAAAATTATTCTATTATCTTTTTCCTTTTTTTAATTCGATTTTCTTCTAAAATTACTTTAGATATAGTATTTTCTTCTTGTAATTGATAATTATCTTTTTTCTCTTCCATTATCCAATACTCTCAAAACTACTATTACCATCAACCAAAGGTGTTATTTTTCCACCTGTAGAACACATACAATAAGAATCTGTAGTTAGTTCTCTCTTTCCTTCAATAGTAAAAGGTGAGGTTTGTTCCCATTTAATCAAAGAAGGTGTACAAGGTAAATATCCTCCTGATGTCGGTTTGAGCTTACATTTTCCAAAAGGTATTATATTAGTATTTGCTTGTTTTTCTTGTTCTGTAGCAGATAGTTTTTCTCCGATTCTGGAAAAGTTCTGACTGGTTACTTGTATGGGAGTTTGCAAAGTTCCTTTATCACATTGTAGTTTGCTCCCTTCTATTACTGGATGGCTCATTAAGATTTATAATATAGAAATTTATCTGAGTTCTTCTATTAATTTGAATTTTCCTGTCTGATGATTAATTTTATATTTCTTCCAATTTTCTGCTGTAATTATTGTTTCATCATAGATAAAATCTGACGTCCACAAATAATTATTATTCAAATAATATAATCTTTCTGTAGCTACAAAATTGTTTGGATTATTGTTAGATTCATAACACACTAAAGAATCTACTTTTTTATTATTTTTATAAGAAACAAATATTATTTTTATAGAATATTTATCTTGATTTGTTTTTCTCTTATTCAATTTTAACTCTATACCATTCTCCATTTGTGAAATAGTTATTTCTCCCTCTTTTAGGTTATTAAATTGATTATAATAATTTTTTGTTATTTTATCAATCACACATGAATCAGAATTAACACCACATGTCTTGTTTATTGATAATATAAACTCTTTATTTGATAACAATTTTTCGCCATTTAAACTATCATTTGTAAAATTACCCTTGTCATTTGATTGATTACTTCCTACTTTATTATTACAACAAGAGAATGTTGTGAAAACTATGATAAATGATATATAAATTAAATTTTTCATTTATTTTATTTTTTTACTTCCTTTATAGAGGATTCATTAAACCCTGAATGTAAATGACTGTTATGAAGTGTCCCTCTTTGTTCTGGTGTAGCATTATTAAATCTTTTTTTATCTTTCCCTGTTATTTGTTTATTAAAATTAAATTTATGCATAGCATCAATAAATTTTTGTTCATTTATATTATCTAAATAAAGGGTGTCTATACTTTTCCCATTAACATGCTCTTGGCTTGGGAAACAAGAAGCAGATACAAAACAACTACCTGTTGTAGTTAATTTTAAATTATTTTCTGCTAATGCTCCTATAAATCCAGCCAATGAACCTGGGCTTGTATATCTTCTCTGCGTATTTGAAAAATCATATTTTACATTTATACTATTAGAATAATTTAATTCATCAGGCATTTTAACAAGTTCAATTTCACTCGAATTAGCTGTATATAATACCCAGAATGTTTTTCCATTATTTGAACCATATTCAGCAATATCACCATTCTCATATAAAACCCTTTTTCTTGTTTGACCCTCCACTACATTTTTATCAGAAATAATCTTTTTATGCGTAGGTTTAGCTTCATATTTTTTTCCAATATTTTTTTCTTTAGTCTTATGCCAATCCACGGTACAAATTTCATGTTCCTTACCTTCTTTATCATGGTAAATGTATTGATATTTATTCTCAAACCCTTCTGTAATTTGCTTAGGAATATGTTTTTCTATCTTCCCTTCTGTTTCAGAGTTCCAGTAAATATGGTAGGTAACACATTTTATTTTATCTTTTATATTATGCTCTTTTTTTATCTTTCCACCCTTAATGATTATCTTCTGTTTAGGATATTTTCTGTTCATCATATCCTGTTTTTCTCTTTGCCTGTCTTCTGCTTCTTTTAACCCTCCATCTTTCTTAGGAGGACAATCTATTTTCAATCTTATACATTTTTCGTTTTCCGGTTCTGGCATAACAAATCTGTCTTATAAAGTTAATCTTATTTTTGATAACGTTTTTTATTAAAAGTCAAAAAAACCTTTACTCTTTTTTTTATATTGGTGATACTCCCATTGTTTTTCTTCAAATTCATCCCATTTATAAATAAGAATACAATAATTATGATTTCTAAAGTGATAGTATACCAATAAAAAGAAATCATTAAAAAAAACAGTAATCTAGTTACAAATGTTACTAAAATAAATATGGATAAAATTATTCTATTATCTTTTTCCTTTTTTTAATTCGATTTTCTTCTAAAATTACTTTAGATATAGTATTTTCTTCTTGTAATTGATAATTATCTTTTTTCTCTTCCATTATCCAATACTCTCAAAACTACTATTACCATCAACCAAAGGTGTTATTTTTCCACCTGTAGAACACATACAATAAGAATCTGTAGTTAGTTCTCTCTTTCCTTCAATAGTAAAAGGTGAGGTTTGTTCCCATTTAATCAAAGAAGGTGTACAAGGTAAATATCCTCCTGATGTCGGTTTGAGCTTACATTTTCCAAAAGGTATTATATTAGTATTTGCTTGTTTTTCTTGTTCTGTAGCAGATAGTTTTTCTCCGATTCTGGAAAAGTTCTGACTGGTTACTTGTATGGGAGTTTGCAAAGTTCCTTTATCACATTGTAGTTTGCTCCCTTCTATTACTGGATGGCTCATAAAACTTTAATTAATATTAAACACTACAATCAATCGTATAATAATCTAAAATAGTTAAATACCATTTATTACTAATGAAGGTTAAGTAAAATATAAATATTTTCTTATATTCAGAATCAGGATTATCTTTATAATTACCTGCATAAATAATTTTTAATGTATTAGGAGCTATTTTATTAACTGTAGTTAAATATTCATCCCATTTTTTATTTTTTTCGAATCCATAATTATTTTCTTCCCATTTGTAATAATCAATAGCTTCTTTTAATACAAGAATATCATTTTCTTTAGGATTTACAAAAAGACCTGTTTTAGATGGAATTTCACAACCTTCTTCAAAAGTTGGATAAGATTCATACTTTATTTTGAAATTCTCTGATAACAAATTTTCCCGTAAATCAGTCATTGCTAATACTTTAATTTTCTTTTCATTCTCATCAAATTGATTGACTGTTTTGATTCTTGGATTTGAGCCTAAGCTATATATAACAAAAACACCTATATCTTTATTAATAAGTTTATCAATACTTTTATAATCTTTTTTATTATAACAATTAATTACTTGATAAACTATTTTTTCAAACTCTTTTTGTTTTTCTATTTTTTGACTATATGATATATTAGTCAATAATAAAAAGATTGATATCAGAAATACTCTCATTTTTAAAATTGTTTTTCTCCTGTTAAATAAGACCATATGGCTTCTTTTACTGCTGTTCCTTCTCCTGCTGTTTTACTTTGAATTTCTTCGTGTACATATATATCATTCAAAGTTAGATTATATTTTTCCATTAAAAGTTTTACTAAACAAGCTGTTGATTTTGTTTGAGCTTTTGTGAGCTGATCCCAATAAACTATACCATGGTCAGGATCTTTAAAACCTCTGGTTAAGGGTTGTCTGTCATTTTCTGAAGCTAAATTGTTTTTTTCAGAAGAAATATGATAATAATTACCATCATTCCCTTTTGTATAACCCATTCCACAGACCTCAATACCTATAGTGTTTTCAGTTAGTAATTCTCCTTTTTTAGCTATCCTTGCTGTTTCATTTGTTATATGGGAAGTAGCTACATCCAAACTAAAAGGTTGATATATTTCTCCATCAATATTATTTCTATCTCTAAAAGGTTTTTCTATATAAAAATGCGTTCCTTTTGAATGTCCTATTGCACCAGAAATATCCCAACCAGCAGTTCTATGCAGAATAATAGCTTTTATTTCTTTGGCCATTTTCTTTTTAGAAGGTTGAATCCTTACTGCCAGTTTTTTCATAAACAACATTATTTCCTTTTAACCAATCTCCATTAAAATAATGATTCCCACAAAAGCATCCTTCTTCTTCTTTTTTAATTGGAACAATTTTCACCTGCTTTTTACTTTTATCCTTGCCATAGGCTGTAATTTTTAATTCCCTTCTAAATACTTGGTTCAGTTGATTGACACCATCCTCAAACCTCTGAAAAGTATCTTTTTTCTGTTGAACAGATAAAGGAGTTATTTTTTTTATTACTACTTTCTTCTTTTCTTTCCCTTTTTTATTAGGGGCTTCTTTCCCCTCTGGTTCTGGCATAGCTTGTATTTTATCTAAGTTACTATTATTTTAAAATTTTAATTAAAAAAAGTCAAAAAAACCTTTACTCTTTTTTTTATATTGGTGATACTCCCATTGTTTTTCTTCAAATTCATCCCATTTATAAATAAGAATACAATAATTATGATTTCTAAAGTGATAGTATACCAATAAAAAGAAATCATTAAAAAAAACAGTAATCTAGTTACAAATGTTACTAAAATAAATATGGATAAAATTATTCTATTATCTTTTTCCTTTTTTTAATTCGATTTTCTTCTAAAATTACTTTAGATATAGTATTTTCTTCTTGTAATTGATAATTATCTTTTTTCTCTTCCATTATCCAATACTCTCAAAACTACTATTACCATCAACCAAAGGTGTTATTTTTCCACCTGTAGAACACATACAATAAGAATCTGTAGTTAGTTCTCTCTTTCCTTCAATAGTAAAAGGTGAGGTTTGTTCCCATTTAATCAAAGAAGGTGTACAAGGTAAATATCCTCCTGATGTCGGTTTGAGCTTACATTTTCCAAAAGGTATTATATTAGTATTTGCTTGTTTTTCTTGTTCTGTAGCAGATAGTTTTTCTCCGATTCTGGAAAAGTTCTGACTGGTTACTTGTATGGGAGTTTGCAAAGTTCCTTTATCACATTGTAGTTTGCTCCCTTCTATTACTGGTTGAGACATAAAATATTGTTAATTTAAATTATATTCTTTTCTTTCTAAAAAATATCTATCTATTTCATCCCAATAAAAATCAATTATAGTTAAGCTATCTTTGAGAATATCTAAATAATATATTCTATTAAATGATTGATATTTACAATTAGTATCAATGTTTGAAATAAAATATTTTTTCTCTTTTGTTTTTTTATTTACTACTTCCAGTAATATATAATTTACAACATAAAAATCACACAAATATTTATCCCGTTTATAACATTTTTCATAAGAATATCCATTTCTATAAATGTTCAAAATATAATCTTCTTTTTCATATAAAACTCCAATAAAATATGGAACATCCCATTTCCAATTAAATGACATATGAAATTTTGGTAATTCTTTATAAAAGATTTTATTTAATTCTGAATCATTAAAGTTTTTCAGTTTTGAACCAAAAGTTATTGTATGAATATTTTCTTCATTCCACATAATTTTTTTCATTTCATGTGCAAATGAAGAAGCTTTTAATGAATCATTAATAACTTCATCAACATATAAACTAATTTTTGGGTAATCATACAATATAGTTTTTTTTATTGTATCTTTAATCATAGAATCTGATAATATATTAAAGCTCTGATTCAATGTAGAGTATGAGCCTATAGATAACAAATTCATAAAAACTTCATCTGTCAGAGAATCTTTTACTGAATTATATGCAGGAGTTTCATCTAAATAAAAGCTCCATTTTTTTGGGTAATTATACAACACAAGCTGTTTTATTGTATCATTTAAGCTTGGGCTAAATAGTATAGTCTGTTTTTTAGGATTAAATGAATCTTTTTTTATACAGCAAGAAATAGAGGATATAATTATCAAAAGATAAATAAATACTATATAATAAAATATTTTTTTCATTTCACTTCTTCTATAGTTTTCACTTTTTTATTATCAATTACTCCTGCATGTAAATGATCATTATGGTCTCCCATATGTTTATGAGAAGGAAGATTTTTATACCATCCTCCTGTTCCTGTAATAATATCAGTAAAAAAGAATTTTTTAAATGCTAATACTTTTTTCTTTTCATCATTAAAATTTGATAAATACCTCGTATCTACACTTCGTCCATTATTATGGCTTACGCTTGGATAACTGGTTCCATCTCCAAAACACATTCCTGTAGATTGTATATCTGTTCTGTTTAATTCCCCTAAAGCTCCTATAAATCCCGCATAACATTCAGGGCTACAATATCTCCTGTCTGAACCATGAAAAGTATAATAAATCTTTACATCTCCTTTTGCATAACTTAGCGAATCCTTCATTCTTACTATTTTCACTTTTCCATTTTGTTTAGGGTACTTCCTATTTCCATACCCTCCAACACCATCTACATAAATGTCTCCATTTTCATATTCATAGCCATTTCTTGCATCACCACCTCCTGAAGTAGGATATTTATAAGTTTTTATATATCCTTTAGGAACACCAGATACTCTAACTCCTTTTTCTCTACCAATTATCTCCATCCAATTCACAGTACAAATTTCATGTTCCTTACCTTCTTTATCATGGTAAATGTATTGATATTTATTCTCAAACCCTTCTGTAATTTGCTTAGGAATATGTTTTTCTATCTTCCCTTCTGTTTCAGAGTTCCAGTAAATATGGTAGGTAACACATTTTATTTTATCTTTTATATTATGCTCTTTTTTTATCTTTCCACCCTTAATGATTATCTTCTGTTTAGGATATTTTCTGTTCATCATATCCTGTTTTTCTCTTTGCCTGTCTTCTGCTTCTTTTAACCCTCCATCTTTCTTAGGAGGACAATCTATTTTCAATCTTATACATTTTTCGTTTTCCGGTTCTGGCATAACAAATCTGTCTTATAAAGTTAATCTTATTTTTGATAACGTTTTTTATTAAAAGTCAAAAAAACCTTTACTCTTTTTTTTATATTGGTGATACTCCCATTGTTTTTCTTCAAATTCATCCCATTCTATTTTGGTGTAATCTTTTCCTTTATAGGTTTTATAAACTTTATTTTCATCTTCTGCATCTGCTTGTTCTGGAATATCTTGTTGAATTTCATTTTTTTCAAATAGTATTTTTTTTATCCTTGCTATTCCTTCTTTATCTACCGTTCCTGTCAGGGTATATTCTTCTTCTGAATCCTCCTGTTCTATCATAATAGTAACTTCTTCTCCTTCTTCATAGTTTCTGGTATGAACCAGTAAATTAACCTCCTCATCAAAATAACTTTCATTGAGTTCTTTCTCAAAATTTTCATCCATTACTATTATATCTGTAATCTCTTTTTCTTTTCCATATAAAAACTCTCCGCTTTGTGCCAGTCTTCCCATCTGTGGGGCTTTATAGTCCAGTTGGTTCTTGGCTGTAAACAGAGCATTTGTACCATGTACATGGGTTCGTCCTAATGCTCCCATTTCTGCATTTCCTTTGGTATAGGTGATTAGTTTCTGTTTTCCGTATATATCTGCGATTTTATCTGCGGATATTTCCATATTGGAACTGCTGTGTATCTGGGTTTTCCCTATGCTGTTTTGTGTTATTTCATTTTTAGCTGTGGTGATTATATCTGTTGCTCGGATTTCTATTTTTTCTTCTATCAGCATTTTCAGGTTCTTTGCTATAATCTCAATGGTTTCAGGGGCTTCAATCCTGATACTTTTGTCCATTGTATCAAAGTAAATCATATTTCCAGCCTTATCTGTAATGGTAATACTAAGTTTATCCTCTGTATCATCCAACATGATTATATGTCCACTTCTGGTTTTAATGACTTTCAGGTTATTGCCTTTTTTGTCATATCCGCTTTTTTGTTTTCCATTATAGATACATCCTTCCACAAAAGGCTTATCCATACTGTTGGATTCAAAATCTACCATCACTTCATCTCCAATTTCAGGTTTCCAGTTAAATCCTTTGTCTGCTCCTGAGTGGGGCTGTAACATCCTAATCCATGGAGTTTGTTGGTTAGTGGCTTTCTGCCATGGGAATTGGACTCTTATTCTTCCTAAACCTAAAGAGTCATCTACTTCTGTAACTTCTGCCCTTTGCTTTTCTGCTTTGGGATAGGCTTTATCATCGTAATAGGGTGGAATAAACTGCTCATGAGGAATGGCTTTTAAAGTATTATAGTAGCCTTCTCCTGTTTCAAAATAATGCTCCAGTTCAGTAACCAAATAACTTTCCATAGGAATAATTTTATTTTTAAATACTTCACTTTGGAAATTATACTCCTTTATTTTGATAACGTCTGCAATATTAATATTGGGATTAAAAGTCTTAGCTTCTATAAAAAGTACATTCTCCCTGAACCGCTTCTGTCTTTTTACCAGTTCTGACAGCTCCTTGTTTCCTGTTTCCAGTAAGGAATGATTGTAATAGCTTTCAGGCTGGTTAAGATAAATATCTTTAGAAGTTTCTATGAGTTGTTGCTGGAAATGATTGTTAATATTTTGTTTCTGTAAACTATCAGAACCTGACTGAATAACTTCTCCCTGACTACTGTGATATGCCTGATAAGAGAAATTTTGAGGAATTAATTTAGTGTGGATTTCATAATCTTCCATATCTTCTGAATCCAATAATTCTACTGTTTTCCCTCCATATCCTCCGAATACCAGTGTTTCTCCGTTCCAATAGAGCCATTCTCCATATCTTTTGGAAAGCATCTGTATATACTCATATCGGGTTTGTTGGTATTGTGTGGTGTAAGAAATCCTATCTTTATATTTGGGCTTGGTTTTTATAGTCAAAAGGTCTGAGGGTAAGCCTAAAGAAAGGGATTGTACTATCTCATCAAGGGTTTTGTTCTCAAAGCTCTGACACATAGCTCCATCTTCCAGCAAGGCATCTGGTGATATACCCCGAATAGTCAAAAATGAATCCTGTCCTTGTTTTCTTCTTTTTATCTCTGTAATGAGTCCATTAAAATAAAAAGTAGTTTGGTTGAACTGCTTGAATTCAATATATATTTTTTTCCCTCCCAGATATTTGGTTTCTGACATAGGAATACCTGAATTTGAATCAAATTCATCTGCTCTGCAATGAATGGTAAGGGTTGAATGGTCAAGGGTTTTCTGGATTAGTTTTATGCTGAAAGACCCACCACCTGTAAAGACCTCTTTTCCATCTATTTTAACAAAAGCTCCGATAATATGACTCTTTCCATCTGCTAAGGAACTGTAGGTAGCTATGGAAGTAGATTCTTTCTTGGGTTCACTCCATGAAAAAGACCGATTGATTTCTGAATTCATAAAAAGGATTAAGCAAGGTTTTAACTAATAAAAATAATATTACCAAAATAAATATTTAGTTTATCCTGTATTTAAGGATTTCCGTAAATGAAGTGAAACAAGTATATGATTTTTGTCACATTACAACCTAATTCCTTTATTGGTAAGAAATTGAAGTATTTATTTTTTGTGTTAGTAAGCCTTATTTTTTACCCTAACACAAATGTAAGGATTGATTTTATCTTATAATTAAAGTTTCCGTAATAAAGTAAGATTTCATTTTGAGCAGATATATGCTCTTGATATATTAAAATTAGTAATCTGGTGGTTATGTATGGTAAAATAAAGCTATATGCTACTTTATAGGATGAACACTTTTTTAATACTTTAGGTAGTAAGAGGTACTAAACTATCCAGATATTATTTATTGTTCGAAAATTGGAATAGCTGTGCAATAAAATTATATTTTTTGTAATCTTTCTACTTATTGAAAATGCTTTGTTATGAAAAATAAACTTTGTAATTGAATTGAACAACAAGATTAATTCTACAAAAATAAAAATCACTATGATGTATCGAGAATTCGAGCTAGACGGTAAGCATATTACTGTCAAACTTCTCAATGAGATGAATGCATACTTGAAACAGGTAGCAACGACATGTAATTTAAAAAATAGATTATCAACATATTGCATCTCACACACGTTTATCACCTCGGTCAAGCTTGCCAATATGTTAGGGAATATTCTGAACTTAATCAGAAATTAAAGATCTTTATGATTGAAACTCATATGACATTAAATCAGAATTATCAGGCTTTTACTGAATTGTCTAGTCAAAAAGAGAATAGACGTAAAAAGAGGATTGGATATTGGATGAAATATGAATAAATAATATTCAATTATCAAATTAGCAGTTTTTTATTAAATTTGGAATATGCTGAAAGAATACTCTGTCTCTGATATACTAAGTTTACCCTCTCAACATATTCCATATTTCGTAGGAACATTTGAAGACACCGAAGATGCTGATGTAGAATGGCCTCATCGTCACGACTTCTATTCCTTAGTATGGTTTACTCAAGGGAGTGGATTCTATGTGATAGATATGCAAGAATATGAAATAATCCCTAATCGAATGTTTTTAGTCAGTCCGAAACAAATCCATAATTGGGATTATTCACAAAATAGTGAAGGTTATGTATTAATCTGTGATTCGACTTTGGCCTTAGAACTAAACTTAAATGAAATTGCATCTTGCTTAGATATTGCTGATAACAAATCATCTATCGAAAACATATTCATTCATCTATTGACAGAGACAAAATGTAATGATAGTTTGACTAATGGAAATATTAAGGCAGGAATTTTATATTTATACTCTATTTTACAAAGGATATCCAAAGAAAATCAAGTCGTAAAACCGGATGTTGATAAAACTATTAGTAAACTAAAGCAGACTATTTTTGAAGATTTTCACCGTACTAAAATCGAAGAGTACGCTGACAAAATAGGAGTTTCAGTAAAAAACTTGAATGACATTTGTAAAGCTCATACAGGAGTATCAGTAAAGCAATATATATTAGATCTTAAAGTTATAGAAGCAAAACGTTTATTAATATATACTTCAAATAATATAAACGAGATAGCCTTTTCTCTCGGTTTTAAAGACAGTTCCTACTTCTCTCGTATTTTTAGAAAACGAACATCCTTATCTCCTTATGATTTTTTGAAAAAGTACCGAAAACACAAATAAAAGTCCTACAACAAATATAAATACTTAAACTAATTTTGTGTTAGTCAATTAAATTAATGTTGTTTTGAAAATAAGTTAATTATCCAAGGCTGTATTTTTTTAAAGAGCATGACAGCCGAAGTATTAACTCAATATAATTTTTATCACTAAATAAAAAAATAAAGCATATATAATTTTACAAAATTCGTATGAACTATATCTTTTTTAGAAATAAACTACAAGATACATTTATTGAAAAATGGGTTGAATATATGAATAGATCTGTTGAGATGAAAGAGATAAATGAGAAGTGGTTACTAAACTATTATGCTGAAGACAGACCAATTTCTTTGATGGGGCATCTAGATATGGAAAAAAATGCAGGGTTTAAGGATATTGATATTATTTGGAAATATTATGGTTTTGCTGTTTGCAAAGCTGAAAAATTATAGGTCAAATCTGTTTTTACGTTTCTAAACTAAATAAACTAGAAGTTAAAATTTTATTATCATTTATTAAAATCTATCAAATATGAAAATATACACTTTTTTATTTTTAACTCTTATAAATATTACATTTATTTACTCACAACCAAACAATGTTTCAGATAAATACACCCAAGGTTGGAATAAGTTGAAAGAAATTGATGGAGAAGCAGGTGAGCGAGTAGTTAATGGATTAAAAGACATATCGCCAGAACTCAGCAGATTTATTATCGAATATTCGTTCGGTGAAGTTTACAGTCTACGTTCTTTAGATAACAAATCAAAAGAAATTGTTGCTATATCGTCTTTAATTGCACAAGGAGCTATCCCTCAACTCAAAGTTCATCTAAATGGAGCATTGAATACTGGAAGTTCTATCAATGAAGTAAAAGAGGTTATTTTGCAAATGTCTGTCTACTGTGGCTTTCCGAAATGTATTAATGCAATGAATGCTTTAAAAGAGGTATTAAATGAAAGAAAAGCTAAAGGGATCATTGATAAAGAAGGAAAAATTGCATCTACTAATAAATCAATGGATAGATATACTTTAGGTTCTAAATATTTAGCAATGTTGAAAGGTGATCAGGAACAAATTTTGAAAGACAGCTATCAAAGTTTATCTCCTGAATTAGTCCAATTTACAATTGAATATGGATATGGTGATATCTTCTCACGTAACAATCTGGATATAAGATATCGTCAAATAGCTACCATTTCGGCTTTAGCTACCTTAGGAAATGTTCAACCGCAATTGAAATTTCACATTAAGGCTGGTCTAAATATTGGATTGAATGTGGAAGAGATAAAAGAGATAATGTTATTAATGACAGTTTACGCAGGGTTTCCTTCTTCCATTAATGGTACAAACTCTTTAAAAGAAGTGATCAATGAAAAGGAAAAATAATAAATAGTCCTATTTTCTATACTGACTATTCTTTAAAATCTACTAGCAATGCATTTTTATGCCTATCACCCCGCTCTCCTAGCTGTTCAAGAATTGGAATCAGTTCTTTTCCTATAGCTGTGAGTTCATATTCTACTCGGGGTGGTACTTCGGCATAAGCAGTTCGTATAACAAGTCTATTTTCTTGTATTTTACGTAACTGTAAAGTTAGCATTCGTTCTGTAATATTTGGAATACTCTTTTTTAATTCGCTAAAACGCATTTTACCATAAGCTAATTGACAACAGATTATGAGAGTCCATTGAACACTAATCAAACTTGAGGCATAAATTTGATTGCATTCTCCTGATAGAATAGTCTTATTTTCGAAATTAGTTGATGTTTCCTTTCTCTTACCCATTACTTACAAAAATGTCAGTACCATACAATTAGGTGTAAATATACAAATAATGATGCATTGTATATAGTATATACTTTTGTCATCTTTAATTAAAATATGTATATGTTTTGAAAAGGATTATCTTATTAGCCTTGATAATAAGTATGGGTATAACAGTTTTTTCTCAAGATAAAACAACATTGAAATCAACCCATTATAACAATGAAATCATTGCATTAGTCTTTAAGCATAAAGGTACAATGCGCAACAGAAATATCTCTTAGTGTATTTACTTCATGGATATTCGGAGAATTATACTTAATGGAGTAGAACAATTGATTGTTAAAGTATTGCTGATAAATACAATATGATTCTTGTTTGTCCTGAATGTTTTACCACATACTATATCGATATCCCTTATGATATAAATCTTAGATATGAAAGTTTTTTCTTCAATGATCTTGTACCAAAAATACATATAAGAATTTAGTATTGATGAAAATAATGTATTCATCACTAGGCTGAGTATGGGGGGATATGGGGCTTTACGGTATTTTATTCTTCATCCTCATGATTTTAATACAGCGGGTTCTACAAGTGGGATCATAGATATTAATTTTTCTCTTTTTAGGCAAGTCAGCATAGAATTCTGTAACAGTACGAGAATGATCGATGATCTGGAAAGGTCAATTGGAAATAAAACTGATTGGGCTGATTATAGTTAGCTCTCATCAAAAAGTATGACTTTAGAAAAACATTTATTTTTGATTGTGGTACTGAGGATATATTATACCAAAGTTCTTTTCAATTAATTGATTATCTCTATAAAAAGAATATTCCCGCAACATTTATTAGCCAGACGGGCAATCATAATAGCAATTATTGGCATTTTTCTATTGAACATCATTTTGTTTATTTTCAACAATATTTAAAATAATATTACTTGAAAAATATTATTCTTTCTTTCTCTTAATGTTATTCTCTGCCCAAGTACTTATCTTTTCAATGTAAGGTAGTATACCTTGTCCTAATTTGGTTAGTTTATATTCTACTTTAGGTGGAACTTCAGGGTATACTTTACGAGAAATAAAACCATCTTTCTCTAGCATCTTTAACGTAGACGAAAAAACTTTGAGAGAAATCCCATCAATCCTACTGAGTAATTCTCCAAAACGTAATATATTTTCTTCGCTCAATATTTGAATAATGAGAATAGACCATTTATCTCCAAATCGATGCATTACAATACGAAGAGGACATTTATTATCACAGGGTTTTCTTTTTATTAAAATTTTATTCATAAGTATTAAATAATCAATATTACTAACCTTTAGGTTATATAGCAAACTCAAAAGTAACGTATTGTTTTTTAAAACGTTATGTAATACTTTTGATAAATCAAAAATAAAATTTTATTCATTAAATAGAAAATAATTTTATTGATACTTGCTATCATTAGCACAATAGACTTTAGAAGTAAACAAACAATTTAAATGGAAACAAAATGGATAATATTAATCAAAAATTACTTGTTATTGATAATCACTCTCATGTCACATTCCCGCTCGAAGATCATATTCATTTAATGGATGAAGCAGGAATAAACAAA
Organism: uncultured Apibacter sp.; assembly: GCA_945280365.1. GTDB lineage: Bacteria > Bacteroidota > Bacteroidia > Flavobacteriales > Weeksellaceae > Apibacter. The sequence goes on from CALYQD010000002.1 coordinate 232,791, forward strand.
ACAATATTATTTAGAACCCTAGTACATCCAGAAAAGACAAAGAATCTATATGAATTGAGAAAGGAAATGAATCAGTTGAATTCAATTCTTAACGGAAATGTTTCTTTGGCTCAACTTAAGGCGAAAGATGCTGAAACAGAATTATTAACTGCAATAGAAAGATACCCCGATCGATTTATCGGTTTTGGGGCAATTCCCCTATCATTTAATACCGTTCAAATGGTTGAATATATTGAAAAAGAACTTCTCGCTAAAGGATTGGTTGGCATAGGTGAGTTTACTCTAGCTAGTGGTTCCATTTATTTATTAGAAAATGTATTTAAAGCTTCGAGTAAGACCAAAAACATTCCATTGTGGATACATACTCTCAATCCTCTTATACTTAAAGATATACAAGAAATAGAAATTATGGCACAAAAATATCCATCAGTTCCTGTAATTTTGGGTCATATGGGTGGAATGAATTGGTTAGAAGCTATTGATATAGTAAAGAATACAACTAATATATACATTGACACCTCTGCTAATTATTCTACGTTAGCTTTAAAGACTGTAATTGAAGAATTACCCGATAAAACTCTGTTCGGCGTTGATTATCCATACGGAAATATATTATTATCTCGAAAAACAATTGAAGAAGTTTGTAAAAACAAAGATGTCTTAGCAAAAGTACTAGGTGGAAATATCCAAAAACTTTTGAAGATAGATTAAAATAATTGTTATTATTCTCGATGTACGCACTCAGATAAAAATAAGCTTTTTTCAAAGGTAATATTTACATAAGCATATATCGATTTACTCATAAACTTCTACTTTATAAATCACTTAAAAAACATATGCCAATGAATGATTAAATTAAAAGAGAGTTCTTCAATATTTACTTTAAACTGCTTAAAACATTATCAAATACAATGATTTGTTTCAAGGTTCATACAAATCAAAACATAGAAAAAAATTTCAAGAGAAAAAGCCTTTTAAAATTTACCACCTTATATTAGGTTATTCTTCTATTATATAGAATCTAAAAAATAACATATTATTCACCTAATTATAGGACACTAATATCCTTAACCCCTTCTAACAATTCCAACCAAGAAAGAGTAATTAGTTTATTAGTAAATTCCAAAAGATTGTAAATATCAATTCATATATGTTATTCTACTTTTTCTTCTTTCAAAAATAAAGATTGTTGAGATATATGAACTAAGGTAGAAAATAAACAAGATAAATCAGTATAGCTATCTATTTCTAGAGTTAAACAATATTTTTTCATACTTATTTTTACGAATTGCTCTCAGACAACTTTAGCTTCTATACATAGTTTTTTGTTTTTCTTATTCATAACACAACACTTTGAAGCAAAAAATATAAAATAAATCTATATAGTATTGATAAGTCCTTTATATTATACATTTTTACCGATAAAATACAGGTCTCTTTTTATCAGATTTTTCTTATTTTTGCTAAAATACTTTTATTATGAATACAGATACAGCACCTAATAAAAAAGTACATCAGGGAAGAAATATAAAAAGATTAAGAGAAATGCTTGGAATTAAGCAAGAGTCTTTAGCTTTTGATTTAGGTGTTAGCCAAGCAGTTGTATCAGATTATGAACAAAAAGAAGCATTAGATGAAAAAATATTAGAGAAAGTTTCTCAGGCATTGAAAGTTTCTGTAGATGCTATTAAAAATATGACTGATGAAAATTTGACAAACTTTTTTCAATCATTTTATGATAATAGTAGTCTCAATTATCAATGTACATTCAACCCTATTGATAAAATTATTGAGTTATACTCTGAAAAAGAAGAACTTTATAAGCAATTATTAAAAGACAAGGATATTTTAATAGAAAAGTTGTCTAAGGATAGTAATTAAAGAAAATTCTAAAAATTCATATTCATACCACACATTTGAAATAGTCACGATTTCATATGACAGTTACTAATAAAAACAGTAACATTAAATTATGAAAAAGATAAGTTTTGACTACATCACAAAAAGTCATTAAAACAAATTATGAGTTTTAAGATTAGCCCGATAATTAGGAATGTAGGTTAATTGCTTTTTGATTTTATAAAATTTACACAATTGCAAAAACATTTTTTATCTTAAAAGGTAATTATAGGTAATCAATTATATAAGATATGCAGCATTATTAAATAAAATAAACACCAATATTTATTTTCAATATCTTTTATACTTAATGATTAGATACGAATTTTAATCCAATGATGGAACTTACAAGAGTAATGATAAAAAAGATTCTCCAGAATGTTGCCGGTTCTTTGAAAACAAATATTCCCAATAATACTGTACCCGCTGCTCCTACTCCGGTCCATACAGCATAAGCTGTTCCTAAAGGCAAGGTTTGCGTGGCCTTTATCAGTAAAAGCATACTTGAAATTATACACACTAAAAAGCTAGCATACCAATAATAAACGGCATTGCCTTGTGAATTTTTTGCTTGCCCTAAACTAAAAGTAAATCCTACTTCAAATAAACCTCCGATAATTAACAGTATCCAATTCATTTTTTTCTATAAATCTCTTTTTTCCTTGCAAAAATAAAGAAAAACTTATTTTTTATCTATTATTTTAATTTTTCAAAGTTCTAAGCATATTTTCTAAGATTTCATTTAATTTAAGGTAAATTGTAATAATTACAGGTTTCTAATTTTTTTATATATCTCATATCTTTTTTATGAATTATAAAAGACACCTCATCATACATTAAGTAATTATTGTATCTTATGTCTTCTTAATTATAAAAATATTTCGAAGTAATTTTAAAGTAATATTTTCTAATACTATAAAAAATCACTAAAATTGTAACCAATTGATAGCATTTATATGAAAATAGTAAAATTTGGAGGATCATCCGTCGGTTCCAGTCAAAGCATTCAAAATGTAATTGACATCTTGAAGCAAAAACATGCTTCCGGTGAAAAATTTCATGTAGTATCTTCTGCCATGGGAGGAGTAACTAACATTTTAACAGACTTAGCTCAAGCAGCTTCAGAAGGATATGATTTTAAAACGGGACTAACAGAAATTGAACAAAAACATTTTACGGTTATCAAGGAAATGATTGCGGTGAAAAATCAGAATCCGACATTTACCCAAATTAAGATTTTCATTAATGAAATCGAAGACCTTTTACAAGGCGTATACAGCTTACAAGAACTCAGCCTACAAAGCAAAGATCTCATTATAAGTTATGGAGAAAAATGTTCCACATTTTTATTAAGTCAAATTGCTAAACAATATTTTTCTAATAGTTTATATGTAGACACTTCTGCTTTAATAAAAACAGATAATAATTTTGGAAATGCACGAGTAAATACTCCTCTTACAGAGCATTTATTGAAAGAATATTATCAACAACATACCGAAAATATACTTTTTTTTACCGGTTTTATTGCATCCAATGAAAATAATAGAATTACTACTTTAGGCAGAGGTGGAAGCGACTATACAGCTGCCATCATTGCCGCTGCTTTAGATGCAAAAGAAATTGAGCTATGGTCTGATGTTGACGGTATGCTAACAGCCGATCCTCGTGTTGTAAAAAAGGCATTTTCTTTATCAGAACTTTCCTATACGGAAGCAATGGAATTATCTTACTTCGGAGCAAAAGTTATCTATCCACCCGCTATGATTCCGGCATTTCGAAAAAAAATACCAATTGTATTAAAAAATACATTTAATCCTACCTTCGAAGGAACCAGAATTGAGGAACATACTCATAAAAATATGTATCCGATCCGAGGAATTTCTTCAATCAACGAAATAAGCCTTATCAATATTACAGGGAGCGGAATGATCGGACAGATAGGATTTAGCGGTAAACTTTTTTCCTTACTTGCCCAAGAACATATCAATGTAATACTCATTACCCAATCTTCTTCAGAGCACAGTATTACTTTCGCTATAGAGCCTAAAGACGTACAAAAGGCGAAGCAATTATTTTGGAGCGAATTTGAGTTAGAATTGGAAACCAATAAATTAAACCCTCCGATTATTGAAGAAAACTTATGCGTTTTGGCCATAGTAGGAGAAAATATGAAACAAACTCCGGGAATATCCGGGAAACTATTCCATGCGCTGGGAAGAAACGGAATTAACATACATGCTATTGCCCAAGGATCTTCCGAATATAATATTTCGGTAATCATTAAACGCAAGAACATATCCAAAGCCCTCAATGCAGTCCATGATGCTTTTTTCACTCAATTAACTAAAACACTACATGTATTTAGTGTCGGAACCGGAAATATCGGAACTACCTTATTGCGTCAGATTCAAGCTCAGAGTGATTTTTTACGCGATAATAACGGCATTGAAGTAAAAATATCAGGGATCGCCAATTCCAGAAAAATGATTATTGATGAAGAAGGAATCGACCTTACCCAATGGGAAAAAGCTATAAATGCCGGAGAGGTATCCAACATGGACACATTTATCCAAAAAATAAAATTATTAAATCTTTCTAATTGCATTTTTGTAGATAATACCGCAAGTCCAGTCACAGGGACCTATTATAAAGAATTATTTGAATCGAATGTTTCCGTGGTTACTTGTAACAAAATTGCTAATTCGTCTTCCTATAAAGAATATAAAGATTTAAAAGACACAGCTAGAAGAAGAGGGGTTGATTTCTTTTATGAAACGAACGTAGGTGCCGGTTTACCGATTATTCGAACCTTAAAAGACTTAATGACCAGCGGCGATAGAATTCTTAAGATTGAAGCTATTTTAAGCGGTACGATTTCATACATCTTTAATAATTTTACCGGAAAGATTTCCTTTTATGAGGTCGTAAAAAAAGCTCATGAGTTAGGATATACAGAGCCCGATCCTCGGGAAGATTTAAGCGGAAAAGATTTTATGCGTAAAATGATGATTCTTGCTCGAGATGCTGGTTATGTGGTAGAAGGAAAAGATGTAAGTTTAGGAGCTATTCTTCCTGAAAGTTGTATTAATGCCCCATCTATAGATGATTTCTATAAAGAATTAAAAAAATCAGATTCCTATTTCAACCAATTGAAAGAAAAGGCCGAAAATGAAAATAAAGTTTTAAGGTATATCGGAAAATTGGAAAACAGCAAAGCTTCTATAAGCCTTGAATGGGTAGATTCCAACCATCCTTTCTATAATTTAACGGGAAGTGATAATATTATTTCTTTTACTACAGAAAGATACAAATTTAATCCGTTAGTTATAAAAGGACCAGGAGCAGGTGCTGAAGTTACAGCTGCTGGCGTTTTTGCTGATTTAATTAATGTAGGTGCCAATTAGATTTTTTGATCTATAGACTTTATATTGTTTTAAATTTTTATATTCAGAAGCTTTTAGTACGGATTTTTTCAAATTTAAACCATTAATAAACATATTGTATAAAGGATACAAGGCTTTTGATATCAAATATAATTAGCTTACATTTGTCTAAATAAAATTGAACGTTTTCAAATTTAGATGAGAGAAAAAGATAGTGTGCACGTTTTTGCTCCCGCGACTTCAGCTAATTTTATTTGTGGATATGATGTTTTAGGCTTAGCACTGAATGAGCCCGGCGATGAAGTATTACTAAAACGCGTTGATGAGCCAGGAATAAAAATAACTAAAATAACCGGAGATCAGGGGCTTTTGCCCACAGATCCGAATAAAAATACGGTAAGCGCTTGTGTAAAGATGATTCTGGATTTCTTGGGTAAAAAAAACTACGGGATTGAAATTGAACTTCATAAAAAAATGCCAATCGGAAGCGGTTTAGGTTCCAGTGCGGCAAGTACTATAGCGGGATTGTTTGCTATTAATCAACTTTTAGGCGAACCTTTATCTAAGAATGAGCTACTACCATTTGCCTTAAAAGGTGAAGAGCTTGCCTGCGGACATGGTCATGCCGATAACGTTGCTCCTTCGCTTTTGGGGGGCATAACTTTAATACGTAGCTACAATCCATTGGATGTTATTAATCTTCCTGTACCTAAAGAGCTTTGCTGTTCAATTATCTTTCCGCATGTAGAAGTACAAACCCGAGCCGCGAGACAGATTTTGAAGAATAAAATAGAATTGAAAGATGCGGTTTCCCAATGGGGAAATATTGCCGGATTGATCACCGGCTTATTTAATGAGGATTATGAGTTAATTTCAAGAAGCCTTGAAGATAAACTCATCGAGCCTACACGATCTATTTTAATACCAGAATTTGAAGCTATGAAGAAAATTGCTAAAGAAGAGAAAGCTCTGGGATTTGGAATATCCGGATCCGGACCTTCAGTAGTTGCTTTTACGAGAGGAATAGAATCGGCAAAAAACATTACGAAAAAGCTTAAAGAACATCTTAAAAAGAACGAAATAGAAAGTAACGGTTATTTTTCTCCTGTAAATATTCAGGGAGCAACCGTACTTTAAAATGTAAAGCATAACCATACGATAATGAAATTATACAGCACTAATAATAAAAATCTTAGCGTAACTTTTAAAGAAGCCGTTTTTACCAGCTTCCCCTCAGATAAAGGCTTGTATATGCCATTGAAAATTCCCAAACTATCGGAAAATTTTATACAGAATATCACGCAATATTCTTTTGATGAAATAGCTTTGGAAATAGCTCATGCTTTTATTGGAGAAGATATTCCCTATAATGACTTGGAAAAAATAATTAAGGATGCAATCAATTTCGATGCTCCATTAGTTTCTTTAGATGAAAATTTGGCTGTGTTAGAGTTATTTCACGGTCCATCTCTTGCTTTCAAAGATTTTGGTGCTCGTTTCATGAGTCGGGTGATGGCTTATTTATCCGATAATAAAGATAAAACACTCGATATTTTGGTAGCTACCTCGGGAGATACCGGCGGCGCTGTAGCATTGGGATTTTTAGGAGTTCCGGGCATACGGGTAACTATTTTATATCCAAAAGGTAAGGTTAGTGAAATTCAAAAACTCCAATTAACTACTAACGGACAAAATATACGCGCCCTTGAGGTTAACGGTACTTTTGATGATTGCCAGTCCTTAGTAAAAATGGCTTTTAATGATCCTGAGCTTAATGCTAAGTTAAGATTAACTTCAGCAAATTCTATAAATATTTCACGCTTGTTACCTCAAACCTTTTATTATCTATATGCTTATGCGCAAGCTCTCAAGATAAATAAAAAAAATATTGTTTTTGTAGTACCAAGCGGAAATTTCGGTAATATAGGAGCCGGATTACTTACCTATAAAGCTGGTCTTCCCGTGAAACATTTTGTTGCCGCTACCAATGTTAATGATACGGTTCCCGTTTATTTACAAAAAGGAATTTATGAGCCTAAACCATCTGTACAAACACTATCCAATGCTATGGATGTTGGTAACCCAAGCAATTGGGTGCGTATTAGTGACTTATTTAATGAAAATTTGGATGCGTTGCGTAATCTTATTTCTGCTTACTCCTTTACCGATTCGGAAACCATACAGAGCATTAATGAATTATATAAAAACTATAACTATATAGCTTGTCCTCATACTGCCGTAGCTTATTTAGCCGCAAAAAAGTATAACCATCCGGAGGATTTCACAATATTTTTATCTACAGCACATCCTTGTAAATTCATAGATGTCTATCCTGATAATTTTAAAAATAAAATTACTATACCGGATCAAGTACAGCAACTCGAAAATAAAAAGAGCTCAGCTACTTCTCTTGAAAATAACTTTTCAAATTTAAAAGCTTTTCTTATAAGTGAATAACATCTTTGAGGGATCTAACCATTAAGTAAATATAAATTTTGTAAGGAAATCATAAAATTATCTTAATAAATTTTAAAAATTCCTTACTATATTTGCATGCAGAAAATTTCATAGTAAATGATTTCATTTATAATTATACTACTTTCTGTATATATTTACTTTATTATTTCCCTCCTTATTAATCATAAAGTAACATTATTACTTTCAAATACATTAGTTAATCTAAATAATAATAAAAACACATTAGCATATCATGAAATATAAAAGAATACTTTTAAAGTTAAGTGGAGAAGCTTTAATGGGAAATCAACAATATGGAATAAGCTCGGATATTCTTCAAAGTTATTCTAAACAAATTAAAGAAATCTCTGACATGGGGGTGGAAATTGCTATAGTTATCGGAGGCGGAAATATTTTTAGAGGAGTAGCAGGTGTTGCAACCGGAATTGACAGAGTTCAAGGAGACTACATGGGAATGCTTGCCACGGTTATCAATGGAATGGCACTTCAGAGCTCACTCGAAGCATTAGGTGTACATACCCGTTTGCAAACGTCTATAAAAATGGACCAAATCGCTGAACCTTTTATTAAAAGAAGAGCTGACAGGCATTTGGAAAAAGGTAGAGTGGTCATATTCGGAGCGGGAACCGGAAATCCTTATTTTACTACAGATACGGCTGCTACTTTGAAAGCTATCGAAATTAATGCTGAGGTAATTTTAAAAGGAACTCGTGTAGACGGTATTTACGATACGGATCCTGAAAAAAATAAAAATGCAGTAAAATTTAATAGCATTTCCTTTGACGAAGTATATGAAAAAGGACTTAAGATCATGGATATGACAGCTTTTACGTTAAGTCAAGAAAATCAACTTCCTATCATTGTTTTTGATATGAATAAAGAAGGAAATTTAAGAAAAATTATTGAAGGGAAAGAAGTAGGGACTTTAGTTTCAATTTAATTAATTAAATTTTATATTTGCAAGGCAACGTTAGTAGAAAATTATGGAAGAAATAAATTTAATTATTGAAACGACAAAGGAAAGCATGGAGTCCTCTTTAAGGCATTTAGAATCTGCTTTTAATAAAATTCGTGCAGGACGAGCAAATCCTTTAATGCTTCAAAACATTTTAGTGGAATATTACGGAGCCCCTACTCCTTTATCTCAAGTTGCCAACATCTCTGTTCCCGATGGTATGACTTTGAGCATTCAACCCTGGGAAAAGTCTACACTAAGCGCTATAGAAAAAGCCATTTTTCAATCTAATTTAGGTTTTACTCCTAATAATAATGGTGAAAATATTATTATAAACATACCTCCTTTAACCGAAGAAAGAAGAAAAGACTTGGTAAAACAGGCAAAAGCGGAGTGTGAAAATTCTAAGGTAGGTATTCGAAAAGCAAGACAAGAAGCTAATGCGGATATTAAAAAGATAGAAAGTGCTTCTGAAGATGAAAAGAAAAACGGAGAGGAACAGATTCAATCCTTAACGGATAAATATGTGAAATTAGCCGAAGAACATTTATCTCACAAAGAAAAAGAGATCCTGACTGTTTAATTTTACAATTATATATTAAAAAAAATTATAAATCGGTTTCTTTCTTTAAGAACCGATTTTTTTTACCTTTGAATTTATAGCTATGTCAAAAACAGTAAGTGTAATCGGATTAGGTCTAATTGGTGGTTCAATAGCCTTAGATCTTAAAAAAAGTGGATTTGCATCAAAAATTATCGGTGTTGATAAATCTAAACTCCATGAGAAACAGGCTTTGGAATTATCCATTGCCGATGCTATTATGTCTTTGGAAGAAGCTGTTTGCGCATCTGATTTAATTATTCTTTCCACTCCCGTGGATGTAAGCATGAAACTACTGCCGGCTATTTTAGATAGGCTTCCTTCAAATGCAGTACTTATGGATGTTGGATCCACCAAATCATCCTTAATCGAAAAAGTAAAAAATCATATAAAAAGAAAGTTCTATGTAGCTTCTCATCCTATGGCGGGAACGGAATATAGCGGTCCTTCTGCTGCTTTTCATGGATTATTTAAAGATAGGGCTGCAATCATATGTAACCCTGAAGATTCATCCCCTAAAGCCGTGGAACTAGTTTCTGAAGTGTATTCGAAATTAGGTTCCCGTTTGGTGCTTATGGATGCAGAGTCTCATGATGAACATGTTGGCTATGTATCTCATCTTTCTCATGCTATTTCCTATGCTCTAGCTGTGTCTGTCCTCGAAAAAGAAAAAGATGATGCCGCCATATTCAATTTGGCTTCGGGAGGATTTGCCTCAACTGTACGTCTGGCAAAAAGCTCTGTGGATATGTGGCTTCCCATTTTTGAACAAAATTCCAAATATATTTTACCTATACTCAATACTTATCTTAATAAACTCACGGAATTTAAATCTTACCTAGAAAATGGAGAAACTGAACATCTATATGAATTTATAAAGGAAGCTAATCGAATCAAAAATAAATTGGAAAAGAAATAAATTATATTAAAGCCCTTATTGGATTGTAAATAAAATTTTTACTTAAATTATTCTAAAGGGTGAATACTTTTATTGTTGGCGAGATTAGATTTTGCAAAACATCTATTGTTTCATAATTTAAAAAATTATTCCCTTTAAATTGGAAAAATTATAACTAATAGCTTTTCGTTATCAAAATTATCATTTTACCATCAATTATATTTTTACAAAACAAGATAAATTTTTAACAACTTAACCATCCATATAGATTGGGTTATGTAGATGTCCAACCAATTTCAAAACTCTTTCGGTGTTTGTTAAATAAAATTATTCCTCCTTGATATTTAGTTAGCCTTAAAATGCAAATGAAATAAAGTATTTTTTTAGTAATTTATCTTTTCCTAAAAACAATAAATTTTTATCTATTATATATCAATATTTTCTTTAATAGGTTTAATTAATATTTTTTGTTATTATTTTAGATGTCACTAATTAAATAAAAGGGCTTACTGAAATGTAAGCCCTTTATTAATTAAAAAAGTAACTTTATAATCACTTTTTCGACCTTACGTAAGCCATTTCCAACAACGTGGATTAATCCTCCACCTTCTGTTTTAACTAATTCTTCTTCAGTTAGTTCTCTTACGTTCAACAATTTTAAATTTTTCATAATATTATTTTTTTATTATTATTGTAAATATATATCATATTTTTAATTATTATCCATATTAATGATAAATATCATATTTTATTATATTATATTTATAAATATATTAACAAATAATACATATTTTATCATAAACAAAAGACTATATATAGCTAAAATTAGATTAAAAATTACTAATACAATTATCTTCGGAAGAGACTGTTTGCGATTCTGATCCAATTATTATTTACGCTCCTGTAGGTGTAAGCATGAAATTACTACCTATTATTTTAGATAAACCTTCTTCGATTGTAGTACTTATTGATATAGAATACACCCAGTCAACTTTAATCAAATTTGCTTCAGAAAGATTTACCTCAACTTAACGTTTAACAAAAAGCCCTGCGGATATATGACTCCTTATTTTTGAACAAAAACTCAAGTATATTTTACGTATACCCAATATTTATCTTAATAAACCTACGAAATTTAAATCTTACCTAGAAAATGGAAAAACTGAACATTTATATGAATTATTAAAAAATTAATCAAATCAAAAATAAATCGTAAAAGAAATAGATTTTATCGAAACCCTTATGAGTTCTAAAATAAAGATTTTAATTTTATTATTCCACTAATTAAATAAAAAGGTTTATTAAAATGCAAGACCGTAAGTAATTTCTAATTTAATTATTATTGAAACCTCTCATAAACGGACAAAAAGCTCCATACTCCCCCACATTAACTTACTATTTTTAAACAAGTTATCTCACATCCAATGATATTGAATTTTTCATCATATTATTTTCTTATTATTATTTCAAAAATTTACATTTTATCCCCCTATACATAATCACGATAATTATAATATCATTTTTTTTAGATCTATTTATTAATACTAATTAATTTATTATAGAAATAATATTAATATATATAAAGTACATTACAATAATTTTTTATCATTTTAAATTATATGTATATGAATCCATATAAACCTATAATGATTAAAATCAGTTTTAGATAAAACCATCTAAATCTCTACATTTTTTTTACTTTATATATAGAAACAACGTTTTATACTTCTTTAAACTTGAGTAAGAAAGCCATAGATTTTAATTTTTGTATAAGTTATAGCATGTGCTTTATACCGGCTGTCTTCGCGAACATCTTTTGAAAATATTTTTTTATGACATCTAGGGAATTTATACTTAAACTAATTATAATAACTTTAAAACAATACCCTAAAATAATTATACAAATTTTTCAATAGTTATTAAATATTATTTACAATTAAATATAAACACTAATAAACATATAAATTGAATATACAACGTAAAATATAACTATATTTGTATCAATTTGTATATTTGTATATATTTATTATACTACTATGACAAAGATGTATTTACCAATATTAATATTTATTTTATTAATATTTATTTTTCTTCCAATAGTACATATTCCGATAAATTCTTCTTCCAGAGGCATCATACGTTCTTATAATGAAAATGTAACAATTATTTCAATGGTCAGCGGAAGAATAGTAATAAATAATCTAACACACAATAATCAAATTATTAAGAAAGGCGACACTCTTTTAGTAATAACAACGCAACAATTAGAAACTCAAAAAAATTTACAACGCTCTCATCTTTCAGATAGTTATGCTCAATTAAATGATCTTAATAAAATTGTTACGGGTAATTTTCAACTATTAGAAACCGGACAATACCAAAAAGAAGTCACCGCCATGCTTGAAAATATTGCACAAATTCAAGCCGAAGTCAACCTTGCAAATAAAGATTTTAAAAGAGCTGAAATTTTATATATGGAAGGTGTAATATCGCAATCGGAATATGATAAAGAGCTATCTAAGTTTGAAAATTTAAAAAAACAAATCTCAACGATTAGAGAAAAACAGATAGCACAATGGGAAGCACAAAAAAGAGAAACTGAAAGGAAAATTAATGAGCTCAAATCCGAATTTAATAGATTAGGCCAGGAAGCTGAAAATTATATTATAATTTCTCCAATTTCAGGTAAGTTAATGAATTTTAAAGGGAAACAAAAAGAATCTTACATCATCGAAGGAGAAGAAATTGGAGTAATATCTCCCGAAGATAAGATAGTTGTTGAAGTCTATGTTTCTTCCAAAGATATCGGATTTATACATCTTGAGCAAGATGTTAAAATTCAAATGGATACATATAATTACAATCAATGGGGGCTATTAACAGGTAAAGTTATAAAAATTGAACAATATCTTACTTCAAATGAGAAAACAGGAGAAAATTACTTTAAAGTATTTTGCTCAATGGATAAAAATTTCTTACAGTTAAAAAATGGACATAAAGGAAATATTGAAAAAGGGATGACTCTTACCGCTCGTTTTCATTTAACTGACCGTACATTATGGCAATTATTATTTGACCGTCTCGATGATTGGTTTAATCCAAGCCTAAAAGAATAAGTAATGAAGAAAAAAATCCTTGTAAAACAACATGATTTTAAAGATTGTGGAGCCGCATGTTTAGTTTCCATATGTGCTCATTATGGAAAATCTATTTCAATTGCTAAAGTACGTCAAATTTGCCATACCGATACCAGAGGAACTAACGTGCTTGGAATGATTCAAGGCCTTAATGATCTCGGTTTTAACGCAAAAGGTGTTAAGGGCGGTTTAGATTCAATTACCAAAATCCCTTTACCTTCTATCGCGCATATCATTTTAAACGAGACCATGCATCATTATGTAGTTATTTATAAAGTTTATAAAAATACTATATCCTATATGGACCCTTTTAAAGGAGAAATTGAGACAAAAACATTAGAAGAATTTTCAAAAATTTGGTCTGGCGTAATAATCTTACTGGAGCCAAATGAATATTTCGAACAACGCAATGAAAAAGTTAATATCTACATAAGATTTTGGAATTTAATTAATCCACATAAAGCTATATTATTACAATGTCTTTTAGGCTCCATAATTTATACAATTCTGGGTCTATCAATGCCTATTTATATTGAAAAAATAACAGACTATGTTTTAATTGATGGAAATTTAAGACTATTAAATATATTATCAGTCGGCATGATTATAATATTATTTTTTCAAATTTATATAAATAGTATTAAAAGCATATTAATGCTAAAAACGGGGCAAAAAATAGATAAACATTTAATTTTAGGATATTACAAACATCTTTTAGATTTACCTCAACGCTTTTTTGACACCATGAAAATTGGAGAAATCATATCAAGAATAAATGATGCTGTTAAAATTCGTTCTTTTATAAATGATGTTGCTATTCAGATATTTGTTAATTTCTTTACTATTATTTTTTCATTTATACTCATGTTCTATTATAATTGGAAATTGGCACTAATCATATCTTTAGTTATCCCTATATATTCTGTAATTTATTGGTTAACAAATAATAATAGCAAAAAAATTGAGCGTCAAGAAATGGAAAATTCTGCAGAGTTAGAGTCTCATTTAGTCGAATCTATTAATTCTATTACTACAATTAAACAATTTGGAATAGAAACTTTTGAAAACAATAAAACAGATAATCTTTTCACTAAACTTATTAATACAATTTATAAATCTGTATTAAATTCAATTCTTCCTATAAGCTCTACTGAATTTCTAACGAAAATTTTTACTATCATTCTTTTATGGATAGGATCAAGATATGCGATAAAACAAATCATTACACCAGGAGAATTATTATCGTTTTACGCTTTAATCGGTTATTTTAATACACCCTTATTAGAGTTAATTGGATTGAATAAAACAATTCAAAGTGCAATTATTGCTGCAGATCGTCTTTTTGAAATTATGGATCTTGAAAGAGAAGAAACTACTAATAATTTTGAATTAACAAGAGAAAACGTTGGCAACATAGAGTTTGATAAGATCACATTTAGTTATGGAAGTAAGGTTACTGTTTTCAAAGATTTTAGCTGCATTATCCCTAAAGGGAAAACTACTGCTATCGTTGGTGAAAGTGGATCCGGCAAAACCACTATAGCTTCTTTGCTTCAAAAATTATATCCTTTAAAAAGCGGAAAAATAAGTATAGGAAATTACGATTTAAATTATATTTCAAATTATTCACTTCGGAAATTAATTTCTACAGTACCTCAACAAATTGATCTATTTTCAGGAAATGTTATAGAAAATATAGCAATAGGTGAAGATTTCCCAGACATTCAGAAGATTATAAATATAACTAAAAATGTTGGAATTATAGAATTTATTGAAAATCTACCTAATGGTTTCAAAACCTATTTGGGTGAAAATGGCTCAATACTTTCAGGGGGACAAAAACAAAGAATTGCTATAGCTCGAGCTCTTTATAAAGATCCTGAAATTTTAATTCTAGATGAAGCAACTTCTTCATTAGATTCTGAGTCTGAGCAGATCATACAAAAAACATTACTTGACTTCAAAAGCATGGATAAAACTATGATTATTATAGCTCATAGATTAAGTACTATTGCTTTTGCTGATAACATAATTGTTATCGACAAAGGAAAAATAATAGAACAAGGATCACATAAGGAATTAATTAATTTAGATGGAAAGTATGCTTCTCTTTGGAAAAAACAAACTTTGGTTATATAATAAAATAGAGATTTATTTAGAACGTTTAGTGACGACCTACCTAATTGATCAATAAAATAACATTCTTTAAAAAAGGCTATAATTTTAATTATATGAAAAGATATTAAAATAATATTAGTTTTACTTAATTTTCAAATATAACTTTGATTATAATACCTAAGCTGCTGCTAAATGGTCCTCCAAAATATATATTTTATAATCAACTAATTGTAAAATTGAATGTAAATATTCTTATTTTTTCTTTACCATAGATCATTCCTTAATTATTTTGTATGAATCTAATTCAAAAAATAGATTTTTCATTATCTAAATTATCATTTGTTCCATTAACTATATTTTTCATAAAGCAAGATAAATTATAGATAGTTTAAATATTTATAATTAGCTTTAGTAAGTATCTAAGTTATTTCAGATCTCTTAAGATTATTAATAAAATTACTTTTTTCTTTTATATATAGGTACGGTGCTGCAAGCCTCTCCAAACATTAGTGAGGAAGCCAGAGGTTTTAACATTTGTATAAGTTGTAGATATGCGTTTTGTGGAACCGGTTTACGAGAACATCCTTTAATAATAATTTTTTTATCTTGATATGTTTCTTTATCCATTTTTTCTATAATTTCAGTGTAAATATCTCTTTCAAGGTCTTCCAGTGTTCCGAATGATATCAACTTAGCTATTCCTGTTAAATAACTAGCAATTAACAAGTAAGACCAGGAAGGTATAATAACATCAGAAGAACAAATTATAGCGACATAGGTATTTTTATATATTTCCCAATCTAATTTTGAAAGTTTCTCTCGAAAATCTTTTTCTTTAAGGACTAAACCTTCATATAGATAATCTTTTAAATCAAACAGTACTCTTTTTTCTTTAGGATAAAAATCTTCTAAATCAATGGTAATAAGCCCGCTTTTTTCTACTTTATTTATAATTTCATCCATCGTAAATTATTCATTTAATAAGTCAGGCCTTCTTTCTTTCGTACGTTTATAAGACATTTCATGTCTCCATTCATCTATTTTAGCAAAATTACCGCTTAATAGAATTTCGGGTACCTTTAAACTCTTATATTCTTCCGGTCTTGTATATACCGGAGGCGCTAGCAAATCATCCTGAAAGGAATCATAAAGGGCTGATGTTTCATCATTTAATACACCTGGAAGTAACCTAACTACCGCATCTACTAAAACACATGCTCCAAGTTCTCCTCCGCTCAAAACGTAATCTCCTATCGAAATTTCCCGTGTTATAAACATATCTCGAACTCTATGATCTACTCCTTTATAATGTCCGCAAAGTATGATAATATTTTCTTTTAATGATAAGGTATTGCAAGTCTTTTGATTCAAGGTTTCACCATCGGGAGTCATATAAATTATTTCATCATAATTTCTTTCTAATAATAATTTGGAAATGCATTTATCAATAGGTTCAATCATAAGGACCATTCCTGCTCCCCCTCCGTATTGGGTATCATCTACTTGACGATAATTTCCTTTCGCATATTCTCTTAAATCGTGAAAATGAATTTGTACGAGTCCTTTGTCTTGCGCTCTTTTCATAATGGATTGCTGTAAAGGACTTTTCAATAAATCCGGTACCACGCTTATTATATCTATTCTCATACTCTATTCTCTAATACAATTTTCAATAATTTATTGAACCTTATTTCTTTATTAATGAATTAGTATTGTTATTTTCTAGAAATAACAATTTTATTAAAATAGCTAATTAAATGTAATATTTTAATATTCTCTATTTTTCGAACTTAAACATTTTTTACCAATTTTTTGTTTCTTTTAGGTGAGTTATATGGGCTAAGTGATGATTACCATGCCAGGCATACGTTCCAATAGATTCTTTTATTGTAAATTCTTTATTAATTCCTGGGTGAATGAAAGTCTTCTTAAGATCTTCTTCTGTAAGTTGTTCTAATAAATATCCCCATCTTTCGTGTACTCCTTCAACTATAGTTAAAGAAGAGGCTATTGGAAAATTTAGACTATCAGGCAATTCTGCCCATCGTTTCTCATAGTAAGGTTTAATTACAGGATTATTTTCAGTTAATGCTAATTTTATCCTGATAAACGAATTCATATGACTATCAGCCAAATGATGAATAACCTGCCTAACTGTCCATCCCTCTGGTCTATAAGGGGTATTCAACTGTTCCTCTTTTAGTGTTTGCACTTCTTTTCTTAATCTTTCAGGTAAAGATTTTATCTGAATAATCCACTGTTCCAATTCTTGTTGCGAAACATTTTCAGGCATTTCAAACTTACCTATCGGATATTTAAGTTTTTCAAGATTTAACATGTTTGTTATATTTTTATTTAAATAATTTCCATCTTGGTATAATTGGAACTAAGGCAAAACCGATAAATAAATATAATCCGTTAATAGCATCTAGTTCTTCAAAGCCTAACGACAAATGAAATAAAATATCTAATATTAAAGTCAAGCCAAAGAGATATATTCCCATTTTGAAGAAATTAAAGGTAGCTATTGCACCTATGATCATAAGTATGCCTAAAACAATATTCGAGACAAAAAACCAAGTTGAGGCACCCGGAAAATATATTTTCATAAAACCTAAAATTCCGAGAAAAATAGGTATAAAGCCCATAAAACCCATATATAGACATGAAAATATAAATGTTACAGTTTTTTTTTCTTTTACCTGAAAATATTCCTTAGGACGTTTACCGAAAATTTCTTCATCAGAACTCATATTTTATCTATTTATAACCAAAGTAAATGTACAAAAAATTTATAGGGATATAACGAATACAGGAGGAATAATATTCCTCCTGTATTTATACTTCTTATCTCGTATCTAGATAATTTAAAATAAAAAATCGTAACCTTTCAGACTTAGTTTCTCATATTTTTCTGCATCAAACTTATATAACTTAGCAGATTTTCTAGACGTAGAATTATCTATTAAATCTGTTTCAATAATTAATTGAGAATTTACTATTTTTTTTCTGAAATTTCTTTTATCCATTTCTCGGTTTAAAGCGGTTTCATATAACTTTTGTAATTGAGATATGGTAAAATGTTCAGGCAACAAATAAAATCCTATTGGTCTTCTTTTTACTCTTCGTTTTAACCGTTCTTTTGCATAATCTATTATATCATTATGGTCAAAAGCCAAATCCGGAATTTTAGAGTATTCAACCCATTCTTCACCCCTATCCTTAGAATATTTTAGAAGCTCATCGTCTAGCTTCACTGTAGCGTAATAAGCTATATTAACTACTCTTCCTAAAGGATTTCTAAAAACTTTTGCAAAAGCTTTTAATTGTTCAACGAAGATATAATCTTTTTGTGTATGTAAAAACACTAATTTTTCTAAATTAGAATCAATACCTTCATGGGCTTTCACATATACAGAGGGCAGAAGTTGAGCGCCTTTAAATGGACCGTTATTTGTATCATTACTTAGTAAAATACGCAACCTTTCACCATCAAAACCAAACAAAACCAAAGAAACAGATATGGCTACCTTAAAATAAATTTCTTTTTCTTCAGGAAGCATTATTTTTATTTAAACAAAGCATCCATTAATCGGTTTTGATCGTTGATGCTTTCTTCTAGTGAAATCATACTTTCTGTTCTTAAAACATCGTCAATATCATCTATTTTATAAATAACATTTTTTGCATCTTCAGCATCTTTAGCGCTAATTTTACAATAAATATTATATTTCCCTGAAATTACATTCGCAGTTGTCACATTTGGAATAGCTGCTAATTTCTCTAATACGCTTTGAGTTTTACTTGATTTAGTCAACAAAATTCCTACATAAGCTATAAAGCTATATCCCAAAATATTGTAATCAATATTTAAACAAGTTCCTTTGATAACCCCTACATCTTCCATCTTTTTAACTCTTACGTGTATAGTTCCTGCGGATACATCCATTTTTTTTGCAATTTCAGTAAAAGGCATTCTGGTATTAATAGATAAAAATTGTAAAATTCTTTTATCAGTTTCATCTATATAAAATTTCTCTTTCATGGTAAAAACTTTATTGTTTGTTAATTTAATTTATCTTTATTTTACAAATATATAAAATTAATCTTCAACCTATGTATGTTTTTATACAAATTCTTTAAAATTTAAACAAAATCTCTACTAAATGAACAATTCTACTCATTGATTTTAAGTATAATTAATTTTATTTTTATCTTTGTTATCAAATTAATTGATAATAAGATATTTTTTTTAGTATTAATAATTTAGTTTTGAAAAAAATTATAAAAGAAATAAAATTATTTTTTATAGGTAAAACACCTGAATGTAAAAAAGGTACAGCTACATGGAAAGCTGAACTTTATGAAATTATTTTCGAATCTGATACGATTAGAGGTAAAATTTTTGATGTAATTCTTCTTTTTTTTATTACTCTAAGTACGCTCATTATTATGCTGGAAAGTGTTCCGGGAATTAGCTCGAAAATAGGATTTTGGCTTTATATTTTAGATTGGTGGGTCACTATTTCTTTTACTGTAGAATATATTTTAAGAATATCCACCGCAAAAAAAGCAAAAAAATATTCCACCAGTTTCTATGGAATTATCGATTTATTATCCATTATTCCTACCTATTTAAGTATATTTTTTGTAAAATCTCATTTTTTATCAATTATACGAATATTAAGACTTTTACGAGTATTCAGAATTTTTAAAATGGGAACGTATATTGATGAAAGCAATTCCCTTTTAATTTCATTGAAAAGAAGCAAACGCAAAATATTTGTGTTTTTATATTTTATTATAATCACAACGTTAATTTTAGGTTCTTTAATGTATGTAATTGAAGGCGGAAGAAATCGTAATAGCTTTTCCAGCATTCCTCAATCGATGTATTGGGCAGTAGTTACTTTAACAACGGTCGGATATGGTGATGTAGCTCCTACCACTGTTTTGGGTAAAATTATCGCATCCGGTATTATGATCTTGGGATATTCTATTATTTCAGTTCCGGCGGGATTATTATCTGCTGAGTACAGAAGAAATAAGAAAAACGAATTAAATGTCAAAAAATGCAATTTTTGTAATACAATTAATAATGAAGCTGATGCTATTTACTGCAAACATTGCGGACATATTCTGAATGAACCTATAAAAGATAACGCAAAGAATAACTGACTTCTTATAATTATATGTTTACCGACGAATATTATATGAAAATTGCTTTACAGCTTGCAAAAGAAGCTTTTTTCAAAGATGAAATACCGGTAGGTGCCCTAATTGTTGCCAATAATAAAATTTTAGCTAAATCATATAATTTAACAGAATTGTTAGTTGATGTTACCGCTCATGCGGAAATGCAAGCTATTACTGCTGCAAGTAATTTACTAGGGGCAAAATACCTTATAAATTGTACTTTATATGTTACTCTTGAACCCTGTACGATGTGTGCCGGAGCCTTATATTGGTCTCAAATAAGCAGGGTTGTTGTAGGTACCTCAGATAAAAATAGAGGTTTTTTGTCAAAAGGATTATCACTGCATCCGAAAACAGAATATGTATCAGGTATTTTAGAAAATGAATGCTCTTTATTACTTAAAAATTTTTTTGAGTCAAAAAGATAAAAATGTATTTGTTACATAAACAGTTTTACTATTGAATAAACAATCATTGCAAGTACTGCACTAACCGGAATGGTAAGCACCCATGCCCATAATAATTTAATAGTAATTCCCCAACGCACTGCAGATACCCTTTTAACCAAACCTACTCCTATAATGGATCCTGTTATAGTGTGGGTAGTACTTACCGGTATTCCCCAATGCTCACTTAAGAATAAAGTTATTGCTCCTGATATTTCTGCTGTAACTCCTTCTAAAGGAGTTACTTTCGTGATACGGGTTCCCATTGTTTTTATGATTTTCCATCCTCCCGACATAGTTCCCAATGCAATTGCTATAAAGCTACTTATAGGTACCCACCAATAATCTGTAGTGAAATGCTGGAATCGTTCAGCTGTTGTTAGGTTCATATATTCTATAGAATGAGCAATATTAACTTCATAATAGATAAATGCTGCTCCAATAATACCCATTACTTTCTGTGCATCATTTCCTCCATGTCCAATGCTGAAAGCTGCTGATGAAACTAATTGTAATTTTTTAAACCATTTATCTGCTTTATAAGGATTGGCATTTCTACAAATATTCATAATTATTAATGTAATAATTGATGAAACTATCATTCCTATGACAGGAGCTATGAATATAAATAATATTATAGGTATTACGACCGGATAATTTATAACTGTTTGTCCTGCTTGACTAAATCCTCCTATATGGGCAACGGCCGCTCCTATAAATCCTCCGATTAATGTATGGGAAGAAGAAGATGGAATTCCGGCCCACCATGTAAATAAATTCCAAATAATTGCTGCTACCAGCCCTGAAAAAATAACTTCCAGAGTAATAAAATTTTCATGAACTGATTTTGCTATGGTATTTCCAATTTTAAATTCTCCAACAATATATAAGGAAACAAAATAAGCAACAAAATTAAAAAATGCTGCCCAAAGAACAGCTTGAAAAGGAGTTAATACTTTTGTCGAAACAATGGTGGCAATTGAATTTGCCGAATCATGAAACCCATTAATATAATCAAATATTAATGCTAATATCACGATAGTTACAAGTAAAGCCATAAAGTGTTTATGAGTATTTAACTAAGATAGATTCTATTATATTAGCTGAGTCTTCACATTTATCTGTAACGTCTTCTAAGTATTCCAATACGTTCTTCAATTTTATAATATCCAATACATCTCTTTTACTTTCAAATAATGCACCAATTTCCTTACTGAAAAAATCGTCAGCTACGTTTTCAATCCTATTTATTTCCACACAAGAAGCTAAAACTTCTTTAGGTTTTTTAAAATTTCTAAGATTATAAACTGCTTTTTGGAGCTCTAATACGCAATCATGGATAAGATTTGCAAAAGTAAAATAGGCCGGAATATAAGGTGACTTATATAGCATAATATATTTACATGATGCATATAATATATCTGCAATATCATCAAGTGCTGAAGTTAATTGATGGATATCCTCTCGATCGAAAGGGGTAATGAAATTTTTTCCTAATTCTATAAATATGCTGTGTGATAACTTATCATTAGCATGTTCATAATCTTCCATTTTCTTATAAAATGCCTCTGTTATAGTTTCTTGTGATTTCATCCCCTCTACCATATCTTTCGACATGGCAGCCAGATTATCAACAACTTGTTCGAATAAAGTATAGAAAACCTTATCTTTCGGTTGAAATAATCTAAAAAATGCACTAATACCCATAGCTTGCTTTTTAGTTTACTTTATGTAAGCAAATATATCGAATTTTAAATTAATCAATATATCTTTTTTTAAATTACACGATTTTCAAGTCTATGTATTTGTTTAAGAAGTTTATCCAACGTCATAATTTGATTAAATATTTCCAATCTTCTTTCTTCTGATATTTCACCGGAACTTAATTCTTTAGCTAATTTTTTATTTATTTCTGAAATTCTTATTGCTTTATATTTAAGAATTACATCTTTTGTATTTTTTGATAAATTTTGTTCTAACGTAGGAACATAAATTTCTTTAAGTTCCCAATTGTTACTAATTGAGTATTTCTTTAGCAATTTCCCTGCAGCAAATTGAGTGATATCATCTTCTTTTGATTTAACAAAATATTCTCCGGTTCTTAATTGATTATTTTCTATACCTTCGATTATTTCTAAATAAATTTTATTATAAAAATCTATGGTCAATTGCAAATCATCTTCTTTAAACCTCTGAACTATTTCTTCAATTACTGTTGTGGTATAAGGTTCTTCTTCCTCTAAATAACTTATTACTATTTGGTGATCTCCGTATGAAAGAAGCAATTCTAGAATATCTTCTTCAATTTTATAAGTAAAATCTATCTCTTCTTGTTGAGATTTATCAACGGGTTGCAATACAACTTGCTGCCTTTTATTACTACTGACTCCTGTTTGAGTATTTTGTTGGGTTAATTGGGCTAACTCACTAAATAATACTTGCTCTGAAATATCTAATATACGCGAGCATTCTTTTACATAAATCTCTCTTTGAATTAGATTTTTAATCAAAGCTATACTTCCAACAATGTCCCTAATTAATCCTGCTTTTTTTATCGGGTCTCCATTGGTTTCTCCTAGTAATATATCGGTTTTAAAGCGAATAAAATCTTTACTGTTTTCTTTAAAAAATAGTTCTATTTCATCAGCAGTATGTTTTCTCGCGAAGCTGTCCGGGTCTTCTCCATCAGGAAATAATAAAACCTTAACATTCATCTCTTGTTCAAGAATCATGTCTATGCTTCTAAAAGAAGCTTTTATTCCAGCTTGATCTCCATCGTATAAAATGGTTATATTATTAGTTAACCTTTTTATTAGTCGTATTTGTTCGACAGTTAGTGAAGTACCTGAAGAGGCTACTACATTTTTAATACCATTCTGATAGAGGGATATCACATCCATATAGCCCTCTACTAAAAAACAATTATCTTCTTTAATGATAAAAGACTTTGCATGAAATAATCCATATAGAACCTGACTCTTATGATAAATTTCACTTTCAGGCGAATTTAAATATTTAGATGCTTTTACGTTATTTTGTAGTATTCGTCCTCCAAAACCTAATACTCTTCCTGAAAAACTATGAATGGGAAAAATTACTCTTTCTCTAAAACGATCAAAACCTTTGTCTGTTACATCTTTAAATATGGTTAAACCGGATTGTTCTAATATCTCTTTTTTATATCCCTTATTAAATGCGAATTGCGTAAAAGCTTCCCATTCCCTAGGGGAATAGCCTAATTGAAATTGTTTAATAATATCATCGCGTATACTTCTTTCTCTAAAATAAGAAATACCTATATTATTGCCTTCTTCGGTTTTCCAAAGTTGATTCTGAAAATATTCATTAGCTACTTCAGATAATTGATATAGGCTTTCTTTATTTAATTGAATTTCTTTTTGAGTTTCAGTCTGCTCTTTACTATCCTCCTCAATTTCAATATTATATTTTTTTGCCAGGTAACGTAAAGCTTCTGGATACGTGTAATGTTCTTGTTCCATGATGAATGTAACCACATTACCTCCTTTTCCGGATGAAAAATCTTTCCAAATCTGTTTTGATGGGGAAACCATAAATGATGGAGTTTTTTCATCTACAAATGGGCTCAAACCTTTATAATTACTCCCCGATTTTTTAAGATTTATAAAATCGGAAATTACTTCTTCCACTCTGGCTGTAGAAAAAATCTTATCTATGGTCTCTTTGGAAATCATAAATACAAAAATACGTTAATTTAAATTTATCGTCTGATAAGTTTCTTTACCTAATGCTACAAATTATGTTGACTTTTGTTTTAAAAATATTATATTATGATTGATATTTAATACATTAATGGTAATAGTAAAAGGAATATTAAATTTAAAGTTTTTAGATATATATTCATTTTAAGAAGTATTATTACTTTATTTTATTAAAGTCAATGGAGTAGTATCTTCTTTTAGTCAAATTTATAGTATTTAGTTATAAATTATTTTTGAATTATTTAATCAAATATTCAGTTTTCTTATAATAAAAAAGCATCTGAAGAAAAAATCAGATGCTTTACAATTGTTTTTTATATATGATAACTATTTTTTTCTTTCTGATTTATCTTGATCGGAAGTATTCCAAATTTTTAATTTATCGTTCTTAGAAATACCTTTAACTTGTACATATATTCCGTCAGATAATCCTAATTTAACATATACTTTTTTAAATTTCCCATCAGACTGTAAAACTTCCAAATAAGGTTTTTCTCCGTCAAATTGCATTAAAGCTTCTCTAATGGCTAAAATATTTTTTCTTTCACTAAGAATTACTTCTGCATTAGCACTATATCCAGCACGTATAGAAACACCTTCAGGAATTATAATATCTGCTTTGATTTTATATTTTACCGCTCCATTTTCTTCCTTACCTTGAGGAGAAATAAAAGTTAATCTTCCATTTATATCTTTATCTTGAAGAGCACCGATAATTATTTTAAGTTTCATTCCTTCGTGCATTTTTCCTGCATCAGATTCATCAACCTTACCTTCAAAAATCATCTTACTAATATCAGCTATACTTGCAATAGTTGTTCCTGCATTAAAAGTATTAGCTTCGATTACTTGGTCCCCTACTTCTACAGGGACTTCCAAAGCCTGTCCATTTGCCGTGGAACGAACTTGGATACTGGCTAAATCTTCTAATCCTGAAGTTATACCCGTTTTAGCAATATCATAATCTTTTTGAGCTTGATTTAGATTTTGCTTAGCTATTTTATATTCTGTTTCTGCGCTTTCGAAATCTTGTTTAGAAATAACTCCTTGACCAAACAAAAGCTTTTGACGATCGAAAACTTTTTTTTGATTAGCTAACTTAATTTCTGCAGAGTTAATATTTTGCATAGCTGTATTAACAGTAGATACCACCGGCACAACTTTAATGGTAGCCAATAATTGTCCTACTTTTACTTCATCACCCTCTTTTATATATATTTCTTTTATGATTCCCGAAATATTAGGTTTGATTTCAATCCTTTCTTTTGGGTTAATTTTACCGGTTGCCACAGCTTTTTGCTGAATAGTCATAATTACCGGAGACTCTGTCTCAAACTTATCATTCGACCGTGTATTGGTTATTATTACATACCAAATACAATACAATAAAAGTGCAATAAAAGCAATAGATAAAACTATTTTAAGAACTTTATTATTCATGATAACTAATTTCAATTATATTTGTATAATAATCTCAAAATTTGTTACGTAAAAAATAACTTTTTTAAGTTTTTTTCTACTTTACTTATTTTAGTTGTAAATATAGGATTCTTTTTTTATTTATCTCACATAATATCAGCAACAAACATTTATAGCAATCTAGATTCGGATAATTTTTTCTTTTATATATTTGTTGTTTGAAAATACATCCCTTATTTTAAATGGACCCTTCATTACCAAATAAAATTCTTGAATCTTATTGGGGATATAAAGAATTCAGACCTCTTCAAAAAGAAATAATTCTTACAATTTTAGAAGCTACCGACACGGTTGCTCTACTACCTACAGGGGCAGGCAAATCAGTTTGTTACCAAATACCTTCCATTATAGCCCGGGGTACTTGCATTGTAATATCTCCCTTACTTGCTCTCATTAAAGATCAAGTTAGTTTATTAAAAAAGAAAATGATTCCAGCTGAATTTATTTCTTCCGAACAAACTCCTGATCAACAAATTTCAGTATTTAATAAATTAAGAAATAATGAATTAAAATTACTATATGTTTCCCCGGAGAGACTATTAAATAAAACATTTTTAGAAATCAGTAAAGACATTGAAATATCCTTTATCGCCGTAGACGAGGCACATTGTATCTCTGAATGGGGAAATGATTTTCGTCCGTCTTACCAACAAATTAAAAAATTTAGGGAACATATCGGATATCATATTCCATGCATGGCATTAACAGCTACTGCAACGCACAAGGTTCTTTCAGAAATAATAAAAAAGCTGGACTTAACTAATGCTCAAGTTTTTAAAAAATCATTTAAAAGAGAGAATCTTTCTTTACAAGTCATGAACATACATGATAAATTAGGACAGATTGAAAGAATATTACATCGTTATAAAGGATCAGGAATAATTTATTGCAGAACAAGAAATGAAACTAAAAATGTATATGAAACTTTAAAAAGAAAAGGGTTTGATGTTGACTTTTTCCATGCAGGTTTGCCTGCTTATGAAAAGATAAAAAAACAAAGGGAATGGACGGATAGTGACAGTAAAGTTCTAATTTCAACTAATGCATTTGGAATGGGTATCGATAAGGAAAATGTACGTGTTATTATTCATCTTTCCCCTCCATATTCCTTAGAAAATTATTATCAAGAAGTAGGACGTGCAGGGAGAGACGGACATTTATCACATACTTTTTTGTTATGGAATGAGCAAGAGCTTTCAGATATTTATTCTTCATTAACCCAAACTATTTCTTCTAAATCTGAATACAGCAAAATTTTACGTTATTTATTTTCAATGTTTAGCATTGTACCCAATGAATTACCTGAAAATATTTTTGATTTTGATTTAAATCTATTTCAACAGCGTACCCAAATAAGCAAAAATAAAATCATCCCTATATTAGAATTTCTTCATAATAGCTCTATACTCCAGTGGAAATTTGAACCATCGGAAAGTCTGTTAAAAATAAATTTTCCCATTGAAAGATTAGATACAAATTTTTATGGTAAAGATTCTATTATATTGGAAAAAATAGCAAGAAAAATAACCGGCGTTTTTTCGTATCAAATTAAATTTGATGAAAAAAAATTAGCTGAAAGTCTTTTAATTCCTACTCATGACTTACATTCTATGCTAGTAAAATATAATCAAACGGGAGATATTTCCTATATAGATGGCAATAAACAAAAAATTCTTTTTCTTGAACCGAGAAATGATCAAATATTTTTAGGCAAATATTGGGATAAGTTTCAAGCAATCCAACAGAATAAATTAGTAAAATACAAGGAGCTGGAATTTTTTATAAAAAATAAAAAATATTGTAGAATGAGACTAATTCTGGGATATTTTAACGAAAAATCAAACCAGTCTTGTGATAAGTGTGATGTTTGTTGTGAATCTAAAATTGAAGGAGATTCTTACTTACTAGAGATTCTTAATTTTATAAAAAAAGAGCCTAGAAGTAGAGAGGACATTTATGCAGAATTTCAAAATATACCTTTTGAAAAAATTCATGAATATTTACAAGAATTGATTTCAGAGAATAGAATTAAAGCATTAAATTTCAATACTTATTCTATTTAATTCACATCAAAAGTTTAGAAAATTTCTCTTATTTATTTTTTACCTTTACTGGTATGAATATAGATATTGAACCATCCTGGAAAAATTTATTACAATCGGAATTTGAAAAACCCTATTTTTCTTCTTTAATAAATTTTGTAAAGCAGGAATATAAAGAACATACCTGTTATCCTAAAGGGAAAAATATTTTTAAAGCTTTTGAATTAACTCCATTCGACCGGGTTAAAGTAGTATTGTTAGGTCAAGATCCTTATCATGGAGAGGGACAAGCTATGGGATTATGTTTTTCTGTACCAGATGGAATTGTTTATCCTCCTTCTCTTAGAAATATTATTACCGAATTAAAGAATGATACCGGAGTAGAATTAAAATCGGGCGATTTAACTCCATGGGCAAAACAAGGAGTGTTTTTGCTAAACGCAACTCTTACTGTGCGGGCTCACCAAGCCGGTTCTCATCAAAAAAAAGGATGGGAAACCTTTACTGACTCAGTGATTCATAAAATATCTTCAGAAAAAGAGCATGTTGTTTTTATATTATGGGGAAGCTATGCACAACAAAAAATTGATTTAATTGATACTCACAAACATTGTATTATAAAATCAGTTCATCCTTCTCCTTTATCTGCACATAGAGGTTTTTTCGGCTCAAGACCTTTTAATCGTACGAATGAATATTTAGTTTCAAAAAAAATAAAACCTATTCAGTGGTAATACTGAATAGGTTCTTTATTTTATTGGAATAAATATATTTTATTCAATTATTTTTTAAGTTCTTTTTCTAATTCTCTCATTAATTTCCTTTCATTTTTCTTGTACAATTTTTTCTCCTTCCTAGTCATATCTTCATAATTTTTTTCAAAAAAATCAGAAGTATCCCCTACTTCTTCACCTATAACCTGTATTTGTTCAATTCCATCTTCTCCAATAGTTGAAATTATTTTTTTATCCTCTTCCACTTCTACATTATCTTCTTTTCCTTCATTAGGTATAGAAACTTCAATTTTTTCATCTCTTTCAATTTGCGGAGCAGGTCGGACAATTGATTCTATCTCTATCGTTTTTTCTTCAGTTCGCGGAGCAGGATTAACAATTGGTTCCATTTCTACTGCTTTTTCTTCAATTTGAGGAGCAGGGCGAACAATTGATTTTATCTCTATCGTTTTTTCTTCAGTTCGCGGAGTAGGATTAACAATTGGTTCTATTTCTACTGTCTTTTCTTCAATTTGAGGAGCAGGACTAACAATTGGTTCTACTTTTACCGTTTTTTCCTCAATTTGAGGAGCAGGACTAACAATTGGTTCTATTTCTATCGTTTTTTCTTCAATTTGAGGAGCAGGACTAACAATTGGTTCTACTTCTACCGTTTTTTCTTCAATTTGAGGAGCAGGACTAGAAATTTCCTCTATTATTTCTTCTGATCCGAAAGCTTCATTTGAATTTTTTTGTTCTTGATTTATTTTAACCTCCGGAGCAGATAAAAATTCCTTCGATTTATCTTCAACTACATTAGCTTCCTCTATTTGAATTTCTATTTCTTTTTCCGGCGAAACAACTTCTTGTTTTTCTTCAACAATTTCTTCCGGAACCTCATTTACAACAGTTGAAGCTTCATTTACTTCAGTTAATTTTTCTGGTTTCTTTTCTTCTCTTTTATTTATTACAGGCATTTCCTCTGCTTTCGGCAAAGTAGAAACTTCTCTTTCTAATTCGGTTTTTACGATTGTTCCATCAATCAATTTCCAATATCTGTTTCCAGCTTCATCTTGTACAATTACCACTTCATTTGGTGAAGTAAACGTTGGGACTACCGATTTTTTAGTCTTTATTATATTAATTTTTTCATCTTTTCCATACGCAAATGCATAGCCATTACTTGTACTTCCCTCCAATGAACCCCTATAAACTAAGATATTTTCTCCATCTTGCTTAAAATAAACATCTTGTTCAGATGTTTCTTTTACTTTTCCTCTTTGAGCGTATGCTGAAAGCGTAAGTAGTAGAAGAAAAACAGTATAATTTTTTTTCATTGTTGTTTACTTATTTTAATTAAAAAATATAAATTTTTCAAGTTACTAATATACATCTTTATTTAATAATTACATATTTTTTTATTTATCAAGGTCATTTATATTATTTTTTTTTGAAATAAAAATTATTTACTATTTGTTTTTAAATCATCGTTATAAGGCAATGTACCTTTATTTTTTTTCAACTTAAAATTCTTAAAATCCTCAGATGATTCGATTCCATTAAACGAAATATTGGTAGTAATTCCGTCTGCTCTATAAATTTTTACTGTATCATTAGAAAAAATTTTCCTTTCTTTCTTATTCCAAAATATCTCATTGGTTTTTAAGGTATCCTTATCCGAGTTAATGATCACTACATTCTTACGAGCCTCATACCAACCCGTAGATTCAATTATTTTAGCATAATCAGCCTTTAAATGTCCGGGATCTTTATCTTTTTGATAAAAATCCAGATCCAGCCCTTTAGGAAAAACAGTATAGGGAGTTGGAACAAATTCATATTCCTCCATAAGGGGAGCTCTTAATTTAATAACTGCATAAATTGAATCAGTCAATGTTATCGTAGCATTATATATTTTTCTTGAAGCAAAATTTGTATTTTTCCCCCCTCTATTTTCTCCTTTTTCATCTGAACAAGAGGCATAAATAAATATAAAAATGATTAGAAATATCCAGTTCTTTATATCTTTAATTTTTAGTACCATAAATAGATGAAAGGAATATTAAATTTGAAAAATTCTAATCGTATTGTCTTTTTCTAAACCAAAGATCATCAAAATTAAACCCTACCTTAAAATTAACAAAGTTTTCCTTAATTAACCCATTTGATTTAGTTCCTCTTTGCCCTAATTCAATTCCTAAATTAAGCATGGAAGGATCATATTTACCCCTCTTTCCTAAAGGTAATCCTAGTCCAGCTGTTAATGCATATTGGTTGATAGTTTTATTATTTACGTCAAGCCCTGTATTTTCATAATACACACCATAACGATAAACAATTTTTTCAAAATAAGATCTAAAACCATTTATATTTGGAAGATACCATCCACCTACAGCTACACGATATTTATTTTTATAATTAAAATTATCTTCCGGTATTTTCAATTTAAATTGATCAGTAAATTTAAAATCTGCACCTAAAGACCATTTATGTTCTTTTCCATAAGAAACCCCGAACGAATACGATGATGGTAATTTTGCATCATGGGTTCCTTTAACATAATTTAATGTATCAACAGTGATTTTTTCATTATTATTGTTATAATTATAAGTTGAATAAAGATAATTTACATCTGCATCTATATTATGTCCTATATTATAGGTCGCTCCGATTTTTAATATATGATTATCTTTTAATTTTTTATGATAAGCAACCCCTAACGTATAATCGAAGAAACCGTATTCTTGTTTATTAAAAATACCTGAAATTAAATTTGCATTTTGTAAAGATATTTCTTGATCTTTTTTCAAATCTCCCCATACATAACCAATTTTAGCTCCTAAAGAAAATTCCTCAGATATATTGTAGGAATACATTCCACTAAATGCATTGAGTCCACCCCTTCCTTTAAATAAGGATCTTTGGTTTACTATCCCTAAATTTTCCATATTTATATCATACCCTATATTGGTATAAGGTTGTAAGTTAACCCCAACTCTCGATTTGTTACCAACTGGAAAAGCTAAGGATAGATTGGCCAAATAAGTTGTAGATCGATCACTACTTACATTTGAAGTCTTTGCATTAGTATAATCGGTATTAATTACAATATTGTAACTAGTGTACCTTAAATTTCTATTAGCTGCCGGATTAATAAAGTTAGCTTCATTATTAAAATCTGAAATATAAGATGTACCTAAACCTCCCATCGATGAAATCACGATATCGGAATTAGTTTTACTTTCCCCTAATCCAAATGAAGAATAAGGTGAAGTAGAAGTTTGCTGAGCATAAATTACATTCAGAAAAATAATAAATGATAATATTGAGAAAATTTTAATTTTCATTCAGTGCGTTTTTATACAATATACAAATATGTTAATAATGTATCGATTATAAAAATAATTGTAAGTAAAAATTCTTAGCAAGAATAAAGAAGTAATAAAAAATTGATTTTTTTTTGAAAAATATTTTGTCATTAAAAAATATGTCCTATATTTGCAATCCCAAATGAGAGGTACCTTAGCTCAGTTGGTAGAGCAAAGGACTGAAAATCCTTGTGTCCTTGGTTCGATTCCAAGAGGTACCACTTCATAAATCCATAATCAATTCGTTAAGAAAAAGATTATGGATTTTTTTATTTAACGAATTTTTATCAATTTTATTTTCATGTAAATTTTTTAAAAAATTTAATTGCATTTTAAAGATTATATCAGCTTTTTGCAAGTTCATTCTTAAACTCTTTTTCTGACATTAACAAAATCTCTATAAACTCTTGACAAGTTTGCCAATTGAAAATTTTAATTCTACAATATAATTCCAATTCTATCAGATTTAAAATAAATCAGTTATTTTCTTTTCGATAAAATGTAGATCACTTTCATAATTCCTTTTATCATTCATTTTTATTTTAAATAATATTTAATTATTTTTTTGCTTATTTTATTGAATTTTGGAATAAAATTAGATTATCATATTTATTATAATCTTAACTCTTAGAGCTAAAAAATACAATAAATATTTTTAAAGCATAGCTCTCATTAAATTATATTAATTATGAATAACATAAGCATTTTCGTTTTTTTAGCAGGAATAATTATATTAAATCTAATAGCTTTTTTGCTGGGAAATTTATATTGTTTTGTTCCAACTTGGTTAAATTATACTATGGTTGGAGTTGAATTATTCTGCCTTTTACTGAGTATATATGCACGCATGAAAGACTTTAAAAATATAGATGCTTCTATAGGTATTATCCTTAATATTTTTCTTACAATTTTATTAGTTTGCCATATGATACTATATAAATCATCCAGTTAAAACAAAATTGAATTATCTATAAAGTAATTTAGAAAACGTATTTTTGCTTTTCTATTTTTAATCTATGAATTATCTTTCAGTAGAAGACATTAGTAAGTCTTATGGTATAAGAACTTTATTTTCGAATGTTTCTTTTCATGTAAATGAAGGAGATCAAATTGCATTAGTTGCCAAAAACGGAAATGGAAAAACTACTTTATTAAAAATCCTAGCTGGGATTGAAGTTCCCGATTCTGGAACAGTATTGCTTAATAAAGACAGTAAAGTAGTTATGTTTGAACAATCGGAAAGTTTCGATGGAGAAGTAACTGCTGAAGAATATATATTTTCTCATTCAAATCCTGTTTTGGATATTGTTCATCAATACGATAAGATGGTGCAGAGCGATCCATCCAACCCCCAATTATTAAGACTTATTGAAAAAATGGATCAATACGATGGATGGAAAGTGGAACCTGTTATTCAGGAAATAATTTCTAAATTAAAAATTGATTTTCTTACACAAAAAATAAAAAATTTATCCGGAGGCCAGCAAAAAAGACTTTCACTTACCAAATTTTTAATTGATATAAGTTTTGAAAAAGGAAATATTTTATTAATACTTGACGAACCTACCAATCATTTAGATATTGAAATGGTTGAATGGTTGGAATTCTTTCTTAACAAGGAAAATAAAACTCTAATTTTGGTTACTCATGATCGTTACTTTCTTGACGCAATTTGTACACGAATCTTTGAATTGGAAGATGGAGTCATATATTCACATTCCGGAGACTATGAAACTTATGTAACAAATAAATCCTTACGAATTGAGAATCAATTAGCCCAAACGGATAAAGCAAAGAATTTATATCGTAAAGAATTAGAATGGATGAGACGGCAACCTCAAGCCCGAACATCCAAATCTAAAAGTAGAATTGAAAGCTTTTATAAAACGGAAGAAATCGCAAAAAAAAGCATATCGGATACAAAAGTTCAATTAGACATGCAAATGACTCGACTTGGGAAAAAAATTATTGAAATGGAGCATGTTTCTAAACATTTTGGAAATAAAGTAATTTTAGATAACTTTTCATATTCCTTTGCTAGAGGAGCGAAAATCGGAATAATAGGAAAAAATGGGGTAGGTAAAACAACTTTTTTAAAAATACTTGAAAAACATGAGCAATTTGATTCAGGAACCATAGAATGGGGCGAAACCTTAAATATCGGGCATTTCAAACAAGAAGGTCTTTCATTTAAAGAAGACCAAAGAGTAATTGATTTTGTGAAAGATATTGCAGATTATTTTCCTTTATCTAATGGAAAACAAATTACTGCCAGCCAATTTTTAGAAATGTTTCTTTTTACACCTGAAACTCAATATACCTATATTTCCAAATTGAGTGGAGGAGAGAAAAAGAGATTACAATTATTATCAATCTTATTTAGAAATCCAAATTTTCTAATTCTAGACGAACCTACTAATGATCTGGATTTACCAACCCTAACCGTTCTCGAGAGTTTTTTAAATGAATACCAAGGATGCGTATTGATTGTTAGTCACGACAGGTATTTTATGGACAAAGTAGTTGATGAACTAATGATCTTTGAAGGAAATGGAAAAATATCTCAATTTATAGGAAATTACACTCATTATTATTTAAAATCTAAAGAAAAAAATTCTGAAACTGTTAAAGATACATCTAAAAATGAAATAAAAGATATAAATACAAAAATTAACAAAACTCCTAAATTATCTTTTAAAGAAAAAAAGGAATTAGAAATGTTGGAAAAAGAAATTCCTAACTTGGAAAAAGAAAAAAATAAATTAACTGAAAAATTATCTTCTTTAAATTTAAGTTTCGAAGAAATTCAAGAAATCAGTAAACAATTAGAAAATTTAATACAGAAATTGGATTCTAAAGAAACACGATGGCTGGAACTTAGTGAACTTAAATCATAGAGTTATAGTAATTTTACGATTAGTTTTTACGATACCACATGCCCTAAACGCGAAAGTTTTTGATGGTTAATAATTTTTATTCTTCTGCCTTCCACTTCAATAAGTTCATCGTTTTTGAATTCTGAAATTAAACGGATGGCACTTTCTGTAGCTGTACCAATCAAATTTGCCATTTCTTCACGCGTTAAGTTTATTTTAATAAATCCTTCATGATCAACATCAAGTTTCTTTTCTAAAAAAAGTAAAATTACCGCCAGCCTTTCACGTACAGTGTTTTGCGCCAATAGAGTAATCGTTTTTCCCGCTTCACCTAAATGCTGAGAAATCTTTTTTAATACATCAAAGGCAACTTTTGAACTCACTTCTAATAAACGGTGAAAAATAATTTCAGGGATGTAAACAGCGGTAATATCATCGATAACTGTACAAGAGGCACTGAAGGTTTCTCCTCCTAATAAAGATCGGTATCCGACTATTTCTCCTTTTTTGACGAAACGAAGTATTTGCTCTTTACCATTAAATCCTCTTTTATAAATTTTCCCGGTTCCACTTAAAATTCCATATATACCGGTAGGCTTATATCCTTCATGTATAATTTCCTGACCTTTTTCATATCGAATCTCCTTCATTTCCTTATCTAGAATATTGCACTCATCTTTAGTAAATTTACTAAGAATTTCTTTATTTTTTAATTCTGATATAATTAAGTCTACTGAATTTTTAGGCATGATATTACTCATATTTTTAACAAATTATGCACAAAAATAATACTTTAATTTTAAATAAAAGGATATAACTTTGTACATCCAGGACTAGAATTTTTTATATGAGTGAGCATTGTTTTCATTGTGGACAAACTATCGAGAATAATATAAAAATTGATTTTGATAATAAAATATTTTGTTGTAATGGATGTAAGTCCGTGTACGAAATTTTAAATCAAAATAAGCTGGAAAACTACTACAGTCTCAATTCAAATGCAGGAATAAAACCTGAAAAAGGTCAAAATTATTTTGAATTTTTAGACACTCCTCAAATTTTTAATAAGATTATCGATTATTCGGAAGACGGAATAACACTGATTACTTTTAAAATACCGGCAATTCATTGCAGTGCTTGTATATGGCTATTGGAAAGCATAAAGGGAATCAACAAAAAAATTATTTATTCTACGGTTAATTTTTCCGCAAAAACAGTTCAAATAGCTTATAGAAATGAATCGTATAAATTAAGTGAATTGGCTCATTTTCTTACAGATTTAGGTTATAAGCCCGTAATTAATTTTGAAACTACAGAAAAAAAACATGAAAAAGTTGATCACACTCTACTCATAAAAATCGGTATCGCAGGATTTGCTTTTGGAAATATTATGTTATTAGCATTTCCTGAATTTCTTGAAAATGAAAAAGATCTATGGTTACAACAATACAGCTACTTTTTCAGAATTCTTATGTTTCTTTTTTCTCTACCTGTAGTTTTTTATTGTGCTTCAGATTATTATAAATCTGCATGGGGTGCTTTAAAGCATGGCGTTTTAAACATTGATTTCCCGATTGTTATTGGAATTATCGCCTTATTTTCGCGAAGCTGTTTTGAAGCATATACAGGGATCAGCAACGGCTATTTTGATTCACTCTGCGGACTTCTGTTTTTTATGCTTCTAGGAAAATATTTTCAGCAAAGAACCTATAAATCATTAGCATTCGATCGGGATTATAAATCTTTTTATCCTATTGCAGTTACCAAAATTGGTCCTAATACTAGCCAGGAAAATGTTCTTATTTCAAACTTAAAAATTGGAGACCGTATTCTAATCCGAAATCAAGAAATAATTCCTGCAGACTCCGTTTTAATTCATGGAGAAGGCTTTATAGATAATAGTTTCATCACTGGAGAATCTAAACTCATTGAAAAGAAGGTCGGAGAAAAAATATATGCCGGAGGCAAACAGTCCGGCACTACTATTGAGCTAGAAGTCATTAAAGAAGTTAACCAAAGCTACCTCACTCGTTTATGGAACAATGAAGCGTTCAAAAAAGATTCTTCCACCATTGAATCTATTACTAATAATATAAGTAAATACTTCGTTATTGTACTACTAATTATCACAATTTTAAGCGGTTTATATTGGTACTTAATTGAAAAAAGTCCTTCACAAATGTACCAAGTTATCACAGCTATATTGATCGTTGCCTGTCCTTGCGCTTTAGCTCTTTCAGCTCCATTTACCATAGGGAATATAATGAGGGTTTTCGGTAAAGAAAAATTTTATGTAAAAGATGCCATTACTGTAGAAAAGTTAGCAAAAATAAATCATATAGTTTTCGATAAAACAGGAACACTCACTATAAATAAAGCCAGTAAAATCAGCTATACAGGTAATGAATTAACTACTAAAGAATTAGAAAATTTAAAAGCTTTATTACAAAATTCCAATCACCCACTAAGCAGATCGCTTTATGAATACATATCGATGTCTTTTGAATTTATACCTGTTAAATTGTATGAAGAAATTCCCGGAAAAGGTATAAAAGGAAATGTTAATGGAATGTTCTTTAAAATAGGTTCTTCCGATTTTGTAGGAGCTAAAAAAAAGATAAGTTCAGATACTTCTGTTCATATCTCCATTAACGATATATATAAGGGGCATTATATCTTTAAAAATCAATATAGAAAAGATTTAAAAGAAACAATAAACGCTCTTAACAATTATAAAATTTCTCTATTAAGCGGAGATAACGATTCCGAAAAATATAGATTAGAAAAAATATTTTCACCAGAAACAATTTTAAAATTTAATCAATCTCCTCAAGACAAATTGGACTACATTAGGGAATTACAAGAAAAAGGCTATCATGTGATGATGCTCGGTGATGGACTAAACGACGCTGGAGCTTTGAGACAGTCTAACGTAGGTATCGCTATATCAGACGACATTAATAGCTTTACCCCTTCTTCAGATGCTATTTTAGATGGAAATAATTTTTCTTATCTACCTTCCTATCTTAAATTATCAAAAAAAGCATTAGGTATAGTATCCCTATGTTTCGTTATTAGTTTCTGTTATAATATTATCGGATTAAGTTTTGCTGTTTCAAATAAGCTTTCTCCATTAGTTGCTGCTATACTCATGCCACTAAGTTCCATATCCGTTGTAACATTTACTACCTTAGTAAGCAGAATTATTGGTTACAAAATGTTTATCCATAAATGAAATAAATTTACCACATCCCAAGTAAGTTATTGTACCTATACCTAGCCTTAATTTAGAAATATTCTAAATTAAACATCCGATGTAAAAATATGTAACAAATCATTATCATTCATATTAAATAAAATGTATTTTTGTTCAGTCAGTATGGAAATATTATATTTAATGATATTATGCAGCCTTTCGTTAGCCATTATATTTTTGGTTCTTTTTATCTATGGAATAAAGAAAGGACAATTTGACGATGACGAATCACCTGCCGTGCGAATATTATTCGATTCCAATGACGATAATATAAACGAAGAACAAAAAAATAATAAATAAGAAAATAATAAAGTAACTACATACTATACAAATGGAAACACAAAAATTTTCATATGATAATAAAATTACTAAAGCATTTGCCTATGCAACCATATTCTGGGGTATAGTCGGTTTCATTGTAGGACTTACTGTAGCCTCATTATTATTCATACCTACTCTACCCGAATTCTTTTTTGGTAGTGAAGGGGCCGAATTAGCAAGGTCTCATGGTTTTATGGGGTATGGAAGATTGAGAATGCTACATACAAGTGCCGTAATTTATGCATTCGTTGGTAACGGATTTTTTACAGGATTTTATTATGCAACCCAGCGACTATTGAAATGCCGAACTAATGATTTATTAAGCTGGATTCATTTTTGGGGGTGGCAATTAATTATCGTATCTGTAGCAATAACTTTTTTAATGGGAATAAATACTTCCAAGGAGTATGCAGAACATGAATGGCCTATAGATATTATGGTAGCCATCATTTGGATATTATTCGGGCTAAATATGTTTATAACCATTGCCAAAAGAAGAATAAGCCATATGTATGTGGCCATTTGGTTTTTTATAGCTACCTGGGGAGGTATTACCTTATTATGGGTATTTAATAACCTTGCTATTCCTTTAGATTCAAATATTTTATACGCAAAAAGCTATTCCATATATTCAGGAGTTCAAGATGCAATGGTACAATGGTGGTTCGGTCACAATGCTGTAGCATTTTTCTTAACTACACCTATTTTAGGGTTGATGTATTACTATTTACCAAAAGCAGCTAACAGACCAGTATTTTCATACAAATTGTCAATAATACACTTTTGGTCATTGATATTTGTTTATATGTGGGCTGGTCCACACCACCTATTATATACATCTTTACCTGCTTGGGCTCAAATGTTAGGAACTGCATTTTCCATTATGTTAATTGCTCCATCTTGGGGTGGTATGCTTAATGGATTATTAACCTTACGAGGAGCATGGGACAAAGTACGAGAAGATCCAATACTCAAGATGTTTGTAGTAGCTGTAACCTGTTATGGTATGGCAACTTTCGAAGGACCGTTATTAGCTACCAAAACATTAAATAAAATAGGCCACTTTACAGATTGGGTTATAGGTCACGTTCACTTAGGAGCTCTAGGATGGAACGGGTTTATAATTTTTGGAGCAATTTATTATATCATTCCAAGAATTTATAATACTAAGTTATATTCAGTAAGATTAGCAAATTGGCATTTTTGGTTAGGTACTATGGGAATAATCTTATATGTTATCCCTATGTACATGAGTGGATTTACTCAAGGACTTATGTGGAAACAGTTTAATCCAGATGGAACTCTAGTAACTAAAAACTTCTTAGAAACCGTTACTTCTTTAAGATATTTCTTTATTTTCAGATTTATCGGTGGAGTATTTTACTTATCAGGAGCTATATTATTAGTAATAAACATTATTGCAACAGTTAGAAAAGGAAAATTTGTAGCTAATGAAGAAGCAGAAGCTCCAGCATTAAATATTTCTCCAGCTAAAGGAGTCAATGAAAAAACTTTTTCTTGGTTGGAAAGAACCCCTCTTTTCTTCTCTATATTAGCTATCATTGCATTAGCTGTTGGAGGAGCAGTAGAAATATTGCCTACTATTTTTGTTAAATCTAATATACCTCAAATTACTAGCGTAAAACCTTATACTCCCTTAGAATTGGAAGGTAGAGATTTATATATTCGGGAAGGTTGTAATGCTTGCCATTCTCAAATGATTAGACCATTTAGAGATGAAGTGGTTAGATATGGAGAATATTCAAAGGCAGGAGAATATGTATATGACAGGCCATTCCTTTGGGGATCTAAAAGAACAGGGCCAGATTTACATAGAGAAGGAGGAAAAAACCCGGATTCATGGCATTTTACCCATCTATTCGATCCTAGAGAAACTTCTCCCGGTTCAATTATGCCTCGTTATCCTTGGTTAATATATAATAAACTGGATGTATCTAAAACCAAAGAAAAGCTTGAATTGATGAAAAATTGGTTTAATGTCCCATATGAGCAAAAAGATATAGACAATTATCAGGCAAATATGGAAGCACAAGCTAAAGAAATTGCTACCAGTATATTTACTGACAGACCAGACTATAAAGCCGGATTTGATACATCTGCTAAGGCTGAAGGCGCCAATTTTGTACCTTTAGAAAAAAGAGAAATTGTTGCAATAATAGCTTATTTACAAAGATTAGGTGTTGATATCAAAAAAACACAAACAGCTAATAATTAAAAAAATGCTAAAATTTTATAATAAGATAATCGCAGGAGTAGACAATGCAATAATTTATCAAAGCCTAGCCCTTCTGCTTTTTGTCCTATTCTTTCTTGGCGTAACCTTTATGGTAATGAATAAGCCAAAAGATTATTATACAAATATGAGCAATCTACCATTAGAAGAAAAAGATAAAAAGGAATAAATAATAAAATACAAAATGATCATATGAAACCTAGAACACCCTTTGTCATAAATGCTATACTAGCGGTATTTTTAATTACCGGAGCATTTTACATGTTCTTGCAAAATTTTGATTTCATCACAAATCCTATATTTTTGGCTACCATTGCCATTTCATTTGTGTTATTACTTATTAACAATTCTTTGAATGCACTTATAGATGCCGAAAAATTCAAACTGCTTACAGAAAATGAAAAAAAGGACTATTTAGAACTTGTAAAAACGCCTTATCTAACAAGAGTTTGGAGAGATGCATTTAAACAAAGTAAAGCAGAAGAGAGCGGCGAAATCAAGTTAATAGACCATGGATACGACAATATAAAAGAGTTAGATAATCGACTCCCCAGATGGTACATCGGCTTATTTGCTGTAACCATCACATACGGAGTGGTATATTTCTTCTCTTATTCATTTACAACCTTCGCACATCCGGATGTTGAATATGAAGAAGAATACAAAACTCAGTTAGCAGAAATTACTGAATATGAAAAAATTGCCCCTCAAGCTACCATAGAAACGGCACAATTTAATCCTGATGCTGTAGCCGATGGAAAGGTAATATATGATCAACTTTGTAAAACTTGTCATGGGGACGGCGCAAAAGGACTTTCAGGCCCCAACCAAACTGACGATTATTGGATTAACATTCAGGAAGAATATAATAATGCTAATGAAGATTCCGAGTTTAAAAATATATTCTATACCGTATGGAATGGAAGTAAAAACAATCCAACTATGAGAGCCTTTGGAGCAACTGGAGAAATAAAAGGTAATGATATTGTTAAAGTAGCAAGCTATCTATATCAATTAAATAAAAATTCACCAAAAGATGCTAAAGGTAAGTCTGTAGATAATACAGCTAAAGAGCCTCAAGGTACTTTAGCCCCTTGGTCTAAAGCATATAAAGGAGGCACAGCTCCAGCTACTGCACCGAATCCGAATGAAGCAGCTCCAACAGCTACTACACAAGCCTCATCAGATTCAGGAAAATAAAATAATAATCATATTAAGTCTGCTTAGTTTCTTAAGAAACTATCAGGCTTTTTATTTTTAAGATATAATTTTATCTATTTATTTTAGATTGTAATTTAATGAATAATAATTATATTTATACTAACCTAACTATTAAACACAATAAATAAAATAAAACACCATGTCTCAGGAAACGGATGATAGAAAAACTCCTGACCTTGAACAGCAAAAGGAAGATTTCAGAGAAAGCCTTGCTACTGCAGAAGTTTCAGGAGAAAGAAAATGGGTATACGCGAGAAAACCTCATGGAAAATTTACAAGATATAGAGATATAGTAAGTGCTCTTCTTCTTATTAGTTTATTTGTATTTCCGTTCATTAAAATTAATGGAAATCCTATCTTTCTTTTTGATATATTAAATAGACAATTTTATATTTTCGGTGCATATTTTTCACCATCAGATTTTTATCTTTTTGGGATAGGTCTAGTTACTACAACTGTCTTTATCATTGTTTTTACAGTCATTTACGGAAGAATATTTTGTGGCTGGATCTGTCCGCAGACCATTTTTATGGAACATGTTTTCAGAAAAATAGAATTTTTGATAGATGGAGATAGAAATATGCAAATACGTTTAGAT
Organism: uncultured Apibacter sp.; assembly: GCA_945280365.1. Classification (GTDB taxonomy): domain Bacteria; phylum Bacteroidota; class Bacteroidia; order Flavobacteriales; family Weeksellaceae; genus Apibacter. The sequence goes on from CALYQD010000002.1 coordinate 275,770, forward strand.
AATCAAGTATGGAACGGTCAAAAAATAAAAAAAAGAATTTTAAAATGGTCCTTATTTCTAATCGCTTCCCTAACTATTTGTGCTATACTTTTTTCTTATGTATTAGGAACAGATGAGATAATAAAAATAGGTAAAGAAGGTATTTCTAAACACATAACTTTATTCATTGTATATATTATATTCACAACTCTATTTTATTTTGTATTTGCCTGGTTTAGGGAGCAAGCCTGCACTTTTGTATGCCCCTATGGTAGACTTCAAGGGGTATTAATAGATAAAGACACTATAAACATTGCTTACGATTTTGTAAGAGGTGAAGGTACTGCCGGAAGATCAAAGTTTAAAAAAAATGAAGATAGAAAAGCCTTAGGTAAAGGAGATTGTATAGATTGTAAACAATGTGTTGAAGTTTGTCCTACAGGTATCGACATAAGAAACGGTATGCAAATGGAATGTGTTAATTGCACTGCTTGTATCGATGCTTGTGATATGGTCATGACTAGAATGAAGATGCCTACAGGATTGATAAAATATGCTTCGGAAAATATGATTGAAAAAAGAACCGATTTCAAATTTACTCCGAGATTAATTGCTTATACTATCGCTCTTTTTGTATTTGTTTCTGTCTGTATTTCATTGCTCTTTTTCAGATCAAACGTTGAAACCAAATTTTTAAAAATTGTTGGTACTCAATTTACTATTGAAAAGCAGTTAATAGTCGATGAATATCAATTTATTTTTATTAATAAAACGACTGAAAAGAAAAAATTGCATGTCAAAATTGTAAAGCCAAATCACGCTATAATCACTTTAGTAGGTTACGGTACAGAATTTACGATACAACCCAAACAAACTCTTAAAGGTACCGCAACAATAAAAATCCCACAATCTGATCTAATTAAAACAAAAGAAGAGATTATTATTGGTATATTTGATGAAAATGGCAAAAAAATAGATGAATATAAGACCAACTTTATAGGCCCTTCTAAAATACGTTTTTAATTATGAAATTTAAATTTACCTGGGGGCATGGAGTAATAATTGCTCTTGCTTGCTTTATTATATTTATATGTACTCTAATATTCACAGTAGAATTTTCAAAAAATACTTTTGATTTGGTTACGGATAATTATTATGAAGAAGAAATAAATTATCAACAAGAAATTGATGCTACTAATAATGCCTCTTTATTAAAAGAAAAACCTAAAATTGAAATAATCCCTGATTCCGGCATCAAAATAACTTTCCCAAAAGAATTTAACTCAATCAATACGATTGGAAAATTTAAGCTTATTAGAGCCAATTCACAAGCTTTGGATATTAATAAAAAAGAGTTTGATTGGGTCCCGTCAAACACCTTATTTATACCAGCCAAAGTTTTGGTTAAGGGAAATTACACTTTAAAATTGTATTGGACAAAAGAAAAAACAAATTATCAAATGGAAATACCAATAAAATGGAATTAGATATAGTATATTTATATACGGCATTAAGTCTAGGATTATTAGGTGGATTTCACTGTATTGGAATGTGTGGTCCCATAGCATTTTCAATTGGTTTAGACGCTACTAATAAATTTAAATTCTATTCTCAAAACATCTTGTATCAACTTGGTAGAATAACTACATATTCATTATTAGGTGGAATTGTGGGAATTGTAGGAAAAAGTTTTAATATAGCCGGATATCAAAAATATATATCTATTTTTGCCGGAATTCTTTTAATTCTAATGGTTTTGTTGCCAGGAAAAACAACAGAAATTGGAGATAATTTTAAACCTATGAATAAATTTATGATAAAAATTAAAATATTCTTAGGTAGATTTCTCAAAAGAAAAGATAATACTTCTAGATATCTTACCGGAGTACTTAACGGATTTCTTCCTTGTGGAGCAGTATATGTTGCCCTAACTTCTTCTATTGCTTCTGGGGGAATTATTCAAGGTATGATGTTTATGTCTATGTTTGGGTTAGGAACATTTCCTTTTATGTTTATAACCACTTTAACAGGCAAATTTATAGGAGCTAAAATAAGATTTAAAATTTTGAAAATCTTTCCTTACTTTATCATACTCATAGGTATTTTATTTATTTTAAGAGGTTTAGGATTAGGCATACATCTAGTGTCTCCTTCTAATCAAGCATTAAAGTTAGAACAAACTGATCAAAAGAGAAGTTGTTGTCATTAATACAGATTCTTTTAAAAATAATCTTTCTTTTTTTAAAAACAAAAAAATAGTAACTTCGCACAATTATGGGAATGATTTCGAATATTGGTGCTTATTCTTTCTTAATGGCCAGGGTTTTCAAAAAGCCTCAAAAAAGAAATATTTTCAGAAAAAGCTTACTTAGAGAAATAAATGATTTAGGTGTTAATTCAGTAGGTTTGGTTGCTTTTACATCATTTTTTGTGGGTGCTGTGGTAGCAATTCAGATGTATAACAATTTTAAAACGTCCTCCTTTCCTATTCCTGATTATTATGTAGGTTATGCAACTAAAGTTGTATTGATATTAGAATTTTGTCCTACTATAATTAGTGTAGTTTTAGCAGGTAAAGTGGGATCTTTTATTGCTTCCAGTATAGGAACTATGCGAGTAACCGAGCAGATTGATGCATTAGAAATTATGGGTGTAAACAGCCCATCGTATTTAATTCTCCCTAAAGTAGTAGCCTCTTTGTTTTTTAATGTTATCTTAATCATGATTAGCCTTATCATGGGAATACTTGGTGGCTATTTTGCAGGAAGTTTTTCCGGAAGTTGGGCGCCTGTAGATTATGTTCAAGGACTGCAAATGGCTTCTCCTGATTTCTTTATTTACTACTGTTTTATTAAAACTATCGTATTTGCATTTATCATAGCAACTGTGCCTTCTTATTATGGATATATAGTAAAGGGAGGTTCTTTGGAAGTTGGACGTAACAGTACTTCAGCGGTTGTATGGACAACAGTTCTTATCATCATCACAAATTTAATGTTAACACAAGTTTTACTAGATTAAACAATGATTTCAGCAATAAATGTTACTAAATCATTTGATGGAGTAGAAGTACTTAAAGGCATTTCTGCTACTTTTAAAAAAGGGAAGACCAATTTGATCATAGGGCAAAGTGGTTCTGGGAAAACCGTCTTCCTTAAATGTCTGTTAGGCTTATTTGAACCTTCTTCTGGACAAATACTATATGAAAATACAGATGCATCGAAATTATCCGTATCATCAAGACAAAAATTAAGAAGTGAAATAGGAACTGTTTTTCAAGGAAGTGCGCTTTTTGACTCAATGACAGTGGAGCAGAATGTAAAGTTTCCTCTTGAAATGTTTGCGAATTTGTCCGAGAAGGATATGAGAGAACGCGTTGATCAAGTATTAGAACGCGTAAATCTGATTAATGCGCGCAAAAAATTTCCTTCAGAAATTTCAGGGGGAATGCAAAAAAGGGTAGCCATTGCTCGAGCTATTGTTAATAATCCAAAATATTTATTTTGTGATGAGCCTAATTCAGGGTTAGATCCTCAAACTTCTCAAATAATAGATACGCTTATTCATGAAATTACTCGTGAGTACGATACTACAACTATTATTAATACACATGACATGAATTCAGTTCTTGAAATAGGAGAAAATATAATATACTTAAAAAACGGAAAAAAAGAATGGGAAGGAGATAAAAATTCCATAGTTACTTCTGATAATCAGGCATTATTAGACTTTGTATTTTCTTCGAAAATATTTAAGATGGCGCGTGAAGCGATGTTATATCATTTAAAAAATAAAAAATAAGGTTAATAATATTAACCTTATTTTGATTTTTTATCTTCTTCTAATTTTTTAATATTTTCCAGATAATCTTTTATTTTTTGGTCGTTATCTCGAGGGCAAACTAATAGAGCTTCTGAAGTATCCACTATAATAAAATCTGTTAAACCGTCAATAATATATATTTTGTTTGAAAGGTCTGTTTTTATTATAGTATTACTGGTATCGTAGGTATATATGTTATTTCCATGAACCGCATTGCCTTCTTCATTTTTATTAAAATTCTCATATAATGCACTCCACGTGCCTAAATCACTCCAACCGAAATTAGAAGGAATAACCCAAACGTTGGTTGATTTTTCTAAAATTCCATAATCTATAGAATTTTTTTCAATTTTGGAATAAATATTTTCAACTGCTTCCGCCTCATTATTTGTATTATAATAGGGAACAATGGAATTAAATATTTCGTACATCTCCGGAAGGTATTTTAGATAAGAATTTAATATACTTTGAGAAGACCAAATGAAAATCCCAGAATTCCACAAAAAATTTTTACTTTTTAAAAATTCTTTTGCTGTTTCGAGATTTGGTTTCTCTTTGAAAGATTTTACTTGGTATAATCCCTCTTTTCCTTCTTTCGCATATTCAATATATCCATATCCTGTATCAGGTCTTGTAGGAGATATTCCCAGTGTAACTAATATATCTTCATTACTCGCATGTTGCAATGCGGTTAAAACATTTTTAATAAATAAGTCCTCATCGATAATTAAGTGATCGGATGGAGCTACAATGATACTTGCATTTGGATTTAACTTATGTATCTTTTCTGCCATGTAGATATTGCAAGCCGCTGTATTCATCATTTTGGGTTCACCAATAATCTGATTTTTGGAAATATCCGGCAATTGACTTAAAGTTAGTCCTACATATTCTTTATTGGTAATGACAAAAATATTTTCTTTTAGGATAACTTTATTTAATCTCTCAAATGTTTGTTGTATTAATGTTTTACCTGTTCCTAAAATATCATGAAATTGCTTTGGAAATTTTGTAGTGCTTATAGGCCAAAATCGGCTCCCTATTCCTCCGGCCATAATTACACAATAATAGTTCTTATTCTTTGTCATAAAACATTTATTTCAGTAACTGGAGCATTCTCAGCTATCAAATATCTTTTACCTGTCTTTTTTTCAATGCAAATATAACGAGTTTTTGATTTTTTTGATTTATAAAAAAATTTATTATTAATCTCAAATAGTGCATTTAAACATAAATCTTTTAATAGTAACGCATTAGGGCTCTGCATTCTTATAAAATATTCCGATAATTTTTTATCAGCATAAAAACTTGCTTTAGGATTACGCTTGTATTCAAATAGTAGTTCCTTCAATTCTTCTTCGTAAACTTGAATACTTTCCGAAATCATTTCAGAAAAAATTTTTTTCCACTCTTTTCCATGAGGCATAATATTTTTAGAATAAATATCAAATGCTCTTAAGTGGGCAATTTCATGAGTTAAAGTTAAAAAACATAAAGACTTCGGCATTCCTGAATTAACAGTAATTATATGAGGCATTCCCTTGATTGGAATTCTGTAATCACCTAGTTTAGTAACTCTTGGTTTTTTTATTACCAAATGAAACCAATAAGGACTCAACCATTTTTGAATAAAGCTTATTGCTTGTATGGGTATATGAGGAATTAATTTTGAATAATCTATTTTTTTATCAGTTTTCACAATATTTATAAATATTTCTGCAATTTTTATTCAAAAGTAAGTCTTTTATATTAAATAAAAGAAATATATCGGCTATTACCTTATGCTAAAATAATTCAATACAAAATATTTTAAGACTTATAACTTTAAAAATATCTATCTTTGTAAATTAGATTAATTTCGAGTAAATGGAAACATGCAGTTCTTGTAGTTCTGGTGAACTACCTAAAGGATGTAAAAATAATGGAGCTTGCGGAACTGGAAATTGTAACAGTAAACTTTCTGTATTCAATTGGTTATCCGATATACATCCTCCTACCCAAAAAAATCAACCCCAATATATTGAAGTCCGATTTAAAGATGATAGAAAAGATTTTTATATAAATGATTCAAACCTTGTCCTTTCCATTGGAGATATTGTTGCTGTAGAAGCAAATTCGGGACATGATGTAGGAGTTATTTCCTTAACAGGTGAATTAGTAAAGATTCAAATGAGGAAAAAAAAGGCAAAAATGGATGAGTTAGGTAAAGTTTATAGAAAAGCTACTCAAAAAGATATTGAAATTTGGCAAAACTTCAAAAATAAAGAACACAATGTCATGTTAGATGCGAGAAAGATTGCCAGAAGTTCGGGGTTGCAAATGAAAATCTGTGATGTAGAGTATCAAGGAGACGGGTCTAAAGTTACTTTATATTATACCGCTGAAGGAAGAGTCGACTTTCGACAGCTAATTAAAGATTATGCAATGGCCTTTCGATCAAAAATAGATATGCGACAAATCGGATATAGACAGGAAAGTGCTAAAGTAGGCGGAATTGGATCTTGTGGTAGAGAATTGTGTTGTTCTACCTGGTTAACAGATTTTAGGTCTGTTAATACAGCTGCAGCAAGATATCAGCAACTCTCCATTAATCCGCAAAAATTAGCAGGTCAATGCGGAAAATTAAAATGCTGTCTTAATTTTGAATTAGATACATATGTAGATGCGTTGGCGGATTTTCCTTCCAGTCAAACTGTATTAGAAACAGAAAAAGGAAAAGCCTATTGCATAAAAGTCGATGTATTTAGAAATCAAATGTGGTTTACTTATACAGAAAACCCCATCTCTTGGCATCCGATAAATATTTACGATGTAAAAAAATTAGTTGAACTCAATAAAAAAGGTATAACTGTAAAACCATTAGATGAATTATTGGAAAAAGAGGACCTTAAAATAGATTTAATTGAAGAAAACAATTTACATAGATTTGAAAAAAAATCTAAATCAACGAATAAAAGAAAATCAAGAAATAAAAATCAGCAAAAAACAGATACCAAAAACACAACGGACAAACAAAAAACAAAATCAAAAACTAACAATACCAATTCTAATCAACAAAAGAAAAGAACCCCAAAAAAACCTAAATAATTTTTTAGTATTATTTTAAAATGAAAAAATTTCTTTTTATATCCTTTTTATCCCTCATTTTTTTTTCTAATTGTAGTTATAAAAATGAATACTCCCGAATGGAAAATATAAATGATTCTTGGAGTAAAAAAGATACGATAAATTTTAACTTTAAAATTAAAAATGCTCCCACTAAAAAAAATATAAATTTTGTAGTAAGGAACAATAAAGACTATTTATTTAGTAATCTTTATTTATTTATAAAATTAAAACAAGGAAAAAAAGTTATTTGCACTGATACACTCAATTATAAATTAGCAGACAAAACGGGAAAATGGCTGGGCTCAGGCATGGGATCCATTAAAGAAATTTATTTCCAATATAAAAAAAATTTCTTATTTTCAAAAAGCGAGGATTACACAATATCCGTGGTCCAAGGTATGAGAAAAGATACTTTAAAAGGAATTGTTGATTTTGGGGTAAATATTGAATAAAATTATGGCATCAACGAATAAAAATAAAACTAGAACTGTTGCTAAAAAAAAACAGCCTAACACCAATAAAAAATTTATTACAAAATTTTTATTCTGGTTTTGGGGATTATTTCTAGCTGGAATTTTAGCATTTACTTTACTTTTTATCTTGACTATTTATGGCTTTTTTGGAGAAATGCCCAATGTTAGAGATTTAGAAAATCCGGATATTTTTATAGCTTCTGAAATTATATCTGAAGATGGTGTTGTTATACAAAAATTTGAAAAGGAAAAAAGAATACCGGTTGAATATCAAGACTTACCTCCTTCTTTAATTTATGCTTTAATGACTAAAGAAGATGAACGTTTTCCTAATCATTCCGGGGTCGATAAAAAAGCTTTATTCAGAGCTGTTTTCTATAGAGGAAAAAGAGGTGGCGGGAGTACTATTACCCAACAGCTCGCCAAACTTCTCTTTACTTTAAAAGAAGATGAAGATGGTAATTTTACCTATAAAGGTGTTTCCCAAAATAAATTTCAACGGGCTTTTCAAAAAATAAAAGAAATTATCATTGCTGTTCAACTTGAAAAATTATATACCAAAGATGAAATTATAACTCTTTACCTAAATAAATTTGACTTTCTCTTTAGTGCGAATGGTATTGCCACAGCTTCAAAAGTTTATTTTAACAAAAATGTAAAGGACTTAGATTTATCTCAAAGTGCAACTTTAGTCGCTATGTTAGAAAATCCCGTAATTAATAACCCTAAGATAAATCCTGAAAATGCTAAAAGAAGGAGAAATGTAGTTCTCGGATTAATGAAAGAACAAGGATATATTACCGAAGCTGAGTTTAACTCAATAAAAGATACTCCTATCGAACTTAATTACAAACCTGTAAAAGAAATAGGTGAAGGATATTCCGCTTATTTTAAGCATGCCCTAAAAAAAGAAGTAACCGCAGTGTTAAATGACTATGAAAATCAGACCGGAAAAAAATATAATCTTTATAAAGACGGCCTAAAAATATATGTAACCCTTGATTCAAGAATGCAAAAATATGCTGAAGAAGCGATTGAAAAACATTTAAAAAATCTTCAAAAAACATTTTTCAATGAACAAAAAGGAAGAACATATGCTCCTTTTTATACCTATCAGGGTGATCCTAAAATAGATTTCTTATATAACAAGCTCATGACGGACGCCATGAAAAGAACAGGAAGATATAAAAACCTGAAAAACAAAGGTTTATCTGATGAACAAATTTTAACCGAATTTAAAAAACCAACTACATTACAAATATTCACATGGAAAGGTGATAAAGACACCTTAATGTCTCCATGGGATTCTATAAGATATCATAAGCATATTATTCAGGCAGGGCTCATGGCTATAGAGCCTCATTCAGGAAATATAAAAGTTTGGGTAGGCGGTATTAATTGGAAGCATTTCCAGTACGATCATGTTAAACAAGCAAGAAGGCAAGTTGGATCCACATTCAAACCTTTCGTATATGCCACAGCCATAAAAAACCTTAATTATACTCCGTGTACAGAAGTTTCAAATGCTACCTACACTAAAGGTAAATGGACTGTTTTAGGTAACGGAGCTTCCATGTCACTAAAATCAGCGCTTGCCTATTCCAAAAATGCAGTAACTGCTCGATTAATCGATGCTACAGGCTATGATGCCGTAATAAAAATGGCAAGAGATTTAGGGGTTGAAAGCCCTATTCCTAGAAATAATACCATAGCACTTGGTTCTGCAGATTTAACTGTATACGAAATGGTAGGAGCCTATAGTACTTTTGCCAATTTTGGTAATTATACGAAACCGGAAATGATCTGGCGTATTGAAGATAACAATAGTAAAGTAATTAAAGAATATAAGCCTCAGGTAAGAGAAGTTATGAATGAAATATATTCATACACTATGATAGAATTAATGAAAGGAGTAATTGATCAAGGTACCGGTAGAAGAATTCGATCCATGGGTATTGATGCCGAAATAGCAGGCAAAACTGGAACCACTAATAAAAATGCTGATGGTTGGTTCATTGGGATTGCTCCAAAATTAGCTACAGGAATATGGGTTGGATGGGAAGATAGATATGCGCATTTCGCATCTACTTCTATAGGACAGGGTTCAAGTATGGCCTTACCTATTTGGGGGTACTTTATGCAAAAAATTTATGCGAATCCTAAATTAAGCATCACTCAAAAAGACAAGTTTGTAAGACCGGAAACTATGAAAGATAATTTCAGCTGTGATGATTTAGCATATTATGGGGCTTATGATGGAGATTTTCCAGAAAATGGAGGTTATCATAATAATCACGTGGAAATTAATGAATCAAATAAACAAGGAAGCATAAATCAAAACCTTAGAAAAAAAGATTCTATAAATTTTGATAGATAAATAAAAAATAAAGTATTATTTTTATGCTACTTTCAAATTAATAAATTTAATAAATATAAAAAGGTAATTTTTCTTTAATTAAAAGTATTTTATCTAATTAATAATGCCTATGAATAATTATTAGTAACAAGTTATTCAAATAGAGTGAATAATTACTACTAGCTAATTTCTGTCACATTATAATAACATAAAATTACGTAACTTGCAAATTATTTTAATAATTTAATGATTTCTCTTATAACATCCGCAGTATTACTTGGATTAATTTTAAGCCTTGTATTAATAGGTCCCGTATTTTTTTTATTAATTGAAACGAGTCTTACTAAAGGTATTAAACCTTCTATAGCCCTCGAAGCCGGAGTTATATCTGCAGATATATTATGTATATATGTATCGCATACAGGAAGTAGAGGATTATTAAAATTTATAGATACTCATCCATCTGTATACATGATTGCCGGATTTGTCATATTTATTTATGGACTTTATAATATCCTATCCAAAGGCAATTTACACATAAAGACCAATGCCAATATTGCAACTACCAATTATTTTAAAACCTATCTGAACGGATTTTTACTTAATCTTGTAAACATCGGTGTTATTGTTTTCTGGTTAACAACCGTTGTATTAATATCTGCACAATATCCTAAGATGTCTGATTTTTATCTATATATAATCATTTTATTACTCACAATGGTATCTATAGATTTACTCAAAATATTTCTAGCTTCTAAATTTAAACATCAACTTACTGATAGGTTAGCCTATAAAATTAAAAAAATTGTTGGTATATCTCTTATAATATTCGGTATTATTATCTTTGGTAAAAGTTTTATAAAAACTAAAACAGAAAATCCATTTGAATTAATTGAAAATAATAATTTTCGTAAGAAAAATTAACACTAAAGACTATTTTTTTTATTATTTATTTTTTCATGTAACCTTTTAGTTTTAGCCTTGTCTATACAGAAAATAAATTTATTAAATGATTACAAAGAAAAATACATTATCCCTATTGTGTTTACTATTATATACCTTTATATTTTCACAAAACATCGTCATCACAGGAACGGTCACTACTAATACAAATCAACCGGTTCCTTTTAGTAGCATTACGCTTACAAACTTAGAAGATACCTCTAAAGTATTTGGAGGCTTGGCTGATGAAAAAGGAAAATTTACTATTAAAATAACACCGGGGGAATATGAATTGGTAGTTGATCAAGCGGGATTTGATTCTTTCGTAGATCTAAAATCACTACTTCAATCAACTTCATTAGGAAATATAAAAATAGGACAAAGTTCTAAAGAGTTGGAAGAAATTGTTGTGGAAGGAAAAAAGCCTTTATATAGAGTCGATCTGGATAAAAAAGTTTATGATGTTTCTCAAGACATAACAGCAAAAACAGGAACACTTTCCGACGTAATGCAAAACGTTCCTTCGGTAAATGTTGATGTAGACGGAACAGTCAGCCTTAGAGGAAATGAAAATGTAAAAATCTTGGTAGATGGAAAACCATCAGCTATGCTTGGTATTAATGATACCGCTGAAGCATTAAAATCCATACCTGCAGATATGGTCGAAAAAATCGAGGTAGTAACTAATGCTTCCGCCAGATATGAGTCATCCGGAACGGCAGGAATTATTAATATAGTAACTAAAAAAAACAGGAAAAAAGGATTAACCGGCAGCGTTCAGATGTCTGGAGGGACTCCCCAATCATACGGTACTTCTATTAATCTGGGATATGGTAAAAAGAATTGGAATTGGTTTACCAATATAGGTTTAAGATATGGTAAAAATAAAGGAAAGGAGAAAAAAAATTATATCGGATATGATTTAAACGAGGAAATGATTGAAAATTCATTTCAAGATTCTAGAAGATATCGCGAAAGAACCTCTATTAATGCCAGTACAGGATTTAACTTTACCTTTGATAAAAATAATTCATTATCCGCTTCTCTAGGTTATAATTACAACATAAGCAATTATAAAAGTATCACTCATTACAATACATTATTATATCCTTCATTAATACAAAATCTTACGGAAAGAAAAGAACGAGAAAATAGAAATAATTACGGGATAGATGGCAACCTAAATTTTACTCATAATTTTTCAAAAAAGGGTAATGTATTGACAGTCGACGGATATTATTCTTATAATCTTAAAGACTCCGATTCCGATATTTACGATCGTACTCCGGGAAAAAATAAGAATGATAACACGCAAACCAAATTAATGTTAAAATCGGATTATATACTGCCTTTTAAAGAAGGTTCGCAATTAGAAGCTGGTATGAGGGCAGATTATACTAAAATTAATTCGGATTTTTCTTTAAATGAATTTAAAAACAACTCTTGGGTATTAAATCCGGATCAAACGGATAATACAATCTATGAAGAAAATATTTTATCTTCTTATTTACAATACGGAAATAAATGGGGCGCTTTTTCATTTTTAGCAGGATTAAGAGAAGAAACTTCTATTATTAAAGTACAGTCTCATCAAGCAAACTCAACAATACATAAAAATTATACAGACTTATTCCCTACTCTTCATCTTAATTATGATTTAACAGAAAAAAGTCAGTTGCAAATCAGCTATAGCAGAAGGATACATCGTCCGGATAGCAGAATGCTAATACCTTATAAGAACATTTCAGATGACAGAAATACTCGTCAAGGGAATCCAGATTTAGATCCTTCTTATACCAATTCATTTGAATTAGGATATAACCTTCAACACAGCATTTGGGGTATAACTCCTTCTTTATATTATCAAAGAACTCAAGACCCTTTACAGTTTATAACTACTTCTGATCAATATGGAAATTTAAATACAATGCCTACCAACTTAGGACATGAAAATCGGTACGGAGGAGAAGTATCTTACTCCATAAATCCATACAAATGGTGGAAAATTTTTGGAGATGTAAATCTTTTTCAATACAAAAGTTATGGAAGTTATACGTATGAAAAAATAAATACCGTATCCGGAACTACAACATTAATCACAGAAAATTTAGATAAAAAAGGGTTTACTTGGAGAACTCGTATGAACATGACCTTTAAACTTCCAGAAAATTTTAATTTTCAGGTACAAGGAAATTATATGGCTCCTTCTAAAAATGGACAAAATAAAAATAAAGAAATGTACGGAATGGATTTAGGTCTCAGCAAAGATATTCTAAAGGGTAAAGGAACCTTACTTTTTAATATACAAGATGTTTTCGATTCTAAAAAAAGAAAAACTAAAACTTACGGGGATGATTTTTACAGGTATTCCGAAATGCAGTGGAGACCAAGACAGTTTACTTTATCCTTTACTTATAGATTTAATAAAGATAAAAGAGCCGATAAAAAGAATCATTCTCAAAACAATAATTCTGATTCTGAATTTATGGATTTATAATTTTTTAATTATAACCTTACATTAGCATTGTCATAAAATCAAATTAAAAAAGTATTATTTCATTTTTTTCAATTTATGAAATACTTGAATATTATTAGCTCTTGTATGTAATGATCAAAAAATCATAAGGGAAAAAGATGAGAAACTGCTATTAAATTTTATAGCCTGTTATTTATGGGAAGATAAAGAATATTTATCTTCCATTTTTAAATTAAAATGAATATAGAAAAAATATTTCAAGTTATTTATTTGACTATATTTCAGCAATCTGATAAATATATTTAATGACGGATGTATTAAAATTAATCTTTAACTTGCGTTAAATTAATTTTATTTAATGAAAAGAATATTTTTTATTTGCTTATTAGTATCAGGATTGATATCGAAATCACAAATAAATCCGTATTATCAACAAAAAGCTGACTATAAAATGAACATCGATGTTGATACCAAAAACTTTAAGTATAAAGGTAATCAACAAATAATCTATTATAATAATTCGCCTGATACACTTTCCGTTTTTTATTTTCATGTATACTGGAATGCTTTCCAGCCCAATTCTATGATGGATCAAAAATTGAAAGAGTTAAATAAATCTGCAGATAGGCGAATGGTCACTTCAGAAGGAATTTCAATTATTTCAATGCTAAAACCTAATGAGATAGGTTATCAAGAAATTAAATCTTTAAAACAAAATGGTATTCCTGTCAGTTTTGTTGTAGAAGAAACTATAGTAAAAGTAAAATTAGCTCAGCCTATTTTACCTCATTCAACGACTCAATTTGAAATGGAATGGTCTACTCAAATCCCAAAAACCATTAGAAGAGCAGGAAGAAATAATAAAGAAGGGATAGATTTAACTATGACGCAATGGTATCCTAAAGTAGTTGAATACGACTATGAAGGATGGCATACATTTGATTATATAGCGAGAGAATTTCATGGAGTATTTGGTACTTACGATGTAAAAATAAATATAGATAAAAATTATATTGTCGGAGCAGGTGGAGTTCTTCAGAATCCTAAAGAAGTTAAAGGATATGACTTGAGTGCAAAATCGAAAATAAAAAACAATAAAATTCAATGGCATTTCAAAGCCGAAAATATTCACGATTTTGCTTGGGCTGCAGACCCTGATTACTCAGTAGATACCGTATCTATACCTGAGGGACCTTTAGTTTATTTAGTATATCAAAAATCTGAGAAAACTAAATTTTGGAATGACACTAAACCTGTCATCAAAAAATATTTCCAATTGATGAAAGAGAATTTCGGACCCTACCCCTATCCTACGTACTCTTTTATACAAGGTGGAGACGGAGGTATGGAATATGGAATGTGTAGCATGATTATGGGAAATGCCAAATCTTTAGAAGGACTTGCAAGACTCATGTTTCATGAAGCCTCACATTCCTGGTTTCAACATATACTTGCTACTAATGAAAGCATGAGGGCTTGGATGGATGAAGGTTTCACTTCTTATGCTGAAGATTTGATGATGGCTAAAATATTTCCTGAAAGTGTTAAAGATTTTCCTAATCCGTATTTTAAAAGTTTAGAATTATACACTGATTTTACCAAGTCCAAACAAGAAGAAGTGATGGGCATATTTTCCGATCATTTCACATCCAATAATGGTTATAGTATTTCAGCTTATATCAAAGGAGAATTATTTTTAGTTCAGTTGGAATATATCGTTGGACAGCAAACCCTTTCCAAAATCATGAAAAATTATTTTGAAACATGGAAATTCAAACATCCTACTGACAGAGATTTTATACATATTGCTCAGAAAATATCCGGTATGGATTTAAAATGGTATTGGAATTATATGACTTATACTACCCGAACCATCGATTATGCTATTAAAAATGTCTCAAAAGATGGAAAAAAAACTAAAATAGAGCTTGAAAACCTTGGAAATTTTCCTATGCCTATCGATGTTTATGTAACATATTCAAATGGAACCAAACAAATATATAACATTCCTTTACATATGATGCATAACTATAAAAATCAAGAGAATACCATAGATCAAATAAATCTTCCTTATTGGAAATGGACCCAAAAAGAATATGAATTTAGCCTTCCTGTATCTCCTGAAATAATTAAATCTATTGAAATAGATGCAACATATCGTATGGGAGACGTAAACAGAGACAACAACATTTATACAAAATAAAATAAGTATGCTTTTAGTAGTGAACATCGGTAATAGTAATATACGCTTTGGTATATTTAAAGAAGAGGAATGTATTAATTCCTGGGTAATGAACACAAAGCCTTATAAAAGTGAAGATGAGCTATTTTCTCAATTTAAAATGACTTATCAAAATTATGGAATTAATCCTAATGATATAACTAAAATTGCAGTAGGTTCTGTCGTTCCTCATTTAACCTATCCAGTAAGAAAATCATTAACTCGATTGCATAATATTAAAACGGTACAAGTAACCAGAAATACTCCTACTGAATTAACTTCGAGTACTTCGCAAATGGGGACTGATTTATATGCCAATGCCTACTATGCCCATAAAAAATATAAAGGAACTAAAATTATAGTTGATTTTGGTACGGCATTAACTTTAACCTGTGTTGATAAAAATGCAGATATCAAAGGTGTTATTATAGCCGCAGGTGTCATTACTTCTTTAAATTCATTAATTGGAGCAACTGCACAGCTTTCAGATATTGAAATGCGTACTCCTAAGCATGTTCTTGGAAAAACTACGGAAGAGTGTATGCAAAGTGGAATGGTTTTCGGCTTTCTTAGTATGGTAGAAGGACTTATTGATCGAATCAATAAAGAATTAGGAGAAGATACTTTTGTTATAGCAACCGGTGGGCTTGGTCATCTTTTTGCTCCATTAACAACAAAAATTCATATTTACGATCGTTTTCATACGATAAAAGGTTTAAGAGAATTATATTTAAAACAGACATTAGAAAACGAAAATAAGGGATAATTTTTTATTATTCTCCTATTTTTAAATATTTAAAAAACATTAATGTATAATTTACCCCATAAGTAAGCCTATATTATTTTTTAATTTTAACATATTTTATACATAGAATTTACCTACCGTATTTTGGTAATATTAAAATCGAAATTAGGTGAAGATTATTATTAATTTATCCTTACAATATCATTAATTTTTACTCCTATGTTATTAGGTAAAACTGACGAACCTGTATCTACGCCAAAATAAATTTTATACCCTGCATTTATTGAATTAATATCGGACAAAGTAGGAAAAGCAACTTGAAATTTAACATTACTTCCAACATTTGTTCCTGCCGGAACAATGATGGCATCCGAATAAATGGTTTCATTGGTAGAATTAGAAATAATGGAAACGTTAAAAAAACCGGTAGTGGTTGGTTTCGTATTTAAAATTGCATATTCAAAATTAATTCGGAAAAAATTAGCTTGATCTGACATTTTATTTTCTAAAAGTAAAGTTCCTGAATCTCCATTTTTAGGAGAAAGTATATCTGATGGAGAGCTTGATTGAGAGGTCCAGATACCACTTACATACTTGGGATCAATACTTACAGAAGAATTTTGTAATAATAAGCCATACGATTGATATCCCGAGAGAGGAACATAAGCCGATTGATTAACAGCTATTTTTACTCCTGCAAGATTTCTTCCTTCGGTTGGTGAAATGCTATTCGTATTATTGGTTGCATATAAGCGTTGCCACTCTTGACCGTTATACATATAAACACCTGCTTCTCTATTGTAAATCTTATTGTTAATTGTTTCTGAAAATCCATCAGGTTCATAGATGATTAAACCAGTTGCCGGATTTTCAATAGTGGTTGTATCGGTAATCGAGGTAATATGAACCCGAGGAGGCAAAAAGCCTTTATTATTTGCTTTTATTTCTAAAATTGAGGAACTATCCGGGTTTTCTGTCCCGATACCTACTTGTCCGAAAAAGAATATTGCATAAAATACGCAGAGTAAAATAGATAAAATTTTCTTCATACCCTTAAATTTAAACTGTTAAATGGATAAAATTTTAGAACCTGAATATTTCTAAGACAGATAAATTAATGATAGAAGGTAGTTATATAATCACAAATAGTATGCCTTATATAGCTATAAATTAATTATTTACAACGTTTTAGCAAATAATCTTATTTTTATACATTTATGTATGCATATACCTAAAAATATATGTTCCTTTCAGGAAAAAATAACTGAAAAATGACTGAATTTTGGATAATTAATATTTTAAGCTTATTATTCTCTAAACTCAACTATAGCTCTAATAAAAGCTTCAGCGTTTTCTAGAGGCACATTGGGTAATATACCATGTCCTAAATTTGCAATATAACGTTGAACTCCAAAATCACGAATCATTTGTTGAGCTTCAGAATATATATTTTTTGGAGTTGACAATAATTTAGCCGGATCAAAATTCCCTTGCAAAGTAATAGCTTCTCCTGAAAATTCCCTTGCTTTTTGTGGAGTTATCGTCCAATCTACTCCCAGTGCCGAAGCTTTTGATTGAGACATGGTTGGTAAGGCATACCAACATCCTTTACCAAAAACTATCACTGGAACTTTAGTTGCTAAAACCTCTACTATTTGATCTATATATCTCCATGAAAACTCTTCATAATCTTTCGGAGAAAGTAAACCTCCCCAGCTATCAAAAATTTGTATAGCGTCTACCCCACTTTCTACTTTTTTAAGCAAATATTGAATGGTATAATCAGTAATTTTTTGTAATAATAAATGGGCCCATTCTGGATTTTTAAAGCAAAATGATTTAGCTTTATCAAAAGTTTTGGACCCTTTTCCTTCTACAGCATAGCATAAAATCGTCCAAGGACTACCGGAAAATCCTATCAAAGGAATTTCATTATGTAAAAGCTCTTTTGTAATTGAAATAGCTTCCAAAACATATCCTAAACTTTCCTCTATCGGAGGATTTTGTAGTCTTTCAACATCTTGCTTAGAGGCTATCGGATTTTGCAAATAAGGCCCTACGGATTCCTTCATCTCAAAATTCAGTCCCATTGCTTGTGGAACAACTAAAATATCTGAAAATAAAATAGCAGAATCTATAGGAAATCTTTTTACAGGCATCATAGTAATTTCCGCAGCCAATTCCGGCGTTTTACAACGGGTAAAAAAATCATACTTATCACGCAGTGCTCTAAATTCAGGCAAAAATCTTCCTGCTTGACGCATCATCCATACCGGAGGGCGTTTAACATTCTTACCTTTTAAAGCATCTAGAAATAAAGTATTTTTAATCATTTAGGGTCTTTTTTATTAGTTCAAGTAAAGATTCTTTAGTGGTTTCTTCAGGGTAATATATATCATAATTTCCCAACGTACTGACTGTCGCAGCTGTTGTTTTACCGCTTGTAAAGATAATGGTTTCCTGTGGAATCTTATTCATAGAACTAAAAGATCTAACGGCTGAAGGACTTGTAAAAACTATTGCATCATACGTTTTATCAATCTTATGTGGAGTAAGAATTGTTTTATAACTCTCAATTCCAACCACTTCCACTCCATGTTCTCTTAACGTATCCGGTAAAATAGTGAGTGATAGATTTCCTTTAAAAAAAACATATTTTTTTATATCAGTCTCAAGCATTCTTTCTAACAAATCTTCTGCATAATTAGTTATAAATGCGATATCCCTGTTTTGTCCGTACAACTCTTTGGCTGTGCTTTTTCCCACTACAAAGAACTCTCCTTCTAATTCAATATCTTTAATGGCTTTTGCAGAATTTTTACTAGTTACAATATATGATTGCACATCCGGAGGTATATATTTAATGATATCGTAATAAGGATATATTTCTGTATATATAAAAGGAATATAATCAATTTCATATTCCTGCTCATAATCGTCAGGAATTGAGAAAGAAGAAGTAAATAATATTCTTTTCATATCATTTTGATTTATACAAATATACTGTTTATTGCATGCACATAAAAAATCAATATTTAAAAAATTTATTGATTTTAAATTTTATTGTATGATTTTTATATTTTTTATTCTTTTCATTAATTTTTTTAAGATAATATTCTCATAATTGTTAATTTATTGACAGGATTAAATTTATTTTTCCAACTGTTGGTAAAATTTAAAATTCCTACGTAAGAAAATTCTTAAAAAATATTACTACTATGAATAATAACTTTTTTATACAGTCATAAAAATTCCTACTTTTTTCAAGTTTATTCTTGAAAAAAAATACTTACTGGGATAATTAATTTTGTAGTTAAAATTTACATTTATTAACTAATTTAGGCGATTTTATAGCTGAAAACTTCTTGTTTTTGCATATGATTTTTTGAAAAGATTTAAGATCTATAATAGTTTTTGATATTCATAAAATTGTAGCTTACATTCTTTTCCAATGGACAGCTCTTCTTCACTTATAAACCAAAATCTATTAAATTTTGAAACGCATTCTACTAGATAATGAGATCCTTGAAAATAACTTCTTATTACTTTTACAGGTATACCTGTTTGAGAAATTACGAATTGATGCGGATAAACAATAATTTTATTTTCGTCTATCTCTTCAAAAAAATCCGGAAAATCTTCCGGCTTTATAATGGTACTTTCGCCAAATAAATTTGCTACATACATAATTTCAGGATTTTTGTATAAATCATTGGGATTACCGTATCGTACAACTTTTCCTTCTTTTAAGATCATCATTTCATCTGCATAAGCAAGAGCATCTTCTATCTCATGTGTAGCTAATATGATAGATATATTATTTTCTTTAGCAAAATCAAAAACGGCTCTCTTTAATACATTTTTCTTAAAAGTATCGACTTGAGAAAATGGTTCATCCAACAGAAGTACTGAAGGAGTTTGTGCTAGAGCTTTTGCTAAAGCTACTCTTTGTTTTTGACCTCCACTTAGTGAAATGGGTTTCTCATCAATATAGCTTGCCATGCCTACAATATCTAAAAGAAACATAATTCTATTTTGTTTCTCTTTTATATCTATATTAGAAAGGAATTTACCAACATTTTCTCCTACAGTAGCATAGGGCATCAGCCCAAACTCCTGTTCCAAATATTTAAATTCAGGTTCTCCAGGAACTAAATTCCCTTTAAATCCAGTTAATTTTCGTCCATTATAAAAAATTTCGCCGCTCTCCCACTCCAATAATCCGTAAATTAATTTTAAAACTGTACTTTTTCCACTTCCACTTTCCCCAACCAAGGCCAACATGTTTCCTTGCTGTAAGGTAAAAGATAGAGATTCTATGATTTTTTTATCTTCGGTATATGAAAAAAAGAGATTTTTAACTTCTAGCATATAAATCAATTTGTTAAATTCTTATGTATCCTTAATTGATCGCAAAGCGTATAATTTTGTAAATAATCAAGCATATTTTCACAAATTTAAAATTTTAATACTAAAAAATTTCTTCCGAACTTTTATTTATTTTTTCATCAATAACTTAAAAATAAAAAATATTTGAAATGATTAAAAATAAAATTTTATTTTTATCTCTATTTTTTAAAATATTATTTCTTAATAATCACTTATCCAGTAATTAAATTAATGTATCTTTCAGCATGCTTACTATTTATTATGTACATAAAAAATTGCAATTTTGCAGGTACAAAAATGTACCTCACGCATGAAAGTATGTATTGCTGAAAAACCAAGCGTTGCTAAAGATATTGCCCAAATTTTGGGGGCTAAAGAAAGAAAAGATGGATATTATCAAGGAAATGGATATCAGGTAACCTGGACTTTTGGGCATTTATGTACTCTAAAAGAGCCTCATGATTATAATCCGAATTGGAAATTCTGGTATTTGGAAGACCTTCCAATTATCCCCACAAATTTTGGTATCAAGCTCATATCAAATAAAGGAGTAGAAAAACAATTCAAAATTATAAAAAATCTGGTTTCCGAGTGTGACGAAGTAATAAATTGCGGAGATGCGGGACAAGAAGGAGAACTAATTCAACGGTGGGTATTATTAAAAGCCAAATGTAAAGTCCCTGTAAAACGTTTATGGATATCGTCGTTAACAGAACAGTCTATCAAAGAAGGATTTGAAAATCTCAAAGACTCTTCACTATATGAAAATCTATATTCAGCAGGTAGCGCTCGTGCCATTGGAGATTGGCTTTTGGGAATAAATGCCACTCGATTGTTTACTAAAAAATTTGCTTCCAATAAAACTCTACTATCAATTGGAAGAGTTCAAACACCTACCTTGGCCATGATTGTACAACGGCAGAAAGAAATTGAATCTTTTATTATTGAAGAATATTGGGAATTAAAAACTATCTATAAAGATGTTGAATTTAACGCCGATATTGACCGTTTAAAAACTGAAGAAAGAGCAAAAAAGGGATTAGAGTATTTACAAAAATATCCGTTTGAAATAATTTCTTTCGAAAAGAAAGAGGGAAAGGAAAAAAATCCAAGATTGTTTGATCTTACTTCTTTACAAGTCGAAGCAAATAAGAAATACGGTTATTCTGCAGATAATACCTTAAAATATATACAAAGTCTGTATGAAAAAAAGTTAGTTACATATCCTCGGGTAGATACAACTTATCTTTCTGAAGACTTATATCCAAAAATTCATGGAATTCTTTCCAGCATGAAATATTATGAAACCCTTATTTCTTTTCTTTTAAAGAATCCTATTCCTAAATCCAAAGCTGTATTCGATGACACCAAAGTAACCGATCATCATGCGATCATACCCACCGATGTATCGCCGGAAGGAATTTCATCTGATGAAAAAAAGATATATGATTTGGTAGCTCGAAGATTTATTGCTGCATTTTATCCAGAATGTAAGATTTCTAATACTTTGGTTACTTCAAAAGTTGGCGAAATCCCATTTAAAGCTAGTGGAAAACAAATTTTAGAACCTGGTTGGAGAATAATATATGAGCAAGATAAAAAGAATGAAAAAGAAGAAAATTTAATTCCTGTTTTTCAAGTCGGAGAAAGCGGGCCTCATAAACCGTTTATCCACCAAGGCAAGACTTCTCCACCTAAATATTATACGGAAGCCTCTTTATTGAGAAGTATGGAAACAGCCGGAAAGCAGGTTGAAGATGAAGAAATGAGAGAAGTATTAAAGGATAATGGAATTGGTAGACCATCAACTAGAGCAAATATCATTGAAACCTTACTTCATCGAAAGTACATTGAAAAAAAAAGGAAAAATATATATGCTACTCCAACAGGAATGGATTTGATAGATACTATACAAAGTGAATTATTGAAGAGTGTAGAGCTTACCGGACTTTGGGAAAAAAAACTTAGGTTAATTGAAAAAGGCACCTATTCTTCCGATCTTTTTAAAAAGGAACTCATAGAAATGGTAACTAATCTCACACAAGAAGTTAAAAATAGCCAATACCGTAGAATCTCAGTACAAGATAAAAAGAATGTAGAAAATAAGAATATTCATAAAAAATCAAACACTAATTCACAATCTGTGGAGGAATTGTTATGCCCTAAATGTAACGCTCGTAAGTTAATAAAAGGAAAATCTGCATACGGATGTTCCAATTATAAAAATTGTGATTTTACCGTTCCCTTTGAAATATACGGTAAAAAATTGTCTTTAAAGCAAATTTCTGATTTAATATGTAAAGGTAAAACTTCAAAAATAAAAGGCCTTATAAATCCGGAAACCCATGAGAAAACAGAAGGTATTTTATCTTTTGATAAAAATTTCGGAATAGTATTTGAATAATAGTTAAAGTATTAGTTGATTATATTATTTTAAAATTTAATTTATTTTTACAATCTTAATTAATTTTATTTTTTATGGGTTTTATAAAAGAATTTAAAGATTTTGCCTTACGTGGAAATGTTATCGATATGGCTGTTGGTGTAATTATCGGTGGTGCTTTTAATCAAATTATTACTTCTTTAGTGGAAGATATTATTACTCCTTTAGTTCTGAATCCTGCCCTTAAAATGGCAGATTTAACAGATTTAGCTAAATTAACCATTCCGGGTACAGCTATTAAGTACGGTAATTTTCTTTCTACATGTTTATCTTTTATAATTATAGCTTTTTGTCTATTTACCATGATTAAAGTAATTAATAAGCTTAATAAGAAAGATGAGAACAAAAAAGAACAAGATAATACACCAAAACCACCTTCCCAAGAAGAATTACTAACTGAAATAAGAGATTTGCTTAGAAATAAATAAAAAAAATCCTAACAAATGTTAGGATTTTTTTTATTAAAATTATTTTTTAAAATCTCATGCCTAATGTTAACACAAAATTATTTTGTGTATTATTAACTTTTCCAAAATAGGGCTTATTCAAATCAAGATTTACATTTGATCCATCAACTGTATAAAAATCACCAGATAGAGTCGTATGATAATCTGTTTTTATATTTTGATATCCTAAATCAACAAAAAACACCCCTATATCGTATCCTACACCAAAAGACAATTTATTTTTTTCTCCAGCTAAATAGTTTTTTACATATACCGGACTTGAATCATTATCCCATACACCGGCTATAGATTGATCTTTTATTGGAGAAGAGGCATAAGCATATCCAGCTCTTAATTTAAGTTCTTTGAATCTATATTCTAACCCTGCACGATATTCTTGAGAATTTCTAACATAATTATTTACAAAGTTATTGTTAAGTCTATAATCTACATCTCCTTTAAACTCCATATCCTTATTGAAATAATTAATAAAATCAAAATTAAATGCCAAAGAATTATCATCATCAAAAATATTTGATGCAAAGGCACCACTCAAAACAATTTTTCCCGGGGACACATTTTTATAACGATCATAATATATATAATCTTGGAAAAATTGTCCTTTATCATTAACACTATACACCCATCTATAATCATCCATATCAGACCACCAAATCGGAGTATGATAAGCAGCACCTAAACGTATTTCAGGTGTGATCTTCCCTATTACCCCTACATTTAATCCGAAACCGTTTGCTTCTTGACTATAAGGAGTTAATTGTTCATCAAATCTCATATATTCTCCGTCAACAGTGTTTCTATGACCGTATTCTGAGCTCCTATCAACATTTAAATAATGCCAATCAAAACCAATACCGAAATAAATTTTATCCATATAATTGGTAGCAAAACTCAATTTCAATTTTGATTTATATCCATCAGTATATTGATCGTAATTAGCCATCTCATAGGTCTGATTTACGTTATCTTTGTTAGGAAATAAATAATTTATTTTTGAATTGCGTGAAAAATACACATCATTATCTACCCTTTGGTAAGAAAAATTTACTCCAAAATTTACTTTAAGCAGATCTGATTCATCCCCCAATGCTAAAGCAATCCCCGCTGCGGGAACATTAAAGTTGGTATCTGTATTGGAATTTACACCATTACCCATAGTAGCTTTATTCTTATTTGACAATACACCCATCGAAATATTAGCTACAGAATTTCTAAAAATACCTAACCCGGCAGGATTGGTCTCTACAGCGCTTAAATCTCCTCCTAAAGCACCCATAGATTCTCCCATACCAATATATCGTGCTGTTCCTGAAGTATTATTGGAATTATCTCCAAAAATATTAAAAGCATCTGAAACGTCATTTGGATAAAATTGGGTTGTCTGAGATTTCACTGTCATGACTAATGATGAAAGAATAAATCCATATAACAATTTCTTATTCATAATTTGAGTTTTTTATTATTTATTATCTTCGACCTCCAATAGATCCTCCACGACTTCCTCCTCCAATAGATCCTCCACGACTTCCACTACTTATGGAACCTCCTCCTATTCCACCTCGACTTCCTGAGCTTGGAACTTGATAGGTTGGGGAAGACATACGCGTGGAACCGGAATCATAATTTCTAGATCCTCTTGTTACTCCATTAGATCTTGATCCATTTGAATTACCTATAGTATTTCCTGAATTCCCTTGTGTTGTCCCTACATTATTTCTAGATCCTCTTATTCCTCCGTTAGATCTCGATCCGTTTGAATTACCTATAGTATTTCCTGAATTCCCTTGTGTTGTCCCTACATTATTTCTAGATCCTCTTATTCCTCCGTTAGATCTCGATCCGTTTGAATTACCTATAGTATTTCCTGAATTCCCTTGTGTTGTCCCTACATTATTTCTAGATCCTCTTATTCCTCCGTTAGATCTTGATCCGTTTGAATTACCTATTGTATTTTCTGAATTCCCTTGTGTTGTCCCTACATTATTTCTAGATCCTCTTATTCCTCCGTTAGATCTTGATCCGTTTGAATTACCTATAGTATTTTCTGAATTCCCTTGTATTGTCCCTATATTATTTCTAGATACTCTTATTTCTCCGTTAGATCTTGATCCGTTTGAATTACTTATCGTATTATTCCTTGAACCAGAAACTATACCTGAATTATTTCTTGAAATAGCCAAATCGTTGCCTCTACTTCCAGAAATAATCGTATTTCTATTATTTTGTCTTTGTATACCTTGAATTTGCCTTGAACGGGATGTTCCATAAGACCTAGATATGTATGAACTTCCTCTATAACTATTTAAATAAGCCGATCTTGAACCATAACTAGGATAGTATCTTGAACAACACCATCCATTATTCCAATAATGATGATGAGGTCTCCAATACCCCG
Source organism: uncultured Apibacter sp. (assembly GCA_945280365.1). Taxonomy (GTDB): domain Bacteria; phylum Bacteroidota; class Bacteroidia; order Flavobacteriales; family Weeksellaceae; genus Apibacter. The sequence goes on from CALYQD010000002.1 coordinate 301,586, forward strand.
GATAGTATCCCCAAGATGGCCCCCAGTAAGAAGGGTAATCCCAGCCAGACCAACCCCAGCCAATTGATACACCCCAGTTCCATCCATAATAAGGTCTCCAATAACTTCTCCACCCCCAATACGGATCGACCCAATAATTAGAATAATAAGGACCGTAACCTCCATAATAATAATTATTTACTATAGTAACATCATCGTCTCCCCAATTGTCTTTACTGTAATTGTAAGTATAAGACCGATCTATTTGCTCACTATAATGATTGGTGCTATTTGTACTAATATCTTCAGAAGAATCATTATCATCATACAATAAGTCACTTGCATTAGAAGTAGGATCTATATATTTCTTTCCTATGCGTACTTCAGTAGAATTTTGGCTCTCAACGGATGATTTTGAATCGTCATCGTATACATAATCGTAAGACGCTTGTTGCTTTTTTTTCTTTTTATTTTTGTGAGTTTTATGAGAATAATATACGCTATCCTCACCGGCATATGAAGTTTGACCTACGTAACATGACGTTAAAAAAACTGACACTATTAATAGAGCACATACTTTCATGAAAACTCGTCCTAAATTACAACTGATATTCTTCATGATATTTTTTTAGTAGTTTATATATTTATTATACTTTTGTTCTTAAATCATTTTGATTCACAAAAGTCATACCAATTTAAGAAAAAACAAAGGTCACAATTGTAAGGTGACTAAATAATTTAAGTATGATAACAGCAAATTAAATATAAGTTTAAAACATTAGAAAAGCAATATGGCAACACTTACATCAAGAGAAGATGATTACAGTAAATGGTATAACGAACTGGTAATTAAGGCAGACATGGCTGAAAATTCGGGGGTTAGAGGATGTATGGTTATTAAACCGTATGGTTATGCTATATGGGAAAAAATGCAACATCATTTAGATCAAATGTTTAAAGATACAGGACATGAAAATGCGTATTTTCCTTTATTTATCCCTAAATCTTACTTATCTAAAGAATCAGATCATGTAGAAGGATTTGCCAAAGAATGTGCTGTGGTTACTCATTACAGATTAAAAAATGCTCCTGACGGTCATGGGGTGGTAGTAGACCCGGAAGCTAAATTAGAAGAGGAATTGATTGTAAGACCCACTTCTGAAACGATTATATGGAATACTTATAAAAATTGGATTAAATCTCATCGTGATTTGCCTATTCTTATTAATCAATGGGCCAATGTGGTTCGTTGGGAAATGAGAACCCGACTATTTTTAAGAACTGCAGAGTTTTTATGGCAAGAAGGTCATACGGCTCATGTATCTAAAGAAGAAGCTATAGAGGAAGCAGAAAAAATGTTGAAAGTTTATACCGAATTTGTAGAAAATTTTATGGCAATACCTGTAATACAAGGAGTAAAATCTCCGGCCGAAAGGTTTGCCGGTGCGGAAGAAACCTATTGCATTGAGGCAATGATGCAAGACGGTAAAGCACTACAAGCGGGAACTTCCCATTTTTTAGGACAGAATTTTGCCAAAGCATTTGATGTAAAATATCAATCTAAAGAGGGGAAACAAGAATATGTATGGGCTACATCTTGGGGGGTATCTACACGTCTTATAGGGGCTCTGATTATGTCCCATTCTGATAATAACGGCTTGGTACTTCCTCCGAAAATCGCTCCAATTCAAGTAGTTATTGTACCTATACATAAAACCGAAGATCAATTAAATGCTATTGCCGATCTGGCTTACACGCTTAAATCTCAACTTAAACAAATGAATATCAGTCTTAAATTTGATGACAGAACTGAATACAAGCCGGGATGGAAATTTAACGAATATGAATTAAAAGGGGTACCTGTACGGATAGCCATAGGCCCGAAAGACCTTGAGAACAGACAAGTTGAAATTGCTCGTAGAGATACTTTGGAGAAACATTTGCATTCTGTGGACGGATTGGCTGAATATATCCAAAGCTTACTACAAGATATTCAACAAAATATTTTTAATAAAGCAAAAGAACGTAGAGACTCATTAATAACTGAAGTAAATACGTACGATGAATTTAAAAAAGTTTTAGATGAGAAAGGAGGATTTGTTTCTGCACATTGGGACGGTTCTTTGGAAGTGGAAGAAAAAATTAAAGCCGAAACTAAAGCAACTATTAGATGCATCCCTCTAGATGCTAAAGAAGAAAATGGTGTATGTATTTACTCCGGAAAACCTTCCCAAAGAAGAGTTTTATTTGCTCGAGCTTATTAATGCTTATTTAGCTGTTGTAATTTCGCATTTTCGAAAAAATTTTAAATGAGATTTTTATTAATTAAATAAACATAGAATAATGAATTGCCTTAATTGTATTAAGGCAATTTTTTTAAGAATAATTGACTAAAAAATATTACATAAAACACAATAAATTTTGAATTCATTTTTATATACACTCGGAATTTACCTTTTAGGTATAGGCATGAAAATTGCTTCTTTTTTCCATCCTAAAGCTAAACTTTGGATACGAGGAAGAAAAGGAGTCTTCCAGAAAATAGAAAGAGAAATTTCTCACAATGACCTTGTTATTTGGATGCATGTGTCTTCTTTGGGTGAATATGAACAGGGACTTCCCCTACTTATTGCTTTAAGAAAAAAATTTCCTGAATATAAGTTAGCGGTTAGCTTTTTTTCCCCTTCCGGGTATGAAGTAGTTAAAAATAAATGCTTTGCAGATTTTTTGTTTTATTTACCTTTGGATACACCTTCTCAAGCAAAAAAATTAATTGAACTTTTACACCCTTCTTACACAATTTTTGTAAAATATGATTTCTGGTATAATGTATTACAAGCTCTTATTAGTAAAAACATACCGACTATATTTATATCCAGTGTATTCCGTCCAGATCAAGTATATTTTAAGCCTAGAGGAAAATGGTTTGTTTCAATATTAAAAAAAGTTACGCATTTTTTTGTTCAGGACAATAACTCAAAGACATTATTAAATTCTATTGACATTCAGCAGGTAACCATATCAGGAGATACGCGTTTTGACAGAGTTAAAATGCTTCTTAAACAAAACAATTATTTAGATTGGCTTTCTATTTTTAAAGAAAATAGTACTTTAATAGTTGCCGGAAGTACGTGGAAAGAAGATGATGAACTTTTAAAAAACTTTATTAATTCAACTTTCTTCACTAATTGCAAAATACTTATCGCGCCTCATAATATGAATGTTGATTACTTTCAAAGATTAAGAGCTGAATTTATACCAAAGACGCTGTTATTTTCGGAAATCAAAGATAAAAATCCAGCGGATTATCAAATCTTAATTTTGGATACCGTTGGAATACTAACAAAAGTTTACTCATATGCAGATATTTCTTATGTAGGCGGTGGTTTTGGAAAGGAGGGGGTTCATAATGTATTGGAACCTGCTATTTTTGCTTCTCCCGTTATTTACGGTCCTATTTATGATAAATTTATTGAGGCGGTTGAATTGCTTCAATATGGTGGAGCAGTAATTATACATAATCAAAATAAGTTTAATGAAATTTTGGTTGAACTGCTGGCCAATAAAGAAAAAAGAATAATTATTGGTGAGAAGGCAAAGGAATATGTTATAAGCAAGCCTGATTCTGTACAACTTACTCTTGATTATTTTGACAAGATTCAATAATTCTATAAAGCCAATTATGGATATATAGTTTTTTAAATAGATAAATTTAGAGCAAATATAAACCTCTGCTCTTACGTAGTTTGATATTTAATTTATAATGTAAAAAATCTAACTATTATAAAGATAATAACTTGAGGCTATAAAAATTCCAGCCGTTTCTGTTCGTAAGCGATTTTCACCCAAACTTACTCCGATAGAGCCCATTGAATAAAGTTCTTCTACTTCCTTTTTAGAAAAATCACCTTCGGGACCTACTAAAAGAGTTATTTCTTTTTCTTTCTCTAAGACTTCTTTTAGTGAAATTTTATTATATTCTTTGTAACAATGTGTTAGGAATAATTTTGTTTGAGAAGATTGTATAAAGTTTTTAATAGAAGTTAGTGGAAATACTTCAGGAAAAATTGTTCTTAGGGATTGTTTACATGCGGTTTCTACCTGCTTTTTAATTTTATCAATATTTAAAATTTTCCTTTCTGAATTAGCACACAATAAAGGAGTAATTTTGGAAATTCCTAGTTCTACGGCTTTTTCTATAAAAAATTCAAATCTGTCTAAATTTTTAGTGGGAGCTATGGCAATATGCAATCCATTATGAAATGAAAGAGAGGTGGAATATGTTTTTATAATTTCTACCTTAACTCTTTTTCCCAATATTCGTAAGTTTCCCTTTAAAAGCGCCCCCCTTCCATCTGTAACATAAATTTCATCTCCCTCTCTCATTCTTAGCACTTTAATAATATGGTGTTCTTCCTCTTCCCGAAGTTGTACTTCGTTTTGATTTATTTCTCCGATAAATAATCTCATGCAATGTGGCTTTTATAAAACAAAGTTATCTATTTATAATTGAAATTAAAGTCTTGTGTGGATTGATCGAAAATTTTTAATGTATTTTTAACGGATAAAGGAAAACTTATTTTATGGATTATTAATACTATTGATTAAATCTATAACTCAACTGATAGTATTAAAAAGAGAGACATAGTATGCCTCTCCTTCTTCTCTATATGAGATTAAATAAATTTTAACTTTCTATGTTGTTATAAAAGGCCTAGGTCAAATTTAGCTTCTTCACTCATCATATCTTTATCCCAGGTAGGCTCAAAAGTAATTTTTACATTTACTTCTTTCACCTCATCTATAGCACTTATTTTTTCTTCTACTTCCATAGGAAGTGTTTCAGCTACCGGACAATTGGGAGTTGTTAAAGTCATCAATATTTCTACATCTCCTTCGGTGCTTATTTGTATATCATAGATCAGGCCTAATTCATAAACATCAACCGGAATTTCTGGATCGTAAACGGTTTTTAATTTCTCAACGATCTTTTCAGATAACGATTGAATTTGTTCTTCTTTTAATGACATGTTAACAAAATTCTGCGTAGGCTTGTTTTAAATTTTCAGCAATCAATTCCGGCGAATGACCTTCAATATGATGTCTTTCTAGGAAATGAACCAATTCTCCATCTTTAAACAAAGCTATAGAAGGTGATGACGGGGGGAACGGAGCCAAATGTTCTCTAGCTGTTTTTACAGCCTCCACATCAAATCCTGCAAATGCTGTTGTTAAATGATCGGGTTTTTTCCCCTCTCCCTCTATTGATAATAATACTCCAGGACGTGCTCCTCCTGCCGCGCATCCACAAACCGAATTAATAATCAATAGAGTGGTACCTGGTTGTTTTAATGCATCTAATACTTTTTCTGATGTATTTAAATCTTCAAAACCATTATTTGTTAATTGCGCTTTCATTGGCGCTACCATTTCCTCTGGATACATATATTTTGTTTACTATTTATTTTTATGCAAAAATAATTAATGTTTATGATTATTACAAATGCCCTATCTTTGGCAGAGGAATTCTTAAAATTTTACTTATATCAAAACTGTCATTAATGTTTATGTTATTTATTAGCATTAATGCGGAATATGTTTATATGAATCAAAAATATTCAAAAGAAGAACATTTAAAAGGCTACAAACTTATTAAGCATTTGTTTGAAAAAGGAAATTGGTATAATAAATATCCTTTAAGAATCATTTCTTGTGATTCTCCTGAATCCATACGATTACATAAAGTAGGTGTGTCAGTATCTAAAAAATGTTTTAAGCATGCTGTGGACAGGAATAGAATTAAGAGGCTGTTACGTGAATGCTATCGGTTGAACAAATTAGAATTATATAATACTTTTCCTACCCCACATTTATTCATGATAATCTTTTATGGCAAAGAAATCCCTACCTATAAAATTTTAAGTAAAAGCTATTTGCGTTTACTTGAAAAAATAAAATCTTCTTAATTATTTATTTGGATTGTACTAATTTCTTTAAACCTTTCACTATAAATATTAGCAGTATACCGAATATTGCTAATATAGAGCAATAGAAATATTTATCATTAGGATCAGTTGTTAATTCATAACTATAATTAATTTGCGTTGCATTAAAAACGATTATCAGTATAAAAGCAATAAGAGTTATATTTAAAAAATATTTCATCTTTAAATTTTTACAAATATACTAAATATGTTTTTTGTTTTTTATTGAGATACTTTTTCCAATAATGATGTTATATTTGCGGTAAATAGTTTAATGGAAATCGCTAGTAAAATTATCCCAAAAACTTTTTTCATTACTGAAATAACACCTTTTCCCAAGATCTGCTCTAGTTTTCCGGCATATTTTAAAACTAAGTAAACTACAACCATATTAAGGAGAATAGCAACAATGATATTTTCTGTATGATATTCTGCCTTTAACGCCAAGACGGCAGTTAATGCTCCGGCACCAGCAATTAAAGGAAATGCTAAAGGTACTATAGAAGCGGACTGTGGTTCATCGATCTTATTTATTTCAATACCAAGAATCATTTCTAAGGCTATCACAAAGAGAACCATTGCCCCGGCAACAGCAAAAGAATATACGTCTATTCCTATAAGCTTAAGTAATTTATCTCCTACAAACAAAAAAGAAATCATGATAGTACAAGCTACCAACGTTGTTTTTTTTGCTTGTAAATATCCTACCTTACTTTTTATGCTAACTATAATAGGGACACTACCAAAAATATCAATTATGGCAAACAAAACCATAAAACAACTTGCTATTTCCTGAATAGAAAAATGTACCGGCATATTTAAAATTTTAATTATAAAGAAATTTCTCAATAATCTTTTTTAAAAGTTTTTTAGATTTAAATCAGTATTTATTTTTTTAATTAAGTCTTTAGTTTTTGAATACACTGATAATAAGGATTCCTGCTCGGTTACACTTGAATACCGTTCGATTTGTGACTTTAACAGCAAATTCTTCCATTCTTCAGATAATTCATCCCCTAACTTATCTGCTAGCTCTTCTTCTAAATCAACTGAAGTCACATAACTTTCCTTTTCATTACGTAAACGTTGTTGGGCTACTTCTATTAATATCTTTTCTAATAGAATATAAAATTCTTTTTTATCTGTTCCTTCTTGTGCTAAGTGATTCAATTCCGATAATTCGGATTTGTAATCGTTGGGAACTGAATTAATATAAGGTTTTCTACTAAATGTAAATTTATTTTCTTTAGTTAAAGTAGGATTTAGTATTTTTTTAGATTCTTCTTTTTTAGATTTATTTTTCTTTATATATATAAATAAAATAATTGCAAGTCCTATAATAATTACAAAAATTAAAACTAACGGTAAGAGAATTAATACTTTTTCAACACTATTATTTTTCATCTTGAATGCTTCTTCGACCTTCTTTCTAATAGTGAATTTAGGTTCATGATGGATAGCTATTCCTGAGTCTGAATCTTTACTTGAAACATTGTATGAATCTTCATCATTCTTAATTAATGAGTTAGATAACACATTTATTGAAATTGGTTCTACAGATAACTGTTTGTATTTTTGTTCTTTTGGATCGAAATAGCTAATAGTCTCAACATTGACATTATATTTTCCAACTTTTTGAGGAACTAATATCGTGGAAGTATTTAATTTTCCTCTTATCCCATCAGAAGTATTCTCAGATTCCAATTTACTTTTTGGAGTATATTTTTCTATATCCTCTGATACATTTAAGTTTGGGGATTTAAGAAGACTAATATTACCTTTTCCATTAATTTCAACATTTACAGTAACTGCTTCCTCTGTTTGCAATTCTTTTTTATTAGCAGAAGCCTGCATATAAAACTGTCCTACAAGCCCATAAAAGTTTTCCGGAGAATCTTCAGGAAGTTTTTTAACTTGTAAAGAAACTGGAGCTGATTTTATATTTAAATCATGTTCATTAAAAAAACCATCCGGAATCGTTAATGTCAAGATAAATGGATTGATAATAATTGTTCCTGATTGGGTTGGAAACATAATATAAGATCCTATTACTTTCGAAAAATATATATCTCCGTTAATTATTTCTTGCTCAACAACGTTGTTTCTTTCTTTAACGTGTTGCACGAAAACTCCCTGACAATCAGGCATAGTCAGGTTAGTCATACTATTTAATAACTCTATTCTACGGGTATAAAATTTTAAATTTGTTACAATGCCTTCATTTTGGTAAGGACTTTTTTCAGAAACCTTTAATTTTAGAAAAAATTCTCCCATTTTGGAATTGAATGCTGTATCCTCTTCAGGACTATTAGGCTCTCCCGAAACAGTAATTATTAAAGGTTTTGTTTCATATTTTTTATAATTAACCGAAACTTGCGCAGCATCTATCCGAATGCTTCCTTTCTTTACAGCTCTTAATATAACTTCAACGCCATATTCAATAACATTGTTCCCTTCGCTATCATAGCTCTGATTTTGAATTACTTGCCTACCTATTACTTGTGTATTTGAAAATGAAGGTAATTTAATTCTACCAAGATTCTTAATTTCTTCATTTTTTATGGAAAGTAAAAATTGTATACGTACAGGCTCATTAATTCCTACTTGATTTTTTTGTGGTATGGCATGAAAAGATACTTGAGCTTTTGCCCATATCGTTCCTAAAATGATAAGTAAAAAAATTATAAAAAATTTTCTCATCACCAATCTTTATTTGATTGTCCTTTTGAGCGAACAGTCCGTTTGTTTATAATTTTTTGATGTGCTCTTTTTTCTTGTTCTTCCATTGCTTTTAAAATATTTTCATAGTAAGATTTCTGATACACATCTGATTGACTAGATTTATTACTAGTATGAGATTGTTTCTCTTGGTTCTTTATTGATTTATTTCCATTTCGGTCAGCATCCTCATTTTTTTTGGTCTCATTACTTGAAGCATCTGTCTTTCCTTGTTCGTCATTTTTATTATCTGGCTCAGCTTGATTATTTTTATCTTTCTTTAAATCATCCTTTTTATTTCCGTTATTTTGCTCCTGCTCGCTATTATTTTTTTTATTTTGCTCTTCTTGTTTTTGTTGTTTTTCTTCTATTTTTTGTTTTGAGAGGGTATAATTATACCTGGCGTTTTCATCGTTTGGATTTAATTTCAAAGCGCTTTTAAATGATTCAGCAGCTTTTTCATACAATCTTTTTTGAAAATAAGCATCTCCCATATTAAAATAAGCATTAGCTTTTTCAGTATTATCAGTTGCAAATGATAAAGATTTCTCATACTGGAGTAATGCATCATCATATTTTTTCAATTTATACATAGCATTTCCTAAATTGAAATTAGATTTAAACGAACCTTCTCCTTCTTGTATTGATCTTAAATAGTTAGCTGCTGCATCTTGATAAGATTCAGTCGTATAAGCCTTATCTCCTTCCAATAAATATTTTCTTGCAGCTCCTGTTTGAGCTTGAAAAATATTTATTAGTAAGATAAAAATGAGTGCCCAATATTTTTTTTTACTATACACCATAACAAAGATACTAAGATTAAACCATAAAATCTCTCTTATAATTTGTTAAAGAAACAATAAAAATTAGCAAAAGTGCTCCCCCTATAAAATATTGAAAATATTGTTTTGAATCATAATTAATGCTCATGGATTGGTCGGTTCTATCCAGGGTTGACATGGTTTTAAATAGTCGCGTAACAACATCTTTGGTATTACGTCCTCCATAAAAATATTGTCCTCCGGTTCCTTTTGCCAATTGTTTCAATGTGCTATCTTGCAACTTAGTTAAAACTATATCTCCATTTTCATCTTTTTTATATTCTGAATACCTGCTCCCTTCGTAAAATAAAGGTATAGGAGCTCCCTGAGAAGTACCTATTCCTACAGAAAATATGGATATCTTGTTTTTATTTGCTGTATTTATGGCTCTTTTTATTTCTCCTTCATGAGCCTCTCCATCAGATATTAAAAGTATCGCTTTAGATGTGTTTGAAGTATGTGATAACATATAAGAAGCTTCCAAAACTGCATCTGCTATATTAGTTCCTTGAGTGGTAATAAAGTTAGTACCAAGCTCGTTTAAGTAGAGCTCAGCAACGCCATAGTCTTTAGATAAGGGCATGATTGGATATGCATTCCCTGCAAAAGCTACAATTCCTACTCGATCCCCTCCTAATATAGATAAAAAATCGGATATAATTTTTTTTGCTTTTTCCATTCTGGATGGAGCTACATCTTCAGCATTCATTGATTTTGAAACATCAATTACGAAAACCAAATCTATTCCCTCGATTTTAACTTCTTTTTTTTCGGAACCACCAAAAAAATTAGCCAGCCCAAAAACCATCAAAACAAAGGCGCAAATAATGCCGATATTACTTAACGTAAATTTCGAAAAACCAATAGTTCCGAAAATAATTTTCTGTAACTGCGGTTCAGCAAATTGATTTATTTTAGATCGTTTCCATTTAAGCAGAAATAATAGCCTCCATACCAAAAAAGGTATGAATAACAATAAATAAAAATATGATATTTTCTCAAACTGCCAATTCATTATTTCTTTTTAATTTATACTTCTAAATACAAAACTTCTTAAAAATAATTCAATTAATAAAAGTATTAATGCTGGAAAAAGAAACATTCTATACTTTTCTTTATAATTATAATATTTTAAATCATTAATATCAGATTTTTCTAATTTGTTTATTCTATTATATATATTTTGAAGGCTGCCTGCATCGGTGGCTCTAAAGTATTCTCCCCCTGTTTTTTGTGCAATGTGCTTTAATAAATCTTCATCAATCTCTACTTTCTGTTTCTCAAAATAAATCTTTCCCGTAAATTGATCTATTTGAGTAGGGAATAATGCATAGCCATTCGTTCCAATTCCGATCGTATAAACTTTAATTCCTTCATCAGCTGCAATATCGGCAGCAAATGTAGGTTCAACATATCCATCATTATTTACTCCGTCCGTCATTAAAATAACTATTTTACTTTTTGCTTTACTTTTTTTGAGATGATTTACCGCTGTTGCTAAACCAACTCCTATAGCAGTCCCCCCTTCTAATGTCTGAGTTTTTAAATTTTCAATTTGTTGAACTAGAATATTTCTATCTACAGTTAAAGGAACCATGGTTAAGGCCTCCCCGGAATAAGCGATTAAACCAATCCTGTCTATTGGTCTTTCAAAGATAAAATTTTGAGCTACTTTTTTAAGTGCCGTGAGCCGATCCGGATTAAGATCTTTTGCTAGCATACTTAATGATACATCTACCGTCAACATTATATCAATACCTTTATCGCTTTCAAGCACTTGAGACTGTCCGACAACTCTGGGTCTTGCTATGGCAAGAATTAATAAGATCATGATAAATAATCTCAACCAAAATAATATAGGTCTAAAAAAAACCTTATTATTATTTTTAGCTTTAAAAGCATAGAGATTAGGTATTGCTACTGCTTTAGGTGCATTTCTTTTCCTATATTTTAAAAAAATAAATATCGGTATAATTAATAATAAAACTAAAAACCAAGGATATCCAAATTCTATATTATTGTTCATCTTGTGAAGTTTTATTATTGGAGGATTTAATTTTAGTGCTATTTATAAAATTTCTCGCAAAATCTGTGTGTAATTTCGTATCTTCAATAGTAGGCTTGTATTTTGCAAATTTTGCCAAATCAGCAGCATTGAAAATAACCGTAAGATTTTCTATTTCTTGTTGATCTACCCACTTTTCTTTTTTTATGTAATCCAATAAATCGTCAGATAAAAGTTTAGTGGCTGGAAAATCCCAAAGGGATTCCATATAGTCTTTTAAAATAGCTGTCAATTCTGAATAATATTTTTTATTTAATCCTTTTTCCAGATAATTTGATTTTTTGAGCTTTTTCAATCTTTTAAATGCAATTATATCAGGATTTATGATAGGATTAACCAATTTTTTTCTTTGTCTTTTTAACAAATAAAATATAATAAATGCTGCCATAAAAACAAGTAGTATACCCATTATTATTGCCACATAAATCCAATATTCTCGAAGGTAATCCCAACCGTTTTTAGGCTCTTTTATTATGTTTTTTATATCAAATAATGGAGTTTTAATACTGTCTGTAGGCACAGCTTCAACAGTAATTTTATAGGGAGGGGTAAAATATTCTCCGGAGTTTACAAGAACTCGTTGAGGAGGAACCGTGAATACTCCAGATTCGTAAGCTGAGAAAATTATACTGTCACTAAATAAACAAAAGTTTCCTTTCGTTAAAGTATCTTTTTTATTTTCTAAAACTTCAAATTTTGCGCTAAGCGTATCAATTATAGTTGGAAAAATTATAGTATCGTTCTTATGAGCTTTAACTAAAATTTTCAAGACAACAGGCTCTCCATATTTTATATGATCAGCTGAAATATTCGAAATAGGCCCTTGAGCTTGAATAAATAGGGATAATGTAAAAAAATATAATATGAAAATTTTAAACTTCACAATTAATGACGTCCTTTAAAATAATTAAACAATATTTTTATATAATCCGCTTGAGTGGGTACATGCAAAAAACCTGCTCCATTTTTAATAAATGCATTTTCTGTAAGAGTAATCAATTGCTGATAATATTCCGAATATTTATCCCGAACGGTTTTAGAGGATGTATCAACCCACTGCAATTTTCCAGTTTCTAAATCTTCAAGATAAATCATTCCCATGTCAGGAAATACTTTTTCTATACGATCGTATATACGAATTCCTGTCAAATAGTGCTTTCTAGTCAATACTCGTAAATTTCTTTCAAAATAGATAACATCGAAATCCGAAAGTAGAAAAATGGCTGATTTCCTTTTTATAGTTTTTACTATAAAATCAAATACTAGGTTTAAATCTGTTTTTGTACGTTTAGGCTCTGCTTCCAAAATCGTTTTTATTATTCTTACGATATGAGCATTTCCTTTATTAGGAGAGATAAAACAATCAATTTTATCGGAAAATAAAACTAATCCTACTTTATCATTATTTTTAACTGCAGAAAGAGCCAGAGTGGCCACTATTTCTGCAACCGTTTCTTTTTTTAATTGTTTTTGAGTTCCGAAATTCATGGATGCGCTGATATCAATTAAAATCATTGACACCATTTCTCTTTCTTCCTCAAATATTTTCACAAAAGGCTCATTAAAACGTGCTGTTTTATTCCAGTCAATTTTTCTTACATCATCGCCAAATTGGTACTGACGAACCTCTGAAAATGTCATTCCTACTCCTTTAAAAGAACTAAGATATTCTCCTAAAAACATAGAATCAATCCTTCTTTTAGATTTTAGCTCAATAAGTCTCGCCTTTTTTAGAAGCTCTTCCGTAGTCAATTTCTACTATTTTTGATTTAATTATATAATTATTATTAGATTAGGGTGCTTTAATCGAATTAAGAATTTGATCAATTATATCTTCTGAAGATATATTTTCTGCCTCAGCTTCATAGGTAATTCCTATTCGATGACGAAGTACATCCTTAGCAACGGATTTTACATCTTCAGGAATAACAAATCCCCTTTGATTTAAAAATGCATTAGACTTGGCTGCCAATGCCATACTTATACTGCCTCTCGGGGATGAACCGAATAGTATATAAGGTTTTAAATTTGAAAGATTATACTTTTCAGGATGACGGGTAGCAAAAATGATATTTAAGATATAACTTTCTATCTTTTCATCCATGTATATTTCTTTTATCAAATTCCTAGCTTCTAAGATATTATCTAATGTGACAACCTTTTTAACTTTATATTTTTCACCAAAAATATTTTGTCTTAAAATTGTTCTTTCTTGCTCAAAATCAGGATATGAGATTACACATTTTAACATAAATCTGTCAACTTGAGCTTCAGGTAATGAATAGGTTCCTTCCTGGTCAATAGGGTTTTGTGTTGCCAATACTAAAAAAGGTTCTTTTAATTGAAAAGTTTCATCTCCTATGGTAACCTGCTTTTCTTGCATGGCTTCTAACAAAGCAGACTGAACTTTAGCCGGCGATCGGTTTATTTCATCAGCCAATATAAAATTAGCAAAGATAGGTCCTTTTTTTATCGAAAAATCATTAACTTTCATATTATAGATCATCGTTCCCAATACATCAGCCGGCAATAAATCAGGCGTAAATTGAATTCGCGAAAATTCACCATCAAGCGCTTCTGCTAAGGTTTTTATGGCTAATGTTTTTGCCAAACCCGGTACCCCTTCTAATAAAACATGTCCATTACTTAATAAACCTATTAACAATCGATTAATCATATATTTTTGGCCTACAATTACCTGATTGATTTCTTTACTAAGTAAATTAAAAGGCTTGCTTTTTTCTTGTACTTTTTCTATAATACTTTTTATTTCTTCAGAAGTTGTTGTATACTCCATTATTTTATTCGAAATTAACTGATAGCAAAGTTCAATATTTTATTCGAATTGTTTTGCTAATAATTCGTTAAAATTTACATTAAATACCCAAAATTTATATATATATAACAGTATATTTTAAGAATTATATTTTTTCATTATTTACAACACTCAAGATAATGACAATAATAAAGTTAGTAACTTTGCAAAAATAAAATTAGTTTTATGGAACCAACCACTTTAACAAAACCCAAATGGATTCGAGTAAAACTTCCTTCTGGAAAAAATTATAATGAACTTAGACAAATCGTTGACAAATATAAGCTAAATACAATTTGTCAAAGTGGAAGTTGTCCGAATATGGGAGAATGTTGGGGAGAAGGTACGGCTACTTTTATGATACTGGGTAATATCTGTACAAGAAGCTGCGGTTTTTGTGGTGTTAAAACTGGACGTCCTTCAGAAATTGATTGGGAGGAACCGGAAAAAGTGGCTCGTTCTATCAAATTAATGAAAGTTAAACATGCTGTTTTAACTTCTGTAGATCGTGATGATCTAAAAGATATGGGGTCTATTATATGGTCGGAAACCATTAAGGCTGTTCGCCGAATAAGCCCGGGTACGACAATGGAAACATTAATACCTGACTTTCAAGGAATTAATAAACATATAAATAGAATTCTTGAGGCTGCTCCTGAGGTAATTTCACATAATATAGAAACAGTGAGACGACTTACTCGTGAAGTACGTATACAAGCAAAATATGACCGAAGCTTGGATGTTCTTCATTATATGAAAGAGCAAGGTCAACGAAGGACTAAGACGGGAATTATGTTGGGATTAGGGGAAAAACCATCGGAGGTTTACGAATCTATTAAAGAGATTCATGATGCTCGTGTAGACGTAATAACTATTGGGCAGTATTTACAACCAAGTAAAAAACACCTTCCTGTAAAGGAATTTATTTCGCTTGATCAGTTTAAAGAATATGAAAGTTTTGCTAGAAGCTTAGGAAATTTCAAACATATTGAAAGTAGTCCTTTAGTACGTTCTTCTTATCATGCCGAAAAACATGTGAATTGATTTCACAGTTTACACCGGCTTTACTTTATTTTTTCTTTTATAGATGTAAATTAAATTACCATAAATAGGAAATGGATTTAAAAATTAAATCCATTTCCTAAGTTGCAATTTTTTATTATAATAAAGTCTCTTTGAGATATGTAAGGATTTCTTCATCCTTTAGAAAATTATTTCATCTCAAATCCGACTCTATACATTTTAGGCCATAATTTTCCTGTAATTAAGAATGTATTTCCTTCCATATAAGCAATGCCATTCAAAACAGCCTCTTCATTGGATTTATTTTGTTTAACTAATTCTGAAAAATCGGCTTTTGCTATTACAGTTCCATTTTCCGGGTCAATGATAAGGATTATGGGCTGATCGAAAACATTTGCAAAGATATATCCGTCAGCATATTCCAATTCATTGATCCTGGAATAAACATTTTCATATCCGATTACCGTAATCCTTTTTTGAAGATTAAAATTTTTATCGTAAAATTTTAATTCTGAAGAACCGTCTGATACTACTATTTTATCGCCTATAGTAGTTGCTCCCCAGCCTTCAAATAAAGTGCCGGGATAGGTAAATTCTTTCTCTAATTTAAAATCAGATTCATTAAAAATGAGGCCTTTTTTTTCTCTCCAAGTTAGCAAATATAATTTCTTATCTAGAAGTGCAAATCCTTCTGCAAAATATTTAGGATCAATTTTAACACTTTGTGTATAAGAGGTTGACCCTAGCTTATATTTTACTAGTAATGATTTCCCATAAAGCCCGGAACTTTCAGTAATCCATCCGTCTTTATAAGTGAATCCTTGCGTAAATAATTCAGGATTATGAGGATATTCTTGAAAAATTTTATAGGTTATATCTTTCTCTTTTTCTTTTGGAAATACTGTAAAAGTAGCATCTATCTCTTTTTTATATTTTCCATTATAGTTTACAGTCAATACGAGATAATTACTCCCTAATTTAGCATTGGATTCATCCAGGATAATATTTTTCTTATCGTATATTTTGTCGTTTAATTTAATACTATACGAATCAATTATACCGTCTTTAGTATTAAAATCCAATGGAAGCTTATCTCCTATGTGTAACGGTTTATCATCTAATTTTTCAAAATTGGTACTGATACTTATATTTTCAGGGTCTTTACACCCTATTATACTTATAACGACCAGCATGCATAGTAATAGTTTTGATATTAGATTTTTCATTTTATTTTGCTTTTGAAGTATAAATCCTATTTTTAGCAGTCACTAATATGTAAATACCTGCAGCTATAAAAGGTACACTCAACCATTGACCTGTGTTTAAGCCTAACCAATTAATATACTCTTTTCCTTGAGGTTCTTTAAAAAACTCTACTAGAAACCTTATGCCAAACAGTACAATTAGAAAGTATCCAAATATCCAACCAGAATATCTCTTTTTATCTGTTTTTAAATATATATACATTAGAGAAATAAATAATAGTAAATATCCTAAAGCTTCATATAGTTGAGAAGGATGACGTGGTACTAGGCTTCCGTATTCATCAGTATCTTGTTGAATAAATAAAACCGCCCAAGGTAAAGAAGAGGGCTTTCCAATAATTTCTGAATTAAAAAAATTACCGAATCGTATAAACATTCCTCCTATTGATACAGGAATTACAATTCTATCCAATATCCAATAAAGGGATCGTTTCAAATATTTTCTTGTAAATAAATATAAGGAAATTAGTATCCCTATGGCTGCTCCATGGCTCGCTAACCCGGAATAGCCAGTAAATTCGAAATAAGGTTTTGTACGTATGGGTAAAAATACGGCTAATGGATCTTGTATAAATAATTGCTTCTGATAAAACAGCACATGCCCTAATCTTGCCCCTATGATTACTGCCAAAAACATATAAATAAATAAAGGATCTAATAACTTTCTATCTTCCTTATCTTTCTTAAAAATAAAATCCATAAGATAAAAACCTAATCCAAACGCTATAACATACATCAAACTGTAAAATCTCAATGTAAAACTACCTATGGATATTCCCAAACTTGGATCCCATGTAATATATAAAAGCTGATTCATCTATTATCACTTAATTTTTCTAGGTACCGGATCATAACCCTTTCCTCCCCAAGGATGACATCGCAGAATACGCTTACTTCCCAACCAAAACCCATAGAATAATCCGTGAGTTTTTAATGCTTCCAGCATATAGGCAGAACAAGTGGGAGTAAACCTACAATTATTTCCCATCCAAGGAGATATAGCAACCTGATAGAAGCGTATTAATACGACTATCGGGAATATAGTTATTTTCCTTATCATTATATCAATTTCCCTACAAAGATACAGTTTTCCTTAAGATGACATTCTGCATTAATAAATATTTAACTAGCTAAAGCTAATTTATCGACATTAATATTATCTATTATAAGATTATTATCCTAGATAATGAGTTCCTATTTATATAGGTTATATTTCTTATTTTTGCGTCAAATTTAAGTTTAGCAATGACAGTAAGTGGAAAGATAGAATTGATGTGTCCGGCAGGAAATTTTGAATCATTACAAGCGGCATTGGATAACGGCGCTGATTCCATTTATTTTGGAGTCGAACAGTTAAATATGCGCGCGCGTTCCTCTGTTAATTTCACATTGGATGATCTGAATGAGATTACCAGAAGATGTTCTCCCAAAGGTGTGAGAACCTATCTTACGTTGAACACTATTATTTACGATCATGATTTATCGATTATAAAAACTGTTTTGGATCGGGCAAAATCTGCTTCTATAACAGCAGTTATTGCTATGGACCAAGCAGTTATAGCTTATGCAAGACAAATTGGAATGGAAGTTCATATTTCTACCCAAATTAACATTACCAATATTGAAACTGTAAAATTTTATTCTTTATTTGCCGACACTATGGTGTTAAGTCGAGAATTAAGTTTGAGCCAAGTAAAAAAAATTACTTCACAAATCAATAAAGAACAAATTAAGGGACCAAATGGCAAATTAGTCGAAATAGAAATTTTCGGACATGGAGCTTTATGCATGGCTGTATCAGGTAAATGTTATTTAAGTTTACACTCTCATAATTCATCTGCAAATCGAGGCGCGTGCAAACAAAATTGCAGAAAAAAATATACGGTTATTGATCAGGAATCAGGGTTTGAAATTGAAATTGATAATGAATATATGATGTCTCCTAAAGATTTATGCACTATTGATTTTCTTGATCAGGTTATTGATTCAGGTGTAAAAGTGCTTAAAATTGAGGGAAGAGGGCGTGCTCCGGAATATGTTGCTACTGTAACCAAATGTTATCGAGAAGCTATTGATGCTATTTCTAATGGAACTTTTTGCAAAGGTGCTGTTTCATTATGGATAAAAAAGCTGGAAACTGTTTACAATCGTGGATTCTGGAGTGGCTATTATTTAGGTCAAAAGCTTGGCGAATGGTCTGACAATCCGGGTTCGAATGCAACTCAAAAGAAGATATACATTGGAAAAGGAAGGCATTTTTATCCAAAAACTAAAATTGGTGAATTTGAAATTGAAGCATATAATCTTAGTGTAGGAGATAAAATATTAATTCAGGGTCCCACCACCGGTTCTCAGGAAGCTGAGGTTATTTCAATGATGGTTGATGATATACCGGCTCAAGAAGCGAAAAAAGGAGATATTCTTACGTTACCGATAAGTTTTAAAATTCGTCCATCCGACAAATTATATAAAGTTGTTAAGGTATAAATTGATAAAATTATCTGGTTTTGGTTTGTTAAATTTATTAATAAAGTCATCTACATTATAAGTTAAATAATAATTGGTGAAAAAGATGAAATTGCGTATATGCGTATGATTATAGAGTAATAAAATGCAGTTGAGTTAGAGAATAAACTGATTTTAGCTTAGATTTTTTCTTAATATATGGTAATTATAACACTTCAAAGAGATAAATGTATTGGATGCAATTATTGTTCGGAATTTGATCCAGAAAATTTTCGTATGTCCAAAAAAGACGGAAAGTCCGTTTTGTTGAGATCTCAAGAAAAAAAAGGCTTCTACACATTAAAGAATCCTGATGATAACTGTTTTGATGTAGCCGATAAAGCAGCTAAAGCTTGTCCAGTAAAAATTATTTCCGTGAAAAAAATTTAAGGGTTACTTAGTTATGCTAAAAAAAGAAGCTCGTAAAAAATTTTTACAGTTAAGAACTTTACTTTCAGATCAAAAAGTTATTGCCTTGTCAAAAGACATTTGCATACAATGGAAAAATTCTTTATTGTCTCAATTTGATTCTTATCATATTTTCTTATCAATTCTTGAGAAAAAAGAAGTAGATACCTCAATAATAATCAAACATTTGTGGGATAATAAAAATAAAGTGTATTGTTCGAAGGTTGATGGAAATGCTCTTTTACATTATGAACTTTCTCCTGAAACTATCTTAAAAAAAAATACATGGGGTATTCCTGAACCTTCTAACCAAAGTAATCTATTTATTAAAAATATAGAATGTATTTTTATTCCTTTGCTAGCCTACGATTTTTTAGGCAATCGTGTGGGATATGGTAAAGGATACTATGATTCTTTTCTACAAAAATATTCTTCATCAATTAAGGTTGGACTTTCTTTCTTTGATCCGATTGATAGTATTGATGATTATGCAAATTGGGATGTACCTTTAGACTATATCATTACACCTACCTATTCATCAAGCTTCCCAATTGAGGTAAAATAAAATTTAAATTCCGACTTAAATTTCTCAGGATTTTTCTTTAAAATGTAATTTGCTTTATCCTTTTGGGTAGAAAAGTGCTTTTTCTTATTATTATAGTAATGAACCTTATAATAGATTACTCCAACCGAATCATTTAAGATTGTTGTATCTTCCAATTGTTTTTTCTCTAATTCAATTTTTATATATTTAACTTGTAGTGAGTCTAGATATTTAACAATCTTACTTACATAAACAGTGTCTTTTTTAGGAAAATATCCACGTAATTGTGATATGATAAGGGTATCAATTTCTTTATTTGATTTATTTTCTGTTGCTAAAATAGCTAAATCGTATACTTCTTGTAATTTTTGTTCTGTTATGTGCGAAATAACCGCTAAGGAATCCAACTTTTCAGAGGCGTAATAAACCTTATTATTATATTCTTTTATTTTAACGGGATCTTTTTCTCCTTCGTAATATTTGTCATTATTACAAGCTACAAAACCTTTTATCTGAAATATTATAATAATTAGAATTATATGCTTATTTATCATTTTTTTGGATTTTGAATTTTATTAAATCAATTTTTTTGTTTTTATTTATCTGACTATTTATAAGAACATAGTTTTTTAGTGAAGTAGTAGGTGTTGTCATAAAATCAATATATTTTTTCTTATCAAGCACTTCTACTCCAAATAATTCATTATCATAAACTTGATATATAAGTGCATCATCCGCAATCAATTTATTTAATTCCTCCTTTCTCTGTTTTATAAATTGTGATTTTTTGCTTTCATCCGAATTATTCTCGGCCGTAGAATAATAATATAGCATTATTGCATAATCATCCGGCCGTAATTTGAAATTTCTATTATTTTCATCTCCTTTATCTCGAATTTCTTTTAACCCTACCACAAAAGACTCTTTTTTATACATAGGAGAACTAATAGTCATTTTAAGTGTATCTCTTGAGGACCTATAGGTAAAACATCCATTGGAAACAGTGTAATATTCAGGAGACACACCATTTTTTTGTATAACAACTTCTAACTTGGATTTGATCAATGAACCTCTATCTGCATCATAAAAACAAAATTCAAAGGTGTTTATGTGCTCATAATATTTATCAACACCAATAATTACAAGCAATGTACTAAGTAAGCCTAATACTATATAAATAATTTTTTTGAAATTAGCTAATTGCTCTTGCTTATTCGTAACCTTTACTTTCTCATATTCGTCTATTCCTTTATTGCTAAGTTCTCTATCTTCTAAATAAATGTCTTGAGAATCCAAACTGTGGAAGTCTTTTTCCTTATTAGATAAATTGACATTAAAAATTTCTTCTTTTTCATTAAGATTATATTTCTCCAAAAATTCTGTCCAACCTCTTTTATACCCACAATATTGAGCTAAGAGATTAAGCATATCAATTCTTGGTAATTTTTCAAAAGAAGACTTAAAGTAGGTATAAAACCACTTTTCACTAACATTTCCTTTAACTCTTTGCCGAAGATGTTCTTGAAAATATATAATATCTAATCCTTTCCATTTTGAAATATCAGGGTTCAAGGTAGGAAAATCTTCTAAAAAGGTTTTAGTAACCTCTTTTTTCAATTGCTCAAAGAATATTTTTTCCTGTCCCGCCATTTGTAAAATAAATACAACTTACTGATTCTTAATATACATTTTTTGTAAAACTATTTTTAAAGTTTTACAAAAATATTACAAGCATTTGAATCTTGCAACAAAGTTTAACTGATCTATATTTGTCTTCTAAATTAAAATTATATTTAATTAAAAAAGCTTACAAAATGAAAAAACTAATTTTAAACATTGCAGCTATAACTGTAATCGCTACAACTTCATTCGTTGCATGTAATGACACAAAAAAAGGTAACGATGCTGCTTCTACAACTGATTCTACTGCAACTACTCCTGTAGTTGATGAATCTACTACTCCAGATGCTGCACCTGCTACTCCTGATTCAGCTAAAGTTGATGCTTCTAATCCTGCTGATGCTAAACCTGCTGATGCTAAACCTGCTGATACTAAAGTTGATGCTCCTGCTCCTAAAGCTGATGAAGCTAAAAAAGCAAAATAAAATTTGTTTAAAATTAAACAAAATCGACAAAAGGTTACAATATTTTTGTAGCCTTTTTTCTGAAATTTAAAAAATATTACAATTTTTCAGAAAACTAATTTAAAACCTTACGTGATGAGAAAAATATTTTTAAAATTTACTGCCATCACAATTATAACAAGTTCATTGGTAGCTTGTGATAACAAGCACAACAATAAAATCGAAAAACCTACTCAGCCTATGGTCGGATTAAATGCACAAGGACAAGAAGAAATTGCGCCGGCATCTCCCATAGATAGTTCAAAAACCCTTAAAAACGAAAATAATCCTCAAGTACAAGGGATGAATGCCCAGCCTCAACAAGAAATAGCCCCTAGTACAACAGGAAATAAGTAAAAATCAAAAACATTTTAAAAATTTATAGTTATGAAAAAAACAATTTTTAACATCACTACTGTCGCTGCTATTGTATCTATTTCATTCATTGCCTGTCAAAAGAAACAGGTTAAACACGCAGATTCAAATGCTGCTGTTACAGCTGATTCCATTGCAAATGATACAACTACATTAGGAGAAAAAATTGGAAAATTTACAGATTCTGCTACAGCTCATATTAAAGAAACAGCTCATGATGCTAAAGAAAGTTTAGAAAATACAGCAAATCATTTAAAAGAAGAAGTTAAAGATCAAAACAATAGCATCAAAGAAAACGCAGAAAATGCTAAAGAGGGTGTAAAAAACGCTGCTGAAGATTCTAAAAATGATATTAAAAATGCTACAAAAAAATAGCTTTTACATATTAAATTTTATAGAAAAGGCGCTGAAATTCAGCGCCTTTTCTATTATAATTATTTTTCTTTCATTTTACACAGATTCATAGGATTTATCCCCGTAATCTTTTCCAATTTTTTGTGATGCTTCAAAAGAAGTAATCATATTTGTTAACATATCACTTGCTGCGCTAGGATTATTAGGTAGTAATATCAAATTGGATCGTGAACTGGCGCCTATTGAACTTAAAGTATCATAATGTTGTGTTACGACAATAAGGGAGGATGCCTCCTGAGAATTTATGTTTACTCCATTTAAAACCTTTACCGATTCTTCTAACCCTCGGGCTATCTCTCTCCTTTGATCTGCGATACCTTTCCCTTGCAGTTGCTTACTTTCTGCCTCAGCTTTTGCCTTAGCTACTATCTTAATACGTTCTGCTTCTGCTTCATATTCGGCAGCAACTTTTTCTCTCTCGGCAGAATTGATACGATTCATAGCTTGTTTTACCTGCTCATCAGGGTCAATATCTGTTACTAAAGCTTTTACAATGCTGTGTCCATAACTCTGCATGGCTTCTTGCAGTTCGCTCTTTACTGCAACAGCTATATCGTCTTTTCTTTCAAATACATCATCTAAACGTAATTTTGGTACCTCTGCACGAACCACATCAAAAACATAAGATGTAATTTGCTCATATGGATTTTGTAATTTATAAAATGCATCGTATACAGCGGTCTGAACTACTTGATATTGAACAGATACTTTAAGGTGAACAAAAACATTATCTTTTGTTTTTGTTTCGATCATAACATCCAATTGCTGTATTTTTAAATTTACTTTTCCGGCAATTTTGTCTATTAACGGGAGTTTAAAATTAATTCCCGCGTTGCGATAAGAATTGAACTTCCCAAATCTCTCTATTATTACAGACGTTTGTTGTTTTACTACGAAGATAGAACTTGCTAACACACACAAAATAATAAATAATAATGATAAAAATATAACCATGTCTAATTAATTTTAGCCTTTATTCCAACAAATATATAAATTTTTTATAATGTATGCGGTTTCTGCCCCATTAGCATTAGATAAGACTTTAAAAAATCATCTATATTACCATTCATAACTGAATCCACATCAGAGGTTTCGGTCCCTGTACGAACATCTTTAATTAATCGATAAGGCTGCATTACATAATTTCTTATTTGACTGCCCCATTCAATCTTCATTTTGCCCGCCTCAATTTCGTCACGTTTTGCATTTCTTTTTTCTAATTCAATTTCAAACAAGCGTGATTTTAATAATTGCAATGCTTTTTCTTTATTTTGAAGCTGCGATCGACTTTCAGTATTTTCTATAATTATTTCTCTTTCTTCTGTCGTTTCTTCGTCTTTATATTTATAGCGTAGCCTTACACCTGTCTCTACCTTATTTACATTTTGACCTCCGGCACCACTAGATCTAAATGTATCCCAAGAAAGTGTAGCTTGGTTAATTTGTATCTCAATTGATTCATCAACTAAGGGATATACATATACAGAGGCAAAAGAGGTATGTCTTTTTGCATTTGAATCAAATGGAGAAATTCTAACCAATCGATGAACTCCATTTTCTCCCTTTAAGTATCCAAATGCGTAATCTCCTTCTATCTCTAACGTTACTGTTTTCACTCCTGCGACATCACCGGCTTGATAGTTAAGTTCTCTTATTTTAAAATTATGTTTTTCCGCCCACATTATATACATACGCATTAACATACTGGCCCAATCACAACTTTCTGTACCTCCGGCACCTGCTGTAATTTGTATTACTGCATTTAAATCATCTCCTTCAGAAGACAACATATTTTTAAATTCAATATCCTCAAGTAAAGATATCACGGATTGATAATGAGAATTTATTTCTCCTTCCGAAACATCTCCGGTCTTAAAAAAATCGTATAAAACTGTTAAATCTTCAGTCTGCGTTTTAATCTCCTGATATTCTTCAACCCATTTTTTCTTAGCCCTTAATTGTTTCAAAATTTTTTCCGCTTCTTTTGGATCTTCCCAAAATGACGGATCAGCAGATTTTTCTTCTTCATTCTCTATTTCTACTTGCTTTTTTTCAATTTCCAAATATTCATACAAATCTTTTAATCTTGCCTGAATTTCTTTTAGGTTTTCTTGAGTAATCATAAGTACTACAAAAATACAATGTAAAATGCAATAATAATAATTAAAATACAGCACCCAATAATACTATTATAAAAGGTTTTTCGTCCTTTAAAAGTTAATATTTTAAAAAGATTTTAAAATTATCTTGTACATGCTTATTTTTCAAACGTTTTTAAATCATTACACAATATGTTATGAAATATTAAAATTTATTAAAAGTTGATAAAATTTTGTTTGTAAATTTACTCCCGTTTTAGATATTGTTCATGATAGATAACTCGATGCTCTAATTCAAATATAAGGATAAAAAGGATAATCTAGATTTTTTTATCTGAAAACACCTTAAAGCAACTCATGTTTAGATATGGGAATATCTGAAAATAATTTAAATGAAATAATTTCACTTTTAACATAATGAATTTTAAAATATAATTCAGTCTATCCATCTTTTTGTTAAAAAGTTTTCATTTCTAATTATAATTTAATTTCTTTTTTGAGAAAGAATATACAATACAAATTGAATATCCAGTTATTTTAAGAAATAACGAAAGATAATTGGCATATTTGAAATATAAATGATATAATATATACTATGAAATTTTTAAGTAATTTTTTAAAAGATTATCATCTTCAATTAATAGCGACTATTATTGTAGCTATGGCAATTTATTTTCTAAAACTTATTATAAATAAAATTATATTAAAATATGGCAACCATTCCCATATTAAAGAGTTGAGGACAAGAGTTGTTATAAAATATTCCAATATATTAATTAATATTTTGGGCTTTATTTTATTAATAACTATATGGGGAGTTACTCCAGAATGGATATTTGCCACTTTTGCCTCATTTTTTGCTATTGTGGGAGTAGCATTTTTTGCCCAATGGTCATTATTAAGTAATGTAACTGCCGGATTTATCATATATTTTACAGTTCCTTTCCGAATTGGGGATACTATAAGGATTATAGATAAAGATAATCCGATTGTTGCAGTTGTGGAAGACATTAAAGCTTTCTATGTTGTTCTAAGAACCGAGGAAGGATATCCCATAACTTTTCCAAATAATTTAATTTTACAAAAAGCTATTTCAACAATTAAGACTTATGATGAAACTTTTTAAAATCTATATATAAAAAACTATTTATTCCATTTAATTTTATTCATCTATTTCAACTCAGATAATTTATGCACAAAATTTTGTTAATTCAGGCTTTCAAGAATTAAGAATTGGTAACATTTAAGCCATATTATTAACAGACGGATATCTTTACATATCTTCAGTACAACCCTCAATTGCTCTGAATATTAAAACAGAAGAGGTAAATAAAATAATAGTAAACAACTATTTATCAACAAACTTGAATTGGCTATAAATGTTTATTAATTAAAAAGAATAATCATTTAATTTTGTTTGATACGGGGACTGGAGATATTAATGGTAAGGGAAGAAAATTATTTGATGTTCTATTCCGAGTCAGTATTAAACCTGAACCAATTACGGATATTGTAATTACCCATGGCCATCTTGATTATATTAGAGGATTAGTAAGAGGTAACAAACCTACTTTTTCCAACGCAGTTGTTTATTTGAAAAAAGAACATGAATTTTAGATGAGAAAAAACAAGATTTTTCCAAATCTAAGGGCGCAAGAAGTAAAACTGAATTAAATGGAATGATTAAAGATATATTAAATTAATTAAACCTAAAGTTAAATTCATCAAGGATAAAGAAACTTTTTTAGATTATATTACCTTTACTCTAGCTCTAGGACAAACGCCAGGACATATTATCCCTACCATTCATTGAAAAGACGAATCATTTAGTTGATATAGTGGTTTAATCCACTATAGAGCATCATTATTTCATCATCCTGAATGGGGAACGTGTTTTGACTGGATTTTTGATAAGGATGTTAAAAACCCGTATCTCCTTACTTACTAATTTAAGTGAAAATTAAAGTCTTATTTTTGGTTACCTTCTACCCTATCCGGAAATTGGCTATGTTCGGAAAATAGACACAAATGGCTTTCAATGGTTTCCCTATTCTTTTTTATCACATTTCAATAAAATAACATAAAAATAAGGCTATCATCTTTAGGTAGCCTTTTATTTATATTTTTTATTTGTTTAATGCTTGGGTAACCTCTGCTGCAGCTTCTTCTAATGTAATAGCCGATACAACTTTTAATCCACTATCGTCAATCATTTTTTTGGCTATTTCCGCATTAGTTCCTTGCAGTCTAACAATTATCGGAACCTTTATAAAATCACTCATATTTTTATATGCATCTAAGATACCTTGAGCCACTCTATCGCAACGAACAATCCCTCCAAAAATATTTACAAGTATTGCTTGAACTCTATCATCTGCCAAAATAATTCTAAATGCTTTTTCAACTCTTTCAGCATCTGCCGTACCTCCTACATCCAAAAAGTTGGCCGGATCTCCTCCGGATAATTTTATTATATCCATAGTTGCCATTGCCAAACCTGCTCCATTAACCATACACCCCACATTTCCTTCTAATTTTACAAAATTTAATCCCGCTTCTCCGGCCTCTACCTCAGTAGGGTCTTCTTCTCGAATATCTCTTAGTTTCAAAAAATCCGAATGTCTGAAAAGAGAATTATTATCAATAGTTACTTTTGCATCTACCGCTGCAATTTGATTATCCGAAGTCTTTAATACCGGATTTATTTCAAATAAAGTTGCATCACTTGACAAGTAAGCTTTGTAAAGCGCAATCACAAACTTAACCATATTTTTAAACGCTTCTCCCGATAATCCTAAATTAAAGGCAATTCTTCTTGCTTGAAAATTTTGTAGGCCTACAGCCGGATCTATTTCTTCTGTAAAAATAAGTGAGGGTGTTTTTTCTGCCACAGTTTCAATATCCATCCCACCTTCTGTAGAATAAACAATAATATTTTTGGCTTTAACTCTATCTAGTAAGATAGACATATAAAATTCTTCAGTTTCAGCTTCGCCGGGATAATACATATCTTCTGCAATAAGCACTTGATGAACTTTTTTACCCTTTTTGGATGTTTGCGGGGTAATTAAATTCATCCCTATTATTTCTGATGCTTTTTCTCTAACCTCTTCTAAGGATTTAGCTAATTTTACGCCCCCTCCTTTTCCTCTTCCTCCGGCATGAATCTGTGCTTTAACAACCCACCAATTAGTTCCTGTTTTATGATTCATCTCTTGTGCTGCTTCTACGGCTTTTTCGGGTGTGGTCGCAACTATTCCTCTTTGGACTCTCACTCCAAACGATGAAAGTATTTCTTTTCCTTGATATTCATGTAAATTCATGGCTTATTTTCTTTCGGGTTACAATACTTTTCTACTTAGTATCAATTACTGCGATAGTGACAAATATACTGATTTTTTTGTTTGAGATTCTTAAATTAATTCAGGTATGGAAAATTTTAAAATATCTCCTGTAAATAATAAGTCTTTAGTGAAATCATTATCTGATCTATTTTTTCTATAATTAAACAATTTTATCTAAAAAAGTTTTAAAATAAAGAAAAAAACGCTCCCTTGATATTAGGAAACGCTTTTTTCATTGAAATCAAATTTATTATTTTTTTATAAATCTATATTTCTTATTTCCATTAGATGTTTGAATTTTTAAAATATAAACACCTGGCATCAAGCTACTTACATTAATCTCATTAGATGATAATCTTTCATTGATAACTTCTTT
>CALYQD010000003.1 GCA_945280365.1 uncultured Apibacter sp.
CAACTTCAATATGCAGTAGTAGAAGCTTTAGCAGGAACCAAAGGAGCAGGATTAGCACTTAAAGGAGCAACCACAGGAGCAAAAGCCTTAATCGGAGCTGAACGTTTAGCACAAGTAGCAGCAACCGCTTCTAATTGGATGAGTAAGCTCAAAGCAGGGGCTTTAGGATTGGTGAAGGTGGGGAGAAAGGAAATCATTATAATGTCATCAGCAAATGAAGGCTTAGTACTCCCTGCAAAAATCGTAAGAGAAATACAAAAAGGAGAAAAAATAGTAGATTTAGTAGACGAAGCTAAACAATTAACGAGATTTGATGGTGTAGAGCATGCTATAATAAAAACTACTGATGGAAAACGATTTTTAGTTTCTGGAGGTGAAAAAGGAATTGAATTACCAAGAAATACTGAAATTATTTATGGACATACACATCCAAATTTACCAGGGACAAAGCCATTTAATAATGGTCCTAGTATAGGAGATAGACAAGTTTTAGAACAGTTAAATCAATCGAAACAATATATTTATCATGATGGACAAAGAAGTACATTATACAAAAATGGAGATATATTTTCAACTAGTAATTATTAATTAAAAATTATGATATTAATAGAAGGACAAAAATTGTATTGTAGATTATGCAATAAAGAAGTGAATAAAGAGGATGCATTGTTTTTTTATGGAATAGAACCTAATGAGAATAAACCTCTAGCTATATTTAATGATGCTATAGTCCATAAAGAATGTTTTGAGGAGCATCCTCTAAAACAAAAAGTGTTAGATAGGATGAAAGAATTTGAAAAATATCAATCTCAAAATAATGTGGATTATATAACAGGAGAAGATTTGAGTTTAGAAAATATTGGGCATCCGGATAATCTAATTAATGTGTTTTATCTAACAGATGATAAAAATAATCCCTTATATAAATATAATGGTATTTCATTAAACAAAAGAAACTTAAGTAAATGGAAAGAATATGATAAATTTTTAAAACTATTAATAGAATTAAATGCGTCAGGAAAATGGGAAGGTAATGCCTTAAAATACTTAATAAGTCATTTGAGAAGTCCTATAAGAGCCCCTTTTACTAAAGAATTTTTGAATAAAATGAAAGAAAGATATCCAGATAAGTTTAAATAGAATCTATGAAAACTTTTAATGAATATTTCATCCAATAATAAAAATTATTATGATATTCAGTATAGATAAATGGGAAAATAATATTAATAAAGGGGATGAAACTCTTGTAAAATCTGATGAAGATGTTTTTAATAATCTAAAATTATTAAATGGAAAAACTATTACTCAATTAGTTGCAAATGGTAAAGATAATGCCTTAATGATAGGTGGTGGAAATGATAAATTTGTAGTTACTTATATAGAAGGAGATAATGAAGATTTCTATAATCTAATTAATAAAGATTTTCCTAATAGCGAAGAAGAAATAGAAGTAGTAACAGGTGGTCAGGCAGGACTATTTCCAAAATCTATAGTTGTGGATTTTAATACAACTTATTTTAGTTTATTATATTTTTTTAATCATCAAAAACGTAATCCAAATATGGAATGGAAAAATGATTAATTATCTGGCAAGGCTATTTGGGAAAATTGAAATATAAATGAAAACAGTAGGATTTTTAACATTATATGACAAAACTTATAAAGGTTCAGAAGATTTAAAAACTATGATAAGCGCACCAAGAGCTTATTCTAATTTAGAAAAAATAATTAATTATTTGGAATCAGGTCATTATTTTGCCGATCCACTTGTATTCTTAGATGATGATGAAGGATTACCTCTGCCTGATATAGGTTACCAAACAGATGGAGAATGGATTTGGCCTAATTATTTCCCTTATTATTTAAAAAAATACCCTAATTATGAGATAGATAAAGAATTTATAGAATATTTAAATAAAAAATCTTTTCTTTATACAGAGCCTAATGAAAGTCAAAGAAGAAAGGCAAGTGATTATTTTTCTCGCAATATTTGGTAAGTTTAAATATAAATGAAAACAATAGGATTTTTAACATTACATGACCATTGTGAGGAAGCACAAGACTTAAATGATTTGATAAAAAGTACACGAGTATATACCTATTTAGACAAAATAATAGAGTATTTAAAATTAGGACATGACTTTGCTGATACACAATTATTATTGGATGACGACGAAGGAAAACCAATGTTTGGTTTAGGCTATCAAACAGATGGAGAATGGATTTGGCCTAATTATTTCCCTTATTATTTAAAAAAATACCCTAATTATGAGATAGATAAAGAATTTATAGAATATTTAAATAAAAAATCTTTTCTTTATACAGAGCCTAATGAAAGTCAAAGAAGAAAGGCAAGTGATTATTTCTTTAGTAATATTTGGTAAGTTTAAATATAAATGAAAACAATAAGATTTTTAACATTGCATGACAAAACTTATAACGGTTCAAAAGATTTAAAAGAATTAATTGAAACTCCAAGAGCTTACTCTAAAAGGGAAGTAATAATACAATATTTAGAATCAGGTTATGATTTTACAGGAGTACCATTAATGCTTCATGATGATGACGATGAGCCCATGTTTGGTTTAGCTTATTTAACAGACGGAGAATGGATTTGGCCTAACTATTTTTCATATTATGTGAAAAAATATCCTAATATGGAGATAGATATCGAATTTATAAAGTATTTAGAAGAAAATAATTTTAGTTTTGAAAAACCAAGTAAAGAAAAAATTAGGGAAATAGATAGTTTTTTTGATAAAGCTATTTGGGGAAATTGAAATATAAATGAAAAAAATATGAAGTGATAAGGTAAATTTCATCGTATATTGGAAAAAAGAAGAAATGGAACAAGAAATTAAAATTATTTTACATGAACTTTATTTTGAAAAAACATTGTTCTATAGATCTACAAAGAACTACTGAATATATATTAGAAAAGTTGTACCTAGGCAATAAGTACTATCGTTCTTAAATAAAAAAATCACCTAACTAAAATGAAAAAAGATAGATAAAGGGGTAGAATGTTATATTACAAAGTACTTATAAAATAGAAAAGGTATTATCACCAATTTTAGTAAGACAAATATTATTTTTAAAATTCACAAAAATAAGTCGCTTTTTAATAATATAAGATACTTAAGAAAATTTAAAACAGACTTTAGTTATGATACATGCTTCGATATTCTAATGGTGATATCCCAACTTTTTGCTTAAAAAGGCGGCTGAAATGTTGAGGATACTTAAATCCAAGCCCATAAGCAATTTGACTTATTGATTTATCCATGTTAAATATTCGTTCCTTCGCTTCGTCTATCACTTTATTTTGGATAAATTCCTGAGCAGATATACCGGTTTCTTTTTTTATCAAATCTCCAAAATAGTTGGGAGATAGATTTAATATTTCGGCACAATATCCAACTGATGGTAATCCAATATTTTGCGGCTTTTCAGAAACAAAGTAGTCTTTTAATAATTTTTCAAACCTCTCCAAAATGCCTTTGTTCGAATTATCTCTTGTGATAAACTGACGATCATAAAAACGAGTACAATAGTTTAAAAATAATTCAATGTTAGATGCAATTAGTTTTCTACTATGTTTATCAATATCTCGTTCCATTTCGTATTGAATATTTGAAAAACAATCTAAAACAATCTTTCTCTCTCTTTCAGACAAATGTAAGGCCTCATTAACATTGTAAGAGAAGAAAGAGTAATCGTGAATGCATTTTCCTAAAGCTGTTCCTTTAATTAGATCCGGATGAAACAAAATAGCCCATCCCTTAGGCTCAAATGTCTTTACACTAGGTTGTACACTCATTACCTGACCGGGTGCGATAAAGACGAGGGTACCTTCTTCGAAGTCGTAATTACAACGTCCATACTTTAGCTCACCGCACTTCAATTCTTTTAAAAAAACGGCATATAAACCGAAATGAAAAGTTTGGGCGGGCATTGGTTGTGCCTGACTTAAATCAATGACAGTAATAAGTGGGTGAAAAGTTTCAACCCCACGCATTTTATTATAGAGGCTAACAGTATCTAGTTTAACAATCTTATCCATAATTCTATTGTCTTTATGGCATAAATTTATGTAATAAATAGCTATTAAAAAGTCTTACAATTCACAATCAGTATTAATGGTATAGAATGCAGTAATTGGTATAATAATATCTTTACTTATACTTCAGAAATTTACAATAGAAAATAAAACTATACAAAAAAATTCTAATTAATAAAATATAAAATGAAAAAGAGAAAATTAGGTGACCTTGAAGTATCGGCCTTAGGGATGGGGTGTATGAACCTAAGTTTTGGTACGGGAAAGCCTGTAGATAGTAATGAAGCTATAAGAATAATTCGTACAGCCTTTGAGGAGGGAATTACATTTTTTGATACAGCTGAAGCGTATGGTCCGTTTACGAATGAAGAATTAGTAGGAAAAGCTTTAAAACCAATCCGAAAAGAGGTTATTCTTGCTACCAAATTTGGTATGATATCAGAAACAGGAGTAAACAGTCAACCTAAACATATTCGAAAAGTAGTAAACGAATCGCTAAAAAGGTTACAAACCGATTATATTGATTTGTTATATCAGCACCGTGTATATCCGAACGTACCTATTGAGGATGTTGCAGAAACTGTATCTGAACTGATAAAACAAGGAAAAGTAAAATATTTCGGTTTATCGGAAGCAAATGCTAAAACCATCAAAAGAGCACATAAGATTTATCCCGTAACAGCAGTTCAAAATCAATATTCTATTTGGACAAAAGAACCGGAATTGGAAGTTATTCCCCTATGCGAAGAGTTAGGTATCGGATTTGTACCTTGGGGACCATTAGGTACAGGATTTCTTACAGGTAAAATCACAGCTGATGTCACATTTGATGCAGAAACGGACTTGCGTGCAACTTTTCCGCGGTTTACACCCAAAGCTATAAGAGCTAACATGCCTTTAGTTGATCTGTTAAATAATATTGCGAACAAAAAAGGAGTTACTACAGTTCAAATTGCGCTAGCTTGGTTGTTAAAACAAAAACCGTTTATTGTTCCCATTCCGGGAATGGATAAAATAGAATATCTCAACGATAATATACAATCTGTAAATGTTGATCTTACAAAAGAAGATTTGGGAGAAATAGAAAATGGTCTTTCAAAAATAGAAATTCAAGGAGCAAGATTATCTGATGATCTGCTTTCACTTTCCGAATAAATAAACATATATGAAAAAAGTAATTATTATTGGAGCAACAGGAAGCCTTGCAAAATTTGTTATTAATGCAATATCTTCAATAGATGGAATCTCCCTTACTCTGTTTATGAGAAATAGACAAAAGTTGCACAATTCAGAAAACGTCATTGTGATTGAAGGAGACGCTATGAACTATGAAGAAGTAAGAAAAGCAATATCCGGACAGGATATTGTATATCTCAATCTTGCGGGCGATTTGGAGCCAATGACTAAAAATATTGTAAGAGCCATGCGAGAAAATAATGTAAATAGGATTATAGCCATTAGTTCTATCGGTATTTACGATTCACCATTGAAGTCTGTGCTAAAACCATACAGGAAACTTGCGGATATAATTGAAAAGTCAGGATTGATATATACCATTTTACGTCCTGATTGGTTTACCAATGTAGATGAAGTGGATTATACCATTACTTATAAAGGTGAACCTGAAACAGGAACATCTATTTCTAGAAGAAGCATTGCGGCATTTATCGCAAAAATTATAGAAAATACTGAATTATATAAAAATGAAAATCTAGGAATTAGCAAACCAACTGTTAAAAAATAAAATCTAAACTTAAAAACATAAAAAAATGAAAAAGCGAATATTAGGGAAAAGTGGGCTTGAGGTTTCAGCAATCGGATTCGGTTGTATGGGACTAAATTATGCATATGCAAACACATTGAATAAACAAGAAGGTATTTCACTCTTAAAAGCCACCTACGATAATGGTGTTACTTTCTTTGATACAGCAGAAATATATGGCCCATATACAAATGAAGAACTAGTAGGAGAAGCTTTATCTCCAATACGTGATAAAGTAGTGATAGCAACTAAGTTCGGTATTAAATTAGAAGATGGAAAACAAATTCAGGATAGTAACCCTGCACATATACGTAAATCTGTAGAAGGGTCGTTGAAGAGATTAAAAACTGATTATATAGACTTATATTACCAACACCGTGTAGATGTAAATACACCAATAGAAGAAGTTGCTGAAACAATAAAATTACTCATAAAAGAAGGTAAAATAAAACATTGGGGATTATCAGAAGCAGGAGTAGAAACCATTAGAAGAGCACATGCCGTACAACCGGTAACAGCAGTAGAAAGCGAATATTCTTTATGGTGGAGGAAACCCGAAGAACAACTAATTCCAACGCTTGAAGAATTAGGTATTGCACTTGTACCATTCAGCCCGTTAGGAAAAGGTTTCCTTACTGGTAAAATTAAAAAAAATGCAACTTTTGAAAAGGGAGATTTTCGTAACATCGTTCCTCGCTTCACCACAAAAAACCTTGAAGCTAATCAGAAACTTATAGATTTACTAGAGCAAGTTGCGCAAGAAAAAAATGCAACTCCTGCACAAATTTCATTAGCATGGTTATTAGCTCAGAAACCATGGATTGTACCCATACCTGGTACAACCAAAGAAGATCGCATGAAGGAAAATAACAATGCAGCTGAAATTCAACTAAGTGCCGATAACTTGCATAATATAAATGCTGCACTATCAAAAATTAAAATAGAAGGAGAACGTTATCCTAAAGAACTTGAAAAAAGAACAGGTTTATAATAAAATAAGATTCGGAGTAATTTTTTGTATCAAATTTTATAATTATAAAATGAAATTATTCGAGCAGAAGCAGTTGATACTATGTATAAAAAATTTCTAAAAGATTTATTACATATACAGAGATACCTTTCTGCTAATTGCTTTGGCTATTACATATCAACAAACAGATTAGATATGAAAATACGAGAGATGGCAATTATTTCTTTCCTTATGCTTTAAGAGGAATAGAATCTCAAATAAAAAAAGGACATATTAAGGCCAATAATAATTTGGAAGATATAGGCAAACGCTTGTTTATCTTATGAATCAATTAATACCGTATGTAGATTATCCAAGAATACTGAATGCTATAAACTGTTTTAATGAAATATTACCTAAAATAATAAAAACAATGAAAAAAAATATAATATTTACTATAATCGGATTACTTGTAATATTAACTTCTGTTAATGCTCAAAATACAAAACATATATCAACCAAAGGTCTTGCCGTATTTGAAAAAAACGGAGTTTTTAAACCATACAAATTTTCACGTCATGCTATTGGAGATAATGATATACATATAAAAATATTATATGCAGGTATTTGTCATAGCGATTTGCACCATGTACATTCTGATTGGGGAAAGGAAGAGTTTCCAATGGTTCCCGGACATGAAATTTTAGGAAGAGTAGTAAAAGTTGGGAAGAATGTAACAAAATTTAAAATAGGAGATTATGCAGGTATAGGCTGTATGATAGGATCTTGCCGAATTTGTGAAGCCTGCAAACATGATCACGAACAATATTGCGAACAAGGACCAATAATGACATATCATGGTATTGACAGATATAATAACAATGAACATACGCAAGGAGGGTATTCGAAAGATTATGTAGTAGCTGAAGATTTTGCTATTAAAATACCAGCAAATGCACAAATGGAAAAGGTTGCTCCTTTGCTTTGTGCAGGAATTACAACCTATTCACCCATTAAGTATGCAGAAGTTAAAAATGGAGATAAAGTAGGCATTGCAGGATTTGGTGGACTCGGACATATGGCAGTACAATATGCTGTTGCACTTGGTGCGGATGTTACAGTTTTTGATATAACAGAAGACAAACGTCAAGATGCCATTCGTATGGGCGCTAAACGTTATGTGAATGTAAACAATACAGAAGATATGAAAAATTTAAACAACTCATTTGATTTTATCCTTAGTACCATTCCTACTCAATATGATATGAATATGTATTTAAAAATGTTGAAATATGACGGACAGATGGGAATAGTAGGATTACCAGCTTTTGCTAATATGCCAACAATCAGTCTTGACAAATTTATTTGGCAAGGTAATCGTAAAATATTTGGATCACAAATTGGAGGAATAAAAGAGACGCAAGAAATGGTCGATTATTCAATAAGAAATAATATTTATCCCCAAGTACAAATAATTAAAGCTGAAGGAAAACTCGTAAATGAAGCCTATAAAAATGTTCTTGATGGTAAAGTTAAGTTCCGATATGTAATTGATATGAGTACATTAAAATAAATTTGAATATTAAATTTTTTATCAAATTATATATGAAAACGAATAATTCTAAAGCATTTGGAGCAGAATCAGTACAAGTAATTGCAATTACCTGTTGATTTTATTTCCCTTCTTGTGAGAATATATTCATCTGAATTAACAAAACAGATAAAATAATCGCGAACTATTTATGTATACATACATTTTGTACCATGCAAAGTATAAGTTACTCTTTATATAGTGACAAAACAGATTTCTAAATAGTTATATTTCGGCTTAAATAATTTTTCAAATCGATTATTTACAGATAAAAACAAATTTAATTATGCCATACCATATAATAGCTGAGATTATCTTTTATGCCTGCAAGAAAGCCGATTTCATTAATACTATTGAATAGCGTGTCAGGATTGGTTAATGGGAAAGTAGGCTAGGTACCATTTGCCGTGTTATATAGTGAAAAAATCTGTTAGATTATCAGATGTTAAGGTAATGCTTTAAAAAGTTTTATTATTCAATTAACAGCCCTCTCTTTCTCTTGATTAAACTCAGGAAAAAATAAAAATGTTAAGAGAAAGATACCCTTTAAAGTTTGCTCAATAAGAAGATCATTTTGAGAAAAAAGAATTAGAAGAATCTATAGATTCTAAAGCCCAGATTGATACAAACCAACCCTATAAAATCTACAAAGGAAAAACTTTACAGAAGAATAATGGAAGAAGTTTGAAGAGGAATAATATTAGGATATTTGAGAAGAAAAGGAGATTAAAATAACACTAAATATAGATGAAATATCTAGTATGTCACCTGGGGCTACATAATAAAAAGACTGTATGTGTTGCTTCTCAATATATTAAAATCTTTTTTATTTTTCTTGTCAAATAAAAATTATGAACTTTTAGGATCAATTATTACATACAATAAAGATATGTTCGATTCTAATCCTTATTATTTACATATTTATAAATTTTTATACATTTAACTATTGAAATTATGTTTTTACGCATAACCATAATAATTTGAATAAAGAACAATTAACATATTTTATAAAAGAGAAAGCGAAAGAATTTTCATTTTTAAGCTGTGGAATATCTCGTTCAAGATATTTGGAAGAAGAAGCCCCTAAATTAGAAAAATGGCTCAAAGAAGGATATCATGGGAATATGAAATATTTGGAAAATAATTTCGATAAAAGACTTAATCCCGGATTGCTTGTAGATGGAGCAAAATCTGTGATTTCTTTCTTATATAATTACTACCCTCAAAAATTACAGAATACAGAATCTTACCATATCGCTAAATATGCTTATGGAGAAGATTATCATTTTGTAATACGTGAGAAATTACAAGAACTTGTACAAGAGATACAAAGTAAAGTCGGACAATTTTCATATCGAGTTTTTACAGATTCTGCACCTGTAATGGAAAGAACCTGGGCTCAAAAGTCTGGATTGGGATGGATAGGAAAGAATTCTCTTTTATTATCTAAACAAAAAGGATCTTTTTTTTTTCTTGGAGAGATCATATGTGATCTTGATTTAGTATATGATGAAGCTTTTCCAACAAATCATTGTGGAAGCTGTACCCGTTGTATAGATGCGTGTCCAACTCAAGCTATAATTTCCGATAAGGTAATTGATTCTACAAAATGTATATCGTATCTAACGATAGAATTAAAAGATCAAATTGGAGAGGAATTTAACGGGAAATTAAAGAATTGGATTTTCGGCTGTGATATTTGTCAGGATGTATGTCCATGGAATAGGTTCTCAAAGCCACATAAGGAAGCAAGATTTGACCCACATCCAGAATTATTGACCTATACTAAAAGTGACTGGGAAGATATAAGCGAAGAAACATTTAAAATTTTATTTAAAAATTCAGCAATAAAAAGAACTAAATTTTCTGGATTTAATCGAAATATTTTGATCAATAAGAATTTATAAACCTCATTTTGAATATTGATCTTTATTCAGCTACTATTCTAAAAAGAAAAAATTGGATAAACTTAAAATCTGTATCTTTGTTATTTAAATTACTAAAAATTGGAGTTTGCAAATGTAATCATTCCTCTTTCATTAGATGGTGTTTTTACTTATCACATACCTAAAGAGTTACAAAATCATATTCAAATAGGACAGCGAGTTGTAGTGCCTTTTGGTGATAAAAAATTATATACGGGTATAGTAGAAAATATTCACAATAAAAAACCCGAACTATATAAAACCAAAGAAATTTATTCACTACTTGAAGATTATCCCTTAGTAACCCCGAAATTAATTGAATTTTGGAAATGGATTGCTGATTATTATATATGTGCTTTAGGAGATGTTTATAGAAATGCTTTTCCAACTGCTTTAAAGTTGGAAAGCGAAACATTTATTAGAAAAACCACTCAAAATATACCTTGGGAAGAATTAGATGAAAAGGAAACTTTCATTATGCAGAGCTTGGAAATAAAAACTTCAATCAATTTAAAAGAAATTGAAGCTTTTCTTGCTAAAAAATATATTATTCCCTCAATAAAAGTTTTATACGACAAACGTTTAATAGAAATAGATGAATTAATTATTGAAAAATATAAACCTAAGAAAGTAACCTATCTTAGATTAAATCCACAGTTTGAAGATTCTGAAAAATTTAAAAATGCATTAGTAAATATAAATAGAGCAGAAAAACAAAGGGAAGCTTTATTATTATTTATAAAAATGCAACAGCAGAGAGCTACTTTTATTCAAAAAAAAGAGTTGATAGATGAATCCTCTCCTTCTGTAGTAAAATCACTTATTGAAAAAAATTATTTACAAGAATTTCAACTGCAAAAGGATCGTCTAGATGAATATGACGATCATATTGAAGATTCTTATGTACTTTCGCCCGCTCAACAGCAAGCATTAAAAGAAATAGAAAATCAATTTAATACGTATTCGACTGTATTGTTATACGGAGTTACTTCATCTGGGAAGACTGAATTATATTTTCAACTCATTGAAAAACAAATTAAAAATTCTCGTAATTCACTTTTATTATTACCCGAAATATCAATTACCACACAATTAGTTAGTAAGATACAGAAACGATTTGGAGATGATGTAGGAATATATCATTCAAAACTTAGCCAGAATGAACGTGTTGAAGTTTGGAAAAATACATTGAACAATAAATATAGGATTCTTATTGGAGCAAGATCATCAATATTTTTACCTATATCAAATTTAGGATTAATTATAGTTGATGAAGAGCATGACAATTCTTATAAACAAACTGACGTAAAACCCTATTATCAAGCAAGAGATTGCGTACAAATACTTGCACGTTCAAACGAAGCTAAAGTTTTATTAGGATCAGCAACACCTTCGATGGAAAGTTTTTATAATCATGAACAGGGAAAATTCGGATTAGTTGAATTAAAAGAAAGATTTGGTAAAATAAAATTTCCCGATATAGAAATAGAATCATTACGTAAGCCTACGATCACACCTAATATTTCGTATAAATTACAAGAAGAAATAAATATTTGCTTACAGAATAATAAACAAGTTATTCTTTTTCATAATCGACGTGGCTTTTCACCCATTTTAGAATGCAATAATTGTGGGCATTCACCCAGTTGTCCGAACTGCGATGTTTCTCTTACTTATCACAAAGTAAGTTCAACTTTGAGATGCCATTATTGCGGATATACCATTGCATTTCCTAATTCATGTCCAACTTGTCATTCTCATGCGTTGGAAACTAAAGGTATCGGTACACAACAAATTGAAGAAGAAATCAAACATCTATTTCCGGATGCTACTATAGCCCGTATGGATGTTGATACAATGAAGCGTAAACACGCCTATGAAATATTATTTGAAAAAATGACACTTAAAGAAATTGATATACTCATC
This sequence comes from uncultured Apibacter sp., assembly GCA_945280365.1. Lineage (GTDB taxonomy): Bacteria > Bacteroidota > Bacteroidia > Flavobacteriales > Weeksellaceae > Apibacter. The sequence continues at coordinate 12,214 of CALYQD010000003.1, forward strand.
GGAACGCAAATGGTAACAAAAGGACTTGATTTTGATGAAGTGCAATTAGTAGGTATCATACGAGCCGATTCACTTTTAAATATACCCAATTTTAGAGCAGAGGAAAAAGCATTGCAATTATTAACTCAGGTAAGTGGGAGAGCGGGGAGAAGAGAAGAAGGTAAAGTAATAATCCAAACTTTTGACCCTGAAAATCCTTTTTATTTTTTTGTAAGAGAAAATAATTACAATTTAGCGAGAGAAGGTATTTTAAGAGAACGAAAAGATTATTTATATCCACCTTATTTCAGGCTAGTTGAATTAACTTTTAAACATAAAAATAATAATAAAGTCAAAAAAGCTGCCATAATGGTTGGAGATTATTTAAAAAATTACGTTCAAGAACCTATGATTTTAGGACCTGAAGAAGGATTAATTCCTAGAATTAATAATCAATACATTTATAAAATTCTTTTAAAATATCCGTCCATAAAATCAACTAAAAACAGTAAAAAGTATATTAGAGAAGCGGTTAATAAGCTGATGAGCGTATCATCTTTCCGTACAGTAAAAATTGATATAGATGTTGATCCTCATTAATTAATAAATGAAATATTTTTATAGTTAAGATTTTGGAAACACAGTGTTATGTGAATTGAATAAATTATTAATAGATATTATTACCCTGTTTAGGTTTAAGGAGCATATCTTTGAATAATCCAATCAAAATCTTGTAATATATATACTATTCTATCATGTAAGCGGTTAGGTCTCCCTTGCCAAAATTCAATTTGATAAGGTTTAACAATATAACCACCCCAATGATCCGGTCTTTTTATTTCATCTAAATCCTTTGTAGATTCTTCTAATTTATATAATTGATTTTCTAAAAATTCTCTGTTAGGTATAATTTCACTTTGAGGAGATACAATGGCTCCAAGTTGACTTCCTAGAGGTCTTGAATGAAAATATCCATCTGATAAATTAGCAGGCAGTTTTTCTGCTTTTCCATTCACAATAATTTGCTTTTCAAGATCTTCCCAATAAAAATTAAGACATACATTTGGATTAGTTTCAATAGCTTTTCCTTTCCTACTGTGATAGTTAGTATAAAATATAAATCCTTCCCAACTAAATTGCTTTAATAATACTCTTCGAGTTCTTGGAATCATATTATCTTCTACAGTTGAAAGAGCCATTGCGTTGACCTCAGATATTTTATCACTTTGCTCAGCCAGTAAATACCAATCTCTAAATAATTCCATAGGATTATCTTTTAAATCTGACTCCGATAGATATCCTTGGTTGTAAATTTTTCTTTTATTAGAGAGGTCTTTCATTTTTAAAAAAATATGTAATTTTATTTTTAAAGAAATTATAAAAGGATAAAAATGGATTACAAAGGTAAATTATTAATTTCAAAACCAATTAGTGAGGATTATTTTTTTTCGAAAAGTGTTGTTTATATTACGGATTATGAATTAGATAAAGGTGCAATAGGATTTATACTTAATAAAGCTTATACAAAAAAACTATCTGAGATAATACCAGATATTGACTTTGAAATAGATGTTTATATTGGAGGTCCTGTAAGTCAAGATCATCTTTTTGTTCTTCATTCTCGTCCTGATATAATAGATGGAGGTATACCTATAAATGAAAAGTATTATTGGTCTGGTGATTTTGAAGATATGAAAGTTGCTTTAAGAGAAAATTTAATTAATCATGAAGAGATACGATTTTTTATTGGATATTCCGGATGGAAGGCCCAGCAGTTGGAAAGAGAAATTGCAAATGATGATTGGCTTATCAATGAAAATAAAGAATTAAATATTCTAAAATGGGATAACAATTTATGGAAAAATCAATTGATTAAGATAGATAAAAATAATATTATTTGGGTTAATTCTCCTAAAAATCCTAAATTAAATTAATATATATTAACATAAATATTTTTTTAATAAATATATATATAGTATAAAATAATTTAATTTTTTAAATAATATATATTGTTTTTGTGTTTGTATTTATTAAATTATAAATATTAAAAAAAATATTAATTTTAACAAATTTTTATGTAATTTTGCGTATAAGTTAAAAATATCTTATTGAGCTAACGAAAATTATCATGAAAATTCATCATTATTTATTGATTTTATTATTGATAATTTATGTCTATATTATTAATATAAATTTTTTCAGTTTTATTGTCATTGGAAATAATAAAGATGTTCATACAATATTATTTACAATCAGTAATTATTTATTAATAGAATTTGAAAAAATATATTGTAAATATTATCTTATTTATAATAGAATTCTCCTAAAAAAAATCAATGTAATTCCTTACATAAATTTAACAGTTAAGAAAATACCGGTAAATACATCTAATGAAGGGTGCTTTTTTAGTGATGAATTTAAAGTTAAGAATTATTTTTATATAGCAGATAAAATATTAAAAACATTATCTAATTATAGAATGACTTTCTTAAAACCTATAATAATAGATACTTCATTAACTCACAATTTTAAAATAAATAATCAAAATCCATTTACTTTATGTAACTAACTATATTATATATATTAAATGTCTCTTAATTAAATAAAGAGATAAATTTGTTTTTTATAAATTACCTATCGTATAATTATATTGTCGATAAAAGTTTTTTTAAATAACAAAGAATATTAAAGGAGCTAATATTTTAGCTCCTTCTTTGTAATTATAAATATTTAAAATTTTGATTAATTTTTATACTTTTCAAAGAATGATACATCATAAGTATTGTATTTTCAACATCCTTTTTATGAACCATCTCCACAGTAGTATGCATATACCTTAGAGGAAGAGAAATTAATGCAGATGGAATCCCTCCATTTGAATATGCAAAAGCATCGGTATCCGTACCGGTTACTCTGCTGGAAGCATGTCTTTGAAAAGGGATATTATTTTTTTCGGCACTTTCAATAATGAGTTCTCTTAAATTATTTTGTACAGCAGGTGCATAAGAAATAACCGGTCCATTACCACATTTTATTTCTCCATGTTTCATTTTATTAATCATAGGAGTGGTAGTATCGTGTGTAACATCTGTTACAATAGCTACATTGGGTTTTATAGTTTGAGTTATCATTTCTGCTCCACGCAATCCAACTTCTTCTTGTACTGCATTGGTTATATACAAACCAAAATCAAGTTTATCGTTATTTTCTTTGATAAGTTTTGCAACCTGAGCAATCATAAATCCTCCAACTCTATTATCTAAGGCCCTTCCAACGAAATAATTGGAATTTAAAATAAAAAATTCATCAGGATAGGTGATTATACATCCTACATGAATTCCTAATTCTTCAACTTCCTTTTTAGAAGTAGCACCGCAATCTACCCATAAAGTCTCAACCTTAGGAGGTTCTTCATTACCTGTATAATTTCTTGTATGAATAGCCGGCCAACCAAAAACTCCATCTAAAATTCCTTTCTTTGTATGAATATGAACTTTTTTTGAGGGAGCAATCATATGATCAGAACCGCCATTTCGAATTACATATAGTAAACCATCCTCAGTAATATAATTTACAAACCAAGATATTTCATCGGCATGAGCTTCAATAACCACCTTATATTTTGCCTCCGGATTTATTATTCCGTAAGCTGTTCCGTAATTATCTGTTCGAATTTCATCAACAAATGGTGATACATAATCCATCCATAGTTTTTGTCCTTTACTTTCAGCGCCTGTAGGTGAAGGAGTGTTTATATATCTTTCTAAAAAATTTAAAGATTTCTCATCTAAAATTGTTTTAATCATACTAACTTGGTTTTTTACAAATGTACTAATTTTAGGAATAATTTTTGACGAGATAAAATTTATGAGCCATAGAATTTTCACTATTTTATTTATTATAATTTTTAATGCAGTTCAGTCTCAAAAAAGAGACTCATTAACTACGATCAATGATGCTATAAAAACAGAATTTCAGTTTTATACTGATTCTATCATGCTTCATGAAGCTTCTGAATATAAAATAACTGAAGATAGTATTTCAGTTATTTTAAATCCTATATACGTTCAAGGTATGCCAAAGTTTAATAATACATTGGACAAAGACCAATATAGTTGGCTTAAAAAAAAAGTTTTCAGAGTATACCCTTATTTTATTATAGCATTGAAACAATATAATAACATATCTGATACCTTGAATATGATTTCAAATAAATCAGCTTATAAAAAATATAGTAGGAAAAGACAAAAACAACTTTCAGAAGAGTTTGAGGGAAAACTCAAATCATTAACAAAAGCTGAGGGGAAGATTTTTTCAAAATTAATGTACCGTTCAACAGGTAAAACTGTTTATGAAATTATAAAAGAATTGCGAAATGGCTGGTCTGCATTTTGGTGGAATGCAAAAGCAGTTGCATTCGATATAGACTTAAAGGAGCCTTTTGATCCTTACCACATACGAGATGATGCTTTTGTGGAAGCAATTCTTTTAAGGGCTTTTCAATCAGGTGAATTAACTCCTACAGAAGAATTAGAGTAATTAAAAATTATTACAATTTAATCACCTTATGATTTCAATTTTATTTATATAAAGATTTTGTAATGGTAGCAAGTTAATGTATTTTTGAAAGGTTGTATAAAATAATCTTAAAACCAATGAAGAAAATTCTTGACTTGTTGTTTTCCACAAAGACAACGGCTGTTATGCTTATCATTTACGCTTTGGCAATGGCGTGGGGTACATTTGTAGAAAACGATTACGGAACTTCAGTAGCGAAGGCATTAATTTATAATTCAAAATGGTTTGAAATAATAATGCTTATCTTAATTTTAAACTTTATCGGCAATATAAAAAAATATAAATTATGGTCTTTTAATAAATGGCCTATATTAGCCTTTCATTTATCTTTTATTTTTATGTTTTTTGGGGGAGCAATAACCAGATATATCAGTTATGAGGGACAAATACATATTAGAGAAGGAGAAGTTAATGATGAAATTATTTCGGATGATACTTATGTTAAAGTTCAAATATCAGATTATACGGGTTTAACGAGGGCTTATCAAGATATTGGTTTTACATTTACTTCAGAAAATATTCCTTTATTACTTAAGCCCTTTCAAAAAAGGTTTTTAGCGAACTATGATTTTCAAGGAAAAAAAGTAAAATTACAGTCCATTGGATTTATTCCAAGAGCTCAAGATTCCTTACAACTTAATGGTTCTGGAAAACAAATATTGAAAGTGATCTCTTCCGGTAAAGGTGGAAGAGAGACAATATATATAGAAGAGGGTACAGCAAAACAAGTGCAAAATTCCACAATAAGTTTTAATAAAAACATACCTGGAGCTATCAATATTACATCTAATGATGAAGAATCTACAATTTCATCTCCTATGATGGGACGTCGGATGATTATGACTACACAAGAAGAGCTTTCAGTAGATGGAAATGATAAAAAACAGAATTTACATTATGCAAGCCTATATCAATTTCCAAATGTGACTTTTGTAATTCCTTTACCACCTCAAAGAGGTAAAATAATCTATTTTGAAGGGGATAAAAATAAAAATTCGGAAGATCCAGATTTAGTATATATGAAAGCTACGACAGAACATGAGACTAAAGAATTTTCATTTTATGGTAAAAAAGGAATTACAGGAGTTCAAAAACAAATGAATATTGATGGTTTGATTATTTCGATAGGTTATGGTTCACGAATATATAAAACTTCTCCCTTTTCACTAAAGTTAAATAAATTCACTATGGAGCATTATCCGGGTAGTAATAGTCCATCTTCATATGAATCGCATGTTTCGATTTTAGACAATGGTAAGGAAATTCCCTACAATATTTATATGAATCATATATTAAATTATAAAGGATATAGATTCTTTCAATCCAGTTTTGATCCAGATCTTAAAGGGACTATATTATCAGTAAATCACGATTTATGGGGAACAACAATCACATATATAGGCTATGCTCTCTTAATAATAGGAATGTTTATGACATTGTTTTGGAAAGGAACTAGATTTTCAAAACTGAACCTTCAGCTAAAAAAAATTGCAGAATATAAAAAAATTCATGTCCTAGTTTTACTACTTTTAAGTCAATACGCTTTTACTCAAAATATTAACAAAGTAAGTGAAAAGCAGGGACATGATCATTCTCAACATACCTATTTAAATAATTCTAAAGAAGTTAATAGTAGAACTTTTAGCAAAACTATTAATATTCCAAAATCACATTCTGATAAATTTGGAGAACTTTTAGTTCAGTCTTTCGAAGGTAGAATCGAGCCAGTAAATACATTAGCTTTAGAAATTTTACGTAAATTATATAAAAGCGAAAAATTTTACGATTTAGATGCCAATCAGTTTTTTATTTCGATCTCTATGAATCCAATGAATTGGGCAAATGTTCCTATTATTAAAGTTGGAAATAGAGGAGGTGAACAGCTTAAAAAAATAACAAAAGCTAATAAAGAAGGATATACCTCTTTAATGAATCTTTTTATTACAAAATCCGACGGATCACCCTTTTTTGTGTTGGAAGATGATTTTCGACGAGCATTTAGTAAAAAACCATCTGAACGTACTAATTACGATAAAGAAATAATTGAGCTTAATGACAAGCTTCAAGTGATGCAAGGAATTATAAGCGGACAGTATTTAAAATTTATACCTATTCCGAACGATAAAAATCATACTTGGACTTCATGGATATCATCAGATATGAAAACTAATGAAACCGCTTTAAATTTAATAGGTGGATATTTTAGATCCGTGTTGTTAGCTGAAAAAGATGGGAATTGGAATCAAGCGGATGAAGCACTTCATAAAATAACAAACTATCAATTAAAATGGGGGGAAGAAGTTATCCCGTCAAAACCAAAAATTGATTGGGAAATCCGATATAATAATTGGAATATTTTCTTCAAAATTATGATTCTCTATGCTCTATTAGGAGTATTGTTACTTTTAATTGCTTTTTTAAAACTATTTACAGATACTAATAAATTCTATACAGGACTTGAAAAAGTTTTATTAGTAATTGTAATTCTAGCAATAATTATACAAGGCATTGGATTAGGAATACGCTGGTACGTATCGGGGCATGAGCCTTGGTCTAATGGATATGAAGCAGTTATGTTTATAAGTTGGGTAAGTGTATTGGCTGGGTTATTATTATATCGAAATAGGAACGGATTTATTCCAGCAGCTGGATGTTTGGTGGCTGTCATTTTAATGGGATTTGCTCATGGAGGAGATCAAATGAACCCTCAAATTACCCCCTTAGTTCCTGTTTTAAAATCTTATTGGTTAATGATACATGTTGCTGTAATTACTTCTAGTTACGGTTTTTTTGGCTTAAGTGCTTTAATCGGTACTGTTGTTTTAATATTATTTATCCTAAACCATAAAAGAATATCTCATAAAGTTGAAAGTTCAATTAGAGAATTAACTATTGTAAATGAAATATCCCTTACTCTTGGAATATTTTTATTAACTATAGGGACTTTTTTGGGAGGAATATGGGCAAATGAAAGCTGGGGACGTTATTGGAGTTGGGATCCTAAAGAAACTTGGGCACTTATTTCTATAATAATTTATGCCATAGTTCTCCATTTAAGATTAGTACCCAATTGGAGAGGGAAATATCTATTTAATTTTTTGTCTATAATTTCTTTCTCATCCATACTTATGACCTATTTCGGAGTAAACTATTATTTATCAGGATTACATTCCTATGCGCAAGGAGATTCAGTTCCCGTGCCTTTGTGGGTCTATATAGTAGCTATGTCAGTAATTTTGTTGGGTATTATTTCATTTATGGCACAAAAAAGAAAGATTTATTCATAAAATTTTTGTTTAATTAACTTAATTAAAATTATTATATGAATGTTTTTAAAGTTTTTTTAATTTAATTTTATATAGTTTTATTCCGTAGTAAGTAGAAAAAATAAGATAATTTTACAATTATTATTTTTTTAATATTTTGGTATAATAAAAACCTATTTTCTGATAATGATTAAATTTATTCGTAATAAATTACTCCTTGTTATAAAAAAAGCAAATAAATAAATGACAAAGAATTTCAAAATATCAAGAAATATAATTACATTTGTAATCTGTAAAATTAGACATCTTATCTGCTAAAACTATCGTTCCTTTTTTAAATAATTTCCAAAGGTGTATTAAAAAAATATAATTTTTTCAACTAAAAGTTTTACGGATAATGAAAAATAATAATAGTTTTCCATTATGATAATAAGGTATAAAACGTGTGGAATCTAACTTAGAATTTTAGAATTTTAAATTACTTTGTGATAACTTTTTTCATAATATATAAAGGGGTTGTAATAAGACCTTACTTACAAAAGAAGGAATAAGATTATAAGCTTTTCCTTAAAAAATTTTACATAATATATATATTTGCAATATTAATTTTAAATTAAAATTATGGAGTATAATACTCAAAGAAAAAAATTAATTATTCCTGAATACGGAAGACATGTACAACAATTGGTAGATCATTGTATGACGATAAAAGATGATAACGAAAGAAATAAATTTGCCAGATCTATTATAGATGTAATGGGTGATCTAAATCCACACCTACGTGATGTACCAGATTTCCAGCATAAACTATGGGATCAACTATTTATAATGGCTAATTTTGAATTAGAAGTAGAATCCCCTTATCCTATCCCAACTAAGTCAGACATGAATACTAAACCAAAAAAGATGGGATATCCTAGTAATGAATCCAAATACAGATATTACGGTACTAATGTGAAGAAAATGATTGAAATAGCGCGAAGTTGGGAAGAAGGCGATAAAAAGGAAGGATTAAAATATGTTATAGCCAATCAAATGAAAAAAAATTATCTGAAATGGAACAAAGATCAGGTAGAAGATGAAGTTATAGTAAATCATTTAGAAGAATTGTCAAATGGAGCATTAAAATTAAATTCCAAAGATCCTTTAGTGAATATACCAATACAAAATAATTCAAATTTGACATATAAAAATAAAAATAGAAATAATAATTATAGAAACCAAAAAAAGAATAATTTTTCAAAAAATAAAAATAAATAATGAATACTTTTCAGATTTGTGGTGGAAAACCTCTTCATGGAGAATTTTATCCGCAAGGTGCCAAAAATGAAGCTCTTCAAGTCATATGTGCAACTTTGCTTACCTCAAAATCCGTTAGGATAAAAAATATTCCGGAAATTCAGGATGTATTAATTTTAATTGAAATTTTAAAAACTGTTGGGGTTAAAGTAACCAGGAATGTTAAAGGAGATTATACATTTTGTTCTGAAGAAATTGATTTTGAATTTCTGAAAAGTAAAGATTTTAGAAAAAACGGAGCACAGTTAAGAGGCTCCATCATGCTATTAGGCCCTTTGTTGAGCAGATTCGGAGAGGCATATATTCCTATACCAGGAGGTGATAAAATTGGAAGAAGAAGATTAGATACTCATTTTAACGGATTTATTGATTTAGGAGCGGAATTTGAATACGACGAAGAGGAAAAATTTTACTCCGTTAAAGCAAAAAAATTACAAGGAAATTATTTACTCTTAGAAGAGGCTTCAGTTACGGGTACCGCTAACATTATTATGGCAGCCGTGTTAGCTGAAGGAAAAACGCAAATATACAATGCCGCTTGCGAGCCGTATATACAACAGTTATGTAAGTTGCTTTTAGAAATGGGAGCGAAGATTGAAGGCATCGGATCTAATTTTTTGACTATTTACGGAGTATCTGAACTTAACGGTGCAGAACACACTGTTCTTCCTGATATGATTGAGATTGGAAGTATTATCGGATTAGCGGCGATGACTCGATCAGAGATTACAATTAAAGAGGCAAGTTGGGAAAATTTAGGAAATATTCCGGATACTTTTAGAAGATTAGGGATTCAAATAGATAAAATAGGAGATGATTTACACATTCCCTCACAAGAACATTATAAAATACAAAATTTTATTGACGGATCGATTTTGACAATTTCTGATGCGCCTTGGCCTGGATTTACACCAGATTTATTAAGCATTATTTTAGTGGTTGCTACGCAGGCTAAAGGAAGTGTTCTTATTCATCAAAAAATGTTTGAAAGTAGATTGTTTTTTGTTGATAAATTAATCGATATGGGAGCACAAATTATTCTTTGCGACCCGCACAGGGCTACCGTTATAGGACTAAACCATAAAGTACCTTTACGAGGCACAATTATGACTTCACCAGATATTAGAGCCGGTATTTCATTATTAATCGCTGCCATGTCTGCAAAAGGTACAAGTAGAATTCATAATATTTATCAAATAGATAGAGGGTATGAAAACATTGATGATCGATTAAGAGCTTTAGGCGCTGAAATTGAACGAATTAATGTTTAATCTAAAAAAAATAACAATGCATGGGAATCAACGTTTAAAAATTACTATCATAATCGCAATATATAATAGAAAAGAAGAACTCCAAGAACTATTGTACAGTTTGATTAAACAAACTGACAAAAACTTTGAAATAATTGTAGTTGATGATGGATCAGAAAAAAAACTTGAAACTATAGTTTCTTCCTACGCAAATGAATTAGATATAAAATATTTTTACAAAAATAATTCTGGAGCCGGTTTATCAAGAAACTATGGGGCAAGACATGCATCAGGTAATTATTATATTTTTTTAGATTCTGATTGTATTGTTCCCACAAATTACATCGAAAATGTACGCAATGAACTTAAACGTAATTATGTAGATGCGTGGGGAGGGGCTGATTCTGCCGATAAAAATTTTACGGATTTACAAAAAGCTATATCCTATTCCATGACCTCATTATTTACTACCGGTGGAATACGAGGAAATAAAAAATCAGTAAATAAATTTCAACCACGAAGTTTCAATATGGGAATTTCTAAAGAAGCTTTCGATGATGTAAAAGGATTTTCAGAGCTGAGAGTAGGGGAGGATCCTGATTTAAGCCTTGCTTTATGGGAAAAAGGATATAACACAAGTTTTTTTCCTGATTGTAAAGTTTTTCATAAAAGAAGATCCTCATTAAAGAAATTTTCCAATCAAATTTATCATTTTGGAATTGCTCGTCCAATTTTAAACCAAAGACATCCAAAATTTAAAAAGATTACATTTTGGTTTCCCTCTATATTTATGATTTTTACGGTTATATCTGTTCTATTATCTTTTATAGAATATTGGTTTATTTTACCGTTAGTTTTTTATTGTTGCCTTATATTAATTGATTCAAGCTATAGAAATAGGAGTTTGAAAATTGGATTGCTATCATTAGTATCAACCTTTATCCAGTTTTTTTCTTATGGATCCGGTTATTTGTTGTCTTATGTAAAAGTAGAAATTTTAAACATCGATCCAAAAATTGCATTTCCATCCCATTATTGCTAATTTTATCTAAAAGAAGCATGATTACTGGTTTTCATTAATCTTCCTTCTTCAACAACTTCTTTTTTATTTTCGTAATAATATGTGTTATAATATAAGACATTGTTCTCTATTTTAACAGTTTTTACTTTTATTCCGCCATTTTTATTTATATACTTTTTAAAATTATCTTTTTTGGCCTCCTTTTTAGAAAAAAATAAAACATAATCACAATCATTTAACCATTCAATCCTCTTATAAGATTGTACCCCATTGGTAATTTCCAATTGCCTATTTCCCATTCTTATAATTATTGAATTTAAATTAGGATTTGGGCTAACATTTCTAAATTCACCTTTATTAAAATCGAGGCACGTAAGTTTCTTATCCTGAGCATAAGAAGTCAAAGAAAAGGATAAGAATAATAATATAATAATTTTTTTCATATCTCAAATATAATAAAATAATTTAGCTAAAAAAAAATAGGTGTTGATAACTTTATTTAGTTTATTATTAATCTATTACTATCAATATATTTATTATTTCAACTCATTTTGTTTTCAATAAATAATCTTAATTATCAGTATCTAATTATATTTTTTTTTAATAATATCATAAGAAATAATTATGTTGAAAATAAAATCTTTAAATAAAAAAAGCTATGCTAAATTAAAATTAACTTTGTAATACAAATATAAGCTACGTTTCGAATACATGAAATTTGACAATCAAATATCTTCTACTATATTTATTTATAGTATTTAAATACAATAATTAAATCGTCAAATATTGTATTCGTGCTTTCCATGCTAAACTTTTAATAGTACTTAAATAAATTCTATACTAATTAAATGTTACGCATAATTTCAGTATAATATTTTAAATTAAACATAAAATGATTCAGACAGTTATTAAAAGAGATGGACGTGTTGTCGAGTTTAATAAAAACAAGATTTTTAATGCAATCAGTAAAGCGATGCAAAGCACAAAAAACGGAGTGGATTCTTTTTTAATACAAAAAATTACTGATGAAATATTTTCGCAGGGAAAAAAAGAGATGAACGTTGAAGATATACAGGATATGGTAGAAATGGAGCTAATGAAAAGCCCACGTAAAGAGGTTGCAAAAAAATATATATCCTATAGAGACCAAAGAAATGTTGCAAGGAAAGCGAAAACTTGTAATATGTTTTTAGAAATAATAGAAACGAAATCAAATGAGATAACCAGGGAGAATGCAAATATGAACGCAGATACTCCTGCAGGTATGATGATGAAGTTTGCAAGTGAGACTACTAAACCTTTTGTTGATGATTATCTTTTAGATCCTAAAGCAAAAGAAGCAATACAATCGAATTATATACACGTACACGATAAAGATTATTATCCCACTAAAAGTCTTACCTGTGTACAACACCCTTTAAATAAAATATTACAAAACGGTTTATTTGCAGGACATGGAGAATCTAGACCCGCAAAAAGAATTGAAACTGCAAGTATGCTGGCTTGTATTTCATTAGAAACCGCTCAAAATGAGATGCATGGTGGTCAGGCAATTCCGGCATTTGATTTTTATTTAGCACCTTTCGTAAGGAAAAGTTATATAGAAGAAATCAAAATATTAGAGCAAATTAACGGAAAAAATTATGAGCATTTATATAACTATGAAATTAAAGATTATATAAAGGAAGGATTAGACGATAAACAGGGCGATCAAAGAATTGTACAACATGCCATAAATCGAACCGTGAGTCGGGTGCACCAATCTATGGAAGCATTCATTCATAATATGAATACCATACATTCGAGAGGAGGAAATCAAGTGGTATTCAGCTCTATTAATTACGGGACAGATACTTCTCCAGAAGGAAGGTGTGTGATAAGAGAATTATTAAAAAGTACAGACGAAGGAGTAGGGAATGGGGGAACAGCAATATTTCCTATTCAGATATGGAAAAAAAAGAGAGGGGTAAGCTATTTACCGGAAGACACCAATTATGATCTGTATAAATTAGCTTGTAAAGTTAGCGCTCGTCGTTTTTTTCCAAATTTTCTCAACTTAGATGCTACATTTAATCAACACGAAAAATGGGAATCAACTGATCCTGCGAGATATCAATATGAAACGGCAACTATGGGGTGCCGTACTAGAGTTTTTGAAAATAGATTCGGAGAAAAAACTTCGATAGGAAGAGGTAACCTTTCATTTACAACAGTAAACTTGGTCCGATTAGCATTAGAAAGTCGTGAGATAGAAAATGAATCAGAACGTATTCATGAATTTTTTAAAAAATTGGAAGATACCTTGCACATTGCTGCTATACAATTACATCAACGTTTTGAATTTCAAAAAACCGCAGCGCCAAAGCAATTTCCTTTACTTATGTCAACTTTATGGAATGGTTCAGAAAAACTAAAATCTGAAGAAAGTATTGAAAAAGTTATAAATCAAGGAACGTTAGGTATTGGTTTTATAGGACTGGCAGAAGCTTTAGTAGCGTTGATAGGAAAACATCATGCAGAAAGCGAAAAATCCCAAAAATTAGGTTTAGAGATAGTGACATTTATGAGAGATAAATCTTTGATCTTTTCAGAAAGCTACCAGCATAATTATAGTATACTTGCGACGCCAGCCGAAGGCATTGCAGGAAAATTCACTAGTAAGGATAAGAAAGATTTCGGAATTATACCGGGAATAACAGACAGAGAATATTATACCAATTCAAATCATGTACCCGTATATTATAAATGCAGTGCACATTTAAAAGCACAAATCGAAGCACCCTATCATGAATTAACCAGAGGTGGACATATTTTTTATGTTGAAATTGATGGAGATGCCACACACAATCCACAATCAATTATGACAGTTGTAGATATGATGGATAAATATAATATGGGATATTCTTCTGTTAACCACACACGAAACAGATGTTTACAATGCGGATATGAAAATGCTTCCTCACAACTCGACGAATGTCCGAAATGCGGAAGTACACATATAGACCGTCTACAAAGGATTACGGGATATTTGGTTGGAACAACTGACAGGTGGAACTTTGCAAAGTTGGCAGAATTAAATGATCGGATCATCCATGACTAAAATATCAGTTTTAGATATCCTTTATGACACCACGGTGGATGGACCGGGATTTAGAACTTCAATTTATGCTGCCGGGTGCATTCATAAATGTTTAGAATGTCACAATCCACAATCATGGGATTATGCAAACGGACAGGAATATTCCATTGAAGAGTTGCTTGATATTGTTTCCGTTTCGGAATTTGCCAATGTTACCTTTACGGGAGGAGACCCTTTAATACAGGTAAATGAATTTACGGAATTAGCAAAAAAAATAAAAACTTTTACTCATAAAAATATTTGGTGTTATACCGGATTTACATTTGAACAAATCAATAAATCCCAAAAATTATCACAAATTTTACCTTTTATAGATGTACTGGTAGATGGAAAATATATGAACAATTTATATAATGAAGATTTGCCTTTTAGAGGCAGTTCTAATCAAAGAATAATTGATGTACCAAAAACACTTCAAACAGAAGAAATAATACTTAAAGAAGACTTTTTTATATAAAAAATTTAAATCAAAATAAAAAATCACAAGATGAAAAACGCGTGATCCCTTAACTAAACGAGTCAAATTGCACGTTCGATAAAAATTCATTATCTTTACGGTCTTATACTAAAGAAAAAAATAAACAAGTACATTTATGATAGGAGAAGGGGAAAAATTAATTCCTATTAACATTGAAGATGAGATGAAATCATCTTACATTGATTATTCAATGTCTGTGATAGTTTCCAGAGCTCTACCCGATGTGAGGGATGGCCTAAAACCCGTTCATAGAAGGGTTTTATATGGAATGTATGAATTAGGAGTTACTGCAAATAGTTCTTACAAAAAATCTGCAAGAATTGTGGGAGAAGTAATGGGGAAATATCACCCACATGGAGACTCTTCTGTATATGATACTATGGTAAGACTTGCTCAAGAATGGTCCATGAGATATCAATTAGTAGACGGACAAGGAAATTACGGTTCCGTGGATGGAGACCCTCCGGCTGCTATGAGGTATACAGAAGCACGTTTAAAAAAGATCTCAGAAGAGATCTTATCTGATATAGATAAAGATACCGTTGATACTCAGCCTAACTTTGACGATACCTTGGAAGAACCTAAAGTTATGCCTACTCGTATACCTATTTTGTTGGTAAATGGAGCTTCAGGTATTGCTGTTGGTATGGCTACCAATATGGCCCCTCATAATCTCACCGAATCCATAAGCGCTATATGTGCCTATATTGATAATAGAAATATAACTATTGATGAACTCATGCAGCACATCAAAGCTCCTGATTTTCCTACCGGAGGTATCATATATGGATACGAAGGAGTAAGAGCTGCATTTGAAACAGGAAGAGGAAGAATTGTACTTCGCGGAAAAGCTAATTTCGAAGAAGTTCATGGTAGAGAAGCTATTGTTGTTACCGAAATTCCGTATCAAGTTAATAAAGCAGATATGATTGCTCGTACTGCCGAATTGATAAAAGAAGACAAATTACACGGCATATCCGAAATTAGAGATGAATCTGATAGAACTGGAATGAGAATAGTATATGAACTTAAGCATGATGCTATTCCAAATGTTGTTCTAAATCTTTTATATAAATATACTGCTTTACAAACTTCATTTAGTGTAAATAATATTGCACTTGTCAACGGTAGACCGGTACAGCTAAACTTAAAAGACATCATTCACCATTTTGTCGAACATAGACATGATGTTGTAGTAAGAAGGACTCAATATCTTCTAAAGAAAGCTCAGGAAAGAGCTCATATTTTAGAAGGATTTATGAAAGTAATAGCTACACAAGATTCTTTAGATTTAGCTATAAAAATAATTAGAGAAAGCTCAAGTCCTAGCGAGGCTAAAACAGGCCTAATACAAGAATTTGATTTAACGGAAATTCAAGCCCAAGCTATTCTAGATCTTAGATTAGCTCGCTTAACCGGTATGGAATTGGATAAAATCCGTGATGAGTATAACTCTATTATGAAAGAAATAGAATATCTTAAAACTATATTAAATGATGAAGGATTAAGATATACCATTATAAAAGAAGAATTAGAAGAGATCAAACAAAAGTACGGGGACGAAAGAAAGACAGAGATTAATTTTGCGGGTGGAGAAATGAGTATTGAAGATATTATTCCAGACGAGAAAGTAGTGTTAACGATTTCCAAAATGGGATATATTAAAAGAACATCTCTTTCCGAATATAAAACTCAATCTAGAGGTGGTGTCGGAAACAGAGCTGCTTCAACAAGAGATGAAGATTTCCTTGAATACGTAGTATCCGCTACGGCACATCAGTATATGCTTTTCTTTACCGAAAAAGGTAAATGTTTTTGGTTGAGGGTATTCGAAGTGCCGGAGGGCTCTAAAACTGCAAAAGGAAGGCCTATTCAGAATTTAATTAATATTGAATCTGATGATAAAATAAAAGCCTACATATTAACCCATGATTTAAAAAATGAGGAATATACAAGCAATACATTTTTAGTCATGGTTACTCAAAAAGGAACGATCAAAAAAACAACATTAGAAGCTTATTCAAGACCTCGTGCGAATGGAATCAATGCAATTAATGTTAAAGAAGGAGATACCTTGGTAAGTGCCAATTTAACTTCAGATAATGATGAAATAATGATTGCTACCAAATACGGAAAAGCCATTCGATTTCCGCAGGAAAAATTAAGACCTATTGGTAGAAATGCTTCCGGAGTAAGAGGTATTACGCTTGGAAATGAAGACGACGAAGTAATTGGAATGGTGATTATTTCAGATCCGGAAAATGATACAATTTTAGTGGTATCTGAACAAGGTTATGGAAAACGTACCCATGCAGATGCCTATCGTATCACTAACAGAGGAGGAAAAGGAGTCATTACCTTAAATATTACCGAAAAGACAGGAAATCTGATAGCTGTTCAGAAAGTAACAGACGATAATGATTTAATGATTATAAATAAATCGGGTGTGGCTATTAGAATGTCTGTAGAAGAATTAAGAGTTATGAGCAGAAATACGCAAGGCGTTAAACTCATTAACCTTAAAAAGAACGACGAAATTGCAGCTATCACTAAAATCGAAAAAGAAGAAGGCGTAGATGAGGAAGAATATGATGAAAATGATAATAACATCGAGAGTGTTTCCGCTTCAGAGGTAGAAAAAAATAACGAAAATTCAATTAATTCTGATGATTCGGAAAACAATTTAGACGGATCAGAAGAAAATGATAACACAGAAACCCAGGAATAAAAACCTTTATATGAAAAAAATATCAGTTTCCTTATTTTTATTAATGAGTCTTATTTCCTTCAGTCAAGAAAAAGAAATAAAAGATGCTTTTAATGCATTTGAAGGAGGTAATAAATCTAAAGCTCAATCATTAATTCAACAAGTAGAGACAACTGTTGATGAAAAGATTACCAGTTTAGATCCGGATACTTATGCCAAATATTTATACGTAAAAGGAAATTCTTTATTAGAACAAGGGAAGACATTAGAATCCGCTAAAATTTTTTCTAAATTAGCGATGTATGAAAAGGGACCTATATATTCTTTAAAGAATAAAAATACTAAAGAAAAAGCCTTTGTTCTTACAAAAGCAGAAGTAGAAAAATTGAGTTCGGAAGGTTTTTCTGGTTTAAAAGAAACTAAATCGGGAACCAATTATTTACAGAAAATTATTCCTGTTTTAGAACAAAAAAGACAAGAAATTTCTAACAAAGCAACCTCAGAATATAATGCTAAACAATATGTAAAAGCGGGTGATGATTTTTTGGAATCTTATTATTTAACTAAAGCTGCAGGAAAAGCCGATAATATTTTCAAATATTATTCTGCCATATCTTATCATGCAGCTGAAAACAATACCAAAGCTTTAGAATTATATTTAGAACTGCTTAATGATGGTTATACCGGTAAGACAACCACTTATACGGCTTTACAAAATGGAAAAAGAGTTTCCTTAAGCGAAGAACAATATAATTTGTTTAAATCCACACCAAGTTCTGAATTTTCTGATTTTAAAAAAGAAGAATCTCCTTCAGTTGAAGCAGATTTATATAACTATGCGATTTCCATATTAATTTCCGATAAGAAATATAATGAGGCATTGGCTCTCGCAGAAAAAGGATTGAAAAAACTGCCTAATAATACTAATTTGAATTCACAAATTGGAGAATTATATTATCAAACAGGACAAACAGATAAATATATTGCTAAATTAAAAGAATCTGTTCAAAAGAATCCTAATGATTATGTTTCTTACTACAATTTAGGAGTATTATACAGTAAGGATCCACAAACGATGGTTCAAGCAAAAGAAAATTATAACCAAGCCTTACGTATAAAACCGGATTATGCTGCAGCCTATCTAAATTTAGCCGCTTTATTATTATCTCCTGATAAAGAGATTGTTGAAAAAATGAGAGCTTTAGGTTCCACCAAAGCCGATCAACAAAAGTATGATACTTTATTAGAAAAAAGAAAAGATATGTTTAAACAAGCTTTGCCTTATTTAGAAAAAGCATACGGATACGAAAATAAAGATAAGGGAATAATACAGGCATTAAAAGAAGCTTACAGGGTACTACAGATGAAAGATAAATTGGAAGAAATGAGAAAAATAGAAGCAGCATTATAAAAAGATATTAAAAATAAGTATATATATAGATAAAATAAGGGGAAGTATTGATAAATCTTCCCTTACTTTTTAGGAATAATATTTGTTAACTTATAATAAAATAAATTATTTATAAATAAAAAATTGAAATTGAAATTATGAAAAAAGGATGTTTAATCGGAGGGGGAATTCTAGGTTTAATAATAATTATTATTATTGGAATATTCGCATGGGGGGTAAGCATTAATAATAATATGATTGAATTGAATAACGATGTTAATTTAAAATGGGGAGCAGTTGAAAGTTCATATCAAAGAAGATCGGATTTAATTCCCGGATTAGTTGCAACTGTTAATAAAGCAACCAATTATGAAAAGGAAACTTTAACCTCTGTTATTGAAGCAAGAGCAAAAGCAACCTCAGTTCAGATTGATCCATCAAATTTATCTCCAGAAAAATTAGCTGAATTTCAAAAAGCTCAATCTGGATTAGGATCTGCATTAGGTAGATTATTAGTATCTATAGAAAAATATCCGGATTTAAAAGCTAATCAAAATATTTTAGGATTACAAAATCAATTAGAAGGTACTGAAAATAGAATAAAAATAGACAGAGATAATTTTAACCAATCTGTTACAACTTATAATAACTATATTCAAAAATTCCCTGCAAGTATTGTAGCTAATTTTAGGAATTTTAAAGAAAAAGGTACATTCAAAGCAGATGCAGGTGCAGAAAAAGCTCCTAATGTTGATCAATTGTTAAATGGTAAATAATTAGAAATATTAATTCCCAAATGTTATTTTCACCTCAAGACGAAGAGTTGATCATTGATGCAATTAAACAAGCAGAATCGATGTCAACAGGAGAAATTCGAGTTCATTTAGATCAAAATTTAACCGGAGATGCCTTGGCTACTGCTCAATCAATATTTAATAAACTTGGTATGGAAAAAACCAAAGATAGAAATGCGGTTTTATTTTATGTCTCAGAAAATAAGAAAAAGATTGCAATAATTGGTGATGTTAGAATTCATTCACATGTACATCAAAATTTTTGGGATGAATTAATAAAAGAAATAATTATTTCATTCAAAGAGGAAAAATATAAAGAAGGAGTAATTAATGCCATTTTAAAAACAGGAATAAAATTGAAAAAATTTTTTCCAACTGATGGAAAAAGTATAGAAAATGAATTACCCAATGAAATATCCCGTTAAGTTTATATTATTAATATTCGGTTTATTTGTAAACATTTTCCTATATGGTCAAACTGAATTTAAAATACCAGAAAAACCTCAATTAGTTTATCCCGTTAACGACTATGCAAATATTCTTACAGATGATCAACTAAATGCCTTAAATAATAAATTAATTTCATACAGTGATTCAACTTCAACTGAAATTGTTGTTTGCTTAATTAAGACATTAGGTGGGGATGATATAAATTATGTGGGAGCAAAATGGGGAGCAAAATGGCAAATAGGTCAAAAGTATAAAAATAACGGAGTTTTATTATTAATAGCAACAGATGATCATAAGCTAACCATACAAACCGGTAGAGGAGTAGAAGATGCATTAACAGATTATACATCCAGCACGATTATCCATCAATATATGATTCCTTACTTAAAGCTAAATAATTTTTATGAAGCTATTAATTCCGGAACAGATCAAATTATTAATGTTCTTCAAGGAAAATTTAAGGCTGACAATAAAGGTGATGATGATGATACAACTTCCGGAATAGTTATTGCTATTTTTATATTTTTTATAATACTTTTATATATTTTAATGCATAAAAATAATAAAAACAATACGTATTATGATCGTAATGGTAAACGAAGAAATAATGATGATGATTTTTGGGGTGGATTAGGAGGATTTATTGGAGGAAGTATTTTTGGTGGTGGTAGTAGCAGTGGTTCCCGAGGTGGAGGATTTGGAGGATTTGGAGGCGGGGGCAGTTTCGGTGGTGGAGGTGCTAGTGGTAGTTGGTAAGAATCCTAAATACCATTTTTATTAATTTAATGATTAAATCTGTTAAAATTAAATATTTAATAAATTAATAATTATACTATTATAATTTATTCAAACTAAATAATATTGAAAAATATCATCTTTTGAAAAACTCAATAATTCTTTCCAATTTATTGAGTTTTTAATTATTTTTATTTTAACATTTTCTGAGTCAAATAAACACCTTCAATTAATTTGTCAATATCTTCTTTCATAGTATATACAGCAAATGAAGCACGAACCGTACCTTTAATACCAAAACGTTTCATAATTGGCTGAGCACAATGATGCCCGGTTCTTACTGCAATTCCTTGTTTATCTAAAATAAAACCAACATCTGAAGAATGTACATTATCTAAATTAAGATTAAATGATAAAGCTCCTGAGCAAAATTTTGCTTTCTGTGCATATATAATTATATCATCAATCTGTGATAATTTGTCCTTTGCATATTTTAAAATAGTATCTTCATGTTTGCTTATAGTCTTGTAACCGATGGCTTGAATAAATTCAATTGCATTTTTTAGTACAATATTTCCTGCAATATTAGGAGTTCCTGCTTCAAACTTAAAAGGTAAATCGGCATAGGTAGTTTTTTCAAATGTGACTTCTTTGATCATTTCTCCTCCACCTTGATAAGGTTTCATAGAATCCAATAAATTTTCTTTTCCATATAAAATACCTACACCGGTAGGTCCATATAGCTTATGTGAAGAAAAAACATAAAAATCTACATCCAATGCTTGAACATCTATTTTTCTATGAGAGACAGCTTGTGCCCCGTCTATTAATACATAGGCTCCCGCTTTATGAGCTTTTGTTATAATTTCTTCAATAGGATTAACAACACCTAAAGCATTGGAAATATGATTTATTGAAACAATCCTCGTTTTATCAGAAAGCAATCGATCAAATTCATCCATTATCAAATCTCCATTATCATCAACCGGGATTACCTTAATTCTTAATTTTTTTCTTTCTGCTAAAAATTGCCAAGGAACAATATTAGAATGATGCTCTAAATTAGAAATGATAATTTCATCGCCTTCATTCACTAAATTTTCAATTCCGTTAGCCACAAGGTTTATACTATCTGTTGTACCTTTAGTAAATATAATTTCATAATCTTTTTTAGCATTTAAAAACTCCTGCACAGACTTTCTAGATTCTTCCATTTCTACGGTAGCCAATTGACTAAGTGTATGTATCCCTCTATGCACATTAGAATTTATCGTTTTATAATATTGTTCTTCAGCATTGATTACAGAAATGGGTTTTTGTGTAGTAGCAGCATTATCTAGATAAACCAAGGTTTTATCATTTATTTGCTGTTCCAAGATCGGAAATTGTTTTTTTATATCTTTTAATTTTTCGGTCATTTCTCAGATAGTTATAGAATCAAAATTAGTTCATTAAATTGAAAATAATATTATTTTTTATTATAATTTATAACCTGAATATTTTTCAACAAATGGAAGGGTTGGGTCAGCAATTTCTAAAATTAGTTTACTAATTTCTTCAAATAAAGCTTTTGTATGAGACTCCGTTAAATTTTCTACGGAATCTATTTGTAAAATTTCTAAACCTCGAAATGGTTTTTTAAAACTCCAAATTCCTACTTTTACGGTATCTGTCAATTTTTCATTTAAAATCATATAAGCATAGAAAACTAACTGAATATAAAATTTAAAATTTTTATCTTCTTGTATATTCTCAAATTTATCGGATTTAAATTTTAAAGTACTAATGGAAGTAGTTTTATAATCTATGATCCGATCTTCATTATTAAATAAATCCCACCGATCTACAAAACCTTTTAATGAAAGGGTACCTAAGCTGGGTATATAAATACTTGAAACTAATTCTTTTTCTATTTCTTTTAAAATGATTTCATTACCGTTCTTAATATCGGTTAGATCACGTAATAATATTTTTTCAATGGTTTTTTTTGCAAGTTGTTTTTGTAAATAATTCTGTCCTTTTTTAAATAGATCCGGATTTAATTCTTTTTCAATATATTGATTCAAATTGACGGAATAATTTTTTAATGCCAAAACTAAATCATTTTCGCACAGCTTATTTCCTTGCAGCGGTGAATATATGGATTCTAATGTGTGATGAATCAAATTTCCATAATTTAAAGCAGAAATTTCCTCTTCCATATCTTGCTGCTCTTTAATTTTCAAAATTTTTTGAAAATAAAAATTTATGGGATTATAATGATAGCTTGTTAAATGTGTAGGTGAAATGGGATTTTTTAACCAATTATTTATGGACTCTATTAAAGCAGGAGTCTTTTCAATTATTAATTCTTTAGATTGTTTTAAATTGCCTCCGTAGGATGCAATAGACTCTTTTAATTTGTGTTTTGTTTCAAATTCTAGTTGACTAATAAATCGACTTTTTTCACCCGAATTAATTCCTTCAGTAAAATTATTATATACTAAAGTTACATTTTGTGCATGTTGTATTAATCTATAAAAATGATAAGAATATATGGAATCATTTTCTAAGAATGTATTTATATTATAATTTTTTTTCACATCAAAAGGAATAAATGAATTATCATTTTTTCCTCCCGGTAAAATACCCTCATTTACACCAGACATAATCACGTTCTTAAAACTCAATAAACGTGTTTCTAATACCCCCATAATTTGAAGACCTGCAAGGGGTTCTCCAACGAAATCGATTTTTTCATTGGTAATTATATGCTGATAAAATGAATGAAGAAGGGAATAACTATCAATTAAAACATCTTGAGATAATTGCGTTAACAAAATTGAAAAAAGATTTTTAAACTTTAAGTAGGTTTCTTTAAGGATTTGATTATCTGAATCGGTTTTCCAAAATTGTTCATTACAAAATTCATATAGTTTATGTACTAAGTCGACAGGGGTTGCGTATGTTTTAAATATAAAATTGTAATAATTATTAGCTAATTGTTCATAAATAAGTGTTTCGGAGATGTAAATAAGATTATTCTTTTTAATTACGGAAATGAATTCTTTTACATCTGGTGTAATGTTTAGCAAAGGATTTTGAAGAATAGACAAAATATCATAATAATAATATCCTTTAGTTTTATTTTTTTCTCTAAATATATGTAAACGAAATATTTGTTTGAAAAATGAAGCTAAAAATGAATTTTTTAGCGGATATCCCATAGTTATATTAATTTGATTAATATTTTTTGGGATACTTTCTAAAATGGCAGGTAAAATTGCTTCATCGCATAATACAAGTGCAGTATTCTGTAAATCATTTTCTGATATGGTTTCTAAGATTGATCCGATATATTTAGCTTGCGCTACCTCTTGTGAGGTACTAACAACTTGTATATTTTTAGAATTATTAAAATCATTTTCTACCCATTTAAAATCTCGAGTAGCATAATAATTCCAATTTTTATATTTCCTTAAAAAGTTTCCGGCTTCTTGATTAATATCATTCACATAATAACTATCGGCATCCCAGTAAATATAAGTTTGGAAATGGGAAACAAAATGTTTTATAAATTTTTCTTCTTTAGGGGTTAAAGCATTAAAACCAACAAAAACGTAAATTTGATTATTAGGAATATCTAAAGTGTTTAAATTTTTTAATACTGAACTAAGTATCATTCCATGAGTTCCTAATCCTTTTTGTTCAAGTGCTGCAACTAATTCATTGTAAAGAGTTAAATTATTTTCCCAAAATTTAAGATTTTTATAATATAATTTTTTATCGTTATCGGAATCCAGTTTTTGGCCCCAATTTTCAATTCTTTCAATTGAAGATAAATGTTTTAATACTTTATGCGGATTTTCAGAAAAAATATCAATATCATTAAAGTCCTTAAGTAGGGTAGGTATCCATTTTAAGAAATCTTCCAACTTTTCGTTCGGATTAATAAATTTTTTTTGTATTTTAAAGGCTTCTAACCAAAGCGGTATCGGCTCGATTTTGACTAAAGTAGAAAATTTATATATAAAATCTTCAATTGTAAAAAAAGTAGGTAAAAAACCATCATATCCTTTTTTTATAAGATATCTTTTAAAAAATATGATAGGTCTTTTACCCGGGATGATAATTGTTAGTTTTGATAATTCCTTATTTTTATCAATTACATCATCAATTACTTTTTCAATAAATTTTGTATTCATAAAATCATTAAGGATTTTTAATTTACATTTTTTATAAAAATTTATTTAAAAAAGTAATAATAATAATAGGCAAAAAATTCTCTAACTAGTGAAATATAATGATGTCTTTTACTATAATGATGAGAACTGGCTGAACCTAAATTATAAAATCCTAATTTATAATACATGAGCTTAATTCGAGAAATATGATAATATTGTGAAATTATAATTAATTTTCTATAATTATTAGCTTTCATAATTTTTAATGAATTCTCCACATTTTCTTCCGTATTCACAGCTTTATTATCTAAAATTATATCAGATAATAATACTCCATGTTCCAATAAATATTCTTGCATAAGATCGGCTTCACAAAAATTTTTATAGGCTAGACCACCTGAAACAATCAATTTTTGTACTTGACCTTCATTATATAATTTTAACCCAATATTTAACCTACGTATTAGTGACATGGGCATAGACCCGTCTTTTTTGTTTTTTGTACCAAAAATTACTCCTACATCTGCATCTCTAGTATCTTCTTGGTTACCATCAATAATTATTGCTATGGTATGTAAAATAAACCAAAGAAATAAAAGGATAAAACCAATAACTATATAATTAAATAATTTTCTGTAATAGGACATATTACACTAAAGTCTTTCAAAAAATAATTTTTTTAAATTAAATATTTTTCGAATAATAATAAAATTAATAGTTATAAAAATAAGTTAAATATTAAAAACTATAATAACAATAAGCTGCATCCTCTTATATCGGAATTATCCATTCTACCTAATATTTGAAAACATTCATTTTCTAGGGTTTTACCAAGATCTTGAGTAGAAATAAATGAACAACTGTGAATATTTGCTAAATCAATTATATTAACGCCGCCGGTTCTATGATTTTCTACATATTCAAAAGGATCATCCACATCTCTAATTAAAATTTTCATCCATGGAGGACATCTATAAAAATTATTACTCAAAGAATAGGCCTGAGAAAGTAATTCTGTCATGCTATATTCTGAAAATATTTTTTTTGTATGAAAAGCATATTTCAGTTCAGATAAAAGTTCATCTTTAGTAATTTCTTTTTTCCTGCCTTTCATTCCACCTGTTTCAATAATAAGTGTATGATTTAAATGTAAAGGGTAAGACTTTGCAAAATCCAATAACGCGTAAGAAACACCAAAAAGTATAACTTTTTTACCTTCGCTTTCAAGACGATTTAATACTAAATAAAGATCATCAAAATTATGTAAATAATAACCGTTTTCCTCTTTTTTAGATTGTTCCATTAAATGATTAACCATATAAATGAGAGAAGAATTGTTTCTTTCAAGATATGATGGAAGCAATCCTAAATATATATATTCGGAAGGATCTCCAAAAAACAAAGAAAAAGATTCTAAAATACTTTTTTTATAAATATTTTCATTAACTATATAGTGTTTTGAAATATTTTCAGAAGTTGTCCCGCTACTTTGAAAATAAAATGCTGGAGAAAAATTATCATCAACTACCTTATTGGTTTTAAAAAATTCGATAGGTAAGAAAGGAATTTTCTTGTAATTATCAATTTCTTTATAATTAAGAGATAGTAAATCAACAAATTTCCGATAAATAGGATTATTTGTATACTGATATTTAAATATTTGAATGGAGAGAGAATTAAATTCAACCTCTGAATTAATTGAAAAAACATCGAAACTATTCAACATTCTATAAAGCTTACTTTTTATGCAAATTTAATAAGAAGTATTTAATTATCTATTTGAAAACAGGTCGATTTGACAGTATTTGTAAAGTGGCAGTAAAATTGATAAATATCAGTAACCATTAAAGAATATAATCATGTCGAATCATAATGACAACGAAGAAAACGAATTAATTGAAGAGCCACAAGATCAAGATAACAATCAAGAAAATGTATCAGATTCTGAAAATATGTCAGAAGCTAGTGCTCAATCTGATTTAGAAGAAAAGCTTGAAAAGGAAAAAGATAGATATATCCGTTTATTTGCTGAATTTGATAATTATAAAAAAAGAGTAATTAAAGAAAGACAAGATCTTATTAAATATTCAGATAAAGATATATTAGAGTCATTACTTCCAGTTTTAGATGATTTTGATAGAGCTATTACTGAACTTGAGAAAAAAGAGGATGATCTGCCGGTCTTAGAAGGAGTAAAACTAATTTATAATAAATTATTTAATACCTTAAAAGATAGAGGATTAACTGCTATTGATGTTAAAGCCGGTGATGATTTTAATATTGATTTTCATGAGGCTATTACTCAAGTTCCTTCGCCTGATGAAAGTTTAAAAGGTAAAATTATAGATGTTGTTCAGAAAGGGTATTTATTACATGAAAAAGTAATTAGATACGCAAAAGTTGTTATAGGAAATTAAGAACTAAGAGAGGTTTATATTTATGTCTAAAAGAGATTATTACGAAGTATTGGAGGTTTCGAAGAGTGTTACCGAAGTTGAATTAAAAAAAGCCTATAGAAAGAAAGCACTCCAATATCATCCGGATAAGAACCCTGGTGATAAAGAAGCTGAAGAAAAATTCAAAGAAGCTGCAGAAGCTTATGAAGTATTAAGTGATCCTCAGAAAAGAGCAAGATATGATCAATATGGACATGCTGGAGTAGGTGGAGCAGCCAGCGGAGGATTTGGCGGAGGTATGAATATGGAAGATATTTTTTCTCATTTCGGTGATATTTTTGGAGGAGCGTTTGGTGGCGGTTTTGGTGGATTTTCTTCAAGGCCTCAACAAATTCAAGGTACTAATTTACGTATTCGTTTATCGCTTACCTTAAAAGAAATTATAAATGGAATTGAAAAAACAGTTAAGGTAAAAAGATTCAAATTAGCACCAGGAGCTACCTCTAAAAGTTGTCCTACTTGTAAAGGTACTGGACAAACCAGAAGAATAATGAATACTCCTTTTGGTCAAATGCAAACTCAATCCGTATGTAATACCTGTGGCGGAACCGGTAAAGTAGCGGATCATATACCTCCAGGAGCTAACAATCATGGTCTAATAAAAGTAGAGGAGGAGGTTTCCATTAAGATACCTGCCGGTGTAAGAGAAGGCGTACAACTACAAGTAAGAGGTAAAGGGAATGATGCACCTTTTGGCGGTATTCCCGGAGACCTAATTGTCGTGATTGAAGAGATTGAAGATGAAAATTTGAAAAGAGAGGGAGACAATCTACATTATGAATTATATATCTCTATACCGGAAGCTGTTTTAGGAACCAAAAAAGAAGTTCCAACGGTTACAGGAAAGGTTAAAATTACTGTTGATTCGGGAACGCAGTCAGGAAAGATATTAAGATTAAAAGATAAAGGATTGCCTAAAGTTCAAGGTTATGGATATGGAGATTTATTTATCCATATCAATGTATGGACTCCTAACCCTCATAAATTATCTAAGGAACAAAAAGAATTTTTTGAATCTATGTTAGATAATGAACATTTCTCTCCAAAACCTTCAAAAAATGATAAAACATTCTTTGAAAAAATTAAAGACATGTTTATGTAACTAATTTAGATGTTAGTAATAAAAAATCTTTAAGTAAAATAAACTTAAAGATTTTTTTATACTTATATTTTTAATAAAAAAGGTATCAAAAAATGATACCTTTATAAATAATATTATTTAAAAGTTAATTTTTTACTGTTCTGTTTTCTTACTGTCAGACTTTTTTTTAGTTGTTTTTTTAGCTTTAGTGGCTATTGAACCTTCTTCTAAGTCTTTGTCTTTAATAGGTTCATTAATTTCATTATCTTGTTCAACTTTCTTATTTTCATCTGAGAATTTATTATCTGACTTAGCTAAATTATCCTCATAGGTTTTCACACTTTCTTTGGAAATATTTCCATTTTTAACAAGAATATTATACCAGGTAAAAAGTTTTTTAAGATCAGAATTGTACACTCTATCTTCTGCATAATCAGGTTGGGCTTCTTTCATTAATGATCTTAAAGTGTCAATATCGTTTTTATCAAATTCAATTTCTTTATATTCGTGTTTTTTTGAAATTGAAACTAAAACTGAAATTAAAGAAACTTCAGAGTCATGAGTATAAATTGAAATATTTTGCAATAAGCTTACTTGACTATTTGCATTTATAGATAATTTTTTTTGAGCAACTAAATCTTTAACAATGAAACCTCCCTTGGTTTGACTTAACAATTCAAATAACCCAGATTTCCCAGTAATTGCAATGATTTTAGTAAGATCCATATCAATAATATAATTATATTTTTAATTTATTTAATTTAATGTGTTGAAAATTTCATTCTGTATTCTGTATCCACTTTTCCTTTACTTATATTAGCCAACTTACCTTTAATTAATTTTTTCTTAAGTGGCGATAATAAATCTGTAAACAAAATACCTTCTATGTGATCGTATTCATGTTGTATAATTCTTGCACGAACATCACTAAAATTTTCAGTTTTTTTATTCCAGTTTTCGTCAAAATATTCAATAGTTATATTTTCTAATCTTTTAATATCTTCCCTAATATCAGGAATACTTAAGCAACCTTCATTAAATTTCCAAAGCTCTCCATCTCTACTTAATATTTTAGGATTAATAAATACCTTTTTACATATAGCTAATTCATCTTTTATATCCAGATATTCTTCATCTTCAGCAAGTGGAGTTGCATCTATAATAAATAAACGTATATTAAGCCCTACTTGCGGTGCTGCTAATCCAATACCATGTGCTTGATACATGGTTTCATACATATTAGTTATCAACTGATCCAAATCGGGATAATCTTTATCGATTTCAATCGTTTTTTTTCTTAATACGGGATGCCCGTAGCCATAAATAGGTAAAATCATAATTTCATTTTTTATCTAAATAGGTTTGCAAAATTAATGTAGCACTTACTTCATCCAATAAATGCTTATTTTCTCTATTTTTTTTATTTTTTCCACTTTGACTAATATAATGAGAAGCGATTTTAGATGTAAATCTTTCATCAACTCTTTCAACAGGTATGGTTGGAAAAAGAGAATTAATATTTTTAATAAATTTTTTTATTGAATTTTCAATTTCAGAAAGTTCGCCATTTAATCGTATAGGTAAACCTATAATTATTTTTTCAACTGAATTTTCTGAAATATATTTTTCTAAAAACGGTATTAATTGAGAGGTCATAATTCCTGCCAAGCCACTGGCAATAATTTGCATATCATCAGTTTCTGCTAATCCGGTTCTTTTTTCGCCATAATCGATTGCCAGTATTTTTGACATGACTATTTTAGTTAAAGGTTAAAAGCTTCCTTAATTTTGTCCAAATAATCTAATTTTTCCCAAGTAAATAACTCTACTTCAATTTCTTTAGTTTCTAATTTACCGTTTTCTCGATTTCTCTCAAATTTTTTAATAACTGTTTCATTTTTTCTACCCATATGGCCATAAGCTGCAGTTTCTGCGTAGATAGGGTTTCTTAATTTTAGTCTTTTTTCTATAGCATAAGGTCTTAAATCAAATAACTTTTCAACTTTTAATGCTATATCTCCATCTGAAAGGTTAACTTTTGAACTTCCAAATGTATTAATATATACACCACACGGTTCAGTAATTCCAATTGCATAAGAGACTTGAACTAAAACTTCATCAGCGACACCGGCTGCTACTAGATTTTTGGCTATATGACGGGTAGCATAGGCAGCAGAACGGTCTACTTTTGAAGGGTCTTTTCCTGAAAAAGCCCCTCCACCATGAGCCCCTTTTCCGCCATAAGTATCTACAATTATTTTACGGCCGGTTAAACCGGTATCTCCATGAGGACCTCCAATTTCGAATTTGCCTGTAGGATTTATATGGTAAGTGATATTTTCGTCAAATAATGCTTTTATTTCTTCTTTAGCTTCAGCCTTAACTTCAGGAATAACAATATTAATGATATCTTCAGCAATCTTTTCCAAAACTACTTTTTCATCTTGATCGAACATATCATGTTGTGTAGAAAGAACTATCGTATCGATACGTATAGGTTTATTGTTATCATCATATTCGATAGTAACTTGAGATTTTGCATCCGGACGTAGATAGGTCATAATTTGCCCTTCTTTTCTTATTCTGGCGAGCACTTTTAAGATACTATGTGAGATATCTAATGCCAAAGGCATATAATTATCTGTTTCATTCGTTGCATACCCGAACATCATTCCCTGATCGCCGGCACCTTGTTCCTCCTTATTTTGTTTATCTACCCCACGGTTGATATCTTGAGATTGTTCATGCAATGCGGATAGAATACCACAAGATTCAGCTTCAAACTTATATTCACTTTTAGTATAGCCAATTTTTTTTATAATATTTCTTGTAATTTGCTGAACATCGATATAAGTATTGGATTTAATTTCTCCTGCTAAAATAACTTGTCCTGTGGTAACTAAAGTTTCACAAGCTACTTTAGAATCTGGATCAAAAGCTAAAAAATTATCTAATATGGAATCTGATATCTGATCAGCTACTTTATCTGGATGGCCTTCCGAAACTGATTCGGATGTGAATAAATAAGGCATATTTTTTGATTTTACTAAATTATAATCTTTCATTGCAAATTTAAGAACATTAATTAATAAATTTACTATATTTCAAAAATTATTACAGAGTTTATGAATTCAAAAAAATGTTTATTACTATCTTTAGTATCTTTATTAACAGTGGCTTGTGCTACGAATCCTTTAACCGGAAGAAAATCGCTCAATTTTGTATCTAACTCTCAATTGCTACCTTCATCATTTCAGCAATATCAAGAAGTTTTATCATCTAATAAAATAATTACTGGAACTCCTCAAGCAAAACAAGTGGAAGAAGTTGGCAATAGAATTAGAAAAGCAGCTGAAACTTATTATAAATCTATCGGAAAGTCCTCCGCTCTAGATGGATATCAATGGCAGTTTGTTTTGATTGATGATTCTAAAACCGCTAATGCTTGGTGTATGCCCGGTGGAAAAGTGGCTGTTTATACGGGTATATTATCTATATGTAAGGACGATGCAGGTTTAGCTGTTGTATTGGGACATGAAATTGCTCATGCATTAGCGGGTCACGGGGCTGAAAAAATATCTCAGTCTTATATCTCTGAATTAGGAGGACAAGTTTTAGGTGGAGTGACTAATAATCAAGCATTGCGTCAAGTGATTAATCAATATTATCCGGTAGCAAGTGGCATCACTCTATTAAGATATGGTCGTAAACAAGAAACTGATGCGGATGAAATGGGCTTATATATAATGGCTATGGCAGGATATGATCCGAGGCAAGCCCCAATATTTTGGCAAAGAATGATTGAGTCCACAGGCGGCAGCAATACCCCTGAATTTTTATCAACACACCCCAACCCTGAAAATAGAATTGCTGATTTAAATAGGATAATGCCTAAAGCATTGCAATTTTATCAGTCATATCACACCAATAAATTATAATTGTTTCTATAAAATATAGTGAAATTTTAATTTATCCGTCAAAAATGGTATAAAAATTGAAACGTTTAGAAATAGAGATTTAGTGTATTTAAGGATTAATGTTTTTTAACTTCAAGATTATCTACGGAAATACTTGAATTAAGTACTAAATATCCCAAATAGATGCCCAAATCTTTACTTTTTGAGATGGTAGTTACAATTTTATCGTTTAAAAGGAATTGAATAGAACTTTTGTCTGTTACGATTGAAAAACTATTCTTTTCCTTTTTTTTATATTTTTGTATTTTCTGCTTATAAAAAATTTGTGACATACCTTCTTTTTTACTTTCATAAGAAACTAAAACTTCATTTTCTGAATTGATACCAAATAATAAATAATTTTCTGGGAATTTTTGTTGATCTGCAAATAAAATAATTCCTGCGACCCCATCTTTATCATAAAAATCATTTATTTGTATTGAAGTAGTAATTTCAACATTTTGATTAAGTTTAGAAATAGGAATTAAAGAATAATTAACAACATTCTTTAATTTGCTACTCATCAACAAATATCCACTTTCAATCTTTGTATTTATTTGTTTAAAAGATAAAGTGTCCCAACCATTTTTATTTGTACGAAAAGTATCTTTAAAAAGTAAGGAATTCTCTTTACATGAGTTTAGTATCAATAAATTTATAATAATAAATAGACAATTATAAAAATTTTTAACTTTCATGATCTTAAATTTTATATCTAGCCGTAGCTATAGTCTTAAGATCGGTAAATTGATTGTGTTCATATTTAATACTTCCCACAACGGCAATCATTGCAGCATTATCTGTAGTATACTCAAACTTGGGTATAAAAGTTTTACATGCTAACTCAGACTCTAATTTCTTTATTTCTTTTCTCAATTCTAAATTTGCAGAAACACCACCAGCAATGGCTACATTTTTAATTCCTGTTTTTTGTATGGTCAGTTTTAATTTATCTATTAAGGCTGCAATTATAGTTTTTTGGACTGAAGCACATATATCGTTTTGATTTAATTTTATAAAATCCGGATTCTTAGCTAATTCTTTTTGTAAAAAATAAAGGACAGAAGTTTTTATTCCACTGAAAGAAAATTTAATTCCGTCTAATTTTGGTAAAGGAAATCTAAATTTATTAGGATTACCTTCTTTAGAGAGTTTATCTATCATAGGACCTGCCGGATATTCCAATCCTATTAATTTTCCAATCTTATCAAAAGCTTCACCTGCAGCATCATCTAAGGTTTCTCCCAAAACTTCCATTTCAAAATAATTACTTACTTTAACAATTTGTGTATGACCACCGCTAACAGTAAGACATATAAAGGGAAAACTTATATTATTATTCAATTCATCTTCAATGAAATGAGCAAATATATGTCCTTGCATATGATTTACCTCAATAAGAGGTATATTTAATGACATGGATAGCGACTTAGCAAAACTGGTTCCTACAAGCAGCGAGCCTAATAATCCTGGTCCCCTTGTAAAAGATATCGCATCAATTGCTTTTTTATTTATATTTGCTTTTTGAATTGCTTGATGTATGACGGGTACAATATTCTGTAAATGTGCACGGGATGCCAATTCCGGAACTACACCTCCATAATTTTGGTGTATTTTTTGTGTGGATACCACATTGGAAAGTATTTTTTTTCCTTGAATTATGGCAGCTGAAGTATCATCACATGACGATTCTATTCCTAAAATAATGGGTGTTTTCATTTATGGCAAAGTTACTAATTAAAAAAATATTTTTTAAGTCATTCAAAGCAATCTCCTACACATTATGTATTTTGTTTTTTATACTGTTATCTTTTCTATTAATTATCAATTTACCCTATGTGAAAGATAAAATAGCAAAAGAGGCTTTAGTATATTTAAATAAAGAATTTAAAACGAAAATTTCTTCTGAAAATATAGAAGTAGATTATTTTGGAAATTTGATACTTCACAATGTCGTAATAAAGGATCATCATGATAATGAATTAGTTACCGTTAAAGAATTAAAAGGGTATGTAAATACAATTTCTTTAGTTGAAAATTTAGTAATAAAAGGAATTGATGATATAAAAATTGATCAATTGCGTTTTAACGATCCAATAATTAGGGTTATC
Organism: uncultured Apibacter sp.; assembly: GCA_945280365.1. Classification (GTDB taxonomy): domain Bacteria; phylum Bacteroidota; class Bacteroidia; order Flavobacteriales; family Weeksellaceae; genus Apibacter. The sequence goes on from CALYQD010000003.1 coordinate 47,067, forward strand.
ACATATAAAAATGAAACTCGTGATAATTTTTCAATATTTATTGATAATTTCAAGTCTGATAAATCTTCTAAGAAAAAAGATTTTAAATTAAAAGGTAGAGTAGATATTATAGGAGGTAAATTTTCAATCGTTAATCAGAATTTACCTGTTGAAGACCAGGTTTGGCTGGATACTTCTGAGTTAAATTTAAAAATTTCTTCAGTTGATATTTTTAATTCGGATGTAAAGGTACAAGTTCAACAATTTAATTTTAAAGCTAAGAGACATAAAGAAAATTATACAATTCGTCAATTTTCTGCTTTAGTACATTATTCTGAGACTGAATTATCATTTAGCAATTTAATACTTGAAACGGATTCATCTTTACTTTTGGGTTCTTTATTCTTTAATTATACAAAAGAAAATGGAATGAACAATTTTGAAGATCAAGTTATCTGGAATATGGATCTGAAGACAGCAAGTAAAATTTCGGGTAAAGATATTCGCTATTTCGTAAAAGATTGGGACTCCAATTCTTTATTATATATGTCATCCAAAGTTAATGGAACTCTTAATAATTTAACTTTAACCAATCCAATTTTATCGGTTGATAAAACCTTTTATTCATCTCCGAATTTACTTTTAAAAAATTTGGTTACGACAGATACTTCTCGATCTTTTTTAATTAAAATAAAAGAAACTCACCTTCAAACTTCATACACATCTTTGAAATCTTGGCTTCCTAAATTTATCAAAGTAAAAATTCCTGAAATTGTTTCTGAATTTGGTGTAATGAATTATAACGGATCTTTTTCCATTGATAAAAAAGATCTTACTTTACATGGAAATATGATAAGTTCATTGGGGGAGCTTTTTGCAGATGCACAATTATTTGACTATACTTCTAAAAATCCGAAATATAAAGGAAAAATTGAAACCTATCATTTAAATTTAGCTCCATTTATTAAATCAACTACAGTTGGACCTATCACGGCAAACATTCAGTTTGACGGAAGTGGATTTGATTTAGATCAAATGAATACCCAATTTGATTTAAGTATCAACAGTCTTGATATTAATGGTAAATCTATAAGTAGTATTTCAGCTGTTGGTAATCTAAGAGATAAAGTTTTTGAAGGTAAAATTAATACTAATGATTCACTGGCTCATTTTAACTTTGACGGAAAAGTAAATTTCTCGAAAAAAAATATAAAAACTACTTTCGACGCAAATATTCAATCATTAAATTTAGGATATTTTGCTTCTCAAGTTAATAAAAATAAATCGTTTAAGGGAATAGTTAAAGCCGATATTGAATTTAGTTCTATTGATGATTTAATAGGACAAATTAACATCAATTCAATAGTACTCGATGATAATGGTAAACAAACGAATTATAACGATATTCAAATAAAAACTAGTTTTGAAGATGGAAATAGAAACTTAGATATATTTTCGCCAAACATGATTACTGCTAATATCTACGGAAAATATAAATTAGAAGACATTCCGGACATGTTAAAAAAAGGAATTGGTAATCTTGTTTCTAATTTCAAAACTAAAAAACGTTTTGATAATCAAGAATTTTCTTTTATACTGGATATTCAAAAAGATTTATTTGATTTATTAATGATGGATGTTAATTTATCTCCAGGAACTACTATAACGGGTAGATATATTGGAAATGGGAACAAGTTGCAAGCGCAGATGATTTCGGAATACATTTATTATAAAAATATTAAGATTACAAATCCAAATATCTTTCTAAATACAGAAGATTCTTTAAAACAATTTATAGGATCTTTATCAACATTGCGTATTAATAATACGGTAATAGACCGAATAAATTTTACAGGATTTAATAGAAATGATTCTTTATATGCATCCACTAATTTTTATTATGGAAAATATAAAGAAAAACAAACAAATTTTGATTTAAATTTATATCAAACTCAAATAGGAAATGATTTAATAATAGGATTTAAACCGTCCAATATTAATTTAGCACAAGCTAAATGGAAACTAAATCCCAATTTTAAATCCGATGAGGCAATAGCAAAATATAATTTATTAACTAATAAATTAACCTTACAAAAAATTGAGTTAACTTCCGAAAATTCTGAAATATTGTTATCTGGCGATTATATCACTAATAATGATTATAATTTTGATTTAAATTTAAAAGATGTTAATTTAGAAAAGATATTGCCACATAGTTTGCTTAAAGATATGTCTTTTGAAGGGATTGCAAATGGTTCGGCCAAAATTCTCAAAAACTCGAAAGAACTTAAGCCATTGGTTGATCTTTATGTTGATAAATTAAAGTTTAATGGACAAACCTTAGGAAATCTTGCCATGAGGGCTATTTACGATGCGAAAACTAATCGATATTTGTTGCAAAGCAAATTAGAAGATTCAGGCGAAGATCGTTTCTTAGCTCAAGGATATATTCTCAACCAAAATGGCAAACCGTCACAATTAAAAATTGACCTGAATGCTAATAAAATGAATATAGCTCCTATAGGTACATTTTTACAAAGTATATTTTCAAACTTTAGGGGAACAGCGTCAGGAAATGTGCAAATTACCGGTGATGTGTCAGATCTAAAATATCAAGGAATGTTAACTATGTCTAAAGTAGGATTTAAGGTTAATTTTTTGGGTGTAGATTATCAATTAACTAAGGATCAGGATTTGCAAATTTCTGATGGAGTATTTTTATTTGATAATATTGAGTTAATGGACACTCAAAGAAAAACCAAAGGATTAGTCTTTGGGCCTTTAATGACCAAGAATTTTTCTGAATGGGGAATGAACCTTGATTTTACCTCAGAAAAACTTTTAGTTCTTAATACAACTATGAAAGAAAATGATTTGTTTTACGGAACTATTTTTGCCTCGGGTAATTTTTCTATCACAGGAACTACTGATAAAGGTATTGACATCTCAGCAACCGCTATGGCTCTTGAAGGAAGTAGTTTAACCATTAATAGTAGTAGCACTACACATGCAACAGATATTCAATATATAAAGTTTATACCCGAACAGCATAAGCAAGACGAAGAAATTGATTCAAAACCTCCTACGGGATTGTCGATACGTGCAGATGTTTCGGCAGATAACAAATCTGTTGTAAATCTCATTATCAGTCAAGAAACCGGAGATAAAATAGTTGTAAGAGGGGATGCTAAACATATTAAATTCGATATGTCAAAAGCCGGAGTAATTACTATGGACGGAACTTATACAATTACCGGAGATAGTAAATATTATTATAATATGTTTGTTAATAAAGATTTTACTATTATTCCAGGAAGTACAATAAGATGGGAAAATAGAGGTCCAACGGAAGCAGATTTAAATATACGTGCTTCTTATACAAGATTGGTTAGTAATATTGGAGATTATTTAGGGATATCTACAGTTCCTGCTACAAATGTTACTGTATCAGCCTTATTAACAGGATATTTATCCAAACCTAGCTTAGCATTTGATATACAAGCCGAAGCCTCTTCTTCTGTTAAAGATCAACTTAATACTAAGTTGAATAATAATGAAGGAGAAAAATATAATCAAGTAGCCGGTATTGTTGTTTTTGGAAGCTTTTTATCTGACAAAATGGGAGGAAGTAGTTATGCTTCATCGGCTTATGATGTAGTGCTTAAACAGCTAACTTCAGCTATAAATAATATAAGCGGTGTATTTTCATTGGATGCCAATTTTAATGCTGGGTCTAGAGTAGATAGAACCAGTGATAGAATATCCCTAGATCCGACCTTTAAACTGAATCAAAGATTATCCATTGTTGGATCTGTTAATATGCCTTTAGAGCAAAAAAGTGCTGCTGATGTTTGGACGTATGGAGCAAAAATTAATTACGATATTTCAAAAAATAATGATAAATCATTAATAATTAATAGTTTCTCAAAACCGTCCACCTTTGGATTAGAAACATCTATTATATCCAATACTGGTGCAAATAATCAATCCTACGGCGGCGGAATTGTATATAAAAAGTCTTTTAATAAATTTAAAGATTTGTTTAAAAAAGATAAGAATAAAGAAATTTCTAAAATAAAAAAAGACTCTTTAAAAATTTTAAAAAATTATTCAAAAGAATAGATTTATATTAAAATGTAGATTAGAACCATCCTTTATGACCTTTAATGTAGGTGTTATAAAAATCTTCATCTGATTTGGTTAGGTATATAATTCCTTCAATAAAGGCAATAGTCCAAGTGAATAGTGATGCCAAAAATAAAGTACCTAATGTAATACCAAGTGTAATATAACCTTCCTTTTTATATCCTAAAGCAAATTTGTGAACTCCTAAAGTTCCCATTAAAAATGCACTCACACCTGCTGATAATTTTTTCTCCCTAGCAATTTTAAGCTGATCTTCGGAAAGTTTATTTCCTACATTGTTAACTTGATATTTTTCTTCCATAGTTACTTTAATTAAATTATAATATTAAATTTAGGCTGCTAAATTATATATAAATATTTATAAATAACTTTAAACAATTAAATATTGGACTAATAATCAATCCTACGGCGGCAGAATTGTATATAAAAAGTCTTTTAATAAATTTAAAGATTTGTTTAAAAAAGATAGGAATAAAGAAATTTCTAAAATAAAAAAAAGACTTTTTAAAAATTTAAAAAATTATTCAAAAGAATAATTTTATATTAAAATGTAGATTAGAACCATCCTTTATGACCTTTAATGTAGGTGTTATAAAAATCTTCATCTGATTTGATTAGGTATAAAACTCCTTCAATAATGGCAATAGTTCCTGTGATACTTGCTCCAAGAAAACAAGTACATATTGTAATACCGAGCATAATAAAACCCTCCTTATTATATCCTAAAATAAATTTGTGAACTCCAAAACCTCCAAAAAAAAATGCTAAAATACCTGCTATTACTTTTTTCTCCCTAGCAATTTTAAGCTGATCTTCGGAAAGTTTATTTCCTATATTGTTAACTTGATTTTTTTCTTCCATATTTACTTTAATTAAATTATAACATTAAATTTTTTATATAGCTGCTAAATTATAAATATTTATAAATAACTTTAAACAATTGAATACTGAGCAAATAAAGTCCTACGGCAGCAAAATTGTATACTAAAGAGTCTTTTAATAAATTTAAAAATTTGTTTAAAAAATAAGAATAAAGAAATTTCTAAAGTAAAAAAAGACTCTTTAAAAATTATTCAAAAGAATAATTTTATATTAAAATGTAGATTAGAACCATCCTTTATGACCTTTAATGTAGGTGTTATAAAAATCTTCATCTGATTTGGTTAGGTATATAATTCCTTCAATAAAGGCAATAGTCCAAGTGAATAGTGATGCCAAAAATAAAGTACCTAATGTAATACCAAGTGTAATATAACCTTCCTTTTTATATCCTAAAGCAAATTTGTGAACTCCTAAAGTTCCCATTAAAAATGCACTCACACCTGCTGATAATTTTTTCTCCCTAGCAATTTTAAGCTGATCTTCGGAAAGTTTATTTCCTACATTGTTAACTTGATTTTTTTCTTCCATAGTTACTTTAATTAAATTATAATATTAAATTTTATATATGGTGGCTAAATTATAAATATTTATTATAACTTTAAACAATTATTATATTCTTTTTTGCATCATTGTTTATTAATATTCTTTTTGGAAAAAAAATAGTATTTTTGCTAACAAAATTATCTGTACAATGAATTATGATATTATAGTTATAGGTAGCGGACCAGGTGGATATGTTGCTGCTATTAGAGCCGCTCAACTAGGTTTTAAAACTGCTGTAATAGAGCGAGAAAATCTAGGAGGAATCTGTTTGAACTGGGGATGTATACCAACTAAAGCTCTTATTAAAAGTGCACATGTATATGAAGAAATAAACCATGCAGAAGAATTTGGATTAAATAAAACAGAAACATCTTTTGATTTTACTAATGTTGTAAAACGAAGTAGGGGGGTTGCTGATAAAATGAATAAAGGGGTCGGTTTTCTTATGAAAAAAAATAAAATCGATGTTATAAATGGAAATGCCAAAGTCAAACCTGGAAAAAAAATAGAAGTTACTGATAAAAACGGGAAAAAAACGGAGTATTCGGCTTCACATATTATTATAGCAACCGGTGCTCGTTCAAGGGTTTTGCCTAATTTACCTCAAGACGGTAAAAAAGTAATTGGATATAGAGAAGCTCTTACACTTCCTACAATGCCTAAATCCATGATTGTTGTTGGATCTGGTGCGATAGGTATTGAATTTGCTTATTTTTATGCAACTATGGGAGCCAAAGTTACAGTTGTAGAATTTTTACCAAATATTGTACCTGTTGAAGATGAAGAAGTATCTAAGCACGTTGAAAAATCAATAAAAAAACATGGTATAGATGTTATGGTTAACTCTTCTGTTGAAAGGGTCGATACTACAGGTAACGGTGTTAAAGCATTTGTAAAAACTCCTAAAGGAGAAGTAACACTTGAAGCTGATATTATTTTATCTGCAGTAGGTATTACAGCAAATATTGAAAATATAGGATTAGAAGAAGTAGGTATTGTTACCGATAAAGGGAGGATACTTGTTGATAATTTTTATAAAACAAATATCCCAGGATATTATGCCATTGGAGATGTAATTCCCGGACCGGCTTTAGCTCATGTAGCTTCCGCTGAAGGAATTTTATGTGTAGAGAAAATAAAAGGTTTAAATGTTGAGCCTATTGACTATGGAAATATTCCGGGATGTACTTATTGTTCTCCGGAAATTGCTTCTGTAGGTATGACAGAGAAAAAGGCAAAAGAAGCTGGTTATGAAATTAAAGTAGGTAAATTTCCATTTGTAGCCTCCGGTAAAGCTACTGCAAACGGGGATACAGATGGTTTTATAAAAGTAATATATGATGCTAAATATGGAGAACTTTTAGGTTGCCATATGGTAGGTAACGGTGTTACAGATATGATTGCTGAAGCAGTTGCTGTAAGAAGATTAGAAGCTACCTCTCATGAAATCTTAACTACTATACATCCTCATCCAACTATTTCTGAAGCATTTAAAGGGGCTACAGAAGCTGCGTATGGGGAAGCTATTGATTTATAAAATATACAATTTTATCGCAATAATTTTTTTATTAAAAGACTATCTTCATAGAGATAGTCTTTTAATTTTTTTATACAATTTAAAAATTCTATGAATAATACATTTAAAATTATTTTAGCCTCTCAATCGCCTCGAAGGGAAGAACTTTTAAGAAGTTTAAATTATACTTTCGATACTATACACTTAGATATGGATGAAACATATTCTTCGCAATTGAAAGAAAATCAAATAACAGAATACTTAGCTGAACAAAAATCAAAATACTATGGAGAAGTTGAAGATAAAACAGTTGTTATAACAGCTGATACGATTGTTTGGATGAATAATCATGCTTTGGAAAAACCTAAAAATTTCGAACAAGCAAAACAAATGTTATCCGAGTTATCAGGAAATTCCCATAAAGTTTATACTTCAGTAGGTTTTAAAACAAAAAATGATTTTCAAGTATTTACTGATTATACAGAAGTTCATTTTATGAAAATGAGTGATAATGAGATTGAATATTACATTGAAAATTTTAAACCTTTTGATAAATCAGGCTCATACGGTATACAAGATTGGATTGGTATAGCTAAAATTGATAAAATATCCGGATCATTTTTTACTATAATGGGATTACCTACACATATTGTTTACGATTATCTTGAAAATATTAAATTTTAGGTGACTATATATACTAATTTATGCTAAAAATATTTTAATTAGTATAATTAAATTCTTGTATTTATTATGTTAAAAATAATAACATAATGATAAATAAAGAATTTATTTCAATTATAGATCTTATAAACTATATTTACATTTTCTGCTGAACAACTCTGTATTAACTAGAAGATATACGCTGGGCTAATGGAGTTATATATAAGTCATTTTGATACATTTTCAAAAACTTATAAATGTAAAAATAATAAATAGATGCAAAAATACTGGAAAGTGTTTCAACGTAAAAATCAATTCTTTGTTTGATAGCACTAAAAATAGCTTTATAAAAATGTTTTTTAATAATATGGTTAATTACTTCTTATAAAAGGGGGGATTCTCTGCAATTATCTAAAAAATATTAATATAACTTAGAAAAAGCTTGTTTCTGCTAATTAGAATTAGAGCTAGTTTTGGCATCTCTAATCATTTTAATTAGTTAGATGATGAAATCTTTATAGGTGAAAAAAATAAACATAAACATTCAAATAAAAAAGTTGTAAAATTCACAAAGGAAAAGTACAAAAGGTAAATCTCCAATCTTGGGAATGATTCAAAGAAAAGGCAATTTAGTAGCTTAAATAGTTAAATACACTTTAAGCTAGAATTTATTAAAACAGATAAAACTCTGCATCTATTTATGCTGATAAATGGCTAGGATAAAGATCTAAAATTAATTTTAATCCTAATTTGTAAACCTTATTTTAGAGTAATATGCAAATAATAAAACCATAGAAGGTTTCTGCTCTATATTAAAATATCATTTTACATTAAAAAACAACTTTAAAAAATATGTAGATGAATTCGTTTTTGGATACAATACAAGAAATAGTAATTAATCTACAAGTATAAGATTTAATGTTTTACTTCAAAACTTAGAAAATAGATTAACTATTGAATTTTAATAATACCGGATGGTAAACTTAAATCCTAATTTTTACTTGGAGATTTTTATAATGTATGGATAAAAGAACAAGCATCAAAGTATTTCAATGAAATAAACACGAACGCTCTTTCTTACTTAAATAAGATGATAATATGATTTAATTTTCGTGCCATATAAATACAAAAAAAATGAAATAATTATCAGGTTTCCATCAAAATTAAAAACAACTATTGAATATACAGCATAAGATAAATTACAATAAATTCTATATTTGTAAAAAACATTTAAAAATACACTGCCTATGTAAAAATAAAAAATTGAAATAATCTAAGTTGCCGCTCAAAATACCACATTAAATTGCAGCTTTCCGATACACTATATTATGTTTCGCCAATTTTTGGTGCAGATAATCTTTTGTGTCGGAATGGGAGTGGTATCCCAAGAGCGGCGAAAGAATTAAAGCTGCACCTTTTTTTATTTGCAATTATTTAAAATATTAAAAAATGAATCAAAACCAACCAGTTGTTAAAAAAAATAATAGCTATATAATCGTAGCAATAGTATTTATATTCATATTTATAGGAATGGTTATTGGAATATTATTTCTTTTTAAAAATGCCATTAAACAATCGACAAACCAATCAACTAAACAAACAGAGCTACAAAAAAATCTTGTTTATAAGGATATTTTTGTATTTAAAGGGAATGGGAAAAAAAAATCAGAAGTTTTTCATTTATCAGGAAATGAGGCTAAATTTGTTTACAAATATTCACCCGGATCAGAAACGGAAATATTTACGGTATATGTAGTTGATAAAGGAGTTGATATTCTTGATAAAGGAGAAATACCGGAAATAATGGCTGCAAATAAAAAAGAAGAAAGTGAAAGTATAATCTATAAGTCGGAAGGAGATTATTATTTAGATGTAAATGCTGTGGGTGATTGGGAAATAATAGTGCAAGAAAAACAATAATTTTAAAGGGTTCTATTTTGAACCCTTTTTACGTGTAATCTATTTTATAAACCATTTTCTACATAGTAAAATCATCATTTCATCCTATCCAAAATATCTTTCATAAGTTAGCTTTCTCTTTTTAGCTTTCTAATAAAAGTTTTTTACTTTTTTTCAATCAACTTCTCCAATTTATCAATCATTTCCTTTTGTTGTTGAAGCATACGTTCATAAAGTTCCACCATTTTATCCACAGGGTTGAAGCTTGGTTGATAATTAAATCCTGAAGCAACAGCATTATCTTTAAAATCTTGAAAAGAATATGTATTTGCGATAATATTCACCGCTTGTTCCTCATCAAAATTTTTAATAGCCTCCGTGGGAACTTTTAAGAATCCGGCAATTTTTTCTAACACTTTATCGTCTAATGTTTCTTTAGATTCATAATCTGATATAGAAGATTGGGAAACTCCCATATCAAAAGCCAACGTTTCCTGTTTTATACCTAATATTTCACGAAAACGTTTAATATTTCTACCTTGATGTATCTTTCTGGATGTTGTCTTATCTATAGTCATAAGGCAAATGTACTAATTTATCTTTGGGCTAATATACAAAAAAGTCAAATAAAATATAAGATAAAAAACAGTGATGTTTGGTAAAAAATCAGTTTGTAAAATTGAATTTCGAGCAGGGCAGAACTTCCTTTGCGGAAAGAAAAAATCAGAAATATATGGAAATTTGTAAATATAAAAGCAAAACTAAAATACGATCTATAAAAATATATGAAAGGGATTTTAAAAGAGCCAGTTTTCATTATATGTCTTATCCGGAAATACGTATGGCAGGGAAATGGTTGCAGGATTCGGGGTTCAGAACCGGAGACCAAGTAGTAATTAAGCATAGTAAAAAAAGGATTGTTATTACTAAGGTTTGAATAGGTTAAATATAAAAGAGAATATTCTTTTGTCTTGCTACAAATGCTTTTGCATTCTTTAAAACCTTAAAAATTTATTAAAGAAGTGAAAAAAAGAGTTAAAAATTCAAGAAAAAAACTCGCTATCGCTCAAACATATATTTTTTTTGTTTTTTAATTTAAAAAAATCATACTCTATACAATATAACAATAAGGCTAGTAACTTCCAATTAGGAAGCTATTTACCAAAGAGTTATTGATGGATATTTAAATGCTACAGCATATATGTAAAGCTATATATAAAAGGTTTTGCAGAATACACAAGATTAAAGAGTAGCAATAAATTTAGCTCAATGAGTTTGTCCCAAATTTTATGTATTTGTTTCTAATTAAATCATACTTAGATAGGAATTATCTTATATAAATTAGTTGCAGATATTTCGCAAGGTAGAATGTTTGTAAGTTGGGCGAGAAAGAAAAGTATTAGGAACTAATAACTTTCTTTCTTATTACTTATGCTTATTCTAATGGTAGAGCAATACCGGATTTTAAACTATATCCTAATTTTTATTTAGAGATTTTTATAGTGAATGGATAAAAGTACAAGCATCTAAGTATTTCAATGAAAGAAACACAAACGCTCTGCCTTGCTTAAATAAGATAGTAATATGATTTACCTAAAAGTCAATATTTTATACCATTGAAATACAAAAAAAATGAAAGAATTATTAGGTTTCTATCAAAATTTAAAAAACAACTATTGAGTATGCCGTATAAGATAAATTATAATAAATTCTATATTTGTAAAAAACATTTGAAAATACACTGCCTATGTAAAAATAAAAAATTGAAATAATCAAAGTTGCCGCTCAAAATACCACATTAAATCGCAAACTTTCCGATACACTATATTATGTTTCACCAATTTTTGGTGCAGATAATCTTTTGTGTCGGAATGGGAGTGGTATCCCAAGAGCGGCGAAAGAATTAAAGCTGCACCTTTTTTTATTTACAATTATTTAAAATATCAAAATATTGATTTAAAACAAACCAGTTGTTTAAAAAATAATAGCTATACAATCGTAGCAGTAGTATTTTTATTCATATTTATAAGAATATTATTTCTTTCTAAAAATGTCATTAAACAATCAACAAACTAATCAACTAAACAAACAGAGACATAAAAAAATCTTGTTTATAAGGATATTTTTATATTTAAAGAGAATGGGTGAAAAAATCAGAAGTATTCTATTTATCAGGAAATGAGGCTAAATTTGTTTACAAATATTCACCCGGATCAGAAATGGAAATATTTACAGTATATGTTGTTGATAAAAGAATTGATATTCTTGAGAAAGGAGAAATACCGGAAATAATGGCTGCAAATAAAAAAGAAGGAAGTAAAAGTATAATCCATAAATCGGAAGGAGATTATTATTTAGATGTAAATGTTGTGGGTAATTGAGAAGTAATAGTGCAAGAAAAACAATAATTTTAAGAGGTTTGATTTCGTCCTCTTTTTAGTGTAAATTTTCATATAATTAGCAATTTTAATTTACTTGTTAAATAATATAGATTTATAGATTTTCATATTATATTCAAGATTTTAAGAGTAAAAAATATTTTTAGAGTCTTAATTCTTTATATATTTTTGTATAAAATAAATAATAGTGAAAAAAATTATAGTTGTCTTTTTAAATTTTTTTACTGGTATTATATTTTCGCAATCTATTTTAATATCTATGAACGGTGAAGATATTTATACATCAGTTTTTGAAAAAAATTATAAAAAAGATTTAGAACTTTTAGGTACCGACCATGCTATTGATAATTTTATAGATTTTAATTTGTTAAAACAATATGCTTTAAAAAATAATATCGAAGATTCTCAAGAATATGAGAGAGAATTTGCAAATGAAGCTATTGCATTAAAAGATAGCTTATTTTACCCAAATGAATTTTTAGAGCCTATATTGCAAGATTATTATAAAAAAATTCAAATTGAAAAAAAGATTCAATTGCTTTTTTTTAAGAATAAATATTATAAAAATAGAAATGAAAAAAACAAAGACAAATTCATAAAATCAATCATTCATAGAATAGATAATGATCCTTCAAGATTTGAGGAGGCAGTTTTAAAATATTCTCAAACATTAGAATATAAAAAACCGAGCTATATAGATATATTTTCATTGAATAAAAGTTTAGTGGATGCTATATATAAAGCTCCTCTAAATACAGTTACTTTTTATGAAGATGAAAATAGCTGTTTTCTGATATTGGTTTCAAATGATAGAAAATATTTGGGAGAGGTTATTTTCGATCAAATATATATACCTAATACTGTAAAAAATGCAAAAATTGAAATAATAAAAGCATATAATGATTTGAAATTTGGAGGAAATTTTAATATTGTCAAACAAAAATTTAATCAAAACTTTAATAATGAAATTAATATTTATGATGATGAAACTACGTATCAGTACATTTACAGCCAAATAAAATTAAATACTTCTAATGAAAAATATTCCCAGCCAATAAAATTAACAAATGGTTATGCAATCTTTAAATATTATTATAGAGAAAGTTATGATACCTATTCATTGGCTAGAAAAAAATTATTAAAAAGATTAATAAATTCAATCGAAATAGATCATCTAAATGATTTATTAGTAAATAGATTAAAAACTTATTCATTCTATAGGGAAAATTCAGACGGCTTAAATCATTTAACTTTATCATTACCTAAATCATATAATAAATTTAAAAATTATGACTTTTCAGATAATCTAATATTAATAAGAATTGGTGAGTCAAAAATTTTAACAGCTAATGAAGTGTTAACTCAGCTAAAATTAAAATTAAATAATAAGAACTATGATTATAGAAACAGTATTTTAGATGATTATATTAATTACTGGGTAAAAGAAAATATATTAGAATTTTATAATGAAAATTTTTTTAATGCAGAAATAGCAGGAGAAGAATTGGAAAATTTAAAAAAACAACTTCTTATTAAAAACGCATTTAATCTAATTGCATTACAAGCGAGAAACGATTTGATTGGTCAAAAAAAGTTTTTAAAAGAAGAAGCTGCAAAATTAACATGGGATGAAAGGATTGAGGGGACCTATTATTATTGTATTAATTCTGAAATAGAAGATAAAGTTTTACAATGGTTAAAAAATAAAAAAACGGTAGAATTTATAAAAAATCAATTTAAAGATAATCGAGAAGATTTAATAATAGACGAAGGGAAATCGACACGAAATTCACTAAATATTCCATCTAATGAAATACTTTCAAAAGGTATATATAGGGTTAATAGTAAAAACAGAAAACTAATTATAGATATTAAAAAAATTATCAAGAAGGATATCATGACTTTAGAAGATCTTCGAAAGAATCATATTAATGAATACATAGATTATAAAACTACTCAAATACTAAAAAAATTAAAAGAAGAAGCAATTATTACTATTAACCCAGAGGAAGTACAAAAATTAAAAAAGATTTATAATTGATTGCGTTAAATAGCTAATAAAACACTAATAACTAATAAAAGAATTTTAAATTTGCAGATATAAAAACTTGAAATGAATAGATTAATTTTACTGTTAACATTTTTTATAGCTACATTAAATTATGCTCAAGAAACTAAAATAGACGGAATTGTAGCGGTTGTAGGAAATGAAATAATTACTGAAACAGATGTTAAAGAAGGTGAAAATTACGCTCGCTCTGAAGGACAAATCGTAACCGATAGATGTAGCTTTATTGAAAATATGATGAAAGAAAAAATTATCCTTTATAAAGCTAAGCAAGATACTTTAATTTCCGTAAGTAAAGATGAAGTTTCAAGGGAAGCTGAATCTCGCATTGACGGGTATAGGAATTACTTTGGATCTGATGTTAATATACTTACGAATTTCAAGTTTAAAACCATGGGTGAGCTAAGAAGCCTGCTTGAAACCATGATAAAAAATCAAATGTATACACAGAGAAAGATGGCCGAAATCACTAAAAATGTGGACGTATCTCCAGAATACTTAAAAGATTTTTATAAAGCTCACGAATTGGAATTTCCCACTTCAAATGAAGAGATTGAATATGGTCAGATTTTTATGTATCCTAAACTAACTGAGAGACATAAACAAGAATTAATTGATCAATTAAAATCTATTAAAAAGCAAATTGAAGAAGGAGCTAGTTTTGCAGATATGGCTAGGAAATATTCTCAAGATCCTGGTTCTGCTGCAAATGGAGGTCAAATTTTAAATGTGAGAAGAGAACAAATGGTTAAAGAATTTGATGCAGTTGCCTTTAGCTTAGAAGAAGGACAAATATCGGAGCCATTTGAAACTGAATACGGATTTCATATTGTATATCTTGAAAAAAAGAAAGGACAAGTAATTGATTTAAGACATATATTATTAATGTCCGTTCCTAATCAAGAAGAAATTAAAACAGCTTTGGAAAAGTTAGAAAAAATTAAAGCTGATATTAAAGCAGAAAAAATAACATTTAATCAGGCTGCCTTAAAATATTCAGATGATAAATATACAAAATATAATGGAGGAATATTATCTAATTCTCAAACTGGAGATAATAGATTTGAAAAAATAAAATTACCAACAAAAGTATTGTATAACCTATCAGGATTAGGAAAAGGTGATATATCCGAAGTTTTTGAAGATAAAGAAAATAATAGAACAGTTGTTAAATTATTAAAAATTACAGACGTTATACCAGCTCATAAAATGAATTTAGAAATAGATTATAACAGAATTAAAAGTTTTGCACAGAAGACTAAAGAAAATGAAGTTATAGAAAAATGGGTGAAAGCTCAAATACCTTCAACATTTATTACCGTACAAGACGAGTACAAAAAATGTAATTTTTCAATCGATTGGTTACAAAAAAAACAAAGATAATTTTATAATTTTATATTAATGAAAGCTCGGAAATCCGAGCTTTTTAATTTATTCAACATTTATATATAATTAAAAGTAATTTTTATTATTTTAATATTATAAATTAATTGATAAATAAAACTAAAATCAAATCATAGAGATTATTAATTATATAAATTAGTATATAACTTTTAAGTAAATTATTACAAACTAAATCAGATAAATTATAATTTATGAAAAAGTATCATATATTTGAAAAATATTTGAACTATTGAAAAAAAATTTATATCTATAAAGTTAGATTGAATTAATAATTAATTATTTTAAAACTTTATCACTTCATACTCATATACCATTGTTACATAATATGTATTCCAACAAAGATTCCTTTATAATGCAAGCAAAAACATTTTATGGTTTGGAAGATATGCTTGTGCAAGAGCTCAAACAATTAGGAGCTTCTAAAATTATAAAGAAAAATAGAGCAGTAGAATTTTATGGTGACTTAGGATTTTTATATAAGGCTAATTATTCTCTAAGAACAGCATTAAAAATATTAGTTCCAATATGGCATTTTAAAGCTAAAAATGAAATTGTCTTTGAAAAAGAAATAAATAAAATTCCCTGGGAAAATTACTTTTATAATTCACAAACATTTGCCATAGATTCAACAGTATATTCCGAATATTTCAAACATTCACAATATATCATGTTAAAAATGAAAGATTGTATAGTGGATCGTTTTAGGAAAAAATTTGGTAAAAGACCTGATGTTGAAAGATTCAATCCAGATATTAAGCTGCATCTGCATATAAGCAATCAAGATGTGACCATTTCTTTAGATAGTAGCGGGGATCCTCTCTTTAAAAGAGGGTATAGAAAATCTCATTTTGAAGCTCCAATAAATGAAGTTTTAGCAGCAGGATTATTGAATATTGCTGGATGGGATGGAAAAGGAAATTTTTTAGATCCTATGTGCGGATCAGGAACTTTATTAATTGAAGCTGCTATGATGGCATTAAATATTCCACCACAACTACATAGAAAAAAATTTGGATTTACTAATTGGAAAAATTTTGATTTAGAATTATTCAATCAAATAAAAGATACGAGAATAAATAGAATTAAAGACTTTTCAGGTAAAATTTTTGGATATGATGTTTCTAATAAAGCATTACTTTGTGCCAAAGAAAATATAGAGGCTGCAGATTTAACTGAATTCATTGAATTAAAAAATCAAGATTTTTTTACCTCTAAAAAAGAACAATACCCTTTATTAATAGTTTTTAATCCTCCTTATGATGAAAGAATTTCAATTACTACAGAGAACTTTTATAAAAATATAGGAGATACTTTAAAAAATAATTATAAAAATGTATTTTCATGGTTTATAACTTCAGATTTGGAAGCTTATAAAAAAATTGGATTAAGACCATCGAAAAAAATTAAAATTTTTAATGGAAAATTAGAATGTCGCCTTTTCCAATATGATATTTATGAAGGAAGTAATAAAACTAAAAATAATAAGATAAATAACAGTGGAAATTTAAAATTTAATTTTTAATATGTAAAATTTATTATATATTTCGCTTTTTAAATAACTAATTTAGTAATTATAAATTATGAAAGTCGCTTTAATATCTTTAGATTATTACGGATATGATAAATATATTATATCTGCAATGAAAAAATTAGGCATAGAGGCGATTCATATTGATATTTATGCTAATAGATACCAGTATCCGAATTTATTTGATCGTTTAAAGAATTTAATTAATAAATCTTTTTTTAATATCAATATAAAAAGGTATCATCTAGATAAATTAATTAGAGAAAAATTATCTAATTACGATAAATTTGATAAAATTATTATTATACATGCCGAATGGTTGTCTCCTGAAACATTAACTTTTTGTAAATTGAAAAGTAATCAGATGATAGCCTATCATTATGATGGGGTAGAACGAATGCCAGCTATTTCCAATACTTTTGAATTTTTTGATAAAATTTATAGTTATGATAAAAAAGATGTTGAAAAATATAAGCTAAAATTTATTCCAAACTATATTTATGAACAATTTGATGAAAAAAAATTGAATGAAGAAAGAAAAGCTTTTAATATATGTTCTTTAGATAAAAGAACACCTGTACTTGAGAAAATAGCAAAAGTTTTAGATAGTAAAAATTATCCCTATGAATTTATTGTCGTAAACAGAAGACAAATAAACTTATATACGCCAAAAATAAAAACTAAAATCAATTATTTAAATAAGATGGTCTCAAGAGAAGAATCCCTTGAAAAAATTAAGACATCTAATCTTATGATTGATATACAAAGACTTGAACAAACAGGATTAACTTTTAGGGTATTTGAATCATTGGGTTATCACAAAAAACTTATAACGACCAATAAAGACATCGTAAATTATGATTTTTATAATCCTAACAACATATTGCTTATCGACCCCGATAATATTATAATTCCCGATGAATTTTTAAATACAGAATATCAGAAACTGCCTAATTATATTTTAGATAAATACCATGTTAATACTTGGGTTAAAAATATATTAGAATTAAATTGATCAAATTATTTGTTTTACACTAATAATTTTCATTTATAAAAATATAAATAACTTTGCATTATAAAAATAACAGCAAATGCGAACAAAATCTATTGGGAAAAAAAAAATTAACGTTATAACTTTAGGCTGTTCTAAAAATATTTATGATTCCGAAATTCTAATTAACCAATTAAAATCTAACCATAAAGATGTTGTTCACGAACAAAATGGTGACATTGTTGTTATTAATACTTGTGGTTTTATTGATAACGCAAAAGAAGAAAGTATTAATACCATCTTAGAATGTGTAAAACAGAAAGACGAAGGTATTATTGAAAAAGTTTTTGTAACAGGATGTCTTTCGGAAAGATATAAGCCGGATTTAGAAAAGGAAATTCCTGATGTTGATCAATATTTTGGAACCCGCGAACTACCTTTGCTATTAAAAGCACTAGGAGCAGATTATAAACATGAACTGGTAGGAGAGAAGCTGATAACTACTCCAAGGCATTATGCATACCTGAAAATTTCTGAAGGTTGCGATAGGCCTTGTAGTTTCTGTGCAATTCCATTAATAAGGGGCAAGCATGTATCAACTCCAATTGAAGATTTAATAAAGGAAGCAAAATCGTTAGCTCAAGGGGGCACTAAAGAATTAATTCTAATAGCTCAAGATTTAACATATTATGGATTAGACCTGTATAAAAAAAGAGCATTAGCTGATTTATTAAAAGAATTGATCAAAGTGGAGGGTATTGAGTGGATTCGTTTACATTATGCATTTCCTACAGGTTTTCCTATAGAGGTATTAGAGTTAATGAAAAAAGAACCCAAAATTTGTAATTATATTGATATTCCTCTTCAACATATTTCGAGCGATATACTCCAATCTATGAAAAGAGGAACTACAAAAGAAAAAACAAATAAATTACTTTCAGAATTCCGATTACATGTACCAGATATGGCAATAAGAACAACCTTAATTGTTGGCTATCCGGGTGAAACGGAAGAACATTTTCAAGAATTGAAAAATTGGATCATTGAACAAAGATTTGATCGTTTAGGATGCTTTTCATATTCTCATGAAGAAAATACATCCGCTTTTTCTTTAGAAGATTCCGTTCCAGAAGAAAAAAAAACAAGACGTGTCAATGAAATAATGGAAATACAATCTCAGATTTCCTGGGAATTAAATCAAAAAAAAATAGGCAAAACATTTACCTGCATTATTGACAGAAAAGAAGGAGAATATTATGTTGCTAGAACAGAGTATGATTCGCCAGATGTTGATAATGAAGTTTTAATATCTGCCACTGATATTTATTTATCAATAGGTAGTTTTGTTACAGTTAAGATTAACCTCGCAGAAGATTTTGATCTCTATGGTGAAATAGTTAATAAATAAAATTTGTATACTATTATTTTTTGATGATAGTTAAAAATTCATAAGTAAAATTATTTTATTAAGGTATAACTTTTTAATCCTAAAAAATTAAAATAATAAGGGTAAAATTGAAAAATTATACCCTTATTATATAATTTAATTTATTTATATTATTATTTTAAATAATAAAGTAGTTACTGGCTGAATAGTATGTGCTTTTTTAGTAGTCTCTATGCTGGCTTCAGATAATCCTAAATATTTAATTTTACCTTCTTGCATCAAATCTTTAATAGTCCGGTTTCATCTTATATAGGAACAGTTTTATCTAATCTATGCTGATAATAAAGGTCTAAATAATCCGTTTTTTCAGTCTTTTAAATGAACCTTCTAATGCTTTATGTATACTTTGTCTGAGTAAGAATTTTTCCATCTAAAAATATAAATTTGAAATTATTATTTTATTTTTAAAGTATTTTACTGCTTAATCCACAACCTCTACATTGGTAAATGGACTGTAAACCTCGCTATATCAAAAAAAAATATGCTGATTGTAGTAATTTTATAGCATTCTATTTATTTGTGGAAGGTCTCAATCCATGACTGAGTCCCACACATCCTAGTCCTATTTCAGAAACTTCAAGATTATTTTTTTTCTAACTTTCTTGTATTCGTATAAAATATTTAAAAATCAAGTTTTCTTTACATTTGATTTCACGGACAAAATTTCGTTCAAGCTTATAAGAAAATTAGATGAATTGAAACTGTTAATCCACTAGTAAATGTTATAGATTTATCGAAATCCAAACTCATTCCTTCTCATACTTTCAATAATAGCGTATATGGAATATTTTTTAAAGAATCTAAAATGTGGATAATTGAAATATGGAAGAAATAATTATGATTTTAAAGAAGATACTTTAGTTTTCATTTCTTCAAGACAAATAATATAAGTTAAATCTAAAGCTACTACATGTACACCTAAGGCTGGTCATCATTATTTCATCCTGATTTAATTATAGGTACTCAACTAGGAAAGGAAATAATAAAAATACTCCTTTTTCCTATGACACTAATGAAGCCTTACATTTTTTGACGACGAAAAACAAATAGTTTTAGAATGTCTTAAAAATATAAATTCTGAAATAGACCAACCTTTAGATAAACATAGTAAAACGCTTATAACTTTTAATATAGAATTATTATTAAATTATAGTTCTCGTTTATTTGATCGGCAATTTGTTACACGAGACCCAATTAATAAGGGTATAATAGAAAAGTTTAAAAAAAATTATTTATAGAAATATAAATTAATTTTTATATTCCATTTTTTATTATTAAAAATAATGAGTTTTAAATTCAATATAATTTTCAATTAATAAAGTTATCATAAAAGATAAAATAAGATATAAAAAAAGCTCCGATTTTCTATAAACCGGAGCTTTTTATGCCATATAAATTAAATATTTCAACCTCTATTTATAATATTTCATAATTAACATTTATTACCCCATTATTTAGGTTAGTTAATTCTGCAAAGGCAGCTTTACTTAAATCAAATTCTCTTTTAGGCACAAATGGTCCACGATCCGTAATACGAACAATAACTTCTTTACCATTTTTAGGATTAATAATTTTAACTTTAGTTCCAAATGGTAAAGTTTTATGTGCAGCAGTAAAATCATACATATTATACCTTTCTCCACTAGAAGTTAGCCTTCCATGAAATTTCCCTCCATACCAAGATACCCGTCCAGATAAAGTTGATTTTTCAGTAGAATCATTATTTTCTTTATAAGTATTACTTGCTAAAGTGTCGCTTTTGTAATTTATTTTAATAGTGTCGCTTGGAATATTAGAAAAGGTAGAAGCCTCTGCTAATTCTTCGTTGTGGAAAATCGTAAATGATAGTGACACTAATAAAATCATTAATGCTAAAGTTACTTTCTTCATATTTTAGTTTTACTCATTGATTATGCAAAATTACAACCTCAAAATCTAAAATAAAGTTACCATTATATTCATTGACCAGATATGTATTAAGTCAAACTTCTGCATTTACGATAAATAAAGGGTTTAGATAAGCTTGTTAAAAAAATGTTAAATTATCTTGATTTTGTTAATTTTTTTTGCTTTTCATAATAAAATAGATTTTCATATTAAAAAATGATTCCTTTATTAATAAATAAATATAAATATATATTATTACTTTTGGCAAAATAAATGTAACTATATAATAATGAAAAAAAACTTATTTTACTTTCTAATCTTTTTAGTTGTTATATCCTGTAATTCTATAGATGAAAAGAAAAATATAAAAGCTGTAGAAGAATTTTATAAAATATATGCTCAGAGAGATGATGCAAAAAAACTGATGAGCTTTTATTCTGATTCGCAACCTAAATGGGTTGATGCCGTTTCTCAGTCATTAATAGAAGGTAAAAATAATATTTTGGAAATGTATGAAACAAGCTGGAAAGATAAAAACTTTAAAAAACATCAGGATTATCCTGAAAGCATAATTATTAATGAAATTGTTTCTAATGATAGTATTGTTGCGGTAAGCGGACGATATAATCCTTATTATTATAATGAAAAATTAATACCGGAAATGAATTTTACTTCCTGGATATATTTTGATAAAGAAGGTAAAATTAAAAAACAAATTGAGTGGATGCAATATACTTTAAATGATTTAAAAGATATTATAAATTTCAAACAAAATGCAGAAATAAATTAATTTTATAATACGAAATTGTAAAATTATTATTTTTGTAGCTCCTAAACCAAGTAGTAAAATGACTTCTAAAGAAATACGAAAAACTTTTCTTGATTTTTTTAAATCTAAACAACATAGTATAGTTCCTTCAGCTCCGATAGTTTTAAAAGATGATCCTACGCTTATGTTTTCCAATTCAGGAATGACTCAGTTTAAGGATTTTTTTCTCGGATACAAAGAACCTAAAAATAAAAGAACCGCAGATACACAAAAATGCTTACGAGTTTCAGGAAAGCATAATGATTTGGACGATGTCGGAAAAGACACTTATCATCATACCATGTTTGAAATGCTTGGAAACTGGAGCTTTGGAGATTACTTTAAAAAAGAAGCTATTGAATGGGCTTGGGAACTTTTAACAGAAGTTTTTGCTATTCCTAAGGATCGATTATATGTAACCATTTTTGAAGGAGATAACGATGAAGGATTAGACAGAGATTTAGAAGCGTATAACTTATGGAAAGAACATATCTCTGAAGATCGTATTCTTTTAGGAAATAAAAAAGATAATTTTTGGGAAATGGGAGAAACGGGTCCTTGTGGGCCTTGTTCTGAAATTCATGTGGATATTCGTTCTGATGAGGAAAGAAAAAAAATTGATGGTAAAGATTTAGTGAATAATGATCATCCACATGTTATAGAAGTTTGGAATCTTGTTTTCATGGAATTTTTACGCAAGGCAGATGGAACCTTGGAAAAATTACCTAAAAAAAATGTTGATACGGGAATGGGCTTTGAAAGGCTATGTATGGTCTTACAAGGCAAAGATTCAAACTATGATACTGATGTATTTCAACCCATAATTAAAAAAATTGAAGAAATATCCGGACTTACCTATGGAGATAATGCCAATGTAGATATTGCTATTCGTGTATTAGCAGATCATGTTAGAGCCATTGCATTTTCCATAGCTGATGGCCAATTACCTTCAAATTCAGGGGCGGGTTATGTAATTAGGAGAATTTTAAGACGTGCCATCGGATATGCTTATAGAGTTTTGCAAATAAAAGAGCCTATATTACATAAATTAGTTCCGGTTATAAATACGCAAATGGGAGATTTTTTTCCGGAAATTTCAAAACAGGAAAAACTTATATCAGAAATAATAAAAGAAGAAGAGATAGGCTTTTTACGAACTTTGGATCAAGGCTTACAAAGGTTAGCAAACTTTATGGAAAGCAATCCCGGATTAAAAGTAATTCCAGGCGAGGTTGTTTTTGAATTATATGATACCTATGGATTTCCTTCGGATTTATCCAGAATCATAGCAGAAGATCATGGAATTTCCATCGATGAAAAAGGTTTCAATATGGAAATGAATAAACAGAAAGAACGTTCAAAATCTGCTACAAACTTTAAAAATTATGATTGGGTAATTTTAGAAGAAGATGAAGTAGAAGAATTTGTAGGATATGATTTTCTTGATACTCATGTCAAAATAACACGATATCGAAAAGTTGAGAATAAAGAAGGTGTATTTTATCAATTAGTATTTCAAATTACGCCGTTTTATGCAGAGAGTGGAGGACAGGTAGGAGATATTGGGTATATTGAAAATTTAAATGAAAAAATTGAAATTCTAAATACTAAAAAAGAAAACAATTTAATAATTCATACCGTAAAAGAACTTCCAAAATATCCAGAATTTCCTTTTCATGCAATAGTGGACATCAAACGAAGAGAGGCAATTACTAAAAATCATTCTGCTACGCATTTATTGCACGAAGCTTTGCGTGAAGTTTTAGGTAAACATGTAGAACAAAAAGGTTCCTTTGTTGGTCCAGAATATTTACGATTTGACTTTTCACATTTCAGTAAAATGAGTTCTGAAGAAATACAAGAAGTGGAAAAGATTGTCAATACTAAAATATATGAAAGGTTGGAATTAGAGGAGAATCGAGCCGTACCATTTAAAAAAGCTTTAGATATGGGAGCTATGGCTTTATTCGGTGAAAAATATGGAGATTTAGTGCGTGTTATTAAATTTGGAAATTCAGTGGAACTGTGTGGGGGAACTCACGTAAAAAATACACACGAAATCATATTTTTTAAAATCATGAGCGAATCCTCCAGTTCAGCCGGAGTAAGGAGGATTGAAGCCATAACAGGAGAAACAGGGATGAATTTCCTTAAAGATCAATTTAGCCAGTATGATCGATTAAAAAATTTTTTAAAACAAACCGACGACCCATTAAAATCAATTGAAAAATTATATTTAGAAAATGATCAGCTAAAAAAACAAGTAGAGCAACTAAATAAAGAAAAAGCCAACCATGAAAAGTTAATTTGGAAAAATTCAATAAACGTTGTAAACGGAATAAATTACATTGGATTAATAACTGATCTAAATGCAGCATCGGTAAAAGATTTAATTTTCCAACTTAAAAAAGAAATATCTAATTTATTCATAATTATTGGTACTAAGACAGAACAAAAACCTACTTTATCTTTAGGAATATCCGATGACCTATTGAATTTAAAGAATCTTCATGCAGGCACTATTATAAGAGAACTTTCTAAAGAAATTAAAGGAGGAGGTGGAGGACAGCCCTCATTTGCAACGGCTGGTGGAAGTGACACATCAGGCTTAGAAAATGCTATCAATAAATCATTAAATTATTTACAATAAAAAATAAATAAATATAATTTTTGTGCTCATTTTTATCAAATGGGCACATTTTTTAAAAAAAAATTATTTTTTATAATCGTTATTTAATATTATTTCATATAAAATATGTTTTTTTATACTATAACAATGAATCTAAACTACTACTTAAATCAGGATAACTAAAAACAAATCCTGCATTACGTATTTTTTCAGAAGAGATTCTACTTCCTTCTAATAATAAACATGACACTTCTCCAAATAACAATTGTAATAAAAAACCGGGAATATTGGGTAAAAACAATGGTTTGTCCAACTTTTTAGCAATAGCTCTTGTTAACTCTTTATTTGTTATATATGAAGGCGCCACGGCGTTAAAAGTTCCTTGCAAATTTTCATTAACTAGCGCATATTTGAATATAGAACATAAATCCTGTAAATGTATCCATGGAATATATTGTTTACCGGTTCCTAAATTTGCACCTAAATAATATTTCACAGTTTTTTTTATAATTTCCAATACTCCTTTTTTATTTTTGGATAATGTAATACCTGTTCTAATCTTAACTACTCTCTTAGCAACACCATGTGAGTAAAAATCGTCCGCTGCCATTTCCCATTGGTAGCAAATATCACTCAAAAAATCATCGCCCTTAGGATCGGATTCCGTATAAATTTTATCTGTAGTTTTTGTGCCATAATATCCGCTTGCAGAACCACTTATAAATGAAGAAATTGTTTGTTTCCTATCGATAATTTTTTTTAAAAGCAGACGGGCTGAATCAATACGACTTGATAAAATTACTTTTTTTCTTTCAACTGTCCATCTTTTATCCGAAATCCCTGCTCCGGCAAGATGTATAACGTGATCAACTTGATCCAAGGCAGAAGTATCCATACTTTGTTTTTCAATATTCCATTCAAATTCATTACTTTTAGTTTTGTTTCTTGTAAGATATCGAAGGGAATAATTATTTTCAAGCAGTGAGGATAATTGCTGTGCCACAACTCCGTGAGCTCCTGTAATTAGCACAATTTCTTTTTGATTCATTTTTTTGTTTTCAATTATTATAAAAATTATATTATCTTGACAATGAGAATTTATATTAATTTTTTTCATAAAAAACATAACAAATAATAGACCGTTACATCAAAAAAACAAATATGATCACATTATTTAAATAAAAAAATGAAAGTACAAATACTCATAAAAATTTTAATGAATAATAAACTTTTCCAATTGTCTTTTGTCTAAATAATAAGAAATAAAAATGGAAGAAACAGAACTTTTACTTCTTTTGAAAAAAGATGTTAATAGTGGATTTAGGCACTTGTTAAAACTATATAGTCAAGTCATATATTGGCATGTACGTAAAATTGTTTATAATCATGCTGATGCAGATGATATAACTCAAAATGTTTTTATCAAAGTATTTCAAAATTTAGATAGCTTTAAGAGAAATTCAAGTCTTAAAACATGGATATATAAAATTGCTACTAATGAATCGATCAATTTTCTTAACAGCGCAGCACAGAAAAAAAATATAAGAAACGAAGAACTGGTAATGCAGTTGTCTTCTCATCTTAAAGATGATAATTTTTTTAATGGAGACGAAATACAGTTCAAATTACAGCAGGCTATAGCTAAATTACCAGAAAAGCAGAGAATCGTATTCAATATGAAATATTTTGATAATATTAAATATGAAGAGATGTCAGAAATATTGGAAACTTCCGTAGGAGCATTAAAATCATC
Organism: uncultured Apibacter sp.; assembly: GCA_945280365.1. GTDB lineage: Bacteria > Bacteroidota > Bacteroidia > Flavobacteriales > Weeksellaceae > Apibacter. The sequence goes on from CALYQD010000003.1 coordinate 73,606, forward strand.
TTATCATCATGCCTCAAAAAAAGTTGAGCAATTTCTATTAGAAAATATTGAAAATTAGTTAATTAAGACACAAATGCAAAGAAATATAAATAGTAAATCTAACCCTTTTAAAATTCCAGAAGATTATTTTATACAACTGGAGAAAAATGTTTGCTTAAAAACAATTGAAAAAATTAATTCCAAAAATCCTTATATAACACCTATAAATTATTTTGAAAACTTAGAAGATAAAATTTTATTAGCAACGAGCAAGAATGATGACAAATCAAAAAATACACTTGTAATAAATCAAAAAATATATTGGATAGCAGCAGCCGCATGTTTATTCTTAGCAGTTTCGTTGGGAATTTATCTAATGAATAGCCCTTTTAAAAATCAATCATTGCCTTTAGCTAAAATTCAGGATCAAAGTAATAATACTATTTCAGATAATTTATATATGTTTAAAAATGAAGATTCAGCAATGTCATCCAATATATCCTCAAAAATCAATAGTGAAAAAGAGATAATTACAACTAATAATGTAAGATCATCCAAAATAACAAAAGAAAGAAAACAAATAAATGAAAAGGTTTATGAGCATGAAGTAGTTACTTCATCTAATGTTATTTACGATTTATACTTAACTAATGATGAAGTAAACAACTTATACGATGAAGAAATGTATCAAGACGATTTTATTTTATTTTAAAATTAAATTTCTATTAGAAATAAAAACGCAGTAACTCATTACAATCAATTGTAATCGCTGTTAATAAGCATTCTTTAAGTTTTCAGCAAACAAGCCGGTAACCTGTCTTCCCCCAATTTCGATGACTGTAATTGATTACGATTCTAAAATATCTATACTTTTTCAAATACACTCTTCAATCCTATAAATTATTGGATTGCTATCTTTGTCTTTTTCTGAATACCGTATAAATCTCATTAATTGATACGAAATTAAGGGGGGCATGGACTTGATGTAGAATTATTCGAATACATATCTTATTTTCTTGAACTTATTCCCATATAAACGGATGAAAATAGTAGTGAGATAGAACTTTAATAATAATTAAACCAAAGTATAAATTTAAGTTTATTGTGTGTCAATCGATTTTCTGTCGGTCCTTTATTTTAAAATAATTAAAAAATTAGGAATGGGTATACTCAAAAAAGGCTTCTTCTAAAGTTGAATATTTACCTTTAAATTCTTCAATGCTTCTATCTTGAATAATAGAGCCTTTATTTAAAAGTATTACTCTTGAGCATAAAGCTTCTACTTCTTGCATTATATGAGTGGATAAAATAACGGTTTTCATTTGTCCTAATTCTTGGATTAATTGTCTTATTTCAATTATTTGATTAGGATCCAATCCATTGGTTGGCTCATCTAAAATTAAAATTTCCGGATCAAATAGAATTGCTTGGGCAAGTCCCACGCGTTGTTTATAGCCTTTAGATAATTGACTAATTTTTTTATTTTGTTCCTTTTGTAAGCCAACCTTTTCAATCACCTTAGAAATTCCATCGATAGTTGTTTTATGAATAGCTGCTACAAAATTTAAATATTCTTTTACATACATATCCATATATAAAGGATTATTTTCGGGAAGATATCCAATTATGGATTTGGTTTTAAAAGAAAATTTTTGAGTATCCATACCATTGACTAAAATACTTCCCTTATCAAATGAAAGCGATCCCGTTATAGAACGCATCATAGTTGTTTTACCTGCCCCATTTGGACCTAATAAGCCAACAATTTCTCCTTGCTTTATTTCCAAAGAAATGTTATTTAATGCAACTTGTTCCTTATATTGTTTAGATAGATTTTGTATTTTTACAGACATTTTAAAAGAATAATATTTAAAATTGATGTAAATATAATACTATTAAAATAAAAAATAAACACTGTTTATTACCAACCATTTATGAAATCAGTATCAATACAAGGAATAAAAGGCTCTTTTCATCATGAAGCCGTAAAAAACTTTTTCCAAGATCAAAATGTGGAAATAATTGATAGTCCCACCTTTAAATCGGTAGTGGAAGATGTGATCAGTGGTAAAGCAAATTACGGGATGATAGCTATAGAAAATTCAATCGCCGGAGCAATTTTACCAAATTATAGTCTAATAACTAAATATAAGTTACATATTATTGGAGAAGTTATTTTACCAATTAAACTTCATCTCTTAGCGTTACCAGAAGAAACTTTAGATTCTATTTACGAAGTTAGGACGCATCCAATGGCTTTATTACAATGTGAAAACTTTCTAGAACAATACCCTAATTGGAAGTTATTATCTAAAGATGATACGGCTACTTGCGCTTATAATATCAGCTTAAATAAAATGAAAGGTATTGCCACTATTGGATCAAAATTGGCAGCTGAAATGTATCATTTAACCATATTAAAGGAAAACATTCACGATGTTTCAGATAATTATACGCGATTTTATCTATTAGCAGCATCACCTCAGAAAATAGAAAATTTTTCTAAAGCATCCCTTTATTTTACTACCGATCATACAATGGGAAGCTTGGCGAGAGTATTGAATATACTTGCTAAATATAAAATAAATATAACTAAAATTCAATCTGTACCTCTTAAAGGATCTATTTTTCAATATTCTTTCCATGCGGATATTCTAACCAATGGAGAAAAAGACGATAATTATTACAAAGCATTAGAAGAAATCAAACAAAATACAGGTTTTTTAAATGTTTTAGGTGAATATAAAGAATATAAGGTTTAAAATGCAATATGATTATATTTTGTTAGGAGGTACTGTTATTGGTGCTTTTTTTGGGTATTTTAAAGGTTTTTTAAAACAAATTTCATCATTTTTAGGCCTCGCATTAGGATATGCATTTTCTTCACTATTTATATCTGAATTTAACGATTTATTATTAAGATATGGATTAATATCTAAAGAAACTTCCTTATGGGTCAGCTATATATGTATTTTTCTAATAATTTTTGTAAGCACGATTATTTTATCTAAATTAATGGGAACTATTTTAAAAAAATTAGGTTTAGATTTTACAAACAAAATTGCTGGTATAATAGTAGGAGCTATAAAATATTTTTTTATAATTATGATTGTTTATTGTTTTTTACACTTTTTAAATTTTATAAATAAAGAAAATTGTTCACAAAATTTAATAGATTTTATAACATTTTTTAAAACAGTTATTTTAAATATTATATAAAATGAAAAATAGATTTTACTGCAAAACAACTATATTTAGCAAATTTAATTTTATTTAGTAAAAAATTATTTGAAATACATTGAAAACTTATCCAGTTTTATATCCTACATAAGATTAAATTTATATCTTTATCTAAGAATTATTTTTGGTTTATATAATTATATTTACAAATTGAAATAACCGTATTCAGTCAGTTTTAATACCAATTATCCCCTATAGTTTTTAATTTGGTTTTTGGGAAAAGAGCAACGGATATTTTCTATCTTTCAACAGTAAATATTATAATCTTTATAGCTTTTATAGTAGGACTTATATTTTTAGAATAACTGATATTTTATATTTCCAACAAATTAGCAAAAAAATTACAGGAGATCATGATAGGAATTTAATGATAATAAAAAAGAATATTGGTAAAATGATCGAAATTTTTCAGACTATTAAATTGATACGAAACTAGTTATCTGCGATCATTCTAAAACTCCTAAAATTTATACACATTTAACCTTGCACTATGATATAATTCCCACATTTATGGATACAGTATTAGGAGTACAAAATGATTATAATGAGTATAGTGTAGGTAAAAAACTTTATGATTGTTCAGAAAGAGACTGGTTTATATCGGTTACAATCAAAAATATGCTATTATTGAAAAAAATATGATTATTAACGTTTATTCTTCGGGTATGTATGATGTGATAGATAAAAATTTAAATCCTGTTGAAGATAGAGAAGTTGATTTCAATATTGTGCATGAAGCCGTCATGGAAAATTCTCGCTTTTATAATATTTCTCAAAAATAATTTAAATTTTTTCTTGAAAAATATTTATTTAATATGTATACTTTATGGAAACTTTTAAAATAAATAGATAACAAAAAATAATTTTAAAGATATTTTTTTAAAGTATTGAATTAAATTTTTATTCAAGAAAATTTAGATACTTTTTAATACATATAAAAATTAGGAAGCAGAAAATATTCTATCAAAGTTGTACATTTGCAAACTTAAACCCACTTATCGTATGTCAGATTTAGTATTAAAATTAGAGGCTATTAAACAAAGATTTGATGAAGTTTCTGATTTGATTATACAACCGGATGTAATCTCAGATCAGAAAAGATATGCCCAACTTAACAAAGAATACAAAGACTTAAATAAAATTGTAGATATATATCATCAATACAAATCTTTATTAAATACAGTTTCCGATGCAGATGAAATTATAAAAGATGGGAAAGATGCTGATATGGTTGAGTTAGCTAAAGAAGAAAAAAATGATGCTTTAGCAAAAATTCCTCAAATGGAAGAGAACATTAAATATATGTTGATTCCAAAAGATCCCGAAGATGATAAAAATATAACCGTAGAGTTGAGAGCAGGAACAGGAGGAGATGAATCGGCCATATTTGTAGAAGATGTATTTCGTATGTATAGCATGTATTGGAGACAAAAAGGTTGGAATTTCGAGGTGGTGGATGCGACCGAAGGAAGCGTAAAAGGATATAAGGAAATGATCATTAACGTTAGTGGGGAAGGTGCTTACGGTATAATGAAATTTGAATCGGGTGTACATCGTGTGCAAAGAGTTCCTGAAACTGAATCACAAGGAAGAGTACACACCTCTGCTATAACGGTAGCCGTTTTGCCTGAAGCGGAAGAGGTTGACGTAGAGATTAATCCGGCAGATTTGGAATATCAAACTGCACGTTCCAGTGGAGCAGGAGGACAGAATGTTAATAAGGTGGAAACCAAAGTACAGCTCACGCATAAACCAACAGGTATCATGATTCAATGCCAAGTTGCACGTTCACAACACGCCAATAGGGAAATGGCTTTGCAAATGCTTCGTAATAAGTTGTATGATATGAAACTTCAGGAACACCTTGATAAAATTTCTGCTCATAGAAAAACCATGGTATCTACAGGTGACCGTTCTGCAAAAATTCGTACGTACAATTATCCACAAGGACGTGTGACCGACCATCGTATCAATAAATCCATCTATAATTTAGATAACTTTATGAATGGAGATATTGATGAAATGATTGAAGCTGTGAAAATTGCAGAAAATGCAGAAAAATTAAAAGGGCAAGAAGATTAATTTTTTTTCATTTATTACTTAATTAACTTATAATAAATAAAGATTACCCTATATATTATCTTATTTTATATTTTAAAGTATAATTAGAAAAGTAAATAATCTAATCATTCGAATTAAGCGATTATCAATAGTAATAAACTTTAAAACTTAGGATAAACATCCCATTTATTCTAAGTTTTATAACAACAGATATACTTAATAAATAACTGAATCTTTTCGTATTAATTCTTTATTTATCTAATTTCCCTTTGCAATTGATCATTAAAAATTAACTTCAAAATCTTATATTTGAAAATAGAAATATAGATAATTCTAAAAAATGACCAGTCAAGATTGCGATAAAAAATTATTTCTGATAGATGCTTATGCTCTCATTTTTAGAGCTTATTATGCTTTTATTAAAAATCCTAGGATTAATTCGAAAGGATTAAATACCTCAGCTATTTTTGGTTTTACCAATACTCTTTTCGATTTAATGAAGAAGGAAAGACCTTCACATCTTGCAGTTGTATTTGATGTAGGTGAAACTTTCAGACATCAAGTCTATAAAGAATATAAAGCAAATCGCCAGGAAACACCAGAAGCAATCCGTATTGCAGTTCCTTACATACATAAGTTAATGGAAGCTTTAAAAATTCCATGTTTATGGAAAGAAGGCTATGAAGCAGATGATGTAATTGGAACCTTGGCTAAAAAAGCGGAAAAAGAAGGATATACCACCTATATGATGACTTCCGATAAAGATTATGCCCAACTGGTTTCAGAAAATATTTTCGTTTTTAAACCTGCTTCGCGAGGAAATGATATAGAAATTTGGGATGTTGATTCAGTAAAAGAAAAATTTGCTGTTAAAAATCCATCTCAAGTGATTGATCTTTTAGGGATGATGGGAGACAGTGTTGACAATATTCCGGGAATACCCGGAGTCGGAGAAAAAACTGCAAAACAGTTTATAAAAGAATATGGTAGTATTGAAAATTTGTTTGCCCATTCTCATGAACTAAAAGGAAAGATGAGAGAAAAAGTGGAGGCTAATAAAGAAATGGGAATTTTATCTAAAAAATTAGCGACCATAGAAACCGATGTTCCCATCGAATTTAATTATGAAAGTTTAACCGTTGAAAAACCAGATATTGAAGAAGTGATCAAAATTTTTGAAGATTTAGAATTCCGTAATATGATTTCAAATTTTCAAAAGACATATAACATTATATCGGAAAATGAAAAAGAAACTCAAACGATAGCTTTCAGTAAAACAAAAGCAAATGGACAAAGATCTTTATTTGATCTATCTGATCAACAACCTGAAATAAATGAAAGTTCTCATTGGAAAACGATCGAGAATACTGATCATTTGTACCAACTAATGGAAACCAATATGTCAATAAAATTATTGGTTGATAAGCTTTTAAAACAGAAAATTGTTTCTTTTGATACAGAGACTACTTCCACCAATTCAATGGTAGCCGAATTAGTCGGAATTTCTTTCTCTTATGAAAAAGCTAAGGGATATTATATTCCTTTCAATCCGAAGGAAAAAGAAAAATCTCAGAAATTTATAGAATTATTGCGTCCATTTTTCGAGAATGAAAACATATTAAAAGTTGGACAAAATTTAAAATATGACTGTAAGGTATTAAGAAAATATGATATAGAAGTTAAGGGAATACTCTTTGATACTATGATTGCTCACTATCTTATAAATCCCGATGCAAGACATAGTATGGATATTTTGGCTGAAACAGTGCTTAATTACAAACCAGTATCTATAGAATCTTTGATTGGAAAAAAAGGAAAAAATCAAAAATTATTTTCATCAGTTCCTATTGAAGAACAAAAAGAATATGCCGTTGAAGATTCCGATATAACTTTACAGCTTAAAGATAAATTCAAACCGCAACTTACCCAAGATAATCTTGAAAAACTATTTGATAAAATAGAAATGCCTTTGATGAAAGTTTTGGTTGATATGGAATGGGAGGGTATTAATTTAGATATCATCGCATTAAATAATATGTCTAAGGAATTAGTTGAAGAACTGATCCATCTTGAAACAGAAATTTATTCCTTAGCCGGAGAAAAATTTAATATCAGTTCTCCCAAACAATTGGGCGACATTATTTTTGATAAATTAAAACTTGGAAATAAACCAAAGAAAACAAAAACAGGACAATATGCAACAGGTGAGGATGTTCTCTTAAAGTTGGCTCATAAACATAAAATAATTGATTTGTTGCTTGAATACAGACAACTGCAAAAATTAAAATCAACTTATGTTGATGCTCTCCCCAATGAAGTAAATCCTCAGACAGGAAGGGTACATACTACATTTGCGCAAACAGTAGCCGCCACCGGTAGATTGGCTTCAAATAATCCAAATCTTCAAAATATTCCTATTAGAACGGAAAGAGGACAAGAAGTTCGAAAAGCCTTTATTGCTAAAGACAAAAATCATAAAATTATTTCGGCCGATTATTCTCAAATTGAATTGCGTATCATTGCAGCAATGAGTAAAGATCCAGCTATGATAGCTTCTTTCAATCACGGAGAAGATTTCCATAAAGCTACTGCTTCTAAAGTCTTCCATATACCTATGGGCCAAGTAACTAGAGAACAACGTTCTCAAGCAAAAACTGTTAATTTTGGAATTATATATGGAGTTTCTGCATTTGGATTAAGTGAACAAACCGGATTATCAAGATCAGAATCTAAAAGCTTAATAGATGCTTATTATGAGGCATATCCTGTGTTAAAAGAATATATTGCTGAACAAGTACAAACAGCACGTAAAAATGGATATGTTGAAACATTATTAGGGAGAAGAAGGTATCTTCCCGACATCCATTCAGGCAATAGTGTTGTACGCTCTCATGCGGAAAGAAATGCAGTTAATGCCCCCATACAAGGTACTGCTGCAGATATAATTAAAATTGCTATGATACAGATTCATGAATTGCTAAACGAAAGAAAATATCGGACCAAGCTTCTGTTACAAGTTCATGACGAGTTGGTTTTTGATGCTCCAGATGAAGAGATTAAAGAGGTATCAGCACTTATCAAAAAAACTATGGAAAGCTCTGTTAAAATAGAAGTACCTCTAATTGTAGATATAGGTGTGGGACCTAATTGGCTTGATGCCCATTAAAAAATTCTTTGGAAAAAATTTATCACACGTCTAAATGATAAAAATATTTGAATAACAGCGGGTATTATTCTTATTTAGCTTTTGTTTCATTATTATTTATATAGTATTCAAGATTGCTCTTAGTAAAATATATGTTTTTAAATAATTCAATACAATATAATATTTTATCCGTATATAAAGAATTACAACATTTTACTACAACAATACACAAAGGAGTAAGTGAAGGAAATTATGCCTCGTTCAATTTAGGCTTAACTTCAGGAGATAAATTAGAAAACGTTCTTGAAAATAGAAGAAGATTATGTACAGATTTAGATATTCCTATAAATAAATTATTTATTCCCATACAAAATCATGGTGATAAAGTCCTGACAATAGACCATGATTTTTTAGCTTTATCGGAAGTTAACCAACAAGAAATGCTACAAAACACAGATGCATTAATTACAAATCAAAAAAATATATGTATTGGAATTACCACAGCAGATTGTGTACCTATCTTACTTTATGATCCCATAAATAAAGTTTTTGCAGCCATCCATGCCGGTTGGAGGGGAACTGTACGTAAAATTGTTTCGAAAACCATATCGATTATGAAGCAAAAATTTAATTGTAATTCTGAAAATATATTATCAGGAATTGGACCGTGCATTTGTCAAGATTGTTTTGAAGTAGATGAAAATGTTGCCGAAACCTTTATTAAAGCTGGATTTGAACTAGAAAATATAAGTTTGAAAAACCATCAATCTAAAAAATACTATATAGATTTAAGGAAAGCTAATGAATATCTCCTAAAAAAAAGCGGATGTCTGAGTCATAATATTGAAATTATAAATCTATGTACAGTATCAAATCCTAATATATTATTTTCTGCTAGAAGACAAACTATTTATTCAGGTAGAATGTTGACTGGAGGTATTTTAAGATAATTTTTATTGAATTTATTAAATTAATATATATTTTTGTTAATAAATTCATAATATGAATAAAATATATCCAGATAAAGAAAAAAAAGAAAATAATTCTGAAATTAATAATGAAAAAGTTAATGGTAAATATCAAGATTTAAAAAGAAATAAAAGGAGCTCCTTTAAATTTTTTGTTTATGCAATTTTGATAATAATCGTTTTGGGATTAGGCTTGTATTACAACATTATTCAAAACATATTTTATAGCTTTCTTTCAGTAATTATTATCTTATTAATATTGGCTTTGGGATTAGGCTGGGAATATATTGTTTTAACTTATATACCTTTAGGTAAGTTTAACTATACTTTAATTAAAGAAAATACCAATGTTGACTCCTGGAAAAAGATAGAAGAAGAATTTGATCTTTGGATTGCAAGTTCTGAACAAAAGATTAAACAATTAAAACGATTTTCAATACTAAATTATATGACTGCCATTGGGCTCTTTATATTTTCTTGTATTATTTTAGTAATAAATTGGATTTATGGAGAGAATTTTTTACATACTGCGTATCAGCAAATTAATCCATCCTATGTATTAGCTTTAGTATTACTTTTTTTCTCATTACTATTCTTATTTTTACATTATATAAACCAAAAAGATATAACTAAAAAACAAAATAATTTGGACGAAACTATAAAGTGGATTATTAGCGTTAAGTCAATTCATCTTTTAGGAAAAGAACATATGGTAGATGTTTTATTGCAAAGAAAAACGAATAAATAGTCAAGCAGAAAGATATCCCCAGATAAATATTATTTATTATCTTGCGGTATGTATTTATTTAAAATATTAAAAAATAAAGTAAATCCTATCATAAAACTGATAGGATTTTTATTAATTCTTTTATTTCTTTTAAGTAATTATATTTCAGCTATTCAAGCATATAGTTTTACCCACTGCAAAGAAACTAATACTAAAACCAATTTTAAAATTGGCTTTTCCACATTATTTACAGGAGTTTCTCTACCTAAACCTAGAGTTATAAAATTTCCAAATAGGGAATATAAAACTATAAAAATTGTAATAGATAAAAATAAATATTTAGAAGGATGGCTTTTAAAACCAGAATCCGAATATATTGGAACCGTATTAATTTTTCACGGATTTCGTTCCGAAAAATCGTCTATGCTAGATAGAGCATATGCTTTTTTAAATTTAGGATATCAAGTATTACTTGTCGATTTTATGGGAGCAGGAAATTCATACGGTAAACAGACTACTATAGGATATTATGAAGCTGTCAACGTTAAACAAGCTTATGATTATATTGCGAATAAATACAATGAAAAGCCAATTTTTTTATGTGGATTTTCAATGGGAGCTGCAGCAATAATCAAAGCTCAACATGATTACAATTTAAATGTCAAAGGTCTTATATTGGAAGCGCCTTACGGAAAAATGATTGACGCCGTAAAGACGCGAGTAGGTAAATTACATTATATAGGAATGCCATTTTCATATTTGATGACATTTTGGGGAGGAGCTTTAAATGGATTTAATGCATTTGCTATGAATCCGGAAGAATTTATAAAAAATATAACCACACCTACACTTTTATTATGTGGTGGAAAAGATCCCAGAATACCTATAGAAGAATCTAAACGTATATTCGAAAATTCTGCAAGTGATAAAAAAGAATTTAAAATTTTCGATAATTCCTTACATCATAGCTATTTAGAAAAATATCCAGATGAATGGATAATTATAGTTAAAAATTTTTTAGAAAATTCTCTTCATAATTAATATTTATCTTAGAAAATTTTATTTATTCTTTCAAAATCAATTGAAAATAATTTATTTTAAATTTGTAAAAAACAAAATAGAGGTTCTGCACACTTAACTTATGAGATACCAGCTGCTCTATATAGTTATATTATTTCCATTTTTGCTTAATGCACAAGCAGGAAAAAATTTATTTAAAATATATAATAACAATCAGGTATGGTTTTCAACATCTAATTCGGAAGATAAAATAAATTATATTTTAGATTCATTGGTAAACTTAGGTTTCTATACCCTTAAAGTTGATTCCTTAAATAAAACTAACAAACAAACCTCAATATATTTAAATAGGGGGAAATTTTACAAAAAAGTTAGGGTAAAATTAGATTCTTTATCAAAAATAGCGACAGGTAATAAAGATAAATTTACAACCAATAATATTGATTCACTAGCTGGAATCATCCATTATTATTATTTAAAGAGAGGATATGCCTTTAATATGGTATATACAAATCTTTCAATTGCACAAGAGCCTCTAGAAGCATCTATAACTGTTGCACTTAACCAAAAAAGGATAATCAATTCTTTTGTTATAAATGGCTATAACCAAATTCCTAGAGGTATAAAAAAAGAGTTAGAATACGGATTTCTTGGGAAAACATATTCAGATGAGAAACTTAAAGAAATTTCTTCTTTACTGCTAAGTACTAATTTTATAACAGAAGAAAAAAATCCGCAAGTATTATTTACCCCAGATTCAACATCGATTTTTTTATATCTAAAAAAAAGAAAAGCCAGTTCATTTGATGGGATGTTAGGATTCGGCAATGATGATAAGGGAAAATTTAAAGTTAATGGCCAATTGCAACTATCATTAGGAAACTTATTCAATTCATTTGAAACAATCAATTTAAATTGGCTTTCAACTCCTGAAAAATCTCAAAACTTTGAAGTTATGGTAAATGTACCTTATCTTTTCAAATCAAAATTTGGTTCAGAATCTTCCCTTAATATATACAAACAAGACAGTACTTATGCAACTATACGTTTTCATGAGCATATTTATTATCAGTACGCTATCCATCAACGATTAGGATTTGAGGGTTTATTTGAAAATTCACGGTATATATCTGATTCTGAAATCAGTAATAATTTTTCTAAAACCGGTTTAGGTATTAGCTACCAATATAATGAAAAAAATGAGAATGAAATTTTAGGATCCAAAAATTTATATTCAATAAAAGGTATGGTGTATAGAAATATTCCAGAAGATAGAAAAAATATTACAGAATACAATGTTTCCGCATCTATCGAAAAATTAATAAAACTATCCAGATCACATTTTTTAAAACCTAGAATATCCGCTTCAGCTTTATTTGCAGATACATTAACAGTAAATGAACTTTATAAAGTTGGCGGTTTAAAAACCATTCGTGGATTTAATGAGCAATCTATTTATGCCAATGCTTATGCCATTGGTAGTCTTGAATATAGATATATTCCCTTTGAAGAGATGTATTTAAGTTTATTTACTGATCTAGCTTGGATTGAAAATAAATATCAAAATGCAAGACCTTTTTTATTAGGAACAGGCTTAGGAATTAGTTTTTTAACACGTTTCGGTATCTTTTCTTTAAATTATGCTGTAGGAAAATACGATTCAGAACCGATAAATTTTTCTGATTCTAAAATACATATAGGAATACAAGCCAATTTTTAATCAAAACGAAGGGAAATTTATTTACCTTTGTGATAATTAAAAGGAAGCATGAATTCATTAAAAAAAATACTAAAAAAATTTGCCTATCCATACAAAAAAGAATTTATACTAGGAATTCTCTTTAATCTTTTATATTCTTTGTTCTCCATCGTTTCCGTATTTTCTATTATGCCTATCTTAGAAATGCTTTTAGGAGGAAATAATAAAAATTTAATTGAAGACACCAAAAGAGAAATGCAAGCCTCCACAGGTATGATGGCTGAACTTAAATACAAATTTTATATATATTTAGATCATTCTCTTGAAGGAACCAATCCGAAAACAATCTTAGCTTATCTATGCATTGCAGTAATTGTTTTATTCTTATTAAGAAACATTTTCAGATATTTAGCTCAATATTTTATTGTACTTCTTCGAAGTGGAATTTCCAAGGATTTAAGAGTAGCGATGTATGATAAAATCTTAACGCTACCGGTTTCTTATTTTACCGACAGGAAAAAAGGAGATATTATGATACGGCTTTCGGGAGATATTGGCGAAGTAGAAGGAAATATATTAAATTCAATTTTAGAACTTTGGAGAACACCTTTTTCCATTCTTTTTACTTTAATTGCTTTAATCACTATTAGCCCTTCATTGACATTAATTGCACTGATAGTGTTGCCATTTATGGCGTGGATTATCTCTTCCATAGGAAAAAGTTTAAAAAAAGATGCTAAAAAAGGATTAACAGAGACAGGTAATGTACTTTCTGTAATTGATGAAACCCTTAACGGAGCTAAAATAATTAAAATATTTAATGCAGAAGAATCCATGAAAAACAGATTTATGAATATTGTTCTTACTTTAAGAAGATTATCCATAAATATGATGAAAAAATATGAATTAGCTTCACCTTCCTCAGAGTTTTTAGGTTCTGTAGCTATGATATTTATTACTTGGTATGGTGGAATTCTAATATTAGACGGAGAGGGGTTAAACTTACCTTCATTTTTGGTATATATAGCATTGTTTTTTCAATTATTAGAACCGGCTAAAACATTATCAACTTCAATTACCAATTTACATAAAGGCACCGCATCTACAGACCGTCTGATAGAAACATTAGAAACCAGCATTCAGATTTATGAACCGGAAAATGCCTTTGAAATTTCTGAAATAAGAGAAGGAATTCAACTAAAAAATATAAATTTTCAATATGTTGAAGGGCATCCAATATTACAAGATGTAAATTTATTTTTACCTAAAGGAAAAACTGTAGCAGTAGTAGGACAAAGTGGTAGTGGTAAAACTACATTGGCTAATTTGATAGCTAGATTTTATGATGTTGATAGTGGAGTTATATATATAGATGGTCATGATTTGAGAGATTTGAATTTAAAAGTTTACCGTAAATTATTGGGTATGGTTACTCAAGAATCTATTTTATTTAATGATACCATTGCTAATAATATTAAATTAAGCAATCCGGAAGCTACCATGAGTGAAGTTATGGAAGCGGCTAAAGTAGCCAATGCTCTTGAATTTATTGAGCAATTGCCAAATGGATTTGAAACAACTATAGGTGAGGGGGGAGGAAAATTATCCGGAGGACAAAAGCAGAGAATTGCTATTGCAAGAGCTATTTTAAAAAATCCACCTATAATGATTCTAGACGAAGCAACTTCGGCATTAGATACCCAAAGTGAAAGACTCGTTCAAGATGCACTTGATAATCTCATGTCTAATCGTACCTCTTTGGTTATTGCTCATAGATTATCTACTATTGTAAATGCCGATAAGATTGTTGTAATGGAAAGGGGTAGGATAATGGAAGAAGGAACCCATATTGAACTATTAGAAAGGAACGGGATTTACAAAAAATTAATTGATATGCAAAATTTTTCTTAATCAACAAATGATTTTTAATCTATAAATATAAATTCAATAAAAAAGCTTCAAAAATGAAGCTTTTTTTATAAATAATGTATTTAGATTAGTCGTATTTTATCTTAATCATGGTATTTTAATCCCTTTTTATATATATTTTTCTTAGCATGCATATCTTCTTTAATTTTTTTAATCTTCTGTCTTTGTTCTTCTGTAAAAACTTTATCAATCTCAGATTTTTTATTTTCTTTTAATTTATGAATCTGTTTTCGTAGCTCTTCAGATTTATTTCGCAGTTCATCTTCCTGAATTTTATATTTATCTTCAATTAAATTTATCTTTTTTATCTGTTCGTCAGTTAAACTTAGCTCTTTTGCCATTTTATCTCTCATTTCTTTTAATTTCTCCTCCTTTTTTTCATGATCTTTATGATCATCACATTTTGATTGAGTAAAAGCATATGTAGTAGTTATAAGCAATGCTCCTATGTATAATATCTTTTTCATATCTTTAAATACTTTTATAACCTAATGACAAACCTTATAGAAAAAAGTTTAACAAAAAATAATTTACCTTAATTAAAATTAATGATAAAATCTCAGTAATAAAATTTTTAAGATTATTAATACTAAAGATTTAAATGATTCCATTAATTTATATCGCTAACTAATATATAAAATAAAAATAATTTATTAAGGTAATCAAAACATATAAAAGATAAAAAACAAGCTAAAATAGAAATATTTAGATATAGGTAAATACACAATAATAATATTAAAATAATATAAATTATACCCTATAAAACCTTGCAATTTTGATAATTTTTTCTGAATATACCGTTTAAATATTGTATTTTTACACCTTCAAATTTAATATATAAATGGGAAAAATTATTGCTATAGCTAATCAAAAAGGAGGAGTTGGAAAAACAACCACAGCTGTAAATTTGGCTGCTGCGATAGGGGTACTTGAAAAAAAAGTATTGCTTATCGATGCAGACCCACAAGCAAATGCAAGTTCAGGTTTAGGTATTAATGTAGAAGAAGTTGAAGTAGGAACCTATGAAGTCCTTGAACATAGTGCTTCAGCAAAAGATACAGTACAACCGACTACGTCCCCTAATGTGGATTTAATACCAGCTCATATTGACCTCGTTGCAGCTGAAATTGAATTAGTCGATAAAGTTAACAGAGAATATATGTTAAAAGAAGCATTAAAGGAAATAAAAAATGAATATGATTTCATAATCATTGATTGTGCACCATCTTTAGGATTAATTACCTTAAATGCTCTTACAGCCGCTGATTCTGTAATCATTCCCATTCAATGTGAATATTTTGCATTAGAAGGTTTAGGAAAATTATTAAATACTATAAATAGTGTACAAAAGCTACATAATCCTGATCTCACCATTGAAGGACTATTGTTAACAATGTACGATGCACGCCTACGCTTATCAAATCAAGTGGTAGAAGAAGTAAAAACACATTTCCCGGATATGGTTTTTGACAGTCTCATTCAAAGAAATGTACGTTTAAGCGAAGCTCCAAGTTTTGGCGAATCTATTCTAAAATATGATGCAGAAAGCAAAGGAGCTATTAATTATATATTACTTGCAGAAGAAGTTTTAAATAAAAATAAGGCAGAAGTAAAATAAATTATGGCTATAGACAAAAAAAGAGCTATGGGTAGAGGCCTATCCGCAATTTTAAGCGAAAGTTCAAAAAAAGTAAATTCTGCTGAAGAAGCAGGAGCTGAAGAACTGGTAGGTAATATTTTGGAAATTTCTCTTGATGACATTATAACCAATCCCAATCAACCTAGAACTAATTTTGATCAAAAAGCATTAGACGAACTATCAATCTCTATTAAACAGCTAGGTTTAATTCAACCTATAACAGTTCGTAAGAATGGAGATAAATATGATTTAATTTCTGGAGAACGTAGATATCGTGCTTCCAAACAAGCCGGATTAAAAAAATTGCCTGCATTTGTTAGACTAGCTAATGATCAGGAACTTTTAGAAATGGCTTTAGTTGAAAACATCCAGCGAAAAGATTTAGACCCTATTGAAATTGCCCTGAGCTTTGAGAAATTAATTGAGGAAATCAATATTACTCAAGAAAACCTGAGCAACAGAGTGGGGAAGGACAGAAGCACCATTACAAACTATTTAAGACTTTTAAAATTATCTCCAATAATTCAAACAGGTATAAGAGATAGTATCATATCTATGGGACATGGACGAGCCCTTATTTCCTTAGAAGAACAAGAGAAACAATTATTTGTGTATGAAAAAATAGTACGCGAACAATTATCGGTAAGACAAACTGAAAATTTTATACGTACTTTTAAAAATCCTAAAATTAAAAAAGTATCCAAAGAAAAAGAATTACCTAATCATTTAAAAAAAGGTTTGAAAAGTTTTGAAGATTACTTTGAAACTAATATAGAAATTAAAGCAACCGATAAAGGAAAAGGAAAAATTATCATTAACTTTGATTCAACTGAAGAATTTGAAAGGATTCAGAAATTATTAGAATGATACAAAAGAAAATATTGGTTATAATTTCATTATTTTTAACATGTTTTATTTTAGCGCAAAATCAAAAAAAAAATGATGCGACGATCACTGACGATGGAGTTATAATCCGAAATATTAATAAAACAGACTCACTTACTCAGACTATGTTGAGAAGTCCTTTAAAAGCATCCTTGTATTCCGCCATACTTCCCGGTTTAGGCCAATTATATAATAAAAAATATATAAAAGCTCCCATTGTATTAGGAATTATAGGTACTGGAATAGGATTTATTAAATATTACGATGATAGATATAATAAATACCATAAGGCATATTTAGCGGAACTTAGCGGTCAAAAACATAAATTTTCGGATGTAGCAGGAATAAGCCCAAAGGTTTTAGCAAATGCTCAGGATTCTGAGCGAAGAAATAGAGATTATGCCATTGTATTAACCTCACTCGCTTACCTTTTGAATATAGTAGATGCTACCGTTGATGCTCATCTATCAATATTTGATAAAGATAAGGATCTTGCTATTCGACCAGTTATAATGGAAGATGCAAATAATACTATATTTACTAATCAAAAAGTAGGACTTTCTTTTTGTTTATCTTTTTGAAATTAAAAATGTTTATAATTAATTAATATATAATTTATGAAAATAGCTTTAGTAGGTTATGGTAAAATGGGTAAAGCCATAGAAGAAATAGCTCAAAAACAAAATCACCAAATAGTAGCCAGATTAGAAGAAAAACCAACCAAAAAAAATATAAATGGCGCAGATGTAGCTATTGAATTCTCAACTCCTTCTACTGCTTACGAAAATGTGATGGCATGCTTAGAAATTGGAGTGCCGGTTGTATGTGGAACTACCGCATGGTTGGATAAGCTCCCTAAAGTTAAAGAATTTTGTACAGAGCACAATGGTGGGTTTATTTATTCTTCCAATTATAGTTTGGGTGTTAATTTATTTTTTGAAATAAATAAAAAAGCAGCTGAAATAATGAAAAAATATCAAGAATATACAGTTCATATCGAAGAAATACATCATACAGAAAAAAAAGATGCACCGAGTGGAACAGCTATAACTCTTGCTGAAGAAATTATTCCAATATACAACTTTGATGGTTGGAATTTATCATATAAAACAAATAATAATTTGCTTGGTATTGAGGCAAAGAGAGTTCATGACGTACCCGGAACACATACGGTTATCTATAATTCATCTATTGATGATATCGAATTAAAACACGTTGCCCATTCTAGAAAAGGCTTTGCTATGGGAGCACTAATTGCCGCAGAATGGTTAATTGGGAAGAAAGGTATTTTTACCATGAAAGACGTACTTGGCTTTTAAGTTAGAATAATTTACTAAAATTATTAAAGAAACTAAAAAAGTAAAAGACAATATTATTAAAAAAATTTAAAGAATTTTCTCATGCATTTACTACAATATTATTTATTATTCGCTTTAATTACAAATATATTATATTTTTTAACTACCTGGAAACTATTTCAAAAAGCAGGTAGAAAAGCTTGGGAATCTTTATTACCATTTTATAATATTTTTATTACTTTAAAAATAATTCATCGACCTTGGTGGTGGCTTCTTATTGTATTTATACCTATTGTCGGTCCAATTATGGGAGCGGTAATATTAGTGGATTTTATAAGACATTACAATCGCCGTTCTTACTTAGATGCCGTATTAGTATTATTTTTCTCATTTGTTTTCCTAGCTTATATAAATTATTCTTCTGAAACAAAATACAGCGGAAAAGAAGAGAGAAAAGAAACTTTTATTTCAGCAGTATTATTTGCGGTTGTCTTTGCAACAATTGTTCATGCTTTTGTAATTCAACCCTTTACTATTCCCACCGCATCTATGGAACGAACATTATTGGTTGGAGACTTTCTTTTTGTAAGTAAGCTTAATTACGGAATAAGAATACCGATGACACCGGTAGCTCTTCCTTTTCTCCAAAATAAAATTCCTTTGGGAGATAATCAAAAACCACAAAATCAAATCAATTCTTATGTTGATAAAATTCGTTTGCCTTACATGAGGCTTCCCGGCTGGCGAAATATTGAGAGGTATGATATTGTAGTATTTAATTATCCTACAGATTCATTACATACAGCCATTGATAGAAAAGATCCTTATGTTAAAAGATGTGTAGGTTTACCCGGAGATAAAATACAGCTTATCGATGGTAATTTATTTATAAATGGAAAGCCTGAAGACATAAAAAAAGATGAACAGCAACAAAGAGATTATTTAGTATACACTACAGAAGCAGGAATCAGCCAAAGAAAAATCGAAGACTTATTAGGCTATGCTACTTATCAAGATGGTCTAGATGAACATGGAAAAAACGTATACTATTTCAAAGGGTTAACTAAAGAATATTCAGATAAAATAAAAAATTTTGATACAGTTGATTCTATTCAAATTTTATATGCGAAAAAAGGGGAAGAGGGTATTCATTATAAAGATGTTTCTAAAACTAAAATCGATACAACTAATTCTATTTTTCCCTTACATAGTGGTTGGAACGGTTCTCAATATGGACCAATTACTATACCTAAAAAAGGAGATGTAATTCAATTGACTAGCCAAAATATAAATCAATATCGACGAATTATAAAAAATTATGAATTAAATAATTTGAAAGAAATCAATGGTAAATTTTTCATAAATGGTAAAGAAACTAGTACATACACTATAAAACAAAATTATTATTGGATGATGGGGGATAATCGAGATAATTCTTTAGATAGCCGATATTTTGGTTATGTTCCTGAAGATCACATTATAGGTACGCCAATATTTACCTGGTTGAGTATTCAAGGACTATTTGAAAACGATCCTTATGGACATCCGGCAAAATTTAAAATTAGATGGGATCGAATGTTCAGAACAGTTAATACAAATGTACCTTTACAAGAAAAGACTAATTATTTACCCGTTTTTATAATTCTATTAGGCGGCTATTTCGTTTATGATTATTTTAACAAAAAGAAAAAGAAAGAAAAAAATAAATAATTTAATCAATGAGGAAAATTCTATTAGTACTGTTAACATTAGTTACGACTCAATCCTCAATATATGCTCAAGAGGATTTAATAAAAAAAATTATAAATAATAAATCAAATAATACTAATTTCCAATTTACTCTAGTCAAACAGCTTGATAACACTACTGTGAAACAACAAGGTTCATCCGGAACATGCTGGAGCTATGCAGGAAATTCTTTTCTTGAGTCTGAAATTTATAAAAAACATAAACGCGTTCTAGATATAGCAGAAATCTATACTGCAAGAAAAACTTATGAAGAAAAGGCCAAAAATTATGTAATGATGGACGGGTTTTTAAATTATGGAGATGGCGGTTCATTGCATGATGTAATCAATATGTATAAAAAATATGGGATAATGCCCCAAGAAGCATATACTGGATTAATCAATGGAGCTGTAAAGAACAATTTTAAAGAAATGCAGATAGAGCTTAAAAATAATTTGGATAAAATTATAGCTAAAAAAGCTCCTATAAATACTAACTGGACTATAAATTTTTCATCAATATTAGATAAATATTTAGGAAAAGTTCCTGAAACATTTATATATAATGGAAAAGAGTATACTCCCAAAACATTTGCCGAAGAGATAGTGGATTTAAATCCAGATGATTATATTGAAATTACCTCATTTAAAGATTACGAATACTATAAACAATTTTATCCACCCTTGCCGGATAACTGGAGCGGAGATAAGATGTATAACATACCTATGGCTGAACTTACGGATTGTATAGATCATGCTTTATCATTAGGATATACCGTTTGCTGGGCAACTGATGTAAGTGAAGCATATTTCAGCTGGAAAAACGGACTGGCTTATGTTCCTGATACAAATCTATATGCAATATCTTCGGAAGAGCGGGCAAATTTATTTACACATCCAAAACCTGAGAAAATTATAACAGAAGAAATGCGTCAGGAAGCTATTAATAATAAATCAACAACTGATGATCATGCTATGCATATAGTAGGTATTTCAAAAGATCAAAACGGTAAAGAATATTATTTAATTAAAAATTCCTGGGGAGATACCAATGATTTCAAAGGATATTTATATGTAACGAAAACTTACGTTCAATTTAAAACTACAGCAATTTTACTTAATAAAAATGCACTTCCTAAAAAATTAAGAAAAAAACTAAACTTAATGTCTTAAAAATTTTTTAATTAATAAAAATTTCATGAGGTATGAGTAATTTTATGTCTCAAAAACCTATTTAACATAATATAAATTATAGGTAAATTAAATATTTTAAAATTAAGACAGTATTTACACATTTTCCTATAATGTCATATTATGTCTCCGCAAAAGCTCCGGGCTTCGCCTAAATAAAACTTTTCTGAGACAAACACATTTTACAGAGTTTTCCTATAATTTGTCATTATGTGTAAATAGCCGCGCAGCCAACCCGGTTTGTTTAAAAAATTTACAGCCTTTACAATAAAAAATTACGCTGTAAATTTTTCTGAACAAATCCTACACACGGCCAGCCTGTGCTATTTAATTTTTTGGCCAACACCTGAGAAAAAAAAATTTATTTTTTTTATAACTTTTAAGGTGCTTTATTATATTTTTAATTTGAAAACATGACGAAAAATAAATGTTTGAGCGATAGCGAGTTTTTATTTTTCTTGAATTTTTTGTTTCTTTTTTTCACTTCTTTAATAAATTTTTAAGGAGTTCAAGAATGCTAAGCATTTGTCTCAAAACAAATGAATTAATTAATTTGTGAATACATAAAAATAATAATTCCTCTACTTTTAAAAAGAATGAAAAAGCTATTTCCTATTTAACATAATATTTAACCATTCAAACCTTATTAATAACAATCCTTTTTTTACTATGTTTAATTACTATTTGGTCTCCGGTTCTGAAACCCGAATCTTGCAACCACTTGCCTGCCATACGTATTTCCGGAAAAGATATATAACGGAAACTGGCTCTTTTAAAATCCCTCTCATATACCTTTATAATACGTATTTTGGCTTTGCTTTTATATTTACGAACTTCCATATATTTCTGATTTTTTCTTTCTTTCTGCAAAGGAAGTTCTACCCTGCCCGATATCCAATTTTACAAACTGATTTTTTACCAAATACCATTGATTTTTTATCTTATATTTTATTTAACTATTTTGTATACTAGCCCAAAAATAAATTAGTACGTTTGCCTTATGACTATAGATAAGACAACATCCAGAAAGATACATCAAGGTAGAAATATTAAACGTTTTCGTGAAATATAAGGTATAAAACAGGAAGCGTTGGCTTTTGATATGAGAGATTCCCAGTCTTCTATATCTGATTATGAATATAAGGAAACATTCAATTAGTCAAAGAAATTTTTCAAATCGTTATCATTTACATTATTAATCTAGATGCCTATCAAAAATAAATTAAAATTCCATTATTAAAAATACTAGACAATCTTGTCATAAATAATAAAATAATAACTATTATAGGGTAAAATAAAGATTATAAAATAAAAAAAATGTTAAATTCGTAACCAATACTCAATCTATATAATGGATTCACAAGATAAGCTAAAAAAAAATTCTGATCATAAATTTGAAAAAGAAGTATCGTCTTTTCAATCAGATAATGAACTGTTTATTCAGGATGATTCTATCATAAGTAAACACAAAAAAAAAGCAAGAAACGCAAAACCGGTTCAAATCTTGGAAAATTATAACGGTTCAGATGAAGATTTGAAAAGTCTAGTAAAAAGTGATTTTAAATTTTGGGGGTGGGACAAAAAACCTAGGACAATGTTGCGTTTTATAAAACCAGGTGATATATTTTGCGTCAAACTGAATGATAAAAAATATATTTTCGGCAGAATTATTTCAAAAATATTTTTTGGTCGTGTTGCAGAGATTTTTAACTATGTATCATCAACGCCCGAAATAGAAGTCGAATACATTGATTCATCCAAGAGAATGTTTGCACCAATAGTATTAGATAGTTATACGCTATTTGATCGGAAGTTTGAAAAAGAAGCAGATTGGCGGATTATAGGACATCAGAATGATTATATACCTACAGATGTTGATGATGTTTATTTTACCTTCGGTGAAGGAGCATATTGTAAAAAGGTTGATATTTGGGATAATGACACCCTTATATCAGAAAGCGAGGCTAAAAAATTACCCAAATTAGCTCCTCGGTGTGATTTTGATGTGAAGCAGCTACTAAAAGAATATATAAATGAATAGTCAAATATCAAGTGTTCAAACTGATTTAAGGAGATATGTGTGTAAAGGGAATGACAGTAACAGAATAAAAAGGGACAGTTAATGAATGATTTTAAATTTTGGGGATGGGATAAAAAACCTAGGACAATGTTACGTTTTATAAAACCAGGTGATATATTTTGCGTCAAACTGAATGATAAAAAATATATTTTCGGCAGAATTATTTCAAAAATATTTTTTGGTCGTGTTGCAGAGATTTTTAACTATGTATCATCAACGCCCGAAATAGAAGTCGAATACATTGATTCATCCAAGAGAATGTTTGCACCAATAGTATTAGATAGTTATACGCTATTTGATCGGAAGTTTGAAAAAGAAGCAGATTGGCGGATTATAGGACATCAGAATGATTATATACCTACAGATGTTGATGATGTTTATTTTACCTTCGGTGAAGGAGCATATTGTAAAAAGGTTGATATTTGGGATAATAAAACCTTTATATCAGAAAGCGAGGCTAAAAAATTACCCAAATTAGCTCCTCGGTGTGATTTTGATGTGAAGCAGCTACTAAAAGAATATATAAATGAATAGTCAAATATCAAGTGTTCAAACTGATTTAAGGAGATATGTGTGTAAAGGGAATGACAATAATAGAATAAAAAGGGACTGTTAATGAATAATTTTAAATTTTGGGGATGGGATAAAAAGCCTCGGACAATGTTACGTTTTATAAAACCAGGTGATATATTTTGCGTCAAACTGAATGATAAAAAATATATTTTCGGCAGAATTATTTCAAAAATATTTTTTGGTCGTGTTGCAGAGATTTTTAACTATGTATCATCAACGCCCGAAATAGAAGTCGAATACATTGATTCATCCAAGAGAATGTTTGCACCAATAGTATTAGATAGTTATACGCTATTTGATCGGAAGTTTGAAAAAGAAGCAGATTGGCGGATTATAGGACATCAGAATGATTATATACCTACAGATGTTGATGATGTTTATTTTACCTTCGGTGAAGGAGCATATTGTAAAAAGGTTGATATTTGGGATAATAAAACCTTTATATCAGAAAGCGAGGCTAAAAAATTACCCAAATTAGCTCCTCGGTGTGATTTTGATGTGAAGCAGCTACTAAAAGAATATATAAATGAATAGTCAAATATCAAGTGTTCAAACTGATTTAAGGAGATATGTGTGTAAAGGGAATGACAATAATAGAATAAAAAGGGACTGTTAATGAATAATTTTAAATTTTGGGGATGGGATAAAAAGCCTCGGACAATGTTACGTTTCATAAAACCAGGTGATATATTTTGCGTCAAACTGAATGATAAAAAATATATTTTCGGCAGAATTATTTCAAAAATATTTTTTGGTCGTGTTGCAGAGATTTTTAACTATGTATCATCAACGCCCGAAATAGAAGTCGAATACATTGATTCATCCAAGAGAATGTTTGCACCAATAGTATTAGATAGTTATACGCTATTTGATCGGAAAACCGAAAAAGAAGGGGATTGGCGGATTATAGGACATCAGAATGATTATATACCTACAGATGTTGATGATGTTTATTTTACCTTCGGTGAAGGAGCATATTGTAAAAAGGTTGATATTTGGGATAATAAAACCTTTATATCAGAAAGCGAGGCTAAAAAATTACCCAAATTAGCTCCTCGGTGTGATTTTGATGTGAAGCAGCTACTAAAAGAATATATAAAACTTGAATAGTCAAATTTCTAGCGTTGGCTTTGTTTGTCTTTATATGTTCCGTAAAGGTTGCGCTATAATGATATAGGAATTTACCTTCCATATTAAAATACTATAATAATTTATAAAAATCAGTATTACTGAACAAGATGTGCATAACACACTCTTTGTAGTTTATATAAACTAGTTGTACCAAAATCATAATACTATTAGTAGAGTTTCAAAGAAAATATCTTAAATTATAAATTAGATGAAGCAACTGCTAAAATATCTAAAGTTTCAAGACAAATGAATTAATTAATTTGTGAATACATAAAAAATAATAATTCCTCTACTTTTAAAAGAATGAAAAAGCTATTTCCTATTTTACATAATATTTAACCATTCAAGCCTTAGTAATAACAATTCTTTTTTTACTATGCTTGATTACTATTTGGTCTCCGGTTCTGAAACCCGAATCCTGCAACCACTTGCCTGCCATACGTATTTCCGGAAAAGATATATAACGGAAACTGGCTCTTTTAAAATCCCTCTCATATACCTTTATAATACGTATTTTGGCTTTGCTTTTATATTTACGAACTTCCATATATTTCTGATTTTTTCTTTCTGCAAAGGAAGTTCTACCCTGCCCGATATTCAATTTTACAAACTGATTTTTCACCAAACATCACTGGTTTTTTATCTTATATTTTATTTCACTTTTTTGTATATTAGCCCAAAGATAAATTAGTACATTTGCCTTATGACTATAGATAAGACAACATCCAGAAAGATACATCAAGGTAGAAATATTAAACGTTTTCGTGAAATATTAGGTATAAAACAGGAAACGTTGGCTTTTGATATGGGAGTTTCCCAATCTTCTATATCAGATTATGAATCTAAAGAAACATTAGACGATAAAGTATTGGAAAAAATTGCCGGATTTTTAAAAGTTCCTACAGAAGCAATTAAAAATTTTGATGAAGAACAGGCGGTGAATATTATTGCAAATACCTTTACAAGTAATGATACATCTACCTTAAATGCAATAAATCCACATTGTACTTTTAATCCAGTTGATAAAGTAATGGAACTTTTTGAACGTTTATTGGAAAGCGAAAAAGAGAAAACCCAACTTATGAAGGATATTCTGGATAAGATGAAGTGATAAAGATTTTTGAGATAAATAATTTACTATATTTTTAATGCAGTCAATCAAGGAAATAGGCAATGCTGAGGGGCAATCTATCAGCAAATAAATAGCGAAACTTAAAAGATAATATAGAGCATCTATATAAATTAGGTATGTTAATGAAAAAAAATATATATAGTTTAATCTTTTTATTTACTCTTAATTTACCTTTATTTATATTTATTTTCATATTGAGTATAATACCTGAAGATAAATTTTTGAGTACAATACTTTATACTGTTATATCTTTTTTTTCTTATTTAATTATTACTATTACATTAAGAAAAATAAGCTACAAATACAATAGCAAAGTTTTTAGTAAAATATGTAGAATAATTGAATTTCCATTGGATCTATTATTTATTTATGTGAGATTTTTCGATCCTATAACGAGATTTCAATTTTCCTTATTACTATATTTTAGTATCTGTAATTTTATACCAGCAATTATATTCATTACATATTTTATACTACAATACCCAAATATAAATTATGAATTATTTGTTTATTTATATATAACTCTTTATGTCATAATTTCTATTTTATTTAGAACTAATATTTTGCACTTAATATATAGCTTTCATTTTACTAACGCTAATACATTTAGTTCAAAAAAAATAACTCTATATATACTTTCTGAAAATAATATAAAAGCAATTATTTATTTTTCTTATTTTTTGTTACTAATATTAATAAATATTTACAATTTTAATAATTTTCCTCTCTTTAAAAATATAAATATAGATAAATCTGTACTTCAATCTTTTGCTACATATATTGCTTTTGAACGTTTTTATAATCACATAGAAAAAGTAAATTTTAAGCTTTCAGAATTCATAAATAAAATTTTAAGGGCAATGATAAGTGAACTAAAAAATCGATAAAGCTATGATAGAAAATTACTTATTTACTTTTTTAATATCTGCAATAGGTGCAGGTATTGGAGCTTATTTAGTACAGAAATTTAAAAATGTAGCTACTAAAGAAGATATTGCAGAAATAACAAAGAACCAAAAAGAAGTAGAACATGTTATAAATTAAAAATTTAATAACGAGCAAGCTATATTAGAAGAACAGAGAAAAGTTATAATTAATTTTTATAATCAAGTTTATATTTACAAAAATCATATAGTTACCTTAGGATTGAATGTATTATTAAAATATAGAGAATTTGAAGAAAATATAAATGATTTTAATTCTATTAGAAAAGAATTTAGTAATGTATTATTAGCATCTGCTAATATTAATTTAATGATTAGAAACGAAGATATATTAAAATTGGTAAATTTAATTATTGAGATTCAAGATTGTTATATTGATATGTTTTTAGAGTTTATATATACCCAAAATGAAATCGGAAATAAACAAGAAGAAATTTCAAAAATAAATATTTTAAGAGATAAATTTGTTAAAAAGCGTGATGCTATTAATTTTAGGTTAGATTTTGTTTTACAACAATATTTAGTTTATTCAAAATCAATTTTGAATTATAATAAATAATATAATCTTTTAGGTTTCTTTTCCCCTCCCCTTTTTTAAATTAAATAGCTCAAAGCTATGTAACATAATGCAAGAACATTATAGGAAAATTAAACATTTCAGAATTCTGGCAGAATTAAAAGATTTTCCTATAATGTCATATTATGTCTGCGCAAAAGTTACTGATTTCTATTAAATACAACTTTTCTAAGACAAATACAGATTATATTAGTTTTCCTATAATTTGCCATTATATATAAGTAATCGCGTAGCCAACTCGTTTTGTTTAAAAAATTTACAGTATTTAAAAGCAGAAAATTACGCTTCGAATTTTTCTACACAAATTAAATTCCACGCACGGTCAGCTGTGATATTTAATTTTTTTAGCCAACACCTGAGAAAAGAAATTTTATTTTTTAAATGACTTTTAAGGTGCTTTATTATATTTTTAATTTGAAAACATGACGAAAAATAAATGTTTGAGCGATAGCGAGTTTTTATTTTTCTTGAATTTTTTGTTTCTTTTTTTCACTTCTTTAATAAATTTTTAAGGAGTTCAAGAATGCTAGGCATTTGTCTCAAAACAAATGAATTAATTAATTTGTGAATACATAAAAAATAATAATTCCTCTACTTTTAAAAGAATGAAAAAGCTATTTCCTATTTTACATAATATTTAACCATTCAAGCCTTAGTAATAACAATTCTTTTTTTACTATGCTTGATTACTATTTGGTCTCCGGTTCTGAAACCCGAATCCTGCAACCACTTGCCTGCCATACGTATTTCCGGAAAAGATATATAACGGAAACTGGCTCTTTTAAAATCCCTCTCATATACCTTTATAATACGTATTTTGGCTTTGCTTTTATATTTACGAACTTCCATATATTTCTGATTTTTTCTTTCTGCAAAGGAAGTTCTACCCTGCCCGATATTCAATTTTACAAACTGATTTTTCACCAAACATCACTGGTTTTTTATCTTATATTTTATTTCACTTTTTTGTATATTAGCCCAAAGATAAATTAGTACATTTGCCTTATGACTATAGATAAGACAACATCCAGAAAGATACATCAAGGTAGAAATATTAAACGTTTTCGTGAAATATTAGGTATAAAACAGGAAACGTTGGCTTTTGATATGGGAGTTTCCCAATCTTCTATATCAGATTATGAATCTAAAGAAACATTAGACGATAAAGTGTTAGAAAAAATTGCCGGATTCTTAAAAGTTCCTGTGGAAGCCATCAAAAATTTTGATGAAAATTCAGCTATTAATGTTATAGCTAATACATTTAACAATCACGACCATTCGAACCCTCAATTCGCTAGTATAATTAATAATTCGCCAAACTTTAATCCACTTGATAAAATGGTGGAGCTTTATGAACGTATGCTTCAACAACAAAAAGAAATGATTGAAAAGTTGGAGAGGTTGATTGATAAAAAGTAAAAAACTTTTATCAGAAAACTAAAAAGAGAAAAACAACTTATGAAAGATATTTTTGATAGAATGAAGTAATGATATTATAAATATTTGAAATATGAGTGAAATTAATAAACTAAACTTAATAAGCTCTAATATATTAGAAATACATTATTGGTTTAATGATGATACTCATTCTATGGATGCAAATATTCAGAATAAATGTGAGTATGAGGTACTAACTATAATAAAAGAAGTCGCTAAACTTTTATCTATAGATATTAATATTGAAACAGAACCTATTGGAGAAGGAGGTCTCAAAAAATGGTTGAAAATAGTTTTAAAAAAAGAAAATAAGAAAGGAACAATAACTTCATCTATCGTTACTACTCTCATAGTTATTATTTTAACAAAATCTATTGAGAAACTTTCTGAAGATAAAGAAATGATTAATCTTAAAAAAGAAAATTTAAGACTTGAAAATGAGATACTTTATGAAAATAAAGAAATGATTAATCTTAAAAATGAAAATTTAAGACTTGAAAATGAGAAACTTTATGAAGATAAAGAAATTAATGATCTTCTAAAAGAAAAATTAATACTTGAAAATGAAGATTTAAAACAAAATAAAGGTGAATATATTGAATCAATTGAATCTAGTACATACATAAAAAAAAGAAAATCAAACTTTTATGAGACTTTAGAAAAATATCCTAAAATTGAAAAAATTTCTTTTTCTGTAGTAGATAAAGATAAAAATATCCAAGCAGCCGAAGGTTTTATAGAAAAAAAGGATTTTAATAATTTTATATTAGCATCAGATAATATAGAAACTTTTGAAGTAGAAAATGCTAAAATTGAAATTATAGCCCCTGTTTTAAAAAAACAAAATTATAAATGGATGGGATATTATAATGATGAAGTAATATCATTCAATATGAAATCCGATGAATTTAAAAATTCAGTGGAAAATAAAGAAATTGAATTTATAAATGGTTTTTCTATTGAATGTCATCTAATAATTAAACAAAAAATAAATAATGAAGGTATTGTAATAAATTACCAATACGATGTTACAAGAGTAAATTATTACTTTAAAAATGATATACCAAAAGAAACTGAAGAAGGAAAACTTTATAAATATATTAAAAAGGGTCAAGAAAATCAATTAAATTTATTTAAAGAAGATTAATAAAAGTAATTCTAGATGCAAATAATATAACATATAACCTTAGAAACTCAGGGCTTATTTAATGGGTCAATATAATAAAATTCCTCTCCTACTCTTTTTTAATTTAAATAGCTCAAAGCTATGTAACATAATGCAAGAACATTATAAAAAAATTAAATTTTTAGCTTTGTCGTAAAATTTTATACCTTTGCTTATCTAATTTAATAGATTTAATATCTATTAACAATAATAAAAAAACCTGATCAAATATAGATCAGGTCTAATTAGAATAAATATTTGGTTATAATTCATTGCATGGTTAACTCAGAACTAACAGAAAAAACAATTTTCTCTATAAAGGCTTCTTTTTTTTAAATTTTGAAAACTAGATTCTCCTTGTTCAGTATCTTATTAATTAAATTTATCTGCTTTTATCTGCTTTATATGGATATATCTTCCTTTAATAATTCATTTGGAGCAATTTATTATCAGTAATATTAACTTCATATTTCACACACCTATCACGTCTTTTAACAAATTATAAAAATTAATTCCTGAAATTTATTTATTCTCTTTATTTTAGAAAGAATATTTAAAAACATGATCAAGATTTATATAATTATACTCGTATACTGAGATAACTAAATATTTTTTAGTTTATCCGCTCTTTCTACTTATTTTTTTCTTCTTCTTTATCTTTTTCTTTTTTAGTATAATTTTTAGCTTCATTTAAAATTTGTTTATAGGTTTTTCCTGAAGCCATTTCAAATCCATTTAATAAAACCCATCCTAGCAATAATTCTTCATCTTCTTTATTTAATTTTTTACTTTCAATAATAGCAGCCATATCTTTATCAAAATTTTTATCATTAAATTTTTTATTTAATGGATTTGAACAAGATATTAATAAAATAGAAAGTATTGAAAATAATAAGAAATTTTTCATATAATAGTTTATTTAAATTTTTTACAAATTTAATAAAATAATATTAATTTATCTAATTTAATTAATTATTTTTTTAATTATATGCTAATATAAATTTAAAAATTGCTTTTTTAGGCAATTTAAATAATTAAAATACATAAAAAAGTCCAATACCCTGTATTTCATACTCAAATCATACATAAAAAAAGATAATTTATAGTTTCCTCTCTCCTAAAGCATATATATTTTAAAAAAATCTCCTAAAAATTGAGCTCTTCAGAAAAACAAAATGAACTTTACAGCAAAATAAAAAAGAAATTCAAATTTTACTTTTGTCTACAATAATTATTAATTATATCACCTATAATAAAAAAAGTTATATAAAAATTAAGTTAAATAAATTTTAATTAGCCAAACAATGAAAAATATTATAACAGTTTTATCAATATTTTTATTCACATTAGTTATATCACAATCTAAAAAAAATCAAGAAAAAATGAAAACCATTGAAAAGTATACTTTTGACTTAAGCGATAAAGTTACAAGACAAAAAATAACTTTTAAAAATCGATATGGAATAACTCTTACCGGCGATCTCTATGTTCCCAAAAAGCATAACAATAAACCTTTTCCGGCATTAGCCATTTGCGGCCCCTTTGGAGCTGTCAAAGAACAATCATCTGGTTTATATGCAAATCAATTGGCTGAAAGAGGTTTTGTAACCCTGGCTTTCGACCCCTCTTTTACAGGAGAGAGTGGAGGAAACCCTCGTAATGTTGCTTCTCCGGATATCAATACGGAAGATTTTAGTTCGGCTGTAGATTTCCTTGGAATTCAGAAAATAGTAGATAGAAATCAAATCGGTATTATTGGAATTTGCGGGTGGGCAGGTTTCGCTCTTAATGCTGCTGCCGTAGATAAACGAATAAAAGCTGTCGTTACTACCAGTATGTATGATATGTCCAGAGTAATGGCAAAAGGTTACTATGATAAAATGACTAAAGAAGAACGCACAAAAATATTGGAAAAATTGGGAGAACAACGTTGGAAAGACGCCGAATCGGGTTTATTTCATGCCGGAGAATTAATAAATCCTGAAAAGTTAAAAGGAGATGAACCACAATTTATTAAAGATTATTACGAATATTACCGTACTTCTAGAGGATATCATGCACGTTCCTTAAATTCAACCGGCTCCTGGAATGCCACCAATCCGTTGTCATTTATGAATATGCCAATATTGACCTATATTACAGAAATATCGCCACGTCCAATTCTTTTAATAGCGGGAGAAAACGCACATTCTCGATATTTCAGCGAAGATGCATATAAATCTGCCTCAGAACCTAAAGAATTATTAATTATTCCAAACGCTGTTCATGTCGATTTATACGATAAAATCAGTAGCATTCCCTTTGATAAGATTGAAAACTTTTTTAAAGAAAATTTAAAATAACACGTTCAATTATTTAAAATTTTTAGAATAATTAGAATCTTAGATGAAAATTATTCTAAAACTCCACCCTAATTTTAGTAATTCACTAAATCTTTATAACTTAGTAATCAATTAAATAATAATTATAAAATTATAGAACATGTATTTTTTGGAATTAGCAAAAAACAGGTATACTACAAAAAAATACGATTCTTCAAAAAAAGTATCTGAAGAAAACATTCAAAAATTAAAAGAAATATTGCGTCTTAGCCCCTCCTCTATTAATAGTCAACCTTGGGAATTCATTTTTATATCTGAAGAATCCCTTAAAAGTCAGTTGTCTCAGGCCTCAGAATTTAACGAAAGTAAAATTAAAGAATGTAGCCATTTAATTGTTTTCACCGCTCTTAATAATATCAAAAAATTTGAAAAAGATATACTCGCTTACTTACCGGAAGGCAATATTGGTTACTATAACCAAGTAATAAAATCACAATCAGATTTTGAGATAAAATCATGGTTTCAAAAACAAGTATATTTATCTTTAGGGTTCTTTATGAGTGCTTGTGCCAGTTTAGGTATTGACAGCACCCCGATGGAAGGTATTGATAACAAAAAATATGATGAAATCCTGAAATTAGAAGATTATTCCACACTTTTTGCTGTAGCGATCGGATATAGAGATCCTAATGATACCAATCAACCTTCTATAACTCCAAAATCCAGATTAGATATAGATACGGTTATAAAAACTAAATAAGAAATAAGAAATTTTTTTTAATACTATTTATACTATATAAATAGTATTTTTTTTGTAAAAAAAATCAATATTTAAAATAAAGAAGATTGAAAAATAAATATTTGAGCGAGAGCAAGTTTTTATTTTTTTGAAATTTTGTTACTTCATTTTAAGAGTTAATTTCATCGATATATTAATATTCAAGAATGCATAGAATTTTACAAGACAAAAAAATATTTAATTAAACAAATTCCTAATTTTTAGTAATAAAATAATATAATTCAATATTTAAAAAAAATTATATCTAATAAAAGCAATATATAATAAGTTTGTTAAATCACTTCTTTATCTCTAATTTCATCATAATATCCGTTTGTTTATCATCCCCTAATACAAAAATATGTTGATCAAATTCAACAAATCCGTTTTTCTTATAAAAATGTAGAGCTTTAGCATTTTTTTCCCAAACACCCAACCATATATAGCTACATCTTTTCTCTTCAGCTATGGCAAGAGCTTTTTCAAATAACTGCTGTCCTACCCTTTGTTTCTGATAAGCATTCAAGACATAAATCCTTTCAATTTCCAAACTATTATAATCCTTACTCTCAGTTTGGGCTGTTCCAAAATTAATTTTTAAATATCCAATCACTTTATTTCCCGCTTCAGCAAAATAAAATTCTGAATCAGGATTGGTAAGTTCCGATTCCATTTGTAGATTATTAAAACTATTATGCACATAAATATTCATATTCTCTTTCGTATTTGAACTTCCGAAAGTTTCGACAAATGTTTTAATG
Organism: uncultured Apibacter sp.; assembly: GCA_945280365.1. GTDB lineage: Bacteria > Bacteroidota > Bacteroidia > Flavobacteriales > Weeksellaceae > Apibacter. The sequence continues at coordinate 108,013 of CALYQD010000003.1, forward strand.
CTTATATCCTGAAGAACATCCAAATCAGCCAAATAAATTTTTCTAATCGTTATCATTTACATTATTAATTTAGATACCTATCAAAAATAAATTAAAATTTCCTTATTAAAAAATCTATCCGGCATAACAAACAATCTTATCATAAGTAGTAAAAATATTAGCTATTCTTGAATACAATAAAGATTAGAAATTAAAAAATTCCTAAATTCGTAACCAATACTCAATCTATATCATGGATTTACAAGATCAGCTAAAAAAAATATTTCCCGATCATAAATTTGAAGAAGAAGTATCGTCTTCACAATCGGAAAATGAACTGTTTATGCAGGATGACCCAATCGTTTGTAAATACGAAAAAAAAGGAAGAAACGGAAAACCGGTTACAATTTTGGAAAATTACAATGGTTCAGATGAAGATTTAAAAAGTCTGGCAAAAGAAATCAAATCCAAATTAGGCGTTGGTGGTTCAGTAAAAGATGATACTATCGTAATCCAAGGGAATTACCGAGATAAAATTATGGATATTTTAAAAGAAAAAGGATTTTCCATAAAACGTGTCGGAGGATAAAAAAGTATAAAATCTATCATAAAACCATACCATTTATGGCTACAAAATTGTCAAGTTCAGAATTAGTTTTAAATCCTAACGGAAGTATATATCATTGTAATATCAGACCCGAAGAATTGGCTGATACAATAATCCTGGTTGGAGATCCGGATCGCGTACCCAAGGTTTCTCAATATTTCGATACCATAGAAGTTAAATCTCAAAAACGCGAAATTGTAACACATACAGGATGGCTAAACGGTAAAAGACTAACCGTTATTTCCACAGGTATGGGTACTGACAATATAGATATAGTAATTAATGAGTTAGATGCCTTAGCTAATATAGATTTGGTTAATAAAAAAATAAAAACTGAATCAACCCAACTGACTTTTGTTAGATTAGGAACCTCTGGTTCTTTACAAGCAGATATACCTGTGGATACTATGGTTGCTTCCAATAAAGGGTTGGGATTTGACGGTTTAATGAGTTTTTACATGGGAACGGAAAAATTTTATACCAATGAAATTGCTCAAGCGTTTACTTCTCAGACCGGGTGGAATAAAAAAAGAGCTACACCTTACGTAGTGGATGGATCGGAAGAATTACTAGCTCTTATGTGTGAAAATTCGTCCGTTGTAACCGGAATTACTGCTACCGCCATTGGATTTTACGGGCCTCAAGGAAGAATTTTACGATTGAATTTAGATGACGAAAAAATGAATGAAAAACTATCTCAATTCCAATATAAAAATCATAGAATTACCAATTTTGAGATGGAAACTTCAGCCATTTACGGATTATCAAAACTTATGGGACACAGGGCCTTATCGCTAAACACGATTGTTGCAAATAGGTATGCCGGTACATTCAGTAAAGACCCCTATTCTTCTATAGATAAAATGATACAATTCGCGTTAGAAAAGCTTTCTCGTTCCTAAAAAATAATTTTACAGAACGTTTTTACATATCTTATTGAGAAAAAAATGATTGGGTTTAATCAGTAAGCAAGAAAATCGATTTTCTTAATAAAAATTACATCCTAGATATACAATTGATTAAGTCAACAATCTTATTTTCTTGATTATGCAATGACTTTTTTAAATTTTCTAAAGCGAAAATGGTGATTTGAAAATAGTTTAGATTAATTAGATTAATAAAACATTGTTAAAATCCTCCAAGCAAAATAAACAAGGAAGATAATTAATAATATCCATTTATATTTTGGAAATCGATAGCAAAAATATAAAACAAATAACCAAACCGGAATGAGCTCAATGGATAATTCCATTCCTGTCATCCACATAATTGGTAAAATACCAACTAAGAATAATAAACAAAGAATGTTACCAAACGGATACCATAGAGAAGGAAATTTGGTATTATAAATTCCCTCTTTATTTTTGCTTTTCTTAAAATAGAAATGAGTTAAACTAATAATAATCCAGTTAATAATAAGTGATGAAACCACTAAAGACATTAAATAATTAAGAGCTTCCTTAGGCATCAGTTTATTAATGATAACACAAACAGCTGCAAATAAAGCTGAAACCAAGATAGCCATTACGGGTACATGATTGGAATTGAGTTTTGATAAAAACTTCGGAGCATTTCCCTGTACAGACAAGCCGTATAACATTCGGCTGTTACTATATACACTACTGTTATAAACAGAAAGTGCTGCAGTAAGAACCACTACATTTAATACATTGGCGATAATACTGGTAAAATAAAATGTATGGCCCAAAATCGAAAAGCTGAAACCATTAAGTGTATCAAAAATGGTTACAAAAGGACTACTTCCGGTAGTAATTTCTCTCCATGGTGAAAGAGAAAATAAAATGATTAATGCACCAGTATAAAAAATTAGAATTCTATAAATTACCTGATTGGTTGCTTTTGGAATGGTTATTTCGGGATTTTCCGCTTCGGAAGCAGTAATACCGATAAGTTCTAATCCACCGAAAGAAAACATAATAAAAGCCATAGAAGCGAATAATCCTTGATAGCTGCCTGCTCCATCAGGTGTAAATAAGCCTTTAGGAAAAAATCCCCCATCATTCCATAAATTCTTTATTGAAGAATTAGGTCCACCCGTACCGCTAATAAGTAAATAGCTACCGAATACAATCATGGCAATAATGGCAATCACTTTTATAATTGAGAACCAAAACTCTGCTTCTCCATATATCTTTACATTGGATAAATTTATTAAATTAATAACCACAAAGAAAAATAAACTGGAAGCCCATAATGGAATTTCAGGCCACCAAAATTGTATATAAGTTCCAATGGCGGTCAATTCTGTCATACTAACTAAGGTGTATAATAACCAATAGTTCCAGCCTGAGGCGAATCCGGCAAAAGGCCCCCAATATTTATTGGCAAAATGGCTAAAACTTCCCGAAACCGGTTCATCTACAACCATCTCTCCCAATTGTCTCATAATCATAAAAGCTATAAAACCGGCAATGGTATAGCCTAGAATTGCTGAAGGCCCGGCCATTACCGCTGCAGGACCTATTCCTAAAAATAATCCTGTCCCTATTGAGCCCCCTAAAGCTATAAGTTGAATATGTCGATTGGATAAACCTCTTTTTAATTCTTTCTTGGTTCTTTCAGACTTTAAATTTTTCAAAATTAATTATTAACTTGTTCGTAATTATATAGAATATGGAAGCTATATTACTTAATTTCCTTACATTTAAATTGATAACTATTTTTTTATTTAAAACTTTATATGAAAATTTATAAATCTTACAAATATAATAAAATTCAAAAAATATCGCGCTTTTAACCTGCAATTCCCTAAATTAATAGTTTATTTTAATAAAATTTTTCAATCATTTGCAAATCTTTCTTAAAATATTGATGAATAAACTTACATCATTTTATAGGAAAATTTTATAAATTATAGAATTTTAATCTAATTAAAATATTCATTCTATCAATTAAGAATTAGTATTTTCGATACTGCAATTGATCCATTCCGAATCAAAATCTGTATTGTATTTTTTATAAAATTCTATAGCAGATTCATTCCATTCCAACACTTGCCAAACCATACCATTAAACTTTTTATCTCTCATTTCTTTTAGTAAAGCATCAAAAAGTTGGCTTCCTATTCCCCTTCCTCTCCATTCCCGAGAAACAAAAAGATCTTCTAAATATAAGCGTTGTCCTTTCCAAGTTGAATATCGAATATAATATAAAGCGAATCCGACAATAGATCGGGTTTCATCGTCTTGCGCCACAAATGCCCACCAAACCGGTTGATTACCAAAACCACTTTCCTCAAAATGTTCTCTACTTACTGTAACCTGTTCCGGTGCTTTTTCATAATCTGCCAACTCATGAATTAATCCCATAATTCTTGAACAATCTGTTTTTACAGCTTTTCGTACTGATATTTTTTTCATTAATTTATAATATTTTCTGTAACAAGTAAAATTAGTTATTATTTTAATTTTGAAAAATTGTAAGAACTAAATTTCTATTTAAATAAATTTTAAGAATAAAGATTACTTTTTTGCTTTATTACCGTCATTTTGTCATTAGAATTTCCTTGGTACTTTTTTTGATTTTTCTGCAATAATCAATAAAAAATCTAAAATAATAATATTTATATATGGCAAAAGGAAATATTAATGTATCGGTAGAAAACATTTTTCCGCTGATAAAAAAGTTTTTATACAACGATCACGAAATATTTTTACGTGAGCTCGTATCAAATGCTACAGATGCCACATTAAAACTTAAACATTTATCTAACATAGGTGAAACCAAAGTAGAATATGGCAGCCCAATTATTGAAATAAAAATAAATAAAGAAGATAAAACCCTTCATATTATTGATCAAGGGATCGGTATGACTGAAGAAGAAGTTCAAAAATATATTAACGAAGTTGCTTTTTCAGGAGCTGAGGATTTCATTTCAAAACATAAAGATGCAGAAAAAGAAGGAATCATAGGACATTTCGGTCTTGGTTTCTATTCTGCTTTTATGGTATCCGATAAGGTTGAAATTATTACTAAATCTTATACGGATGCCCCTGCTGTACAATGGGTATGCGACGGAAGCCCGGAATTTGATTTAGGTCCTTCTGATAAAAAAGATCGCGGAACAGAAATAATCTTACATATTGCTGAAGATTCTTCTGAATTCTTAGAGGAGTATAAAATTCGTGAACTTCTATTAAAATATAATCGTTTTATGCCTATTCCGATTAAATTTGGAACTAAGGAAGAAACGTTGCCTTTACCTGAAGGTGCCGATAAGGATGCTAAGCCTGAAAAAGTTATCGTAGATGATATTATAAATAATCCAACGCCGGCATGGACTAAATCTCCTTCTGAGTTGAAAGATGAGGATTATAAAGCGTTTTATCATGAGCTATACCCAATGCAATTTGATGAACCTTTATTTTACATTCATTTAAATGTAGACTATCCATTTCATTTAACAGGAATTTTATTTTTTCCTAAATTAGCTAACAACTTAAATTTAGATAAAGATAAAATTCAATTATATCAAAATCAAGTATTCGTTACAGATGAAGTGAAAGGAATCGTTCCTGATTTCTTAATGTTATTAAGAGGAGTTATTGATTCCCCGGATATTCCATTAAATGTATCACGTTCGTATTTACAGGCTGATGGTGCAGTAAAGAAAATATCTTCGTACATCACTAAGAAAGTAGCCGATAAAATGGTTTCATTGATTAATGAAAATCGTGAAGATTTTGAAAAGAAATGGAATGATATTAAAATTGTCATCGAATATGGAATGATTTCTGAAGAAAAATTCTATGAAAAATCTGATAAATTTGCTCTCTATCCGACTGTAGACCATACCTATTACACATTTGACGAATTAAAAAATAAGATTAAAGATCACCAAACTGATAAGGATGGTAAATTAGTGATTTTATATGCCTCAAATTTAGATGAGCAGGATCAATACATCCAGACTGCTAAGCAAAAAGGATATGAAGTTCTACTTTTGGATTCTCCTATTGTTCCTCACTTAATTCAAAAATTGGAAACTTCTAAAGAAAATATTTCTTTTGTTCGTGTAGATGCTGATCATATCAATAATCTCATTAAAAAAGATGAAAATACGGTTTCTGTTTTAACAGATGAAGAAAAAGAAACTCTTAAAAAAGAATTAGAAGAAACCATAGATTCTAAAACCTATACCATTTCTTTGGAAAATCTTAGCAAAGACGATGCGCCATTTATTTTGACCCAACCAGAATTTATGCGTAGAATGAAGGATATGCAGCAAGTGGGTGGAGGCATGTTTGGTATGATGGGTAATTTTCCAGAAACTTACAATCTTGTTATCAACACAAATAATCCTCTAGCTACTGAAATCTTAAAAAAAGATAATAAAGAAGAGAAAGCTTCTATTATTAAACAAGCATTAGATTTGGCTAAACTTTCTCAAAATATATTAAAAGGGAAAGAGCTTACCGATTTTATAAAACGTAGCTATGAAATGATTAAATAATTAACCATTGGATAAATAAAAAAGCCATTCAAATATGAATGGCTTTTTTATTTATTTTTTAATAATAATTTTTCTGTTCAAATTATTTACCTTAATTTTAAATATATAATCATTTTATATACAAGGGTATAAAAAATTATTTTACAAGAGATTTTATACGATCTTGGGTAAGATCTGAATTTTTTATTTCATAATCTTCAGCAACCTTAAAGAATCCATTTACAATTTGACGTGTCGCATATTCCCCTATTGATTTACTCGTATACGTATTAGAAGAAGAATTGTTTCCCGTAAGTAAAGCTATTGCATTTTGTAATCTTTGATCATTTAAAGCTGTATTGATCAAAGTACTTATGCCACTGGAATTCATTTCGTTTTCAACTTTAGGTTGTATAGCAGCAATAAGTTTAGCTTCTGTTTTCTTTTTCAAATATTGTGTAGCTGCTCCTTTTCCTCCTGCTAGTATTTTTGCAGCATCTAATGGTTTAATTTCTTTTATGGCTGAATTGATAATCGGTTTTATTAAAGGAACAACTTCTTGAGCAGCTTTTCCTATATTTTGTTTTTCTTTTTCAACTAAACCGGTTAATCCTAAAGATTCAAGTTTCGAATTAATTTGTTTGAGTTCGTCGGGAAGAGCTTCCTCTAAGCTGTTATTGATTAAAAAAGACCCAGTATCTTTCAATACAGAAAAACTTTGGTCGGTACTAGCTGTAAGAATTTTTTTTACAGAATGTAAGAGTACTAAATTGTATGAAGATTTTTTTTGACAATTTGCAAATTGAAAGCTCACTATAAAAACAAACAGTAAACTGATTTTAGAACAGATAGTATAATTCATAAAGATTGTATTTAAAATAATAGGCAAAAATACTATTATCTTTGAATTATATTATAAAATTTCAATGGTTAACTTTTTATAGCTATAATTATTACAAGAATTTAATTTTCAGTATTAAAATAATCTAGAATGATTGAAGTTCTTTTATCGCCAATAAGTTTTTTAATTTCATTCTCGTTTGCCTGTTTTATAGCAGAAACGGATTTGAAATGACTTAAGAGTATTTCAATGGTTTTTTTTCCGATACCGGAAATTGTTTCCAATTCAGTAGTAAAAGTTTTTTTACTTCTTTTATTCCTGTGTCTGGTAATTCCATATCTGTGAGCTTCATCTCGTACTTTTTGAAGTACTTTTAAGGTCTCAGACGTCTTATCTAAATACAAAGGAATTGGATCATGAGGAAAATAAAGCTCTTCTAATCTCTTTGCAATTCCAATAATAGGAATTTTTCCAGCTAAACCTAATAATTCTAATGATTTATACGCTGAACTTAGTTGACCTTTACCTCCATCAATGAGTATTAGTTGAGGAAGCTCATTATTTTCATCTAACTGTCTTTTATATCTTCTATAAATTACCTCCTCCATCGTAGCAAAATCATTGGGACCTTCAACAGTTTTAACATTAAAAATGCGGTATTCCTTTTTACTTGGTTTTCCATTCCTAAAGACGACACAGGCGGAAACAGGATTCGTTCCCTGTATATTTGAATTATCAAAGCCTTCAATTAAACGTGGTTCTTCTGGAAGATGTAAAAGTGTTTTCATTTCCGCCATAATGCGATTGGAATGGCGTTCAGGATCTACTATTTTTACCTGTTTTAGTTTTTCCAATCTGTATTCTTTTGCATTTCTTTCAGATAAATCTAAAATTTTCTTTTTATCGCCTATCTTAGGTATTATTAATTTTACTTCTGGTATTTTCAAATTTATAGGAAAAGGTATATAAATATTTTTGGATGCTGAGTTAAATTTTTCCCGTATATCTATGATGCATTTTTGCAATATTTCTTCTTCTGTCTCTTCTAAAAGTTTTTTAATTTCAGTAGTATAGGATTGAATTATTCTTCCTTTCACAATTTTAAAATAATTGATATAAGCAGCAGATTCGTCTGAAGTTATTCCAAAAACGTCAACATTGGAAATAACTGGAGAAATAACGGTTGATTTTGCCTGATATTTTTCCAATAGATCTAACTTCTCCTTGATTTGCTGCGCTTTTTCGTATTCCATTTTCTGAGAATACTTCATCATTTTATTTCGTAAAGAAGCTAAAGGTTCCGATATATTTCCTTTGATGATATCCCTAATTTCTTTAATATTTTCTAAATAATCATCCAGCGTTTGATTTTCCTCACACGGACCTAAGCAATTATGAATATGGTATTCAAGACAAACCGTATATCTATGAGCTTGAATTTTTTCCTTAGATAGATCTAAATTACAGCTTCGTAAAGGATAAATACTTTTAATAAGCTCTAACAAGGCTTTTGCAACTATTACAGAGCTATAAGGTCCGTAATATTCCGATCCATCATGAATAATTTTCCTGGTAAGAAATATTCTTGGAAATGGTTCTTTTTTAATACATATACAAGGATAAGTCTTATCATCTTTTAAACGGATATTATATCGAGGCTGATATTCTTTTATTAGATTGTTTTCCAATAACAAAGCATCATATTCAGTATCCACAACAGTAATTTTTAAATTCCTAATTTTTGATACCAAAACCTTAGTTTTACCTATATGGTCTTTATTAAAATAAGAGGAAACCCTTTTTTTAAGATTTTTAGCTTTTCCTACGTATAAAATCTTTTGATTTTCATCAAAAAATTGGTAAATACCAGGTTTGTTGGGTAGTGTTTTTAACTGAAGTTCTAACGACATATTTGTTATTAAGATTTCCTATACAAAAATACACATATCTTACTAAAAAAATCATTATGAAAAAAAATACGCTTTCGCTCTATTCATAATTTATCAGATAAATTACTTTTAATAAATATGGATAAATGATGTATTTAAAATTGTTATTTGAAATGAAATCTATTAAGGTAAGAATTTAAATTTCACTAGTAATAATCTTCTTAAGAATTATAATAGATTTAGTAAAAATTTAATTAAAAATCATATTTATCCATCCATAGATTCCTTAAATAATCTCTAAGTTTATTTTCTCTGGAATTATTACCCGGCTGATAAAAAGTTTCATGAGAGGCTTCATCCGGTAAAAATTCTTGATAAGCAAAATTTCCAGGATAATCATGAGAATATTTATAACCCGATCCATAATTTAATTCTTTCATTAATTGGGTAGGTGCATTTCTTAAATGAAGAGGAACAGATAGATTTCCCGTTTTCTTTACATAGGATAAAGCCGAATTAATGGCTAAATAAGAAGCATTAGATTTGGGAGAGGTTGCTAAATATACGGCACATTGACTTAATAAAATTCTTGCTTCCGGATTCCCAATGACAGCAATGGCCTGAAATGTATTGTTTGCTAATATTAAGGCAGTTGGATTTGCCATGCCTATATCTTCCGATGCTGAAATAACCATCCTTCTAGCTATAAATTTGATATCCTCCCCTCCTTCCAACATTCTCGCCAGCCAATAGACGGCTGCATTAGGATCTGAACCCCGTATAGATTTTATAAATGCTGAAATTATATCGTAATGCTGTTCACCATCTTTATCATATAAAGCCATATTTTCTTGTATGACTTTTTTTATTTCTTCGTTGTTGATATGTATTTCTTCCTGATCATTAAATTGTTGCACTACTAAATCCAAACTGTTCAACAATTTTCTTGCATCTCCTCCTGAATATTGGAACAATGCTTCCTCTTCATCAATAATTATATTCTTTTTAGATAAAATTTCATCTTCAGTAATTGCTCTATGTAATAAATTTGACAAAGCATTTTTATCTAAATGGTAAAGTGTATAAACCTGACAGCGAGATAATAATGCGGAAACTACTTCAAAACTCGGATTTTCAGTTGTTGCACCGACTAAGACTATCCATCCCTTTTCTACAGCTTGTAACAGGCTGTCTTGTTGAGACTTATTAAAACGATGTATTTCATCAATAAATAAAATAGGGCTTTTTCCCGTAAATAAATTTTGATTTTTAGCCTTCTCGATTACTTCTCTTACTTCTTTTACTCCCGAACTTACAGCACTTAAGGTATAATACTCTCTTTTAGATTCGGAAGCAATGATTTCTGCAAGAGTAGTTTTTCCGGTACCCGGAGGTCCCCAAAAAATCATAGAAGCTAAATTTCCACTATCTATCATTCTTCTTATGGGCCCATCTTTTCCTATCAAATGAGATTGGTATTGATAGTCCTTAAGGGTTTTCGGACGCATTCTTTCTGCTAAAGGTGACTGACTCATCCTATAATTTTATACGATTATTAATTAATTTAAGAAATTTATAATAATTTTCAAAATTCCTTTATAATTAGCTTTTTCTTTGATTTATCTATATAATTTAGAAAATAATCTTTATATATAAATAATTTATCTTTAACATACTGAAGTAAATGTACATTCGGAAATTTTTGTATATAAAGTTTATAAAATTTCTTTGTATACATTAATTAAAATCATTGTTAATTCTATTTACCCTTGTAAAGAGTTTTTCCATCTTTATCTAAGTAATAAATTTTATTTATTTTATTTATTTCCCAATTTTTATTTTTCCATTCATTCGTTCCTATTTTTTTTAGAATTAAAGAACCTTTAATTTCTGCTGCAAAAACTTCAATTACATCTCCTTTCACCAGTATATAGGCGGCAAAAGTCGATGAAGAAGACACAGCATTTAATTTAGTTCCTTGCTCGAAAGGACGAATACATGTTTTCTTGGTTTGTGACCATTGATATCCTGCAGAACCTATGCACCCATGGTCATCCTTATCATTACCTACCATAATATCAGCATTTTTTTTTGTTGAACATGAGAGCAGAATAATGTTAGTACTTAAAATTAAAAATAATTGTCTCATTAGTAAAATTTTTACGTTATTTATCGTCAAGTTTCAGCAGTGAATCCAGATATTCTCTGTCATTGGCTAATCGTGGAATTTTATTTTGTCCACCCAGTTTTCCTCTTTGCTTCATCCAATCATAAAAAAGATTGGACCTCGCAATATGTACTTTCGGCATAGTCAAAGTCATATCATTATATCTTTTGGCTTCATAATCGGAATTCAACAATTGCAACTCTCTATCTAAAATTTCCGTAAATTTTTCAAGAGAAGTCGGCTGCTGCGTAAATTCAATTATCCATTCATGAGAACCTTTTTCTTTTCCTTTCATGAATATAGGCCCGGCTGTATATTCTGAAATTATTGCATGAGTTTCTTTTTCTGCTTGCTTCAAAGCCTTTTCAGCATTCTCTACCATTAATTCTTCTCCAAAAGCATTTATATAAAATTTAGTTCTTCCAGTTACTCGTATTCGATATGGGTGTTTTGATACAAATTTTACTGTATCTCCAATAATATAACGCCATAATCCTCCATTGGTTGTTATAACCAGAGCATAGTTTGTATTTAGTTGTACATCTTCTAAAGAGATAATAGATGGATAATCAGAATAAAACTCATCCATGGGAATAAACTCATAAAATATACCATAGTCAAGCATTAGGAGCATATCTTTACAATCATTAGTATCTTGCATGGCGAAATAACCTTCCGATGCATTATAGATTTCATAATAATTAATGGGTTTTGAAATTATTGATGCATATTGCTCAACATAGGGAGAAAAACTAATCCCTCCATGAAAAAAACATTCAACGTTCGGCCATATTTCGTCAATATATATTTTTTGCGTAGCTTCTAATACTTTTCTTAATAAAACCATCATCCAGGAAGGAACTCCGGTAAAACTTCCTACATCCTGTTTTATTACCTGTTCAACAATTGCCGGTAATTTTATTTCCCACTCTTTTAATAAAGAAACTTCTTTATTGGGTGTACTTTTCCACTCTGCCCAAAAGGGTAGATTATCAATTAACACTGCTGATAGATCACCATATTTTGAATCAAATCCGGAATAATTTTCTCTAGTACCTCCCAATCTAAGATTTTTGCATTCAAAAATTTTAGTTTTCGGATTGTGATATGCATACACGGAAAACAAATCTTTACCTGCTTTATAGTGACATTCTTGTAAACTATCTTCTGTAATAGGAATAAATTTGCTTTTGGCATTGGTTGTACCTGAGGATTTAGCAAACCATTTAATTTGACCGGGCCAAATAACATTCTTCTCCCCTTTTCTGGCTCGTGTTATATAAGGCTCGAAATCTTCATAATGCACCAAGGGAATCTGTTCCTTGAAATCCTTGTAGGAAGTAATAGATTTAAATTTACATTTTTTTCCATATTCTGTATCTTTTGCCTTATATAAAAGAGCACTTAGTACGGCATTTTGGATATCTTCAGGATTATTTATGAAAACTTCCATTTGTTTAACCCTTTTTTTTATATACCATTGGATAAAGGTATTTACAATTCCTGACACCATTTTTTACTATTTTTTAGGATATAAAAATACATATTATTACTAAACCTAGCCAAAACTTAGATAATTTTTGAAATTATTAACATATCTTAATTTCAAAATAATTATAAAATTCATAAATTTACTTTTCGAAAATTTATTAATATAATTGATTTTAAATTTCGATAACAAAAAATTAAATATGAATTTTTCGCAAATCATACTTGATAACAAAGTGTTATCATCTAAAGTAGCCTTAAATTATAAAGAAAATCACGAATGGAAATCTTACTCTTGGCAAGAATTTACTAATTTAGTAAAACAAACTGCTAATGCATTAAAATCTTTGGGTGCTAAACCTGATGATAAGATAGCTATATATGCTGATAATATGCCGCAATGGGTGATTCTAGATTTAGCAATATTAAATATCGGAGGAATAACTGTTCCAATTTTTGCAACCCTTACATCTGAACAAGCGGAATATATTATTAAAGAAGCTAATGTAAAAATTATTTTTGCTGGTAATGAAAAACAGTATTCTAATTGTCTTGAAATTTATTCAAAATCCAATTCCCTTGAACATATTTTAGTAGCTAAAAATATTATCGATTTAAAAAGTAAATATTCTTATCATTTTTATGAATTGATAAAAGATCATTCTACTGAATGTGAAATTAAATCTAAAAATATGGATGATATTGCATCCATAATTTATACGTCTGGAACGACTGGAGAACCTAAAGGTGTTATGCTTTCCCACGGTAATTTTATTGAGACCTGTAATGCGCATAAAAATTTCTATGGATTTACTCCAAAAAATGAAAACTCTTTGGTTTTTTTACCTTTAAGCCATGTTTTCGAAAAATGTTGGAGTTCATTCGTACTTTCTAGTGGAGGTCAATTAAGCTTTTGTGAAAATCCAAAAGAAATTACTAAATTTCTTACGGAAGTAAGACCAACTACTATGTGTACGGTTCCTCGTTTTTTTCAAAAAATTTATATTTCAGTTAATGAAAAAATAAAAAAAAGTCCTAAGCTTCTTAAAAAAATATTTAATTCTGCCTTAACTATAGGTCGAAATTATGCTGACTTGAAAAGAAAAAATATAAAAATCCCTTTATTATTAGCTGTTAAATATAAAATAGTAGATACTATTTTCTTTAAAAAAATAAAAAAACGACTCGGTGGAAATTTATGGTTCATTCCGGTAGGTGGCGCATCAATAAGTCCTGAAATTACTGAATTTTTTGATTCTATTGGAATTCAACTACGTGTAGGATATGGACTAACTGAAACAACTGCTACGGTGGCCGCATTTCCACTAAATAATTATGAATATAATTCTGTTGGAAAGCCTATGACAGGTGTTCAAATATGCATTGGTGAAGAAAATGAAATTCTCATTAAAGGATATGGTGTTTTCAAGGGATATTATAATAAGGAAAAAGAAACAAAAGAAGCATTTACTGCTGATGGTTGGTTTAGAACCGGAGATGCTGGAAAATTTGATGAAAACGGTAATTTGATAATTATAGATCGTATCAAAGATTTAATGAAAACTTCCAATGGAAAATATATTTGTCCCCAACCTATTGAAAATTTATTGACCAATGATACTTTAATTGAGAAAGCTGTACTTGTTGGTGATAATAAGCCTTATGTAACTGCTTTATTAGTACCGAATTTTGAAGCTCTAAAACTTTTTGCAAGTAAATTAAACATTCATTTTAATTCTTTAGAAGAACTTTTAATCAATCAAAAAATAAAAGAGCTTTTTACTAATAGAATTAATCAAATGCAAGAACATTTGGCAGGATTTGAAAAGATTAAAAAATTCCATTTGCTCCCTATGGATTTTAATATGGATTTGGGAGAAATTACTCCTACTTTAAAAATTAGACGAAAAATTGTATTGGAAAAATTCAAATTACTAATTGATGATATGTACAGTTAATATGTAAATCATTCTTATATATAAATATGAAAAAACAACTAAGTTATTCTCTTAGTTGTTTTTTCATTAAATCGTTATTGGTTAATTTTAAAATTTTTAGAAAGTTTAGCTTTATGCTTGGTTCAATTTAAAAATATTTCTATATTTGCGCTTCAATTATAAAGAGAGGTGCTCGAGTGGTTGAAGAGGCTACCCTGGAAAGGTAGTATACGGGTAACCGTATCGTGGGTTCGAATCCCATCCTCTCTGCAAAAAAACGATAATCAAACCCGCTTTAATAGCGGGTTTTTGTGATATACCGAAATTAAAAAAAATAGATAAACTAATGAAAGAAAAATTACTTAATTCTTATGCTTTTAAAACATTGCTGCATGGTTACAAAAATATTTTTTGTTATACAGGGCGCGAAAGCAAACGTGCATTTGGCTTTTTTATAATAATTAATTCTATATTATTTATAATAGCTATTATTTTAGGTGCATTACTTACTCGTGCGATTGAATTTTTAGGAACGATAGTGTGCTGGGCAATTTTGGCAGGATATTTCTTATCCACATTATCATTTAATGTTCGTCGCTTACATGATGCTGGATACTCTGGTAAGTGGTGCTTACTATGTCTTTTCGCTCCAGTAATCGTATGGATTGTTTCATTAAACTTAGAATCAACACCCGGTTCTAATCAGTATGGTGAAGAACCAAAATAAATTTATAATAAATCTATTTTTCTTTTAATTGTTAATCGTGTTTTCTGTTATTTATTGACTACACGATTAACAAAACAAATATTATAATTAAATGAGCCCTAGCTGTTATAAACCTATAGCCATGCCATTTTGGTTAATAATCAGCAGTACTTAATTGAATATGCTCTTTCAAATTTCAAAGGTGCTTCCACATTAGCCATCGCTATGGGATGATCTACCATTTTAAAAATTTCAATATCGTTTAATCTGTCTCCAAATGCATATGATTAGGAAATACCATACAAATTGGCATTTTGTAATATCAAATGCTTTTGAACCTCTAGTATTAAATATATCAACACAATACGGTGTATTTCGTATAAAGGTGAGTTCAGGAAAAAAATCTTGATAGATTGCTCTCCATTTTCACAGATCAAGAGTAGCATATGAATTGGCTTATGAAGATGAATTTTATCCTAAAATTGAGGAATAGCTTGTTTCAAATAATCATAAAATTTTTTCGCTGCCTCTCCTGATATTGAAATTCGCATCAAGTGATCATTATAAAAAGCTAATGGAATACCATTATTTGAACGAGAAAACTCCAGCATACGATTAATGCTGATACATTGATAAACCAGCAAATAAGTGGATTGATAACTATAAGACTATGAACACAAAATGAGATATAATTTCCAATTTATTACTTCTAGATTTTATCGATATGACTGCATTCCTTATAACTTTACTGATTGTTATCGTATTATTACCAATGAGGGAACTTATTTTTTTTATAAAAACCAATTTATCGATGTAAGTGTCTTAGATAAATTAGATGAAGGCGATGTTATCCATATTGCTTCTCACGCACTTAATGATGGCACTTTTTGGCTCCACTGGTTAGTTTCATGGAAAGGAGACTTGGCTATTCGTAATAAATTACATTGTGCTTTCCCTCATCCTTCTACATTAATTTTACCATTTTTGATCTTGATAGGATTTTGGCTGGATCTTCAATTTATAACACTATTTTTAGCCACTGGGTTGTTTCTAATTTTGATATGGTGTATTTGTTCAACGCTATTTCGTTTAATAAATTTGGTTTTACCTAAACAATTTTTTTTACGTCAGCGATATCATAAATTAAAAAAAGGCGATCTTAGTTTTATGAAAACCTCGTTTTTAGAACATCGTAAAACCGTTAATTGTTCATCAACAGACTTACCTGTATATGAAGGAATTGCAACTAATATAGATAGACAATTAATTTATCGATCGGAACGAAGGAAAATATTATTTGATTTTAGCGGTGTTAGACTATTTTTCGATGAACTTGCTTTAGATAATGATCATATACCGGTTGTTTATTCTTTTGGCCATCCGACGTTTATTGCATCAGGAGATAAACTCAGTTTAATATTTGAAAATAACAAAATACATGGGATTATTAATCATACCGATGGTTCAAGCTATTTAATTCCTCATTGTATTTGGATAAGTAAACAAAAAGCGAAAACGTTATTACGTAATTGGTATTTTTATACTATTTTTGCCCCAATTGCATTTTTATTATTACAGATAATTATATATCCAATTAAAGAGTTTGATTTTATAATGAATGGTTTTTTATGGATAATATCCGGAGCACAAATTATTCCTTTACTCCTGTTACTATTTTATACGCTATTTTCATATCTTAATGATCGTTCCTATGCCAAACGAGTTTTAAAATGGTTATATCAAACCACAGGACATTGGCCGAAAGAGCTCTGAATTACAACAACTAAGTGAATATTGTCAAGATGAATTAACCTAAAATTATCGGCATGGTCTGGTATTATTAAAAATTATATACTTCATTAAGGTTATAACCACATTTGTAAAAGCGTTGTATGTGGGCATAATAATTTTTGAAAACAGTGAGTTATAAGAATAAATACTAATGTTTTTCTTTGATTACATAAAACAACTAATCCTACTAAATCGTATACAGTGAATTGAGTAAGTCTCTCTTAAATTACAAAGATGTTTATTTTCTAATATCAGCATATTTTTAACAATCTTAAACCTGTGGATCAATATTATTAGTAAATATTGATTTCCCCTAATAAATTAGTGACTGCCCATTCATACCAATAATAAAATCAATACCTGTTCTATGCATAATATGTTTCACTTCAAATACAGATCTGCCTGTCGCTATGACTAGGTATTATATGATTAGCGCGTAATTTATGTAAAGCTGCCACAGCTGCCACAGTACTATCAGCCTATTGAATACCACTAGTAAGTAATGTCCCATCTAAATCAAAAAAGACAATCGCTTTCGGTTTATTATTCATTAAGCCATATAGTTTTGTTATAAATTAAAGAATGTTTTTATAAAAGAAATAGTTAGTTTTTCTTGTTAAGCGATAGTGTCTTTATCTAATATATTAAGCATATCAAATAAAGATTGTATATCACATCACGCTCAACTCTTTTTAAAAGAAATAACTCAACATCAGTTGATAAATCAAAACCACATAATTGTAGCGCACTTAATTTATCTTCATCAGTTAACTCTTTCAACTGATAGACTTTGTCCCCATTCCAAACGTGAAGCTAAATCAGTAAGATTAAAGGGAATTTGTTTAGGCGAATTATTAGCTGTGATTAATAACTTAGCTTGGAAATTTTCTAATAAATGATTAAACAGATCAAATATTGCCTCTATTCATTAGTGATAAACTGCTATCTGATCGATATTATCTAAGCAAATCAAATCATAATTTTCAAGACCAAATAAAATATCTGGAATTAATAATAGGTGCTGTTCAATAAGAATGTAAATGAAAGTAATAAATCATAAGCAGCCTGTAATAAATGTGTTCTATCAGATGATGCATTCGCCAAGAAATAGAGACAGTAAAAGCCTTATTTATTTAAAACCGCAATTAAATTATTGATCAATAACTCATTATTTTATCGATTTATAAATTATAAAAGGTAAATTATATTGGTAGATTATTTATATCAAATTACATAAATTATAATATTTTAAAAATTATTATGTATCTTTTAAAATAAAATATTAATATATTATATTTTAAAATTTATACTATATTTTAGTATATGGAATATCCATATCAAAAAAGGATCATATTAATTCAATAAATTCATTATCAATTTTTTTGATAAAAATTTATTTTAATTAATCATGTTGCACATTAATTATTATAAATTAATTTTATATTCTTAGTATATAAAGCAATAATTCTTAATTTCATTATTAAACATAAGCAAAATTTAAATTAATTTTATATTATTTATAAAAAATTTAGAGTAAATTTTAATTATGAATTTTAAATAAATATAATTAAAATGGATATTTTTTATTTAAAAGGGTTATCTAGTTTATGAAGTAACCTTTTTTAGCATTTTAACAAGATTATAGAGTAATGATAAAGTAATCAACAATAAAGAATTTTCTAAATTAAGAATTGATAAAAATCTTTTGAATTTCATAGCTATTTTTTTAGTGTTAATTTTTTTAAAGGTAAAAAAAAATATTTAATTAATCAAAATTAATATTAATAATATACAGTATTTAAAAAAATAATCTATAATATTAATAATATATATCAAATATACATTCTATTAATGAAATTTTCATATATAAAAATAATATATAAAAAATTTAATTATTTATATTGATATTATTATTAATTAATTTGATAATATTATAATTTATATAAAATTATTTAGAAACATTTAGTACAAAATTTAAGAAAACATTATATAAAATTTAAAATTATAACATAATTAATCTTATTTTTATAACAATAATTTATTTAATTTTATCTATATCTTACATTTTTTAAATAAATATGATTTTTTTCTTTTATAATAAAAAAAATTATTTTAATTTTATATTGTTAATTATAAATTTTAATCTTAATGAATAATATAAAATTATATAAAGTTTCAAAGAAATGATTAAAATTTTTAATGATTTATTTGACAAATATTAACTTTTTGAAAGAAGTATAATTTAAATATTTTATTAGATAATGTATTTTAATATAAAATAATTATTTAATTTTAATTATTTTAACTTATGAATTTTAATAAATTAAATAAAAAAAGATCAATAATTTAGTAAAATTATTGTCATTTGTTACAAAAAATTATATTTATTGAGCAAATTTCCCTTTTTTTTATTTTCTTTATTTATAAATAAAAACTAATCATTATATTTGCGCTAATTAATATTATGAATTACATAGTTTATAGGTTATACTCATAATTATAATATATATTAAAATGATAAAAAATTTACCGATTATTTATGTAGTAACTTTTATATTAAGTTTTTCTACGTTGAAATCTCAAGTACAATTTGGTGTAAAAGGAAGTTTACAATTTACCAATGTCAGAAATGTGCATAAAAACTCTGAAACTCGTGCTTTTGCTCCAGCAGTTGGTTTATTTGCTCAAATACCATTAAATGATTACAATGACAATTGGTTTTTTAAACCTGAAATCGTTTATTCTGAACAAGGTGAAAAAGATGGTAAAGATATGAATGTAAAATTTTACCAGACATATATTAATGTACCATTAATGATTAAATTTTATTTTTCAGATTTTTTCTTTCCACCTTGTTGTAGAGGTAGAGATACTCATGAATTTTTTATCGAAGCTGGACCTCAGTTAGGATATCTTATAAGTCAAAAAAATAAACTTTTAGATAAAAAATGGTACGGTGGGGTTTCTAAACTTGATATTTCAGCCGGAGTTGGTGGTGGAATCAGTTTTTTAAGAAAACATGAAATAGGTGTACGATATAATTTTGGACTTAATGATATTTACAAAAATAATAATTATTATTCGAAAGATGGAAAATGGTTAAAAATCCATAATACATCCAATATTGGTGTGTCTTATTTTTACTTTTTCTAAATAATATAAACTTATATTAAATATGAATGGGGATATACATAAAAAATAGTTATAAGATACAAGAGTATTAAATAACAGAATTCAATAATAAAAATATATTTATATTTAAATATTATAAGAATCAATATTTATAAATTATAATTATTTTTTATTAGTAATTTCACCTGAATAACTATTTTCAAAGTGATTTTTTAGTCTTTTATCTCTTATATCTTTACCAAGTAGCCACATAAGTTTAGTTGTTGCTGCTTCTATAGTTATGTCATATCCAGATATAACCCCTAGCTCTTTAAAAATAAGGCTATTATAATATTTGCCAAAATTTACACAACCTCTAATGCATTGTGTTATGACTACAATTTCTTTTCCTATTTCTCTTGCTTTTGAAATAGTATATAAAGTTTCTTTATCTGAAGGTATATTACCAGAGCCATAAGTTCTTAAAATTATTCCTTCAACATCGCTATCAAAAATAATTTTATTTAATAATTTACTATTTTTACCTGGAAAGAAAGTATAGATATCTATCTTATTAT
The DNA here is from genome assembly GCA_945280365.1 of uncultured Apibacter sp. Classification (GTDB taxonomy): domain Bacteria; phylum Bacteroidota; class Bacteroidia; order Flavobacteriales; family Weeksellaceae; genus Apibacter. The sequence continues at coordinate 128,559 of CALYQD010000003.1, forward strand.
TAATATTTTTATCAACTATAAATTTTTTAGAATTAAGTGTTAAAAGATATTCTTTAAAAACATTAAGATTTACTCCTGATTCACCTAATATATGATAATTAGGAGAAATAAACGCATCAAAATGTTCAGCTGAAAATTTGGTTGTTCTATTAGCTCTATATAATTTATATTCAAAATAAATACATACTTCTTTTATAATCGGACTATTTTTTTCATACAAAGCTGCATAATAAATAGATGTTATTAAATTTTCTTTTGCATCTGTTCTCAATTCTCCAATAGGAAGTTGAGAGCCCGTGAATATTACAGGCTTTTGTAAACCTTGAAGCATAAAACTCATCATTGACGCTGTATAAGACATTGTATCAGTTCCATGTAAAATAACAAATCCATCATAATTATTATATGAATTTTCGAGTATATTACCTAGAAATATCCAATTACTTATATCAATATCTGAGGAATCTATGGGATTTTCAAAAACATGAATATCTATTTCAGCATCGATAAGCTTAATCTCCGGAATATGCTTTATAAGTGCATTAAAATTAAATGGTTTTAATGTTTCGGAACCATATTCTTTAATCATCCCAATTGTACCTCCTGTATAAATTAATAAAATCTTTCGTTTCATCTATAATTATGAGTTTAAAATGCAATTTATGAAAATATTAACAGCTTTAATTATTATTTTTGAAACATGATTTCAAATGAATTCCAAAAAAATTTAGACTTATATAATTATTTAGCCGGTCATATATCGAAAGAAAAATATGAAAAAATTGAAAATTTAGTTAATTATAGAACTAATTATATACTACCCATTATTGAAGATATATTTCAATTCCGTAATGCAGGTGCAATTGTAAGAAGCATGGAAGCTTTTGGATTTCAATCATTAATTGCCTTAGAAAAAAGAAATGAATTTAAACCGGAAAGTGCTGTTGCAAGAGGTGCTGATAAATGGATAGATATATCATATAAATCTTCGAATATCGAAACTTTAAAAGAGATTAAAGCAATGGGATATCAATTAGTAGCGATTTCACCTGAAGTAAATGCTATAGATATACAAGATTTTTCTATTTCTCAACCTACTGCATTAATTTTTGGTACCGAGTTTAAAGGAATTAATGAAGAAACTCTAAATTTTGCCGATTTATGTGTTAAAATTCCTATGAAAGGTTTTACTGAAAGTTTAAATGTATCAGTAGCCGCAGGAATTTGTTTTTATGAAATGAGAAATAAATTGGAAAATAGTACTTTAAATTGGCAATTAAGTGAAAATGAAAAAATTAATTTAAAAATACAATGGGCTATGAAATCCGTTAGTTCGGGAAATGAAATTGCCGCCCATTATATTAAATCTTTAGATAAATGAAAAAAATATCAATTTTAATTTTAGGTTTTATATATAGCACTCTTTCTCAAGCCCAAAATATTGAGGAATCCTCTTACACTGAAAAAAATAAGATAATGGAATCTTTAAGCTTTTCAATACCTATTTGTAATAAAGATGTACTCATAAATACTTGGAAAAATTTTATTAAAAAGCAAGGAGGTAAAATTAAAGGAGGTGTCATAAATAAGGTTTACGGTTCTGATATTAAATTTTCACCATCTGGAGAAAGTTGGATTGGAAATTTTGCTTATGAATATAATGATAACAAAACTATGACTGTATTTACATCTTTTCAAGACATGTCAAATACATATATTAATTCAAATATTTCTGAAAAAGATATTGCAATTCCTGTTCTTGAAAATTTTAAATTAGATGTACAAAAGTCATGTACACTTGATGATCTTACCTATGCGAAAAGTTACAGTATTAAACTCAATAAAGATAAAATACGAAATTCTGATAAAATTTTTGCTTTAGAAAAAACTTTGCAAGAAGATTATAAAAAAGTTAGTTTAAAATCAAATCAAGATATTTCGGATAAAGAACGTGAAAATATTAATAAAATTAAAGATAGAATCATTATAAATGAGGGTGAAATTCAAACTCTAAAAAACAGAAATCTTGAAATTGATAAAGAGCTTATATCTCAAAGTATGGTCATACAGGGATTTCAAAATTCACTGGACTTATTAGAAGGTAAAGTCTTATCTGATGATTCTAATGAAAATTTGAATCATAATGAGAATAAAATAAATATATCTAGTAATCAACATGATGAAGAAGAAATTAATGGTATAGATCAAGATATCAATGATGAAAATGACATAAAATCACCAAATTATTTTGACAATCATTAATATATATATAATATTCGTGAAATTTTTAAATAAATATTTTTTTATAAGCTTAATTCCATCATTAAATGAAACTTGAAAAACTAAATCTTTTAGATCAAAGTGAAATTATGTTTTTACAAAATATATATTTGAACTCATTTCCTATTGAAGAAAGAAGACCTATTGATCAAATGTTAAATCTTTATGAAGATAATAGAGATAAATTTAAAATATTATTATGTATTAAAGAAAATGAAAGAATAGGATTTTTTAATTATTGGAAATTAAGAGATTTTATTTTTGTAGAACATTTTGCCATTTTACCTGAATTTAGACGTATTGGCTATGGAAGTAAAGTTATAAATCTTTTCATTGAAAAAATTTCATTACCTATTGTTTTAGAAGTAGAACCTCCCACTTCACATTGGGACGAAAGACGTATCGTTTTTTATGAACGATTAGGTTTTAAATTGTGGGATACCATTGAATATAAACAACCCTCATATCATGGAGATGGAAAAAGTTATCCTATGAAATTAATGTCATTACGGGAAATAGAACTTGATAAAGAAAATCAAAACATTATAAAGGTAATACATTCTGAAGTTTATAATTCATAAAAAAACTGTAAAAAAATAAAAGCCTATCCTTAGATAGGCTTTTTATAATTTATATTAATCAATTTTTAAGCATCTATATTTGCATACACAGCATTTTTTTCAATGAATTCTCTACGAGGAGGAACATCATCTCCCATTAGCATTGAAAAAATACGATCGGCTTCTGATGCGTTATTAATTGTAACCTGTCGTAAAGTTCTTTTTTCAGGATTCATAGTTGTATCCCAAAGCTGCTCAGCATTCATCTCTCCTAACCCTTTATACCTTTGAACAGAAAAACCTTTTCCTTGAGCATTACCTAATTCAGCAGCTATTTCTTCCCTATGTTTGTCATCCCACGCATAATATTCCTTATTTCCTTTTTTCAATAAATACAATGGAGGAGTAGCTATATAAATATATCCTTTCTCAATCATCTCTTTCATATAACGAAAAAAGAATGTTAAAATCAGTGTGGTAATATGCGAACCGTCAACATCCGCATCAGTCATAATTACTACTTTATGATAGCGAAGTTTAGTAAGATTTAATTCTTTAGAATCTTCTTCTGTTCCTACAGAAACTCCTAAAGCTGTATAAATATTTTTTATTTCATCACTTTCAAAAACCTTATAACTTACCGCTTTTTCAACATTAAGAATTTTACCTCTTAAAGGTAGAATAGCCTGAAAATTTCTATCTCTTCCTTGTTTAGCAGTTCCACCTGCAGAATCCCCTTCGACCAAAAATAATTCACTTTCTTCTGCATTACGTGAAGAACAATCAGCTAATTTCCCAGGTAAACCACTTCCTCCTAAAGGAGATTTTCTCTGAACTAATTCTCTAGCTTTTTTAGCAGCCTGACGCGCTTTAGCTGCGAGAAGAACTTTTTGTACAATTTGTTTAGCTTCATTGGGATGTTCTTCTAGATAATTAGTTAACATTTCTGCTACTATTTTATCTACTGCCGAACTAACTTCAGAATTTCCTAGCTTAGTTTTAGTTTGGCCTTCAAATTGAGGTTCCATAACTTTTACGGAAACCACTGCAGTTAGACCTTCACGAAAATCATCACCGGTAATTTCAACCTTTTCCTTTGCTAAGTTAATATTTTCATCTGCATATTTTTTCAATGTTCGTGTTAAGGCTCTTCTAAATCCGGTTAAATGAGTTCCTCCTTCATGGGTATTGATATTATTTACATATGAATGAATGTTTTCCGTATATGAAGTATTATATCTCATAGCTACTTCAACCGGAATTTCATCAATTTCTCCTTCCATATGAATAATTTCATCCATTAGGGGTTCTCTGTTTTCGTCTATAAATTCAACAAACTCTTCAAGACCTCTTTCAGAATAAAATACTTCTTTTTTAGTATCACCGTTTTCATCTACTTCTCTTTCGTCTGTTAAAGTTATAGTTATCCCTTTATTAAGAAATGAGAGTTCGCGTAAACGGGTGGCTAACGTATCATAATTATAAATAGTTTCAGTGAAAATTGAACTATCGGGAATAAATGTTACTGTGGTGCCCGTATGAGTAGAAACTCCTACTATTTCAACTGAAGTTAAAGCAACTCCTTTAGAATACTTTTGTTGATATTTTTTTCCATCTCTATTTACCGTTGCAATAAGTTCAGTGGATAATGCGTTCACACAAGATACCCCTACCCCATGCAATCCACCGGATACTTTATATGAATCTTTATCAAATTTTCCTCCGGCTCCTATTTTTGTCATTACTAACTCTAATGCTGACAATCCGGTTTGTTTATTAGTATCAACAGGAATTCCGCGTCCGTTATCTTTAACTGTAATAGAATTATCTTTTCCAATACTTACATTGATGGTATCACAATATCCAGCTAGAGCTTCATCAATAGAATTATCAACTACTTCATATACTAAATGATGTAGTCCTCTAACTCCAACATCTCCAATGTACATGGAGGGGCGCATACGTACATGTTCAATACCTTCCAGCGCTTGAATACTATCTGCCGTATATTTTTGTTCACTCATTTTTAATCGTTAATTTAATTCAAAAAATACTTACAAATATATGAAAAAATATTGAAATTTACTAGTTCTTCAGACGTTACGCATTAAATGAAAATAAATAAAAAACAGATTCAACAAATGAATCTGTTTTTACATTATATATAACTATTTATTTATGAAATTAAATTTCTTTATAAGTATTTATTAAGGATCCAAAGTCATTTACATTTAAAGAAGCACCGCCAATCAATCCTCCATCAACATCTGGTTTTGAGAAAATTTCCTTTGCATTTGCCGGTTTAACACTTCCTCCGTAAAGGATTGAGACTGAGTCAGCAACTTCTTTACCATATTTATCTGCAATTAATGAACGAATATAAGCATGAATTTCTTGAGCTTGTTCCGGAGTAGCTGTTTCCCCTGTTCCTATAGCCCAAACTGGTTCATAAGCAATAACAACTTTAATGATTTCTTCTGCTGTTAAGTTAAATAAAGCTACTTCAGTTTGCCTTTTTACTACGTCGAAATGTTTTCCTGCTTTTCTTTCTTCTAATAATTCACCATTGCAAAATATTGGTGTTAATCCATTATCTAAAGCAATTTTAACTTTAGCACCTATTTGTTCATCAGTTTCATTATGGTATTGTCTTCTTTCAGAATGACCAATAATGGCTCCATCAACTTGAATAGATTTAAGCATTTCAGCTGAGATTTCTCCTGTATATGCTCCTGATTTATGTTCTGAAATATCTTCAGAGTATACATTCAAGTTTTTATGGTTAGCTTTTGCATTTTCCAAATATATAAACGGAATTCCGACGATAACTTCACATTTTGGTGAATTGGATTGTATGAAAGAATCTATTTCTGCTAATAAGGCTTTTGCTTCCGGCAATGTTTTATTCATTTTCCAATTCCCTGCTACTATTTTTTTTCTCATGTGTATGTAAATTAAGTTTATAATTCTTTTATTTCTTGTATTGTTGGAAAATCGTTTATATTAAATTTGGCAACGACCACTCCTTTTTTTAATATCATAATCCCTATAAAACTTCTACTAATAGTTTTTAAAGTTGTTTGATCCATTATGCAAGTAGCCATTGGACTTAAATATGTGGGATCATTTGTTAAAATGACAAATTTAAGTTTTTTCTCTTTTAATTGAAATGTGATTTTTCTCAATTTAGCCCGTTCTATAATACTTAGTTTTTTTGCAAAAGGAACAGTAATTACAACTATTTTATCTTGATCTAAAACATTTTCTGTTTTATCTTCTCCTAAACACTCAATGGAAAAATCATGTACAGATGGTAATTTGGCTTCTTTTAATATTTTGACTGATGTATCATTTATCTTCCAGTTTAGAGTATCTTTCCATATGCCTGAGTTTATATACTCATCTGAATTCATTCTTTTTTCTTTATGAGTGTTAAGATTTCTAAGTGTATAAATAATTAGGCTTTTTTCTAATTCTCCATCATTCATTCCTTCTTTAATATTCTTACCAACCGCGTAAGGTCTAAAATCTATTATCGGTTGATGTGCAATTCCCTGATATACTGTCCATATACATATCATAAAAGATATCCCTATTATTATCCAATTTATTTTTAAAGTAAAGACCGGGTGTATATACTTTGACCCATAAACTAAAATAACTATCAACAGTAAAAGAATAATGTCTTTGCCAAAGGATGTCCATGGAGATAATTTTATGGCATCACCAAAGCATCCGCAATCAGTAACTTTATTGAAATAAGCTGAATAAAAGGTTAAAAAAGTAAAGAAAATTATTAAAAATAATAAGAAGCTTAAAGTGAATTTTTTCCAAATTCCTATAAGTAAGAACACTCCTAACATTACCTCAAGGATAACAAAAAATATGGATAATGGAAGTGCTAAATTTTGTAAAAAATGAATATTAAAAACACTTTCTCCAAAATATTCTTCCAACTTATAAGAAAATCCAATTGGATCAATAGTTTTAACGAAACCGGAAATTATGAAAATAATTCCAACCAATATTCTGAAAAATTGACTTATAAATTTCATTAAACTATTTTTATTTGTTTTCCTCACTTAAAATTAAAGCAAACACTGCATAATTTAAAATATCAAAATAATTTGCATCTAAACCTTCTGAAACTAGGGTTTTACCTTTATTATCTTCTATTTGCTTGATACGTAATAATTTTTGCAAAATTAAATCGGTTATTGAACTTATACGCATATCTCTCCATGCTTCTCCATAATCATGATTTTTACGAATCATTAAATTTTTAGCTTGATTAGTTATATTATCGTATAATTCAGATGCTTCTTCTAAATTTAAATCGGGTTGTTCCGCAATACCTTTTTCAAATTGTATTAAAGCCATTATTGAATAGTTAACAATTGCTAAAAATTCTCCTTCAATTCCTTCCAAAATTTTTTGTTCTCCTTTTTCCTGAATAGTTCTAATTCTGTTGGCCTTAATAAATATCTGATCAGTTAAAGAAGGTAAACGCAAAATTCTCCAAGCGGGTCCATAATCGATCATTTTATTTACAAATAATTTCTTGCAGTTTGAAATTATTAAATTAAATTCTTCTAATGTTTTTTCCATTATTATTTTATACGTACAAAAATACTATTTAACTATGTATTTACCTAGAGGTAATTTATTTAAAATGTATAAGAGTAATATTGAAATAATTAATGTACAAAAAGTGATTATAGGTATAGAGAATAATGGATTAAAAGATAAAGCATCTAATCCTATATTGTCAAACAATCCAATAATTAAAACATGTATAAGGTAAATTCCATAACTGTATTCACTTATTAAAGATAAAATTTTATTTTTTTTATTAAATATAGGCACGAGATAAAATAATAAAAATACTGAAAGAGCCTGAAATAAATCCCAAGGTTTAAATTGTTCGGTATATACCCCTGAGTTAATGGTTGCAGTATATGAATCAAAACATATATATAAATAAGATAATAAAAAAATTATAACACACGAAATGATATAATATTTAATATTATATTTATATTTTCTTCTCACTAAATAATATCCTAAGACCAAATAACCGAGAAATTCAGCATAACGCATTATATAATTGGATAGATATATAGTATCAAAAAATTTACAAAAAATAAATAATACTAAAAAACATACAATCATGAAACATAATTGTTGTTTCTGATTGCTTACCATTATCCATTGATTGATAAGAGGAAGTAATAAATAGATTCTCAAGAGCATATAAATATACCACATATGATAAGCTACTCCCGTAACCAATTCTAAATAGGAATATTCAATAACAAAATTAAAATTTAAAATTATATGATTTTTAAAATGTAAAATTAATATTTTAAAAATAATATAGATAAAACTCCAAAATAAAAAGGGAACTAATACTCTTGAAAACTTTTTAGTAAAATGTTTAAATGTATATTGCTTTCCCAATGATAATAATCCGGTCATCATGATAAAAATAGGTACACCGAATCTTGCTAAGTTTATATAAAAATTTGATATCAACCAATCATTTTCAGAAACCTTATCATAACTACGACTCATCTTAGCGGCAACATGTAATAAAACAATTCCGATAGCACAAATTGCACGAAGATTATCTATCCAAATTATATTCTTATTATTAATATCTTTTTTCACTATGTCCATATTGTTAAGAATAAAAAATTTATTATTTGAATTTTCTAAAACTATGAATTCACATGAATAAATATCCCAATGTGAATATGAATTGAAAAATATTTTTAATTTTTTAATACTAAATTTTAACTAAAATTTAAAATAATATATGTCTTTATCTTTAATAATTTATTACAATAAATATAATTAAAATGATAATAAACTAATTTTTATTAAGTTAAATTATTATTCACACATATAAAATAAATATATTATCTCTTTTGTTTTTTATTGTTAGCAATAATTATAAAAAAACAAAATACTATGCGATAAATTTATAGAAAATTTAATATAAAATAAAAATATTTTAAATAAATTTAAAAAAGTTATAGGATAAGTTATTATTCATTTTTTCAATGTGATAATGTAAAATATCTTGCATTATTTATTTTTTTAAATTTACAATCTCAAATACATATTATGACAATTAACATTAATGGGTCTTTAATAGATTTTAATATTCCTAAAGTAGCCGGAATACTCAATATTACAGAAGATTCCTTTTATGATGGTGGTAAATATTCTACTATAGAGAAAGCTTTAAAGCATACGGAAGAATTAATTGCTGAAGAAGCTGATTTCATTGATATAGGCGGTCAATCTACACGTCCAGGTTCACGTTTTTTGTCTGAAGAAGATGAATTATCTCAAGTTATACCAGTAATTAAAGCTATTAAAAAAAAATTTCCTTTTGTAAAATTGTCTATAGATACATTTTGGTCAAAGGTTGCGGAAGAAAGCGTTAATGAAGGTGTAAGTATGATTAATGACATTTCCGGAGGAAGTATGGATGAAAAAATGTTTGAAACTGTTGGTAGATTAAAAGTACCTTATGTTTTAATGCATATGAGAGGAACTCCTCAAACCATGGGAACTTTTACGGAATATAATAATTTGATTTTAGATATTAATTATTACTTTTCAAAAAAAATTAGTGAACTTAAAAAATTTGGTGTAAATGATATCTTATTGGATCCAGGTTTTGGATTTAGTAAAACTTTAGAACAAAATTACGAATTACTCAAAAACATTGATAAATTCAAAATATTTAATCTACCTTTATACATTGGAATGTCAAGAAAAAGTATGATTTATAAATGTTTAGAAATAACTGTCGAAGAAGCATTAATAGGAACATCAGCATTAAACTTATATGCATTACAGAAAGGCGCTCATATATTACGTGTACATGATGTAAAAGAAGCTAAACAAATGATTAATCTTTGGAAAATGTTAAAATAATAATAACCATTTATAATAAATTTATTTCTTTACATGCAAAACTCATCAGAAATTATTCAAGTAAGCATTACAGGAGTTGATAAACCCGGAATAACTTCCGCAATAACCCATATATTAGGAAAATATAACGCAAAAATTCTTGACATTGGTCAAGCCAATATTCATCATTCTTTATCATTAGCCATATTATTTATGTCGGAAAATGGCAATTCCGGAAACATATTAAAAGAAATACTATTTAAAGCAAATAAGCTTGAAATTAATGTTAGATTTTATGCTCTTACTAAGGAAGAATATAGTAATTGGGTTAAGGTTCAAGGAAAAAATAGATATATTATAAATATTCTTGGAAAAGACATTACTGCAATGCATATTTCAGAAGTATCAAATGTTTTACTCGACTTTAAATTAAATATCGAGAGAATTATACGATTAACTCAACGTATTCCTTTAGATAGAATTATAGATCGTACTTGTTTTGAATTTGCTGTGAGGGGGAATTTACCTAATATTAGGGAAATACAAAATAAATTCTTGTTCTTATCTTCAAAATTAAATATTGATATAGCTCTACAAGAAGAGAATAGATATAGAAGAATGAGACGTTTGATTTGTTTTGATATGGATTCTACCTTAATACAAACCGAGGTTATTGATGAACTTGCAGAAAAAGCAGGAGTAGGCAAAGAGGTTAAAGCTATAACCGAATCCGCCATGAATGGTGATATCGATTTTTCCGAAAGTTTTAAAAGAAGAATTAAGCTTTTAAAAGGATTGAATGAATCCGTTTTAAAAGAAATTGCTGAAAAACTACCAATAACTGATGGTCTTGAGAGATTAATGGGAGTACTAAAAAAGAGTGGATTTAAGACCGCTATTATTTCCGGTGGATTTACTTATTTCGGAGACTATCTTAAAGAAAAATTTGGTTTTGATTATGTATTTGCTAACAAACTGGAAATAATTGATGGAAAATTAACCGGCAATTATATTGGAGATATTGTTGACGGTAAGAAAAAAGCAGAGTATTTAAAATTAATTTCAACTTTCGAAAATATTGATATACAGCAAACTGTTGCTGTAGGTGATGGTGCTAACGATTTGCCTATGTTATCAATAGCCGGATTGGGAATTGCATTTCATGCTAAACAAACTGTTAAACAAAATGCCAATCATTCTTTATCTACAATTGGTTTAGATGGTATATTATATTTCTTGGGTTACAAAGATTCTTCAGAAGATATCGAAATGAAATCTTTTTCCTAAATTCTAAGTTATTTTTAGGTTATATTAGAAAGTTGTGTAATTTACAATTTAATAAGTAGCAATAGCCGATCTTACTATAACATTACCTAAAGAATCAAGCTTTTCAAGATAAACCTCTTCCAATTGATTCACAAGATTGGGATTATAAGGTTGGCTTACTCGTACATAATTTTCAGTATATCCGTACATCATTCCATTTTTATTTTCATGTTCCCAAAGGACCGTTTTAATTTTGCCCAGTTGAGATTCGTAAAAAGCATGACGTTTTTTTTCGGATAATATTTTCAACATTTTATTTCTTTTCTTTCTTTCAGAGTAAGGTACTTTTTCTTCCATATGTATAGCTTCAGTATTATCTCTTTCTGAATAGGTAAAGACATGTAAATAACTTATAGGAAGCTTTTGTAAAAAATTATAAGTCTCAAGAAACTTTTCTTCTGTTTCGCCAGGAAAACCTACTATTACATCAACTCCTATGCAGGCATCCTGTATTATGGAATGAATTTTATTAATTCTGTCACTATATAAGTTAGTTAAATATCTACGTTTCATTTTTTTCAAAAGATCATCACAGCCGGATTGTAATGGAATATGAAAATGAGGAACGAAAATATTTGATTTAGAGACATACTCAATAATTTCATCTCTAAGCAAATTCGGCTCAATCGAGGAAATTCGTATTCGCTCAATAGATTGTAGCTGATCTAAATTCTGTACTAATTCTAAAAAAGTATGCTGATGTTTTTTATTTCCAAATTCTCCTTTTCCATAATCTCCAATATTAACTCCCGTAAGTACAATTTCTTTGATATTTTTATCAGCAATCTCTTCCGCTTGTTTTATGATATTTTGTAGTTCAGCAGATCTTGAAATTCCTCTTGCTAATGGTATAGTACAATAGGTACATTTATAATCACACCCATCCTGAACTTTTAAAAATGCTCGAGTCCTATCGCCTAAAGAATAGGACCCTACAAAAAAATCTGCCTGATCAATTTCACATGAATGGACTTTTACATCAGAGTCTTTCTTCAAATCTGAAATATATTTATGAATATTGAACTTTTCCTTAGCTCCTAATACTAAATCAACCCCGTCAATTTTACTAATTTCATCAGGTTTTAATTGAGCATAACAGCCTATCACACAAATTAAAGCATCAGGATTTAGATGTAAAGCCCGTTTAACAATAGTCTTACATTCTTTATCTGCGTTATCAGTTACTGAACATGTATTAATTATATAAACATCAGCTCTTTCATTAAAAGTTACTTTCACAAACCCTTCTTCAATTAATTGTCTTGCTATCGTTGATGTTTCAGCAAAATTTAATTTACATCCTATAGTATGAAATGCTACTGATTTCCTGATTTCTTTTAACATGATGCAAAATTACGTATTTAATTTATTTACTGAAATTATTATAATAATTATATCAGATTTTCATATTTTATAAAAAAAAATCCCTGAATATAAAATAATCAGGGAAACATCTAATAAAAAGTCATATTTTAATTATTAAAAATACTTCTTCCATTTAACGGTTGAAGCGGTCTATTATTAGTTTTAGGTAAGTGATATTTTATTTCATCGATTTCTTCATTGGTCATGGTAATAGGATTTTTAAATATAATCCAAGTTACATTTTCTGTACAAGGAGGTGTTGTTAATGATCCTAAATAAGTAAAATAGGATTTATTTTTTGGATATAAATTTTCAGGATTAAATTTTATCGATGTATCTATTTTTTCAAATCCTTTTAAGGATTTGAAAACTTCTAATTTTTCAAAATATGAATTTATATCACCTTCCTTAACTAATACTCCTATAACTAACACAGATCCATCATTAGCTTTATGAACAAAATGTAATTCCAGTGGATATCTTACTCTATCTACAGTATGTTCTGATTCTTCATGGGCATGAAATTGCACCAATGAATATACTTTCTTATTATACGTTATCGAACTTCCTGATTTAAAGTCAAATTGTAAGGAATGTCCATTGTCTTCGATATCTTCTATTTCGCCTGAACCGTAATTGAATAATATTGGTGATAAATCTTTTTTAAATTTAGATTGGGAAATGTTAATGGGAGATTGAAATTTTCCAATACCACATTGTTTTCCTTCTTCAAATTCTCCCCAATGTTCCGGTGAAGAATCTCCTTCATATCCCCAATGATGATTCTGTGAAAAGCCTATAGTAGCTGCTAATATAGTTAAAAATAAACAAGTCTTTTTCATTGTTTTATTGATTATAATTTAACACAAAATTATGTATCTAAAAAAGAACATAAATGTTAAAATTATGTTAATTAGTTTATTTATATTCTCTTTCATAAAACTAAAAACTCAAAATAAAACTTTATGATTTGATTTTATAATAATGAGAATTACATTTGCAGCTAATTTTTCAAAATTATCAAACTTATATTATACATGACTAATGCTATAAATTCTAAGTCTAATAATATATCTCCTAAAAGAATACGATTAGGGGTTTTTGCATTTTACTTTTCACAAGGAATTTGTTTTTCAAGCTGGGCTAGCCGAATACCCGATATAAAAAATCTATTAAAATTGGGAGATGCTTCTTGGGGAACAATATTATTAATGCTTCCTATTGGGCAAATCTTAGGAATGACATTATCTGGCTTTTTAATTTCTAAGTTTGGAAGTAAAAAAATATTAATTGCTGCATTACCTTGCTATGCTTTAGCACTTATATCAATTGGATTAGCTCAAAGCGAACTTATCTTAATTGGAAATTTAATTTTATTCGGATTTTTTGGCAATTTTTGTAATATATCTGTAAATACTCAAGGCATACTTGTTGAAAATTTGTACAATAAATCAATTATGTCATCTTTTCATGGAGGATGGAGTTTAGCCGGATTTACCGGTTCTCTTGTTGGGCTTTTAATGGTAAATTTTGGTCTTTCTCCTTTTCATCATTTTATAATTATATTTATTATAGTAACTTTATTGATACTATTTAATTTCAGATATTTACAAATTGATAAAAAAAGAGTTTCTGAAAATGCTTCTAATTCAAAAGATACAAAAGAAAAAATTAAACCTGAAAAATTTCTGTTTCTATTAGGGATAACTGCATTTTGTGGTATGGCTTCTGAAGGAGCAATGTTTGATTGGAGCGGAATTTATTTTGAAAAAATAGTAAAAGTTTCAAAAAATTGGGCGCCTCTTGGTTTTACTTCTTTTATGATTATGATGGCTAGTGGAAGATTTATAGCCGATCATGCGATACAAAAATGGGGACGACAGAAAATAGTACAAACTAGCGGTATATTAATATCTTTAGGTCTATTATTATCAGTTGTCTTTCCTAATCTAATTGTTACTACTTTATCTTTTATGATTATAGGACTTGGAGTATCAAGCATTATACCTACTATCTATAGCTTATCTGGACAAAAAACAAAAATCCCTACAGGCATGGCTCTTACTATAGTATCGAGTATTGGATTTATAGGTTTTTTATTAGGTCCTCCTATGATCGGTTATATTTCAGATGTACTTAATCTGAGATTTTCCTTTGCATTAATTGGTATTTTTGGAATTTGCATCTTTATACTTTCATCAAATTTAAAAGTTTTTAAAGAATAGGAATTAAATATAAAATGAATGCTCATTAAAATATTTCAATTTAATATATTAATGAGCATTTTTTATTTATAAAATTCTCTTAATTTTTTTCAAACCTAAATAATACTAAAGCTAAATAATATCTAATTTTTACACCAAAAAGTAATAAAATATAAAAAAAATAAGGCTTACTATGATATTTTTTAACAAAGATTTCCATAGCATTATAAAAACGTTTATAAGATATTTTATCTTTGTGCGTAGCTGCTCCTTTATAATGTAAAAGGGTGGATTGTCCATAATAATAATTATCATATCCTAGCATTAAAATGGAATAGCTTAAATCAATATCTTCTCCATACATAAAATAAGATTCGTCCAACCCTCCTACTTCATTATATGTTTTCCTTTTCGTAAAGAAAAAACATCCTGTTAAAATTTCAACTTTACCGATTTCATATTCACCCAAATCGGTATTATACAATCCTGAAAAATTTAATCTTGATTTTAAAAAAAATAGTTGTGTAAATAATTTAGTAAAGGTATTTTTAAGATTAGGTATATTTCTCTTAGATTCAGGACGATAACAATTATTAAAATCAGCTATTCTTACCCCCAATGCTCCAAAATTTTTTATATTTTCTGCAAACGGAATTATTTTTTCAAAAATATCTGTATCTACTTGAGTATCGGGATTTAATAAAACAATATATTTTCCGGAGGAATGGTTTACTCCAATATTATTTGCCTTAGAAAAACCTAAATTTTCTGAATTTTGTATCCATAATATTTGAGAAAAATGCTTTGTTATATATTCTTTACTCCTATCTTGTGAATTATTATCGACTACTATAATCTCAGCATCAATATTTTTAGTAGCAAGTAAGCAACTCTTTATGCAATCTTCTAAAAAATCTTTAACATTATAATTAACGATAATAATTGAGAGTTCTTTCATTAATTTTTTCACTTTAGACCTTGTTTATAAGGAACCCTATTTTGAATTGAACGTATTAATGTTAATTCATCCGTATATTCAAGTTCGTCTCCAACACCGATTCCTCTTGCTATCGCTGTAAATTTAATTTGAGAATTATTCAAAATTTTATATAAATAAAACATCGTGGTGTCTCCCTCAATGGTTGCACTCAATGCAAATATAATTTCATCAATTCCTTGATCTTTAACTCTTTCAACTAATGGATTAATGCATAAATCTGATGCACTAACGCCTTCCATAGGTGATATTCTCCCTCCCAAAACATGATATTTTCCATTGTATTGTTGAGTGCTCTCTATTGCCATTACATCTCTCACATCTTCGACAACACATATAATTTTTTCATTGCGATACAGATTTGCACATATAGTACAAATATCGGTATCGGAAAGATTATTGCATTGTTTACAATGTTTGATTTCGTGTACTAATCTAGAAATTGATTTTGATAAATTATCCGCTTGAATTTCAGGAATATCCAATAAATGTAAAGCCAAACGTAATGCTGTTCTTTTTCCAATTCCCGGAAGCTGTGAAATTTCTTCAACAGCTTGTTCTAAAATCTTGCTTGGATAATTATAATTCATAGAATCATTGATGTAAATAAAAAATCTTAATTATGTTCTAAGGATGAAAGATATTTTTCTGCATCCAAAGCAGCCATGCAACCGGCACCGGCTGCTGTAATCGCTTGTCGATAACGTTTATCGGCAACGTCTCCTGCTGCAAAAACGCCAGATATATTGGTTTCCGTACTAAAAGGTTTTATATGTAAATAACCTGTTTCATCCATATCTAATTTTCCTTTAAAAATCTCAGTGTTTGGTTTATGTCCTATAGCAATAAATATTCCATCAACATCCAATATTTTTTCTTCTTTTGTTTGATTATCGACAACTATTGCCTGAGAAACTAAATTGTTTTCTCCTTTTATATCTTTTAATTCAGTATTATACATCAATACAATATTAGTAGTCATATCAACCCTTTCCTGCATAATTTTAGAAGCTTTGAGATAATCTTTACGTACTAACATAAAAACAGTTTTACATATTTTAGCTAAGTAAGTAGCTTCCTCTGCGGCAGTATCTCCTCCTCCTACAACTACGACATTTTTTCCTCTATAAAAAAAGCCATCACAAGTGGCACATGCTGAAACTCCACCACCTCTATAGTTTTTTTCAAATTCCTTACCTAAATATTTTGCGCTTGCACCTGTAGCTATTATTACTGTCTTTGTTTTATACTCTTTTCCTGATATTGTTTTTACAGTGTGTAAATCTCCAAAATTTTGCCCAAATAGTACTTCTGTTACTGTATCGATATTAATGGTAGTACCAAATTTTTCAGCTTGTTTTTGAAGTTGTGTCATCATTTCCGGTCCGGTTATACCATCAGGATAACCCGGAAAATTTTCTACCTCAGTAGTAGTAGTTAATTGGCCTCCAACTTCAAGGCCAGTTATAATTATAGGATTCATTTCAGCTCTCGCTGCATAAATTGCTGCAGTGTAACCGGCAGGACCGGAACCGATAATTATTGTCTGTAATATATTCGTTTTTTCTGTCATCAGTAATGTTTATTAACAACTTTGTAAAGTTACTAATTTTCTTATTGAGCCTTACCTTGTTCAATAAAGTAGGTATTCAATTAAATTATGAGCTCTTCAGCAAATAAAATATTTTATCAAGATATGTTTATACTAAATTAGGATAATATTAATAAATTATATAAATATTTAATCATTATAAGATATTATAAACCAAGTCGTTAAAAGTTGATCGATTTTAAAATAATTATATAATTACGAATTAATAGTTGATATAGTTAAGCAAATTCTTCTAATTTTTTACCATTAAGTATAATCCACTCATCTAAATTAAAATCAGCTTGTATTCCAATTTTAGCAAATTTATCTTTAGAATCCTTAATTAGTATACATCTCCCTTGAGCATCGATTTCTTCATGACCATTCATCAATGATAGATCTCCAATATCTTCTATTTTAGCAACAAATGATATTTCTTCATCCCCCATAATAATTTTTTCAGTGTATTGTATAGCTATATCAACTGTTTCCTTTTTTTCTTTACATAATCTTACATTTCGATATATTATGTCATAAAATGAAGGAGAATTATTCGGTATTTTTTCATATAATTCATATCCGGCCTCCCATTCTTTCTTTATAGTAGCATAATGTAAAGCAGTAATTAATGACAAGGTAAAATATTTACGTGTTTTTTTACGATAATAATCATTTGGATAATGACCACCTTCAAATAGTATTGTCGGGATATCTAATTTTTGAAAATTATCTCCTACAGATCTTGGATAAAATTCATCAGAAAATCTGGAGATTTTATTAGGAATGAGTTTAGTCATTTCTTTGTAAATATCTGCAATCAATCCCATTGATTTTTTTCGAGTATGGGTAATTTTTCTATCAATTGATTCTGATGGAGATAAAAAGGCCAACGTTGCTGGTTCTTTTTTTCCTTCCAAACCAAATATGGTTCTTTGATCGTGTAAATTGAATGCCAAATCATATTTTTTTTCATTAGCAATTTTTTTCAATACTTGCATTTCTACAGATGAAGCTGCTAAAAAATCACGATTTATATCTATACTTATTATATTCCTTCGAGTCCAAATTTCAGCTCCATCGGGATTTAACATAAAAATAATATCAAGAGTAAACTCATTGAGAATTTGACCTGCAATAGAATTTTTATTTTCTAAAAATTTAAGCAAATCTAAACAACTTAACGTACCTGTTGTTTCATTTCCATGCATTTGCGTCCAAATCAGAATATTTTTATTACCCTTACCTATAGTTACTTTATATATAGGTTTTCCCATTTCTGATTTTCCAACCTCTTTTATTAAACTATTATAATTTTTGAGTAAGAAATTAAAAAGCATGGGAGGATTGACATATCTATTTTTAAAATTTTCTTCTAATTCAAAATTTTCTTCTAAATCGAAGATTTTAAATTCTGCGTACATAGCTTTATTTTTTACAAAGATATTCAATTAAAAACAGTTTTAGTTAATTTACATTTGTGAATTACAAATGTAAATTAAGAACATAAAGCATGTGCTCTCTTTTTGATTTAAAGTGTGAGTTGTATATTAAATTAATAAAAATAAGATTATTTATATTTATAAATGCTTATTTACCAGTATTTTATTACTTATAGTTTATAGTTATAGTTTAATATAACTTTAAATATGATTTGTAATTAAATCGAAAATATTATTATTATCTTTGTAATTAATATCTCATTTCACATTTGTAAATTGTTAACATTTGTAAATTATGGAAATCGACAAAAGAATCTCTACCCTTATAGAAATACTTGGATTAACACCAGGGGAATTTGCTGATAAAATAAATGTTCAAAGATCAAGTATTTCACATATCACATCAGCTAGAAATAAACCTTCATTAGACTTTTTAGAAAGAACGCTTTCTGTTTTTCCTGAAATTAATTCTGAATGGCTTATTTTAGGAAAAGGAAAACCATTAAAATCTCAATATAAAGAAATAAAAAAATTAGATTTAGAAATAGAAAATAATAATAATCAAAAGCTGCAATCTACTCCTACACTATTTCATTATGAAGAAGAAAATGAAGTCATAAAAACTGTTCAAGAAAATAAAATAGAAAATTCTAAAGTCTCTGAGAATCTCTCAGAAAAAAATTTTACGGATGAAGATTCATCCATTAAAAATTCAATACAGAAAACTAGTGGGAAAAAAAAGAAAGAAATAAAAAAAATATTAATTATATATGAAGATAATACCTTCGAAATATTGGAAAATTAAATTTTTTAATTAAAAACGTAAAAAAAGAGGGAAATTAAATTTTCCCTCTTTTATTTTAAAATTCGATACAAAAATTAAGATTATTTAATTCTTGCATCTTTAATTCTTGCTTTTTTACCGCGTAGATCTCTAAAATAATAAATTCTTGCTCTACGTACTTTACCTCTTCTATTAACTTCAATATTTTGAAGCGCAGGCATATTAATAGGAAAAACTCTTTCAACTCCGACATCACCACTCATTTTTCTAATAGTAAATGTCTTAGTAGCTCCAGTTCCTTTAACTTGAATTACAACACCTTTAAAAAACTGAGTTCTTGTTTTATTGCCTTCTTTAATTTCGTAATAAACGGTAACAGTATCTCCTGCTCCAAACTTTGGAAATTCTTTTTTTGCAATGTACTTGTCTTGTACGTACTTAATTAATGGTTCCATTTAAAAAAATATAATCATTTATAATTGAATAACATTCACGTCTTTCGTCAGAGGTTATTCAATCGGCTGCAAAATTAATCATTCTTATTTAATTCTACAAAAATACAATCGAAAAATTAAGAAATGATCAACCTCAATTAAAATTCATTTTATTTATTTTTTTTTGAATCTTTTTTAATTTTTTCAGCTATTTTTTTTGCTCTTTTTTCACTATCAGGATGACTAGATAACATTTTAGATTTTAAGCCTTTATCTACTCCTGCTTGTTTTTCCATTTCTGCAAATTTAGTGAATGCTGTAACTAAAGCCTGAGGATCTTTTCCATTGGAAACTAAAAATTTATATGAATAGTTATCTGCATCTGATTCTTGAGATTGAGAAAATTGGGCTGATGTCAACGTTTGAGCTAAGCTCCCTATGTCGGAATTAACTATATCTGCAACTGAACCTTGGGTGTCACCTGCATACTTAGCTGCTGCCGCCGTTAGAAGCGCTTGTTTATATCCTTTTTTTGAATGTCCCAATTTTACATGTCCTATTTCATGTCCTATAATTGCTAACAATTCATCATCTGTCATAATATCCATAAGCGATGAAAATACACGTACGCTACCATCTGGGCTAGCAAAAGCATTTACATCAATCACATAATAAACTTTATAATTTAAATTTAATCCATCATAATTTTTATACGGCTCAAAAATTTTTGCCAGGCGTTCTGCATAAGCCTTCTTATTATCTTTATCAGTAATCTTACACACGGGATTATTCTCATCCATCCACTTTACTGATTCCGCAGCTGCCATTGCAATTTCTTCGTCAGAAATCGTGATTGCTGTTGCTAAATTTTTAGCTGCCTCGATTTTCCCTTTTCCTATATTGGTATTACCAATTTTTATTTGAGAATTTATACTTGTATAAAGTAAGCAAGCAAATGAAAGAGTTAAAATAATTTTGTTCATAATTATAAAATTTTCTGAATACAAAAATATTAATTTTTTACAATTATGAAATATAAATAATAAATAATTATATGCTGCATTGACAATAAAAATAATCGATATATACTTTCAATTCCAATTATATTTTATTAATTAATGTAGAATTTGAAGAAGAAAGGTAGGTTGGATAAAAAAGGCATTTATTGATTAAAAATTTTTTGAATTTTTAATCAATAAATGAAAGAAATAGCTTATACGTTAAAACGGAAATGAATAATATCTCCGTCATTTACAATATATTCTTTACCTTCCACAGATAACTTTCCAGCTTCTTTTACCTTAGCTTCAGAACCGTAGGTTATAAAATCGTTATATGAAATAACTTCCGCTCTAATAAAACCTTTTTCAAAATCTGTATGTATAACACCGGCTGCTTGGGGTGCCGTCCATCCTTTTTCAATTGTCCAAGCCCTAACTTCTTTGACTCCTGCGGTAAAATAGGTTTGTAAATTTAATAATTTATAGGCTTGACGTATTAAACGATTTACTCCCGGTTCATTCAAATTCAATTCTTCTAAAAATATCTGACGTTCTTCATAAGTCTCTAATTCAGATATATCGGCTTCTATTTGGGCCGCTAGAACTATAACTTCAGCCTTTTCATCTTTAACCTTTTCTTTTACTTTTTCTACATATTCATTACCCTCTTTAGCAGATTTTTCATCTACATTGCAAACATACATTATAGGTTTAAAGGTTAACAATTGAAGTTCAGCAATGACAGGTTCTGTAATACTATCCGTTTCAAATTCGCGCGCATTTTTTCCTTCTTCAATAAAAGACCTTAATTTTTCCAACACGGATACTACCAGTTGTTCATCTTTATTTCCCGCTTTAGCTGCTCTTTTAGACTTATCTAATTTCTTTTCAATGGTTTCCAAGTCTTTAAGTTGGAGCTCAATATCAATGATTTCTTTATCTCTAACCGGGTCTATAGTTCCTTCAACATGGGTTATATTTTCGTTTTGAAAACACCGTAACACATGTATAATAGCATTTGTTTCTCTTATATTAGCTAAAAATTGATTACCTAGTCCTTCGCCTTTACTAGCTCCTTTAACTAAGCCGGCTATGTCTACTATTTCCACTACCGCAGGCACTACCCTTTCCGGTTCAACTAATTCCTCAAGCTTATTTAACCTTGGATCAGGTACAGAGACTGTACCGACATTCGGTTCAATAGTACAGAATGGATAATTAGCAGATTGTGCTTTTGCATTAGATAAGCAGTTAAATAAAGTAGATTTTCCTACATTGGGTAAACCAACAATTCCACATTTCATACTTGAAAAATTTGTGACAAATATATAAAATTATAATTTAGCTTTTTAAGAGAGTCTTTAATGAAAAATATTTAAAAGGTAAAATAAAATTTTATGTTAAAATTCAGATTTCCCTACTACTTAATATTCTCAAATATAAAAATATTTAATCCATAAATTTATCTGTTTTCAATTATAGTAAAGATAGATTAAATTGATCAATCTGTACTAATCTTTTTCCTTTTAGAGATCATTTATAAACTTAGTAAAAGACTGATTAATATATTAGACATTGTTCATATTAGGTATTTCACCTTCATCTACTTTAAACTCATGATTCTAAAAATAAATTCTATTATTATTAGATTTCAATTCCATTATAATAAGATTCCCCTAGCATCATGAGCTATGAGAATGAAATCTGAAGGAATTATATTCTTATAAAACTTAATAAATTACTATATTTTTCTCTGCCTAAACTAAGAAATTGATCAAACGAAAATCCATCATTTCTATCAGAAAAAAATCTAAATGAATTTGGCTGAAGCTGTCCTACGTTATATTTCTTTGAGAAATCTTTATAATCATTTGATAAATTATTCCTAATAATTTTTTCTCAAAATTGGAAATGTCTTCTAAGGTTGCGGAATTTTTAGAATAAATAATAGTAGCCATAAACTATTTTTTACCTTTACTTGTTGAAATTTCACCTGTATGTCTTACTGCATCTTAAATATGAGAAATGCATATATCCAGAATACTTATAGTGCAATGTACATCGTGCTAGTCGTAGATTTCCTAGACCATACCTAGCGCTCTATTATGGAACAAGAGTTAAATTGAAAAAGCAGAGAAGTTTCGTTTTTCTTACACTGTTTTTATTAGTTATAATAAGTAAAACCAAAAAAATTATTTGGGTCTAAAAACAATTGCCTTTCATTTCTCCCATCTTTGTAATTAATCTCAATGGGCGAAAAAGGGATCGCTTTGTAGTCAATTTGAGTTACTTTTATTTCCTGTTCAGTCTTAAATAATTGTGAATATATAGACATTAAAGAAAATTGATCATCTTCATCAACATCAAACCATTC
The DNA here is from genome assembly GCA_945280365.1 of uncultured Apibacter sp. Lineage (GTDB taxonomy): Bacteria > Bacteroidota > Bacteroidia > Flavobacteriales > Weeksellaceae > Apibacter. The sequence continues at coordinate 151,844 of CALYQD010000003.1, forward strand.
ATTTATATTTTTCAGATGATTATAACAAATAATCCCATCATCAATGTACAATTCGAAGACATTTTCATTTATGATGAAATATATCCTCTCATACATTGGGTGGAAAACCGGTGGAGTTTCAGCATCTATATAACCTGAAACCATAACGTTACTTATAGTACCTTGTAACATGCGGTTAAATAATTGTTTCATATGAGTAAGAACATTTCACATTCAAAAAATAAACTTAACAAGTCACTTATAAGTTGTATTAAATAAATTCAATTAAAAAAATGACTTTTATTAAAAAATGCCCATAATTTGCATTTTATTTTAAAAGTATTTCTAATAATTCTTCAGAAATAGTTCGACCTTTATCTTTGTTATAAAATCCTTGAATATCTTTTGCAAAATCATCATGGGTATAATTATCCGGGTCACTTTTATATTTTTTCAAAAATGGTACACATGGTTTGGGTCTCGGTCCCCAGTGCGCTATTTCTTGAAAAGTATCCGGTTCAATAAACAGTACAATAGGAATTGCTTTACCTCCATTGGTTAAATATTGATTAATTAATGATTCGTCTTCATCTCTAAAAAAAATCCTCATTTCCAATTTTTCGGAAGATTCAGCTATTTTATTAACAACAGGTACTATTTGAGCAGCATCACCACACCAACCTTCAGATATAACTAAAATATTCTTTTTACGTGTAATTTTCTGTAAACCCGATAATACTTCATTTTTCAATACTAAGGTTTTATCATTACGATGTATCCGACTAAGGTTCAAGCGTGTATATTCAGCATATTTTTTTATTTCTTCATTTTTAGAAATTACTCCTTCATTTGCTTGTATTTCAATAATATTTTTGTACTCAGCATACGAAACTCCTTTATCCCAATAGTTTCCTAAATTTATTGAATCCATCATCTTATATTATATTTTTCATTTTTATTTACTTTTATATATAGATTTGAAATATTTAAGATTTGAAAAATTATTTTATTTAAAGATAAGTTTCTCATATTCATTACATTTAGTAACAAATACAAGTCTTTATATGTAATTTAAATATTAACAGATAATTTACTCTCCATATTCCTTATTATTTATAATTACATAAAATAATTTTTAATGTATGGAAATATATTTTTAATATTTAAAAATTATACTTTTCTCACTTTATCTAACAACCAAAAATCAGCAAGTATTAATGCTGCTAAAGCTTCCACTATAGGTACTGCTCTAGGAAGCACACAAGGATCATGCCTTCCTTTTCCCTTAATAACGTTTATATTTCCTTTTTCGTCTATAGTTTGTTGTTCTTTCATTATGGTAGCTACCGGCTTAAAGGCTACTTTAAATAGGATATCCATGCCATTAGATATTCCACCTTGAATACCTCCGGAATTATTGGTTAAAGTTTTTCCGTTTTGGATAAAAATATCGTTGTGTTCGGATCCTTTTAAGTGAGTACCGTCGAAACCGCTTCCAATTTCAAATCCCTTAGCTGCATTAATGCTCATCATACCTTGAGCCAGTCTGGCGGATAGCTTATCAAATATAGGTTCACCTAAACCTATCGGCACATTTTTAATTATACAGGTTATTATTCCGCCAATTGTATCGCCTTCCTTTTTAATTTCAGCTATTCTTTTTATCATTTTATCAGCTGTTTCTGAATCCGGGCATCTAACTATGTTCGATTCAGTTAAAGAAAGATCAAGATCATAAATATTTTTTTTCAGGGTAATATCACCTACAGAGGAAACAAAAGCTTGAAATTTGATTGTAGATAATAATTGTTTAGCCAAAGCACCGGCAACAACCCAATTGGCAGTTTCTCTTGCAGAGGTTCTCCCTCCTCCTCGATGATCCCTAATTCCGTATTTATTAAAATAGGTAAAATCTGCATGAGAGGGTCTAAAAATTCCAGTATTATGATCGTAATCATTGGACTTCTGATTAGTATTTTTTATAAGAAATCCTATGGATTGACCAGTTGTCTTTCCTTCAAATATACCAGAAAGAAATTCAACTTTATCATCTTCTTTACGTTGAGTGACAATTTTTGATTGACCTGGTTTCCGACGATCCAGTTCTTTTTGTATTTTTTCAAAATTAATGGATAATCCGGCAGGAAACCCATCAATAACACCTCCAAGTGCAGGTCCATGACTTTCACCAAAGGTAGTAAGCTTTATAAATTTACCGAATTCATTGAACATATTCTTACAAATGTAAGAAATAAAGTAAATTTACAAGTAGTATTATTTACAAAAACAGAAAATCTTTTATAGATTTTCTGTTTTATTATCTGAAATTATTTTTTTGAATTAGAGTAATGATTTAATATGCTTTATATTGCTTTGGATGGTATCTACAACTTCTTTAACATTTCCACTCAACATCATTTTGGTCATAGAGGTAGTCATCCCTTTTATTTGTGTCCATTCTATTTTAGGGGGTAAGGCAAGTGAATTTGGATCGGTCATTAGATTTACCAACACAGGACCATTGGTTGAAAATGCTTCATGTATGGCTCCTTCTACTTCTTCGGGCTTAGTAACATTAATACCTTTAAATCCCATAGCCATAGCTATCATTGCAAAATCCGGATTAACCATATCTGTCTCATTATCAGGTATTCCATCTACTTCCATCTCCAATTTTACCATACCTAACGAACGATTATTAAATACAAATAATTTTACAGGCAATTTATATTGGTAAATTGTTGCTAAATCTCCCAATAACATTGAAATCCCTCCATCGCCACAGAAGGAGATAATTTGCCTTCCCGGGTTTGCTAAAGCGGCACCAATTGCCATAGGCATGGCATTAGCCATCGTACCATGACTGAAAGAGCCTAACATTTTTCTCTCTCCTGTTGCTTGTATATAACGAGCTCCCCAAACACAGCACATACCGGTATCTACAGTAAATATAGCATCTTTAGCAGCTAATTTATTTATTGTGGATGCTACATATTCCGGATGGATTAAATTTTCTTTTCCTGGATCTTTTACATATACATCCAAGCCTTCTTTTACTTTTTCATATTTATGCAACTGTTTTTTTAGAAAAGATTCATCTTGTTTTTCTTCAATTAATGGTAATAACACGTGTAAAGTATCTTCAATTTTTCCGCATAATCCCATATCAACTTTTGCTCTTCTTCCTAATCTGTCAGCTCTTTCATCAATCTGAATTATTTTTTTATTGGTAGGCATAAAATTAGCATATGGAAAATCTGTTCCTAAAAGAAGAATAACATCTGCTTCATGCATACTTTGAAAAGCAGAGGGCAAACCTAATAATCCGGTCATACCGACTTCATAAGGATTATCGTATTGAATTCCCATTTTTCCTCTAAAAGAATATCCTATAGGAGCTTTTAATTTTTCGGCTAATTTAATAAGGTCAGCATGTGCTTTACTGGCACCTATACCGCAATAAATGGAAATTTTTTCATTTTCATTCAAAATATCGGCAAGTGTTTGCAATTCATGATCTGAGGGTCTTATAATTGTATCATTTTTATAAACTTTTAAAGAACTTAATATATCCTCAGCAGGTTTTGATTCTAAATCACCAGGTAATCCAAAAACGGCTACCCCTCTTTTTGATTGAGCATTCTGAATAGCCCTTTGTAACATTCTTGGAGCTTGTTCAGGCAAAGTTGCAATTTGACAGTATACACTGCAATCATCAAAAAGCTTAGTAATATTAGTTTCCTGAAAATAATCGGTACCAAATTCTCTTGTTCCACAGGTGGAAGCAATGGCGATCACAGGCACATTTGCCCTATTCGCTTCATAAAGACCATTAATTAAGTGTATATGCCCAGGACCAGAACTTCCAGCGCAACAAGCGATCCCTTCTAACTCGGCCTCGGCAGCTGCTGCAAATGCTCCAGCTTCTTCATTCCTAACATGTATCCATTGAATTTTCCCTTGTTTTTTAATAGCTCTATTTAGCTCATTTAGACTATCACCCGTTACTGCATAAATTCTTTTTATACCAGCTTCTGCTAACATGTCTACTAATTGATCTGCTACTTTTTTTTCCATAATAATTTTAAAAATAAATAAAGTATAATTACTTGCTCAAAATTTGTTCCAGGTAAATATACTTTTTTAATAATTTTAACAATTATTGTTTATTTGATAGCATTATAAGTAGTTATAAGATAAATATTATTTTAGAATTCATGATTAAATTGCTGTAGCATACGTATATCATTTTCGGTAAACATACGTATATCCCCAATTTGATACATAAGCATAACTATTCTTTCAATCCCCATTCCGAAAGCAAATCCACTATATTTTTCCGGATTAATGTTAACATTTTTTAAAACATTAGGATCTACCATCCCACAGCCTAAAATTTCTAGCCATCCTGTTCCTTTAGTTATTCGATAATCAGTTTCCGTTTCTAATCCCCAATAAACATCAACCTCAGCACTTGGCTCTGTAAAAGGAAAATATGACGGTCTCATACGTATTTCTGATTTGCCAAATAATTCCGAAGTAAAATATTGTAAAGTTTGTTTTAAATCTGCAAAAGAAACATCGGTATCAATATATAAACCTTCAATTTGATGGAACATACAATGTGATCGTGATGAGATGTCTTCATTCCTATATACCCTTCCTGGAGATAATATACGGATAGGAGGCTCATTATTCTCCATATATCTTATCTGAACAGAGGAAGTATGGGTTCTTAATACCATATCCGGATTTTTTTCTATAAAAAATGTATCCTGCATATCTCTAGCCGGATGATATTCAGACATATTTAAGGCTGTGAAATTATGCCAATCATCTTCAATTTCTGGTCCGTCTGCTACTGAAAAACCTATTTTTTTAAATATATTGATAATCTTATGTTTAACAATATTTATAGGATGTCTGCTTCCTAGATTTAAAGGAATTCCCGGACGAGTTAAATCATTTTGTATTTCGGAATGATTGTCTTCATTAACATCCTCTTTTAAAGAATCTATTTTTTTTGCAACTGATTGTTTTAAATTATTTATCAATTGACCAAATTCTTTTTTACTTTCGTTAGGAACTTCTTTAAATTTTTGAAATAGGTCATTCAAAATTCCTTTCTTTCCTAAATACTTGATTCTAAATTGTTCAATTTCTTCAGCTTTTTGAGAAGAAAATGACTCTACTTCCTCTAAATATTTTTTGATAGTATTTATCATTAGTTATCTTTAATAATTTTTATTTTATAAAGATTTTTATCTTTTTGCAAAAATAATAAAACAAAAATACTATTATTATTTTAAAAAAAAGATTTCATAAATATTTTAAATTCTGATATTCATTTATTTCTAAGACTTATTATAATAAAAAAGCCTCTTTTTACAGAGGCTAAGGTTTTTAAAGAAATAAAAACTAAATAAACATTAAAATAATGCCTTTTTCAATATAAATTGTTTTAGTGTGTTTGTAATCTTACAATCGTATAAACAAACACCATACCATTTATCTTATTATATTTAATTATATTATTTTTAATAATTAAATATAACTAAACAGTTATTTAAATAAATATATTATTAAGCTTATATTTTATAAAAATAATTTAAAATAATAAAATTCAAATCAAATTTCCAATTATGACATGTTATACAACAAATAAATATCCGTTATTATATTAATTATTAATATATAAATAACTTATAAAATAAATTTATAACTATAGTTGTTATATAATGAATAAATTTGAATTTATAAAACATGTCCATTCAATCACTATTACTAACAACTTTACAATTAAAAATAAGATTTAAATTAGTAAATTTGAATTTTCTAAACATAAATACAATTATGATTAATAAATTCATAATGTATTGTTTACTAATACTAACTTTTTTAAATTGTAAAACATTGGAAATAGACAAACAAACATATGACGGACTGGGAAATGGCCTATATGCAAATATTAAAACAAATAAAGGTGATATGTTGGTTAAATTTTTTGATCATGAGTCTCCAGTAACCGTAGCAAACTTTATTGGATTAGCTGAAGGTAAAATTCCAAATGATACAAAAAAATTGGGTGAACCATTTTATGACGGGATCATTTTTCATAGAGTAATTAAGAATTTTATGATTCAAACCGGTGATCCTCAAGGAACAGGAATGGGTGGTCCGGGATATAGATTTGAGGATGAAAAAAATGATTTAAAACATACTGGAACCGGAATATTATCTATGGCAAATTCAGGTCCGAATACAAACGGAAGTCAATTTTTCATCACTGAAGTGCCTACTCCTTGGCTTGACGGACGGCATACTATTTTCGGTGAGATAATTAAAGGTTTAGATACTGTAAGCTCAATCGCCAATGTTAAAACTGGAGCTCAAGATAAACCGGTTGAACCTGTAATTATGGAAAAAGTTTCAATCATTACTAAAGGCGATGAATATAAAAATTATAATGCAGCACAGTTTTTTAATGATAATAAAGATTTGATTTCTGAAAGAAATAAAAAATATCTGGAAGAAAAGCAAAAACTTATAGCAGCAAAACTTGATGAATTAAAAGTAAGTATGACTCAAACAGAAAGTGGCTTATTTTATAAAATTGATGAAAAAGGTTCCGGAGCTAAAGCTAAAACGGGAGATATAGTTTCTGTTCATTATGAAGGTTCTTTAGCGAATGGTAATATCTTTGATTCATCTTTTGCTAGAAATGAACCCATTGAATTTCCATTAGGAAGAGGAATGGTAATCAAAGGTTGGGAAGAAGGAATTTCGCTTTTGAATGAAGGAGACAAAGCTACTTTTTTAATACCGCCTTCTTTGGGTTATGGAGCTCAAGGTGCCGGAGGTGGGGTCATACCACCTAATGCTTGGCTTATATTTAAAGTTGAACTGATTAAGGCTAAATAATTAAGAATTAAAAATAATAAAATCCGGTTTAAAGATTAAAACCGGATTTTACTTTTATAATACTGCCTGAAACAAAAAACGTTATTTTTAAGCATTGACTTTTCCTTCAAATCTTTTTCATATTTTATCTTAATTCAAATATTTATATATAAGGAAATTAAATTAGTATTTATAAATTTTTATATTTAGCTATTCGATCAACACTAAAAATTTGATAAATTACTTCTTAAACACTTATTTTTTTTACATTTTATACTTTAGCATATAGGTATATATATCTCAGTTATTAATTTCTCAGGCACAACTCTACCCGGATGATTTATATATTTTTCAAAAATAGGAGCATCACGCAATAATAAATTATTGGCAGGTATTAAGTCAGCGTAAATGGTATTATAAACATCTCGAAAATATTTGTATGAACCTTTATAGAGAAACTTGGCAAATTTTCCGCCTTTAATTTCTTTAACTCCTATTTCTCCTTGAGGTTTTACATCATCTAATATAACGAGACAAACATCTGTTCTAAGTTTTTCCAAATAAGTTATTTTAGGATCGTCATAATAAATGCAGATATTTTCAATCTCTTCAGAGTATAGTTTATTACTCTTAACAAATTTCCATAAGCGTTTCCAAGTATCACTGAAATCCAATTCACTATATTTCCCCGAAATACTAATATATATAACTTTCTTAGCAGGTATCTCAACAATCTTAGGCTTGTCAATATCTAACAGAATGTCTATATTTTCTTTATCCTTTTTTTCAACTATATAATCTTTATTTTTCCTAAATTCAAGTGGAGTAATTTTATACAATTGCTTAAAGGCTTTCGAGAAAGATGATGGAATATCATAGCCAACCTTATATCCGATATCAGAAATTGGTAGGTCCGTATATCTTAATAATCTGGCAGCCTTTTCTAATCTTATTCTTATAATATAACTTCCTATAGGTTCTTTAAGAAAAGCTTTCGTTATCCGATGAAAATGATAGAGCGAAAAATGGCTCATTTCCGCCAATTTAGATAAATCAATTGTTTCATGTAAATGATTGTTTATATATTCAATAACAATATTCATTTGTTTTTGATATATCTCCTTCGTAGTTATTTTGAAGTTCATATTTATAAGCTCAGCAATTAATCAATTTATCAACTGCTAAAATAAATATATTTTATAGAATGTTATTTTCCTATCTTGCTGATAAAAATCTTTAGCAGTTTAAAACAAAATCTTCGATGAATTATAATTTTATACTAATTTTCTTTATCAAGAGTTGTTAATACAAACACAAAAATTATAGATAAATAATATATACATTTCTAATTGCAATCATTCTTAAGTTATTCTATATTCATTTTTTACTTCAAGTAATCTCGTTATATTAAGATATAAGCTCTCAAATTATATAAATAATTGAAAACTATAATTTTATCTCTTATTTATTATATTTATAAAATATTAACTATAATATATAAAATAAGATCATTAGATTTATATTTTTATAATAAAAATTATTTTTTAATATCATTAGAAATAATCTATAATAAAAAAATTGTCTATTATTTAACTTATTAATTTGAACATATATATTTAGCTATCCTAATAATGCATAAAGTTTTAATCTTTATATTAAGCTATAAATATTTAAATTAATAAAATAAAAATGACTTTAATTAGGTAATTTTAATATTCATTTATTTATTTTATATTTTATAAATGTAATTAAAATCATTTAATAATTTTGTTTATTAAAAATTATTATTATTTCAAAATGTTGATTTTTAATACATTAACATACTACACTAAAAATAATATAAAAATTTAATAATAAATATAGAATAATATAAAATAAATTCTTTACATTTGACATAATTCCTACCTGTTAAGTAGGAAATATTTATAAATAATTTAATGTATTAAATTTTTAATGAAGAAAAATTTAAGTGGTAAAAGTTTAGTAGCAGTTTTTAGCATTTATTGTTCTTTATTATCTGCTCAAACGCTTGTTAAGGGTATTGTTCAAAATGATAAAAAAGAAAAAATAAAAGACGCCCAAATTTATATTGAGGAAAATGGGATGGAAACAAAAACAGATATCCACGGAGAATATGAATTTACGATTCCGAATGGTAATTATAAAATTATCATTATTACTCCTGAAAATGATGAGATATCCGAGTTAATTAGCATAAATAATGAACCTCAAAAAATTGTAAATTTCACCATAAAAACTTACACTTTTGAAAATGTAGTAGTTACCGGTACGCGATCAAAACCAAGGACATTATTGGAATCTCCTACCCCTGTCGACATCATTGATGTAAAAAAAATGGCAGAAAATAATGCTCAAGTTAGTGTAAATCAGATTTTAAATTACGTAGCTCCATCCTTTACATCTACTACGCAATCATTAGGTGGTGGAACGGATATGACCGATCCTATATCATTAAGAGGAATGACACCCGATCAGGTTTTAGTATTGATTAACGGAAAAAGAAGGTATAATTCGGCATTATTAAATGTAAACGGTACCTTTGGAAAAGGTACTGTAGGAACCGATTTAAATGCCATTCCTATTTCATCTATAGACCGAATCGAAATATTAAGAGACGCCGCTGCAGCACAAAATGGCAGTGACGCCGTTGCAGGAGTAATTAATATAATATTGAAAAATACAATTAATAAATTTAACCTATGTATTACCGGTGGAGAATACATTAGCAAGAATGATGCTCAAGATAAAACTTCAAAGGATGGAGAATCCGTTCAAATTGGATTAAATTATGGTATTCCATTAAATTATAACGGAGGATATATAAATTTTTCTGCTTCTTTCGATAGAAGAAACCCTACTAACAGAGGGGGAATATATCAGGGTACTATATATAAAGATTATTCAAATGGAATAGGCCAAGATAAATCCAATGAATTTCTTGAAAAAACACATACTTCTCGTAGAGATTATAGTTTAATCATAGGGCAATCGGAAGCTCTTAATAGCCAAGTTGCCTATAATGCTTATCTCCCATTATCCAAAAATACACAAATATATTCTTTTGGAATTTTTGGATATAGAAATAGTACAGCTTCACAATTTTATAGATATCCGAATTCTGAAAATAATATTAAATCCATATATCCTTTAGGATTTAGGCCTCAATCAGAGGTAAGTATATACGACCGATCAGCAACTGTTGGAGTGAAATGTATACTACTGGGTTGGAATATGGAAATTAGTAATACTTTTGGACAAAATATATTTAACAATAAAGCCAAAAATACATTAAATGCTTCCTTGGGAGAAAATTCTCCGACAACATTTCAAGGAGGAAAATTAAAATTTACACAAGAAATTGTCAATCTTGATTTTTCTAGGAAAATTAATTGGTTGTCGGACTTAGGATTAGCATGGGGCGGTGAATATAGATATGAAAGATATCAAATTATAGAAGGAGAAGAAGCTTCCTATGCTAATTATGCAATGGGAAAAGAAATCCTTAACCCAGATGGAAGTGTTGCCATCGTACCAGATATTAACGGTTCCATACCCATAAAGTTTGGACCTGATGGAAAAACTCCATTATCTGGAGGAGCTCAGGGTGGCGCCGGATTCTCCCCTCTTAATTCCACGGATTCAAATAGAAATTCTTTAGCTGCATATGCAGATGCCGAAATTAATTTTAACAAATCCTTCCTTATTGACCTTGCCGGTAGATATGAATATTACAATGATTTTGGTTCAACGGTTAATGGAAAACTCGCATTACGATATAAAATAGCTAACTTTCTTAATATCCGAGGTTCCGGTAGTACCGGATTTCGTGCTCCATCTTTGCAGCAACGTTATTATTCTAGCACGGGAACTTCTTATGTTAATGGAAATATGTATGAAGTAGGTACTTTTACAAATGATAGTAAAGTCGCACATCTTTTAGGTATTCCAAAACTAAAATCGGAAAAATCACAAAGCATAAGTGCAGGAATGACTTCCAAAGTCGGGCGATTTAATATCAGCCTTGATGGTTATTTTACCCGAATAAATGATAAAATTGTTTATACGGATTTATTTAGTGGAGATCCTAATGGATCAGATTCGGATAAAGAAATCTATCGCATTTTGCAACAAGCAGGAGCTCAAAAAGCTCGCTTTTTTGCCAATGCTGTAGATACCGAAACTAAAGGATTAGATGCTGTATTTTCTTATCATACAAATGTTGGACTTGGAAAAATATTTATTGACTTAGCAGGTAATATTTCCTACACCCAGCAAGTAGGTAAAATTCATACATCCAAACTTTTACAAGACAAAGAAGACATTTATTTCAGTAATTCCAGTAAAATGTATCTGGAAAATGTTGTACCAAATCAAAAATTCAATATTTCTATTACTTATGCCATACAAAAATGGAATATTTTTATAAGAAATAATTATTTTGGGGGTGTTACAGAACCCTCTAATATAACATCTAATCAACAATATTATAATCCAAGATGGATAACAGATACTTCTATTACATATAAGGTAACTGACTTTTTAAAAATAACTGTAGGTTCAAATAATCTTTTTAACTGTTATCCTGAAAAAGTTGCGATAAACGCTAATAGTAATAATGGTCAATTTGTTTATTCTCGATATGTGAGCCAATTTGGCTTTAATGGTCGATATGTATTTACCCGATTAAATTTTAATTTATAATAAACCATGAAAAAAATAATTTTAACCTTTAAAATACTATTCGGACTCTATTTGTCCGGACAGGTAAACACGGTATTGGAGCCCAAAGATTTCTTTCAAAAGCTAAATAATTCTAATGTTGTGATTTTAGACGTTCGCACACCAGAAGAATTTGAAACCGGACATATTAAAAATGCAGTGGATTTAGATTACAGAAATGCAACTTTCAAAGATAAAATCAGAAAATTGGATCCTTCAAAAACCTATATGATTTATTGTAGATCTGGTGTGCGGTCTGCTTCAACAGTTGATTCTCTAAAAAATCTTGGATTTACTCATTTATATGATCTCAAAGGAGGAATAAACGCTTGGAAAAAAGAAAATCTTCCTGTTGTCGGAGAATCTGCTGATAAAATATCTAATGAAGATTTTAATAAAATAATTTCTTCTCATCGTATTGTGCTCATTGATTTTTATGCACCTTGGTGCGGGCCTTGTTTAAAAATGGCACCTATGTTTAAAAAGTTAGCTGAAAAATATAAAAATAAAATAGAATTAATTAAGATCAATAGTGATGAAAACAGAAATTTATCTAAAGCGTTTATACAAGATGGTTTTCCTAAGCTAATTGCCTATAAAGATCAAAAAGCACAATGGGAAAAAGTAGGATTGATTGACGAAGAAGAGCTTATACAAAGGATTGAAGATTTAATAAAATAAATTATACTTATGAAAAAAACTTATCTCATCACAATTTTACTTTTTTCAATCAGCATAGGATATAGTTGTACTACCGCCGTAGTATCCGGTAAAGCTACTCCGGACGGTAGACCTATACTATATAAGAATAGAGATACGAACACTTTGCATAGTCGATTAGTATATTCAACTTCTGGAAAATATTCTTTTATAGGAATGACCAATCCAAATGACCTAGAAAATAAAAATATTTTGAACGGTCATAACAGTGCCGGATTTGCCATTATGAATTCTGACAGCTATAATATAAATTATCCGGAAATAAAGGAAAATCAACGACGAGATGGTGAGATCATGAGACTTGCATTGGAAAGTTGCTCTACGCTGGAAGATTTTGAAAAACTACTCAATTCACTTTCCAAACCTTTACGTCTAAGTTCTAATTTCGGAGTAATAGATGCTCATGGTGGTGCAGCCTATTACGAAACCGGAAATCTGGAATTTGTAAAATATGATGCCAATAATCCTGATATTGCTCCCTTCGGGTATATTATACGAACTAATTATTCTTTTTCGGGAAAACCCGAAGATGGTAAAGGATATAGTAGATATTTACAAGCACAAGAATTATTATATTCTTCTTCACTAACCAATTCGCTTACTCCAAAATTCTTTTTACAAGATGTTTCAAGGAGTTTAGTTCATGGATTGACAAAAATTGACTTGAATAAGTATGATGAACAATTTTCCGCGTTCAGAGACTTTATTCCTCGCTATTTTACCGCATCCGTGGTTACCATACAAGGAGTGAAACCCACGGAATCTCCTTCGCTAACTACTTCATGGACAATTTTAGGAACCTCTTTAGGATCTGTAACCATTCCCTTATGGCTAAACTCTAATAAAACCTTTCCTAAAGTATTGACCTCCGATTCAAAACAGGTTACCCCTATGGACGAATGGGCAAGTGCTATTAAAAAGAAATTATTTCCTATACAAAAAGGAGAAGGATCAGACTACATACATGTCCCTACTCTTTTGGTAATTAAACCGAAACTAATTTCTATTGAAAATGAAATTATTCAAAGATGTGAATTAATTTTAAATGAATGGAGAAATAAAGATAAAATTAATGAAAAAGAATTGACCAATTTTTATTCTTGGATCGATACTTATATCCATGAAAAATATCTTCCCTTGCTGAAGTAAAAATTTTCATTTCAAACATTTTATTATTTTAGATACACCTTTTACATTTTTAAAATAGTTATTTGGAGAATGTAAATAGGTGTATTCTTTTCGTTCTGAAACAAACCTAGCCTATTTTATAAGTAAATATTAACTATATTTTTCGATTATAGCAAAAAAGTTTAAATTTGCTTTCATATCGATATGAAAAATAAACCTACACATTACGGATTATTATTGGCAGCAATAACCATTATATTATTTTTTGCTGTTTATCTCTTATATTTGGGAGAGGATTATTATATGATAAGTATAAAGGTAAATTTTTTTGTTCTTCCAGGTTTATATACTTTAACAGCATTGATTTTATTATATAAACTAACTAATCAAACAAAATTACCTTTTTTAAAATGTTTGAGTTATTCATTTACAACGCTAGCTTTAGGAGGAACATTGTCATATATTTTCATAGCAATTTTTTTCAATTATATAGATTTACATGCGCAACACTTATTATACAATCAGGGTATGAGTAAGCTTATGGAAAATCTTAATGCCGAGTATGCTACTATTCAAAATCCATCGGAGGAAATTACATCAAAGTACAATGAATACGTGTCTATTCTGAAATTGAGAATGGCAATGAATGAACCTTTTTTTACTTTTAAAAATTCATGCGTATTTTTAAGTGCACTTTTCTTTTTTTACTTTATAATATCCTTACTTTTGTCAATATTTTTTAGAACGAGATTACCTAATGCAACTTTCCATCGTCATTCCCCTGCTCAATGAGGCAGAATCTTTACAAGAATTATTGAATCGCATTCAAACCGTATGTGAAAAAGAAGGTTATACTTATGAAATCGTATTTGTTGATGATGGAAGTACTGATTTATCTTGGAAAATTATTTCAGAATTTAGTCGATTATACCCGGAAGTAAAAGGTATTAAATTTGCTAAGAACTATGGAAAATCTCAAGCACTAAATGCAGCCTTTAAAGTTGTAAAAGGTGAGGTCATAATTACTATGGATGCAGATTTGCAAGATTTTCCAGAAGAAATTCCTGCACTTAGAAAAATGATTGTTGATGATGGATTCGACTTAGTTTCGGGATGGAAGAAAAAAAGATATGATAATGTATTAACAAAAAATCTTCCTTCCAAACTGTTTAATAAAGCTGCCCAAATTACTTCAGGAGTAAAATTACATGATTTTAATAATGGACTGAAAGCATATAGAAAAGAGGTAGCCAAAGCTATCGATGTCCACGGAGATATGCATCGTTATATACCCGTTTTAGCTAAAAATGAAGGATTTACTAAAATAACTGAAAAAGAAGTTCCTCACCAAGCCCGATTATATGGGAAATCGAAATTCGGTCCTAATCGATTTGTTCGCGGTTTTCTTGATTTAATTACAGTATGGTTTATGTCAACGTTTGGAACAAGGCCTATGCACTTTTTTGGATTTATCGGTACCTTAATGTTTATTATAGGATTTTTTTCTTCAGCTTGGCTTGGAATAAGCAAATTGATAAAAGTATGGAAAAAAATACCAGCTCAACTGATAACGAATGATCCATTATTTTACATAGCTTTGACCATGATGATTTTGGGAACATTATTATTTATTGCCGGATTTTTAGGGGAACTAATTGTTCAATTGAAGCGTAGAAAAAAGGACGATTATACAATCTCTAAATACTTAAATATAGATTAATATGAAAAATTTTTTTCGTTACAGCATTTTATCTACCATATCTTTTCTGATTATTTCTTGCTCTCGTTCTATTAAGGGTGAAGGAGAAATAATCAATAAAGAAATAAAAATCAGCCAAATTAAAGAAATTTCCGCACATGGTTCTTACAGACTCATTTATTTGTATGATATATATAGTCCTAGAATAGTTATAGAGTCATATAAGAACTTAATTGAAAATCTAAAAATAGAAGATTCTAATGGAAAGCTTTCCATTTCTGAATCCCGAAAAGTATCTAATCCTGATCTTTACAACATTTACCTCTACAACAAACAAATTGAAAAGTTTGATATACATGATAATGTACATGTTGATATAAATACTCAATTAAGAGTTTCAAAATTAACTATAAATCTTGATGATACTACAAAGTTTATAGCTAATACCGTTATAGCAAATGATATAAATGTTCAATTAAAAAATGATGCTAAAATTAACCTTAGAGGATCAAGTAATAATCTTACTTTATTAGCGCATGATTCCAGTGATTTTACAGCACCGTTTCTTGAATTATCTGAAGCTCAAGTTGAGCTTTCAGACGTTGCTAATGCCGAATTAGCTGTTAAAAGCAAATTACAAGGAAAAATATCTGATAATACAAAACTAACTGTCATTGGAAATCCCGCTAAAAATATTCAACAAAAAGACTTAGCTGCTATAAATTTTAAATAATTATAAAATTAACATTTATATTATATGAATTCATTAGAATTAGCAAAAACTTGGTTACAATCTCCTTTTGATGAGGAAACTCAAAAGGCTGTACAACATTTGATTGATTCGAACCCAAAAGAACTGGACGATGCATTTTATAAAAATCTTGAATTCGGTACGGGTGGTATGCGCGGAATTATGGGGATTGGAACTAATCGTCTAAATAAATATACCTACGGTCAAGCCACCCAAGGTTTGGCTAATTACCTTCACCAGCAATTTCCGGATAAAAAAATTACAGTAGCCATAGCATTTGATGTTAGACATAATAGCAACACTTTTGCTAAATTGGTTGCCGATGTTCTTACTGCTAATGGAATATATGTATATTTATATAAAGAATTTCGGCCTACACCAGAATTATCCTTCACAGTAAGAAATCTAAAATGTGATGCGGGTATCGTATTGACTGCTTCTCACAATCCTCCTGAATATAACGGATATAAGGTTTATTGGAATGATGGAGCTCAAATTGTTCCTCCACATGATACGGCAATTATAAAAGAAGTTCGCTCGGTTGACTTTGCTGATATTAAATTCAATGGTGATGATACGAAAATAACTTATTTAGGAACAGAGGAAGATCAGAAATTTATCAATGCTGCTGTTAAAAATACTTCTTATTGTAAAGGTAAAAAGGATTTAAAAATTGTATATACTTCTTTACATGGAACTTCTATTAAAATTCTTCCTGATGCATTACAAAAAGCCGGTTTTGAAAATGTATTCATAGTACCGGAACAAAAAATTCCTGATGGAGATTTTCCTACTGTAAAATCACCAAATCCGGAAGAACCGGAAGCTCTTTCTTTAGCTTTAAAATATGCCGAAGAGCAAAATGCTGATATTGTTTTTGGTACAGACCCTGATGCAGACAGATTAGGTGTAGCCGTAAGAGATTTAGATGGTAAATTGGTTCTTTTAAACGGTAATCAAACCAATACAGTTATTACCGATTATATTCTTGGAAAATGGAAAGATAGTGGAAAAATCGACGGAAAACAATTCATCGGATCTACTATAGTTACTTCTGATATATTTTTCCCATTAGCTGAGTATTATGGAGTAAAATGTAGAGTAGGATTAACCGGCTTTAAATGGATAGCGGACTTAATTAGAAAGGCAGAAGGAAAGGAAAAATTTATTTGCGGCGGTGAAGAAAGCTTTGGTTTTATGCCTAGTGACTATGTTCGTGATAAAGATTCTATTTCTTCTATTTTAGTAGCTTGTGAAGCAGCTCAAGAAGCTAAAAATGAAGGTAAAACTTTATTTGATAAACTTCTTGAAGTTTATACAAAAGTTGGTTATTATTACGAAGAATTAGTTTCTATAGTTAAAAAAGGTAAAGACGGTGCCGAACAAATTGCTAAGATGATGGAAGAATTCAGAGTAAATCCTCCTAAAGAATTGATCGGTCAAAAAATTGTAAAACTAGATGATTATCAATCTTCTACTTCTTTAAATTTAGAAACCGGTGAAAAAACACCCATTAATATACCAAAATCAAATGTACTAATATTTTACACTGATAAAGGTACGAAGTTAGCTTGTAGACCTTCGGGTACAGAACCAAAAATTAAATTTTATTTCTCTGTACAAGATTCTTTATCATCTAAAGAAGAATTTAAAAATAAACTCGCACAAGCCAAAAATAAAATTCAAAAAATTAAAGAATTTTTAGATTAATAAATTCTCCCTTATAAAAAATTCCGATAATTAATTATCGGAATTTTTATTTCTTACTCTTATAAATATTAATTTAATTTACATTATTTTTTTTTAGAAATTTAGCTAAATGACTCGTATCAGTAAAGCCAAACTCTTGAGCTATTTCTTTTAATTTAATATCTTTATTTTTAAGTTTTTTCTTTATCATCTTTATCAAATACATATTAACATATGTTTTATAATTTACTTCAAATTTCTCTTTAAAAAAACTGCTAAAATAGTTGGGAGATATATTAAAATAATAGGATATTGCTGATATGGATAACTTTTCTTTACAAAAAATATTTTGTTGAATATATATTGAAATTCTATTTTTTATAGGTATTGTATTGTCGGATAGAATGAGATTTCTATTTATTAGATATTCTTCAATTATACCTAAAACAGAAATGATTTGGTAATAAACAAAAATGGATTGCTCAACCTTTCTTTCCGTTGAATATAAAAATAAGTTATTCATCGTTGTTTTTAATAGAACATCACAGGGATATTGAAAAGAGACTTTTTCTTGCTTCAACCATTCTAAATTAAGTAATTCAATAAATGAGATGGCTCTATTTTCTTTATTTATATATAAGTCTTTATGTAAATCAAAATACTCTTGGGTAAATTTTACGTAAAAAAAGCTGGTCTCATGATCTACCTTAAAATAATGTCTATCATTGGGTGAAAGTACAAATAAATCACCATCAGAATATTCAATAATCGAATCATTATAAAAATGTTTACCTTTTCCCCTTTCTATATAGATAAGTTCATAATGATATTGTTTATGCATTTCACAAGAATATTCATTTTCTATAAGGCGATTTATAATTAAATAGTCTATTTGCTTACATTTTAACATGATATAAAATTACAATTATTTCTAATTTTTTTACTAATTATTGCGTAATTACTATTCTAGTTTTGTAAGTATCAATTTAAACTTATGATTTATAACTTACTCATTTTCTTAATTGCTCTATGTTGTATCTTATTTTATATTATATGGAAAACTAAAAAGAATTCTAAACATAAAAACAATCTTTCTTCTTTTGAAGGTTTAGAAATACTTATTCTTTCTGCAACAGAAACAGGAAATGCAAGAAAATTAGCCGAAAATTTGAATAAAGCATTGGCTATTGATGGATTTAATGTACAACACTATTCGGTTGGTAAATTTACAGATATATCCATCTTAAATAGATGTAAAATATTACTGTTTATTACTTCTACTTATGGTGAAGGAGAAATTCCCAATGAAGCCCTAAAATTTTACAAAAATTTAAAAAATATTCAAAATTTCGATTTTTCTCAATTACAGTATTGCGTCTTTGGACTCGGAGATTCATCTTATAAGTTTTTTTGCAAAGCAGCAGAAAATATAGACTACTTATTACGAACTAAAGGTGCCATTCAATGCATTGAAACCGTAAAAGCAGATGTATATTACGATGAGATGTTTGAAAAATGGAAAAATAATGTAATGCTATTAATTAAAAAAAATTTTCAAAATAATAAAAATCTAATAATTAACAAAAATCAATTTATAACTACAGAAACATTATCAGAATCTAAAATTTTAGATAAAATATGTTTAAGTTCAAATCCTAACCATATCACTTATTCAATTAGTCTTGAGATTGATAAAGATACTCTAAACTACCTTCCCGGAGATGTTATAAGCATTGTACCGGAAAATGACATTCAGCTAGTTCATGAAATATTATCTTATCTTACTATTGATGAAAAAGAAATAATAATCTATAAAAATTCCCAGATCACAATTTTAGATGCATTAAAATATCATTTTGAAATTTCAATCTGCACTGTTAATTTCATTAAAAAATATGCGGAAAAAGCTAATAACATATCGTTGATACAAGACCTAAAACTAGAAAATACATGGTTACAAGAAATAACTAAATTCTGCATCGCCGATTTTATAATTAAATATCCAGTAAATACAAAAATTAAGGCACAAGATTTAATAACAATTTTAACACCTCTTAGTCCACGAAAATACTCTATTTCCTCTTCTCAAAGTATAAATCCCGATCGCTTAGATATTACCTTAAAAATAGTTCAATATAACTCAAACGGTAAATTACGTAGAGGTGCAATTTCAAATTATCTTAATAATGTAAAGGTAGGAGATTCCATTAAGATATCCCATATACCAACCGATCGGTTTCAATTACCTAAAGATTTTAATATACCTATAATTATGATCGGAACAGGTACGGGAATTGCTCCATTCAGGGCTTTTCTACAGCAAAGAAAGTACGACTGGGCAAAAGGTAAAAATTGGTTATTATATGGACATCAATTTTCTCACTCGGATTTTTTATATAAAGATGAAATTAATGAGTATTTAAATTCCGGATTGTTAAGTCGTTTAGATACTGCTTGGTCTCGTGATCAGGAAAGTAAGGTCTATGTACAAGATATTTTATTAAAAAACTCTAAAGAAATATATAGTTGGATTACTAAAGGGGCTATTATCTATGTTTGCGGCAATGCTAAAAAAATGGCCATAGGAGTTGATCAGGCTCTTATAAAAATAATTAGTAAGGAAAGACATTTTGATTTAATTCAAGCTAGAGAATTTATCAATCATCTTATTGAAACCAAACATTATCAAAAAGATATTTATTAAAAATGAAAACAAAGATTATTTATTTACTTACCGCATGCTGGATAGCATTTAGTAGTTGTAAAGAAAATAAGAGTGATTATTCCGCTCAGATTATTGATAAGAATTTAAGAACAGTTCAAAATGAATGGAATGATTTATTTCGAGAAATTCCTGCTGAAAATATACAAGAAAATCCTATTGATATAATCGGCAATGAATGGATGCTAGTAACTGCCGGTGATTCTAAAAAATTTAATTCAATGACCGTAAGTTGGGGAGGTTGGGGTGAAGTATGGAATAAACCTTGTTCGTTTATTTTCATTAGAGATGTTAGATATACATATGAATTTCTCGAACAAAAAGAGGGGTTTACATTATGTTTTTTTCCTGAAGAATTTAAAGGCGCGTTACGAATTCTTGGTAACCGTTCCAGAAGGAATCAAAATAAAATTAAACAATCGGGACTTCAATATGTATTAACACCCTCTGGTTTAGTTGCCTATAAGGAAGCAAAAATGATTATTGAATGTAAAAAATTATTTACGGCACCTTTGCAAACTGAAAATATTTCTAAAAACGTAAGAGAAACTATTGTTAAAGATTGGTATACTTCAGACCCCTCTTTGCATAATTTATTTATCAGTGAAATAACTAAAGTATGGATAAAAAAACATTTGTAAATAACCTAAATTATTAATAAACATGAATTTTTATATTATAAGAAAGTATTGCAGAAAAATACATTCTCATCTCTCGTTCATCTTTGCAGGTATTATATTAACCTATGCTATTTCAGGTCTAACTATGAATCATTTGAATAACTTTAACCCTCAATATTCCATACAAGTTGAAAACTATAAAGCTTCCGGAAATTTTCCTAGAAAACCTGATTTTACTAAAGAACAGGTGATGCAATTACTCAATAGAATAAATCAGACGGATAATTTTAAACAATTTTATTATCCTACAGATCATCAAATGAGAATATTTTTAAAAGACGGATCTACATTTTTACTTAACTTAAATACTGGAGAAGTACGATATGAGCATATAAAAAGTGGCCTCTTTTTAATCAATTATCATTTCTTCATTACAATCCTAATCAATGGTGGACCTATATTTCCGATATTTTTGCTATATCTTTAATGATTATAACCATTACAGGCATCTGTATGGTAAATACTCCATTGCTGGGAAGCAAAGGAATTGAATTGGTATTAGGCATTTCAATCCCCATCTTATTCCTTATTTTATTTTCAAAATAAATTATAAGGGGTTTTGTTTAATTTATAAAAGTGTGTATAGAAGATCATATACACACTTTTTATAAACGTAAATATTTTAAAATAATCCTTCGACAGAAAAATACCTTTCGCCAGTATCGTAATTAAAAGTCAATATTACGGAATTATTAGGTAAATCCTTAATTTTTTTAGCTATAGCCGCTAATGAAGCACCCGTCGATATACCTCCTAAAATACCTTCTTCTTTGGCTAAACGTTTTGCGTATTTAAAAGATTCATCTTTAGTTATTTGAATAGAGCCATCCAGAATTTTAGTATCCAATGTTTCCGGTATAAAACCGGCTCCTATTCCTTGTATGGCATGTGGTCCGGGCTTTCCGCCTGAAATTACAGGTGAATCGGTAGGTTCTACTGCGTACACTTTCACAGAGGGAAATTTTTCTTTTAAAACCTCTCCTACTCCAGTTATATGTCCACCAGTTCCCACTCCGGTAATAAACACATCAATACCTTGTGGAAAATCATTCAGTATTTCTTTAGCTGTAGTTTGAGCATGTATTTTAGGGTTAGCTTGATTTTTAAATTGTTGGGGCACAAAAGAATTAGGGGTATTTTTTTGTAATTCTTCTGCTTTTTCAATAGCTCCTTTCATTCCTTTTTCTCTTGGAGTTAATACCAATTCTGCACCATAGGCAGCAGCAAGTCTCCTTCTCTCAATAGACATAGATTCAGGCATAACCAATATAACTTTATATCCTTTAACTGTTCCAACCCAAGCCAATCCTACTCCTGTATTTCCGGATGTAGGCTCTATAATAGTTCCTCCAGGTTTAAGAATACCTCTTTTTTCAGCATCTTCTATCATCGATAAGGCAATTCGGTCTTTAATACTCCCACCCGGATTTTGCTTTTCAAGTTTAATATAAACTTCATGATCGGGAAATATTTTTTTCAATCTCACATGAGGAGTATTCCCTATAGCTTCTAATACACTGTTTATTTTCATAACTATATTTTTTTAATTTTATAATTTGTAAAAATTTTTAAATTACGTAATTAATAGGCTCTTTAAAATCTTTAACAGTTTTTATCTTCATCTCTACTGGATAATAAACCAGCGTATAAGGTAAAACTGTCCTTGTTAGCCAAACATTTCCTCCTATAATAGAATCATGACCAATGACGGTATCTCCTCCCAAAATAGTAGCTCCGGCATAAATTACCACATTATCTTCCACTGTAGGATGTCTTTTAACTTTAGAAAGATTCTTTGTTACATATAAAGCCCCCAGAGTTACTCCTTGATATATTTTTACGTTATTACCGATTATGGTTGTTTCTCCTATTACTGTTCCTGTACCGTGATCTAAAAAAAAGCTTTCTCCTATTTGGGCCCCCGGATGTATGTCAATTCCTACTTTAGCATGCGCATATTCCGAAAAGACACGAGGAATAATTGGAACTTCCAGCTTATAAAATTCATGGGCTATTCGATATACAGCTAAAGCGAAAAAACCAGGATATGCTAATACAACCTCTTCTATTGAGTCAGCGGCTGGATCACTATGGTAAAATGCATGTGCATCTTTATATAATGCTTCCTGGATTTGAGGTATTTTATTAAAAAAATTATCTATAATGGATTTTGATGTAGTAGAATCTTTTATTTTAGAGATATTGTCTAATAGAGTTTCATACACATGGGTAAGCTCTTGTTCTATATGATTACGATTTTTTCGCTCACATATAGGAAACATTTTGGAAAATAATACTTTAACAACATTCTCTAATTCTTTTTTATTTATAGGCAAACAAATTGGATATAGTTCCAATTTATCTATTAATTCGTTTATTTTTTTTTTCATATTTATTTTTTGAATTGCTTTCTCTTATATAATAAAAATACAATTCATAATTACCTATTTTTGTTATAAACAAATCTATAAAAATAATTTTAAACCTTATTTTATTTTTTATTAGTTAATTAATTGTCAAATAACAGACCATTTTATTTAATAAATAAAATGGTCTGTTATTTTATAAATGATTTATTTACTTATAAGTTATATAATTTATAAACTGTAATTATATAAATTTATCTAATAAATATAGATGTTTAGTGTAGATAACATTATACAAAAAAGACCCATTTATACGAAATGGGTCTGTTATTTATGACGGGTTTAGTATTAATTTAAATTTAATAAATCCTTCATTTTTTGTTGCTCCTCTCCTGCAAGATATTCATCTACAAGAATTTTACCGCTGTGTTCATCAAGAATAATTTTTTTTCTTGAAGCTATTTCTACCTGCTTTTGCGGAGGAACGGTAAAGAAAGAACCAACTACCGCACCACGATCAATACTAGTAATAGCCAATCCATTTTTGGAGCTTTTTCTTATACGGCGATAATTATTTAACAATCTTTCATCAATTTTTGAGGCAAATTCTTCAGACTTTTCCAATAAAAAGTTTTCTTCTTTTTCAGTTTCTTTAATCAAATTTGATAATTCGGAGTTCTTAAATTTAAGATGATCCTGAAAGTTTGATAATTTGGTACGTTGCTCTTCTATCTGTGATTTTTTAAATTCAATTTTAGCATTAATTTCTTTAATTTTTTTATTTTGCAATTGAATTTCTAGCTCTTGATACTCAATCTCTTTAGTTAATGCTTCAAATTCTCGATTGTTACGCACATTATCTTGCTGTACTTTATATTTTTTTATTTGAGCTTCAGAATTTTTATTTAATTCTGTTTTTATCTTAATTTCACCATTTAAATGTACTACTTCATCTTCCATTTTCCCTATTCTCTTCTCCAAACCTGCAATATCATTTTCTAAATCTTCAACCTCAATAGGCAACTCTCCTCTTAGGTTTCTCAATTCATCTAGGCGGGAGTCTATGATCTGTAAATCATATAATGCTCTCAACTTTTCTTCCACTGTAGTATTATCTGCTTTTTTCTTTATCATATAGGGTTGATTATAATTATTTTGGAATTATTTTTATATCTTATTAAAGTTTACAAAGTTACTAAATTTTATAATATGTTTCAAACATAATAGTACATTTGCTTTCCTATAGTTTTATAATTTTTAAATGCTAATTGTAAAACTATAAAAGCTATATTTTAATTTAATTTTTTATTTAAAAAAATTAAATATATTTTTGATAATCTTTTTATAATTATTTACAATAATAATATACTGGATTGGTATTGATTTCAGATATTATTATGATAATATTATTTAAATTTTCTGACAGATATTTATGTAATAAATTTTTAGTGAATTGTTCGCTTTCATAATGTCCAACATCGGCAATTAATATTTTCGATTCTGCTTGAAAAAATTCATGATATTTAATGTCTGCCGTAACAAAAGCATCAGCCCCAGCTAAAATGGCATTTTTTATAGCAAAACTACCTGCCCCACCTAATACAGCTACTTTTTTCACTAATTTATTTTTCAGCTTGGTATGACGAATACAGGAAGTGGGTAATTTTTCTTTAAGAAAAGATAAAAATTCATCTTCAGGTAAATGTTTTTCTAGCTCTCCTATTCTTCCCATTCCTAAATCTTGATTTTGATTTTCTAAAGCATAAATTTCATATGCTATTTCTTCATATGGATGTGAACTTTTTAAAGCTTTTAATAGGGCTGATTGTTTGTAATCTTCAAATATAACGCTTAACATCATCTCCGATGTTTCTTCTAATACATTTATTTGTCCGATATATGGATTTGAATTTTCTGTTGGTAAAAATGTTCCTACTCCTTCAACTCTGAAACTACAATTCTTATACTTACCTATCTTCCCTGCGCCTGCTTTAAATAAAGATTGTTGCACTTGGAGAAAATGTGTTTTGGGTATATAGGTCTGTAGTTTTTTTATACTTCTGGCTTTAGGTATTAAAGGCCGACTTTCATGTATTTGTAATCGTTTACAAATTTCAAAATTAACCCCTTCTTTAGCTATATCTAAGTTGGTGTGTATAGCATATATTGCAATGTCATTTTTAATGGCTTTAATTACTGCTCTCTCAACATAGCTTTGACCGGTTATAGATTTCATCCCTGAAAAAATTATCGGATGAAAAGTAACAATCATATTACATTGTTTTTGAATAGCTTCATCTACTACTTCTTCAAGGCAATCAAGAGTTATTAAAACACCTGATATCATTGATTGAGAGTCTCCTACTAATAATCCAACATTATCGAAATCCTCTGCATTTGATTCGACTGCTAGCTGTTTTAAAAATTCTACAACATCTGCTACTTTCATATTTTATGATATTTTCTTATCAAAGGTAAGTCTTTTGGATAAAAGTAGGCTAAGTTTTTTAAACAATAAAAAAACTGATAGTTAGACTATCAGTTTTTTATTATTTTTTATAACTAAGTAGAGCTATTATTCTTCTGCAGCAATTCCATCAGAAACTACATCGAAAGCATAATCATATTCAACTGTTCTGTGTAGACGGATCTTTGCTGAATATTTTCCTAATCTTTTGATTGTATTTCCAGGAATTTTAATATATTTTTTATCTATGTTTACTCCAGCTTTTGCTAATGCTTCTGCTAAATCTAGATTGTTAACTGAGCCGAATAATTTATCTCCGGCACCTACTTTTGCAGGAATAGAAACCACAACTTCTTTTAATTTAGCTACTACATCATTAGCTGTTTTTATTTGTGCTGCTTCTTCTGCTTCTCTTTCTTTAAGGGTTGCTTCTAATGCTGCTTTATTTTTAGGCGTTGCTAATAATGCAAAACCTTTTGGAATTAAATAGTTACGAGCATAACCTGGTTTTACATTTACCACGTCAAACTCTAATCCTAAATTTTCAACGTCTTGTTTAAGAATTACTTCCATGATCTCTTTTTTTCTTTAAATTAAGGTTTTAATTGATCTCCAACATATGGCAATAATGCTAAATGTCTTGCTCTTTTAATTGCTTGAGATACTTTTCTTTGAAATTTTAAAGATGTACCGGTAAGTCTTCTAGGAAGTATTTTACCTTGCTCGTTTACAAATTTCAATAAGAAATCAGGATCTTTATAATCAACGTATTTTATACCGTACTTTTTAAAACGGCAATATTTTTTCTCTGTCTTAGTCTCAATGTCTAATTGACTTAAGAATTTTACTTCACTGACATTTCCTCCTGCTGCTTGTTTTGCTAATTCATCAATTGCCATGTCTTATTTTTTTAATGATTTAACTTTTTCTTCTCTTTTTCTAGCCCATTCTATCCCATGCTTATCTAATTTCACAGTTAAGAATCTCAGTACTCTTTCATCTCTCTTAAATGCTAATTCTAAATTATTAACAATTTCTCCGGGAGCTTGAAACTCAATCAGGTTGTAAAATCCGTTTCTTTTTAACTGAATAGGATATGCTAATTTTTTTAATCCCCAGTTTTCCTGGTTTACAATAGTTGCATTGTTTTCTTTGAGTAAAGTCTCAAATGATTTAACTGCTTCCTCTACCTGAGAATCAGACAGAACGGGAGTTAAAATGAAAACAGTTTCGTAATGATTCATAGATCAAAATTTTTAATTATTTTTTTCGAAGTGCAAATATAAAGTTTTTTATTGGTTTACCAAAATCTAATTATTATATAAATTCTGTAAAAATAATGTTCAGAAGATCGTTATAAATACGATTGAAAATTTGTTAAAAAAACTGATAAATCTAAAAGTTTATAATCCTATCTATAAAAATTAGTTTTCACTATTGAAATCAGCTATTTTAAAAGAAAAATTTAACGATAAGCTCTTATTCTTATTCATTATCTATATACAAATAAATAGCTTCTTCAATCAATTCTTTATCAACTGAAATATCATATACAGCCTTTCCGATTTTTTCTAATAAAACAAATTTTATTTCATTATTGATATTTTTTTTATCATTCTGCATAAATATAAAAATATCATTAAAATATTCTTTTTTTAAGTTTAGCTTAGGAAATAATAAAGAGATATAAGATTTAATCTCTTCATATTCGCAATATGAAAGAAGAGATTTTTTCATTGAGATATAACTTTCTACTATAATTCCCATTGCTACACCTTCTCCATGTAAAATTGGTGCATTTTTTTCTAGAAAAAAACTTTCTACGGCATGACCGATCGTATGTCCAAAATTTAATATTTTTCTCAATCCCGTTTCAGTAAAATCATTTGAAACAACGTTCTTTTTTATTTCTATACTAATTTTAATTAATTCCTCTAAATGTTCAGTTTCAATTTTATCTAATTCAATTATTTTTTGCCAATATTTTTTATCTGCAATTAATCCGTGCTTTAATATTTCAGCAAAACCGCTAAGAAGCTGCTCATAAGGTAAGGTATTGAGAAAGCCTACATCAACGAGCACCATTTTAGGTAAAACAAAATTTCCTATTTGATTTTTATGACTTCCTAAATCAACGCCTGTTTTTCCACCAATAGATGCGTCTACCATTGCTAAAAGTGTGGTAGGAACATTAATAAAATTAATTCCTCTCTTATAACAGCTTGCTATAAAGCCTCCCATATCTGTAAGCACTCCTCCTCCTACATTGATTAGAAGGGCTTTTCTATCTATTTTAAGCTCTGTTAATGCTTCCCATAGATTGATGCATATATATAAATTTTTATTATTTTCCCCTGATTCAATTTCTAATATTTCAATTTCTGTATCGGCTTGAATCTCTGTAATTAACTTTGGATAACATAATTCATGAGTATTTTCATCAACCAATAAGACTATTTTGGAAGGTTTATTATTTTGAATAAATGTATTGAGTTCTTTTAATCCCTCAACTCCATAATATATGGGATTTATATTATTCATAAAGGTCTATAATTAGATAATAAATTAATCGTTTCTTCGGTTATTTCCTAAAAGTATCATGATAAAATATATCAATTGAGCTAAAGAACCTAAAGCTGATACCAAATAAGTTCTTGCTGCCCATTTTAATGCATCTTTACATTCATCATGTTCACTAGGTTCAACGATATGATTATTTTCTAACCATTGTAACGCTCTATTACTGGCATCATATTCTACGGGTAAAGTAACGAATGCGAAAAGAGTGGTTATGGCAAACAACATAATACCGATACCTAGTACCAAAATGTTACCGGAGAAAGCCATAATGCTAATTCCGGCCAATAATACCCATTGCAGAAGGTTAGTGCTGATACTTACTATAGGAACTAATTTTGAGCGTAATTGTAACATGGAATATCCAACGGCATGTTGCACTGCATGGCCACACTCATGTGCAGCAACCGCTGCTGCCGCTGTTGAACGTCGATTGTAAACCCCTTCCGATAAATTAACAGTTTTATTAACTGGATTATAATGGTCTGTTAACATTCCCGGTGTAGAAATAACATTAACATCCGTAATTCCATTGTCCCGTAACATTTTTTCTGCAATTTCTTTACCGCTCATTCCATTGGAAAGCCTTGTTTTAGAATATTTTTCAAATTTCGTTTTTAATTGTACTTGAACAATCATGCTTATAATGAAAATAATTCCTGAAATTAATATTACCATAATTGTTTAAAATTATTTTAAGAGGTATATTTTTGTAAATTTTAAATTTAATTTATACTAAGTATATTTGCTAAAATTATGACTTTTTAGTTGTATTACCAAAAAGACTTGTTAAACTAAATTTAGTGCATGAACAAAATTATAATTAAAGAAGTTAATACAAAGGCCGATTTAAAAAATTTTATAACATTTCCTAATAGGTTGTACAAAAATAATCCTTGTTACGTACCTCCACTTATAACTGAAGAAATGGCAATTTTCGATGAAAATAAAAATCCTGTTTTTGAATTTTCAATCTGTAAAAAATATCTTGCTTATAAAAAGAATGAAATAGTCGGAAGAATTGCTTTGATAATCAATAAGAATGAGGAAAAATACTCGGGGATTAAAAAAGTTAGATTCGGATGGTTTGATGTCATTGACGATATTGAAATTACTCGTAAGCTTATAGACAAAGCCTATGAAATGGCTAAAGAAAATGATATTCACCGTATTGAAGGTCCGGTGGGATTTACAAATCTTGATAAAGCGGGTTTTTTATCCAAAGGCTACAATAAATTAGCAACTATGATCGGTATCTATAATGAACCTTATTATCATGATCATTTTGAAAAATTAGGATTTAATAAGTCAAATGAATGGGTTGAATTTTATATTGAAGTGGTTAAAGTACTTCCTGATAAGGTGATTCGATTTTCTAAATTATTGAAAGAAAAATATAAATTGAAATCATTACAATTTAAAACTAAAGATGAGTTAATTGAGCGTTCAGATGAAATTTTTCAATTGTTAGAAGATACTTATAAGGTTTTACCCACCTATGTTCCTTTTTCAGATAAGCAAATAAAATATTATAAGGAAAAGTATATTCCATTTATTAATAAGGATTTTGTAATTTGTATCACGGATGATAATGATAAATTAGTTGGATTTGCCATCACTATGCCCTCCTATTCGATAGCATTACAAAAAGCTAAAGGAAAATTATTTCCTTTTGGATGGTATCATTTACTTAGAGCCTCTAAAAATAATGATTGGGCAAATTTTTATTTAATAGGTATTCATCCTGACTATCAAAAAAAGGGGATTACTGCCATTGTATTAAAAGAATTTTTCGATTTATTTAATAATAAGGGAATAAAATATCTAGAAACCAATCCTGAATTGGACGATAACAAAAGTATACAATTACTATGGAAAGACTATAATCCGATTAATCATAAAAGAAGAAAGACTTATTTTAAGGAAATTTAAAATTCCTTTTATAAGCCATATATAATAAATTTTAAGTGAATTACATTAATCAAATAATTTTAAGGGTAATTATAAGAATTAAATAATTCTAATAATTACCTTTAAAGTTTAGAATATATGTTCCTTTTTTAGTTAAATATCTATATTTTTTTAAGCTGTCGAAATTAAAATCATATAATAAACTTACCTCATTAAATAAAAACAGCTCAAAACAAATTATTGTTTTGAACTGTTTGTTAATTATACTTAAAATATTTGACTATTATTTATTCTGCTTTTACATCATTTACAATACTAGCATGAAGAAATTCTCTATTCATTCGGGCTATATTCTCAAGAGAAATTCCCTTTGGACATTCAACTTCACAGGCTCCGGTATTTGTACAGTTACCAAATCCTTCCTCATCCATTTTTTTAACCATGTTTAAAACACGGCGAGTAGCTTCAACTTTACCTTGTGGTAATAATGCGTATTGTGAAACTTTAGCAGAAACGAATAGCATCGCTGAACCGTTTTTACAAGTAGCAACACAAGCTCCACAACCTATACAAGCAGCTGCCGCAAATGCTTTGTCTGCTTTTTCTTTTTCAATTGGTATTGCATTCGCATCGATTGTATTTCCTGAAGTATTCACTGAAACAAATCCTCCTGCATGCTGAATTCTGTCAAATGCTGTTCTATCAACGATTAAATCCTTAATTACAGGAAATGCCGCTGATCTCCAAGGCTCAATTACAATAGTATCTCCATCATTAAACATCCTCATATGTAATTGACAAGTAGTTATTCCTCTATCCGGACCGTGTGCACGTCCATTTATATAAAGTGAGCACATACCGCATATTCCCTCACGACAATCATGATCGAATGCTACGGGCTCTTTATCTTGTTCTACTAATTGTTCATTTAGCATATCTAACATTTCTAAAAATGAACTTTCAGTAGATACTCCTTCTAATTTATATTCTTCAAATTTTCCTTTTTGTCCCCTACCTGCTTGTTTCCAAACTTTTAGTGTTAGGTTTAATAATTTTCCTGCCATTTTATATTTTTTATTTTTACAGGTTATTTATAATTTCTTGCTGCAATTTTAATGTACTTGTAATTTAGATCTTCTTTATGTAGAATTTCTTGATTCAAATCTTCTCCATTATATTCCCAAACAGCTACATAAGAATATTCTTCATCATTACGCAACGTTTCTCCATCTTCTGTTTGATATTCGATTCTAAAGTGTCCACCGCATGATTCATTCCTATTTAAAGCATCCATTGCCATCAATTGTCCTAATTCAAGAAAATCGGCTACTCTACCAGCCTTTTCTAATTCCATATTGATAGTATTATCAGTTCCTGGAACTTTTACATCTCTCCAAAATTCTTTTCTAATTTCTTCAATTTCAGCAATAGCTTCTTTCAATCCTTTTTCATCACGAGCCATTCCAACCTTATTCCACATTACTCGACCTAATTTTTTATGGAAATAGTCTACTGTTTTAGTGCCTTTATTGGTTAAGAAGTGTTGAATTCTGTCTCTTACTTGTTTTTCAGCTTCTTCAAACTCGGGTAAATCTGTAGAAATAGAACCGGTACGTATATCATCAGCTAAATAGTCAGCAATTGTATATGGTAATACAAAATATCCATCGGCTAGCCCTTGCATTAAAGCAGATGCTCCTAAACGGTTGGCTCCATGATCAGAAAAATTTGCTTCACCGGTTACAAAGCACCCTGGTATAGTACTCATTAAGTTATAATCAACCCAAATTCCTCCCATTGTATAGTGAACAGCCGGATATATTTTCATAGGAGTTTCATACGGATTATCTCCTGTAATTTTTTCATACATGGTAAATAGGTTTCCGTATTTAGCTTCTACCACTTTTTTACCTAATTTTATTATTTCTTCTTGAGACGGATTATGAATATCAAGTTCATTGGCTTTTTCTTTTCCATATTTTACAAAAGATGAAGAGAAATCTAAATAAACCCCTTCCCCAGTGGCATTGTTTTCAATTCCAAATCCTGCATCACACCTTTCTTTAGCTGCACGTGAGGCTACGTCCCTAGGTACCAAATTACCAAAGGCCGGATATCTTCTTTCTAGATAATAATCTCTATCTTCTTCAGCTATTTCAGTAGGCTTTAATTTTCCTGCTCGTATAGCCTGTGAATCTTCTATTTTTTTAGGAACCCAAATACGTCCATCATTTCTTAAAGATTCTGACATTAATGTCAACTTAGATTGCTGATCACCATGTACCGGTATACAAGTTGGGTGAATTTGAGTGAAGCAAGGATTTCCGAATGCGGCTCCTTTTTTATGTATCTTCCAAACTGCTGTCCCATTAGATCCCATCGCATTTGTAGATAAAAAGAATACATTACCATACCCGCCTGATCCAATTACTACTGCATGAGCAGAATGCCTTTGAATTTCTCCTGTAACTAAATCTCTAGCAATAATACCTCTTGCCTTACCATCTACAACAACCAAATCAAGCATCTCATGTCTGTTGAACATTTGTAAACGTCCCTTACCTATTTGTCGGTTCATTGCAGAATATGCTCCTAGTAATAATTGTTGTCCGGTTTGTCCTGCTGCATAGAATGTTCTTTGTACTTGCGTACCACCAAAAGATCTATTATCCAATAATCCTCCGTATTCTCTTGCAAATGGAACTCCTTGAGCTACACATTGATCTATTATTGAATTGGATACTTCTGCTAATCTATAAACATTAGCTTCTCTCGCTCTATAATCTCCTCCTTTGATAGTATCATAAAATAATCTATATACACTATCTCCATCATTTTGATAATTTTTAGCAGCATTTATCCCCCCTTGTGCAGCAATTGAGTGAGCACGTCTAGGAGAATCTTGGTAACAGAAAGCTTTTACATTATACCCCATCTCAGCTAAAGAAGCTGCAGCTGCTCCTCCTGCTAAACCTGTACCTATTACAATTATATCTATTTTTCCACGGTTATTTGGCGCAACCAAACGCATATGATCTTTATGATTTTTCCATTTTTCATGGATATCTCCTTCCGGTATTTTTGATTCTAATTTTATACCCATAATAGTATTTTCTTAAAATAATTTAAATTAAACCATTGCCTTTGAAGTAAAAATAAATTGCAATTGCGGCAAATCCAACTGCGATAAATATAAAATATGCTTTTCCCAGTATTTTAATAACAGGAGTATAAATTTTATGATTAAATCCTACTGACTGGAATGACGATGAAAATCCGTGACTTAAATGTAATCCTAAAAATATAAAAGCAACCACATATATTAATGTATAAATGGGACTTTTAAATAATTCTGTCACTAATAAATAATCATCTCCTACTGTTCCAAACTTAATGGGAACAAAATAATTATAAAGATGTAATAATAAAAATATTAAAATTAACATCCCTGTATAGATCATTGTCCGTGAATTAAAAGGAGTGTTTGCTGAAAACTGATTAACGGCATAACGCTCTTTTCCTCTTGCTTTTTGATTTCTAAAGGTCAATATAATACCTAAAAAGATGTGATAAATAAATCCAAAAGCCAGTACATATTGCATAATCTGGATGAGTGGATTAGTCGCCATAAAATGTGACGCCTGATTAAATATTACTTCTTCTTTAGGCAATAATTTTCCTTCTCCATCCGTATTACCGGCAAATAATGTGAGATTTAATCCTAAATGCACCAGTAAAAAAATCATGAGAAAAAAGCCTGTCAAAGCCATCATAAACTTTCTTCCTATAGAGGAAGAGTAAAATCTTGTCATAATATTTTAATGTTTAATTTTGGAATACAAATTTAAAAAACCTCTAACCCTAAGTGTTATGACATATGTCAGATTTTAATCTTTTAGAATGTATCTAAATAATTTTTCTAGCTAGATTGAAAATTTATTTTTATAAAATAAAAAAACTATCCCTTAGTATAGAGATAGTTTTTTTATATCTTAATTTATTATATTATTCCGGCAACCTAAAGGTTATGGGAACTCTAAAATGATATCTAACCGGTTTATTATTAACTTTAGCAGGAATCCACATTTTGGTTGACTTTTTAATTGCTTTTATGGCTTCTTCATCTAATCCATCTCCTAATTTTTTTCCGACAACTACTATATTTGTTACTGTACCATCCATTTCCACAACAAATCTTACAGTTATTTTACCTTCTGTACCGTTCTCCATTGCCCTATCTGTATAATTGAGATTGTTTGAAATGAATTTTTTTATATTTCCACCTTTAAAAATTGCTTCCTCATCTACTTGCTCAAATACTTTATTAGGATCTGCCGGAGGTACCGGGGGTGGCGGTGCTGGAGACACGTCATTTTTTGGACCATTTGATATGGCTGCATCTGTTGTACTTTTACCATCTTTATCTTCTAATCCTATAGCTTTATCTTTAGTGTCTTGTACTTTAGGAACAGTTTCTTCTTTTACAACGACCTTTTTAGGCTCTGGAATAACCATTTTTACCTGCGCTACTTCATCTTGTTGTACAGGAGGCGGTGGTGGTGGTGCTGTTTTTTGTTCGTAAATTTCTTCTTTTTCTTCTTGTGGTGTTTGAATATCCGTTAGATCTATAACAACAGACTTTTGCTCATCTTTACTATTTGCCTGCCATTTATTATAAAAGTATAATAACATAACGAATACAATAAAGATAACGGTTCCAATAACAAATGCCCTTGTCAGATATTTACTTTCTTTATTTCTTAACCAATAGGCTCCATAGCTTTTATTCTTATGCTTAAAAACTATGTCATCTAAAGATTTCATATTATTTTCTGCCATTCTATTTAATTTTCGTTACTCATTAACTTTTTCTTTATACACATCTTTCTCTTTAGAAGAAAGTTCTTTAATTCCATATCGATCAGAATTAGTAATTTCCATTTCGTCTAATATATCTACTAAGTTTTTATAACTTGAGTCATCTGTAGGTTTTATTATAACAGTGAATTTACTTTGATCTGCTTGTTTCTGAGCTCGTAATATTTCTTTACGAATTCCATCTTTAGAATAGTCAGATTTAATCAAAGTCGAAGTGTTTAGATCTTTCTGTTCCTGTTGATGCCAATATATTTGATCGTCTTTTCCTAAAATTATAGTTAAGGAATTTTTAGTTTTAATTTCTGGAATATTGGAAGGTGGAATTTCAACCTTAGGTGGCATATTTAAATGCATAATATTAGGTTTACTGAACGTTGTTGTAAACATGAAAAATGTTATTAAAAGGAAACCTAAATCACACATAGGTGCCATATCAACATTAAGGTTCATTTTTTTAGCTCTTACCTTTCCATCTCCTTTTCCACTAGTACTTGTATCTACGCCTGCTGACATATTTTCTTATTCATTAATGGGTTTAATTTAATTACATTATTCCGGTTTATTTTCGGCAGATGTAATTAATTGAAATTTATTCATATTCTTTTCCTGTAATCTTGCCAAAAGATTTTTAAAAACAGGGTATTGCGTATTTACGTCACCTTTAATTCCTAAATCTAATGAGTCACCGTTTTTCTTAGCTAGTTCTCTAGCTTCAAAGACCCAATCGGTAATTTCAGGTTTAGCACTGTCTGCAGGAATTCCTGGAACATTAACTGACTCTCTTCGTCCTTCCGGTATATTTAAATATTGTTTAAGTCCGGTAATTGATACTCCAAAATCGGTTAAATTTCTAAACTCTCTTTTTTCATGATCCGTAAAATTGATACCGTACTTCTTTCCCATTGCTTCTAATAATTGAATTTTATATTTTTCTTCATCCATTGAGAAGTAGTATTTTCCATCTGAAGTTATAGATATCTTCATCATTCCATGATCTTTAACCTTAATCTGGGATATCGATGAAGGAGGGTCTATGGTAACTGTTTCTTTAGGCTTAAATTGTGTAGTCAAGATAAAGAATGTTAACAGCAACCATGCCAAATCACTCATTGGCGTCATATCTATATGTATTCCGTGTCTTTTTGGTTTAACTCTTGCCATATTATTTTTTAAGTTTTTAAAATAATTTCAAATCTTATTCTTTTAACTTTCTTTTTACTAAAAAAAGAAAATTTAAAACTTAATTAATGGTGAGCAGAAAAAGACTGTTGAATACTTAAACCTACCTCATCAATTTTAAATGTTAAAGTATCAATTCTTGATGTAAAATAGTTATACGCAACAATAGCTAAAGCTGAAGTTCCAATACCTAGAGCTGTATTTACAAGTGCTTCTGATATACCTACGGATAGAGCAGCGGCATCCGGAGATCCTCCTCCTTCACCTAAAGCAAAGAATGCTTTAATCATACCAATTACAGTACCCATTAAGGCTACTAGTGTACCAATAGATGCAATAGTTGCTAAAATTGTCATATTTTTTTCGAGCACTGGCATTTCCAATGTTGTAGCTTCTTCTAATGTTTTATTTAAAGATACAAGTTTTTGTTCTTTATCCAAGGTGGTGTCATTTGATAATGCTCTATATGAAATTAACCCTTCTTTAACTACATTTCCTATAGAACCTTTTTGCTTATCACATAGTGATATGGCATTATCTATATCATTTTTATCTAATAATGATCTTACTTCGTTAACGAATTTTGTTAAGCTATTAGTTCCTTCAGCCTTTCCAATAATAAAAAATCTTTCAATTGAAAATACGATTACCATTAGTAAAAAGGAAATCAAAAAAGGAACAATAACCCCTCCTTTGTGAATGATCCCCATGAATGTTTTAGGATCACTATCTGTAGTTTCTCCCTTAAAATTAGAAGATGCACCTAACACAAAATGATAAATACATTCTGCTATGATTACTAAAATAATGATCGTAATAAAAGGATTTAATCCTCCTACTTTTTTTCTTGAGTTTGATTGGGCTAGTTGTTGTTTTTCCATTTGTTATATAAATTAATTTTATAATTATTTTCAAAAATATTATGTAAAATAAATACAAAAAATTTAACTAAACAATAATTATTATCTAAGATTTGATAAAATAAGAAATAAATACTCTTACATCAATTAAAAGATATCTATTCCATAATTATTGATTTCACAAAATATTTTTGTATTAAACTATGTTATATATTATTTTAATAATAATATCATATTCTAACAGCTTTGGGTACTAGTATTTCATAGTCTCCCTTATATCTCATAATTTCTCGTACAATACTTGAACTAATAAATGATTTTCCTGATGATGTTAAAAAGAAAACCGTTTCTATTGACTTTTTTGCTAGAGTACGATTGGTATGTGCTATGGCTTTTTCAAATTCAAAATCTGCCGGATTCCTAAGACCTCTAATTATATAAGGTGCTTTTCTTTTCGCACAATAATCAATAGTCAGACCATCAAAAAAATCTACTTCTACATTCGGAAATATTTTTACTGTTTCCCTTATCCATTCCATTCTTTTCTCTAAAGGAAACATATATTCTTTATTAGAGTTATTACCAATGGCAACAATAATTTTTTCAAATAGAGGAACTGCTCGTTCAATAATATTAAAATGCCCCAAGGTTATAGGATCAAAAGAACCGGGAAATACTGCTACTCTTTCCATGTTTATTTTTTTTCAAATCTTTGTAATGCTAATGATATTTCGTTATCTAATAAATCTGAAAAATTTAATCCTGCTTGCTTAACTTGCTGAGGAAAGATACTTGCCGGAGAGCAACCCGGTGTTGTGTTAATTTCTAAAAAATAAGGAATTTCATTCACAATAATAAAATCTAGTCTTGAAAATCCAATCATATCTAAAGATTTATATATATGTGCTGCAGCTTCTTTTATATATGTATCTTCTTTTTCTGATATACGAGCCGGCGTTATTTCCTCGGATGCTCCCAAGTATTTGGCTTCATAATCAAAAAATTCATTTTTAGATATAATTTCCGTTGTATTAACGACAACAACTTCGCCTTTATATTTAAATACTCCTACCTGAACCTCTTTTCCTTCTAAAAAACTTTCAATTAATACTGCCTTATCTTCTTTAAATGCAAAATCCAAAGCTTGCATAAAATCTTCCTTTTTTTTCACCTTTGAAACCCCTAAACTTGATCCTGATTGATTGGGCTTAACGAAACAAGGTAAACCAACTTCATTAATAATGGAATCAATATCTATTTGATCTCCTTTATTAACATATACTGATTTAGCTACTGAAACATTAAATTTCTTAAGTACCGATAAGGTATCTCTTTTGTTAAAAGTCAAAGCAGATGTATAAAAAGAACAACCGGAATAAGGTATATTTAATAGTTCCCAATATGCCGGCATTAATCCATTTTCTCCTGGATAACCATGAATTGTATTTAATAATACATCAAAATTTATTTTTTTCTCATTTAACTGAAAGGTAAAATCTCCTTTATTAATAGGATAGGCTTGTTCTTCTTCTATGACATTCCAACCATCCTTTAAAATATGTATTTTAAAAACTTTATATTTAGTTTTATCAATTTGAGAATAAAAATATTCCCCACTTTTAAGTGAAACAAGGCTTTCATCAGAGTAACCTCCCATTACAATTCCAACTGTAATCATAAAATTTAAAGTTTACTAATGATAGTAATTAATTATTGTTATTTAGAATTAAGACATACAAAATTAAACATATTTTTAACTAATAAACTATATTATTTTTATTATTTATATATTTGCTTCGTAAAAAGTAAATATGAAAATCTTAAAACTGTTAACATCTTGGCAATTTTGGGTTAATCTTGTACTGGCTGTACTCATTTTTGTTGGACTTTTACAGGGAATTTTTCTTTGGTTAAATGCTTTCACTAATCATGGTGTTCAGGTGGAAGTTCCTAACTTAAATAATCTATCTTTAGATCAAGCAGTTAAAAAACTTGAAGAAATTGATTTGGAATATGAAATTGATACTTCTAAATATGATCCTAAATATAAATCTTATCAAATTTTAGATATATATCCATTGATTGGATCTAATGTTAAAAAAGGAAGAAGAATATTTATACGTGCTAATGCTAAAACATGGAAACCTACTACAGTTCCCAATGTTATTGGAAAATATAAATATCTTGCTTTTAGTCAATTGGATTTGGTAGGTTTAAAAGTAGCTGATACCATTTATGAACCCAATTTTGCATCTAATACGGTTCTTAGGCTTCTTTATAAGGGTAAAGAGATTCAGCCTGGCGAAACTTTGCCTCGTTTTTCTCCCTTAACAATTGTTTTAGCTAAGAGCCTTGCGAAGAATGTTTCCGTACCTAATTTTATAGGACTTAATGAAGAAACCGCAAAAAAAATGATTGCAGAAAATTTGTTTTCAATTGGAACTATTACTTATGAAGATCCTGCAAATACTAGTAATAACCGTGTTTATTATCAAGTTCCTGCTCCCTCCTTTATTTATGACCAAGGACAACCCATTGATATTTATCTAAGTAACAAACCTTTAGATAAATTGAAAGGTAAAATAAAATCTTTAGATGAAATATTTAATATTCATAAATATTCGGATTCATTAAATTCTATTAACTATTTGTATGATGACCCGGATAATACTATAATTGATGGTAAAAATGTACCTTCTTTAAACAATGATTTGTCTAATTCATCAGGTAATAATACATCTCAACAGAACCTTTCTAATGATAATCCTATACAAAAGCCAAGAAGGGTTATTGTAGAATAGTAACTTCACAAATTTCCATGGAAAAAGAAGAATACCTAGATATACATCACAATAGTGATGCCGATGAGCTATATGAACATTTTAAAATTTATGTAGATAAAGGGCAAGGTTCTGTACGTGTTGATAAATATCTTGTTAATCTTATTGAGAATTCGACAAGAAATAAAATACAAAAAGCTGCATTAGCGGGAAATATTTTAGTGAATAACAATCCTGTAAAATCAAATTACAAGGTAAAGCCCAACGATATAGTATCTATAGTTTTAGCGCATCCGCCTCGCGACACTACAATTGTACCGCAAAATATACCTATTGATATTATTTATGAGGATGATGATTTGCTAGTTGTTAATAAAAATGCCGGAATGGTTGTTCATCCCGGATTCGGTAATTTTGAAGGTACTTTAGTTAATGCCTTGGCATACCATTTTAGTACTTTACCTTATTTTCAAACTGATTTAGAGAAACGTCCGGGACTTGTGCATAGGATCGATAAAGATACTTCTGGTTTGTTGGTAATCGCTAAAAATGAGTTTGCAATGAATCACCTAGCTAAGCAATTTTTTAATAAAACAACAAAAAGAGTATATAATGCTTTAGTATGGGGTAATTTTGAAGAAGATGAAGGGACCATCATCGGTAATATTGGTCGTGATTTAAAGGATCGTATGCAAATGGCCGTTTTTCCGGATGGTTCTCATGGCAAGCATGCTGTTACTCATTATAAAGTTTTAGAAAGATTCAGATATGTAACTTTAGTTGAATGCAGGCTTGAAACAGGAAGAACGCATCAAATTCGGGCTCATATGAAATATAAAGGTCATATTCTTTTCAATGATGAACGATATGGAGGTCATATAATTTTGAAAGGTACAACATTCACAAAATATAAACAGTTTGTTGAGAATTGCTTTCAAATTCTGCCGCGTCAAGCATTACACGCTCGCACATTAGGTTTTGTTCACCCTAAAACAAATAAAGAAATGTTTTTTGAAGTTGACTTACCTG
The DNA here is from genome assembly GCA_945280365.1 of uncultured Apibacter sp. GTDB lineage: Bacteria > Bacteroidota > Bacteroidia > Flavobacteriales > Weeksellaceae > Apibacter. Next base: position 192,899 of record CALYQD010000003.1, read on the forward strand.
AAGATATGAAGCAGGTTCTTGATAAATGGAAATCATACATTCATTATAATCAGCTTCAGTAATTTTTATTATTTTTTTAGCTTATACTCACTAATTAATACTACTTGCTGGTAATCAATATTTTTTTAACTACCATCAAATTTAATAGTTAAGAAAGCTTTTATTAGTAATTTCCATGGATCGTAAATATATAGTAAATTTGTAAAAAAGAGTACCATGAAAAATAGCTTATTATTGATTCCTAAAATAAAAAACATAGATAAAAATAATTTTACTTTAATTGCGGGGCCATGCATTATTGAAGGAGAACAAATGGCTATAGATATTGCAGGTAAAATTGTTGAAATTACTAGTAAATTAGGTATCCCCTATATCTTTAAAGGTTCTTTTAAAAAGGCCAATAGATCTAGGGTGGATAGTTTTACAACCATTGGCGAACAAAAATCATTAGAAATATTAAAAAAAGTAGGCGATACTTATTCCATTCCTACCACCACCGATATTCATGAAAATGAGCAAGCTAAGTGGGCAGCCGAATATGTAGATGTTTTGCAAATTCCTGCATTTTTGATAAGACAGACCGATTTATTAATCGCGGCAGCAAAAACCGGAAAATACATTACCTTAAAAAAAGGTCAATTTTTATCACCGGAAGCCATGCAATTTGCCGCTCAAAAAATTAAAGATTCCGGAAATAACAATTATGCTATCATTGATAGAGGTACTTCCTTTGGATATCATGATTTAATTGTTGATTATAGAGGAATTCCTACTATGAGACAATACGCTCCGGTCATTTTAGATGTTACTCATTCTTTGCAACAGCCTAATCAGACTACTGGAGTAACCGGAGGCAGACCTGACATGATTGAAACCATTGCTAAAGCAGGTATAGCTGTAGGTGCTGACGGTATTTTTATCGAAACTCACCCTAATCCTGAAAAAGCGCTTTCTGACGGAGCTAATATGCTCAAATTAGATTTTTTAGAAAACCTTCTTGAAAAATTGGTAAAAATAAGAGAAGCTATAAGCTAGATTTTTAAAAATTTTAATAAGTTAAAATTATACATATAAGTTCTATTATTTTATCAAAATTATTTATAATATAAAGGATGCTTATGCATACTCAATTATTTTTATTACTTATATTAAATTACATAAGTTGTAAACTTTGTTAATCTATTATTACTATAATTAATAATTATATAGTTGAAAATAATTGTTTTATTTAAATTTTCTGTTTTATTATAAATAATTTTGTAATAACGATATGAAAATGCTAAATAATACTCTTATACAAAAATACAATGTTCCGGGTCCAAGATATACAAGTTATCCAACTGTACCCTATTGGGATGAAAAAAATTTTTCCACCGAAAAATGGATCGATACCCTACAAAAATCTTTTAAAGAAAGTAATTCAAAAGAAGGTATAAGTCTCTATCTTCATTTACCTTTTTGTGAAAGCTTATGTACCTTTTGTGCTTGCAATAAACGCATAACAAAACAACATAATGTAGAATTAGTATATATTGAAACTCTTTTAAAAGAATGGCAACTTTATTTGAATGTTTTGTCTGAAAAACCTATTATCAGAGAATTGCATTTAGGTGGAGGAACTCCCTCATTTTTTTCACCCAAAAATCTAATCTATTTATTGGAAAACATCTTTTCTAAGGCAGAGATTCACCCGAATAAAGAATTTAGTTTTGAAGGTCATCCTAATAATACTACTCGTGAACATCTCCAAGCACTCTATAATCTCGGATTTAAAAGGGTGAGCTTTGGCGTACAAGATTATGATATAAGAGTACAAAAAGCAATACATAGAATTCAACCTTTTGAAAATGTAAAGAAAGTAACTGAAATAGCTCGTGAAATAGGCTATGAAAGTATAAGTCATGATTTAGTATTTGGTCTCCCCTTTCAAGATTTAAATAAAGTAATTCACACAATAAAAAAAACCGAATTTTTGCAACCCGATCGAATTGCGTTTTATTCCTATGCTCATGTTCCTTGGATTAAAGGGGTTGGACAAAGAGGATTTAAAGAAGAAGATTTACCTAGCGGAGAAATCAAGAGAGAATTATATGAAAAAGGCAAAGAACTATTAGAAAAAATGGGATATTTTGAGATCGGTATGGATCATTTTTCATTAAAATCTGATTCGTTGTATCAATCCATGTTAAATAAAAAAATTCATAGAAATTTTATGGGTTATACTTCTTCCTCAACACAGGTAATGATAGGATTAGGCGTTTCATCCATTTCTGACAATTGGTATGCCTTTGCTCAAAATGTAAAAACTATTGAAGAATATTATCAAAAAGTAAATGATCATGAACTTCCCGTTTTTCGTGGTCATATTTTAAATGCCGAAGATCTATTTATAAGAAGACATATCCTCAACTTGATGTGTTTATTAGAAACAAGATGGGAAAACGAAATTATCTTTACTAATTATCCTGAAATTATTGAAAGGTTAAAAGAATTTGAGGCTGATGGTCTCATTGAATTGAATGAAAATTCATTAATTATTAAAGAAGAAGGACGTTCCTTTATTCGTAATATCTGTATGGCATTTGATTTAAGAATGATGAAAAATGCACCTCAGACTAAGTTATTTTCAATGACTGTATAGGAATATATAATTTTTTATTTGTACAAATACTATTTTGAATATACAATTAAATTATATAATAAAACTTACGGGTGTAAATTGATAGAAAATAATATTTAATAATTATAATAGATCTCAATAATTTTTTTAACTTTTAATTCAATTCTTCTTTATTTAAAATATAAAGAGTAGGATTTACATGAAATAACGAATAATTCATTTCTTCTCCTGTAATATAAATGTAGTTATCAGTAACTGCAATACCTTCAGTTTGTCCTACAGCTCCCGTCAATCCGATCAGGGATTGTTGGGCTTTACCATTAAAAAATTTATTCTCAAAGAAATCATAAAATTTCCAAACATAAGCTGTTTCTTTGGTATATCCTATCAAATATAAGGTATCTTTATGAATATCGGAACCTGTAATTAGGCATTCGGTGTCAAATGTTTCTATCTTTTTTGCTATGATAGGAATTTTAGATGATTTTAAATCCAACTCATAATGTGTAGTTTGAAAATCACTCCATCGTTTTGTAAATAAATGTAGTTTATTTTTATAATAAATAAAAGCTTCACAATCAAAATTGGTTTGATAACTTCCTTGGTTACTGAATTCCTTTTGATCTTCAAAAATAAACCGGAATTTTTCCAAAATTGGAACTTCTATAATTTGTGAATAATCCGAAGGAAGTTTGATTGAATATATGGTTAAATCTTTACGAATTCCTAAATTGTTTCCAAAATCTCCAATATAAAGGGTATCACCCTTACGTGCTAATTCTTCCCAGTCAACATTTTTAATTCCTTTAATTTTAATAGTTTGAAGAACGTTACCATTACTAGAATTCAATTTATAAACTTCTGCCTTACCTCCACTATCATTACAGGTATAAAGATAATTCTTATAATATTCAACGGCAGAAGTTTCATTGATAAGAGAAGATAAAATATGTTTATTCGGATATTCGGATAAATCTATAAAATTTTTCTCTATTTGCCCATATAAAATTATAGAGATAAAACAAAAAAATACAGTAATAGCTTTCATAAAATAATGATATTTAACTAATTATATAATACTAATTTTTTTCTAAAATTAACGCATTGATTCAATACATATTATAAAAAATATAGTAAAGCACTTTTGATTTTATCTTATAAAATAATTATATGTAAATTGTATTAATTATAATTTTTTTAAGCTTTCTTTTAATATTGAAATTTTTTCAAGGGTATCGGATTGTTTTTTCTTTTCCATTTCAACTACTTTTTCAGGTGCTCCGTTCACAAATTTTTCATTAGATAATTTTGCATTAACGCTTTTTAAAAATCCTTCTAAATAAGCGATATCTTCAATTATTTTTGATTTCTCAGCTTCTGTATCAATAGTTTGGGTAAATGGTATAGCGAATTCTAATTTACCAACTAAAAAAGTATAGGATGGTTTATCATCAATTATTTTGTCGGTAATTTCGGAAATATTAGCTAATTTCTTAATGATATCGATATTATCCAACTGCTGATTGGATTTAAATATAAGTATTAGCTCTTCTTTAGGAGAAATTCCTTTCTCGGATCTGAAATTTCTTATGGAGGATATAATTTCTTTAGTTATTTCAAAATTGGAAATTATAGTTTCGTCAAAAGAGTCTTCTGAAACACAGGTAGTAATTATAAGACTTTCTTGTACATCTCTTTCTTTAATGGTCTGCCAAATTTCTTCGGAAATAAATGGCATAAACGGATGTAATAATTTTAAAAGGTCTTCTAAAATCGCTATAGTATCTAAAAACGTTTTTTCATCTATGGATTCTCCAAACGGCGGTTTAACAACTTCTAAATACCAGGAGCAATAATCATCCCATACAAGTTTATATAGGCTCATTAGAGCATCAGAAATTCGATATTTTTCAAAATCTGTATTAATATCAACTACGGTTTTGGCAATTTTATTTTTCAACCAAGAAATGGCTTCTTTACTTTCAACTGTTTGAGATTTTGATGAATCGATATTCCAAGATTTCAGTAAACGAAATGAATTCCAAATTTTATTGGCGAAATTTCTTCCTTGTAAACATAATTCTTCATCAAACATTAAATCATTTCCTGCTGAAGAACTTAGTAATACTCCAACACGTACTCCATCTGCTCCGTATTCTTCAATTAAATGTAAAGGATCAGGTGAATTACCTAACTGTTTTGACATCTTTCTTCTTAACTTATCTCTTACAATTCCGGTAAAATATACATTAGAGAATGGCTTTTCATTTCTAAATGCATATCCTGCCATGACCATTCTGGCTACCCAGAAAAATATAATATCCGGTCCGGTTACTAAGTCTTGAGTGGGATAATAATAATTTATTTCTTTGTTATCGGGTTCGTTTATTCCATTAAAAACTGAAATAGGCCACAACCACGAAGAAAACCAAGTATCTAATACATCTTCTTCTTGTCTTAGCGTATCAATGGTAATGTCAGAATTTTTTTCAAGAGCTAATTTTAAAGCTTCTTCTTTTGTTTGAGCTATAACAAAATCGTTTTCTCCTGTCCCATAATAATAAGCAGGAATTCTATGTCCCCACCAAAGTTGGCGTGAAATATTCCAATCATGAATATCTTCGAGCCAATTTCTATATGTAGTTACAAATTTTTCCGGATATAATTTAAGCTCATCTTTTAACACAGCATCTAAAGCTGGTTTAGCGAAATCTTTCATTTTCATAAACCACTGTATCGAAATTTTAGGCTCGATTACTGCTCCGGTTCTTTCTGAAGTTCCTACCTTATTAACATAATTCTCTTCTTTTTCAAGTAGATTTTTTTCTTTAAGTTCTCTTGCTATTTCCTTTCGTACTACAAATCTATCTTTTCCTTTATAATGCATTCCATTTTCATTAAGAGTTGCATTATCATTAAAAATATCAATGGTAGCTAATTGGTGCTTCTTTCCCAGGTTATAGTCATTCATATCATGGGCTGGAGTTATTTTTAGAACCCCTGTCCCGAATTCGGTATCTACATAATCATCCTCTATAATTGGAATTTCTCTATTACAAATAGGAACGATTACTTTTTTCCCTTTTAAATATTTATATCTTTCATCATTAGGATTAATACATAGCGCTGTATCACCAAAAATTGTTTCAGGTCTGGTTGTTGCAACAATAACATAGTTATCTTCACCTATTACTTTATAGCGTACAAAATATAATTTTCCGTTTTGTTCCTTATAAATTACTTCTTCATCTGATATATTAGTTTTTGCTTCAGGGTCCCAATTAATCATTTTGTTTCCTTTATAAATATATCCTCTGTTGTAAAGATCTACAAAACATTTAATCACAGAATTATAAAGGTCTCCATCAAGGGTAAATTTAGTTCTATCCCAATCGCATGAACATCCTAATTTTTTTAATTGTTCTAATATAATTCCTCCATGCGTATGAGTCCATTCCCAAGCATGTTCCAAAAACTTTTCTCTTCCAATGTCAAATTTACTTATGCCTTCTTCTTTTAGTTTATTTACTACTTTAGCTTCAGTGGCTATGGAAGCATGGTCTGTTCCTGGTACCCAACAAGCATTAAATCCCAGCATACGTGCACGCCTAATCAATACATCCTGTATAGTATTATTAAGCATATGCCCCATATGTAATACTCCAGTAACATTAGGTGGAGGAATAACAATGGTATAAGGTTTTTTATCGTTTGGCTCGGAATGAAAAAAGTTGTTTTCCATCCAAAATTTATACCATTTATTTTCTACATTCTTAGGGGTATATTTTGCTGTAATTTCTGACATGAATTATTATTTTTTAGAATGAGTACAAAGGTACTATTTTATTAAAATTTTTTTTAATAATTTGTTTACAATCGGATATTAAAATAGGATTTTCAACATATGAAAATCCTATTTCTTTGTTTTAGCGTTTCATAATATATACCAAATACTTGATATGTTCACACTTTAACACCCAAAATTAAACTTAGTTATATGATTGCTCCATTTATTATTTAAATAATAACTAATATATTAACTTTCTTGTAGAGGCTTTATTATTCTGTTCTTAATGCATCAATAGGCTTAATTTGTACAGCTCTTTGTGCCGGTATTAATCCGATAAACAACCCTAAACTTACCATTAAAATTAGGGCGGCTAATACGTTCCATATATTTACAGTTGGGTTATAGAACGGAAACTTCGGATTGGCTTCTCCCATAAAAGAGCTCATACCTATTAAGAGTAACACTCCCAAAATAAATCCAAGAAGTCCGGAAAGAACAGTTAAGAAAACACTCTCCATAAGAATTTGTGTTCTTATTTCTGCGGGTTTTGCTCCTAATGCTCTTCGAATACCAATCTCTAAAGTTCTTTCTTTAACTGTGATCAATAATATATTGGAAATTGCTACTACCCCGGCAAGGATCGTTAATCCACCAACGAACCAAGTAAGTATTTGTAATCCTTTTAAGAAATTAGTTAATTTTCTAAAATTTTCGGCAAAATTCCAAGCTCCAAATGCTTTTTCATCGGTTGGAGCAACGTCGTATTTTTTTCTTAAAGCTGCTTTAATTTTTTCCTCAACTATATTTACGTTATACTGTGGCTTAATGGAAATTACCATCCAGTTTACTTTATCTCCTTGATTATATATTTTTTGATAGGTATTAAAAGGAATATAAACTACATCTTCTTGTAAAAATCCTGAATTGGGATTTCTATATACTCCCACTACTTGAAAATATATTCCATTGATTTTAATATATTGACCTATAGCATTTTCCTCATGATTAAATAATTGTTCATATACTTCTTTACCAATGATAGTTACCTTTTTTTTCTGAATATCATCTTCTTCATTTAATAATCTTCCGGTTATCAATTGTTTTTTTTGAACTTTGGAAACTGAAGCAAAATCTCCAAAAACGGTGAAATTTTTACTTTTATTTTTTCGATTAATAACGCTTTGTTCTGATTCTGCCGCACTTCTCGGCACTACAAAATCTATTTCTGGAATTTGTTTTTTTAAGTATTCCTCATCATCTAAATGAATGATTAAATCCCTTCCTCTAGGATAACCTTTATAGGGTTCTCCAGTAGATCCTCCCCATAGAAATATACTATTCGTTGCATATCCGTCGAAAATTTTGTAAAATCCATTTTCAGCACCTTTGGCAGCTCCAAGAAGAAATACATATAGAAACATACCCCAGGCTACACCTATCATTGTCAAAATCGTGCGTAACTTATTTTTACTGAGAGTATGGTAAATTTCAACCCATGTTTCTCTATCGAAAATTTGCATCTTTATAGTTTATAATTTATTTTATTAAATAATTTAGTCTGAACTTAATGCTTCAATCGGTTTAATTTTTGCAGCTTTTCTAGCCGGAATAAATCCTGCTATAGAGCCAAAAGTTATTAAAGATAATGTTGCAAAAAACAATAATTCTTTGCTTACAGAAGGATCAACAATAAGATAAGTTGATAGGTTATTTCCTATTAAATATAAAGTTAAGCTACCTAAAGCAACACCAGTAATTCCGGAAAGAACTGTTATAAAAATAGATTCTTGTAATATTAATCCAACTATACTTAAAGGACGTGCTCCCAAGGCTTTTCTAATTCCAATTTCTTTAGTTCTTTCTTTGACTATATAAACCATTATATTACTGATACCTATAATTCCGGCCATTATAGTACCAAATCCAATAAACATAACTAAAGATGAAATAACCATGAAAAAAGAATAGGTATCTTCCATATTCTGAGCTCTATTTCTGATAACCAATCCGGTTCTATCTGAAGGAGATATTTTTAATTTGGTGCGTAAGGTTTTTTCAATTTCGTCACCTAATTTTACAGCCACGCTAGGCTCCATATCGGATAAATAAGCTACATCTATTTGACTTACTTCATCAGTATTTTTTTTGAGAATTTGTAAGGTAGTTATTGGTATGTAAATTATTCGCTCATCATTATCTCCTCCTTCATCGCTAAATATTCCAACAACCTTATAATTTATGCCTCCGATATTGATATATTTACCTAAGGCTTTTTCATTTTTAAAAAGATCCTTTTCAACTAAACGCCCAATTACAGCGAATTTTGTCTTATTATTAATGTCTGATTGATTTAAGAATCGTCCTGAAGTAACGATTGCTTTTTCAATATATTGCTTATCCGGATATGTAGCTTGTACTGTATATATGCCCGAACTTGTTTTATAAATTACATTCTCAGGTTGTGTTATAGTAGCCGTTTTATATTCTAATTCATGATTATATTCTTTCCTAACGAGATCAAAATCTTCATTTTTAAGGGTAATATTCCTATTTTGTTGTAAACCTAAATATGCCTCAGTAGTTTTTCCGGGAATTATATTAATAGTACTGGAAGAGTCTAATATAAAATCACGGGAAAACCCGTTTTTTAAACCATTACCGAATCCAAAAAGTATAATAAAGATAAATAACCCTAAAGATATTGTAAATCCGGAAAGAAAAGTTCTTAATTTATTCTGCTTAATAGAATAAAATATTTCTTGCCAGCGATCTATACTAAACATAGTTAATAATTTATACTAAAACTTCTTGATTAATACATTCATCTCTTTCAATAATTCCATCTTTTAAATGAACAACTCTCTTACATTGCTTAGCCACATCAGGTTCATGTGTTACTATTAAAATAGTTTTTCCTTCATTATTAATTTTTTGTAGAAATTTTATTACATCATAAGTTGTCTGACTATCTAATGCTCCGGTAGGCTCATCTGCTAAAATTACTTTGGGATGCGTTACCAAGGCACGTGCAATGGCAACCCTTTGTTTTTGTCCTCCCGACAATTCATTTGGCATGTGATCAGCTCTATCATCTAGACCTACCATTTTTAAATACTCCATTGCTCGAGCATTTCTTTCTGAACGTTTTACTTTTTGGTAATATAAAGGTAGAGCAACATTTTCCATTGCATTTTTAAAGCTTATAAGATTAAAAGATTGGAAAACAAAACCTAAAAATTTGTTTCTGTAATCCGCTGCCTTTGCCTCACTTAAATCTTTTTCTATTTTAACTCCATCCAAAAGATATTCTCCTTCATCCGCATAATCCAATATACCCAATATATTCAACAATGTCGATTTACCAGATCCGGAAGACCCCATTATCGCAACCATCTCTCCTTCCTCTATTTCAAGATTAATCCCTTTCAATACATGTAATTTATTATGTCCAATGTCATAATATTTATGTATGTTTTTCAATGAAATCATGTCATTTACAATTGTAATTACTAATTTGTATGTTTTAACAGCAAATTGTTACATTTAACATTAAATTTAGAAGATCATTTATAAGGCTGTTTTAAGTATTCACACCTAATTTAATAATCTAATTGAAATATTTCACCATAAACAATATAAAATACATATTATTTAATATATATTGTTATTTTATCATATAAAACTCTATCGTATATATTTTTATATTTTTTAAATTACAATTTAGCTTATCCAATTTAAAAATTATAATTTATTTTACAAAAAAAAGAGATCCTGATTCAGATCTCTTTAAATATAAACGATATAAAATTTTAATTTGATAAAGAGGTAACTTCCACTGTATTGTCAATTTTTTTAATCAAACCTTGTAAAACTTTACCCGGTCCTGTTTCTACAAATACGTCACAATTGTCTTGTATCATATTTCGTATAGTTTTAGTCCAGTTTACGGGAGACGTTAATTGCTTTATAAGATTTTCTTTTATTTCATCTATATGGGTCACAGCTTTACTCGTATAATTCTGATAGATGGGTACACTTGGAGTATTAAATTTGGTTTTTAATATAATATCTTCCAATCTTTTCTGGGCACTACTCATTAGAGGTGAATGAAAGGCACCACTTACCGGAAGCATAATTGCTCGTTTAGCTCCTTTTTCTTTTAGTAGTTCACATGCATGTTTTACAGCCGAAGTATGACCGGAAATCACAATCTGTCCGGGACAATTGTAATTTGCAGGGACAACTAAATTTTTTTCAGTGGAAATTTCATTACAAACAGACTCTACAACGCTATCTTCTAATCCGATAATAGCAGCCATTGAAGAAGGATTTTCCTCGCAGGCGTCCTGCATTGCCAAAGCTCTTTCATATACCAATCTCAACCCACTATCAAAAGAAAGGACCCCATTACCTACTAAAGCTGAAAATTCACCAAGGGAATGGCCGGCAACCATTTCAATTCTGGAATTTTCATTTACTTTTGCTGAAGCTATGGAATAAATAAAAATAGCTGGTTGGGTAACCTTGGTTTGGATGAGTTGTTCTACGGTTCCATTAAACATAATATCAATGATATTGAATCCCAGTATATCATTTGCTGAGTTCATCATTTCTTTAATATCTGCTCGGCTCTCATATATTTCTTTTCCCATGCCTGGAAACTGAGACCCCTGTCCGGGAAATACTAATGAATTCATTAATCTTTTTTAATATTAAGTATTTTATTGTTTTTATTTTATTTGTTTATTATTACTTTAATAATTTTATAAGTCTTGCTTCTTGATTTACCCACGCTCCATTTTTCTTAATCCTTCTAAAAGAATATTTATTGCTTACTTGTTTAGTTTCTACCTTCATTATTGAATTGGATAAGTTACCTTTCTCATCCACTCGACTAAGGATATCATAGGTAACATCAAAACCGGCTATCGCATATTTATCCGGCATATGACAATATTCTTTCGTATACATTTTCAGCATTTTTTGTTCATTAAATCCATATTCATTTACATAATTGGTATCTAAATAAAGTAAACCTAAGTCTAGAAGCTTTTCTTCATATTTACTATTATCAAATAAAGATGAATAAAATAAAGATATTGGATTAACCTGATTGGATTGATACATTACAATTGTATCTAAATATTTATTTACAATAGGTTCTTGGTTTGAAAATAAAATTGCATAAATCTTATTATATTCGTTGGTTACAAGATTTCTATCCGGTATAATATCCTCAGCGTTTTTAGTTAAAACAATTTCAGCATTACTACTTTTTTCCTTCACTAATGATTGAAAATACATAGCAGCTTTATAATGATCGTCATCATATAAAATATACACTTTTTCATCTGCATATTTTTTCATCATTTCATCAACTATTTTTTCAACTAAAATTTGATCTTTGGTATTATATAAAATCAAATTTTCATAATCATCTAAATCATCACTTGAGGAAAACGGCGATATTATAGGGACCTTTTTAATTTTTTCTGTAATTGCTAAGAGATCAGATTTGAATAAAGGTCCAATAATTAAGTTAGTATTTGAGAAATTATATGTGTTTATTATTTCCTGATATTCTTTATTATTACTACTGTCAAATATTTTAACATGAATTTTTTTTCCTTTATTGGATAACGAATCCATAGCTAATTTAACACCGGAATAAAATTGGGTTGCAATTCTCTTTTCTGCGTTGTTTGAAGTTTCTCCTGTATGGAATGGTAAAAACATAACTATGTTTACCCCCTCTTTTTTGAACTCTAGATCAGATACTGTCTCTGATTTATTATTGTTTAAATTGATCGGCTCTTTTTCTTCCCCATTATTTACTCTTGTTTCAGTTTGATTTAAATTATTCGCACCTACTTTTTCATCTTTAGATTCTGAATTAACATTTTTAGGTTCATTGCGAGTATTTTGATCATTTTGATTGTAAACATGGCTATAAGTGATTTTGTCCTGAACTTTTGAATTATTAGGAATTTTCAGAACTTCTCCTATTTTAGGGCCATTTTTATCTAATGATGGATTTAAACTTTTTATAGCTTTAATGGTAGTATTATATTTTTTACTTAGTCCATATAAAGTTTGTTTGGGCTCAACGGTAATAAAAATATACTCTGAATTCTCCTCATTTTGTTTACGTTGTAAATTTATTGATGAATCGTATTCGGAAATTCTATTTAAATTTGATGGCGTGCTTTTATCCGGAATAACTAGTATATCTCCTATTTGCAGCGCACGATTATTCAGTTGAGGATTTGCTTTCTTTAAATCTTCAATTGAAACATTATATTTTTTGCTCAACCCATATAGTGTTTCTTTCGCAACTACAGTATGATGCTGTTGCGAAAGCATAAAGGAACTTATAAATAATAATAGCAGCGTATTAAATTGCTTTTTCATTCTTAAATAACTTTGATGCAAATGTAATTAAATTATTTATTTCCCTTTTCTAAATTAAAGACTGTTAATTTATTTTCGAATTCACTAGTTTCATTATAAATTCGAGCTAAAAATTCGGCTCCCATGATTGCATAGTAATAAGAAAAATTTAGAATTCTTTCCTGCCAAGTTCCATTAGGAAACATTTCATCATACAAAGATTCAAAATTCAAAACAATTTCTTTATGCTTTAGCCTATTTGCTTTATAAAAACGTTTTTCTATTTTTTGTAATCCGTTTAATTGTTTTTTTTGTTGAGCAAGAATCATATCTTTCCAACTCGAGTCTGTATTCGAAGACTCATTTAACAAATCTTTGAATATACTTTCAAGTCGACTTTCATATTTTGAAACATCAAATTTATAAGAAGATACTTTTTCAACTATAGAATTAATTATAGATTCTTTCGGATGAAATAAATCGGTAATTTCCCAATGAAGTCGTTGCATTTTTTTTTCTTGATTGGTGCTTGTCAACAAGAATGAATTTCTCGGTATTAGAATTGGAAAAGAAATTTTTTGTTCCATAAAATATTCTTTCAATTCCAACCAATAAGCAATTTCAGCATTCCCTCCTACATAAGCAACATTTGGCAATAATACTTCTTGATATACGGGTCTCATTAAAGCATTAGGGCTAAAATTTTCAGGCTTATTATCAATTTCATCAAGTATTTCACTCTCACTAAAATTTTTGCAACTTCCTAAAATATAATACCTTCCATTCGTTTCATCAATACGATTTCTTTCTTCATTATTATGATAAAAGAAATTAATTTTTCTTGGATTTACCTGAATTTTATAATTTTTATCTTTTAATTTATCAATGGTTTTTGAAATAGCGTGAAATGACTTTTTTTCTTTTATATCATCTTTAATATAAGGAGTAAACAACTTTTTTAATGTTTTACTATTAGCATCAATGAAAAGTAATCCATATTCTTTAAACAATTCATGTACTATAATACGTGTTGCATCAGAAAGTGTGGGTTCGGAAAAATAAGATTTTTCAATAATTTTTCTTAATTCTTTACCGTGAGGATAATATTTTAATTCTTCATAAAATCCGGAAAGAACTTCTTTTAAGCCTAAAGTTGAAATTTCTCCAACAAAATCATTGTGTTTCTCATTCCAGCATATCTTTTCATTTTTAAAATAAAAATGATTGATTTCCTCAAAATCATGATCTTCCGTTGCCATCCAAAAAATAGGAATGAAATTATATTCATCTTGACTTTCATTCATTGAATCACATAACTTAATAACATGTAAAATTTTATAGATAAAATATAAAGGCCCTGTCATTAAATTAAGTTGATGTCCCGTTGTGATAGTTACTGAATTGGGATCGGCTAATTTTTTCAAATTTAATTTTTGTTTTTCACTCAATTCCAATCTATCCAACTGAGTATACATTTCTTTAACTAACGTTTCCCTATTAGTATACTTAGATGTTTTTTCTTTTGCCTGAAATAGTAAAGATTCTTTTGATAAATTTCTATCATAATAGGGTACTGTACTTTCCTTTTTATTTATATAATCTTTAATTAATGATGAAATTCCAGGAATATCGGCAATGTTAATCTTATTTTTCACAATTCAAATTTACAATAAATTTTTTCAGATAAAAACCATACGCTTTTCTTACCATAAATATAATGTAATTCTTGTATTTTTTATTTAAGCATATTAATTAGTTAATTCTAAAATAATTGTGCCAATATTTTTAAACAATGTTACTATCCACTTATTATTAAATTAATTCCACCTTCTTATATAATTTTCATTCTCTTTAATAAAATTTAACTGTATTAAAAATCATTTATGAAAGTATAAAGTATAATAACATCATTTTTTATGCAATATAGTAGTAATCACTTTAGAACTTTTTTAATGTAAAACATAGTTAATCTATTATAAAAAATATTTGTCATTTTAATACTCATTGGTTCTTATAGACATATATTTATTATTTTAGTTATAAAATAAATGTAATTGCATTTACATATTATTTATTTTTAAATAATTTATTTTTAATTTAACATTAAAAAAACCTTATAAACCCTTTAGATAAAAAGAATTTAGTTAATTTTAATAAGGAAGATATAGCTAAAAAAATAGTCGATTCTTCCCCAATTAACGAAAAAATAAATCAAAATATCAACCATATAACCACTCCCCTTTCTCAGGCCAGTGATACTCTTGAAAACGCTAAAAAAAACATATCCAACCTCAGTGGAATCTCTACTAAATATGCAGATATCCCCGATGAAAAACTATTTAAGTCTATAGATAATTTTACTCTTACTCCACCCGAAGTTATTGAAAAGCAACTTGAAGAAAAAGCCTCTCAATTTTTTGCCAAATATGGTGGAGATTGGGCTTCTCAACTTAAAAATTCACATATTGTGTATGCTTCTATTTCTATTGATGGAGATGAAGTGTTGAAAGACAGCCATTTTACCCTTACTTTACATCAAAAGATGGCGGAGCATGATATTTTCGAGATTTCTTGTTATGCGGAGGCTTTTGGTGATAAGAATTCTTATCCGATGACTAATTCCCGTCAGCTTTTAGGTAAAAAAATATCTATTCAGCTTAAACAATATGGGCAAACTTCTTATATTTTTTCCGGTATTGTTACTGAACTTTCCAACAAGAAAATAGACGGATATAATAAGCTTTTTATCAAGGGACATGCCCCTACTATTTTATTGAAAAACGGATTGGATTGCCGGAGCTTTGAAAACCTTGGCTTGGATGCGATAATTCAGCAGGCTACCTCGGAGTATCAATCGGAACACTCATGCTAACGGTTTTTTACATTATTAGTTAACTTCACCTAACAATGTAAAATTTATATCAATTGACAAAATTGAAAATAAAGATTTAGGTTTAAGTGAAAAATAGGCTTTTATGTAAGAGTAGATGGATAGTCCTTATATTGAGATACTTGTTACTTATGAGGCTATATTGTATTATGATATAAATTGCTCAGATTGGCTAAATAAAAAATTATATCTTAATGGGAGAAAGTAAACTAAAGGGAGAAACATACAAGGTAAATCTACAGGATCTTAGTGCGCTAAGATGTGTTGCTTCAACAAATAAAATTTGAAAGTAATTCACCCCAACCAACACCAAGCATTAGGCTCTATTTACTGTGAAGTATTACTAAAATAACTAAAATTTGAAAGTAATTCAACAACTATTGCCCTTTATTTCCATGATTATACTTTATGTTGTGACGTATTATAAAAGTATTAAAATTGGAAACAATTATAATTCCTTTTTAAGATTAAGAACATTTATAACAATATTTAATTCTTGTGTAAATATAAAAAAATATATTACACAAATACATATTGTTCTAAAATTAATTTTTTTATATTTACGACTTATATTTAATTTATATTTAGATTTTAATTTAACATAAACAAATAAATACTATGAAGCCTTTAGATAAAAAGAATTTATTTAATTCTAATAAGGAAGATATGGCTAAAAAAATAGTCGATTCTTCCCCAATTAACGAAAAAATAAATCAAAATATCAACCATATAACCACTCCCCTTTCTCAGGCCAGTGATACTCTTGAAAACGCTAAAAAAAACATATCCAACCTCAGTGGAATCTCTACTAAATATGCAGATATCCCCGATGAAAAACTATTTAAGTCTATAGATAATTTTACTCTTACTCCACCCGAAGTTATTGAAAAGCAACTTGAAGAAAAAGCCTCTCAATTTTTTGCCAAATATGGTGGAGATTGGGCTTCTCAACTTAAAAATTCACATATTGTGTATGCTTCTATTTCTATTGATGGAGATGAAGTGTTGAAAGACAGCCATTTTACCCTTACTTTACATCAAAAGATGGCGGAGCATGATATTTTCGAGATTTCTTGTTATGCGGAGGCTTTTGGTGATAAGAATTCTTATCCGATGACTAATTCCCGTCAGCTTTTAGGTAAAAAAATATCTATTCAGCTTAAACAATATGGGCAAACTTCTTATATTTTTTCCGGTATTGTTACTGAACTTTCCAACAAGAAAATCGACGGATATAATAAGCTTTTTATCAAGGGACATGCCCCTACTATTTTATTGGAAAACGGATTGGATTGCCAGAGCTTTGAAAACCTTGGCTTGGATGCGATAATTCAGCAGGCTACCTCAGAGTATCAATCGGATTTGCTTAGTTGGGATTTACGTCCTAATATGAAAGGTCCCTTGCTTTATACGGTGCAGTACCGTGAATCTGATTGGGATTTTGTCAAGAGATTGGCAGTTCGCTATGGGGAATGGCTCTATTACAATGGACAACAAATTGTCTTTGGTGGAACCGGTGGAAAGACTGTGGAGCTGGTTGAAGAAAAAGATGTTTACAGCTATGAATTGAAAATGAGATTGATGCCTCAAAAATTCAGCTATGTAGGTTATGATGCTAAAAGGGCACAAAATCATACGGTGGATTCTGACAGCATTCCTCCTAAATGGAGCATTGTAAATCCTTTTCAACAACATGCCATCACAGCTTCGGAAAAAATTTATTCGAAGGTCCCTTTGTCTTTATATAATCAATCTTTATTGGAAAAAGGCTCAAGTGAGGTAACTCAGGCAGTAGAAAGGCAAAAGCTCAGACGGCAACATGTGTTGTTTTTAGAAGCTAAAACCAACAATCCTAATTTACGCCTCGGAGATATTGTAAAGCTAAAAGCCTGGATGCCGAAAAATGAAATGTTTAAAAATGGAGAAATCCCTTTAGAGCGATATAAAATTATAGAAATTACACATTATCAGGACATTACAGAAGGATATTATAATGAATTGGTTGGGGTACCGATGGATAATATGGTTCCTGAATATATGGATGAGGATGCCATCCCTTTATGTGAAGAACAATCAGCCATAGTAATGGATAATAACGATCCGGAAGGAATGTCACGAATTAGGGTACAATTTCCATGGCAGAAGCATTTTAATGGTATGACTCCTTGGATCCGTTCTATTACTCCCTATGCCGGAAAAGGAAAAGGAATGCACATAGTACCGGAAATAGGTGAAGAGGTGATCGTAAGCTTTGAAAACGGAAATGCAGAGAAGCCGGTAAGTTTAGGGGCAATGTTCAACGGAGAAGGAAAATCCGGACATGGAGGAGCAGGAAATTATATGAAGGGATTGCAAACTGCTGCGGGATCTAATATTACCTTTAATGATCAAAAAGGAAATATGAACTTGGCAGATCAAGGAACTGCTAGTTTAAAAATGGATGGGGCAGGCAATACAGATTTGGATTCCAGAGATAAAATTACCATCAAAAGTGGAGAATCCAGCATTGAACTTTATAAAGATGGTAAAATAATCATCAAAGGTAAAGAAATAAAAATTGAAGGAGAGGATAAAATTGAATCTACTACAAAATCTCATACCGCTACAGGCACAGACATTGTTAAAACGATAAGTAAAACCCTCATTGCAAAAGAAGCTCCTAAAGTAACCATAAATGCTAAAGGGCAAGTAGAAATAAAATCAGGGCAAACTATAGATGTTGAATCCTCAATATCAAACATCAAAGGATCTGATTCTGTCAACCTTAATTAAAAGTTGAAGTTATGAACAATGAACATAACCCAATTGCCATTCGAATAAATCGAATACAGGAAAGTTGGAAAGATCAAATTCAGAATAATAATTATAAAGTAGTTCGTTTTTTATTGGATGATGAAGACGATCTACCTCTTATAAACGGATTTTATAAGTTAGAATCTTCCATACACCGCAGTATTGATGAGGTATTGGTTGTAATGTTAACGGATTTTGAAAATAGTAAAGAATATTCATATCGATTAGCTAAGGATTGGATTTTAGAGTATGAAAAAAGCTTAAGTAAATACCCGGATTTACCTTGGACAGAATTTACCACTTATAAAGATAAAATCCTTCTGGCAAATCCGAATCTACTTCAGGGGCATCTACTTATTGAAATGCTCGCCAGTTACAAAAAATCTATCCCTTTTCCAACAGAAAATCTAAGAATAGGAATAGTACCTAGAAAAATATATAGCTATCCAGATTTTGCTAAGTGGATTGAAAAATTTGCTTTGCAACTTCCGCAAGATATAGGTATAGTTCTGACAGACTATACTCAAAACTTGTATTATTCATCGGTGATGAATAATACAAATTTCAGCAGTTATTCTTTACATATTGAAAGCCAAAA
Source organism: uncultured Apibacter sp. (assembly GCA_945280365.1). Classification (GTDB taxonomy): domain Bacteria; phylum Bacteroidota; class Bacteroidia; order Flavobacteriales; family Weeksellaceae; genus Apibacter. The sequence goes on from CALYQD010000003.1 coordinate 211,980, forward strand.
TATGAAAGGGGCCTATCAAGAGATTATTAGAAGTGGAAACCCTTCAGATCCTCAGGTAAAATTTAATAACTGTATGCTTGAAATGGGTAAAAAAGCTTCCGCTCAAAATAAAAACGGAGTACACCACTGGGGGAAAAAATTGCTTGAAGTTGGACAGTCTACCGGAGATAAGGGCATTTGGGCATCTGCTCATCTAATTTATGCGGGTTTTTTATTCGGATTTAAAGATTTGTCCATTCAACCCTTATTAGATAAAGGAATTAAAATTTGTTATTCACAACTAAAAAATAATGATACTTCTTCCTTAGGAATTTTACTCCAATTATATAATTATAAAGCCTCATATTATAGCATAGAAGGTAATTCTTCCAAAGCTTGGGAATGGTTCATCAAAAGTACGCAAGAGGCTATGAAATTTCAACATTATATGGAAGCTATTAGTAGCTGTAAAAATGCCATTATCATAGCCGAAAAAAATTTTATGAAATCAGATATGAATCAATATTTGGAAAATGGAATATTTAAAGAATTATACAAACAGGATGACGAATTCATTAAGGCTACGGAATTCAATTATATAGCTAACTATTATCTATCCAATTCCCCAACCCTTACTCAAGAAGAATATCAAACTATTGATCAACGTTTGATACGTCTATATGGAAAGAAATGGAGACATCAAGCCTATTCGAATTTACAAACCACGCCCTAATTAATCTATAAAAAATGCTATTAACAGACAATCATCTTACTCCCGTATTGGGAATAGATATACACTTTACCACTTTACCTCCTTTCAATCCATTTCATCCCTATATAGGAATAGTAATGGATCCTATGGATTATATCCCTTTTATTGGATCAAATGTTCAAGTTAATGGAAAAAAAAGAGGTGTTTCCGATACCAATGGAATCATACTCACCTTAATGCATATACCTCTTTTTACACCTCCTTGGGCCATGGCTCCCATCATCGGACATCAATCCATGAATTTTTTTGCTGCTGAAAAGGTTTTTGCCGATAGTACTCGTTTAAGCCCTAAAGGACACATGCTTATGACTTGTAATGATATTGGTATACCATTATCATTACAACCGGGAAAGAAAAAATTCTGGAAACTTATCCCTACTCTTTTTGCTCCTACCTCCTACTCTTTGCCTATTTCATTTGGCCCTAAAGTAAATGTAGGAGGCCCCTATACTCCCGATTGGGGGGGGATGATAACCGGTTTAGTTATGAGTTTCGGATTCGGGGCAATTATGAAAGGCGTTGGTAAAGGATTAAAGAAAACTAAAAAAATTATAACAAAATTAAACCATAGTTTACAAGCAAAAAAGGGACCGAACAAACTCAGTAAATTTTTATGTTCTTTAAAGTTTGAACCGGTTAATTTAGTTACCGGGGCTGTTGTTTATGAAGGTACAGATTTTACTCTACCGGGAAATATACCTTTGGAATGGAAACGAGCTTGGTATTCAGATTCCGATTATTCAGGTCCTTTAGGGCATGGGGTACATGCAAATTATGATCTGGATGTTGAAATATTTCCTGATGACCAGGTAATTCTCCTTAGAGCCGAAGACGGTAGGGTTATAGAATTTCCCCTACTTGAAATAGACGAAAATTTTTACTTGAGAGAGGAAAAAATGACCTTAACAAGAACAAAGAACGGGTATGAATTATTTCTTCACTCCAATCAACAAACTTATTTTTATAAACATAGAATATCTCAATACCAATATAAACTTAATAAAATACAAAATTTAGCCGGACATTGTCTACAATTTAATTATTCAGGAGAAGTCCTTTCAGAAATTATCGATACCGCCAATAGAAAAATAAAACTATATCAGAATGGTAATAAAATCATTCACATAGTTTTGGTTAATGAAAATACCAATAAGGAAGAAACCCTTGTCCAATATCATTATGATGAAATTGGCAATATGACTGAAATTACAGACGGGCGAAACCAAACCACTCATATCCGGTATAACGGAACTTTGATGGTTAAGAAAACCGATCGTAACGGACAATCTTTTTATTGGGAATATGATAACAAAGATGTAGGCGCCAGATGTATACATACCTGGGGGGATGGTGGTTTACAAGAAGGGCGCATGGAATACTTCCCTCAAAAAGGCTATAATTGCATTATCGATTCGCAGGGCGCGCAATCTTATTATTATTATACTCCGGATCAACTGGTTACTCAAATAAAAGACCCGTTGGGTAATTCTAAATTTTTCCATTATACAGAATTTATGGAGCTGTATCGAGAAATTGATGAAGAAGGTAACTGTACCGGATACAGCTATGACAACCATGGCAATCAAACGGCTATTACCTATCCCGATGGTAGTGAACAAATCTTTATGTATGATGAAAAAAACCGGCTTACACTGACCATTTCTCCTGAAGGACAAAAAAAATCTTATGTATACAATGATGAAAGTCCTTTATTACATGCTATCATTGAGCCGGATGACACTTTTACGGTATTTGAGTACAATGAGCAAAATTTGTTGTCTGAGATCCGTAAAAACGGAAATTCTTTGTTTTTTGTTTACGATAAACAACATAATCTTATTTCCTTAGCGGATAAAAATAAGCTAACCACCGAATGGGAGTATGACTATCGGGGGAATGTAACGCATATTAAAACTGTACAGGGTATATCCCAACAATTCCGCTATGATGAGCTTTCACGGGTGGTTTCTGTTCTGTCTGAAGGCAAAGAAACTCGATTTACTTACAATGCCTATGAAGAAATTCTGGAGGCTTTCGATGGAAGTAAAAAAGTAACCTTTCAGTATACTCCTTTAGGTAGTTTGCTTATGAGGGAACAAAACGGAAAAAAGGTTCAGTTTTCTTATGATAAGATGGAAAGAATTAAAGAAGTCCGAAATCAAAAAAATGAAATTTATAGATTTCTTCGAAATTCCAGAGGCGATATAAACCAAGAAATTGCTTTTGACCGTATGGCTACCCATTACATCCGCGACCGCGCCGGAAAAGTTATAAAAATAGATAAAAGCGATGGCTCCTATACCCTATTTGAATATGATCTTCGTGGACAAATCATCCGACAAGAATGTTCCGACGGAACTTGGGAAACTTTCGAATACGATAAAAACGGACAACTTATAGAAGCCAGAAACCAAGATAATTGCATAAAACTAATACGAGATAAGGCCGGAAGAATCGCCGAAGAAATTCAATCCAGCGGATTGCCGGAAGATCAAGGACATCATATATTTAGTACTTACGATGAAAATGGCAATAGAACGAATGTTAAAAGTTCACTCGGGGCTCATATACGCAATACCTTTGATCAAAACGGAAACCTCCTCAGCCTGACGGCAGATATTGAATCAGAAGAAAAAACTTCTCAATGGAAAGCTCAAATCACTCGTAATTTACTCGGACAAGAAATAGAAAAAGAACTTAACGGATGTATTAAGCTTACCTCCACCTATGACAAACAAGGAAGAATAATCACCAGCCAGGTACACAGTGGAAGAGCTGAAACCTATAACCGCCAGTATCATTGGAGTCCGGGGCATCAATTAATGAATGTTTTAAACGGTATTACGCAAGGAAACACCGAATATACTTATGATTCCTTCGGAAACCTCTCCAGTGCTTGCTACCAGGATGGAAGCTACGATTATAAGCTCCCCGACGAAGTGGGTAATTTGTTTTCCGATCCAAACAAATCTGACCAGGTTTATGGAAATTCCGGTAAGATTTTGAAAGATAAAAATTGGAATTATTGCTATGATAAGCTCGGAAACCTTATTCTTAAAACCAGGCGTACTATTCATAATCAACTCGGCTCTCAAGAAAATGATTTTAGTTTACTAGCGCAGGAAAATGAATTCGATCGTAAAGCCGAAATACGCCGATATTCGAAAGCCGAACTTAAAAAATATGACCAATTACGTAAGAAAAACTCTTTAGATAACAATCAACCCATTGAATGGCAACAAGGTGATTGGCAATACCTATGGCAAGGTAATGGTATGCTCAAAGCCGTACGCAATCCTAAAGGCCAATTTGATTCGTTTCGAATATGATGCTTTGGGAAGAAGAACAGCTAAAATTGTTAATACAAAAATTTATCGCTATCTTTGGGAGGGTAATGTTCTATTACATCAATGGAGCTATGAGCTAGGTGAAAGACCTAAAATTGTATCTGATGATTTAGGTTTGCTTATTTTGGATAGACCTGAACCGACCCATAACGTCACTACTTGGCTGTATGAAGATGGAAGTTTAGTGCCAACTGCTAAAATATCTAATGGTAACACCTACTCTATCGTATCCGATTATTTAGGAAGACCCGCTCAGGCTTACGATGAAAAAGGAAAGCTTGTTTGGCAGGTAGAGTTTGATATTTATGGTAGAATACGGGAAGATAGCTTTAACAATAAGCATTTCTTACCTTTCAGGCAGCTTGGTCAGTATGAGGATGAGGAACTTGGAGGACTCTATTATAACCGTTTCAGATATTACGATAGTAATTCAGGAACTTATATAAGCAAAGACCCTATAGGACTCGCTGGGAATAACCCAAATTTGTATGCGTATACGCATGATAGTAATTCATGGGTTGACCCGTTTGGGTTAGATGAAAAACTTACAGAAGGTTATGTTTATAGAATGGGATCAGGAACAAATTCAAATATGACTCCTCGTCCAGGTAAGGATACATCATCTGGATTATCCACATCTTTAGAGAAGCCAACATCGGGTAAATATCAAACCATTGATATATCTAAATTAGAAGGTACAGGATTAGAAGCTGTTAACGATCATGGTAGTCATGTTTCTATAAGACCAGCAGATGATCCAGACTTTAAAAAGTTAAATGAATGGGCCGATACAAGAGGTACAGAAAATACTCATAAATATACAGAAGCTTTACAAGATGCAAAAGTTACCTGTACATAAGATATGAATTATGGATAAATTAACATTTTTAATCAATGAATATTTTCTTTTCGGAAAAGAAAAGTTTCAAAATCGAGAAGAAATTAAAAAAATTCATATTGAAGATCAATATGAAAAAGATAATCAAGGGAATGTATATAAATATATTAAATATTTAGAATTTTTATTAAAAGAAGAAGTTTTAAATGAGAAAGATATTGATCTTTTAGATATAGAGATTTCATATAGAGAATATGATAATGAAAGAATAGAAATAAAAGGAGAATTTTATACTTCAGATGGAAATATTTTTGAGGAGTTTCATATGATTAATAATCTGGAAAATATACTAAATGAAACCAAAAATTTTATTGAAAAATGCTATATAAAGTATAATGAAATAATTAAAAATTATACAATTTTAAAATAGGCTGTCTACTTTAGACAGCTTTTTTTATCTTTACTTTATGCAATCAGAAAGTCTAATTATAGAAATTAAAATACTCAATACCATATTACAAGATTGGTTAGTATTAAAACCGTTTCCGATATTACGATAGTAATTCAGGAACTTATATAAGCAAAGACCCTA
>CALYQD010000004.1 GCA_945280365.1 uncultured Apibacter sp.
TTTGAGTATTTTTTCTGCTAACATCCATTCTGCTAACAGGATTTTGAGCGGTTTCCCCGCTGACATCCATTTTTCTTATGGAATTTTGAGTATTTTTTCTGCTAACATCCATTCTGCTAACAGGATTTTGAGCGGTTTCTCCGCTAACATCCATTCTGCTAACAGGGTTTTGGGCAGTTTCTCCGCTGACATCCATTCTTCGAACAGGATTTTGAGCAGTTTCTCCGCTAACATCCATTATTCGGACTGGGTTCTGGGCAGTTTCTCCGCTGACATCCATTCTTCGAACAGGGTTTTGGGCAGTTTCTCCGCTAACGTCTAAATATTGATAAGGCTTATCTACCATAACTTCATTGAAATATTCTTCATCTTCTTTGTTATTAATAGTGAAAGAGTCGCCAATTTCATTATTCATAGACACGGGTTTCTTTGTTTGAGGAATGTCAGCATAATCGTCATTACATGAAATGATGAATAAATTTATAATTAAACTAAAAATAGGTAATGATATTTTTTTCATTTTTATATTAATCTTTTATTTAATAACTATTTATCTTTATATAAGTATCTTAGAAATTATTATTTTATAGGCATACTAGTAATTCTAAACAAAATAAAATGAATTTATTATATGTGGTCAGCATAATATAATAATTTGGAGAACTAAATAATTTCTCTAGATCTATTGATAGACTTTCCTTTTTTATTTCTTATTAGAATACATTTTGTACCTTTGTTGTTAAATAAACTTGTTTAAATGTGAGGCAAAGTAACTGATAATATAAAATAGAGTAAAGACAAAGCAAAGACTTTTTATAGACATGTTTTTATTCTTATTTATGATCAAGTTTTAAATGAAGTATCCTAAAATGAGTAGAAATTAATGTATGGGTTATAGAGTAACAATAGAAAAAATAGTCTGTACAGCCTTTAAAAAGGCTAAAAATGAATCGTTACATGTATTGAAAACACCTCTATCTAAACATATTTCTTCTAAGATAGAAAAAGAGTATAAAGCATGTATTAGTGAAAAAACCTTTGTAAGATACTACGATAAATATATAGAGGGAAAAGAAAAGGCCACAGGTGATCCTAATAGACATATATTAGATTTATTATGTAAATATATAGGTTTTGAAAACTTTGTAGATTTCTATAATAATGATAAAAATGGAAAAGTAAAAAACAAATAATATGATAGTTTGTTGTAATAAAATTATGCTGTTTTATTTTTTTTACATGAAATTTAATCATAGTTATCCTTGAAAAATTGTAAATTTTTTAACGACTATAAAAGTGTAATGATATTACGTTAAAGTTCTTATAATCTATTTTATGTTTTATTTATTAGTATGATACGATGGGATTTATGATAGATTTAATAACTTTGTACTTATGCCTGATATAATACACTTACTCCCGGATAATGTATCCAATCAAATTGCGGCAGGAGAAGTAGTGCAAAGACCTTCTTCCGTGGTAAAAGAACTTTTAGAAAATGCTATTGATGCCAAAGCTAGTCAAATACAACTCATCATTAAAGAAGCAGGTCGTAATTTAATTCAAGTGGTTGATAATGGGATAGGAATGAGCGTAACTGATGCCAGAATGTCATTTGAAAGACATGCAACCTCAAAAATTAAAACTACTGAAGATATATTTCATATTTATACAAAAGGGTTTAGGGGGGAAGCATTAGCTTCTATTGCGGCTGTATCTCAAGTTGAACTAAAAACTCGTAAAGAAGAAGATGAGATTGGTACTCATATTATAATCGATGGAGGTGATTTGATTTCACAAGTTCCGATAAATACTAAAGTAGGTTCCTCTTTTCAAATTAAAAATCTATTTTTCAATGTACCGGCAAGAAGGAAATTCTTAAAGTCTAACTCGGTGGAATTCAGACATGTTTTAGATGAATTTCATAGAGTTGCCTTAGCACATGAAAATATTCAATTTCAATTATTTAATAATGATGAAGAAATACTTAGATTACGCTCGGGTAATTTAATGCAAAGAATTTCTGAAATTTTTGGTAGAAAAATTCAAAATCAACTTATCCCTATCTCAGAACAATTAGATTGGATAAAGCTGGGAGGGTTTATAGGTAAGCCCGAAAGTGCGAAAAAAGCTAGAGGAGAACAATTTTTCTTCGTTAATCATAGGTTTTTCAGATCATCTTATTTAAACAAAGCGGTACAAGATGCTTTTGAAGGATTAATTCCATCTCGTTTTTTACCTTCTTTTTTTCTTTATATTGATATCAATCCAGAACGAATTGATGTAAATATTCATCCAACAAAAACAGAAGTTAAGTTTGAAGATGAAGCTTCCATTTATGCATTATTGAGAACTGCTATAAAAAAATCTTTGGGTGTATATAATGTTGTTCCGAGTTTAGATTTTGATCAAAATCCTGATTGGAATTTCTCACTCGCTAAAAAAGATAAGCCTATTGTTGAGCCCAAAATAAATATAAATTCATCATATAATCCCTTTGACAAAGTTTCAAATAGACCATCTCAAGCTGAAAAAATCAATTTAAACGAACTATATGCTTCATCCAGACAAGAAATTTTAACATCTGATTTATTTGATCTACCTTCTTTATCTATCGATGAATCTTCATTGTTGCGTTTATCAAATGGAAGATGGTTAACTGAAAAAGATTCCAATTTATGGATATTAGATCCTTATAGGATACATCAGACCGTTTTATATGAAAATCAATTAAAAAATTCAGAAGGTAATATATTAAGCCAACAATTACTCTTTCCTATTGAAAGACCTGTCTATGATCTTGAAAAAGAAAAATTAGACTCCATAAAAACTGCATTATTCGCTGAAGGATTGGATATGGAGGTTGAAAAGGATTTATTAACAATAACTGCAATACCTACAGATATTCCCCATGAAAAAATATTAGATTTGATAGATAATTTATTAAGTGAATTATCAGAACATTCTGAAGAAGAATTTTCCATATTTTTTAGTAAAACTGTTTCAAAAGTTTCTGCAAGAAAAAGAACAGAATTTATTCATTCACCCCAATTTTTACCTATATGGGAAAGCTTTATAGCTTTAGGATGTTCTAAATTAAATCCTTTCGGAAAGAAAAATTATGAAATAATAAATATTCCTAATTTCGATTAATATTTACCATTTCAAATTAATTAAACCATAAAAATAATGAATAGAACTATACCGACGGTAACTAAAAATCTTTTAATTTTAAATACTATATTCTTTATTGCTACCTATCTTTTATCTACTCAAGGAATAGACTTAACCGTACTATTCGGAGCTTATTTTCCATTATCACCTAATTTTCATTGGTATCAGATAATCTCCCATATGTTTATGCATGGAGGTTTTACACATTTTTTCTTTAATATGTTTTCGTTGTGGATGTTTGGTTCTGCTGTGGAACAATCGTTGGGTGCAAGAAAATATTTAATTCTGTATTTTGCATGTGGATTAGGAGCCTTTGCTTTGTTTAATATTGTTAATTATTTTGAATTTAAAAAAGTTTATGATTCTTTAGTTTCTGCTGATATCCCTCTGAATGAAATTGGAAATTATGCAAAATTAAGCTATAAAATAGTCAATAATAATATTCAGCAAAATGGAAGTGCATGGTTAAACACGCTACCACACAATACAGATTTCAATATAGCAAGTCAGCTATATATAGACATGGTTACTCCAATGGTAGGCGCCAGTGGTGCTATATATGGAATTTTAGTTGCTTTTGGAGTTATGTTTCCAAACTCTGTGCTTATGATGATATTTCCTCCAATTCCGATGAAAGCAAAATATTTTATACCAATCATGGTTTTATTTGAGCTGTATTTAGGGATACAACAATCTCAAGGAGATAATGTAGCGCATTTCGCACATTTGGGTGGAGCGGTTTTTGGATACTTTATGACTCGCCATTGGATAAAAAACAGATATCGTTGGAATTAAACAGAACCTATGTATAAATATAAACAGATATTAAAATTAATAGATTATTATAAAAACGGAAGTGAAGGAGTTAAAATTATTTACATATCAATTGTATTTTCTTTTCTATATTGGCTAATAGATTTAATTTCAGTTAAGATATTCAATGTATCAATTTCCTACCTATTTTTATTGTCTGCCCATACGATTATACCTTATATATGGACTTTAATAACTTTTCCGTTTATTTATTATGATATTGTAGAGTTATTATTTGCTGCAATAATAATTTATTTTTCTGAAAAAAATTTTAGAATATATTTTAATGCTCATAGTTTTGTGAAATTTTTTGTTTGGGGAAATATAGTAGGAAGTATAACATTTTTATTATTTAGCTTGTTATTCGATCAAACTTACTATTTTTTACAAGGAGCTATGTTAGGAGTATATAGCTGTTTATTCGCTATAATATCATATAATCCGAAAATGCAAATCTCTCTTTTTCCTTTACCTTTTCAAATACCTCTTTATGGTTTGGGAATAATAGTAATATTCCTTGATTTTATTAACCTTTTAACTCATAATAATATAATCGGAATATTTGTGTCAAGGTTAGCTGCTGCAGCTTTTGGATTTTATTATATGAAATTTTTTCAAAAAGGTAATGATTTTCTCATATATCCTATTCCGGATTTTAGTTCTTTTAAAAAGAAAATTAAAGAATTTTTCAATAAAAGAGTTAAGTCTAAATTTAGAATTGAAAAAAACGAACAAGAATTTAAAAAATCATCTTATTCCAGACCTTTGTCCGATGAAGAATTTAACATAAAAAAAATTGAAAAACAAAAGCAAATAGATTTTATATTAGATAAAATATCTAAAAGTGGATATAATAGTTTAACGAAGCTGGAAAAGGAATTTCTATTCAATTCTTCGAAATGAAAAAAAAATTTAATGATATTAAGTAAGACTAAAATAGTAAGTAATATCCTTCTTGTAATGCATTGCATTATAGCTCTGTTATTATGTTTAGTATTCTTAAATAAATTTGTTGAGCCCAAAACTTTTCCATATTTCGAGCTGATAGCTCTATTATATCCTATATTACTTGCTGTTCACCTTATATTTACTGTGGTATGGTTACTAAAAAGGGAAATTGTTTTTGTGCCATTTTTCATCTTTACATTATTTCTATTATTTCCCTTAAAAAAATATATTCATTTTGAAAATAATTTTAAACGGGAAATTAGTTCCAAAGATCTCAAGATAATGACTTATAACGTAAAATATGCAAACAATAACAAAGATCTGTATGCATTAGAAAATTATATCCTAAAAGAAAATATAGATATTGCATTTTTTCATGAAATTTATACAAGGCAGTGGAGATCAAAGGAGAATTTTTTAGCGGATAGATATAATGCGACTTTTGATCTGATAGGAATATCATCAAAATTTCCCATCATAAATAAGCAGAAAATTATTCTGCCCGGAAACGCATTTGCTTGTATGGTAGATGTACAAAAAGAACAAGATATAATAAGATGCATTAGCATATATTTAGAACCCATGTATCTCAATAAAAATATTTTTAAAGCTCATAAACTACAAGAAGCTAAAAATAACTATGAAATGTTGATGGATAAATTAACGACAGGATTTAAAAAACATGAAGTGCAAGTAGATTTATTGGCCAAATACATAAAAGATTCACCTTATCCGGTAATTGTATGTGGAGATTTGAATTCAGTACCTTTATCCTATGAATATTTTACAATAAAAAAAGATTTAAATGATGTTTTTGAAGAATGTGGAAAAGGATTCGGATGGACATTTTATGATTATTATTACCCAATAAGAATAGATTATATTTTTGCAAGTGAAAGCTTTAAATCTAAACGTTGTTACGTAGATAAAACAGTTAACTATTCTGATCATTATCCAGTTCTTGCAATTCTTCAGTTGGGGAATTAGCTAAGACCCTGGATTATTTTCATTAAATTAACAGTATATAAAAAAAATTAACCTAAAAAAAATATAACTTTGTACATGTGTAGTAAATTAAAATAACTAATTGTGCAGCAGAATGATTCTAAGAAATCTAAACTTACTTTTATAGGTTTAGTAGTTACCATCGGAATTGTATTTGGAGATATAGGGACTTCGCCATTATATGTAATGAGAGCTATAGTTGCCGCTAATCATACCGATCATATATCTGAAGATTTTATCATAGGGGCCTTGTCTTGTATAATATGGACTCTAACCTTGCAAACCACTCTTAAATACGTAGTAATTGCCTTAAGAGCAGATAATAACGGTGAAGGGGGAATATTAGCATTGTATTCGTTAGTTAAAAAGATGAAAAATAAATGGTTGTATATCATAGCAATCTTAGGAGCTGCAACCTTAGTTTCGGACGGAGTTATTACCCCATCGATGACAATCATGACTGCAGTGGAAGGGCTTAAAAACTATAATCCTAACACCGAAGTTATACCTATAACCATTTTAATACTTATAGTTCTTTTTGTGGTTCAACAATTTGGAACACAATCTATAGGTAAATTTTATGGACCAATAATGACATTGTGGTTTATAATGTTATTAATATTAGGAAGTATTCATTTTATACCTAATTTATATGTAATAAAAGCTATAAATCCTTATTATGCTGTTAAACTGATGCTTATTGTAAGTGACAGTGCACAGACCGCATTAGAAGCAAAGCATATGATATTACTTATTATGGGGGCTGTTTTTTTATGTACAACAGGAGCAGAAGCATTATATTCTGACTTAGGGCATTGTGGAATTAAAAACATTAGAATCAGTTGGATCTTCGTAAAAATTTGTTTAATAATCAATTATCTTGGACAGGGAGCATGGATTTTATCACATCCACAGGAGGCTGCAAGTGGGGGGAATCCATTTTTTAAAATGATGCCTGACAACTTTGTCATCATTGGAGTCGTTATGGCAACTTTAGCGGCAATCATAGCTAGTCAGGCATTAATTACAGGTTCTTATACCATATTTAGTGAGGCAATGTCTTTAAATTTTTGGCCAAGACAAAAAATTGAATATCCTACTCATGAAAAAGGTCAAATGTATGTTCCGGCAATAAACTGGGGTTTATTAACATCCTGCATTTTTATCGTTCTCTATTTTAAAGAATCCTCAAAAATGGAGGCCGCTTATGGGCTAGCTATAACCATAACCATGCTAATGACCACTATTTTGCTTCTCTTTTATCTTTACAGTAAAAAAGTTAATGTTTTTTTCATACTAATCTTTGCAATAATATATTTCATTATAGAAGGAGGATTTTTTTATGCTAATGTATTGAAATTCGAAGAGGGAGGCTGGATCACCATGATGTTAGCAGGTATGATAGCATTTAGTATGTACATATGGTATAACGGTCGAAAACTTAAAAATAAATATGTACAATATGTAAATATTAAACCCTATTTACCTATTATACAAGATATGAAAACAGATAACCATATCTCGAAGTATTCCACCAATTTGGTTTATATCAGTAGAGCAGGTAAAGCTGAGGAAATAGAAGCAAAAATAGTATTTTCAATTATAAACAAAAATCCAAAGCGAGCAGATTATTATTGGTTTCTTAGAGTTGAAAACGATACGAACCCCTATACTTTCGAATATGATGTATTAGAACTAATACCCAATACTTTATATAAAATTAATTTCAAGCTTGGATTTAAAGTTGTTCCTTTAATAAATATTTATTTTAGCCAGGTTCTTGAAGATTTAAAAATTTCGGGAAAATTAGATTTATCGAGTAATTATCCTTCTTTAAAAAAATACGATATTCCGGCAGATTTTAAGTATATTCTTATTGATAGAGTTTTTAATCAAGAATATTTGTTTTCATTAAAAGAAAGATTTATCTTAAGATTTTATAATATGGTCAAACATATTGGAATATCCGATACTGCTGCATTAGGACTTGATACCTATAATGTTGAAATAGAAGAAGTTCCTATGCTTACTGACGTTATATATAAAAGTAGAATAAAAAGAGCAAAAATTTATAAATAAATAATACTTAAATAATGACATATGGGTAAAAATAAAATAATAGTATCAGGAGGACTAGGATTTATAGGCTCTCATACGGTAGTTGAATTAATACAATCAGGATTTGATCCGATAATTATTGATGATTTAAGTAATTCGGAATTATTTATATTAGATAGAATTAAAGAAATCACAGGGATTAAACCTAAATTCTATCCATATGACTTATGTGATTATAAGAAATTAGAATCTGTTTTTTCGGAAAATAAAAATGTTTCAGCATGTATTCATTTTGCAGCAAAAAAAGCTGTAGGAGAATCTATGGTAATTCCTCTTACCTATTATAGAACGAATTTAGTCTCTCTAATGAATATTTTGGAGATTATGAAAAATTTCAAAGTAGGAAAATTTGTTTTTTCATCTTCAGCTACTGTTTACGGACAGCCGATAGAATTGCCAGTAACCGAGGAATCTCCCACACAAAAAGCTTTATCTTCTTATGGAAGTACTAAACAAATGGCAGAAGACATCTTAGAGAAAGTTTCAGCTACAAAATGGTTGCAGGTATTATCTTTAAGATATTTTAATCCGGTAGGTGCTCATCCATCCTCATTAATAGGAGAGTTGCCGAGAGGAATTCCCAGTAATTTGATGCCTTTCGTAACACAAACAGCTATAGGGATTAGAAAAGAATTAACAGTTTACGGTAATAATTATAATACCGCTGATGGTACTTGTATAAGAGACTATATTCATGTTGTTGATTTAGCCAAGGCACATGTGAATGCTTGCGAATATCTTCTTGCAGGAAAAAATATATCATCCTTTGAAACATTCAACATAGGAACAGGAGTCGGAAATTCTGTATTAGAGATAATTCAGACTTTTGAAAAAGTTAATGAAATTAAAGTCCCTTATACTATTGGAGAAAGGAGAAAAGGAGATGTTGAAAGCATCTATGCTAATTGTGATAAAGCTAATCGGATTTTAAGATGGAAAGCTCAATACACAGTAGAAGAAATGGTTAAAGATGCATGGAATTGGGAGAAAACATATAGAAAATAAACTAAAATATACCTAAGTTATGGAGTCAAAAAAAATATTCGAATTAATCGAAAAGGAAAAACAAAGACAAACTAAAGGATTAGAACTAATAGCTTCAGAAAATTTTGTAAGTGATGAGGTGATGAAAGCTGCCGGTTCTGTATTAACTAATAAGTATGCGGAGGGATATCCCGGAAGACGTTATTATGGAGGATGTGAAATTATAGATCAAATAGAAGAAATTGCTATAGAAAGTGCAAAAAAATTATTTGGAGCAGCTTATGTCAATGTACAGCCACATTCAGGGGCACAAGCAAATGCAGCAGTATTTCTTGCTTGTTTAAAGCCTGGTGATAAAGTAATGGGATTAGATCTCGCACATGGAGGGCATCTTACCCATGGCTCTCCCGTTAATTTTTCAGGATTAAATTACGATCCGGTTTTTTATAAAGTAAATAAAGAAGATGGAAGGATAAACTATGAAGATATGATGGCTACAGCAAGGAGAGAAAAGCCAAAAATGATTATAGTAGGGGCTTCTGCATATTCAAGAGATTTTAATTATAAGAAATTTAGGGAAGTTGCAGATGAGATTGGTGCGATTTTAATGGCTGATATCTCTCATCCGGCAGGATTAATAGCGAAAGGAATATTAAGTGATCCATTACCCTATTGTCATATAGTCACTACAACTACTCACAAAACTCTTCGAGGTACAAGAGGAGGAATGATTATGCTGGGGAAAGATTTCGAAAATCCATTTGGATATAAAACACCAAAAGGAGAAATAAAAATGATGTCACAAGTATTTGATGGAGCAGTATTTCCTGGTACGCAAGGAGGTCCTTTAGAACACATAATTGCTGCAAAGGCAATTACATTTATCGAGGCGCTTAGTGATGAGTTTCTTGTATATGCTCATCAAGTAGTGAAAAATGCACAAGTTTTATCAAAATCATTGATTGAAAGGGGTTTTGAAATTATATCAGGAGGTACAGATAATCATTTAATGTTAATTGATTTACATAATAAAAATATTACGGGTAAAGTAGCTGAAAAAGTTTTAGAAAAGGCAGCTATAACTTGTAATAAAAATATGATTCCTTATGATGACAGAAGTCCTTTCATCACCTCAGGAATTAGATTTGGAACTGCAGCTGTTACCACCAGAGGGCTTAAAGAAAACGATATGATAAAAATTGCTGATTTTGTTAATGAAGTTATTGATAATCCTGAAAATGATAAGGTTTTAAATAAGGTAAGAGAAGAAGTGAATTCTCTTATGGATTCAAGACCTTTATTTAATTGGTAATTTAAAAATCGAAATCTGGTAATTATTAAGACAATTGAAAATATGGAAGCTAAATAAATTATATTACTCGTGAATTTGAATTAATTTCCATATTTATTATAATAGATATTATTTATAATTATATTTATTTTTATTTTTATTTTATATTGATATATTGACATGAAAAATGGTTTTTGCAAAAATGTTATTTTTTTTGTATTTTTCGCATTTTAAAATATTAAAAAAATGAAAGTCACTAGGCTATTTGACATTCTATATTATCAATTACGAAATAGACCGATTGATGTCTCAATTGCAACTAAAAAAGATGGTAGTTGGAAGAAAATTTCCACACAATCGCTAATAGATCAGGTAAACCAGGTAAGTAGAGGTCTTTTAAATTATGGGATAAATCCTCAGGATAGAATAGCTTTAATTACTTCAGTAAATAGATCTGAATGGTTAATAATGGATTTTGCAATACAGCAAATTGGAGCAGTAAGTGTTCCTATCTATCCTACGATGAGTGATGATGATTTGACGTTCATTTTAAACAACAGTGAGTCCAAATTTTGTCTTGTATCGGATAAGAAAATATATGATAAAGTACATAATATAAAAGATCAATGCCCAAATATAACTAGCCTATTTACTTTTGATGAGATAGAAGGCGCATTAAACTGGAATAAAATTAAAAAGAAGGGAGAAGAAATCTCCAACCAGCAAGATGTTGAAAATTTAAAAAATTCTATCGAACCCGATAGATGGGTGACATTGATTTATACATCAGGAACTACAGGAAGACCTAAAGGTGTAATGCTGTCACATAAAAATATATTAACTAATGTACTAGATTGTCACGTTAGGTTTGTGATGGAGAATGATGAAAAATTTAGAATTTTAAGCATCCTCCCTATCTGCCATATTTTAGAAAGAATGGTTGATTATGTTTTTATGTATAAGTCTTATGGGATATACTTTGCAGAGGGTATGGATAAATTAGCATCCAATTTTCAAGAAGTCAAACCAGATGTAATATTGGTAGTTCCTAGAATAGTAGAAAAATTATACGCATCGATTTATAATAAAGGAACTTCAGGAGGATGGTTAAAGAAGCAGATATTTTTATGGGCACTTAGTGTAGCTAAAAAATTTGAGCCTTTCAAACCAGCGAGCCTTTCCCATAAAATAGCAGATTTTTTAGTATTTAAAAAGTGGAGAGAAGCAGTAGGAAATAATTTGCAATTAATTATATGCGGAAGTGCTGCCTTATCTGAGAATTTATGCAGAATTTTTAATGCTGCCGGATTAAAAATTTCCGAGGGATATGGAATGACGGAAACCTCTCCGGTTATAACTGTAAACGGAAGAACGAAAGATTTATTCTGTTTAGGCACAGTAGGTCCCTTATTAAATAGCTGTAAAGTGAAAATTGCTGAGGACGGAGAAATATTAACGAAAGGTTCTAATGTGTTTTTAGGTTATTATAAAGACGAAGAAAAAACAAGAGAGATTTATACTGATGACGGATGGTTGAAAACCGGAGATATTGGCTACATAAAAGACGGATTTTTAAAAATTACGGATAGAAAAAAAGAAATATTTAAGACTTCAGGAGGAAAATATATCATACCTCAGATAACCGAAAATAACCTAAAACAATCTAGATTTATAGGAGAGGCAATGGTTGTAGGTGATGGTGAAAAAATGCCATGCGCGCTAATACAACCTGATTTTGAATTTATTCTTAAATATATTAAGTATAAAAATCTACATATGAATACTACGATTTCTCCTGAAGAAATTGTAAAAAATAAGGTTATTAGAGAGAGAATAATGCAGGATGTTGAAAAAGTAAACAAATTATTAGGTAAATGGGAACAAATTAAAAAGATTGAGCTTACTCCAACGGTTTGGTCTGTGGAAAGTGGTGAATTAACCCCTACATTAAAATTAAAAAGAAAATATATTAAAGAAAAATATATCAATCTATATAATAAGCTATATGACAGATAAATTTATACTCTTATTAAGCTATTTTGTCATAATTTTTATTTGGCTTTAGTTTTGCTTTTATGGAATTATTATGAAAAACAATGACAATATAAAAATATTTGCAAATAAAAGTGAAAATCCTGACGATTTTTATATAAGATTTAAGGAGCAATTAGATACAGAGCATCATTTCCCCGGAAATTATATGTTTAAATTTATTATTCTGACAGAAAGCAAAAAAATAGCTCAATTGCATAAAATTTTTGACCATAGTGGAGCTTCTTTTTCTATCAAAGAAAGTAAAAATAGAAAATATACTAGTATTACTGTAAATATATATGCCGTTGACGCTCACTCAGTTGTAGAATATTATAAAGAAGCTAGTACTCTAGAAGGAATAGTTATGTTGTAAATTAGTAATGTAAAAATTATAACTCAAATCATCAGAAAAACTTTTCTGATGATTTTTATTTTTCAAGAAGCTATAACCAATTAAATTTGGTTTTACTCTTAAATTTAATAATCTTTCTATTACTAAAAATAGATATTCAATAAATGGTTAATGAATGCTCATATACATAATTAGATAGTGAAATGTATAAAAATTACAAAACTAATTACATTATATTATATAATACATATATTGAAAACTAAAAAATATTTCACAAATAATGTTTACATTTTGAAAATATTTTATGGATAAGAAATTGATCTTGAATAGAATAAAAGAATATAATAATTTCAAAACAGATAAGGAATTAGCAGATTTTCTCACTATTAGCAAGTCTACATTATCAAATTGGTACAATAGAAATTCTATTGATTATGATTTAGTGTTTTCAAAATGTGGACTTATTGATAAAAATTGGCTACTTACAGGTAAGGAAGAAACGTTAAAGGAAAACGCTGATAATGCTATAAATATCACTTCTATTAATATTAGTAGAAAAACTAAAGATGCTATAAAAGATACACAAGATATACCTTTATATGATTTAAGAGCTACAGCAGGATTAGAAGAACTATTTAAAGGAACATCTAACGATGCTATATTAGATCGTATAAGAGTACCTGGAGTAGCTTCCTGCGATGGTGCAATTTATATAACGGGAGATTCTATGTATCCACTATTAAAAAGTGGAGATATGATATTATATAAGGAGGTAGATATTAACAGAATATTCTGGGGAGAAATATACTTATTATCAGTAAAAGTAACAGATTGGGAAGAATACATTACTGTGAAATTTATCCAAAAATCAGAATTAGGCGACAACTATGTAAAATTAGTGAGTCAAAACCACCACCATCAACCAAAAGATATTTTACTTTCTGATATATCCGCAATAGCCTTGGTTCGTGCAAGTATTCGATTACATTCTTCTTAATTACGCACTAAAAAGAGGCTACTTTTAAATCGATTTTTACACAAACGAATGATAATCAATTAATTAGCATAGTATTATATAATAAAATTATTTCGTTACACCTTAATTATAAATGCGTTTTTGATGGTTACAAGATGTTTTTAGTGTATAACATATAAATTACAGAGTTAATAGTTTCATGTTTTTGCGGACCTAACTGCAGACCTTATACAAAAAAACATATTTTTTGTTATCTATCATTTAGGTTTGTAAATGTTATCCTTTAAATATTGTTGTTAACCCTCAATGGTAGGTAAGTCCCTTTGTTTATAAGGTTTGCAGGTGTGTTTATAGTATAGTTACCCCCATTGCTCAAATAGGAGATAAAAAAACGCCAGAAAAGGCGTTATTATGCGGTCTATAGTAATATTCGGGATATTGGGGTAGGCTGGCGGTAATAAAGTCTAAATACCCCCAATTAAAAGGGGATTCTACAGAGGAAAAATGGAAGATGAATGGTAATTAATGAACATTTCTTTTAATATAAGTCGAATGCCTTAAATCGTTGTAAATCCTTTCACAAATAGGCTTTTTTGGCTTTTTTTGTTCTATTCTTTCTTATACATTTCTATAATACCCCTATAATTATTCGTTCACTATTGTACCGTCTTTCATAAGAAGGCTTCTGTCAGCCATAGATGCAAGATGAGGATTATGGGTAACAATTATAAAGGTTTGATTAAATTCTTTTCTTAATTGATAAAAAAGTTGATGTAAGTCCTCAGCATTTGAAGAATCAAGATTTCCGGATGGTTCATCCGCTAAAATAATTTTAGGGTTATTCATTAATGCTCTAGCCACAGAAACTCTTTGCTGTTCTCCCCCTGATAATTCTCTTGGCTTATGTTCTAGCCGATGAGATAATCTAAGATAACTTAATAAATCTTTAGCTTTTTCAACAAGTTTCGATTTCGATTTTCCTGCTATCATTCCAGGAAGCATTACATTTTCTAAAGCAGTAAATTCTGGGAATAATTGATGAAATTGAAAAATAAATCCTATATTTTGATTTCTGAATAAAGAAAGTTCCTTATCTCGTAATTGGGTTATAGGAAGATTATCGATTTCAATAATACTATGGTATCTATCCGGATTAGAAGGTTTATCTAATGTTCCTATAATTTGTAAAAGAGTTGATTTACCCGCTCCCGATTCTCCTACTATTGTAACAATTTCCCCTTTTTTAATATGTAAAGAAACACCTTTTAAAACCTCAAGAGTTCCGAAAGATTTATGTATATTTTGAATAAGTACCATATAATATTTTATCAAAAATAATAAAAAATTAATGAATAACTATACTCATATCATTAGAGAGAATTTTACCGGATATTCCGTAAGGTTTCAAAATCATATAAATTTTATAATCTCCCTGAGGAATTTGAGATACATCTATATAAATAGTATTTTCAAAAGTGCTTTTAGCTGGAAGTATAATAGTATCATCGATAGGAATAATATTTTGTAGCTTAAAAGTTTTATCTTTTATAAATAAAAATGCAATTTCCTGATTCATTTCTTTTCCTAAATGAATTTCAGTATCATAAGGATTTTTCCATTTTATATCAAGAGTTTGAGTTAGATCTTCAGAAGATAAATTTGTCGGATAAACTGTACAACTAATTTTAGGATAAGAATGGAAGTCTTCAACAGTTTTATAAAATTCATTCTTTCCTTCTTCATCAAAAAGAAAATTAGAAGAGATATTCTCTAATCCGAAAAATGTAATTGTTTTCCCTTGAATTTTTTGTTCAGAATTCCATAGATCATATTGAGAGAATCTATGTATATATACTTGTAAACAATAAGAAGGCAGGTTCGTATAATAATTATATAAAGCTGCCTTTTGATAGCGTTCAAAAACGGCTATACCCTCATTCACTTCCTTAGCTTCTAAAACAAATTGCTTTAATTTATACATAGGTGTTTTATGTATAATGGTAGGAAAAAATAAAGAGATTCTTACTATAAATAGTATAATAATGTAAGCAAAAGAGAGCCGAATTATTTGAAAATTCTCTTTTTCTTTAAAGGTTAAGTAGGTTAAAGGAATTAAAGAAATAAATATAATTAAATTCCACTGGGGTTGGATTACCCTTGTGAATGAAAAAATACTAAAAAAAAGGATGGCTCCCAAACAAGACCATTTTAAAGATTTTGTCCAAGATAATTTTTTGTCCGAAGGTAATAAAACACTCTTTCCATAAAAATATATAAGTAAAGGATTTCCTATTAAAAGAATGCCGAGTATCCATTTTATAAAGGGATAATTTATAGATTTTTTCTTGGCCCTTTCAAAAAGATGATATTTGATAGTAACCCAATCGTGAGTATATTGCCAGTATAAATGAGGTGAAAATAGAAATAGAGATATGAATAGACTAAAATAAAACCATTTACTCCTTAAAAGTGAGGAAATAAAAGGTAGAAATGTTAAAGTAATAAGTAAAGCACCATGATATTTAGAATACATCATAAGAGCCATAGCTATACCCAAAAATAATGAATTTCTAAGAGTTTGCTTTTCAGTAAAAGCTTTCCATCTCCATATAAAGATAGAACTGAATAACAATAAAGGCGTATCAGGAGTGGAGATGAATCCTAATGTTTGAAAAAATCCGACAGACCCAAAAAGACCTAAAAACAAATAATTTTCTTGTAAAGTTTTAGGCTTAAGAATTATCAGCCAAATTATATAAACACTTAAGGAGGATAGAATAGAGAACATTCTTACCCCCAATGATCCTTGTACAATAAAATAGCCGATCTTGATAAATAAGGCAACCATAGGAGGATGATCGAAATATCCGAAATCCAGATGTTTAGACCATACCCAGTAATAAGCTTCATCATCAATTAAGGGCAGGGTTATGGATTGAAATATATTTAGTATGAATAATATACTTATAAATAATGCTTGGATTTTGTATGTGCTGGTTAATTTCATTAGAATTATTTATAATGTGTAAAATTATAATTAAATATTAATCCATATATATAAAAAACTTCTGGATCACAGTTGTGCCAGAAGTCAGTATTATACAGATATATTCTATTAAAAAAATAGAATAATCTTATACTTTATATCTCCACCCAAATGGATCCTCTAGTTCGTTTGTTTGAATTCCTACCAGTTGCTTTTTAAGAAAAACAGCATAGCTATCTTCATCAGACAATTGAGGCAATTCCATAATCGTATCCTTATAACCTAAGTGAGAATATCTTGATATAACAACTGCCGTACCACATCCGAAAATTTCTTTTAAATTACCGTCTTGATATGCTTTTACTATATTATCTACAGATATTCTTTCTTCAATTATATTTAGATTATGATGCTTGGCCAGCTTTACCAAACTATCTCTGGTTATACCGCTTAATATTGTTGTCGAAGTAGGAGGAGTATAAATGGTATCTCCAATTCTTACCATAACATTCATAGTACCGGATTCTTCAAAATAGCTATGACTTTTACTATCCGTCCAGATAACCTGATCGAAACCGTCTTTATTAGCTAATGCAGTTGGATAAAATGATGCTCCATAATTACCTGCACATTTGGTAAAACCAACCCCACCATCAACAGCACGAGTATAATAATCTTCAATCTTAATTTTTAAGGGTTTATCATAATAAATTCCAGCTGGGGAAGTCATTATCGCAAAAGTATATTTCTTAGATATTCTAGCAGAAAACATTTCCTCAGAAGCGTACATTACCGGACGAATATATAAAGAAATTCCAGGCTTAGTAGGAATCCATCCACGATCTAGGTCTATTAAAGCATACAATCCGTCTAAAAAAATTTCTTTCGGAATTTCAGGCATAGCAAGACGAACTGCAGATTTATTAAATCTCTCAAAATTATTTTCTGGGCGGAATAAAAATACCTCATTGTTTTTATCCTTATAAGCTTTCATCCCTTCAAAAATAGCTTGTCCATAATGAAGCGCCATTAAAGCAGGTGAATAATTCATCGATCCATATGGCATAATAACCGGTTCTCCCCATTTTCCATTTTCGTATTCACATATCAGCATATGATCGGAAATGTTCGCGCCAAACGGAGAATTATTTGGATCTATTTTATCTAATCGAGAATTTGCTATTTTATTTATTTTCATTACTTAATTATGATTACTTATCATCTTCAAAATTAATAAATAAATCATTTGATAGAATAAAAAGAGTTGTAATTTTGAGATGGATTATAATTTTATGCTGAAAAGAACTATTATAAATACGTTAGAAGGAACCAAAACTATACAGATTCCCGAATGGAATGAAACCTATCATTCTCGTCATGGTATTTTGCAAGAAGCTCAACATGTTTTTATTTCAAATGGATTAGAAAAGGTAAATGTACCTGTGATTTCAATTCTTGAAATGGGATTTGGAACAGGATTAAATGCTTTATTAACCTTATATGAGGCTCTAGAAAAAAGCATGAAAATTAGCTATTACACATTAGAGAAATACCCTCTTATTATGGATGAAATCAATCAATTACAATACGGTTCCATACTTAATTCAGAAAAAACTGAAGAATATTATAGATTACTTCATGAAGCTGAATGGGGAGTAAATACCCATCTCTGTGAAAATTTTAGTATAATTAAATATCAAACAGATTTTAAAAACTTGAAAGACTTACCGATATCAAATATAAATTTGGTTTATTATGATGCATTTGGAGCAAGAGTACAGCCCGAGTTATGGGAAGTAAACATATTTAAAAGCATATATGATACGATGACATCGGGAGGGCTTTTAACCACTTATTCCAGTAAAGGAAGTGCTCGTAGAGCAATGCAGAGTGTTGGTTTTGAGGTTGAAAAGTTAATAGGTCCCAAGGGTAAAAGAGAAATGGTCAATGCATGGAAAAGATAAATAAATTAAATGTACGAGTATATGCGCTATTAATGAAAGATAATAGCCTTATGTTTTTAAACGAAATGTACGCCGGTAAACAATTACTTAAATTACCGGGAGGTGGATTGGAACTAGGAGAGGGTACCATACAAACACTGGAGAGAGAATTTAAAGAAGAATTGAATTTAGACGTTACCGTAAAAGAACATTTTTATACACAGGATTTTTTCCTGGAATCGGAATTGACGCCGGAAAGTCAGCTACTTACTATTTATTATAAAGTAGATTGTCAAGATTTTTCAAATTTAAAAATTATAGAAAAATCAATAAAAGAAGTGGTTTGGATTCCTTTGGAAACTATTGAGTTAGATAAGATTCCACTACCTATTGATAAAATTGTAATTAAAAAGTTACTCCAAAAAAACTCCTTTAGTATTTAGAATGATTTTACCGATTATATTAATTTATTCTAAATATAAATTCTTTAAAATCAGTTATTTAGAATAAATCTTTAAATCTTAATTTATAATTTTGTATCAAAGTTTTTAAATAAAATAATAATTGATATGGAATTAAAATTAGCTAAATGTTGTGGTAATTGCGAACATTTTTTAAATGGACAATTATGTTCATTAAAAGAAGTTGCGGTAGCTCAAAATCAGGTTTGTAACTCATATGAATTTAAAGTAATTCATCATAGAGAAGATGATTGTTTGAAATGTTCCAAATTTCAAAAATCAACTTGTGCTCATCCAAAAGTAGCTAGTGAGGGTATTATGTGTACTGTATGGTATCCGAGAGCTACAGCTTCATAAGAAACGATAAAAAATGATTTTTTTAATATAAAAGAGCTGATTTTTCTAAAATCAGCTCTTTTTAATAAAGACAACTATAACAATTGCAATCAAAATTATTTTTAAAATATTTGGTAAAAGGGATATAATATTTATATATGTTAATATTTCCTATCAATGATATAAACTGATGGGAATTTATAGAAAGTAAAAGATTTGAAAATGATTGTTGTATAGGAATAAAAAAGAGAGCTCAATAAAATTGAGTTCTCTAAATTGATAAATTAATGTATTAAAGTATGAGAATTTTAGAAATTCTCTAAAAAGAACGCTTAAAATTATTTTCAATATTTTTTAGTATTGACAACATAATGGTAATTTCTTGTAGTCGGGATCTTTAGCTTTATATTTTTCATTACTGTACCCTGACTTGGCAATTTTCTTTAAAATAGCAGATAAAGACGTTTTCGTATCATCATAAGTAATGGTTGCAATTTTTGTGCCCGGATCCCATATTACAAGAGAAATATTTGGATCAGAGCCGGCACTTTCGATAGTTTGTTTACACATAGTGCAATTACCGAAAACTTTTACTTTTTCAATCTTTTGATTGACATTTTGCGCTTTTATTTCTGTTAAAGAAATAAGAACCAAGCAAAGGACAAATATTTTACTTAAAAGTTTCATATAAAGGAAAATTATTAGTTAACATCTAAGCTTAAATTATACTTTGACACATAAAAATTAAAAATATTAATTTTTTTACTGTGCTATTTCTAATGACATATTTTTACCATTAAAGCTTAATTGATTAATCTTTTTTAACAATTGGTCTGTATAATTAGCATCAACTTCAAAAAAAGTAAATTTATCCCGAATATCGATTTCTCCAATATCGGCACGTGCACCTTTCGTATTTTTGTTAATAAGATCAATAACAGTCACTTTATTAAGATTATCTCTTTTACCTAAATTAAAGAAAAATCGAGTAAAATTGCCTTGCCTTTTACTTTTTCTATTCCTTTTATTTCCCTCCCTTGAATCATTTCTATCCTTACGGTCTTTACCTTTTCTGCTGTTCGTAGGTTTTTTCCCTCTTTCGGCAGCTCTTTCATTTTTATCAATAGGGGCAATATCTTTTTCATTTTTATAGAATTCCCAAGTTGATTTTAATTCAAGGAACATAACCCTTTTATAAAGTTCTTCCTTGGAAATGTCAGATAAATCGGGAGTGTTAGAAACTTCAAATTCTTCAGAATTAAAATCGGATTTTAGAAGTTTGTCAGATAAATAAATTTCTTTCGCTTTCAAGATATCTTCCTTAGTAGGTATCTTCATTTCTTCTACCTTAATAGATGTCTCTTTTTTAATGCGATTAAACTTAATCATCTCGCTAGGACGAATAATAGCAATTGATTCTCCGTCTTTACCGGCTCTACCGGTTCTTCCGCTTCTGTGAATGAAAACTTCAGGATCATCAGGTAAAGAATAGTGGATTACATGCGTTAGATCATTTACATCCAATCCTCGAGCAGCTACGTCAGTAGCAACCAGTATTCGTAAATTTTTCAAACGAAATTTTTTCATAACCAAATCCCTTTGAGATTGCGATAAATCTCCATGAAGCGCATCGGCGGCATAACCTTGGTGCATGAGAAAATCAGCAATGTTTTGAGTCTCAACACGTGTTCTACAAAAGATAATCGAA
This sequence comes from uncultured Apibacter sp., assembly GCA_945280365.1. GTDB lineage: Bacteria > Bacteroidota > Bacteroidia > Flavobacteriales > Weeksellaceae > Apibacter. The sequence goes on from CALYQD010000004.1 coordinate 21,130, forward strand.
TATATGTCAGGATTTGCATCCAGTACTCTACGTAATCCATTATTCTTTTGTCTATCGCGTACCATTACAAATTTATGAGTAATATTTTTCTTTACTTCATTAATACCTCCTGCAGATATTTTTTGCGCGCCTTTCATATAATTTTTAGCAATTGCCTCTACTTGTTTAGACATGGTTGCTGAAAATAATAAGGTTTGTCTTTCTTTCGGCGTTTCTTTTAATATGGTTTCCAATTCGGCCTTAAAGCCCATAGATAGCATTTCATCTGCTTCGTCTAAAATTAACCATTGAATTTGGTTTATTTTTAGAACCCCTCTTTTTAGTAAGTCATTAACCCTTCCCGGAGTACCAATTATAAGTTGAGGATTATTTTTCAAACCTTTAATTTGTTCGGAAATATTAGATCCTCCATAGACAGCCAGTGAACGTATTTGAGATAAATATTTAGAATAACTGGCAATATCTTTAGAAATTTGTAAGCATAATTCACGAGTAGGACAAAGTATTAACGCTTGAACATGTTTTTGATAAGGATCAATCATTTCTAGAATCGGCAACGAAAATGCAGCCGTTTTTCCTGTACCAGTTTGCGCTAAAGCTATTAAATCTTCTTCCTTCGATAGTAAGTAGGGAATGGTTTGCTTTTGGATTTCAGTCGGTTGAGTATAACCCAACTCTGTTATGGCCTTTAACAAATCATCTGATAGGCCATACTCTTTGAATAAATTCATCAATAATTTTTAAAAATCAATACAAAGATATGATTTGTTTGTTAATTAACAATTGAAGAATTTAGATATTGTTTGTTTATTACAAATGAATTTATCCGTATTTAATGATTTCTTCTAACTTATCAAGATCTTTTATAATAATATCTTTACCCTTTGTCTTAATTAATTTTTCATTTTCAAACTTGGTTAATGTATGAATAATGCTTTCTCTGGAATATCCTATTACCTCGGCAATTTCTGCCCGTGACAAATAAATACCCTTATAATTTTTATTACAGAATTTCAAAATAAACATTGCCATAGCCCCCTCTACATTTTTAAAGCTAAGATTAATGAGCCAATCCATAGTTTCCCGCATTTTGAACTCTAGCTTATTGCTTATTTTAAGATAAAATGAGGTGTTCATTTCACAAATTTTTTTGAAGAGATTTTTTGGAAAAACCATTAATTTAGAATCGATGAGGGAGTGAGTGCTATACGGATAATGTTCCATTAAAATGTAATCCTTTCCTATAATCTCACCTTTACGCGCTATATAAACTATTTTCTTTTTATTTCCTAATTGGTAGGTCAATTTACAATAACCCTCTACTACAAAATATATATTTGCTGCAAAACTACCCTGTTTGAAGAGGGCCTCTCTTGAATCAAAATCAACAATGCTACAATTTTGAGATAGAAATATTTTTTCTTCCTCAGTTAACATTGTATAAAAAGGAATAGTAGTAATCAGCTCATTCATTTTTTAAAAAAAGTAAAATATTTCACTTACAAAAGTAATTATATTGTTTTTAAAATACAAATAACATCACTCAAAATAAATTGTGAAATTTTTAATTATCTGTTTACATTTGCAATTATTAATCAATTAAAAGTAAGATTTGTTATAAATTTTATATTAATTGTTAAGTATAAATAAAATTATTTTTTTAGATGAATAACACTTTAATGATTTTGCTCGAATTTATGGTTGTGATGGCAGCCATATTTATCGGGGCAAAAAAAGGAGGTTTAGGATTAGGTATTTTTGGAGGTTTAGGATTGGCTGTATTGGTTTTCGTTTTTAAGCTGAAGCCGCAAAATCCACCTATTGATGTAATGTTGATGATTGTTGCAGTAATCACGGCAGCAAGTACACTTCAGGCATCGGGAGGCATTGATTATATGGTTAATATTGCAGAAAAGCTGCTAAGAGCTTATCCCCCTGCCATTACAATCGTGGCCCCTCTAGTATCTTACATTTTTACAATTATTGCAGGTACAGGTCATATTGCATATGCGCTACTACCTATAATTTCAGAGGTGGCAACAGATGCAAAAGTAAGACCAGAAAGACCTTTAAGTATTTCAGTTATTGCTTCGCAACAAGCAATTACGGCCAGCCCCATATCTGCGGCTACAGCGGCTTTATTGAGCGTTATAATGGTTAAAAACCCTGAATTAAGGCTTATGGATATTTTAATGATATCTATTCCAGCTACTTTAGTGGGAGTTATCGTTGCTGCAATCGTTCAAATGTTTGTAGGAGTGGATTTGGAGAAAGATCCAGAATACCAAAAAAGGATCAAGCAAGGTCTTTTAGAGATTAAGGAGAATAACAAGAAAAAAGAAGTAGGGTTTGGTGCAAAATTATCCGTAATAATCTTTTTGATCGGAGTAATAGGAATAGTTTTATTCGGTTCCGTAGATGGAATAAAACCAACCTTCAATGGTGAACCAATGGCTATGCCTCATATTATTGAAATACTTATGTTGGCTGCTGCCGGATGTATTTTAATCTTTACTAAAACCAATGTAGAAAAAATTGCTACCGGTTCAATTTTTTTAGCCGGAATGCAAGCGGTAATTGCCATTTTCGGAATAGCATGGATGGGAGATACTTTTTTTGCAAGTAACTTAGACTTTTTCAAAGGTTTATTGACTTCAATGGTAATGGAGTATCCGTGGACATTTGCTATTGCTTTATTTTTAATGTCAATTATGCTATTTAGTCAGGCAGCAACCGTAAGAGCGCTTATGCCTTTAGGAGTTTCCCTTGGAATACCAATCCCTAGTCTAATCGCGATGTTTCCTGCAGTAAATGGATATTTCTTTATACCGAATTATCCAACCATAATAGCAGCAATAAATTTTGATCGTACCGGGACTACCCGAATAGGAAAATATGTGATCAATCACTCATTTCAATTACCCGGATTTATTGCAACCATTGTAGCAGTAAGTGTAGGATTTGGCTTAGCATATCTCGTATTTTAAATAAAAATCAACCATAAAAACATATAAATTAAATAATCATGTACAGAATCGAAAACGATTTGATAGGAGATTTAGAAGTTCCAGAAAATGCATATTATGGGATTCAAACTCAAAGAGCTGTAAACAACTTTCATATCACAGGAATAAAATTATCTAAATTTCCGGAATTAATTAAAGCGTTAGCTTATGTAAAATGGGCAGCGGCTGAAACAAATTGTGAACTAGGAGTTTTAGATGAAAATATCAAAAATGCAATTGTTAAAGCTTGTCAAGAAATCATAACCGGTAAATACGATAATGAATTTCCGAGCGATGTTATCCAAGGAGGAGCAGGTACTTCTACCAATATGAATATTAACGAAGTAGTAGCTAATATTGCGTTGGAAATTATGGGACATAAAAAAGGAGAATATCAATTTTGCTCTCCTCATGATCACGTAAACCTTTCACAATCAACTAACGATGCCTATCCGACTTCCATAAAATTAGCAGCAATTAATTCCAATAAGGTATTGATTGATCATTTAAAACAGCTGATTGAATCTTTCCGTAAAAAAGGAAAAGAATTTATGCATGTGTTAAAGATGGGAAGAACCCAATTACAAGATGCAGTTCCTATGACTTTAGGTCAAGAATTTGAAGCATTTGCAGAAACTTTAAGTGAAGATGTAGAAAGGCTAACTCAAAATTCTAATTTATTTTTAGAAATAAATATGGGGGCTACCGCAATTGGAACCGGTTTAAATTCTATTCCAGGATATGCGGAACTATGTGCTCAAAAATTGTCAGAAATAACCCAATTACCATTTGTATCAGCAAAAAATTTAGTAGAAGCAACTCCGGATACAGGTTCTTATGTAATCTATTCCTCAGCATTAAAAAGAGTTGCTATAAAATTATCTAAAATTTGTAACGATTTACGATTGTTATCATCTGGGCCACGATGTGGACTTAATGAAATAAATTTGCCGGCTATGCAACCGGGTTCATCCATTATGCCTGGAAAAGTAAATCCGGTAATACCTGAAGCCATGAATCAAACATGTTTTAAAGTAATAGGAAATGATTTAACTGTTACTATGGCTGCAGAAGCCGGACAGCTTCAATTGAATGTAATGGAACCCGTTATTGCCTACAGTCTTTTAGAATCAGTTCATATATTGATGAATGCTATGGATTGTTTACGTATCAACTGTATTGACGGTATTACAGCCAATGAGCAACATTGCAAAGATATGGTGCTTAATAGTATTGGAATAGTTACTGCATTAAACCCATATATCGGATATAAAAACAGTACTAAAATTGCTAAAGAAGCTTTAACAAAAAATTTAAGTGTTTATGATTTAGTACTCGAGAACAAGCTTTTATCGAAAGAAAAGTTAGATGAAATATTAAACCCCGAAAATATGCTGGGGCCGCATAAGTATAAAGATTAATATATTAGAAAAAGCAACTGAGTAATCAGTTGCTTTTTCTTTTTAAGATATAAATCTATATAAATGTTGGAATATTAATGATAAGTATAATATAAAAAATATAAAAAACAGGAAGAATATAATTCAATAAGCAAATAGTTAAAAAATATAAGTCCATTTTGTTGGCATATTAATTGTGTTTTATATGGGGGTAGCTCTTTAAAGAGATAAAAATAATATTTTCATTTTTTTATCTTTAATTAACCTAAAAAATATTTATTAAAAAACAAGATATATGGAATGGATTTTAAAAACTATTCAAAACTCTCCTGAATTAGCTATCTTTCTCACACTAGCTTTGGGATTTGCAATAGGACAAATAAAAATTAAAGGATTCAGTTTAGGCGCAGTTACAGGAGTCCTATTAATGGGAGTATTAATAGGACAATTAGGGATTTCAATATCACCTACCGTAAAATCTGCCTTTTTTCTTATATTTTTATTTACAGTAGGTTATAGCGTGGGACCTCAATTCGTACACGGTTTAAAAAAAGAGGGATTACCACAAATTGCATTTGCAGCTTTAGTATGTGTAGCTTGTTTATTAGTAGGGTGGGTAGCAGCTATTATAGCAGGTTTTGACGTAGGTAATGCAGCAGGATTATTAGCTGGAGCAAATACCATATCAGCAGTAATAGGAGTAGCTTCAGATACCATCAATCAATTGAGCATAGATTCCTCTCAAAAACAACAATTAATTAATCATATTCCTGTCGCCTATGCAGTAACCTACATCTTCGGAACAGCAGGTACGGCTTGGTTTTTATCCTCCATAGGGCCTAAACTCTTAGGAAAAGATGTAGTCGGTCAAACTAAAAAGTATGAAGAATCTTTAGGAGGAGCTATTCAAGATGACGATTCAAGCTTAGAGTATGCTTATGATGGAGCAACTTTTAGAGTTATTGAAGCAAGTAGTAATTATTTTGATCAAAAACGCACGGTAAAAGAGGTAGAAAAATTTCTTGTAAATAAAGATTGGCCGGTATATATAGAAAAAATACGAACTTCATCCAATAACGAAATTATTTCTGATCCCACTCCAGATACTTCTATTAATAAGGGAGATAAGATGGTTTTAAACGGCCCCTTAGAAACTATACTTTCCGATGAAAATTATGTAGGTAAGGAAGTCGCAGATTTAGAGCTGTTAGATTTCAAGGTTGAAAGTTTAAAGGTGATTGTTGCTAATAAAAAAATTATAGGAAAATGTCTTCATACTCTTAAATACAATAAAAATAGACATGGAGTAATCATACGTAAAATACATAGAGGAAAAACAACAATTCCCTTATTGAAAAATGTAACATTACAAAGAGGAGATGTACTAGAAATTGAAGGAAGAAAATCGGACGTAGATAAATTTGCTTCTTATTTGGGATATCCTGAAAGACCTACTAATGTTTCAGATATTTTATATATAGGATTGGGGATATTCTTAGGGGGCATATTAGGGTCATTAACTATTAGAACCGGTAATATCCCTTTAAGTTTAAGTGCCAGTGGGGGAGTATTGATCATGGGAATTATTTTTGGTTGGTTACGATCTTTACGTCCTACTTTCGGATATATACCTTCACCATCGATATGGTTGATGAATAATTTAGGGTTAAATATGTTTATTGCAGTAGTAGGAATAAATGCAGGACCCGATTTTATTTCCGGATTAAAAACAGCCGGAGTCAGTTTATTTATCGCAGGTATATTTGTTAGTATTGTACCGATGCTTGTAGGTATATTATTAGGAAGATATGTATTTAAATTTAATCCAGCCATAACTTTAGGAGCTTGCGCGGGTGCAAGAACAACAACAGCCGCACTCGGAGCATTAGAAGATACTTTACAAAGTAAAGTCCCCGCTTTATCTTATACAACTACCTACGCTGTTGGTAATACACTACTCATTATATGGGGGGTCGTTATTGTTTTGTTAATGAGCTAGCCATTGAACTTAAAAATTAGAAAATAAAAATTATAGAACAATGGATATATCTAAATTAAAAACTTCTCGCCATAAAGAACAACAATTAGAGCAGTTAAGCCCTTTTGAATTAAAGAATGATTTAATTAAATTAGCTACAGACCAACAGACAAAACCTGTAAGAACTATGTTAAATGCGGGACGAGGTAATCCAAATTGGGTAGCCACCGTCCCACGAGAAGCATTTTTTACCCTTGGGCGTTTTGGTATTGAAGAGTGCAAAAGAACCTTATATAAATCGGAGGGATTAGCAGGGATTCCTGAAAAAAAAGGTATAGGAAAAAGATTTGAAACATTTTTGGAAAAAAACAAAGATCAACCTGGAATAGAGCATTTACAAAAGACTTATAAATATGGAATTGAAAAACATAAATACGATCGTGATAGTTGGGCGCATGAATTAGCTGAAGGGATAATTGGAGACCAATATCCGAGTCCGGTAAGAATGTTAAAGCATATAGAACCTATCGTACATGATTATTTAATTCAAGAAATGTGCGGAAATAATTCGCAAAGAAGCGGAAAATATGATATTTTTGCAGTCGAAGGAGGTACTGCAGCCATGTGCTATATATTTGATTCTTTAATGGAAAATTATTTGTTAAGGAAAGGAGATCATATAGCCTTAGGTGTTCCTGTTTTTACTCCTTATTTAGAAATACCAGAATTGAAAAGATATAATTTTAAAGTAACATATGTCCACGGAACAGGAAAAAATAGTGATGGCACTTCCAACTATCAATATCCGTATGAAGAATTGGATAAATTAGGGGATAAAACTATAAAAGCATTTTTCATCGTCAATCCAAGTAATCCGACTTCAGTTGAGATTTGTGATAAAAGTAGGAAATATCTTGTAAAAATCGTTAAAAATCTCAACCCGAATTTAATGATTTTAACCGATGATGTATACGGTACATTTGTACCTAAATTCAATTCATTAATGAATGAATTACCACAAAACACTCTTTGTGTATATTCTTTTTCTAAATACTTTGGGGCAACAGGTTGGCGATTAGGAGCAATTGCTTTATATGAGGATAACATTTATGATAAAATGCTTAAAGCAATCCCCGAAAAAGAAAAAGCTAAAACTGCAAAACTATATTCCAGTTTAACACTATATCCCGAAAAACTTAAGTTTATAGACCGTTTGGTAGCGGACAGTCGTCAGGTGGCATTAAATCATACAGCTGGTTTATCTTTGCCGCAACAAATACAGATGATGTTATTTGCTTCCTTCGCTTTACTGGATAAGGAAAATAAATATAAAAAAGTCTGTACAGACTTAGTAAAGCATCGATTTAATTTACTTTGGGAAGGAATGAATATTCCTATAAAACCAGATCCGGAAAGAGCTTCTTATTATTGTGAAATAGACATTCACGAATGGGCGTCTAAAAATTATGATAAAGATTTTGTAACCTTCTTGGAAAAAAATTTTGAACCGGTGGATATACTCTTTAGATTAGCCGAAAAATCATCCATAGTATTATTGAATGGAAGCGGCTTTGCAGGTCCGGAATGGTCGGTTAGAGTTTCTTTGGCAAATTTAGATGACAAGGATTATAAAATAATAGGAAAAAAGCTTTCTGAAACAATGAATGAATACGTAGAGGCATGGAAAAGTACAAAAAAATAAAATCAAATATTAATTATAAATAATTTAACTATGAAAACAAAAAAATTAAAAAATTTGTTAAGTTTGTTTGTACTGCTTATATTTATGGCGGCAAACGCACAGTACAAACCTACTATTTACATTTTGGCTACGGGAGGAACTATAGCCGGTCAAGGGTCATCCTCTGTTACACAGGCATATAAACCCGGTTCTATTACAGTAGATGAACTTTTAAGTGCAGTTCCCTCCATCAAAGACGTTGCTAATATTAAAGCAGAACAAGTTGCCAATATAGGTAGTCAGGACATGAATGATGACGTATGGCTTAAATTATCGAAAAGAGTTAACGAATTACTTAGCCAAAAAGATGTAGACGGAATTGTGATTACTCATGGTACCGATACGCAAGAGGAGACAGCTTATTTCCTTAACTTGACGGTAAAAAGTAATAAACCGGTAGTTTTGGTTGGATCCATGCGTCCTTCAACAGCCATTGGCGCAGATGGTCCTAGAAATATTCACAATGCAGTAGCATGTGCCGCATCCGCAGAATCACTTGGAAAAGGAGTAATGGTAGTAATGGATGATAAAATTATAGGAGCAGATGATATTACCAAAACTCATACACTTGATGTTGGAACTTTTGAAGATCCTAATTATGGTAATCTTGGAATCATGTATAACGGAAAACCTATCTATACAAGAGAATCCGTAAAAAGACATACTATAAATTCAGAATTTGACATTACAAATATAAATAAACTACCAAGAGTGGAAGTTGTTTTAAGTTATTCTAATGCGAAGTCTTTATTTATAGATGCAGCCGTTAATGCAGGTGCAAAAGGAATAGTTACTGCAGGAGTGGGTAATGGAAATATTACAACCGATATGCAAAATGCATTAGTAAATGCGGTAAAAAGAGGAGTAGCGGTTGTTCGTTCCTCTCGTATACCTATGGGACCTACAGCACAATATGATGAAGTGGATGATGATAAATATGGGTTTACAGCCTCTTGGTATATAAATCCATATAAAGCTAGAATATTATTAATGTTAGCGTTAACCAAAACAAACAATTATAAAGAAATTCAAAGAATGTTTACAGAATATTAAAATGAAATTAAGTATTACGAAAAAAATCCTTTTAGCAGTAAGTTGTTTATTTTGCTTAGCAAACTACGGACAACAAACAGATTCAAATTCAGGAGACAACAATACTGTCAATAATGAATCATCTTTTAAATCTATTTTAGATAAGCTTTTGAAAGATGATCAGATGTTAAATATCATGCTTGATACGCGTATAGACTATCAAGCTACTTTTAAAGATAGTGAAACAGAAGAAAGTAGCTTTCGAGGAAATACAGTAAAATTATGGTTTGTTGGGGAAATAGTTCCAGGATTTCGCTACAGAATACGTCATCGAATAAACACACCTCAGAATCCTCTTTATAGAGACAATTATTCTTCAGCTACCGATCAAGCGTATTTTGAAATTGATGCAGGTAAACGATGGACTTTTAGAATTGGTAAGCAAGCCGTTCAATTTGGTACCTTTGAATTTGACTATAATGCAGCTGATTTATATTTGTATACCATGGCTTATAATGATTTGGATGCCTATAAAACAGGTGTTAATGTCGCTTATAATGCAGGAGGACAAACATTGAATTTTCAAGTTGTAAACTCTGATGCACCTCAGTTTTCAACTGAAAAATATAAAAACAAATCTTTAGCAGGAGTATTTTTATGGGAAGGTAGCTTGTTTAACAATGCACTTAAAACTCGTTATGGTTATGGAGCATTTCAACATGATGCAAGCAAATACTATAATTGGATAACTATTGGTAACCAAATTAATATTCAAAAATTTACAGCAGAATTAGACTGGTATATGGGAGATCGTGATATGAATTATGGAGATGTTGTTCAAAATGACTTAGGATTAAGACACGTAAGAGACAACTCTGTATCTGTTAATTTTAAATATGATTTAGGAAAAGTAAAACCCCTTATCAAAGGAGTGTGGAATAAAAGAAGAGATCAGTTGAATTCTTCTTCATATATAAATGGAGGAGTACAGGCAGCGGTTGAATATTATCCTTTTACAGATCCAGCATTGAAAGATTTAAGATTCCACGTTATGTATGCCTATAATAGGACAAATTTCAACGGAATATATAATGATTTAGATGGAATAAACGGCAATCAAATTATTGCAGGACTTCGTTGGTTCTTGAAAATTAAATAGATTTTTTATTTATACTTAAATATTTTGACTTTAAAGCCTTATAAATTTTTATTTATAAGGCTTTTTAAATTTTTCTCTTTTCTAAAGTAAAATAGTTTTTTATTTAGATTTTCCGATAACTTTTTACATTTTACGTATTATTTTACCGGTTGGCGTCCTCGCAAAACTATTTATATAAATTATTTCTTTAGGCTTTTCATACCTATTTGCATAATTAAAATCAAGGATCTGCCTTTCAAGTTCAAGATCTTTTTTTCCAGCTATTATTAACACTACTTTATTCCCTAATAAAGGGTCTTCTAAGGAAGATATGATAAAATCTGAATTAATAACTGATTTGAGCTGTTTTTCTACTTGTTCGGGAAATATCTTTATTCCACCTGAGTTAATCACATGATCAATTCTTCCTATCCATTCGAATTCGTTATCGGAAATTATGGAAACCAAATCATTTGTAATAATTTCTTCTTTCAAAAATGGAGTAAGAATACATAAGCATCCTCTTTTATCTATGCGCATTTTTGTATTCGGCATAAGTTTAAAAAAAGGTTTTGTATTATTGCCCGATACTTTTTTAAGAGCTATATGAGAAATTGTTTCCGTCATGCCAAAAGATTCGTAAATGTCCGTGGGTCGAGTTTTTAATTTGGATTGTAGTTGTGAAGATAGCTGAGCTCCTCCGATAATTAACTTTTTTATAAAAGAGAGCTTGTCTAATGAATTTTCGACCTGCATGGGCGTCATGGCAGAAAAAGTAAATTCCATTGTAATATTTTCCAAAGGATGAGAAACAGGTTTAATACAATAAAGATCGAGTTTCCATACAATAGCTCTAACCAGCATCATTTTTCCGGCAATATAGGAAGAAGGCATACAAAGAAGTGCACGATCTTTTACCTGTAAATGTAAAAATGTACCCGTCATTTTAGCACTTTGAATCATAGCTTTTTTTGAAAGCTCTATATTTTTAGGAATTCCGGTAGAACCTGACGTTTTGGTCGTAATTGTTGCGGATGGGGCATACCAATCTTTTAAAAAATCAATAATATCTTTCTGCCAACTTTCTTTACTAGGTATTTTGTCTATTTCAATCTGTTTTGAGAAATCCAAATGTATCATACGTAAAATTTCTATATAATTATATTGGCTAATTTTTATAAAAAAAGCTTACTAAATGTCTAATTTAGTTTAATAAATTCATCTAATCTAAATTATGAATAAATATTTATGTCTAATTATTTAATTCATTCCAAGAATAAGTTATAAAACTTACATTTAGTATAAATTTTACTTGTTAATCAACAAGTAATGGAGCGGTAATTAAAAAAATTGTAATGAATTTACCCACTATACGATAGTTAAGGATTATAAAAGAGATATTCACCTATTACCGATAAATTTGTTGGAAAATTATTGGTAAATAAACTTCCCGTCCCTAAACCTTGAGGCATATCTTTATTAAATAAAGCAGTCCACTGTGCAATAGCATTTAATCCAATATTAGATTCCAATGCGGAAGTAATCCACCAATCAATATTTTTAGCTTTAGCTATATCAATCCATTCTTGAGATCCATTCCAACCTCCTATTAGAGAAGGTTTCAATATGATGTATTGAGGGGAGATATGTTCTAATGTTTTTTCTTTCTGATCTTTATAAAATTTTCCAATCAGTTCTTCATCTAAAGCAATAGGGGTAGGGGTATTACTGCATAAATCAGCCATTTGATCTTCATGTCCGGCTTTAATAGGTTGTTCTATAGAATGAATGTTAAGTTCGGCAAGCTGCTCTAATACCTTTTTTGCTTCTTTATAGCTAAATCCTCCATTGGCATCAACTCTTAGCTCTAATTGATCGGCAGAAAATTCAGCACGTAAATTTTGTAGAATTTTATGTTCTTCTTTCCAGTTAACTCCGATTTTCAGCTTTATGCAACTGTAGTTTTTTTCGAGTTTTTGACGTATTTGTTCGCGCATAAAGTCTAAACTTCCCATCCAAATCAAACCGTTAATTTTAATTCCTTTTTTACCTTCAGTGAATTCCGAAGGAAAAAATAATCCATTTTTTTTATTTTCAAGTTGAGAAAATACTTGCTCGATTCCAAATTGAATGGAAGGAAACTCTTGACAATCATTTAGAAGAAACTCTTTTCCTTCATTGATGTGATCACACACCCATTGAAGTTTACTTTCGTAATTTACCTCAGCATCTGCACTTAATCCTTTAAAAAAACTGCATTCTCCAACATATTCACCAGATGAATGTTGTACCGTTATGAAGTAAGTAAGTTTTGTATTTAATATGCCACGGGAAGTACCGGCAGGTCGTTTAAATTGTAATTCGTAAGAATTGAAATTTGCTTTAATCATATAAAAATAATTATGAATACTAAATTATTTATCTTAACTTGAGCTGAATTTAATACTCAATCAAATAATTTTATTAACGCTAAAATTACAAATAATATGAAGAAAATTTTATTATTTTGGGCATTCTTGTCATCCACTTGTTTTTTCTATTCTCAGCTAATAGAAATGCAGGAGATAGAAATAAAATCTATCCCTACAGATTATTATTCCCAAGCGTATGGTACGGGGTATGATTTAAAAACAAGTTTAAAGGAAATAATTAAACGAAATCATGCTCCAATCGGTTATAAAGGACTCTGGAATTTGTATAAGTCTAAAGATGCTTTTAGTGATAAATGGTATGAAAAAGATAGTACTATTTTAGATATTTATTCAGAAGTTCCAAATGGAATTGATCCATACAATTATCGTGTCGGAGTAGACCAATGTGGAAATTATCGTAAAGAAGGAGACTGTTACAACAGAGAACATTTAATTCCCCAATCCATATTTTATAAAAAAGATCCCATGGTGTCTGATGCTTTTCATATTTGGCCTACCGATGGAAAAGTCAATGCTATGCGGAGCGATTATCCGTTTGGTAAAGTGGGTGCAAGCACTTGGGTATCAAAAAATGGTTCTAAATTAGGAAATAGCGATAATACAGGATATTCTGAAGGATATAAAGGAATTGTTTTTGAGCCTATCGATGAGTTTAAAGGAGACATAGCTCGCGCTTTTTTTTATTTTGCAACTCGATATGAAGACGAAATTAGTTCTTGGAGTTTTGATATGTTTAATAGAACAAAAAATCAAGTGTTTACGGAAGCGTTTAAAAATATTTTGCTTACCTGGCATATGATGGATCCTGTCAGCGATAGAGAGATAGCAATGAATGAAGCGATATATAGTAAACAAAAAAACCGTAATCCATATATTGATCATCCGGAATGGGTAGAAATGATATGGGGAAAGATCCTTAAAGGTGAAAATTTTGAATATCAACCCAGAAACTTTTTGGAAATATATCCCACACTTTCTTCAGGAACGGTTTATATAAAATCTCAGGATGGTAAATCTTTAGTTAAAAAAGTAATGGTGTTTTCATTAAATGGTGTTTTAATGCAAACTATTGAAAATCATAGTAATAACCTTATAATAACCGTTTATATTCCTAAATCCGGTAATTACATCATAAAGGCTGTGGGGCATGACTTTGAAGTTAACAGAAAAGTTATAATAAAATAAAGATTAAAAGAATGTAAAAGAGGGTAAATTATAAATTTTACCCTCTTTTGTTTAAACAATATATGATTTTACCATTTACATAAAAAATACCGAAAGACTTCGAGCTCCTTGTGCCCCACGAACCATCACAGCACCGATGTCGGCTGTTGCTGAAGGTCCGAGCATAAAACAACCGTAATTGCTTTCCTGAAGATTTATTTTAGCATAGGCTTCATACATATCTCTAACAATTTCTTGCGGTTTTAATAAGATAATTAAATGCTGGGAAAGAAAACCTAAAGAAGTGACTATCATATCTTTTTCAGTCATCCACACCATACCATTTTCGGAAACTCCGAACTGCGCACGAATAATACCTACATCTACATTTTCTAATTGATGAGAATCAGTTAGAGGAGATAAGTCTTTGTTTCCTTGAAATTCAACTGCGGCAGAACAGATAACTTTTGCTTGAGGATGTAATTCTTTAATTTTGTTATTTCCTTCCTCAATTGAATTTATATCGTACCAGGTTCCTGCATTTGCAACTAAATTATCTTTAAATTCTTGTAATATATCTTGATTGTTTTTAGGAAATAAGGGGATTTTCGGATAAGGAAATTGAGTGTCCTGAGGTTTGTTTTTGCGAATAGCGTCTAAAATATGTTCTTTTGTACTAGTCATTTTTTTCTTTTCTGTTTTTAATATACCATTCTCTAAATGTATTTTTTGCCATAGAAAACATTTCACGTTCTTGAGTCCATGGATTTATATTGCTGTATAATAAAAAATCTGGGACTACAGGTAAAACTTTTTCAGCTGCCGCCTCAGTGGTCCTAAATAAGCGAGGATGTCCGAAAACGGTTCCTGCTGCCTTAAGTGCATATTTTCTATTAGAAGGCATATAGCCCTTATCTACAACCATTTTTCTCCATTTATAAATTTGGCCGGAGATATCTATTTTCACCGGACATACATCGGAACAAGAACCGCAAAGGGTGGAATGATAGGGAAGTTCTTTATATTTTTCAAGGTCGAAAGTAGGACTTAGAATAATTCCTATAGGCCCGGAATAAGTAGATTCATAAGACAATCCGCCGCTTCTACGGTAAACAGGACAAGTATTCATACATGCACCGCAGCGTATACATTTAAGCGAAGTCCAAAAATCTTCCATCCCTAATCGCTCCGATCTTCCATTATCCGTAATAATGATATGTAATTCTCCATTTTTTCTGGGTCCGGAGAAGTGTGAAGTATATTGCGTTGCCGGAGTACCTAAGGCACTTCGAGATAATAAACGTATAAAAATACCTAAATCTTCAACTTTGGGAATAATTTTTTCTATTCCTATACTGGCTATGTGTAGAGGCGGAACAGAAGCCCCAATATCGGCGTTTCCTTCATTGGTACAAACAACAAAAGTACCGGTTTCAGCTATTGCAAAATTTGCACCTGTCATTCCGGCTCCAGCTCGTAAAAATTTGGGCCTTGCATTGTTTCTCATAGCCTCATTGAGTGAGTGAGCATCTGTATCGTTAGGATCCGTTCCAATGGTTTTTGCAAAGAGTTTGGCTATATCCTCGGTTGTTTTCTCAATAGCAGGCATAACAATATGAGCCGGGGGTTCGTGGGATAATTGTTGGATTCTTTCTCCTAGATCGGATTCAGTAACTTCAATACCTTTAGATTCTAAAAAGCTGGTCATTCCGCATTCTTCTTGTAGCATTGATTTGCTTTTTATAATTTCCGTTACTTTTCTTTCTTGTAAAATATTATAAACTATCTCATTATGCTCTTGCGCATCTCGTGCCCAATGTACTATTGCACCTCTTTTGGTAGCATTTTCAGCAAATTCACTCACGTATTCATCCAAATGAGATAGACTGTGTTCTTTAATTTTCGATGCTAAGACTTTCAACTCTTCCCATTCAGGTATGCTTTGGGCTATCCGATCGCGTTTTAATCGAGCATTCCAAAGGTTTTTATCATGCTCTTTCTCATGAATGTTATCTTGATTAATGAAATCTGCCGAGTTTTTTTCAATGTTGACAACCTTTTTTTTCATTTTTTTAGTTTAAAATGGACCTCCGTTAAGAACTTGTGCAATATGTAAAAAGGGTAGGTGGGTTACTCCGTTTTTTAAAGCAACTCCCTTTTGATGCATTAAACAAGACATATCGGGAGAAACCACATATTCTGCTCCACTGGTAATATAATCAGAAATTTTATCTTTGCCCATTTTCCCACTTACTACTTCATCTGTAACGCAAAAGGTACCTCCAAAACCACAGCATTCATCGGGACGGCTCATTACCGCTAGTTCCAACCCCTTCACCATTTTTAATAAGTCTGCAGATTTATTATAAGGTGTTCCCATTATTTCGGAAGGTTTGGCTATGCCTAAGCCTCTTATTGAGCTGCAACTGTTATGTAAAGCTATTTTGTGATTGAATGTAACATCCGGTAATTCTTTAATTTGTATAATATCATGTAAAAATTCAACTAATTCATAGGTATTCTTCCTGACATGACAAACGTCTTCATTTTGTTCTAAATTATCAAAATGCATTCGGACTTGTTTGACACAACTTCCGGCCGGACCTACAATATATTCGTAATCTTTAAAATTACTAATAAAAAGCATTTCTGCTGCTTCCGCACTTTTATAATCTCCTTCATTAGACATTGGTTGACCGCAACATGTTTGTTCTAAAGGATATTCAACGTCCATTCCTAATTTTTCCAATAACTCCAATGTAGCTATTCCAACCTCGGGATAAATAGCATCTATATAGCAAGGAATAAATAAACCGATTTTCATAATAGATTTTCAATTTTATGGATAAATTTCTTATTTAAAATCATTCTAAATTAAAATAAATATTCAATTTATATTGTTTTCATAATTACGTTGTAATTAGTAGTCAATGCAAAGATTGTGCTTAATCAGATATTTTTGTCAAAATTTTTTTCAACTATCTTTGCTTAAAAATTATATTTCTGGTATTTACGAAATTGATTGGATAATATATGAAGGTAACGGATTCATTGAGCGGATTAGCTATAGAAAAAAAATATTTGTTGGCAGTAAGTGGAGGGGTAGATAGTATGGTTTTAATGCATCTATTTTATAATTCTCCTTATCAATTTAGTGTTGTTCATTGTAATTTTCAACTTCGTGGAGAAGATTCTTTGTCCGATGAAAAGTTAGTTCGGGAATATTGCTATGCTCGTAGAATTGAATTGTTCGTTAAATCTTTTGATACTTTAAAATTGAAAAAAAATAGAGAATCTTTAGAAATGGTTGCCCGAAATTTGAGATACGACTATTTTAGGGAACTAGCCAAAGAACAATTATTTGATTATCTAGTCACTGCACATCATCTCAACGATAATGTAGAAACATTTTTTATTAATTTATTAAGAGGTTCCGGGAGTAAGGGGTTATCTGGTATGAAAAAGATTTCTGATTTTGTTTTAAGACCTTTATTATCTTTTCCTCGAAAAGAAATTGTAGCATTTGCACAAGAAAACTCTATTCCCTGGAGGGAAGATGCATCCAATTACACCTTAGAGTATTTAAGAAATAAAATTCGACATAAAATTATTCCCGAGTTTATGGATATAAGTTCAGAATTTCTAAGGCAGGTAGATAAGAGCATGAGTATTTTACATGAAACGCAATCTTTTATAGAATTTAAAGTGCAAGAACTGCAAAATGAAGCTAGCATTACCGTAGAAGAAGGAATAAAAATTTTTTCTTTAGATAAGCTTAAAAAAGCGGATTTTCTCTTATCTTACCATTTGCTTTCTCAATACGGTTTTACGAATAAAGAGGATTGTATCAACATTATAAATTCACATACAGGAAATATTTTTGAATCTAATACATTTAAAGTTTGGATAGATAGGGGAAGAGTATTGCTTGAAGAAAAGAAAAAAAATGTTTCTATAAAAAATTCGATTACTATAAAATCAATTCCGTTTATGATACAAGAACCTGTTGCTGTTACGTTGTATGAGAAGAATAGCAGGGAAAGTAATGCGAATGAGATTGTTGATTTGGATAAAATTGAATTTCCTTTAACCTTAAGAAATTGGCAAAATGGCGATGTGTTTTATCCTATAAATGGGTTGGGAAAAAAGAAAGTAAGTAAATATTTAAAAGATTCTAAGGTTTCAAATTTCCAAAAAGAGAAAGTAATGGTATTGTGTAATAAATCAGGAGAAATTATTTGGCTGGTCGGATTTCGTCTAGATGATCGTTTTAAGGTTTCAGATACCAGTAAAAGATTTCTGCATCTATTCTATAATCTTTAAAACTTATTTACTTATTAATAGGTATAAATTATTCCTTTTTAAATATAGAAGGTATTATGTTTGTATCTGATACTTGAAAATTTAAATAATAAAAATGTATTCTAAGATAAAAAATAAAATTCTATCTATAATTCATTATTTAAGATATGATATCTGGAGGATAAACGGAAACGACAGTACTCACATTAAAACAATTTTTATAAATATTACTAAGGCTTTTTTATTGACCTTCAGAAATATTAATGGATCACAAATTAATACACGTGCGGCAGCTCTTACCTATAATTCTCTCTTATCTATTGTACCGTTGTTAGCCGTCTTATTTGCCATTGCCCGAGGTTTTGGTTTTCAAAACTTAGTTGAAACACAATTATTCCAATATTTTACGGGACAGAAAATAGTTCTTTCAAAGGCTATGCAATTTATAGACGGATCTATAGATTACGCCCAAGGAGGTGTATTTTTAGGAATCGGGATTGTAATTCTTTTCTATACTGTGGTCACTCTTCTCTCAAGTATCGAAGATAATTTTAATATAATCTGGAGAATTAAAAAAGGTAGAACGTTTTCTCGACAATTTACAGATTATTTAGCTTTAATCCTTATTGCTCCTTTATTTTTGATATGTAATGCCGGTTTATCTATATTTCTAAATTCAACAGCAAATATTAATATAATAGGTGCGGTCATTAACCCAATACTCAAAATATTGCCTTATATAATTATTATCTTACTCTTCACATTTTTATATATTTATATACCTAATACAAAGGTAAAGTTTAGCGCAGCAGTATTAGCAGGTATTGTAAGCGGAAGCTGTTTTCAGATTTTTCAAATGTTATATATTTCCGGACAATTCTGGATAGCCAAATATAATGCAATTTATGGAAGTTTTTCAGCATTACCGTTATTGATGTTATGGCTTCAGCTGAGTTGGTTTATTTGTTTATTTGGAGTGCAATTATCTTTTTCTTATCAAAATGTAAATAAATTTAGTTTTGAAAAAGATATTTCAAATATAAGCAGGCGTTATAAAGATTTTATATTTTTAATGATTACCACACTTATTATAAAGAGGTTTGAAAGAGGAGATAAGCCATATACAGCAGATGAGTTGTCTGAAACTTTTAAAATACCTACGCGTTTAACTAATGATTCTTTATACTTTTTATTACAGGTAGGCTTACTTGCTGAAACTCCACTTGAAAACGATTTAGTAATTGCTTACATCCCGGCCATAGATATTAATCACATAACCCTCATTTATTTTTTAAATAAGATAGATCAATATGGTTCTGAAAATTTTAAAATAGATATACAGGGAGATATTAAAAATATCTGGAATAAGACTTTAGAAATAAGAACTATGATTTATGAACATGAAAAAAATACTTTACTTAAAGATTTATAGTTATTCTGATATATAAAAAAGTAAATTTTCTAAACTATATTCAACAATTGAAAATAATATTATAAAATTTTTATTCCTGATAGGCGCCTAAAGCAGGAGCGGAGGTTCTTAGGAATCCGTTAATATCTAGTGGAACGGATAATGCATAGGTTAAATTTCCTTTTCCTAATGCAGGTGAATCTTCAGTAAGACTAAGCAAACATTCAGAATAACCTGTTTTATAAAATAAAGGGTCTTTATTTAAAATTGTGTGTATAAAATTATTATCCGTATCGACATGAATAGAATTGCTATTATTCTTAATAAGATTCGTATCAAAAGAATAAAAGAAAGGAGCGTTGGGATTATTATCTATATAAAGACTATTGTAATTATTTACCCATAAAATACAGTTCTTAAAAGAAGCATTGAGTTGTTTATATTGGAGTTTTCCGGATTTCTGATGGGAGTTGGATAAGTAAACCGCATATCCTGCCCCGGCATTTAAATTCCAATAATTTGCAAAAGTACAATGGGTAAAATCATAATTTCCACCATATAGGGCTATCAAATCGGAAGTACCACAATTATTTAAGGCAAGATTTTTTCCTTCAACATTTCCTCCTATAGAATATATTCCTCCATATAGAAAATTATAAATCTTTGAATTTGAAATTATTAATTGAGCGTTGTCCTCTAAATAAAAAGCGTTATTTCCACCTTTGATTACGGCATGATTAACTTTTGCCAAAGAATTACGAGCTAATCGAATTTGATCCCAATTACCAGGAAGAGAATCATATCTGGATTCATGACGATCTCCACGTATAATTACCTCTTTATGTAAAGAGCCGTTTAAAGTAAGTACACTTCCGGAATCAATGAGTATAGATGCATTTTTATGAAGATATATTTTCGTTCCTTCGGAAACAGATAAGTTGGCATTATTTGTTAATTTTAAAGTGCCATATATTACTTTGGATTTTGAACTGTTCCAAAATAAATCATGAGATATTTCTTTAGTTCCTGATTTTGAAAAATAAAATTCTGCGTCTTCTATTAAAGAGAGTAATTTAACTTTTTGAGTATTTCCCATAGTATTGAAGATTAAATCCTCATCAGCCAAAGCTTCTGATGTGCTTATACCTTTGGGTGCTATTTCAATAAAAATATATAAACTGTCTTTAGAGCGTAAAGGAATGTTTTGAAAATTATTTGCATTCGAAGAATTACCCTCAAATCCGTCTACATTAATTTTAAATTGTGAAGATGAACCTTTTTCCAGATAAATTCCGGGAATCACCACATCATCATTTTGCTGATTATATACCTTGAGTACATAGGTTTCTGATCTTACAGTTGAGAATACGGTATCTAACATTACCGTGTCTTTGGAAAATCGAAGTGGCTTTGAGGCCGGATCATAATTATAATCATCTCTACATGAAAAAATTATAAGAACTAATAAAGATATAAATAGAAGGAACGATAATTTTTTCATATCAATTTATTTTTGTTAAGATATAAAGGAAATAATTCAATCTTTAAAATTTATATCCGACACTGAGGACCAAAGAATTTTGTCTTTTTTCCAATTTAAATTCTTCACCTGTATGTTTTTTTATAAACTTGGTTTCACTTTCATTAAATCCGAATTCATAACGGACATCAAAGGTAAGTTTGGCTAAATCGAATCCTCCACCTACCTGACCGGCAAGAGAAAAGTCATCTGTTTTAGTTTTTTTTATTCCTCTTAAAGAAATATCTTCATTTAAAGAAGTTGAAAATACAGGTCCTGCATACAATCTGATAACTTGCAGGAAATTAGATCCAAATAATAAAGGGATATCCAGTCTGTTGGAATGGGCGGTAAATTCTGTAGAATAGTTATAATCAAAATTTGTTTTCATGGATGAAAAATAAATTTCAGGTTGAATAAACCATCTTTCCATTTTTATACGGCTAAATAGTCCCGCATGCCACCCAATGTTATCAGTAGCTTTACTTTCTTTAATATTAGTTATAGTTCGTTTTAAATTGCCTTTATACCCAAAAGCCATACCTGCTTTCGCCCCAAATTCAACTTGTTGCGCAAACGAAACTATTGAAAAAAACAGTAAGAATAGTACTAAAAAATACCTTTTCATATGAAATGTTTTTTGCCTAATTTTTTTCAAAGATAATTATTATTTGTTACATTTGAAGAAGATTAAACCTAATAAGATAAGAACATGGAAATAATATATTACGGACATGCGTGTTTTGGATTTAAAACATCATCATCAACAGTCTTGATCGATCCATTTATATCGGAAAATGAATTAGCAAAAGATATAAATATAGACGAAATTAAGGCGGATTATATTTTTTTGACCCATGCTCATTATGATCATATTTTGGATGTAGAGAGAATTGCTAAGAACAATAATTCTTCCATTTTGGCTAATCCTGAAATTACTGCACATTTTAAAAAATTAGGATTGAATGTGATTCCTATGAATATTGGAGGAGTTATGAAATTTAGTTTTGGTAAAGTTAAAATGGTGGCTGCGGTGCATAGCTCATCCTTTCCTGACGGAACTTATGGGGGATTAGCTTGCGGATACTTAATGAAAATGGATGGAAAAGTAATCTATGTTGCAGGAGATACTGCTCTTACCACAGATATGAAGCTGCTTCCATTTATTTACGGATATATCAACGTAGCAATCTTGCCAATTGGTAACTTCTATACGATGGGTGGATATGATGCTGTAATTGCAGCGAAATTTGTTAAAACTAAAAATGCTATAGCTTCCCATTATGATACTTTTCCTGCTATAAAAGTTAATAAAGATAAAACCAAACATTTGTTTTTAGCAGAGGAAAAACGTTTAACTTTTTTATCTATTGGGGAATCTATAGATATTAGTAAATTTGAATAGTTTTTTAATCTTAATTAAAATTTTAATTATATAGAAAAAATTTTATTCGATAGAATTTAATTTTAAAAAAAATTATGAATAATAATTTATTGGAAAAATTTAATACACCTTTTGAAAGTATTCCTTTCGAAGAAATTAAGCAAGAACAATTTAAACCAGCAATAGAAAAGGCAATTGACGATGCAAAGAAAGAGATAAATGAAATAATTGAAAACACGGATCCTCCTAATTTTGTTAACACTATAGTAGCTTTAGAAAATGTTGGAAAAAAACTTAATATAGTTTCCTCTACTTTTTTTAATTTAAATTCTGCGGAGACTAATGATTATTTGCAAAGCTTAGCGGAAGAAATTTCCCCCCTATTGACTGAATTTGCAAATGATATTGTGTTAAATGAAAAATTATTTGAAAAAATAAAGATTGTTTATGATACTACATTAAAATCCAAGTTAAGCCAAGAAGAAGTACGGTTGTTGGATAAAACCTATAAGGATTTTTCTAAAAACGGAGCATTACTTTCAACGGAAGATAAGGATACTCTTAGAAAAATATCTAATGAATTGGCAGTACTTTCCGTAAAATTTGGGCAAAATGTTTTGAAAGAAACTAACGATTATTTTCTCCATATTACCGATAGTAACGATATGGAAGGAGTTCCGGAATCTATTAAGGAGATGGCGCGTAATGAGGCTGAAAGTAGAGGTTTGGAAGGCTGGGTATTTACATTACATTATCCAAGTTATGTACCTTTCCTTACGTATGCAAAAAACAGGGAATTACGTAAAGATATCTATACGGCATATATGCAGAGAGCCTGTAAGAATAACGAGTATAATAATGAAGAAATAATTCATAAGATAGTTAAATTACGAGGAGAGAAAGCCCAATTGTTAGGTTTTAAGACTTATGCAGATTTAATTTTACAAGAAAGAATGGCTGCTGCACCTAAGATCGTATATGATTTCTTATATGATTTACTGAATAAAGCAAAGCCTTTCGCAGTAAAAGAAATCCAACAATTAAAAGAGTTGGCTGTACGAGAGGGGATTTCAGAGATTATGCCATACGATCATGCTTATTATGCGGAAAAATTAAGACAAGAAAAATTTTCGTTTTCTGAAGAAGAGCTCAAGCCGTATTTTCCATTAGATCAAGTGGTAAATGCCGCATTTGATGCTGCAAATAATTTATACGGATTAACATTCCATGAAAGAAATGACATTCAGAAATATCATCCGGAAGTTAAAGTTTATGAAGTAATAAATGATAAGGGAAAGCATCAGGCATTATTATATGCCGACTTTTTTCCACGTGCAGGTAAAAGAGCAGGCGCTTGGATGACTTCTTTTAAAGGACAGTTTAAAACATTAAGTGATAACGTTAGACCTCATATATCTATTGTTTGTAATTTTTCCCGTCCCAATGGAGAGATACCGTCTTTATTAACATTCACGGAAGTAACAACACTTTTTCATGAATTTGGACATGCTTTGCACGGCATTTTAGCAAACACCACATTTGAATCATTGTCAGGAACTAATGTTTATTGGGATTTCGTTGAGCTACCATCTCAATTCATGGAAAATTATGTATTTGAAAAGGAATTTTTAAAAACTTTTGCGCTTCATTATAAAACAGGAAAATTGCTAAAAGAGGAAAAAATTGATAAAATAGTAGCATCTGCCAATTTCATGCAAGGGTATCAAACAATCCGCCAGATAGGCTTAGGTTTATTAGATATGGCTTACCATACAAATGAATTAAAAGCAGAGGAAAGAATTGAAGATTTTGAAGTCAATAAAGTAAAAGAAACGCAAGTATATCCTCATATTAAAAATACCTGTATAAGCACTTCTTTTTCTCATATATTTCAAGGAGGATATGCCGCAGGATACTACTCATACAAATGGGCTGAAGTTTTAGATGCTGATGCTTTTGATTTCTTCAAAGAAAGAGGAATCTTTGATAAGGAAACTGCTTTAAAATTTGAAAATTTATTGAGTAAAGGAGGAACTGAGGACCCGATGGAATTGTATATTAGCTTCCGCGGAAGAAGACCTGAATCGGATGCTTTACTAAAACGCGCCGGTTTAATTCAGGATGCAAATTCATAATAAATAGAAACTTATAATAATAATAATAATGGTTTGATCTTTTTCAAGCCATTTTTTATAGATAGTAGAATTATATCACTAAAAGTCAATTGTTTTATGAAAAAATTATTGTTAAGATTTACCTCTATTCTTTAAAAAATTATCTCTCTTTAAATAAATTTATCTTTTTTTTAAAGCATCAAACCATTTGAAATTTTTGTAGGGTATATAGTGTTTCGTTTTGGCACCTAAACTCTTATTAAAATTAGCTATGCCCTGAATCATGGATCCTTCAAAATCGAATATTAGTTTTTGATTTGAGTATTTTTGAATTATCAAATCAATGAGATAGGCATAAGAATTTTTAATTTCAATTTCTTTAATTCTTACGGAAAGCAAATTTATAATTCTCCCTTTGGAAAAAATTAGCCATAAATAGACTGTAGGTATATGTTGTTCTCTATATACCGTATATTGTTTTAAAAGATTTCGATGATTTAATTCCAGTAAAAGTGAATTTAAAATATCTATTTGTGATTCTGAAAGAAAATTATGCAAATGGGTAAACAGAGTTCCTTTGATAACAGAATCTATATATCCTTCTTCAATTTCTATACTAGGTGAAAAATCATTTTTTAGAACTCTTTTTTTATTTTTATTATAATTATTTGAAATTGTTAAGTAATTAGATTCGAGATTTAGAATTTGATTATCTCTCTTTATACAATCTGTAGGAAAATAAGAAGTATTTTCTTCGTTAAAACAATAGCTTCTAACTCTGTATCTATTCAAAAAGGATAAAAAAAGGCTAAAGTTCTCAGCAGATATATTTTCTTTATAAAAAATACCTAGTTGTTGACAAAAAGTAGGTTGTACAACAAATTTCATTCCTAATTTCTTATGATAAGCAATAGGCATTACTGCTTCAAAATTGTTTAGTACCAATATATCATAACCGTCAGGAGAAACAATGTCCAAATACCATAATTCTGCATAGACTCTGTAATTTAAAGAATTATGCAAACAATTGGAATAATTCCTTTTATCAATATTTTTATGGTTATATATATGGATCATTCACTTTAACAATTAACTTTTCATACAATGATTTCCATGAGTTCCATTCTCCATAATCAGATAAGCTATCGTTATGAAAGATAGAGATGAATGTCCCATTTACTTTTTTTACGGAATTTAGTAAATCCCAAATTTTATTTTCTGCCTCCTCAATTGTTAAATTCATATAATTTTTTAACGTTACGTCCATCATGCAGAAAGGATAAATTTTTAAGTCTGTGATTTTATTGTTTTTTAAATCAAACCAGTAGAAAGGGGTACATGTTCCGGCACGAAATCCGATATGATCCTGAAAACCCATAGAAAAATCAGCGGTAATATGTAAATTTATGAGATTAGAATAAGTTTCGGGTAATGTAAGTTTGATGAAATGTTGTCGAGAGAATGAAATTTTTTGTTTCAAAAGTTTTTCCAACGCTATTTTTTCTTTTTTTAAAATTTCAAAATCTTTATTGGAATAATAGCTGGGGTGGAGACCAATAGTTGTGTATTCCTGCTTATCTAATTGACCAATGAGATTGCGATATGCTTTATTTTTTGGATTGTGATTGGTATCCCATTTGCTTCCCAAGCCAAAAGACACAAAATAAATGGTAGGAAATTCTAATTGTTCTATATAGGGATAAATATAATAAGGATCGGGTTTTATTCCTAATAATATTAAGGTTTGAAAGTATCCGTCTTTCCAACGCGAGGTAATAAGTTTTTTTCCAAAGGATTTTAAATTTCTAAACCAAGATTTATTCTTATAAAGCCAAGCATGATCAATATCAATGGTATTAATAAATTCAAATTTACGATTCTTACGTACAAGGGTAGGGAAATGATCTTTAAGTTGATTAAACAAGTCATAAGCAAATGTATCTATCCATGGATGAATTGGATCTATTTTACCATTGATGGAAGAAGATTGATAAGAAAATCTTTTATGTACATCTTCCCTATAAGGTAGATATTCCTCGTATCTTGAAAGTAAGTAAAATGTGGTTGCAAAAGGGTCCTTTAAGATTTTGGTAAGATCTTGCATTTTAATATCGGTCTCGAATAGTAAATTGCAAGCCGAAAAATGCATTTCGTCTTTTATACTTAAGTTGGAGTAAGAAAATTTAGGTACGGCTTTACTATGATAATAATCTAGAGAATCTGTTAGTTGGAATTGAATTCCTAGGATTTGTTCGAAGATAAAGGAATATGTATAACGGATTCTTTCATTAATGTTGGGTACATAGATTAAAATCATATCCCAAAAATTATAATAAATTTTCATCAGCAAAACTAAAATAGGAAGTTTGGGTTACAATTAGATGATCCATAAGAGTAATATTCAATAAACTACCTGCTTTTTTAATTTCCTGAGTGATTTGAATATCAGAATTGCTCGGTTGTATATTTCCCGAAGGATGATTATGAGATATGATTAATGAAACTGCATTGAGTTCTAATGCATGTTTGAAAATAATTCTATTGTCAACCATTGTTCCTGTAATTCCTCCTTGAGAAATTTTTTCTTTGCTTACTATTTTATTGGATCGACTTAAATATATAACCCAAAATTCTTCAATAAGAAGGTCTCCAATTATTGGCTGAAGAATATTAAATGCATCTTTGGCAGAAGAAATATTTTCTTTTTTGAGTGCTTGTTGTAAAGATTTTCTTCTTCCAATTTCCAAGGAAGTAACTATTTCAATAGCTTTTACTTTACCGACACCGTTGAATTTGCATAAATCTCGTATTGAGAGCTTTGCCAATTCGTTCCAATTATTATTTACCGAAGATAAGATCCGTTGAGCTAGAATAATGCTGCTTTCTTGTTTAGAGCCGCTCCCCAGAATTATAGCTAAAAGCTCGGCATCTGATAATGATTGTTTGCCTTTTAACAATAATTTTTCTCTGGGTCTTTCTTCTTCAGCTAATGATTTTATATTCATATGAACTCATTTTAATTAGATTCCATCTTGAATATCCTTCTGAAGATATAATATTGCAGTGGATGATGGGGATGAGTCTTCCATAGACTGTTTTATAATTTCCTCTTGAATTTCTTTAACAGAGGATTCTTCCATGGATTGGATGGTGTTTTTTATTAATAGTTGTGTGGCATTTTTTGCCGATAGAATGATTTTCCAAGTATTAGGATTTATATATACTTGTTGAGCTAAATTGTGCTCAAATTCCGTTTGAATGGTTTCAATTAGATTATATTCATAAGATTTACTATCCTCAGTTGGCGCAACGCGTCTGATTAATGAGGCAGGTTTAATTCTTTCTAAAAATAAAGTCATTCGCTCATAGGCTTGCAATTTATTCGGTAAAATGTTTTCAGAATATTTTAAACGAAGTTCGAAATTTCTTCTTTCTCTTTCTGATTGAAAAAATCGGGTAAGCATAAACATAAATCCCCCTACGAAAATTACTAAAATAGCAAGGGAAATAATTAAAATTGAAATGTCCATAAAATTTAAATAAATTAGGCGGAGGCAAAAATACTATTTTATATTAAAAAAAACACCTAATGGAAAAGAATATTAAAAAAGTTTAAATTCTTTTTTATTGATACTAACATATTTAGATTTTGATAGTAAAAAAAGTTTAAAAAATATTTGGAGCATATAGAAATATCTTCTACATTTGCACTCACAAAATTCCTCCTTAGCTCAGTCGGTTAGAGCATCTGACTGTTAATCAGAGGGTCGCTGGTTCGAGCCCAGCAGGAGGAGCTAAAATTCAAAAGGTTACAAACTTAATAAGTTGTAACCTTTTTCGTTTGTCAAAAATTTGTCAAAAAACATTATATTTATTTTCTATATTTAAAAGAGACTCTGGTTAAATCTTAAACATAATTAAAAATAAAAAAGATGAGATTAAACTTAAACTCATCTCTATAAATTTCTTGAAAAATATTTCTTTCTTGAAAAATATTTCTTATTTGTTTAACAATTTCTCTATCAACTCATTCTTTTCATTTATCATTCTCTCATATAATTCCTGCTTTTCTTTATGTAATTCTTCTTTTTCGCTGTAAAGTTGCAGAATCTTATCAATGGGATTGAAAGTACATTTATAATGAAATGTATCAATAGTATTTGCAATAAAGTTCAGAGCTCCCTCATCATTAAAGTTCTCTATAGCTTCTACTGGTAACTTTAGAATTTTAGCTACCTTTTCCAAAGTATCTTTTTCTTCTTTACTTTCTAATTTAGATACAGCTGCCTGAGTAATGTTTAATTCCACTGCCAATGCATCTTGTTTTACTCCCAGCATTTCTCTCAGTCTTTTTATATTCCTTCCGTGATGTGCTTTTTTTGATGCTGTATCTGTATTCATAATTTATTAATTTTTCTATTCACAAAAATATAAAATAATCCGCTAAAAATAACTTATTCTTTTTCAGTTATCTTATTTTAACCCAAGTTATAAATTATTGTATGTATGTTCGTTTACTTTACAAAATAAAAGCATGTGAAGTGAATGAAGAATCAGTATATAAGGTGAAAGACTTTTTAATATATCTAAAAGATATTTCGGAAATAAAGGATTATAAGCATTTAGAATATACTTTAAAATCCATGCTAAGTATTTTCAGACTGCAATACTAACGGAAATAGAGCATCCGGAACTGGTAGATCATATTAAATGGGATATTTACAATTTACTAAACTCAGCTAAAGGCTTAATTTCTGAATCGGAATTTGAATTTTTAGATAAATTATATACCAAATAGTAATCAGTTTATCTTTTTATTTTAGCTAATAAATATATTCAGTTTTTCGGGAAACTTATAAGGTTAGGATAATAAACAGATAGATTAATTTTAAATTGTTTTTTGATAAGGTAGCTAAGTAAGAAAGAATTTTTCTCTTTTTTCTTAGTTTTTATTTTTTTTGAACATTAGTTATTTATAGCTTAATCCCCTTATCTGATACATTACTCTAATTTTTTTTATAGAGATGTAGAACTTTATTATTTTTTATTATTTCATAAGGGAATTTTTTGATTGACCAGTCCTTATCGTTTTTACATTTTATCATAATTAATAAGACAGAGATTTTATTACCTTCTTTATTAGAAATTATAGTATCGATTCCTTTTGCTGCAGCATAATATATATTTTTTAAATATCATTTTCTAAACTTGATTGTAGTATTTTTAACATTTTTGATGAATCATTTTCATCATCATGGACCATTATTAAATCAATTTTTTTTGTTTGATCATTTAAGGCCGATGCATAAGGGGCAAATTCACCTATTTCAAATAAATATAATTTTGTTTGAATTTTTATATTATTAATTAAATTGTTTAAATTATCTTCCATTTTTATTTGTTTTGGGTTACACACAATTTGGATATTGTTTATAATCCTCCTTTAATACTTTGGTAAAATAGCGCTTTTTAAATCTTTTATTCGCCCCTTATTGGAAATCATCAGATAACCCTTCAAAATCGAGATAATTTTTCCAGATTTCTCCAGGAAAGTCTTTTAGAGATAAAAAAGTAGTTTCATACTATTTTATCACTAATTTAATTGATTTTAAAAATTTTATAGTGCTTTCTAAATCATAATACTTTTGTTTTAACAAACTAATTTGGTATTTTTTAGGTAGTAATATACCCCATTTAGAAAAATCAAGAATGGTTGGGTTTTTCTCTAATAATTTTGATAAATGGTTGTCTACGTATACTATAGAATTTAGGAGTGTATCTGTAAAATTGTCCCAAACAATATTTGATGTAGAAAATTCAAAAAAACTATCATTATCAGTCATTATATTTTGTATATCCATAATAGTTAATAATAACTGTATAGTTCTGTTTATCCTGGTTCCTGTAAAAGTATATAATTGGGCTTTATTTTCTTTTAAAAACAAAGGTCTTTCTTCAGATGGTTTTAGTATATTAAATGGTGAGAATTTTTGTCGAAGTTTATTGATTTCTTCAGAGCTGGGTTGATCTAAAAATAAATATTCTTCTTCAGAAATAAGGATTTCCAACATTTTTTCTCTTATTCTAGGGTGCACCAAACCTCCACTTCCAAAGAATAAAGGATTTTTTCCATCTTTAGCAGGACAAACTTCTATTTTATGAGATTTGAAATCAATCAATTTTATTTTCCAAATTTTGGCAGCCAATAAAATATTTTCATCTTCTCTTATCTGAGGAGAAAAAGGTATTTCTCCTATTGTATTACCTGAGTTTGTGACCTTATAGTGTTCTTCTGTTTTGAATACACTGTAGAAATCACGGCTATTTACGAATTTTTCCCCTTCAATACCAATAATAATTTCTTTGTCAATCTTTTCTAATATATCATTGCTAATTAAATAATCTATTATTTCATTAATTTCCTCCTTAGATATATGAATGAATGTAAAATTATTTTCTATTTTCTTTGTCAATTCAATTTCATTAACGCCAGAATATTCCTTGACTATGGATAAGATCTGGTGAAGCATTATATCAAAAGGTTTTTCTATAAATAAAGGAGGTTCTATAAATTCTTCCTTATATAATAACCAGGATGCTAGTGATTGTAATAAACTCCATTTATTAGTTGAATAGAGATATAATTTACTTTTAATTCCTTCTTTTCTTCCGCTTCTTCCGACACGCTGGATCAAAGAAGCTATACTATGTGTAGCATCTACCTGAATTACTTTATCCACGTTACCTATGTCAATACCTAATTCAAGAGTGGAGGTGCAAGCAATTGTAAAATTTTCTTTTTTATTATTTTTGGCAAAAAATTCTACATATTCTCTGACATCTTTATTAACAGATGAATGATGAGAAAAATAGTTTTTATGTCCACCTACTCGCTCTGCTATTTTTTTTAATTTAACAGCTATTTCTTCAACCTTACCTCTATTATTGGGGAAAATTAATACTTTGTTATCCTTTGTTTCTCTATATATGTTTTTTAATAGTTCCAAAGAATATTCTACGGTCTCTATTTTAAAATATCTGAAAATGACTTGAATTTCATTAGTAGTTTTATCTATGAGAACTTTAGTTTCATTATCATTACCTACAAATTGTTTAGCTTCTTCATAATCCCCTATAGTTGCAGATAATCCAATTATTCGAAAGGGAACTGTATTTATTTTTTGTAAACGAGATAGAATAGACTTAAGCTGTATTCCTCTGTCTGTTCCTATAAAAGAATGAATCTCATCTATTACTACAAACTTCAAATTAGAAAAGAGATATTTAATATTATAGGGATTATTTACAAACATAGCTTCTAAAGATTCAGGAGTAATTAAAACAATTCCCTTAGGGTCCATTAAAAGGTGCTTTTTTTGTGTTCGGTTTGCCTCTCCATGCCACTTAGTTACAGGCACCTCTAAATAATGACATAGTTCTTCAATACGATAAAACTGATCATTAATCAGAGCTATTAATGGAGAAATATATAAAACCTGAACTCCTGATTTATTAAAATTAACAGATGATAATATAGGAAGAAAAGCAGCTTCAGTTTTTCCAGATGCAGTTTTAGAAACAAGAATATAGTTATGGCTCGTTGTTAAAATACGTGTGATTGCTGCTGCTTGAATAGCCCGCAATTCTTCCCAGCGTTTATCTCTAATATATTTTCTGATAGGCTCAGATAGCAATTGAATAGGCATTATAATTCTTCAATATTATCTAATAAGGTTTCCTCATTTGGACGTTCATCTGAAATTTCAATCTCTCCAAATAATTTAGATTTATCCACTTCTGGGTTCTGACGAAGTATATTAAGGATATTAAGAAAATCTCTAATAACTTCTCTTGGAGTTAAAAATTCAGAAGCTCCAGGTTTATTGAATATTTCTTCCATAAAAGAGTGGATATCATCATTAGAAATATCTATGAGAGTTTTATAATTAAAATCAAAAATTTCTTTAAGTTTTTTTAATAAAACGAAGATTTCATTATGATCCAAAGGCATTAATCGGATTACGGGTTGAGCAAAGTCTCTTATTTCTAAAGTCTCAAACTTATTAGTTTCCAATCTTGATTTTAATGCATGATAGCTGAACAATCCTCTACGCTCATTTTCCAAAAATTCTTTAGTTCCTGCATAGTTAAAAAATAAATTAGTTACTTTTCCCTGAAAACAATCATTATAAATAGCTAATATTTTTTCATAGTTTTTTTCTCTCATGACAGCTGTTGAAATTTTGTACAAATTAATAGCTTCATCCAAGTTAATCATAAATCCACTGTATCCCATGCTAACAAATAATTTACAGAAATTTTTAAGCATATCATAATAATTCTGATCATTAATTATTTCTCGAACCCCTAAATCTTGACGTGCTTCTGTTTTAGTAGTATATTCACCTTTTAACCATTTTAAAGCATTCCTTCTAAGTTGTTCTTCATCTTGGATGTATCCTTCATAATATTTTATGATCACTGTTCCAAAATCAAAACCTCCTACTTCGGTAATTCCATTGATGGTTTTCATTATGTTGTTCCGGATTAAATCAATATAATCCTCATTATGTATTTCACTAACTAATATATTATTTTCTTGAGCTGTTTTTATAATGATCTGCTCAATCCATTTTTCCATTAAAATAGGCAAGGCACCTCCTTCAGGTTTGGTTTGTATGGCTATATTATCCATTATTGACTTGTATAAAGAAACCGCCTTTCCATCATTAGAATATAAACGATTTTCAGGTGTAAAATCAGCATTAGCTACAACAAATTTTTGTTTTAATGCAACCGTATTTAATAAATGAAGCATAAATGATTTTCCAGAACCAAAATCGCCAATCCAAAACTTAACCAAACTATGTCCATTTTTTACATCTTCTAATGCTGAGACAAAAGCTGTTATTTCTTCAGAACGTCCTACTGTTATATGTTGTACTCCTATTTTCGGAACTACTCCGCTTACGAGTGAATTAATAATTGCTGTGGCTTCTTTAGGCTTAATATTTATCATTTTATAGTTATTTTTTGGTAGTAATCTTTTAAAATAGTGTAAAATTCATCTTCTTCTTCAATCAATATATCATCCAGAACTTCATAATAAATTTCATTAATACTGTCTATCAAATGATTTTTAAAAATATTGTTGTCTTTTGCATAAATATCAAAGTCTTCAAAAGAAACGCACAAACTATTTTTTGCAAAAAAATTTAAAACATCTATTTGAATAGAAGATAAATTTTCACCATTTAAATAAATAGACTTATTTGACTCAATTGTTTTTTTGGAAACTATTTTAATT
Source organism: uncultured Apibacter sp. (assembly GCA_945280365.1). Classification (GTDB taxonomy): domain Bacteria; phylum Bacteroidota; class Bacteroidia; order Flavobacteriales; family Weeksellaceae; genus Apibacter. The sequence goes on from CALYQD010000004.1 coordinate 55,057, forward strand.
TCATTAGCATTAATGTCTTGTGATTTTGTTGATAAACTTTCACTTTCATCTTGTAAATATTCATTTAATAACTCTACAGTTTCTGAATGTTGTTCTTGTACTTCTTTTATGATTGATTTATTAAGATTAATTTTTTTACGTCTTGCTTTATAAATGGAAGAAACTGAACTTAAAGCCTCATCTAAATTTCTAGTTTTAATTAATTTTTCTACAATAATTTCAAAGTCATGAAACTGTTCATTAGTTTTGAAAAGATTTTTTTGTATTGTTTTAGTTAAAGGTTTATTGTTGAAAGTCGAAGATTTTAAATCATAGTACAAGTAATAAATATATAGTGATAATGCTATTTCTTTATCATACTTAGCTATGAATTTTGATGAATCAAAGAATATATTTTCAATAGAAGGATTATTTTCATTAAGTTTTCCTAATGAAATAATATCGTTTAAAAACTGCTTTGGATCTCCATTATAATTTTCCGTAATCTTAGAAAATTTTATTTTCCACCGGGTTGTATTTTGAGTATATAATTTTATATCTGTAGCTTCATCGGGAAGATTGATTATAGATGTTAATTTAAATAAAGTTTGGGTTATGGTAGGAACTATTTTTTCTTGATATAGATTATTAATTTCAGGCATATGCAGAGAAAAATCAGTATTTAGTTTTCTCTTATGGCCATAAAATTCACGGACAGCATTTTCGCAAAGTTTGAAAATATTTTGATAAAAATACTTAATTGTATCTTCAAAAGCGTAATTATAATTGTGACTACCTTTTCTGTATTTGTAATACTTTTTTATATAAAGATCTGCAATTTCTGTAATAAATTGTTCTAAATTTTTTTCTCCTTCAATTTGAGTATCTTGTAAAGTCTCAAATAATGATAAATAAAGTCTGAGTGTTTCAATTAAACAAGCTTCTATTTCAGTAAAGGTGTTGGGTGAAAAATATAATTTATTTAATAATTCAACTTCCTTATCATTTAACTTTAGTTTGTTTTTATAGCGGTTTCCTAAACGCCAGTAATCATACCCATAGTAGTCATAAGGATTGTTTTCAATAATTCTATTTATATTTTCTTCATCGCCTATATTTTCTAATTTTTTAATTAAAAATGAAATACAGTAAGATTTAGTTCTACTATAATGAAAACCAAGAAGATCCAATTGCTTTTCCAAAACTTGAATGTCCTTGTGTACTTCATATTCATTTAATAAGTCAAATAACAGAATAAAGGCATAATTCCAATTTCCATATAAATTATTATATTCACCATTGAGGAAATCTGTTTTAAAAGCTTGATAAAATTTTTTTTGTTCTGGAGTAGCCTCATCTAAATCAGAATAAGAATATATATATTTATGAGGCCAATAGGGAACTCCATATTGATTTATTAATGGTTCATTGTAGGAAAATAAAACGTGTTTTAAATTATAGTTGTCAGAATTAAAGGTATTTGATTCTGATAAATTAGGACGAAGACTACATGTTTCATTAGAAATATCTTCAATAGAATTATTGGATTCGTTCATTATTTTATTTGAAGTGCTATTCTCTTTAATAGTAGAGTTAGAAATAAAATTATTTATAACCTTAATAGACTCCGTATTGTTATAAGTTGAATCTTTTTCCTGTAGATTTTTTAAGTGATTATTGTAAACATTTTTATTCTTTTGTTTAGATGAATTCTTATTCAAAAAAACAACTAAAAGTGTTATAAATGTGATAATTAGTAAAATCATGTAGTTATTAGTTCTTATATTTCAAAGATATAAATTTTTGGTCATTTTTTATCCAGCTATTTTAATGCGAATAATTTTTTATTATAAAATAACTATATTTTATATAAATTATGATAGTTGTTTGATTTGTGTATATTCTTACTAATTTATTATAATAGGTCTCTATTCACAGCTTCTTCAAATAAGATAATTGTACGGGAGTTAACTATTCGGTTAGGCACTCGGAAGAGGTATTCATCCAACCATTTGTATTTAGATCAAAGAACCATTTTTCAAACTCATAAATTGTTTTAGATGAAGGCTGAGGTTTTTCATAACTAGGAAGATTAAACCCGAACCTCTCAAAGATCCTTTTGTATTTTATTGCAGTAAATATGATATACTGGGCCTGGGCATAAATCATTGGAGGAAGATGGCTTTTTTCTTTTTTTAGATTTGTTCTTTATATCCGGTTCTGGGAAAATTTTGCTTCCGTATTTTTGATTACTTCAATCAAATCCCTTTCGGGTTTTTCTCTTTTCTGATGAATTGGGCTTTGGAACAGGTGAATTTAGGAGTCCATAATTCCAGCCACTCTTTTTTCATGACTTCTGCTATTTCCATGTTACTATGTTAATAGGAAAATGAGGATTGTAGGTTATTTTCTGAGGATTGAAAAAACAATAAGATTTTCTATTAATAGATTTAATATTAATAATTATTCAATTGAAGTTTGATGGTAATCCAATAAATGAATTAAAAAAAGAGAGTTAAAAAATTATTTTAGATAATTTAAATTTGGCTGATAATTATCATAATAAATTTATTTCGTATTTGTCAACAGTATGTTAATAAATTAGTTAAATATTAATACTGTGTAATTTAGCAAAGCTAATACGTAAAAACAAGTGCCACATTATTATATCAAGAATTATTTAATGCTGAAAAGCACTAATATAAGAGATATTTTTGTTTTTATATAAAATAAAAAACTTAAAATATTTTTTATATTTGAATGTAATTAAATAACTATAAAAATGAAAAAATTATTCTTGTTTGTCATTGTGTTTATTGGATTAACACAATTGTCATCATGTTCAGATGATGATAGTGTAAGTAAAAATGTTACACTCCAAGATCTTGGAATAGAATATGGTGCTGAATATGAAGTTCAAGTTTACGTGAAAATAGATAAAGATAAGTGGGGGTATGTAGATTTTTCTCCAAAAGTTTATATCACATTTATAGACGAAAACTTTGTACGGGAAAAAAATGAAAATGGAGCTTTTATGAATCAATATTCATTAATACCTACCAAATTATCTTCCTATCCTAATCCAAATTTAAAAGTAGAAACTAAATTAAATTTTATCAAATACGCTCCAAATGCGGTTAAAACCTACGTAATTAACCCTAGGGAAAATTGTAAATTAATTAGAGATTCAGGGCGATTGATCCTAAAAAAACCAATAGATAATAATACTAATGATTTTTTTAGATTGGTGAGATAATAATTCCACTATGCTTTAAATATAATCATTCATTTTCTATTTAAAACATTTAACGTATAAATTTTTTACGATAGGTTTTGAAGTTTAAAATTTTTTAGAAATTTTACCTAATAAAGTTCCTTTGTTTTTTATAGAACAAACTTTTAATTGAATAAATATAACTCCTGAATATATGCAAAATGACTCAAAATCTTCGGTAGTTATTTCAAGAGCAACTTTTCTGTGAATCAGAAGATCGCCAGTTTAATCCCAGCTGAAGGAGCTGAAAATAAAAAGGTTATAGATATAAAAATTTGTAACCTTTTTTATTTGACAAAATTTGCCTATATAAACTATGGTTATTAAAAAAAAATCTAACTTTTTATATGATTTTTTCTACATATTTCCATATATACCCCCCACAGGTTTTACTCCTTCCATGTACAGCATCATTTATACTGCTACGAGATACGCCGGTTGATTTACCTGCTTCAATAACAGAAGGATAAGTAGCTATATGATTTCCAGAGAGGTCATATTGATAAACTACTTTAATTTTCTTTTTAGGGGGAGTTATTTTTGTTAGCTTATTTCCTTCCATCCAAATAAAACCTCTTAAATATTGAGGCTTAGAACTGAGTATTTTTCCTAAGGTCATCTCAGGTATTCCTGTACTTTTGGAAGCTTTTGATATGCTGGGGTAAACCATTATAAGATTCCCTTCTTTATCAAACTGGCTTACTATTTTAGCGCTAATTGAGGGAGGTACGGGATCTACTTTCTGAGGCTCATAACCTTTTTTCCAAATCAAGCCACCAGCAGTTTGAGATCTTCCTTGTATACACTGGCGAATACAGCCTCTATTTATTTTAGTTTGCTGCTCAGCTTCCCATATATTATTGTATCCGGCTAAATAATTACCCTCTTTATCATAACAACTAAGCGGTTGAGAAGATATGCTTGGTGTTACAGCAATAATTTCGGAAATATCATTTTCATATCTCCAAATATAATTTCCTGCATATTTTTGCTTTCCAAGAATACATTTTCTAATAGCCGCTTCGTGAATTCCAGTTTGTTTATAAGCTTCCCTTATGCTTGGATAAGTGAGTAGGTAGTTACCTTGCAGGTCATATTGCTTAACTTTGATTTTAGTCTTACTTTTTTCCTGTAATTTGTTTCTTCTTTCTTTGGGCCAAAAATTTCTTATACTCGCAAATATTTCAGGTACATTAGTCCTTCCTTGTTTTGCTGTAATCCGGTTTAATTCTGCACTATCCGCCTTATAAAGGTTTTCTATCTTATTATTAAAATTATCCCAATCTTTATGAAGGATTAGATCTTGTTTGGTTATTTTGCTGCAAAAAGCTTCATATACCTTTCTGGAAACATAAAATGAATAAGTAATTTTTTCAATGGTTATTTTAGTTATTAAGGAATAAAAATATTTTTTGAGTATTTTATTGTAAAGTGGTTTGGGATATTGTTTTCGAATTCGTTCGGGGCGTTCATAGGATATTGTTTTTAATCCTCCTTTGGTACCTTGGTAAATAGTTCTTTTTAAATTTTTTATGCGTCCCATATTGGAAATCATCAGATAACCTTCAAAATCGGGACAATCTTTCCAGATTTCTCCGGGAATATCTTTGAGTGATAAATTTTGATATGGATATAAAGCAGTTTTTTTCAATTTACTTACTTAATTAATTTAAAAAACAGAGAGACCTCCTATGTCTATAGTAAAAATCATTTACATTTAAAGCAATATAGCAAGGAATAGCTTATATTGTTTCTTTATAATAAAGAAATTATTTACAGCAACAAAGATATAAAAAAAAATATTTTGTATGTTTGCTAATCATTATTATTTTTTATTTTTAATGAAACTAATTATTAAAGAATATGGGGCCTTATGGAAAAAATAGATAAATCTGAAGTTCCTTTTACCTTTTCTAGTCCAGATGTAGTAAAAGAGAAAATTGCAAACAAATTCAATCGATACGGAAAAACCTCAATCACTTATGTTAGTGTTAAGATTGCCGGAGAGGATTATTTTACTGAAACCAACATTGCTAAATTAGAGATTAAACAAAAAGTAGGAGATCATCATAGTTTTGAGATTTGGTGTGATCCGGGAGAATTTAATGAAGATAATGCTTATTTATTTGAAAACTCCAGAGCTCATTTAGGTAAGCGGATTACTTTCCAATTTCACAGGTTTGGAACTGTACAATCAATTTTTACAGGATTGATCACCCAAGTATCCACTCAAAAGCAAGACGGAGTAAAAAAAGTTATTTTGCGTGGCAATTCTCCCTCTATACTTATGGAAAACGGATTACATACAAGAAGTTTTGAAAATAAAACTTTGGAAGAGATTATAAAAGAGGTAGCTTATCCATATGCAAAGAATTTAATTGACTTTAAAATCAATCCGAATTTTAAAGAAAAAATTCCTTATATCGTTCAATATAATGAGAGTGATTATCAATTCATAAAGCGATTAGCCTCTCGTTTTGGAGAGTATTATTATTATAACGGAGAACAACTGGTTTTTTCTGCTTGGGGAGGGAAAATAACAGAATTAGCTGAAGAGGAAGATATTTTTAATTTCGAATTAAAAATGGAAGTGCACCCTCAGAAATTTTCTTATACAGCGTATGATGCTAAACAATCATCTGATTATAAGGTAGATTCAGAAAGTCAGAGGCTACAACAATCAGAGAATCCTTTTCAGCAATATGCCATTAATGCATCAGAAGGACTTTTTAATGTTTCTCCCACCGCTCATTTTGATAAAAGCTTATTGATAAATCAGCAGTTAGATATTGAAAGGGCTGTTCTTGCAGAAAAACGTAAAAGACAAAATTTAGTTTATATAGAGGCAACTACTAATGAACCTAGCTTACGCCTAGGCGATATAGGTAAAGTTTCAGCCTGGATACCTAAACATAAAATTTTTAAATCCGGAAAAATTCCGATTGAAAGTTATAAGATAAATGAAATTACTCATTGTTTTATTGAGGGAAAAGGATATACTAATACATTTATAGGAGTACCTAAAGATTTAATAACACCTCCGGATTATGACGGAAGCAATACCCCGGTAGCAGATATTCAACATGCAATTGTAACAGACAATAAAGATCCAAAAAAGATGGGACGTGTACGTCTTCAGTTTGTCTGGCAAAAGGCTGAAAACAGCCAGACACCTTGGGTACAAGTAATACAACCTCATGCAGGTAGAGATAAAGGAACATATATTAATCCGGAAATAGGAGAAACTGTATTGGTAGCTTTTCAGGGAGGAAATGCAGAAGCTCCTATTGTATTGGGAACGGCTTATAATGGAGGAGAGATAGCTGCTTATTACACTGAAGGAAATGATATTAAGGTAATACAAACAAGAAGTGGTGCCAAAATTATTTTCAATGATGCTGAAGGACAAGGCTCTATTCTAATTGAAGACCCAAGCGGTAACCGTATCTTCTTGGATGGAAAAGGCAATATTAGGACAGAAGTACCGGAGACTTTCTTTTTAGATGCTAAAAATGTAGTGGTTACGGCTTCCCAGAATATAAGTATGAGTGCAGGGGAAAATATTTCTATTATGGCAGCAGAAGACTATAATCTGGCAGCAAGCAATATATATGAAAGTGCCGGAGAAGGTAGAGTATCTAATGCTAATGATTTTATAGAAATTTCTAAAAAAAGTACTTATACAAGTAATGAAGATAAAATAAACTTGGAAAGTGCTTTGGAAGTTAAATCCAATAGTGCACAACAAACCAGTTTACATTAAACTATAGTAATATGGGAGTTATAGAAGGCGGAAAAATAATACGAACTATAGGAGGGGAAAGTATAAAAATTGCAAAAAAGTCCATTACTTTAACTGCTACAGAGGGTAATCTTACTTTTAATGCAGCTACTAAAGTAGAAATGGTGGGCAAACAAAATGGAGTAAAATATCTAAATGATTATAAACCTCCAGAGGAAATACCTACTACTTTAAGAGTTACTAAAGTTATAGGGCCTGATATTATTAAAGGCGGAGGTGTCTATGATTATCAAGCAGTAGAATTTAATAGAAAAAATTTTTCATTAGTAGAGCTGAACAAGCTTATATGGAATGTAAAATATGATGATTCCGCAGAATTTTTAGGATTTGAAGATGAAAAAAATAAAAATTCATATATTATTTCAGATAAGAAGATTGGAGTAAAAAGAATTCATATTTTATCTGAAAATGTAATAGGAAAGAAAAAAATCAAAATATATCCCTTTTTTAATTCTCCTTCAGAAAATGTTTGTGTTATATCTCATTTGGAACTTCCATCAGGAGTTTTTGTCTGGGCAGAGACCAAGGGTACTGGGCATGTATTTCTAACTGTTCATAAGGAGAATAACATATATTTATATACTTATGGAAGATATGATGATGCTTATATGATTTCGCTAGGCACCATGGGGGAAGGAGTTTTAATCAGATATACTAACAAGTTAGCCATAGAATACATGAAAAAAGAATTATATAGGCTTGATTGCAAAGTATATCAGATTAAAGATGTTAAAGAGGATGATTTGATTGAGATATTTGATAAGATATGGAATAGTTCAACAGAAAAACCAGACAATAAATCAACATCAGATTCAGTGAAAGAATATGGTAGGGTTATAGATGATTATGATTTAACTGGTAATAATTGTACTACTAAAACATGTGATGCCTTGAAGAAAGCAGGAACAAATATTTTTAATTTTGATGTCTATTTATTCAATAAAAAAATGTATTCCTATAAAGAATATTTTACTATTCCCAGCTCACTGAATGATTTCCTAAACGAACAAAAGGAAACTAATTCCGATATTGTAGTTTCTACAGAGATCATGAAATCAACTTATGAAAATATACAATCTATAGAAACATTAGATAAAACAGGATCTTCGGGTGAAACTTCAGGAAGTTCAGGGGATGCATCAGGAAGTTCAGCAAATTCTTCCAACAGTGAAACGATCAGCAGCGGATCAAGCCCTGCCTCAAGTGGAGGAATTTATGGTTCATCTTCCAATTAAACAATTATTAATATGAAAAAAAATAATTTTATGAAAATAATATTAGGACTTTTTTTTGTAATTGTAGTTATAGTAGAAATAGCACTGATTTTAAATGCATTTCTCACAGTAAAATATCAAATAGAAGAAGCTGAAAACATGACTCAGGTATTAAATAAAATATATAGTATTCTAAATAATGGAGTATATATAATTATTTTTGACTTGATTTATTTATTAGTCCTTCATATTCTCTATTTTAAAAAGTAACAGTGCAAAATAAGAGTTGGGAACATACCCGTATATATAAAACAGAGCATAACTTAGAAGTAAAGGAACGCTCACAAACCAAACAAAGCAGAGTTTCTTTTGACATGGGAATCAATTGCAATACTAAGGATGAAAGCATACGTAAAGTATTCACCCGGGAAAATTACCTGATTAATTCTAAAATACCTAAAGAACATCATATCCGTTTGTTATATGAATTGGAACAAGCAGTTTACCCATTGGAAATAGAAGTAAATACGTATGAAAATTTTGAAAGAATCCCGGGCCATGGCCTGTGGTTTTCTACCTGGCAAAAAAAAGCAGATGCAATTTTACAGGAGAAATACAGTCGTGAGTTTGTCGAAAGCCTGAAAAACCAGGTACAGGGAAATTTGGAGACCGAAGAAAAACTTAAACAAAAAATACAGGAAAAAGCCTTCTGGAAATTATACTTTTTTGGGATGCAAAATGCTCAGAATGATAATACCTTACGTTGGAATATCTTAAAAGTTGGTACCCTTTATTTTACAGGACATGTACAGACAAAAATTGAAGAAAATAAATGGGTATCTGTTTATCGGGAGAATCAGGTAAAACCGGAAGAAAGTTTAGCTCAGAAATTAGCGGATCATTTAAATGCCATAGTTTATGCATTTTTAAGACGAAGTAATTATACATCTACCTGGCTTGACGGTGGCGACCAATCATACACTAAAAATTACATAACCATTGAAGATGAAGATATAAGCAATCCGCTAAATCCCATGGATTGGTATAGAAAGTTAAACAGAAAAGGATGGGACCAAGCTTTGTGGAATACTTCCGGGGCATATATGGCGCCAACAAGCGGCAAAACACCAGGGGGCCTTCTTGAAGAAGGTATGTTTATTTTTGAAAAGGGCAAAAAAGCAAGAAAAAAATAAAATAATATGAAATACTGTAAATCACTAATTTTTGCTTTTATTATATATGTTTTAGCAAGTTTTGCGACTTATTTTTCCATGCATGTATATTCAACTGATATTTCATCATCATGTTTTGAATGCTCATATAAGAAAGATATTTTTTTGTCTTCCATTCATATAAGTGTAATTTTTCTTTTATTGATTCTACTAAAAAATATCTTGAAAAAAAAATGGAGTATTTCAATATTCTTCACGATTATATTTGCAATACTTGTTTTCTTTAACAACTATAATATTTTTGTAGATAGGGTTTCATCGTGGAGTAGTTACACCTTTACCGAAGAACTTCTAAGTGTCCTGTCAAATTCTTATTTGTACTTGGGGATCAGCACTATATTAGTATTTGTTTTATTAAAGTTATTTAAATTTTAAAATAAAATCCTTTTAACAAGTACACAGCCTATAATCGGTTTAAGTTTAATAAAATTCATTGATAAAAAAAAATAATCAATGGTTATAATAATTTAGATACAGAAAACTAAGACGGAAATAATGCAAATTAAACCTTGGGATAATATCCGTATATATAAAGTAGAACATACTTTGAAAGTAAAAGAAGGCCTACAGGTTAAGGAGAGTAGGATAACTTTTGACATGGGAATCAGTTGCAATATAAAGAATGGTAGCATACGAAAGTTATTTACCCGAGAGAACTGCCTGATTAATTCTAAAATACCTAAAGAACATCATATCCGTTTGTTATATGAATTGGAACAGGCTATTTATCCGCTGGAAATAGAGGTAAACCGGTATGGGAATTATGAAAAAATACCAGGTTATGCTTTATGGTTTTCCAACTGGCAAAATAAAGCAGAAAAAATATTGAAAGAGAACTACCGAGGAGAATTTGCCGAAAGCTTGAAAAACCAGTTACAGGAAAATTTGGAGACCGAAGAAAAACTCAAACAAAAAATACAGGAAGAAGCCTTCTGGAGATTGTACTTTTTTGGGATGCAAAATGCCCAGAATGATAAGACCTTGCGTTGGAACGTCTTAAAAGCAGGTACTCTTTATTTTACGGGAGATGTACAGACAAGCATTGAAGAAAATAAACTGATATCTGTTTACGGGGGAAAATCGGAGAAACCGGAAGAAAGTTTCACTGAAAACCTTAACATCCTCTTACGAAAGAAAAAAAATTCTAAACATTACCTAATGCCGGGTAATATAGAGTCAAGCTGTATGGTAAAATCCGTTTGGGAGAAAGACATCGGAAAACTGCTTTATAAGGCATCAGAAATTGAAGTAAATTCAGAAGATAAAAACTATCTTTATTCAGAAAAAATAGAGATGAAATATCAAGGAATAAGTATAAGAAAAGAAACTAACCCTAAATCTTTTATTGTTTCAAGAAACAAATAAAGAAAAGAGAAAGAAAATTAAAAAGATATGGCAGAAACGACAAAAAAGCGAGTAGTAGTAGTAGAAGGAGCCCGTTTAAACTGTTCATTGGGATCATTGCCGACGGTATCCCTTAAGGTAAAACACAAAGATGATGATAAATATTACATTAATGAAAAAAAGATAGCGACTTGGCTGGAAGATAATAAAGATCATATGGATTTTGGTGTATGTAACAGAAGTAGCTCAAAACCGAAATGTACCCCAAATATCAGCTGGAGTGATTATTATGAGAATGCGGAGTTTGGAAAAAAGAAAATTCTTATAGACCAGTCAAAAGGAACATGTAAAATAGGGGGAGGTACCGTGATTATAAAAGAACACGGACAAAGCGCCCAACCTTCTTCCCGTATATATAAAAAAAATAAGAAGGATTCCTATGAAATCTATATGCTCAGTCCTAAGGTAGCAGCCTCTAATGGAAAAAAACTACCTTCAGTAAGTAAAATAGACTTGGTTGTTTCCCCGGCACAACGTATTTCATCCAACCGGGAAGTATCGTTTGAAATAGGAGGTAGTATTAAAAGCATCAAGTTAGTAGCCACTGTAGGAGCAAAAGATGATAAAAGCCTGGTAAGCTGGGCGTTTTATAAAGGTGATAATCAAAAAAACAGGTTCAAGACCTATCTGGAATACGGAAGTGAACTTATTGAGAATCTGGAGGCCCTTCCTGAGGGTAAAACTACTATTTTCGGATATGGCGAAACACCCGAGGGAAATTCTACCAAGATAATTATCAACCGGAAACATAATAAGCTTGAGGGCATTTCAATGAAGTTGTTGAACGTAAAGCTGGAATCTGTGGGCAAGGCTCCTAAGAATACCCAGATAGTTTTTAGTCCTAAATATACCTTTGCGAATTCTCCCAAATTATCCTTGAATCAGGTCGGTTGGCAGCAAAAGACTAAATGGAATATCAAAGACGAGAAAGGGAACATTTTGTATACCACTGCTCCCGGTTTTTCCGCCAACCGTAACCAGGGAGTAATATCTACTTCCTACTCAAACAATTATTTAACCGCTATATTTAAGAACAACGGTAATTACCAGATAGAGCTAGAGGATTTTTCACGGACATCGTTGGGAATGTTGCCAGATATAAAGACCCTTTCGCTTCGAATAGTAAACCGTTCGGCCAGAACAATTATAAATAAGGGTTTGCCAAAAATACGTAAAGAAGATTCCATTCATTTGTTGGCCTCCGGGATTGAATTTGATTATGGAATAAATCAACTCGGCAATCGAGCATTCTGGCATATACAAAAAGACAGTGGAAAAACGATTAGTTTAGGGCTTCGTGCAGAAGTAAAGATGAACGTTCCCGAGCTTATAGAAGAATTCAGGAAAAAACAGGTAATAATATCGAACCCTTATGGGGAATATAAATTTCGGATTGATGGGGAAGAAAAGGATGTTATTTCGATAGGCACCAGTTCGGATACAGCGGTAATAGAGGTAGCGAAAAACCGTATGGAAAGTATCAGCGGTCCTGATAAAATACCTGTAGGAGCAGTGGTTACATATAAAACAAAAGTCTTAATGTCTTTGGTGGGCTCGGAGCATATCCGGTGGATACAGCCTGCTGCCCCTTTTATAAAGTTTAACCTTTCTTCAGATCATAAACAAGCCACCTTACAGCTTAATAAACCGGGGAAAGCCTATTTTTCTGCCTACCTTGAAGGAGAGGATGCAAGTACCAAAGAGGTGAAGAAAACCGTAGAGGCAACATATATTTACCTGGAAAAAGCCCTGTGGTGTTATGCAAATGGTAAACGAAGGGCTGAAACCGGATGGGAAGAAGAAAATTATATTCATGTCTCACTAGAAGGCCTCAGCAGTATCCCGGTAAAACTTAAAGTATGGGTAAAGCACCCCGATGAGGGAAAGGTTGGAAGTTTGTCTTACGAAAATTGTCTGTTAAAAGAAATAGATTCCTCCCTGAACGGTAACGGAAGCCTTCAAACATCTTTTATAGTAGATAAGGAACTCAAAGAGAAACTACAAAAAATATATCCAGAAGAATCGCCCCAAGCCAAGTTGTTTTTTACGCTGGAATTTACAGCAGGGGGAATACTGGATTTATCAAAAGTGAGGCTGATTGATAAAGGAAGCTCCGAAGAAATACCCTTTGTGGAAAAACAAGGGAAAAACCTATACTTTGTATTAGATGCAGATGAGGATTTAAAAATCCCTGCAAGGCCACGCATTACGGCTATCAACTTTTCAAATGAAGCAGGCGACGATATACAGGTGGGAGTTACCCAATATGGTAAAAAACACACCATTTGGGTAAATACTGTAGGAATGACTAAGGAAAAGCTGGTGGTTATAGTTTATAAAAAGTTGTTGAAGGATGACATGATAGAAACGTACAACAATAAAGATAAAGCATTTGCAGTTACCGCGCAGGTAAAGAAATATGAAGAGCAGGAAGTGGGAACGGATGGTTTGTTGGAACTGGACTTTATCCCTGAGAAAAAAGATGGAGAGGGCGATCCTCAATTGTTTTACATTTCCGTATTTAAAAAACAAAAGAATGAAAAGGACGAAACCATACTGGTAGAGGAAGGTTCCCAGCTTAAATCATTAGATAGTTTACCTTTTGACAAGGAACTGAATGAATATGCCTCACAGGTAGGAATTGCAATGCCTACCTTGGAAGAAGGCCAAAGCCCGACAGCTGAACAGCTAAATGATATTGTATCTAAGTTTTTTCATTTTTATAATCCGCTGTATGTGTCTGAAACAGGGACTATTGAGGATCAGCAGGTTATTTCTCCGGTTCTAGTCGAAAGAGGTAATAGTAATAAGAAAGGAGAATGCCCAAGATGCAAAGAAGATTTTACAGTAGATATATTAAAGAAGGTATATAAATCTGCCACGACCAAAGATTTAGAAGAACTGGCAGTAGCGTTAAACAAGTATAAAGAAATATTTAAACTAGATACCTGTGCTCGCAAGGCACATTTCTTTGCACAATCGCGTCAGGAAGCAGGATTATCTCTAACATCAGGACTAAGAGGAGAAAGTTTTAATTATATAGTATCAGGATTATCCGGAGCAGGATTAAAAGCTTTTGAACAAGTCCCAGGAGGTAAAGATATAGCTAATAAGCATGCAAGGAAAAATAGAAGTGATCCGGCAGTATCAGAATCCAGTCAAATAATCTTAGCCAATTGGGCATATGGATACCATTATTCAACAGGAAAGAATTTTAAAAATCGTGGAGCGAATGATGGTTGGAACTTTAGAGGGCGGGGCTTATTCCAGATAACAGGAAGAAGTACATATGAAAAAGTACAGAAAATAATAGAAGCTTATGCAAAAGATTCAGGTATTAATATTTACAAGAAGTATGATAGCCCCGATAAAGCTATTAGCGTAAAAGACGGTTGGATGACCCCCGAAGAAGCAGCTTTAACCGGGATGATAGACTGGTTTAAAGATGGCATGTACCTAAAAGCAGATGAAACAGGAAAAATATCTGATGATGAAGTGGTGAATTCAATTATAAAGATTATCAATGAAAAAACATCATCTTATCCTGAAAGGAGAGTATGGTATAGAGGAGGAAAAGCAGGGGATTTAACAGTTAGCGAATCAAATTCAACTAAGTCAATTTTCAGGGTAGCAGAATGCGGGAAAGTAGATGAACCTTTGAAATATGAAAACTCAGATTTAAAGATACAAGAGGGCATAAAATGGTTATTAAGCAAATGTATAGACCAAACAGAAGTAAACAAAAAGCCATATAAAGTAACTTATAAAAACGACGATGATAGAATTTCGGAGAAAGGAGAAAATACGATGGATTGTTCGGAATTAGTATGCCGTTATTTACAGAAAATAGAATGGAGTAAAAAGGTAATGGGAGGTAATACTCGAATACTCTATGAATTTGCAGAAAAATACCCTATCTACTTACAAAAACATGACGATTTAGATTATAAGCCTCAAATAGGAGATATATTTATCTGGAAGAGTTCTTCAGGAATGGGGCATACCGGAGTGATCATTGACTATGAAGAAATACCCAATAAAGACAATGAAATAGAAGGAGTTGTAACCACTGTGGAAGCAATAAGTTCAAGTGAAATTCCTTATGGGATGGAAAAAAAATTGACAATGGGAGGGGTGATTAAATTAAAATGGAAAAAGGATTCATACCATTTATTGGATCATAAAGTAACTGCCCAAAGAAGTCCCTGCCGATTTTATACACCGTTAATACATTACAGTAAAGCAGATAAAAAGGTAAATTGGAATAAAAATAATTATAGTTTTGAAATAATAAAGAAATGATTATGAAAAAAAGAATAATATTTTTCAGTTTATTCATATTATTTTTTTCCTGTAGAGGAGAAGAAAATAAGAAAGAAGAAAAAAAAGAAAAGCCTATTATAGAAATTGCACAAAATACACAAATGGATAACATTGGTTTACAAAATACGCAAAAGGATAGCATTAATTTACAAAAAATAGAAGAACATATAGAACTACAAAAAAGAGTATTTGTAGAAGACCATATTCCTGACAATGAATATATAGCCACACAAGAGGATTTAGATTTACAACTACTTTTATTAGAAAAATCATTAGAGAATAGCGGTTATAAATTCCCGGATTATTCCTTATTTAAAGAGAGGATAAAGTATGTATTTGGAATAGATATAGACAAAAGTGAAGAAAATATTGTTACATTATATGCAGAAGAACCAGTCTATGACAAGGGAAAAGCATATACGGATGAAGAAATAAAACATATACTATTAAAAGAAACGAATCTAACTTTTGATCAATTTAAATATAGTTTTTCAAGTTATGATTGGAATTTATTTATAGATAAACAAAGGAAAATAATAACTCCTATGGTATTTCTGAATGATTTAATAAAAATTAAGGGGAAAGATAAAAAAGAGTATAGTATACAACAAAATTTAAAAGTATTATCCTTAAATAAATATTTAATATATAATGACAAAGCTAGTTTAAATTATTTATTACCTAGAGAAGCATATTTATCAAGGTCATTATTATTAAATTTTAATTATGATAAGGAAGATAAAATTAATGAAAATGTAATGGATAGTTTATACACTTCCTATAACCATAATGAACCTGTAAGAGAATCAGAATTTAGATCATTGATTTTTGTAATGAAAGATGAGCCCGGTCAAGACCGAAGCCGTTTATACCTAAGAGAAGGAATATTAAAAACCATTGAAAATATAACTAATGAAAATGAGGGTAAATATGCTATAACAATAAAACATGCGGTTGCAAGCATAGTAGTAAAAAAAAGAGATGGTAAAAATATAGGCTGGACAAATGAAGAACTATACAAAATAGTAGCTTATTCTGCTAATTATATAGATCCATTGTATTGGAAGTATCATAAATCAGAAACAGTAGTATGGGGAAATGGCGATATATTAGGGGTCTATGATTCTTTATTACCAGAAAAAGAATGGGAAGCAATGTTAAAACAATTTAAGGAAAATAATTATTATAATTTACCTAATTTAAAAGGCTTAGTAAAAGAAATAATGAATTGGTAGAATAAAAATATCATTTCTCCCATATGAGAGGAAAGGGGTAATAGTAAGAAGACAAGAACATGTTATTGCGATCGTGATTTTACAGAAGAAGAAGTAAGGTCTTTGGTAAAAACAATAAAAGGAAGAGAAGTAATTTGGGAAGGATTAAAAGAATCATGTCAGGTAGAGGATAAAACCTTTAAAAGCCTAACTTTTGAGTTAAACAAAATGTTTCGCAAATACAATATAAATAAATGTATACAAAAGATAACTTTTTTAGCACAGGTAAACGCTGAGACAGGCTTTTTTTCAATTTCACATGAAGAATTGAGCAAATATTTATCCAGTAAATCAAAATATAAAGGAAGAGGATTAATTCAATTAACCGGAAATCTAAATAAGGCAAAAACATCCTACGATGACCCCGGCCCTTATAAGGAATATGGAAAATATATAGGGGATGAAAATAAGTTTATAAACAATCCTAATTTGATCGCAACCGATTTGCATTATACTGTAGATAGTTCCGGATGGGAATGGAGTGTATCTAAAAAAGCTTTGCCCTATACAAAAGATTACAAAAACGCATCAAAAAATGCGGATGCAAAATGGAAACGAGAAACGTTTCCTAAAGGAGTAGGAAAGACTTTAAATGAAATAGCTCTAGCCTATGAAGAAACAGGAGAAGAAAAATATTTTTGGTTTCAATCTAAAATACTAAATGGATACTCACTATCAGATAGAAATTCACCAGATCCTCATGGATGGTCTAAACGAAAAGAAGGTCTACGAAAGTTAAAACAGTGGTTTAAGTATGATAAGAATATTTGTAATGGAGAAAAGGAGTTGGATTATGTAGAAGAAGATGAGGCACCATGGATACCATTTGCTAAAGAAGAACTTAAAAAATATGGAGGAATAAGACAAATTCATAGCCCACTAAAAGAAAAAGTAGTTGAATATTTTAAAGTAGCAAAAGCTGCTTGGTATGATCATACTGGATTTTGGTGTGGAGCATTTGTAAGATGGTGTTTTGCTCAAACTAAAGATTACAATTATGTTTTTGATTCATATAATTCTGTAACAGCATTTAATTGGTTACCAAAAGAACAAGCTCAACAAAGAAATTCTAAAATGATTGGATGTAGTGATTTAGAACATATAGAAGATATCAAAGATATTTTTGTTGGATCTATTATTGTTTTTGACTTTAGTCATGTAGCATTTGTAATTGGGCAATCACAAGATGAAAAACAAATTTATTATTTAGGAGGGAATCAATCAGATAAGGCTCCAGGTGACGGGAAAGGAAAACGTACTATTTGTATAGGGAAAATTTCTAAATCTGAAATAAATAAAAAATTTTGGCTTTCAAAACCTAAAAAATATCAACCTAAAAAAGAAGAAAAACAATTACCTAAATTAAAAGTTACAGCCTATGAACTAGATTACTCTAGTTCTCGATAAAATTATACAGTATGAAAAAACTACAAATTACATTATTTCTCTTAGTATTGTTCAATTTATTCAATTGTAATGGACAAGATAAAGAACAAAAATTAAATACATCTAAAAATATAACAAATAAAGTAAACACAACAGGTGTGGAAGAAATATTAAAAAATCAAATAAAGGCTGGGGCATCTGGATTATATAATGAAACAGCAGATGGGGAGACATATAATTACCAAAGTAAAGATTTAGAAGCATCAATATTTATTCTAAAAAAGAAATTAGATTCTTTAGGATTTAAATTTTTGGATAATAATTCATTTAATCAAAAAATAAAAATAATATTTGGGAGAGTAATAAATTCTCATTCAAATTCGAAATATTTATATTTATCTCCTGTTGAAAAATGTGAAAAAGAAATATCATTTAATAGAAACAAATATACATCTAGTGCTAATATTCCTTCATACTATATAATAAAAAATGATAATTTTATAACAGATTTATATGCTATTCCAGAATTAATAGACTATCAAAAAGAATATCCTGAAATAGCTAAAATAGAAGATACAATTAATACTAATATAATAAAAGATGGTGTGGAAGTAAAA
Source organism: uncultured Apibacter sp. (assembly GCA_945280365.1). Taxonomy (GTDB): domain Bacteria; phylum Bacteroidota; class Bacteroidia; order Flavobacteriales; family Weeksellaceae; genus Apibacter. The sequence continues at coordinate 73,562 of CALYQD010000004.1, forward strand.
TTATATCTATGGAAAAATGAGGAAAATTTAGCGGATAGAAGACGTTTCAATCAACAGTTACTTATATCAAGAAATAAATATTTATTCAATGACGATAAGAGTCAATTTTCCTGGCTAATCAATAATGATGAAAATTTTATGCGAAGTTTGGTGACAACTTATGGTTATACAGAGGATAAAAAATTGTTAGAATGGGTATTAGAAAATACAAAATTGCCTAGATTTTATAAAGAAGCTAACTATGAATCACTAAAAGAATTAAGTAAATTGTTATGGACAAAAGAATGTAATGGCAATATAAGAGTACATCAGAATACTTTAGAATTAATTAAAGAATTATCGACCCCGGATAAAAATCTTTATATAATGTATATAGCAGAGTATGTATGCAATTATATGGTATCTTTTCCTTTTAAAGAAGAAGAATTAACCTTTGAACAAAAAGCAAAAGTAATGGCATACTTACTATACTTTGGAGAACAGTATAAATATGATAAACATTATGATTATAATCAAATGTTTATGACAAACTTTTATAATTATAATTATCAAATAGACTCTTACGAAAAAGAGTTTATTAAAAATAATTATTATGGTTTACCAAAATTTAAAGAATGGTACGAAGCAGCTAAAAAAGAAAAGGACTATTTTGAAGGTAGAACAGATATGGAAGATGACCCTCACCCAATAGATTATAAACATTTGTCTAACCCTATAAAATAAATTAATTAAGGAAAAAATGAAAAAAATAATCACCCTAATTATAGTATTACTCTATGAACAAGTAAATTCGCAAGCATATCAATTAGAATATAAATGCAAGGAAGATTTTAATGATACACAGTATACATTTATTCAGAAATATGACGAAGAAAAATACGCCTATACAATAGAACAAAAAGAAAGAGGACTTGGTTCTTCGCCGGATAAAATATATACAGTTAAAGTATATTTAGATCCGGAAACCCTACAATATGAGAAGGTAGAATTTCCACAAGGAAGAGAATATTTTTTATCTTCCTTATCGTGGTATAACAGTATCGTAAAAGATGCAAATTATAAAGAGGATTTTGTTTATACACCCCAAAACCAGAAAAAAGAAACCAGTATAAAGTATAATACCAATTCAATAAAAGTAAGTGTAGAAGAATATCTACTTCAGAATGCAGCCCACACAAAAGATTATTATAAGGTATCATTTATCAAAGATAACATAATACCCATACCCATGGTTTACAGTAAAAAGAATTTTTATCCTGAATGGACTATGATGTTTTATGCCTATAAAAATAGTAATATGGAAGATATTATATATTCTTTTGAAGAGCTAGGTACAACTAGCCCCAAAAAATGTCAACTATACAAAATTCAGGAATTTTCAAAATTTTAATTATTGTTTATACAATACATCGTATTAGTGAGAGAATAGGTTAGCCCAAGATGCAAAGAAGATTTTACAGTAGATATATTAAAGAAGGTATATAAATCGGCCACGACCAAACATTTAGAAGAACTGGCAGTAGCTTTAAACAAGTATAAAGATATATTTAAACTAGATACCTGTGCTCGCAAGGCACATTTCTTTGCGCAATCGCGTCAGGAAGCAGGATTATCTCTAGACTCAGGACTAAGAGGAGAAAGTTTTAATTATTATAAAGACAATTTAGCTAAAAATTTAGGAGCTTTTAGAAGTGAAGAAGGAAAAAAAATAGCTCAAAAATATGGAAGACAAGAAAAAAAAGGTAAAGATGTTTCGGAATCCAATCAAATAATTTTAGCCAATTGGGCATATGGATATCAATATTCAACAGGATATGATTTTAAAAATCGTGGAGCGAATGATGGTTGGAACTTTAGAGGGCGGGGCTTATTCCAGATAACAGGAAGAAGTACATATGAAAAAGTACAGAAAATAATAGAAGCTTATGCAAAAGATTCAGGTATTAATATTTACAAGAAGTATGATAGCCCCGATAAAGCTATTAGCGTAAAAGACGGTTGGATGACCCCCGAAGAAGCAGCTTTAACCGGGATGATAGACTGGTTTAAAGATGGCATGTACCTAAAAGCAGATGAAACAGGAAAAATATCTGATGATCAGGTAGTATTGAATATCATAGAAATTATAAATAGATATACCAATTCAAAAGAAGAAAGGAAAGTATGGTATAGAGGAGGAAAAGCAGGGGATTTAATAGTTAGCGAATCAAATTCAACCAAGTCAATTTTCAGGGTAGAAGAATGCGGGAAAGTAGATGAACCATTAAAGTTTACTGGAAAAGCACCATGGTTAGAAGTTGCTTGGAAAGAATTTGAAACCTATAAGGGACTTATAGAAAAACAAAGCCCATTAAAAGAAAAAATAAGTATATACTTTCAAGCCGCTAATTCAAGCTTAAATTATAAAGCTGCCTGGTGTGCTGCATTTATTACATGGTGTTTCAAACAAACGGAATATTCTGATATAACCCCAGTAGGATCTACTTTTGCTTTTGCTTATACAGAAGAAAATAGTCCAAAAGCAAAATCGAGAAAAATTAAAGGATGGGTACAAGGTCAATTATCTGAACCTTTTGTTGGTGCTTTGATTGTTTTTAATTATTCACATGTAGCAATATTAGTTGGAGAAAATAAAGCAGGTACTTCCTATGTTTATTTAGGTGGAAATCAAGGTGATGACCGTACAAATTATCAGAAAATTTGCCTAGGTTCTGTAAAGAAAAATAGCACCACTATCTATGCACTAATGAAACCGAAAAAATATCAAATTTCTGAAGATGAAAAAAAATTACCTAAATATGATGTTGATGCAGAAAATTCTGGAAATAGTTCAAGATAAAAATAAAATGATAAAAATAAAATGATAAAAATAAAATATATTACTCTGTTATTCCCTTTATTTTTAGGATGTCAAAATAAGGAAACACAAAATAGTCAAACAAAAAATCATAATAATGTAGACAAAAATATGATAGAAATAGTCTTAAAAAAACAATTAGAAAATGGTGCTAGTCAATTTATAGTTGAAGCTGGAGTAGAAATTCCCAAAGAAGAATTTTCTGATGAAGAATTAGATGCAAGTACCTATTTTGGAAAAAGAATATTAGATTCCAATGGATATAAAAATATTTCAAATAAAGATTTTTACAATAAAGTAGTAACTATATTTAAAAGAAAATTAGATAGTACTTCTCAAAATAGATATGTTTATGTAAACCTTAATAACATTTGTAATAAAAATTTCATCAAATACCCAAATTGAGAATATAGTGTTTTTTATATTATTAAGCAGAGTAATTTCATATCGCAGTTTTATTTTATTTCTGAAATAGTAAATTATCAGAAAGAATATTCAAAGATAGCATAAATAGAAAACGCAATATCATTATCAAAGGAATTAGATGATGAAAAAGTTTCTATAGAACGCTGGAGAGATTTGAAAGATTTATCCCAACAAAGACGTTTCAACCAACAATTGCTTATATCAAGGAATAAATATTTATTTAATGATGATAAAAGTCAGTTTGCTTGGTTAATTACCAATGATGCTGAATTTATGGAATCTTTGGTAACAACCTTTGGTTATACAGAAGATAAAAAATTATTGAAATGGGTAATGGAGAAAAACTATGAGAGAGCATGGGAGTTTGTTCAAAATAATATTTTTATAAAAAATTGCAGTGGAAATTTAGAAATACGAGAAGGTATTCTCAACTATATATGGGAAAACACCAATAATGAAGAAAGAAAGTATGCTATGCAGTTGTTATATTTAAGTGATAGAGATAATTGGAAAGATTTTAGTGACTCAGAATATACCAAAATATTAGCCTATATGGCGAATACCTTTGATCCTTTGACAGAAAAATATGAACAAGTAGGACTTCAAAGTTCTGCAAAATGGAGTATTTTAGGAGGTCTACACTTTTCTTTGCCTGAGAAAGAGTGGGATAAATTAATTAAAGAGTTCAAGAAAAATAATTATTATAATCTGCCTCATTTACAAGAAGCTATAAAAATTGCTGAAACATATTAATTTTTTTGAAATTGAAACTATCCATACTATTAAATCACAGAAAGGAAGCATTTTTCAGGAATGAAACATTCGCAATCAGGAGAAAATACAATGGATTGTTCGGAATTAGTATGCCGTTATTTACAGAAAATAGAATGGAGTAAAAAGGTAATGGGAGGTAATACTCGAATACTCTATGAATTTGCAGAAAAATACCCTATCTACTTACAAAAACATGACGATTTAGATTATAAGCCTCAAATAGGAGATATATTTATCTGGAAGAGTTCTTCAGGAATGGGGCATACCGGAGTGATCATTGACTATGAAGAAATACCCAATAAAGACAATGAAATAGAAGGAGTTGTAACCACTGTGGAAGCAATAAGTTCAAGTGAAATTCCTTATGGGATGGAAAAAAAATTGACAATGGGAGGGGTGATTAAATTAAAATGGAAAAAGGATTCATACCATTTATTGGATCATAAAGTAACTGCCCAAAGAAGTCCCTGCCGATTTTATACACCGTTAATACATTACAGTAAAGCAGATAAAAAGGTAAATTGGAATAAAAATAATTATAGTTTTGAAATAATAAAGAAATGATTATGAAAAAAAGAATAATATTTTTCAGTTTATTCATATTATTTTTTTCCTGTAGAGGAGAAGAAAATAAGAAAGAAGAAAAAAAAGAAAAGCCTATTATAGAAATTGCACAAAATACACAAATGGATAACATTGGTTTACAAAATACGCAAAAGGATAGCATTAATTTACAAAAAATAGAAGAACATATAGAACTACAAAAAAGAGTATTTGTAGAAGACCATATTCCTGACAATGAATATATAGCCACACAAGAGGATTTAGATTTACAACTACTTTTATTAGAAAAATCATTAGAGAATAGCGGTTATAAATTCCCGGATTATTCCTTATTTAAAGAGAGGATAAAGTATGTATTTGGAATAGATATAGACAAAAGTGAAGAAAATATTGTTACATTATATGCAGAAGAACCAGTCTATGACAAGGGAAAAGCATATACGGATGAAGAAATAAAACATATACTATTAAAAGAAACGAATCTAACTTTTGATCAATTTAAATATAGTTTTTCAAGTTATGATTGGAATTTATTTATAGATAAACAAAGGAAAATAATAACTCCTATGGTATTTCTGAATGATTTAATAAAAATTAAGGGGAAAGATAAAAAAGAGTATAGTATACAACAAAATTTAAAAGTATTATCCTTAAATAAATATTTAATATATAATGACAAAGCTAGTTTAAATTATTTATTACCTAGAGAAGCATATTTATCAAGGTCATTATTATTAAATTTTAATTATGACAAGGAAGATAAAATTAATGAAAATGTAATGGATAGTTTATACACTTCCTATGCAAATAATTCCCCTGTAAGAAAATCAAAATTTAGATCATTGATTTTTGTAATGAGAAATAAACCCGGTCAAGACCGAAGCCGTTTATACATAAGAGAAGGAATATTAAAAACCATTGAAAATATAACCAATGAAAATGAGGGTAAATATGCTATAGATTTAATGAATGCATTAGTAGAATTAGTACGTAGAAAGCGAGAAGGAAAAAATATAGGCTGGACAAATGAAGAACTATGCAAAATAGTAGCTTATTCTGCTAATTATATAGATCCATTGTATTGGAAGTATCATAAATCAGAAACAGTAGTATGGGGAAATGGCGATATATTAGGGGTCTATGATTCTTTATTACCAGAAAAAGAATGGGAAGCAATGTTAAAACAATTTAAGGAAAATAATTATTATAATTTACCTAATTTAAAAGGCTTAGTAAAAGAAATAATGAATTGGTAGAATAAAAATATCATTTCTCCCATATGAGAGGAAAGGGGTAATAGTAAGAAGACAAGAACATGTTATTGCGATCGTGATTTTACAGAAGAAGAAGTAAGGTCTTTGGTAAAAACAATAAAAGGAAGAGAAGTAATTTGGGAAGGATTAAAAGAATCATGTCAGGTAGAGGATAAAACCTTTAAAAGCCTAACTTTTGAGTTAAACAAAATGTTTCGCAAATACAATATAAATAAATGTATACAAAAGATAACTTTTTTAGCACAGGTAAACGCTGAGACAGGCTTTTTTTCAATTTCACATGAAGAATTGAGCAAATATTTATCCAGTAAATCAAAATATAAAGGAAGAGGATTAATTCAATTAACCGGAAATCTAAATAAGGCAAAAACATCCTACGATGACCCCGGCCCTTATAAGGAATATGGAAAATATATAGGGGATGAAAATAAGTTTATAAACAATCCTAATTTGATCGCAACCGATTTGCATTATACTGTAGATAGTTCCGGATGGGAATGGAGTGTATCTAAAAAAGCTTTGCCCTATACAAAAGATTACAAAAACGCATCAAAAAATGCGGATGCAAAATGGAAACGAGAAACGTTTCCTAAAGGAGTAGGAAAGACTTTAAATGAAATAGCTCTAGCCTATGAAGAAACAGGAGAAGAAAAATATTTTTGGTTTCAATCTAAAATACTAAATGGATACTCACTATCAGATAGAAATTCACCAGATCCTCATGGATGGTCTAAACGAAAAGAAGGTCTACGAAAGTTAAAACAGTGGTTTAAGTATGATAAGAATATTTGTAATGGAGAAAAAGAGTTGGAATATGAAGAAGAAGAAGATGATGGAGTTTTAGAAAAAATGAAGAAAATAGTAGACAAACATTATGAATATAAACAGGAGACCAATAAATATAGGACAGAAGTAAGTGATAAAGGATTGGAATTTATGGATTGTTCGGAATTAGTTAGTCGATATTTATATGAATTAGGGATAGGCATAAATAAAACAAAGAATGAACCTATTTATATGACAACAGCTGATATGACAACAGAAAAATCCTTCAGGAATAAATTAGGAAACGAAAATATAGATTTAGTAGGAAAAGAAGAAAGTTTCAAACCCCAAAGGGGAGATATATTTGCTTGGGGACATTCTACTGGAAGCGGATGGAATGGTCATACAGGCATTGTTTATAAATACGATGAGAAAAAAGATTTGGTTACCATATTGGAAGCAATAGGGAAGTACGGAAGTGCTGATGAATCTCAAAATACAGTGTCTAATGGAGGATTTCCAGGAATAAAACAAACTCGAACAGCCGTATTTAAACGTACAAGTAAAGCATTAGTAAATCATAAAGGTTGGTTTGGATATTACAGGCCTAAAAACTATACAAAAAAATTATAAAATGAAAAAGATATTATTATTACAATTTTATCTATTTTTTCTGATTTTAAGTTGTCAGGGAAAAATGAGAATAGAAAATGAGCCCCATCAAGTTAATGAAGAAGAAAAAAATGGGACACATCAAGTTAATGAAGAAGAAAAAATAGAAATAAAAAAAGATACTATGAAAGATTTAGATATTAAATCTATGAAAGAAATGCTAGATAAAGAATACGGTAATATAGATGGAGACATACCTGCTGAAGAAACCTCTATTAAGTGGCTAAATTCAGAAATCTATAAATCTTTACTTAAGAATGGATATAAAACACCTTCCTTAGAAGATTTTCAGTTAAAAATGCAAACTATTTTCGGAATAAATTTAAAAATTAAACAGTCATGTAAATGGGATAAAAAAGATAATGAATATATAACCTTATATGGTAAAAGATTTATTAAAGATAAAAATTCAGGATTATATGAAAATATTCCAAGACCAGAATTCTATGAATCTAATTATACCGGGAATGTTTTTTTTATGTTAGATAATCATTTTATGAGTTTTATAGTATCTCCAGTAAGGATTGTAGATTTTCCACTTGATAGTACTTCTTATAAAGTCAAAATACCTCAGGAAATGATCTCCCGAAATAAATATTTATTCAATGACGATAAGAGTCAATTTTCCTGGCTAATCAATAATGATGAAAATTTTATGCGAAGTTTGGTGACAACTTATGGTTATACAGAGGATAAAAAATTGTTAGAATGGGTATTAGAAAATACAAAATTGCCTAGATTTTATAAAGAAGCTAACTATGAATCACTAAAAGAATTAAGTAAATTGTTATGGACAAAAGAATGTAATGGCAATATAAGAGTACATCAGAATACTTTAGAATTAATTAAAGAATTATCGACCCCGGATAAAAATCTTTATATAATGTATATAGCAGAGTATGTATGCAATTATATGGTATCTTTTCCTTTTAAAGAAGAAGAATTAACCTTTGAACAAAAAGCAAAAGTAATGGCATACTTACTATACTTTGGAGAACAGTATAAATATGATAAACATTATGATTATAATCAAATGTTTATGACAAACTTTTATAATTATAATTATCAAATAGACTCTTACGAAAAAGAGTTTATTAAAAATAATTATTATGGTTTACCAAAATTTAAAGAATGGTACGAAGCAGCTAAAAAAGAAAAGGACTATTTTGAAGGTAGAACAGATATGGAAGATGACCCTCACCCAATAGATTATAAACATTTGTCTAACCCTATAAAATAAATTAATTAAGGAAAAAATGAAAAAAATAATCACCCTAATTATAGTATTACTCTATGAACAAGTAAATTCGCAAGCATATCAATTAGAATATAAATGCAAGGAAGATTTTAATGATACACAGTATACATTTATTCAGAAATATGACGAAGAAAAATACGCCTATACAATAGAACAAAAAGAAAGAGGACTTGGTTCTTCGCCGGATAAAATATATACAGTTAAAGTATATTTAGATCCGGAAACCCTACAATATGAGAAGGTAGAATTTCCACAAGGAAGAGAATATTTTTTATCTTCCTTATCGTGGTATAACAGTATCGTAAAAGATGCAAATTATAAAGAGGATTTTGTTTATACACCCCAAAACCAGAAAAAAGAAACCAGTATAAAGTATAATACCAATTCAATAAAAGTAAGTGTAGAAGAATATCTACTTCAGAATGCAGCCCACACAAAAGATTATTATAAGGTATCATTTATCAAAGATAACATAATACCCATACCCATGGTTTACAGTAAAAAGAATTTTTATCCTGAATGGACTATGATGTTTTATGCCTATAAAAATAGTAATATGGAAGATATTATATATTCTTTTGAAGAGCTAGGTACAACTAGCCCCAAAAAATGTCAACTATACAAAATTCAGGAATTTTCAAAATTTTAATTATTGTTTATACAATACATCGTATTAGTGAGAGAATAGGTTAGCCCAAGATGCAAAGAAGATTTTACAGTAGATATATTAAAGAAGGTATATAAATCTGCCACGACCAAAGATTTAGAAGAACTGGCAGTAGCGTTAAACAAGTATAAAGAAATATTTAAACTAGATACCTGTGCTCGCAAGGCACATTTCTTTGCACAATCGCGTCAGGAAGCAGGATTATCTCTAACATCAGGACTAAGAGGAGAAAGTTTTAATTATATAGTATCAGGATTATCCGGAGCAGGATTAAAAGCTTTTGAACAAGTCCCAGGAGGTAAAGATATAGCTAATAAGCATGCAAGGAAAAATAGAAGTGATCCGGCAGTATCAGAATCCAGTCAAATAATCTTAGCCAATTGGGCATATGGATACCATTATTCAACAGGAAAGAATTTTAAAAATCGTGGAGCGAATGATGGTTGGAACTTTAGAGGGCGGGGCTTATTCCAGATAACAGGAAGAAGTACATATGAAAAAGTACAGAAAATAATAGAAGCTTATGCAAAAGATTCAGGTATTAATATTTACAAGAAGTATGATAGCCCCGATAAAGCTATTAGCGTAAAAGACGGTTGGATGACCCCCGAAGAAGCAGCTTTAACCGGGATGATAGACTGGTTTAAAGATGGCATGTACCTAAAAGCAGATGAAACAGGAAAAATATCTGATGATCAGGTAGTATTGAATATCATAGAAATTATAAATAGATATACCAATTCAAAAGAAGAAAGGAAAGTATGGTATAGAGGAGGAAAAGTAGGGGATTTAACAGTTAGCAAATCAGATTCAACCAAGTCAATTTTTAGGGTAGAAGAATGCGGGAAAGTAGATGAACCATTGAAATATGAAAACTCAGATTTAAAGATACAAGAGGGCATAAAATGGTTATTAAGCAAATGTATAGACCAAACAGAAGTAAACAAAAAGCCATATAAAGTAACTTATAAAAACGACGATGATAGAATTTCGGAGAAAGGAGAAAATACGATGGATTGTTCGGAATTAGTATGCCGTTATTTACAGAAAATAGAATGGAGTAAAAAGGTAATGGGAGGTAATACTCGAATACTCTATGAATTTGCAGAAAAATACCCTATCTACTTACAAAAACATGACGATTTAGATTATAAGCCTCAAATAGGAGATATATTTATCTGGAAGAGTTCTTCAGGAATGGGGCATACCGGAGTGATCATTGACTATGAAGAAATACCCAATAAAGACAATGAAATAGAAGGAGTTGTAACCACTGTGGAAGCAATAAGTTCAAGTGAAATTCCTTATGGGATGGAAAAAAAATTGACAATGGGAGGGGTGATTAAATTAAAATGGAAAAAGGATTCATACCATTTATTGGATCATAAAGTAACTGCCCAAAGAAGTCCCTGCCGATTTTATACACCGTTAATACATTACAGTAAAGCAGATAAAAAGGTAAATTGGAATAAAAATAATTATAGTTTTGAAATAATAAAGAAATGATTATGAAAAAAAGAATAATATTTTTCAGTTTATTCATATTATTTTTTTCCTGTAGAGGAGAAGAAAATAAGAAAGAAGAAAAAAAAGAAAAGCCTATTATAGAAATTGCACAAAATACACAAATGGATAACATTGGTTTACAAAATACGCAAAAGGATAGCATTAATTTACAAAAAATAGAAGAACATATAGAACTACAAAAAAGAGTATTTGTAGAAGACCATATTCCTGACAATGAATATATAGCCACACAAGAGGATTTAGATTTACAACTACTTTTATTAGAAAAATCATTAGAGAATAGCGGTTATAAATTCCCGGATTATTCCTTATTTAAAGAGAGGATAAAGTATGTATTTGGAATAGATATAGACAAAAGTGAAGAAAATATTGTTACATTATATGCAGAAGAACCAGTCTATGACAAGGGAAAAGCATATACGGATGAAGAAATAAAACATATACTATTAAAAGAAACGAATCTAACTTTTGATCAATTTAAATATAGTTTTTCAAGTTATGATTGGAATTTATTTATAGATAAACAAAGGAAAATAATAACTCCTATGGTATTTCTGAATGATTTAATAAAAATTAAGGGGAAAGATAAAAAAGAGTATAGTATACAACAAAATTTAAAAGTATTATCCTTAAATAAATATTTAATATATAATGACAAAGCTAGTTTAAATTATTTATTACCTAGAGAAGCATATTTATCAAGGTCATTATTATTAAATTTTAATTATGACAAGGAAGATAAAATTAATGAAAATGTAATGGATAGTTTATACACTTCCTATGCAAATAATTCCCCTGTAAGAAAATCAAAATTTAGATCATTGATTTTTGTAATGAGAAATAAACCCGGTCAAGACCGAAGCCGTTTATACATAAGAGAAGGAATATTAAAAACCATTGAAAATATAACCAATGAAAATGAGGGCAAATATGCTATAGATTTAATGAATGCATTAGTAGAATTAGTAGATAGAAAGCGAGAAGGAAAAAATATAGGCTGGACAAATGAAGAACTATACAAAATAGTAGCCTATGCAGTGAATTATATAGATCCATTGTATTGGAAGTATCATAAATCAGAAACAGTAGTATGGGGAAATGGCGATATATTAGGGGTCTATGATTCTTTATTACCAGAAAAAGAATGGGAAGCAATGTTAAAACAATTTAAGGAAAATAATTATTATAATTTACCTAATTTAAAAGGCTTAGTAAAAGAAATAATGAATTGGTAGAATAAAAATATCATTTCTCCCATATGAGAGGAAAGGGGTAATAGTAAGAAGACAAGAACATGTTATTGCGATCGTGATTTTACAGAAGAAGAAGTAAGGTCTTTGGTAAAAACAATAAAAGGAAGAGAAGTAATTTGGGAAGGATTAAAAGAATCATGTCAGGTAGAGGATAAAACCTTTAAAAGCCTAACTTTTGAGTTAAACAAAATGTTTCGCAAATACAATATAAATAAATGTATACAAAAGATAACTTTTTTAGCACAGGTAAACGCTGAGACAGGCTTTTTTTCAATTTCACATGAAGAATTGAGCAAATATTTATCCAGTAAATCAAAATATAAAGGAAGAGGATTAATTCAATTAACCGGAAATCTAAATAAGGCAAAAACATCCTACGATGACCCCGGCCCTTATAAGGAATATGGAAAATATATAGGGGATGAAAATAAGTTTATAAACAATCCTAATTTGATCGCAACCGATTTGCATTATACTGTAGATAGTTCCGGATGGGAATGGAGTGTATCTAAAAAAGCTTTGCCCTATACAAAAGATTACAAAAACGCATCAAAAAATGCGGATGCAAAATGGAAACGAGAAACGTTTCCTAAAGGAGTAGGAAAGACTTTAAATGAAATAGCTCTAGCCTATGAAGAAACAGGAGAAGAAAAATATTTTTGGTTTCAATCTAAAATACTAAATGGATACTCACTATCAGATAGAAATTCACCAGATCCTCATGGATGGTCTAAACGAAAAGAAGGTCTACGAAAGTTAAAACAGTGGTTTAAGTATGATAAGAATATTTGTAATGGAGAAAAAGAGTTGGAATATGAAGAAGAAGAAGATGATGGAGTTTTAGAAAAAATGAAGAAAATAGTAGACAAACATTATGAATATAAACAGGAGACCAATAAATATAGGACAGAAGTAAGTGATAAAGGATTGGAATTTATGGATTGTTCGGAATTAGTTAGTCGATATTTATATGAATTAGGGATAGGCATAAATAAAACAAAGAATGAACCTATTTATATGACAACAGCTGATATGACAACAGAAAAATCCTTCAGGAATAAATTAGGAAACGAAAATATAGATTTAGTAGGAAAAGAAGAAAGTTTCAAACCCCAAAGGGGAGATATATTTGCTTGGGGACATTCTACTGGAAGCGGATGGAATGGTCATACAGGCATTGTTTATAAATACGATGAGAAAAAAGATTTGGTTACCATATTGGAAGCAATAGGGAAGTACGGAAGTGCTGATGAATCTCAAAATACAGTGTCTAATGGAGGATTTCCAGGAATAAAACAAACTCGAACAGCCGTATTTAAACGTACAAGTAAAGCATTAGTAAATCATAAAGGTTGGTTTGGATATTACAGGCCTAAAAACTATACAAAAAAATTATAAAATGAAAAAGATATTATTATTACAATTTTATCTATTTTTTCTGATTTTAAGTTGTCAGGGAAAAATGAGAATAGAAAATGAGCCCCATCAAGTTAATGAAGAAGAAAAAAATGGGACACATCAAGTTAATGAAGAAGAAAAAATAGAAATAAAAAAAGATACTATGAAAGATTTAGATATTAAATCTATGAAAGAAATGCTAGATAAAGAATACGGTAATATAGATGGAGACATACCTGCTGAAGAAACCTCTATTAAGTGGCTAAATTCAGAAATCTATAAATCTTTACTTAAGAATGGATATAAAACACCTTCCTTAGAAGATTTTCAGTTAAAAATGCAAACTATTTTCGGAATAAATTTAAAAATTAAACAGTCATGTAAATGGGATAAAAAAGATAATGAATATATAACCTTATATGGTAAAAGATTTATTAAAGATAAAAATTCAGGATTATATGAAAATATTCCAAGACCAGAATTCTATGAATCTAATTATACCGGGAATGTTTTTTTTATGTTAGATAATCATTTTATGAGTTTTATAGTATCTCCAGTAAGGATTGTAGATTTTCCACTTGATAGTACTTCTTATAAAGTCAAAATACCTCAGGAAATGATCTCCCGAAATAAATATTTATTCAATGACGATAAGAGTCAATTTTCCTGGCTAATCAATAATGATGAAAATTTTATGCGAAGTTTGGTGACAACTTATGGTTATACAGAGGATAAAAAATTGTTAGAATGGGTATTAGAAAATACAAAATTGCCTAGATTTTATAAAGAAGCTAACTATGAATCACTAAAAGAATTAAGTAAATTGTTATGGACAAAAGAATGTAATGGCAATATAAGAGTACATCAGAATACTTTAGAATTAATTAAAGAATTATCGACCCCGGATAAAAATCTTTATATAATGTATATAGCAGAGTATGTATGCAATTATATGGTATCTTTTCCTTTTAAAGAAGAAGAATTAACCTTTGAACAAAAAGCAAAAGTAATGGCATACTTACTATACTTTGGAGAACAGTATAAATATGATAAACATTATGATTATAATCAAATGTTTATGACAAACTTTTATAATTATAATTATCAAATAGACTCTTACGAAAAAGAGTTTATTAAAAATAATTATTATGGTTTACCAAAATTTAAAGAATGGTACGAAGCAGCTAAAAAAGAAAAGGACTATTTTGAAGGTAGAACAGATATGGAAGATGACCCTCACCCAATAGATTATAAACATTTGTCTAACCCTATAAAATAAATTAATTAAGGAAAAAATGAAAAAAATAATCACCCTAATTATAGTATTACTCTATGAACAAGTAAATTCGCAAGCATATCAATTAGAATATAAATGCAAGGAAGATTTTAATGATACACAGTATACATTTATTCAGATGAAAAAATAATTTTTGGACTATCTGTATCGTATATAGAGATAAGCATATGTGTATATAATTAATGCTATTTTTATTTTCACTTCTATTAATATTTACGCCCCATATCTTATAAGGTAATTACTATTTTACAACTATTTACAGTATTAATAGACTGATAATAAGCAATAAATAAATTTTAGTAATTACTACAGTTATAACTAAGCTTTCATCTAAAGTATTAAAGACTAAGGCTTTGCCCTGAAGGGCAAGAGGAGAACAGGACTATCGTCCTGTTCCCTCTTGCTCAATTTAGCCCGAAATCAAAGAATAGGATAAATTGAAGTTTTAACTCTCATCAGAACTCATCTAGCTTTCTACTTTCTTTAGAAGGTAGGAACCTTAGAGCATTCAAGGCTTTGGTCAGATTGAAAGGTTTTCGCTTATAGATATCATCTGTTCTCTTGTAGATATCTCTAAAGGAAGCATTAAACATCAACTCAAAAATGCAGGCAATCTGTTTTCTTGATGTTGGCTTTCCATTAGAACTTAGAATTTCTTTACTAAGGAAAAGACTTTCTGCGATCTCTACCAAAGCAATAATCCCCAAATCTTTAAATTTAGGGATTACATATAGATTGGACTTAAAAGGTTGTTTTCGGATAAATTGCTCAGGATGGCAAAAGCGTCTTTCTAAGAGGGATAATCCGAAATCAATGATAACTATCGCTTTTTGACAATATAAAAATTTAAATGCATTTTTCTCCCTGCTTGTATCTGATTTGTTTAGATAGGCATGCCAACTCGATACGAGTTAGATTCAATAACCGATAGATTCTTGTATAATCTCTACCGGATCGATTTAATGTTTCTACATTTCTTACAAAGTTCTCATAGGCGCTTGTTGCATTTTATTGGTTGGTTCTTGTGAGTTCTCAGATAATAGGCTGAAAAATCTTGTTTCTGACAAATCATTCATATGCATAATTATTAAGGGTGAATAAATCGGATTATATATTAAGAATCCTTATATGCTGAATAATTAAGTTCATCCTTTATGTGAAATTTCTAATTCTAATAACTTCTGTTTTCTCCACAATCCGCCTCCATATCCAGTCAATGATCCATCCGAACCTATCACTCTGTGGCAAGGAATAATTATAGATATCTTGTTCATTCCATTAGCATTAGCAACTGCACGAGTTGCAGTAGGCCTATCCAACAACTCTGCTTGTTTGGCATAGGATGAAGTTGTCCCGTAAGGTATCTGTAATAATATTTTCCACACTTGTTTTTGAAAAGTTGTCCCAACCATATGTAAGGGTAGATCGAAATGCTTAAGTTTACCTTGAAAATACAGATTTAATTGTTTCTCTAAGGGGGCGAAAAATATATTGTCACCTTGAATTATAGGAGCCTGTAAGGATGTTGTAAGATGTTTTAATTCTGTTTCAAGCATCTTCCTATCAGAGAATTCTAATAAACAGATTCCTTCATCAGTTGCACAAGCGATCATTGTTCCTAAAGTTGTCTCAATACGAGTTAGATTAATTATTTGTTTATTTTTGCTCTTTAACGGTGATGTGCCTACTATGTTCTTATACATATTGTTAAAACCACTTAATGATTCATATCCAGATTCAAATGCAATATCAGTAACTCCAGAACCATTTTTCAGTTTTTGGAAAGCACTATTTATTCTATACATTCTTTGATAAGCGTGAAAGGTTATTCCGTGATTTTTCAAAAACCATCTGCGAATTTGACTTGGCTCTAACCCCATTTCTCTTAAATTAAAGTCCTTAATTTTTATTGATGGGTTTTTCTCTAATAAATCGAACAAGTGAACTATAAATTCAGGAGCTTTACCTTGTTTTTCCATTGGGCGACAAACTTTACATGCTCTATATCCTTTTGTTATTGCATCTTTTGTAGATGAAAAGAATTCAACATTCTCTCTTTTAGGTTTGCGAGCAGGACAAGTAGGACGACAAAATACTCCTGTTGTTTTTACTCCTACAATGAAAGTTCCTTCAAAAGAACTATCTCTTTCAAGTAGAGCCTTATAAAATATGTCTTCTTTTTTCATAGCCTTAGTTTTTGAATGTATTATTATGAATTAATGGATGACTATATAAAACCTTAGTAGACTTTTTATTTAGAGGTATATTCAAAGATTCTATAATTAGCCGAATTTCTAAAATATTATTTAATCCCGGGATGAAAATTCTATCAGTTCCTGCTTGTTCATAATAATTAACTCTCTTTCTGGTTTCTTCTAACGGATTGAATAGTTTAAGATAAGTATCAGTTCTTACATTAATAAAGAAATTAGAAAAACCTTTTTTATCTAAACTTTGTCGTATATTTTTTAGTAATTTCCCTTGTTCTGTCTTTTTAATCTCCCGTCAATTACATCTTAAATATTTATGCTTAAGCACCCTATTTCTGCCAATGATAAGATATTAGTAATAATATTTTTATCTTTTTTAGCAAATCCAGATTCTATATCTACAGATAATGGCATATTTGTTGCCTATTTTGTATTCTTTACTATACTAATAATCAGAAAAAAATATCCTTTCTCCATCATTATAACTCAACGTATTTGCAACACCCCAATTCGTAGTCCCTAATGCTTTAAAATTTGAATTTTGCATTATTATTGCAGACAATGTATCCCATACATTTCCTAGGAAAATACATTCTTCTCTTTTATGTAAATCAAAAAAATCCATCTTAATATCTATTTCATGTTAAGTATGGAGCAAAGCTATTCTTTTATATTTTTGCATACAACCGAAAAATTAACAACCATTTTTGTCTCTTATTATAATACTCATATCTTCTCTGTAATTTGCATTACAAACGATTCCAATTTTTGAGAAAGTGCTTCCATATCCTGACTGGTTTTCTGATTGGTTTTCTTAGCATATATCTATGTCGTTTTTATGTTCGTATGTCCTTATATGCGACTGACTGTCTCGATGGGAACTTCTTTCGATAAGCAGATTGTCGTCGTCATGGTATGATGGGCTACGTGGTATGTGGGCTTTATCGTAATTCCGCAGTTCAATCCTATTTTTCTTAAAATATTATTGCATTGTCTCTTGCTTGAAATAGGAAAGACTTTGCCATTTCTTGATAACCCTTTGTACTTTTCCAATATACACTTTTGGACTTCAAGCAAACGAACATTAGATGGTGTGTTCATCTTCTGTCGTTTACTGTCCGTCAAATGATTTTCTTATTTTATCCGGCGTAAGGTTATTACCATCTATATAGGACAAATCAGCAAAGACCGAAAAAATAAATTGATCGCGAATTATTTCATGGCTTGCTTTCTTGAACTTTAAATCCATTACTTGCTGCAATTCTTCGTTGTTCAAAAAACTTTTGCCTTTTGGAATATGCTTTGCTTTATAAAAAGAAATAGGATTAGTATGTAGTACTCCTGATATGCAAGCTTTGGACGCAACATGTTTAAGTGCTGTCATGTAACAATTAATACCGTTGGTGCTACATTTGCGTTCCGTCCTTAAATATTGTTCGAAATCTTTTATAAATGTGCATTCTAATTCTTTAAGAAATACATAATTGCGTTTATGACATTTAGTTAAGAATCGGACTAAATATTATATAAGGAAACATAGGCCTTATAAGTTTTCTTCGAACATATTACTCCAAGTTTTTGTCAAGCTCCTTATTATGAGATTCAAACAGAGGCATTAATGTATGCTTTTTTACATTTAATCCTCAATAAGTATTTTTTATTTTATCGGCAGTAGCGTAGCCATCTTTCTGCATTGCTTTCTGATAGCAGTTATTAATACCCGTTCTTATTTTATCCAATTTAGCATTAACGGATTGCGCTTTCCTTTAGCTTTGTTTGATTTCATGTCCCCTAAATCCAACGGAACACTTATTTTACAACTGAATTGTGCAATCCCTCATCAATTGATATGCGACACATTACAGGAATGCTTCCATCTGGTTTGGGAGTATTCTTTTTTAAGTAAAATAAAATTTTAAAAAAAGTACTTTTCATTTTTCAAAGTTTTTAATAATACAAAATTTATTTACTTCGAGTTATAAGAGGTTATGAAGATATATGCCAAAGGCTGACAATTAAAACATTAGCATCTGATTACACTTTCTAAGCAAGTAATGTTTTGATAACTGAATTTTTGCGTAACCTTGCTTTATTTATGAAAATAGACTTATGACAGAGGAAAACGGTATGTGGGTTAAATTGTTGTTAGTCTGCAAATTATAGCCTTTTTCTTTATCTTGCTGTTTATCCTCTCTTTTCAGTATCGTAAAAGACGCAAATTACAAAGTGGATCTTGTTTATACAACGCAAAACCAAAAAAATGTCGACTATACAAAATTTAGAAATTTTCAGAATTTTAATTATTGTTTATACAATAAATCAAATTAGTCTTAGCCAATTGGGCATATGTATATCAATATTCAACAGGATATGATTTTAAAAATCGTGGAGCGAATGATGGTTGGAACTTTAGAGGGCGGGGCTTATTTGGAAAAAGAATATTAGATTTCAATGGATATAAAAGTATTTCAAATAAAGATTTTTACAATAAAGTAGTAACTATATTTAAAAGAAAATTAGATAGTACTTCTCAAAATAGATATGTTTATGTAAACCTTAATAACATTTGTAATAAAAATTTCATCAAATACCCAAATTGAGAATATAGTGTTTTTTATATTATTAAGCAGAGTAATTTCATATCGCAGTTTTATTTTATTTCTGAAATAGTAAATTATCAGAAAGAATATTCAAAGATAGCATAAATAGAAAACGCAATATCATTATCAAAGGAATTAGATGATGAAAAAGTTTCTATAGAACGCTGGAGATATTTGAAAAATTTATCCCAACAAAGACGTTTCAACCAACAATTGCTTATATCGAGGAAAAAATATTTATTTAATGATGATAAAAGCCAGTTTGGTTAATTAATAATGCTGGATTTATGGAATCTTTGATAATAATCTTTGGTTATACAGAAGATAAAAAATTATTTAATTGGGTAATGGAAAAAACTATGAGAGAGCTTAGGAGTTTGTTTCTTCAAAAATAATATTTTTGTAAAAAATTACAACGGGAGTGAAGGAATTCTGAGCTATATATGAGAAAACACCAATAATAAAAAAAGAAAGTATGCTATGCAGTTGTTATATTTAAGTGATAGAGATAATTGGAAAGATTTTAGTGACTCAGAATATACCAAAATATTAGCCTATATGGCGAATACCTTTGATCCTTTGACAGAAAAATATGAACAAGTAGGATTTCAAACTTGTGCAAAATAGAGTATTGTAAGAGGTCTGCACTATTCTCTACCTGAAGAATAATGGGATAATTAAATTAAAGAATTTAAGAAAGATAATTATTATAATCTATTTCGTTTATAAGAAACTATAAAAATTGCTAAAAAATATTAATTATTATGAAATTAAAACTATCAGTACTATTTATCTTTACTTATTTTCTTATGCTTCATGCGCAAAGTAGAAAAGATGTTAATATAGATTTAGAGAAAATTGCTCAATATATAAAACTACAAGAAAGAAATTCAGAAGAAATAATAATAATACCTGAAGAGGAATTTATACCTACAGAAGAATATATGCTTCTGCAGCAATCTCTAATAGAAAAATCATTAGAGAAAAGCGGGTATAAAGTACCAGAATATTCTATATTTAGAGAAAGGATAAAACATGTTTTTGGAATTGATTTGGATAAAAGTAAAGAAAAAGTAGTTACCTTGTATGGAGATGCCCCCGTTAATGGTAGAGAAAAAGCATATGATGATGATGAAATAAAAAATCTGCTTCCATTTGCCAAATTGGGATTCAATCAATATAAATATGAGTATTTTGGTTATCCATACATATGGAATATGTTTATAAATAAAGAAAAAAAAATATTAAATTATTATATAAAAAATTTAGGAAGTCTAATTAAAATTTATAATAAAAAAAATAAGAAATATAAAATTAAAAAAGACTTATTATTACTACACTTAAATAAATATATAGTGTATAATGATAAAGCTAGCTTAGATTATTTATTATCTGAAGTGCCAGCTTTAACAAGATCATTAGTATCAAATTTTAATTATGATAAAGAAGATAAAATTAATGAAAGTGTAATGGATAATTTATACACTACTAATGCAGATGATCAACCTATGAGAGAGTCAGAATTGAGGGAATTGATTTTTGTAAAGAAAATTCAAACCGATCCAGACCGGCTATATATAAGAGAGGGGATATTAAAAACTATTGAAAATATAACTAATGAAAATAATTGTAAGTATGCTATAGATTTAAGTAATGCATTAATAGATTTATTAGATAGAAAGCGAGAAGGAGAAGATATAGGTTGGACGAATGAAGAATTGTATAAAATGGTAGCTTATTCTGCTAATTATATAGATCCATTGTATTGGAAGTATCATAATTTAGAAACAGTAGAATGGGGGGACGGTAATATATTAGGAGCTTATGATTCTTTATTATCTAAAGAAGAAGGGGAAGCTATGTTAAAACAATTTGAGCAAAATAATTATTATAATTTACCTTATTTAAAAGAAGCTATAAAAATTACTAAAAAGTACTAATTATTATGAAATTAAAACTATCTATACTATTTATCTTTACTTATTTTCTTATGTTTCATGCACAAAGTAGAAAAGATGTTAATATAGACCAAAATATAGAAAAACTAAAAAGAATTTCAGAAGGAGGAATAATAGTTCAACCTACAGAAGAAGATATGCTTCTGCAACAATCTTTAATAGAAAAATCATTAAAGAATAGTGGGTATAAAATACCAGAATATTCTATATTTAGAGAAAGGATAAAAGATGTTTTTGGAATTGATTTGGATAAAAGCAAAGGAAAAGTAGTTACCTTGTATGGAGAAATCCCTGTTTATGATAGAGAAAAAGCATATGATGATGATGAAATAAAGTATAATATACTTCCAAAGATTAGTCATTTCACAACACTTAATGTATATAAATATACCTTGTGGGAAGAACATCCGTTTAAATGGAATATGTTTATAAATAAAGAAAAAAAAATATTAAATAATTATTTATTCAGTGAGAGTATAGGAAGTCTAATTAAAATTTATAATATAAAAAATAAGAAATATAAAATAAAAAAGGACTTATTCTTACTACACTTAAATAAATATATAATGTATAATGATAAAGCTAGTTTAGATTATTTATTATCTAAACAAGCAGTTTTAGTAAGGTCATTAGTATCAAACTTTAATTATGATAAAGAAGATAAAATTAATGAAAGTGTAATGGATGATTTATACACTACTTATGCAGATGATCAACCTATAAGAGAATCAAAATTGAGAGAATTGATTTTTGTAAAGAAAATTCAAATCGACCAAAGCTGGTTATATAGAAGAAAAGGTATATTGAGAGAATTGATTTTTGTAAAGAAAATTCTAACCGATCAAGACAGGTTATATATAAGAGAAGGAATATTAAAAACTATTGAAAAAATAACTAATGAAAATAATTGTAAATATGCTATAGAGTTAAGTAATGCATTAATAGATTTAATAGATAGAAAGCGAGAAGGAGAAGATATAGTCTGGACGAATGAAGAATTGTATAAAATGGTAGCTTATACAGTGAATTATATAGACCCGTTATATTGGAAGTATCATAATTTAGAAACAGTAGAATGGAGGAATGGCAATATATTAGGAGCTTATGATTCTTTATTATCTAATGAAGAAGGGGAAGTTATGTTAAAACAATTTGAGCAAAATAATTATTATAATTTACCTCATTTAAAAAGGTTAGTAAAAGAAATAATAAATTGATAGAATAAAAATATCATTTCTATCATTATAGTGGAAAGAGGTAATAGTAAGAAGACAGGGAAATATCCAAGATGTAACAAATGTAACAATGAAAGAGCTTACTGACTTATCCCTGAATGTAAATAAGCAATTAATGTAGTAAAGTAGATCCTTTGTAAATGAGTATAGAAATAAATACTTGCAGGAGAAAAGCTTATTTTTTGTTCAAATAAAATTAGAAATAGGTTTTAGCTCTTTTACAGAAAGCTTAAATTACAGTTATAATAACTTAATGAGTAGTGATTTCAAATATTATAAGGGGTAATACATAAAGATGTAAGGAAGATACTCAAAATCCGAAGGCTACTGGAAATAATAATGTTTAGAATGGGTGAATGAAAAAAAGAATGGAGCAAATGATGACTATAGTTTAACTATTATTTCTTTTAATTATATGATATATGAATTAGAAATCATATAAAATGATTAAAACCATATAATGCTTCTCTTAAAATAGAAATAATCTCTCTTTTTTCAAGTATTTGACATTATAATATATGCTGTATGTATTGCTAAAAAATAATCTCAAAAGCAATCCTTTAAATAAAATTTTATATTAGTCATGTAATTCATTTACCATGTGTAAATTTTTGGTGCATAACGGTTTGCATTTTCTTTAGTCGAATTGAGAAGAAAAGATAAATATATCACCTAATTTATAGGATAAAATAACTAAAATAATTTTTATTGGATTTAATTATCTTTATTTATTAATTTTTAAAATAAAGATAATAAAAATATATATTTATATATTATAAAAATATATATAATGTATTTCTTGTATAAAAAAAAATACCTAAGTTAGCAGGTAAAAATATTTCAAATACATTCTAAAATGAATCGTAGGTTAAAGAATTCGATCAATAAGTTTTATAAGAAAATAGATTTTAGAATACTATATATATTCATTATATTTATTTTGATTGGCTTATTTATCTTATTCTATAAATATTCTCGGTTTGTTAGTTGTGAGCAAATAGATTTTGCTATTGAAGCTGAAAGGAAGCAAGTAGGAGAAATAATCGGTTTTAAAGATTTAACTCCTGGAGCTAAAAGTTGGTTATGGGATTTTGGGGACAATTCCCCTAAAAAATATGAACAGCATCCTTTGCATAGATATTCAAAATCAGGAATGTATATAGTGACATTAAAAGTAAATGGATCTTGTATTTTGCAAAAAACAATAGAAATAAAAAATATGGGCAAAATCATAGATTCCAGGAAAGTTCCTCAAATAATTTCTCCTACTGTAGTAACTGTAGGTCAACCATTTAATGTCTATTGTAAATATAGCGGAGAAGCCTTTTCTTGGGAATGGAGTTTTGGAGAATCTGGTCAAATGGATGATACTTCAGAATACCCTATATATAATTATAGTGAACCTGGAAAAAAAAGATTGACTCTAGTAATAAATGGAGATATAGCTCATATTGCCAGCAAAGATATTTACGTAAAACCTAGAGTATTAAATGAAGTAAAGGAAACACCAATACTAGGTTTTATACCTGATAAAAATGATGAAGATTTTGAACCTAAACATAATATTTTACCGGAAAATCCATGGGTACCTGTTTTAAAGAATATCTCGGGAGTTCCTGAAGAAACTCCTTTAGAAAAAGAAAAAAATAAAATCATTGAGGATCAAGCACCTTCAATATCTGAAAATCAATTTAAAGAATTATTATTAGAAGTTGCGAAGCAGGGTAAGACAAAGGAAGATTTTAGTAAATATATCAATAACTATGATTTTTCTGTAATAAAAAATGATAAGACCATCATAACCTTTTCTGAATTATGTGAAAAAATTGAAAATAAAAAAATAAAGATAAAATCATTACGTATTGATAGAAACAATAATAATTACATAACAAATATTAATATTAAATATAAAATAAAAAAAGGGCCTTTTTGGATTTATGACTAAATATTGATAAAAACCTTTTAATAAAAAACACATTATATAATTATTTATATATGGAAGAAATTTTTGCTGAAGAAATATATACGGCTTTAGATATAGCTAAAAAATATTCAATAGAAAAAAAGAATGCACAATTTGGTGCTCCCCATCTTCTAAAGGCAATACTTCATAGAGATTTATCTCTACTAAAGGAATTGGAAGCTATGAAAAAAGATGTATTTTTTATAGAAGAATGGGCTGAAGTACGAATTGATGATTTTCCAAAAGCAAGTAAAAACGTACGTCCTGAAGCAGATGAAAGTATTGATAGAATAATAAAAGAAGCGGATGAAATACGAAATATTTTAGGGAGAGAAGAAATCGATCTTTATTGCATAATGGTTGCAATAGCAACTCCAGGAGTAGGTTTTAGCTTTGATCAAATGAAAAGTTTTCCCATTATCAGAGATGAATTATTAATTGATGTTAATAAAGAGATAAATTCTGGAAATATAAAAGATGATCATGTTCATACCAACATAAAATATTTATACAAATACTGTAAAGATCTCTTAATAAAAGCCCAAAAACAACCTAAGCATATTGTAGCTAGAGAAAAAGAGATTAAAGAAATTGTAGAAATTATATGTCGTTTTTCTAAACCGAATGTCCTTCTACAAGGTTATCCGGGAGTTGGGAAATCTGTTTTAATTGAAGGATTTGTAAATTTAATAGTGCAAAAACAGGTTCCGGATGAATTATTAAAAACAAAAATTTACGAATTGGACTTAGGCTCCTTAATAGCAGGTGCTTCGTATAAAGGAGAAATAGAAGATCGTTTAAAAAAGATATTACAAGAACTTAAAACTTATCCACAATCTATACTCGTCATAGACGGAATACATGTTCTATTAGATAAAAATAGTGATAATTCAGGTGTTTCCAGTATTTTAAAAAGTGAAATATCAAGCAATAATGGTCTTACTCTTATTGTTACTACTACTGTTGATGAATATACAAAAAAAATTGAAAAAGATGAAGGACTATCAGGAATGTTTGAGGTTATTAAGGTTGAAGAGCCTAATGAAGAGCAGACCTTTAGAATAATAAAATCGGCCTTGCCTTCTTACTTAGTTCATCATTCTATAAAAGTAACTGATGAATCGATAACAGAATCTATAAGGCTATCACAAAGATATTTAAAGGAAAAGAGTTTACCGGAATCAGCATTAAATCTATTGGATAGAACTATGTCTGTCATTAAAACTGCAGGTGTATCCTTTCTAAAAGAAAAAGATGCCCTTGAGAAAAAGTTGAATGAAATAGGAGAAAGCAATGGTAAAAAGAAACTTGAATTAAAATGGTTCTATGAAGATTTAAAAAAGAAAGCATTGTATTTGATAAGTCAGAAAGAAACTTTACAAGATGATATTGAATTATTATCAGAAGAATCTTTATACGAATATTTAAAATCTTTACTTCATCAAATAACTCAAGTGGCTCAATCAAAGAAAGAGCATATAGATCCTATAGATTTAGCAGCAGTTGTAGCACAAAAAACCGGTATTCCCTTAGGAAAGTTACATTCCGATGAAAAGGATAGGCTTCAAAACATGGAAGACATACTAAAAAAAAGGGTGGTGGGACAAGATTATGCTATTAAGGTAATCACTGAAGCTGTATTGGAATCTCGTTCTGGGTTAAGTAAGGCTGGTCAACCTATAGGTTCATTCTTTTTTCTAGGGCCTACAGGAACAGGGAAAACAGAATTAGCTAAATCTTTAGCCGATTTTTTATTTCAAGATGAACAAGCAATAATTCGATTTGACATGTCTGAATTTAAAGAAGAACATTCAGCTGCCTTATTGTATGGTGCTCCTCCGGGCTACGTAGGTTATGAAGAAGGAGGGCTATTAGTTAATAAGATTAGACAAAAACCATACTCTATCGTGCTTTTTGATGAAATAGAAAAAGCACATACATCTGTATTTGATGTTTTTTTACAAATTATGGATGAAGGAAAGCTTCATGATAGACTAGGTAAAGAAGGTGATTTCTCTAATGCTCTAATATTATTTACTTCTAATATAGGTTCTCAATTTATAGTAGAATCGGTTAATAACGGAAAAGGATTACCCTCGTCCAATCAATTGATGGAAATAATGACAAGAAATTTTAGACCGGAGTTTTTGGGACGTCTTACAGAAATTATTCCTTTCAGTCCGATAAGTAAAGAGAATGCTATGGGCATATTTGAAATTCATTTGAAAAAAGAATTATTAGACTTAGTTAAAGATTTAAACATAAGTTTGAGCTTATCACAAAGCGCCAAATCTTTTTTAGTAGATAATGGATTTAACGCAACTTATGGAGCAAGACCATTAAAAGGTATTATTCGTTCCTCATTAAGAAGGCCTATGGCAAAGAAAATAATTTCTGGAGAAATAAAAGAGGGAAACAATGTCGAAATAGATATCCAGGATGATAATTTACGGTGGATTATAAATTAAAAACAATAATTAAAAAAACTTAGATATGTTAAAAAATTATGGTATTGGAGGAAATGAAGTTCCTTTGGATGCAAGCGAAGCAATATTAGAAATTGCACAGAATCGTACTCTTATAGCTCAAAAATTAACTGGTCAAACCCCTATAAGACCTGAAATTGTAGAAGGATTATCAACAGTTGAACAAGTATTCGAACATTTTAAACCGGAAGTGAAAGTGAATTTTGAAGATGCAGATGGAAATACAAAATTCGAAGAGCTAAAATTTAAAAATTTAGGAGATTTTGGAATAAAAGGTATAACTGCTCAAAGTAAATTTTTGACAGATTTACAGGTTGAAAAAGAACAATATCAAAAAATAATAAAACAGCTTAAAACCAACAAAATTTTAAAAGCCGCACTAGAAGATCCTGAAGCTAAAAACGCTTTAATGGAAAGTATAGAAGGACTTATTAATGAATTAAATCAAAAATAATTATGGCTAAAGAAAATCTAAAAGCACAAGTCCAGTCAGTGGATGTGCCAATATCAGAACAAGCTAATAAAAAATATGATGTTCAAAGCGGATTGGAAAAATTAGCAAAATTCGGTGGGTTTGATTTATTGGAATCTACTATTGAAAACGTTCAAAATATGAATCCTGAACGAAAAGCTAGACGTCAAATTTTTCTGAGTGATACTAATAAAAAAAATGAACGAAATGCTTTAAAGAAAACTTTGGAACTTTGGCTTAACGTATTAAAAAATAATGCGAGCTTAACAGATATGGTAGCACAAAGTGAAGATAAAAGTAAGCTTGCGGATAAGACTTTACAAAAAAATTTAGCTTCTACAATAAGAGAAACTGAAGAATTAGAAAAAGCTTACCGAACTATCGCTTTATTTTATAAAAACACCGATCAAGATAAAGTTAAAAATGTATCCATAATTAATGCAGAATTAGAGCAATTAACCGATTTAGATAATACACGTTTTATAGATGCCATTCATTCAGAATTAGTAGATAATTATGATAGATTGGATTTAAAAAATAATTATGGCTTATTAGTTATTCCAGGATATTTAGGAAGCAATAAAGTTGTTGAGAAATGGGCAAAAATAGCTCATGAAAATAAAGTAATGTTGGTAACAGATTTTGCACATTTAGATGAACCGGATGATGTGATGGAAATGTTTGACGAAGCCTATCTTACAGGCGGTGAAATTTATCGCTCAAACGTGCTAATGACTTGTAACTGGTTAGTAGGAAGAGGTAAATTTAATGAAATACAAGAGGAAAATGATTTATACATTCCTCCTTCTGCAGCTTTGGCTGGTAAGATATATGGGACATTAATGTCACAAGTTACAGCAGGTAAAAAATTTGGAGGTATTAATGAAATTGACGGGGTAAAATTTGACCTTAAAAAAAGCGAAATAGCCAATCTCGAAAGTATGGGATTAATACCCATGGTTAATGAATATGGTAAAGTTATGGCCTTTTCAGGCAAAACCTTATTCAATGGAGATAATTTAGGCTTACAAACCTATTCAGTTGTAAGAGTTTTCGATTATGTGACCAAAGTATTAATGGATTTTTTGAATCGAAGAGCATTCGAAAATTTTACAGCAAAAACGAGAAAAGAAATTATGAATCAAATTGTACGGTTTTTAGATGGTATTACTGGACCTGATAAATTGATTGAAAATTTTGAAGTGAGAAGATTCGAGCAAGATGCAGTCCAAAAAGATAGAATTTATCTAGATATACATTTAAAACCCTATTTCCCAGCTAAGAATTTCCTTATAAAAATGGATGGACATAAAGGAGATGATGGAAATGAATGGGATACAGAATACGAACAAAAATAATAGTTGAATATAGCAAGAGAGGAAAATTTTACTCCTCTCTTTTATAAAAAAAATCAATATGAATATTATAAGCAAAATTTTCAAATTAATTTTTGTAAGCGTATGCGCGATATTCGGTAATTATGAATTATACGGGCAATCAAGTGTACCGATGAAAAAAATAACTGAAGATACTTTGCTAACCCGAATAGTTGATTGTAATGCTTTATTTACACTTAATAACAGAAAAATAGATTATTTAAAAAATAAGCCTTATATCTATGCAGAACCATATTTTGAAAGAATATATAATATCAAAAATGATTTTGCAGTATTTCAAATAATAAAGAGAAAAGGCAACAGACCAATACTTTATATCAAGATGTTTAAACCTAATACTTGTTTAAAAAAGGGTGAGGTTTTGGAATTTATCACAGATAAAGGATATCGATATAGAATGAATAATTATTATAAACCAAACTGCGACGGCTATTTAATAAGTAAAATTAGAAGGAAGGACATTAAAAACCTTACACAAGGTGAAATTAGCAGCATAAAGTTACTAACCTTTCATAATGACTATGAATTTAATTTACAATTTATTGAAGCAGAACGGTTAAAAGACGAATTACAATGCTTAAAAAATAATCATTTTAAATTCAAATAAATGCCAATACCTCAATTAGGTTTATCATTATCTATAACAGATAATCCCGGATCTCCATTATATGCAGGAAATGGAGAAAGAGAAAAAATGTCGGATTTTGATTCCGCTATGCATCAACATACAATTACAATAATAATTTCCGATGAAAAAGTAAATGAAATTGAGTTTAATACATCAAATAAGGATATTAATAAAATTAGATTGCCTGCTTATAAAATGATAGTAACAGATGATAAAACAGAGGAAAGAAGCTATTATGAAGTAACCCGAGATTCAATATTATTTGATGAATTAAAGATCAATAAAACAGGAGGTTTTTCCTTTTTAGGTATTCCTATTTTTAAGAAAACAGTATATAAGTTACCATTAATCGCTTTTGAGCCATTAAATTCAGTTAAAGAAATATTTGAAGTAAGCAAATTTCGTACAAAAAAAGATAATTATTTATCGTATACACTTAATAGAAATTCTGAAAAAGCACTTTTAGTAGCAGGAATTATGTCTGAAACTTTTATAAAACCAACAAATTATGAACATTTCTTTTATATAGAAGATCATAATCAAGGACAAAAATTTATTGGCGATATTTCATATAGAGAAAAATTTATAAAAACAATTCCAAAGGTCGAAATACATCTTATCAAACGTGAAAGGAATATAAAGGAGTATGAATTAGACAAAAGTGGAAAAGTTAGTAAGATAATATATTTATAATAAAAATTATAGCTTGATATGTATGGAATTTATTATAACACTCCTATAAACTTTAAACAACTAATTGAAAAAAGAGATGTTGAAAAAACTAATTTAGATAAATCTATAGCAAAATATATTAATTTAATAGTAACCTCTTCTTTTGGTGAATGTAAATTCAATGAAATGCTTGGATGTAAGATTTGGGAAATGGATTTTGATTTGTTATCTGATACCAATAGTCTTAGAGATAAATTTAAAAATGATATTAAAGAAGCTATTATTGTGAATGAGAGTAGATTAAATCTGTTGGAGGTTGATGTTATTATTGGGGTAGGACAGAATCCTTCTTATAATAATTCGATAAGATTAAAGAAAAAAGTAACAATGAAAATCGAAGGATTGATAAAAAAAACTAATCGTCCATTCAATTTTTACGGACATTTTTTTATAGGACCACTTTCACAACTTTAACATGGATACTAAAGAAAAAATAAAAGATAGAATATTACGAAGAGCAGCTCAAACATGGGGATATACTGACAGTGAGTTAGAAACATCCTTTGATCCTATAGTAGCTCTTTTACTCGAAGCATGTGCTTCTGAATTGGAAAAAATATCCTCTGAACTAAACAATTCTCGTTCTCGTATTATTGAGAGATTATTAGAAATTATGTCACCGGAAATCAATACGGGAATTGTACCTGCAAGGTCAATTATTCATTTGGAACCGATTGAGAATAATTATACAGTATCAGTTGAACATCAATTTAGATCTAAAAAAGTAATTCAAAACATTTATGATCCCTTACAACCTATAGTTAAAGATATTTATTTTGGAACTACTTTACCGTTTATTTTATCAAAAGCAAAATTAGAATATATTGCTTTTGGAAACTCATTATACTCTTTAAAGAGAATTATACATAAAGACCCAATTACAAAAGAAAACCGATTTTTAAAAAATGGCTCATTATGGTTAGGAATTAATTGTCCCGAAGGAATTGATAAAATTGAAAAGCTTATGTTTTTTACAGATGTTAGAAGCTCTCAACGAGAAATTTTTTATAATTATCTTAAACAAGCAAAATTTTATATAAATGATCAAGAAATTCCTTATAAAGAAGGGTTTAATGTTGAAAATTATACAATAGATATTGATGCAGTTGTAAACAAAAACTATAATAAAATCAATCAATTATACTCAGAAGTTAATGATTTTTATTCAGACAAGTTTTTCCATTTTACTAAAGACATCATTATTAAAGACGAAGTATTTAAAGTTCCTGATGAGCTAATTAACATATTTGGAGACAAGGTAACCAGTATGAACGAGGCAGGGAATATAATCTGGCTTCAAGTTCAATTTCCGGAAGTAGTGATTAATGAAACTTTTGAAAATGTAATGTTTTATATTAATGCAATTCCGGTTATAAACAAAAGACTTTTAACTCAGAATCAAACAATAGGCTCTTTTATAAATTATATTCCATTATCTTCTGATGACATTTTTTTAGATTTAGATAGCATTAATGATTCTAGAGGTTATCAATACCATATAAAAGAGTTTTCAGAAGGAAATTTAGATATTGGAGATGCTACTCTAAGACACACAGGAGTTACCCGTTTTGATGAAAGAAATGCTTCCGAATTAATACAATATCTCATTGAACTATTAAAAGATGAAAGTGCTTCTTTTACGGTTATAGGAGGAGATTTTATTGATGGAACAATTAAAGAAATTAATAAATCCATAGCTACATTAGAACAACATATAAAGGAAAAGAAGTTTACTAAATCAAATTTTCCTTATGCGATTATCAGACCTAAATCTACAGCAGTAAAAAATGATAATGATTTCTTTACAGTTAGTTATTGGGTAACAAATGGAGATGAAGCCAATGATTTGAAGGTTGGTACCCATTTAGACTGTATAGGTTCCAGTGATTTTAAACAAGATACAATCATGTTTATAAACACAACAGTTGGAGGAAAATCGAGGATGGATACCAAAAGTAAAATTGATTCTTATAGAGAAGCTTTATTAACCAGAGGTAGAATTGTAACTTTTGCAGATATAAAAACCTTTTGCCAAAACCATTTTAAATTTACCATTAAAGGAATTGAAATAAAAAAAGGTACCAAAATAGATTCTTCTACTAATAAAGGATTTGTACGAACCATAGATATAATTTTAGAAAGAAATTTAGCAACTGAATACCAAATTTCGGATTTTGAATGGCAGTATTTATGCGATAATATGCTTTATAAATTAGATAAATCCTCATCTAATATTTATCCTTATAGACTAATAATAAAATGAGAAAAAATATATTTGTCTTATCTGTTTTAATGTTTTTTTTGTTGTATTCGTGCCAAAAAAAATTTTATAATGAAGTTCCTTTTAAGATCACTTATAACCAACAAGAAATAATGGCAAAATTAGGTATTTTACCTAATACTCCTAACACTCCTAATACTCTTCCCATTAAAGATACAACTTTAACTGATAGAGAAATTTATCTTAAAGAAAAGTATTCTATTATATTAGGTATTAAACCCGAAGAATTAAATAATTATAAATTTTATGATTTCATAGATAGATGGATAGGAACTCCATATTCATCTAAAGGATTTACCATGGATAGTCTAAATATCGGACCATTTACGAGTGCTTTATATGAATACGCATTCAAACGTAATTTACCAAGCACTCCTCTAGGAATTTTTAAATCCCCAGAAATAAATTTATTCACAGGACGTGAATTTCTTAAAGAAGGAGATATACTTTTTTTTAGAAATGAAAAGGATACAGCTATTGGTGATATTGCTATATACCTGAGGAATAATAAGATATTGGTTAGTTCCATAAGCCAGGGATTGATAATAAGCAACTTTAATTTTGATTACTTTCAATTAAGTTATGTCAGCGCAGGAAGACTTTATTATATTGATCAGGAAAATAATAAATAATGAATACAATAGAAAAAGATACTTTATTAGAAGAAATAAAGAATACGATAAATAGTATTAAAGATGATTTAAAAGCCGAAGTAATTATTTCAGAAATACTTGAACAAATAGATTCAAAAGAGCAAAATATATTAGTAGATTACAAAGGTCAATTTAAAAGACCTTATAGAAAAGATGTTTTGGGTGCAGAGCTCATAAACTATAATTATGATTTAACGGAATATGTGAAAATAAATTTATCTAGGGATGGTATTTATGATACACTCCCGGAAAGTCTGATTCACGAATTAAGCTCTGAAAAGCCCCAAAAAACGGTTTCAGATATGACTGAGCAGTTTAAAGCTCACAAAAAAGAAGAAGAATATGCTAGGAAATTTTTTTTCCCTTTTGAAAATGAATTTTTCATTAAAGCATTAGAAAGAGAAAATATAGAAAAAGAAATTTTACTTGAGCTTAATGGTTCCAAACCATTAGATTTTTTTTATGATTTTTGGCACATTGATCGAGATTTGCCCCCAATATTGGTTTCCAAATTAATCAGAATATTACCTTACTTACATAAAATTGTTGGTAATTTACAAATGACTGTAAATTGTTTAAGCTATTTATTGGATGAAAAAGTTGAAATTGCAGAACAAGGTTATAAAGAACAATCAAGCTCTGAACAAGAAATAAACCTGGGAGAGAGTAGATTGGGGTTGGATATGATTTCAGGAAGTGCATATATGGACTATTCATTATACTTGGAATTTAAAATCGGTCCATTGAAAAAGACTTCGTTTTTAGATTATATTCATCAAGGTAAATTGAAAAAATTTATAGAATTATTTTATGATTACTTTTTACCCATGGAAGTTGATGTTAAAACATCAATATTATTAGAAACCGAAACAGAGATATTTAATTTAACTCAAAATACAATTTTAGGAATAACCACACGAATATGAACTTCAAAACGTATTTTAAGGATTTAATAGATCCCTCAATAATTGCAGGTTTGTTAATTATTTTGGCATTATCTGTAATAGTTTTTGTTTATTTTGGCGCTAAAATAAATGGTTTTAAACAAAAATATAAAAATAAATTTATATCCTATGTTGTTATATTGATATTGATAACAGCATTAATAGTTTTTATAGGGTCATCAGAAGTTTTTAATAATCAGATATTTGGAATATTTATTTTTTATCAGGTTATATTCTTTATTTTAGGCATTATACATTGTATTGTATATAGAAATTACTTTGATGAATTCGATACTAAATCTCCTTGGATTGAAATATTTTTCAGTCTAATAATGATCATTTACATTCTCTTCCCTTTTTTATTTATTTATACAATAGTAAAAGGAAATACCTATGTATACAATATGATGTATTCTTCTTTAGTTTTTTCGATCCCTACTTTAATCTATTTAACATTTAATGCCTCTATATCCATTCCGCCCAAAATATATAAAACCTGGGAATTTCCGGAAGAACATGCTTATCCTGATCCACCGGATAGTGAGTATAGAGATATGGTAGTAATTACTTTTATTTTCCATAGAGACCCTAATTCAGATACAAGAACCGAATTTAGAGCCAAGGCCCCAATACGGATGGATTTTGGAAGATTATTTTACCACTTTGTAAATGATTATAATTTAAGAAATCCAGATTCAACAATAAACTTGCTTGATCATAACGGAGAAAAGCAACATTGGGTCTTTTACTTAAAAAGTAAGTATCTAGGTTTACCTAAATTTATAAAACCGGATTATCCATTATATGTAAATTCTATTGAGGAAAACAGTGTAATTATATGTCAGCGTACACCACCATTAATTAATTCTGAAGAAGAATTGAAATATAATTTAGAAAAATCAGAAAATGATAAAATAGAAAATCTTAAAGAAAGAAATAATGATAATTTTTAAAATACAACCTTTATTATGTTAGAAAAGTTAAATTATTTTCCTGTTAATTGGGTTGATGGGATGAAGATAAATAAGTCACATTTTATATCCATGCAAGATAACTTTGTTGATATGATGCGGGATGCCATTGGTAGTCACGTAACTCCAATAAATTATGGTCTCCTTCCAGTATACAATACTATGGAATCAATAAAAATATCACTTGTTATCGATAATCATAAATTGCTACGGGTAAAAATTGAAGAATGTCATGCTGTAACTCCTAATGGAGCAAGAATTGAAATTACCCCCTTAACTAATTCGATTGATATACAAATGCCTTATCCTGAAGCGGTTTACGATTTGACTGAAGAGCAAGAAATTATTTTACTTGCCAATATAGTCGTTAACCCCTTTCAAAATTTACCTTTTGGGATTTTAAATCCAGAAGAAAATCCTCCTAGATATCCCTTTCTTACCCCAACCTATAAATTACATTTGGTTCAAGAAGGACAAATATCAGATCAATCTTCAAATGTAGGCTATCAGCTTACGGTTGGAAAAATTGTCGTGAGTAAAGAAGAAACATATTTACAGCCAGGATATATACCTCCATGTACCTCAACCAATAGCCATAAAGACTTAGTAGATGTACATACAAATATTGATAAGTTCATGGGACAACTGGAATTATATGCCGTTCAAATCGCCCAAAAAATAAATAGAAAAAATCAAACTAATGATTTGGCATTAATGGTATTGAAACTTTCCGATTTGGTTATAAATTATCTGGGGAATGAGATCAATTCTTTACGTTGGCTAGGATTATATACCACACCGGCATATATGTTGGATAAGATAGTAAGACTTGCAAGAATTATGAAAAATTTTGTAGATGCCAAATCTGGAGCAGGTAAGGAAGAGTTATTGAATTACTTGGCAGAATGGTGTGGACTTTCTCAAGGAGATTTCGAAGTTCTCTTTACGGATTTAGTGAATGTAGGATATAACCACTCACAAATTGATAAAACAATTAAAAAGGTAAATATATTTATGCAAATGATTGAACAATTATTTGCAGCACTAAACAGACTTGATTACATTGGAAAAAGAAATGATACAGGCATATTTATTAAAGAAAGTTTTGAAAATAATCCAATTGAAAAAACTAAAAAAAGTAGATTTTTTGATGACTAAAAAATTATTATATGGAAATATTGAATAAAAAAGATAGATGGATAGCTTTTCTTCTGTTTATATCGTTGTTTACAATAACAATTGTTGTTATAGTTATATCTATATTCTTTAATTACCAATTACCTTGGAAAGAAAATTACGAGCTTAGAAAAGAGAATGCTGCAATGATATATGAATTTAAGTATCAAGAAAAGTTTGAAAATCAAATGGAGGTATTAAAAAAATATATTGACTCAATAGATATGCCTAATAATGATATTTATTATTATCAGCAAAAATCTATAGATATGATTATAAAAATGGAGCAAAACATGCCTGGTAAAGATAGCATACGAAGAAGATTATTATATACGAATTTTTTGTTAACAAGTCGTTCTCTTATTGATGCTAAGAAAACCCTAAAAACTTATGCTAAAAGTAAATCTGAAATTGATACATTACTAGCTAAAGTAGATGCCTATAAAAAACAATTACAAATTGTAACAAGGGAATTACAAATATGCAATCAAATAGTAACAACTAAAAATTAACAAATATTTAACATTAATTAATGGGATAAGGTTTTTTTAAAATATTTATATTTGTGTTATAAGCATAAATAATTTTATTAATTAATAATCAATAATTTTTTTTTTATTATGTCATTTAAAGCAAGACTTGAAGTAGCAGGTAAGACCTACAACATTTTAAATGTTAATTATTCTTTAGCTCAAGAAACAGACCCAACAGGTCGTCCATCTTCTCAAACTAGAGGAGGAAGAATAGAAGTTACTGTAGAATCTACAGGAGAAAGTGACATCTTTGAATGGATGACAAACAGTTTTGAAAGAAAAGATGGTAAGGTAATCTTTGTAAAAAGAGATTCCAATGCTACATTGAAAGATTTAAGTTTTTCAGATGGATATGTAGTTAAGTATAAAGAAAACTTTGATGCTTCCGGTACTAATCCACTTACTGAAACATTTACCATTTCTGCAAGATCGATTAAAATGGGAACTGGAGAACATATTAACGAATGGGTATAACCCCATCAATTAATTACTTTCTAAAATAAAAGGGAATTTCTAATTCCCTTTTATTTATGCAAAAATTAATATAATCAAAATAAAAATAAAGATATGTCATCATTCTTAGCTAAATTAGAAATGGATGGTAAAACACATAATGTTCTACAGTGCAAATACAGTTTTAATCAAGGAGTAGATAGTACAGGAAAACCACAGGCTAGCATTCGTGGAGGGCAAATTCATTTGACGATTGAAAGCACAGGAGCTCCCTATTTTGTAGATTGGATGCTTTCGACGGAAAAAACGAAAGATGCAAAGATAATATTTTATCGTAGAGACGCTATGAGTAAATTACAAGAAGTTAAATTTGAGAAAGGATATTGTATAGAATTTTCGGAAGAATTTGACTCTGTGAATAACGAACCTATGAAAATTAATCTTTTAATTGTAGCGAAAACACTTTCCATAAGTAATGTAGCTTATGAAAATGTGTGGAAAATAGGATAAATATGTTTATTTACCTATGTACTATATAAATTTAATTAAGTATAGATAAAAAGGCGTATTTCGCCTTTTTTAAATTTAAAACATATACTTAATTAACTGTTTTTTTTCTCTTTTTCTTTTTATGATCATTATTGATAGCCCGTTCCCTTTTTAATTCTAAATATTTTTCAAATTGTTCCGGAGATAAAATTTCCTTTAATTTAAAATCAATTTCTCTATTATTATTTTCCATTAAAAATCTTAACTCAGTATCGCTAATTCCTGTATCTATTGCATTTTTAACCTTTGTAATTTTTTCTAATATAAATTCGTGAAGTTCCAATTTTTGGAAATCATCAAGATATACATCTTTATCTAAATCATTAATCTGTTTTTCAGTAATTTCTTCAGGCTTTATAGTATTATCTTGAGCATAAGTAACTATAAAAGTAGCTTGTAGGAGAAATATTAGTAAAAAAATTTTAGAAAATCGCATATGGTATAAATTAATGTGATAAAATTACTTAAAAAAATAATTTTTAATGCTATTTGTAACATAAATTTAAAACTTTTTAATATTTTAGTATCCTAAATAAGAAATGTGTTTACTTTGTCTAACATAAAAAAGAAATTAGCAGATTATTGCGTTTATCAAGAACGCAGTCATTATGAAGTAGAACAAAAATTGAAAGAATATACTTTTTTAGATCAGGATGAAAGAGGAGAAATAATTGTATGGTTAATTCATAATAATTTTTTAAATGAAGAAAGATTTGCGCTATCTTATACAAGGGGTAAATTTTATCAAAAAAAATGGGGTAAAATTAAAATTACACAAGGATTAAAACAAAAAAAAATTCCTAACAATTTAATAAACATTGGATTGGAACAGATAAATGAAGATGATTATATTTCAACAATTAAAGAATTAGCAAATAAAAAGTGGAATACAATTAGAGAATCTGAAATATTTTTAAAAAAGAAAAAATTATATAATTATCTTCAACAAAAAGGTTATGAAAATCATTTTATACATGAAATTATTGAGAATATTGATTAATCAAGTTTATAATTTCTTGAGTAGTCCTAACTCCACTATCTCTCCATTTTATTTCACCGTTCTTAAAAAGTATAAGTGTAGGCACTGATTGAACACGATAGGAATTTGCTAACTTTGGATTTTTATCGATATCCACTTTTAAAATTATTATTCTTTCGCCAATTTGTCCTTTAACTTCTTTTAAAATAGGTGCTAATATTTTACATGGTTGACACCATTCAGCTGAAAAATCTAATAATACAGTTTTATCGCTATTAATAATATTTGAAAAATTTGACATATTTTTTACTTTATTAGTATATTATATTTAGTACAAAAATTAAACCGATAGAGAGTAAAAATTAATATCTTTTTAAATTGCTTCATGTCAATGCCTTTAAATTCATTTTTTTTAATCTAAAAATGATATTTAAATGCGAAAAATGTATAATTTAAAAATAAATGAGCGAAAGCTAATTTAGAAATAATAGAATAAATTTAAAACTTGTTTTTATAAAAAAATGTTTGTTTGAATAAAATTTAAATTTATTCGCTACATTAAATAAAATGATAATAATTTCTTAAAGAATTAAAAAATTATAAAAATTCAATTTTTATCTTAATATCAATTACTAAAAAGTTAAAAATTGCATTAGTTGCAGAAATTGAATTCTCAAAACTTATAGAGCATAATAAAAGAAATATTTATAATTTACTAGACTTACTAAAAAAAAAATCCTGAATCAGAATTTGAGTTTTAGTATAGATTAAAACTATAATACTTAAAATAAAAGCGTTATTCAAGTATATAATATTGCTTTTTATTAGAATAGATAAATAAATTTAAATTCTACTTATGCTCATATCAAAAAAAAGCATAATTTCGTTTATTTATTAAAATTGCTAAGAAGATCAATATTCATACTAATTACTATATGTATGGGAATAATGGCCCATGCTCAAGTTATTGATTGGAAAAATCCTAATTTTAGATATAAGATCGTTGAAATCAAAGACTCTATTTTGAAAATAGATACTTTAATTGTTATTCCCGATAAAATATCTATTAAAAATATAAATGATGAAGAAATTAATCCTGATTTTTATTCATTAGATTCATCAAGTAATACTTTATCTTTCAATCCTTCATTGATAAATCAGAATTTAAAAATTAGTTATTACATATATCCGGAAAAAAAAGAAAAAATAATTTTTTCTAAAGATACTTCACTTATAGTAAGGATTAATAAACCTAAAAAGTATTTTGAAATAATAGAAAATTCTAAAAAAAAGAATGAATTTTTTCAAAATTTATCAAGTTCCGGAACATTAATAAGAGGTATAACTTTTGGAAATAATCAAAGTGCTTCTGTGCAGTCCTCATTAGATCTGGAACTATCCGGACAATTAAGTAAAGATGTTAGAATAAAAGCTGCTATTTCAGATCATAATATACCCATTCAAGCAGACGGATATACCCAACGGCTAGATGAATTTGATAAAATATATATTGAGTTATCAACGAAAAGTTCATACATACGTGCGGGACATTTAGATCTTATTCAAGATAAAGATTATTTTGGTAATTTTTCTAGAAAAATTACCGGTATACAAATAGGGACTCGAATAAAAAATAAAAATTCATACACAGATTTATACGCTTTAGGTTCATTATCCCGAGGAGAATTTAATAGAATGAAATTTAATGGTATTGAAGGTAATCAAGGACCCTATAAATTAAAAGGAAAGCAAGGAGAACTTTTTATAATTGTCATTTCAGGATCGGAAAAAGTATACATGAATGGTTCATTATTAAAAAGAGGAGAAGATCAAGATTATATAATGAATTATAATACGGGAGAACTAACCTTTACCCCTAAAACTTATATATCTTCCAATAGTAGGATTGTCGTTGAATATATTTATAATACCACTACTTATACACGTTTTTTATTAAACACTGGCGGTAAATATGAGTCGGATAAATTTAGCTTTAGCGCTAATATATTTTCTGAAAATGATACTAAAGAAAGCAATCAAGATTTAACAGATGTTCAAAAAAATGTACTTAGTCAAGCAGGTAATGATAAAGATAAGATGTATGCATCTAACGCTAAACTAACTGAATATGATCCCAATAAAATCCTGTATAAAAAAATAAACTTTGGATCAGATGAAATCTACCAATACTCTACCGATAGTTCGCAAGAATTATACACGCTTTCTTTCACTTATATGGGAAAAAACAAGGGAAATTATAGAATCATTCAATTACCTGTCAATGGTCGTGTATATGAATATATTCCTCCCATTGACGGTATATTACAAGGAGATTACGAGCCGGTAACCCAACTAATGCCACCGCAAAAAACGCAAGTAGTTTCAACAAATACCGAATATAGATTTGCTTATGGAAATGTCGGGATAAATTTAGCGTTAAGTAATTACGATGAAAATACATTTTCTTCCGTAGGGAATAAAAAAAACACAGGTTATGCAAGCAGATTTTATATAGATATAAAGAATGAAAAAAATAATTGGAAAAGTAATCTGAATTTATCCCATACATTTATTCAGAAAAATTTCCATATTTTAGAAAGAATACATGAGGTAGAATTTGATAGAGATTTTAATATTTCGCAAGAATTTAACGGCATAAATCAACATAAATTTAGTTTGAATTGGAAGAATGTTTTTTATGATAAATGGATCGTAAATTACACTTTTAATTTATTAGACGAAAAAAACTTCTATACTGGTTATAAAAATGACATATTGCTAGGATATAGAAAAAAAAATACTGACTTTCATTCTAAAATAAGTTATTTGCATACTACACAACAAGACAGTATAAAATCAAATTTTATCAAATACACTACAGAATTTCATCATAAAATAGGAAGCCTGAAAACAGGCATAGGATATAAAGGAGAATCAAATAGAAATAAAAATAATTTAGTATCGGAATATACTTCTTCTAGTTTTAACTGGAATGAAATATATACTACTTTTTCTTTAGATAGTTTAAAAATAACCACAGAGTTAAAATTATATATTAGATCAGACGACTCAGTTCGCGTAGGTAAACTGAAGAATTTTACAACTTCCTATGGAAGTATACTAACTAATCATTTAATAAAAACTCAAAAACATAATTTATACTTAGATTTTCATTATAGAAAAGTTCATTATAGTAAAGCAGTATATAGTAATCAAAATGATGAAAATTACATATTAGGATCACTCCGTTGGAATAAAATATTATGTAATAATGGGGTACAATTAAATTCAGCTTATGAGTTATCTAGTGGACAAGAAGCGCAAAGAGAATTCAAATATGTGAAAGTAACAGATGGGAAAGGTATTTATAAATGGACGGATTATAATGGAAACGGAATAGAAGAGCTTGATGAATTTGAAGTTGCAGAATTTAGTGATCAAGCCCAATACATACGTGTATATACAGATAATATCAATTATGTAAAATCAAATAGCAATAAATTTATTTTTAGCTTACAAATATCGCCTTCAAGATTTTTACGATCAAGCTGGTGGGAAAGAATAGGATTACAATCGGCATTCCAATCAGTTTCATCGTATAAGAAAAAAAATAAAACAGCAGAATTAAATCCCTTCTCGAAGAGTGACCTTTTAACTCAAACGCAAAGTTTTACCACAAATTTATCTATTAATAGACTAAGTATTCATAAGTGGATGGCAACCTTTCAATATATGGAAAATAATAATACACAATATATATTTACAGGGAGAGAAAAAAGAAATAATGATAATTTTCAAGTGTTATTAAATTATAAACCATGGAAATTCTGGATTTTTGCCATTCAAAGTAATTTAATAAAGGATAAAAGTAGATCTCAACTTTTTTCAACCAAACGCTTTACTATAGAAACTACGGCAATAAATCCATCTGTAACCTATGAAATACAAAAAAATATTAGCTTAAGTACTTTAGTTAAATATCAAAACAAAAAAAATATATTAGGAAATGAACGTTTAGATTGGAGAGAGGTAGGTTTAGAATTACGTTGGAATGATGAAAAAAGAACCTCTCTTACAGGTAGTTATTCATACATTAAAAACGATTTAAAAGGGAATAACTATTCATTAGTTTCCAGTCAAATGATGGAAGGCTTACTAAGCGGAAAGAATAGTGTTTGGAAAATTTATCTTCAAAGAGAACTCAGTTCTGTCTTTACCTTGAATATAATCTATGACGGTCGTAAGAGTGAGGAATCCCAGGCAATCCATACGGGAAGTGTTCAGATAAGGGCTTCTTTCTAATAAAATTCAATAAAAATTTAATTTATTTAGAAAATTTATTTGAGCTAATAGAAAAGAATTTCTTGAATAAATCACATTTAATTTTTATTGCATAAATAAAGAACTATTTATAAATCAGGTCATAAATATCATGCAGATTTTTAAAAATATAACACCTATTTTCAATTTTATATAAAAAAATGTTTTTAAGAAAATAAAATTAGGGTATAACGAATGGTATATATTTGCGAAATTTATTACATTTGATACGTAAACTCTAATTATAAAAAACAAACGCTTATCATGAAAAAACTGATTTGGATTTTTTTTACTCTTGCAATAATAGTACAGGCTCAAGTAAAGAATCCTATCAAGTGGAAGTCTGAAATTAAGCATACTAAGGAAAATAAATACGAGGCCATATTTACAGCAATATTGGAACCTGGTTGGCATGTATATTCTAAAGATATTAAAGTAGAAAGTGCCATTCCTACTCAATTTGTGTACTCTGAAAACTCTTCTATTCGATTAGTAGGTCCAACCAAAGAAATAGGTAAAAAGATCGAAGAATACTCGGACGTATTTGAAGGAAACTTAATTTATTATTCTAATAAGGTAGAATATCGACAACAATTAGAGATTAAGGGTACTAATCCCGTAGTATTTGAAGCAGAAGTCGAATTTCAGATATGTAACGATAAAGTTTGTTTAGCACCTGATGTAGAATCTTTTACATTTACAATAACTCCGGAAGATAAATATGAAGAAAAAACTCAAATAATACAAAAAGATACAATTAAACATTCTTCGGTCGTATTAACTCCTAAAGTGGACTCTATCGATTCTGACCGAATGAAAGATTTTGTCGAATCTAAAACAGCAGTTAATACAATTAATAAAAATCAAATTATAATTCCCAGCTTAAATGTAGCAGAACCCATATCTAAAGAGTGTGGTGAGAAAATAATAAAAGAAGAGGGGAATATGTGGATTTTCGCATTTGGATTTTTTGGGGGATTGGTAGCTTTGTTAACTCCTTGCGTTTATCCCATGATTCCGTTGACCATATCCTATTTTACCAAACATGCTAAAAGTAAAAAGCAAGGGAAAAAAGATGCATTGATTTATGCCTTTTTCATCCTATTAATCTTTGTATTATTCACTTTACCATTTCATTTAATTAGTGGAATAAATTCCGATATTTTTAACCAAATAGCTACCAATATATGGTTAAACCTTATCTTTTTTATAATTTTTATTCTATTTGCATTTAGCTTTTTCGGTTATTACAATATCACACTTCCTAGTTGGATGGCTAATAAGTCCGATAAAGCTTCCGAATCGGGAGGGGTAATAGGATTATTTTTTATGGCATTAACTTTAGTCATAGTATCTTTCTCATGTACCGGACCTGTATTAGGAAGTATATTAGCCAATGCAATTCAAAATCCAAACCAATTGACCATGGCATTTGGAGGTTGCGGTTTGGCTTGGGCATTAGTTTTTGGCATATTTGCATTATTTCCACAATTTTTACATAACATGCCTAAATCCGGAGGATGGATGAATACAGTAAAAGTTGTCTTAGGATTTCTTGAATTAGCATTAGCGTTTAAATTTTTATCTAAGGCAGATTTAGTAGCAAAAACGTTCTTTTTGAAAAGAGAAATTTTTATTGCCATTTGGATTCTTATTTCCATATCAGTAGTGCTCTATTTATTAGGGGTAATTAAATTTCCTCATGACGATAAGC
The DNA here is from genome assembly GCA_945280365.1 of uncultured Apibacter sp. Classification (GTDB taxonomy): domain Bacteria; phylum Bacteroidota; class Bacteroidia; order Flavobacteriales; family Weeksellaceae; genus Apibacter. The sequence goes on from CALYQD010000004.1 coordinate 118,548, forward strand.
ATCCAAAGATTGGAATTGGGCGAAAAATCTGGGCATGTATATTTATAGGTATAGCGGTATATATGCTTCCCGGATTGTTCCCTTCAAAAAAACCGAATTTAAAATTACTTAGTGGATTAACCCCACCCTTAAATATAAGTATTTATAAAAATAATCAGACAGAAGGAGTATTAGGACTTACCAGTGTACATGATTATTATGAAGCCATAGAAATTGCAAAAAAAGAAAATAAGCCTATATTAATTGACTTCACAGGATATGGATGCGAAAATTGTCGAAAAATGGAAGAATATGTTTGGAGTGAAACAGATATTTGGAATATCTTACATGATAAATTAATTATTGCATCACTGTACGTAGATGACTCAGAAGAATTACCAAAAAATGAACAAATAACTATAAGTTTGAAAGAGGGTCGAAAAAGAAAAATTAAAACGGTTGGAAATAAATGGTCTACTTTTCAAAGGGAGAACTTTAATTCTAACTCTCAACCATTTTATGTTTTGGTAACTCCGGATAGCCAAATAATAAATTTCCCAGTTGCCGGCTATATGGATAAAAAAGAATTTAAGAAATTTCTGCTATGTGGAATTAATGCTTATGAGGAGATGAAAAAATAGAACCAAATATTTATATTAAATGAAAATATTAATTAACTAATTGAGAACATATAGTATGAAAAAAAAATTAGTTGTATTAACAGGAGCAGGAATGAGTGCTGAAAGTGGTCTGAGCACTTTTAGAGACTCAGGTGGATTATGGGAAAATTATAATGTGCAAGAAGTTGCTTCCATAGAAGGATGGTATAAAAATCCGGAACTTGTTCAGAATTTTTATAATATGCGTAGAGCAGAATTGCAAAATCACGAACCCAACCAAGGACATTATTTGCTAAAAGAATTTGAATCCATTTTTGATATTTCAATCATAACGCAGAATGTTGATAATTTTCATGAAAGAGCTCAATCAACAAAAATTCTTCATTTACATGGGGAGCTTACAAAAGTGAGAAGCGAAACTAATGAATCATTAGTTTATGAAACCTTACAAGATGTTCATATGGGAGATTTAGCTGAAGATGGAGGACAATTAAGACCCCATATTGTATGGTTTGGTGAGATGGTGCCCGAAATGGAAAAGGCTATCGAAATAACTCAAAATGCAGATTTATTTCTTATTATAGGGAGTTCTTTACAGGTTTATCCAGCAGCATCTTTATTAGACTTCGTTCCTATAACCTCAAAAGTGTATGTAATCGATCCTAAACCTGTTGAAACAGCGTTACGAAATGATATTATATTCATTCAGAAAGGAGCATCCGAAGGATTGGAATATTTTAAAAATCATTATATCGAATAAAGAGTTACACTGGGGCATAATAAAATAATTTATATTAAATAATACGTATATGGTCAACATATACTTATAAATACAATTAATTATAATGATTAAGATAAAGTAAATTCTATGATATAATTTTATATATTTGAAAAAATAATAAAGTAGAAATTATGAATATTATTCTTTTTGATGGGAAAGAATACTCCGATCTGTTGCCGTTAACTTATACACGTCCTGTAGCAGAATTAAGAATGGGAATATTGACTTTTGCTGAAAGATGGAGATCAATATTCCAGACAGAGAAAATTTCATATTTGACTCAAGAATATCTTTCAAAAAAATATTCCCTTCATACAGAAGAACAAAATTTTTTCATTAACCCAACTTATTTCCCCTACCAAGAATTTATTCTCACACTTAAAAATTTAGAATTTGGAGAAGCTATCTATCATAATGAGGAACTAATAGCTTCAAAAACTACACTCGAAAATTTTCAATTAAATAAATTTGATAAGAAGAATAATATAGAATTCAAAGGAATTCATATACAATATCCATGGGACTTATTTACCTACAATGCAAAGGCTATAGCCTATGACTTTACATTAGTAACACAAGGAAGAAAATCAAAGGATTTATCTGATACGGTTAAAATTATAGGAGATCCATCACAAATTTTTATAGAAGATGGAGCTGTTGCAGAATGTGCGATTTTAAATACCAAAGAGGGGCCTATTTATCTAGGGAAGAATACAGAGGTTATGGAAGGTGCAATGATTCGAGGTTCGTTTGCCTTGTGTAAAGGTTCCAAAATAAATATGGGGGCAAAAGTCTATGGAGGAACAACTATAGGACCGTATTCCAAAGTAGGAGGAGAAGTAAATAATATTATAATATTGGGATATTCTAATAAGGGGCATGAAGGATTTTTAGGAAATTCGGTAATAGGGGAGTGGTGTAATCTTGGAGCCGATACAAATGCCTCTAATTTGAAGAATAATTATGCAGAAGTAAAGCTTTGGAATTATACCGCACGAAAATTTATAAACTCAGGATTGCAATTTGCCGGTATGATTATGGGCGATCATTCAAAATCTGCTATAAATACACAGTTTAATACAGGTACAGTAGTGGGAGTTTCTGCAAATATATTTACCCCAGGTTTTCCTCCAAACCTTATAAAATCATTTTCATGGGGAGGTAGGTCAGAAAGCCCTCTTTTCAAATTAGAACAAGTTTTTGAGGTAGCAGAACGGTCTATGAAAAGAAGAGGGATTGAATTATCAGAAGTAGATAAAGAAATAATAAAGTATATATATAATAACTATTAGGAATTTATATAAATTTAGCAAAAAAATAAGGTTTAAGATTCGATTTGGTTTGAATAAGTCAAATTTCATTAAGTTAAGTTTTTTGTAAGAAAAAAAAATTATAAATTTGCCCCTTGAATTAATTATATAAATTAATAATAAGATAGGATGGCTAGAACTTATAATAATGTTCTTGAGTTAATTAACAATACGCCGTTAGTTCGCTTAAATAGAGTAACAGAAGGGATGAAAGGTTCTTTTTTTGCAAAATTGGAATGTTATAATCCCGGACACTCAACTAAAGATAGAATTGCACTTCATATAATTGAAAATGCTGAAAAACAAGGTTTATTAAAGCCAGGTGCAACTATAGTGGAAACAACTTCAGGGAATACCGGTTTTTCCATAGCTATGGTAAGTATCGTTAAAGGCTATAAATGTATTTTAGCTGTAAGCGATAAAACAAAACCTGAAAAAATTTCATTTCTTAAAGCAATGGGAGCTAAAGTATATTTATGTCCGGCTAATGTTCCGGCAGATGACCCCAGATCCTATTATGAAGTTGCTAAACGAATAGCCGCGGATACCCCTAATTCGTTATATATTAATCAATATTTTAATCAAGAAAATACAAAATCTCATTATCTAAGTACAGGTCCTGAGATTTGGGAGCAGACCCAAGGTAAAATTACCCATCTTATAGGATGTACAGGAACAGGTGGAACTCTAACCGGTGCAGCACAGTTTCTAAAAGAAAAAAATCCTAATATTAAAGTGATAGGAGTAGATGCCGTAGGCTCAGTATTAAAAAAATACTTTGAAACAGGAGAAGTTGATCCTAATGAAATAAAGCCTTATCAAATAGAAGGTCTAGGTAAAAACCTAATACCTGGTGCATTGGATTTTTCCGTAATTGATAAATATGTTAAAGTATCAGATGAACCTAGTGCTTATGCTACAAGAGAGTTAGCGCTTAAAGAAGGAATGATGGTAGGCTATACGAGTGGAGCAAGTTTAACAGCGGCACGAACTGTCGCAGATACTTTTGATGAGAGTTCTGTAGCTGTTCTAATCTTTCCGGATCATGGATCAAGATATATGACTAAAGTTTTTAGTGATGAATGGATGTCATCTCAAGGTTTTGTTAATAGCAAATTGAATGGATTAGAATCACACGCTACTGTAGAAAAAATATAAGTAACTTTGGTTAAATAATAAAAATGGATATTTTTGAGAGAATAAAAAATAATCCCGGTCCTCTTGCTAAATATGCGGACTATGGGGAAGGTGAATATATATTTCCTGTTCTAGAAGGAGAAATCAGTCCGAGAATGAAATTCAAGGGTAAAGACATGATAGTCTGGAGCATTAATGATTATTTAGGACTAGCCAATCATCCTGAAGTAAGAAAAGCTGATGCCGAAGCTGCCGCTAAATATGGTATGGCGTATCCGATGGGTGCTCGTGCCATGTCTGGGCAGACCCATTACCATGAAGAATTGGAAAAACAACTTGCTGCTTTTGCTAATAAAGAGGCGGCATATCTTTTGAATTTCGGTTATCAAGGTATGCTATCAATAATTGATACTCTTGTTTCCAAAAATGATGTGATTGTTTATGACGTTGATAGCCATGCATGTATTGTAGATGGCGTAAGGCTTCATTTCGGTAAAAGATTTACCTATCAGCACAATGATATGGAAAGCTTAGAAAAAAACCTTAAAAGAGCAGTAAAAAACGCAGCAGAATCAGGGGGAGGAGTTTTGGTGATTACTGAAGGGGTTTTTGGAATGAGAGGTGAGCAAGGAAAATTAAAAGAAATCGTTGAGCTTAAAAAGAAATATAATTTTCGATTATTAGTAGATGATGCTCATGGTTTCGGTACGTTAGGTAAAACTGGAGCAGGTGCAGGTGAAGAACAAGGATGCCAAGACGGTATTGATGTTTATTTTTCTACCTTTGCAAAGTCTATGGCAGGAATTGGTGCATTTGTAGCATCTAATAAGGAAATTATCCGATATTTAAAATATAATCTACGTTCACAGATTTTTGCCAAATCACTTCCAATGCCTATGGTTATTGGGGCTTTAAAAAGATTGGAGTTACTGAAAAGTAAACCTGAACTTAAAGATAGATTATGGCATAATGTAAAAAAACTTCAAGAAGGCCTTAAAGAAAGAGGATTTGATATAGGCAAAACCAATACTTGTGTAACTCCTGTATACATGCAGGGAGATGCTATTGAAGCAACATTATTGATAAAAGATATCCGTGAAAATTATAAAATATTTACCAGTGTGGTAGTATATCCGGTTATACCAAAAGGAATGATTCTTTTACGTTTAATACCAACAGCTTCACACACAGATGAAGAAATAGATAAAACTCTTCAAGCATTCGAAGCTGTAAGAGACAAACTGGTGAATGGAGTATATAAGCAAGAAATGGCGGATTTAAATATTAATATAATTTAAATTAAATCATATTTATTTAAAAAAACCTGATTAGAATAGTAATCAGGTTTTTTTTATTTGATATTCAAATTATATTTTTATGTAAAAAAATGGATTGAGAACATTTGCTTTTATATATTTTTTATAAAATACACGCTTTTGAAATACCTATTTATTCTTTATTTTTAGAATCTATTGTTATAGTAACGGGGCCATCATTGATCAATGATACTTTCATATCTGCCCCAAAAACTCCTGTTTGAATAGATATTTTTAATAATTGACAAAGATAATCTTTGAATTTTTCATACATGGTCTTAGCATATTCATGTTTTGCTGCTTTTATATAGCTGGGCCTGTTTCCTTTTTTTGTAGATGCATGAAGGGTAAATTGACTAACTAATAATATGTCTCCTTGAATATCTAAGAGAGATTTATTCATGATACCTTTTTCGTCATTAAATATTCGTAAATTACAAATTTTATTAGCCAACCATTCTATATCCTCTTGATTATCCGCATCTTCAATGCCTAAAAATAATAGTAATCCTTGATTAATTTTACCCACTATTTTATTCTCAACCCTAACAGACGATTCTGAAACTCTTTGAATAACAACCCGCATTATCTATCAATGATTACAAATCGTTTAAAATCTTTGTTATCTCACTTAAATTGGGGGCTATAATAATATCCACCCTTCTATTTATAGCTTTTCCTGTAGCAGTAGAATTATTAGCTAATGGAGCGTATTCGCTCTTACCTGAAGCTGTCATTTGTTTGGGAGATACCCCTTCAGATTGAAGAATTTTGGTAATAGCAGTAGCGCGCATTACAGATAAGTCCCAATTGTCTTTTATGTTTCCGTTACCGGCATATTTATCAGAATCGGTATGTCCTTGAATTATAATATTTAGATTATTATCTTTAGATAAAACTTCGGAAAGGTCTTGTAGAGCTTTTATACCCTCGGCCTCTACAGTCCAGCTTGCCGATGGGAAAAGAAGCTTATTCTCCATAGAAACATAAATATTTCCTTCTTTTTCTTCGACGGTTATTCCTTTACCTTCATAATTTTTTAAAGCTATTTGTAGCTTGTTTTTTAATTTCGAAACTGATTCCTTTTGTTGTGAAATTAATCCTTCCAGTTCATTTATCCTTTTAATCTTTTCTTGTAATTGACCTTGGGTTTGTTCCAATTCATTTAGGATTTTTTTTCTAGATTGTTCGGTGGTTTGGACTTCGTTGGAAATTTGTGCATTTTTAGTCTTCAAATCTTCCATATCTTTCAGCTTAGTAGCATATTCAATTTGAAGATCCGAATATTCAGCATCTAATTGAGCTTTCTTTTTTGCAAGAGCTTCTTGCTGCTGTTGTAATGAAGAGTATTGGTCTGATAACGATTTTAATGCATCTTCTTTCTCCTGAATGGCTTTCTGACTTTTTCTTTCTCCCTGTAAGGATGCGTAATATTTTTTTTCTAATTCATCATATTTGGATTGCGGTACACATGAGGTAGCAATTACCAAAAGAGAAATAATGCAAGTTGCTTTTTTCATAATTAGATAATTTAATTAAAGATTTTGTAATTTATTTAGATCGAAATCTATCCCTACAGGGGCATGATCCGAATGAATGGCTTGTGTTAAAATATAAGCTCTTTGTAAATGTTTGACTAAGGGTTTAGTAACCAATGAATAATCTATTCGCCAACCTTTATTGTTGTTTCGCGCAGTTTTTACCCTATAAGTCCACCACGAATATTGAAAAGGTTCATGATTGAAAACGCGTAAGGTATCAACAAGATTACATTGTTTAAAAAATCGATCCATCCATTCCCTTTCTTCAGGTAGAAATCCTGAAACTTTAGCATTTCTTACTGGATCATTAATGTCGATGGCTTTGTGACAAATATTTATATCTCCGTTTATAATAAGATTTTGATAATCTTTTTCTAAGTTTTTAATATATTTTAATAAGTATTCGCAAAAGTCTAATTTAAATCCTAGACGAGCCATATTAGTTGCGGAAGGAACATAAACACTTATCACCGAATAATTGTTGAAATTTGCTTGCAATACTCTTCCTTCCTGATCATATTCTTGATTATCGCATCCATATTTTACAGATATAGGCTTTTCTTTTGATAATATAGCTACACCACTATACCCTTTTTTTTCAGCGGAAAACCAATAAGAATGATATCCTAAACTTTCAAATTGTGACACGTCAAATTGATCTGTGTGAGCTTTAATTTCTTGTAAGCAAAGTATATCAGGATTTGCCGATTTTATCCATTCTACTAAGCCTTTATTTATGGCGGCTCTTATTCCGTTAACATTGTAACTCAATAGTTTCATTTTACAAAAATACAGTTTTTTACACTTTGATTTTTTATAAATAGTATTCCTCTTTCTATTAAATTATAGTTAAATTTAAAATGTAACAAAAATTATGTGAAAAGAATTTTTGCTAAACGCAATAATATAAAAATATAATTTTATACTAAATAGAATAAAAAATAGTAAGTGAGCATCTATATTTATTTTAATTTGATTATTGAAAAATTAGTGCTCTATTCAAATGTTTATTTATAAAATACAATAAATATTTAATAATAAAGATATTATTATTTATATCCCTTTTATTATAAAAAAGCTTTGAAAATTTATTTTTTATATATTTATTTACTATTCTTAGCTATTCTCGGAAAATTTTTCAAAAAGGAACTGTTAATTTTTGCTGAAAATATATTAAACACTTCTGTAAAAATCACTTTAGCTAAACAAGATTCTATTACAATTACCACTCAATTAGATGATAAAAATTCTTTTATTTTCAAAGATTTGCATCCAGGATTATATAATATAAAATTGAAGAAAATGAAGAAGAGCTATATGCAGATTTTTTAATAATAAAAGAAAATATAGACTTAGGTACAATAAAGCTTTATAAAAGTAAAGAAATACAGCAAGTAATTATAAAGGGTAAAAATAAAATAATTGAGAGGAAAATAGACATAACGGTATTGAATGTAGAAAAATCTATGGTATCCACTTTAGGTACAGGTTTTAATGTATTAGTGAAGACTCCAAAAATAAAAGTTGAAGGGAATAATATCAAAATAATAGGGAAAAGTTTAGCTAAAATAATTGTTGATAACAGGTTAGTTGAACTATCAGGAGAATCGTTGAATAACTACTTAAAAAGTATCCCGTCAGATGAGGTAAGAAGTATAGAAATAATTACAAATCCATCCTATCAATATGATTCATAATTAAATAGCGGATTAATTAGTATTGTTTTTTAAAAAACAAAAAAGATTCATGGAATTTATCTTTACAAGTGGATGTAAAACAATCGCATTATACATTTTTTATTATTCCTTTATTGATTGGAAAGTAGTAACGAAATAATATTCAATATTCCGAATATAAATTGGATAATTTACAAATAGGAAAGATCAAAAATATTTGTTGGTTATTCTATTTTTCAACAGATAATTCCTTTTATTTGGATAAGAATAAAAATTTTATATTTAATATAAATTGGAATTTTAATTCAAAAGGGAAGGATGTAATAAGTGCTGTGAATTTTTATCATAGTGTAAATCTATCATTTAGAATGTTTTTCTTTAGTAAAAAATTACAAATTACTCTGGACAGGAGAAGATATTTTTTCAAACCAAAAAAACTGACTATACGGATTTTACAAATAATATTAAACAAATCTACCTTGGTATGGAGAGACCAATCATTATGTTCAACTTTCAAAAATATATAAGCTAATCAATTATTAACTTAATATAAAAAAAGAGAAATTCGAAAATGAAGACGGAAAGAATATTAAACGATACACAAAATTCTTAATAAAATAAGTGCTTAATTTTTCAAGTTTGTGCATGTAAATTAATTTTAAAATAAATTATTTAAATGAGAATTTTTCCTCTTAGAATCCGTAATATTTATTTTGTGATGACGCTACTATGGCTTTAAATTCTGAGAAATGAAAGGATTATTCATGATAATTTATAAAAATTATTTAAGGAGGAGAACTATAATTATTATTGCCAAACGGCTATCAACTGTAAAAAAGCAGATCAAGTTAAAATGGTAAAACCGAGTGAATCATAGAAACAGAATATCATAACCAATTAGTAAAACTTAAATTAAAATAATATAAATGGGTAAGAATCAGTTTAAATTATGATTCCAAACTTTCTAAAAATTCAATTACTGGAGTAAAAGAAATATCCTCAATAACCTTAAAAAAATCTATTTCATCCTGGTGAGGCAAAAAGTCAGATATAATCCGTATGATGAAATCATGGGGTCTTTTCAAATACATGAAACTATAATCTTCCATGTTAATAAGCGTGCCAATCGGTAAATGGGAAGTGGTCACAAATTTATCGGAAGTAAGGGAAGTGAGAGTAGGGAATTGGGTACGGGAAGCGGAAAGTAACAATTTTCCATTTTCAAAAATTTCACCCGAATATCCATATAAAGAAGAAGCTACTACCTCTACTAAGCAGCCTTTTTGTAATTCTTTAGGCATGGTTTGTTCAATTCCGGTTATTGCCGTGAAACCCACTAAAATATCTAAATCGGATTTTGGTTTATTGACCAGGGATTTTGCAATTTTCTCACGACCAATTCCAGTTACAATGACTTCATATGAATGCTTTAGCGATGAAAACTCTGTTATAGCATCCATTATTTTTTGATTTTCTTCCCGCATAGGGGTAAATAAATTAATTCTCATATTTCTATTCCTGATTTAAATAATTGAAATATTCTCGTAAAAGATTTGAATTTGGCTGTCCGGCTGTATTAATTTCCAATAATTTAGGTCTATGGGAAGAATTAAAAAATGACTCTAAGTGTTTTACTAACTCTTCTTGATTATGAGCTTGTAAATACTCAAAATTATATTCTTTAGCTAGTAGTTGAGCAGTACGGTCGTGATGAGTGACAAAAAATTCATCTAAAGCATTTGATGTATCGGGTCCCGGAATGATTTTAAAAATATCTCCACCTCCATTATTTATGAGAATAATTCTAAATGTATGAGGGATGTATTTATTCCATAAAGCATTAGAATCATAAAAGAAACCAATGTCGCCGGTTATTAAAACAGTAGGATGGTGATCGGCAACGGCAAAGCCGACTGCAGTGGAAGTAGATCCATCAATACCACTGGCTCCTCGGTTGCAAAATATTTTATTTTTAGAATTAAAATTAAATAATTGCGCATATCTAATCATGGAACTATTGGATAGTTGAAGATTATACGAATCAGGTATTTTTTTATCCAAGGTTTTTATTACCCATAAGTCTGAAAACGGAAGATGAGCAACAAATTCATGATGTCTTTGTTCGCGTTCATTCTTTAATTGTTTCCAGAGTAATGAATAAGTAGAAGTTTTTGGCGAAATTTTCACTAATTTCTTTAAAAAAATAACGGGATTTTCTTCTATTTTTTCAGTTAAAGAAAAATAGGTGTCGGGATGCCAAAATTCATCCAAATGCCAATGTGCCTGTAAATTTGATTTACGTAAAAAATCTTTAATTTTCTTGGAAACGATATTCTGTCCTATGGTAAGAAGTAGATCGGGTTTATACTCTTCCATCTTATGTTCACCGAATGGGAACATATAGCGATCGATAGTAGGATAAAATTTGCTGGAGTTGAGATTTGATGTAATTTCAGTAAGAATAATCGTATCTTCTCTATCAGCCAATCTTTCAAGCAAATGAGTAAGCTTCGAATTAGGTTGTTGCATTCCTACAAGGATCATCTTTTTAGAATAATGATTCCAAGTAGGTAATAGAGGAGAATATAAGTCCGAATTATAGCTTTTATACGGAAGAGCTAGTTTGTCAATAATAATTTCTATTTTTTCAGTTTGTTTGTATAATGGTTCTGAAAATGGAATATTTATATGTACCGGTCCGGATTTTAAGATACACGTATGTAATGCTTTTTTTAAATCCAGGAAATTTTGTGTAATTGATTCTTCATTTTCCGATTCAGATAGCTGAAAAGATCCATAAATATGGTTACTGTAAATGTTTTTTTGTCGAATTGTTTGTCCGTCAAAAATATCTACATAATTCTCGGGTCTGTCTGCTGTAAGTACTAATAAAGGAACATTCTGGTAGAACGCTTCAATAATGGCCGGATAATAATTGGCCGAAGCCGTTCCACTGGTGCAACAGATGACTACTGGCTTTTTTTTGGATTGAGCCATACCTAAAGCAAAAAATGCGGCAGAACGTTCATCGACTATACTATAGCAAGTATACTCTTTATGATTTGTAAAATGTATGGTTAAAGGCGCATTTCTGGAGCCAGGAGAAATGATAATGTCAGTAATATCGTATCGATATAAAACTTCTCCTAATAATTGTACTGATAATTTATTGCTATACATATTTTAATAAGTTAAAAAAAGAAAGAGATTAAAATTTTTAATCTCTTATTTATAATACCTTATCCATATATTTTGTTTAATAAGTAAGCATACCACCGTTCACATTAAGTACATGTCCGGTAACATAACTTGATAGATCACTGGCAAGATATAGACAAGCGTTGGCAATATCTTCCGGTGTTCCACCTCTTTTTAGAGGAATATTGTCTCTCCATTCTTGAATAGTTTTTTCATCTAATGCTTCCGTCATTTCGGTTTCGATGAATCCCGGAGCAACTACATTGCAACGAATATTTCTTGATCCCAATTCTAATGCTATTGATTTAGAGAAACCAATAATTCCTGCTTTGGATGCGGCATAATTCGCTTGTCCAGCGTTTCCTTTCACACCAACTACAGAGCTCATATTGATAATCGACCCTTTTTTTTGTTTCATCATAGGTTTGACGATTGCTTTGGTAAGATTAAATACCGAATCAAGATTTATACGGATCACTTCATCCCAATCTTCTTTATTCATTCTTAATAGTAAGTTATCTTTGGTAATCCCTGCATTATTAACTACGATATCTATCTGACCGAATTCTTTGATAACATCATCTGCAAGTTTTTGTGCTGATTCAAAATCAGAAGCATCTGATTGGAATCCTTTTACTTTAGTAAGGTTACCAAGCTCTTTTTGCAATTCTTCTGCTTTAGCGACAGATGATGCATATGTGAAAGCAATCTGAGCCCCGTTTTTAGCAAATACTTCTGCAATTCCTTTTCCGATTCCTCTGGTTGCTCCGGTAATTATAGCGGTTTTTCCTTCAAGCAATTTCATATAGTAATCTTATTTTTTTTCAAATATAATACTTTTGTCATTATCAAGGTATTTTTAAAATTATACTGCAATATATTTTAATGATTTGAAAACCATAGGGGTTAAATTTTTATATTTATTTCAAAATAAATTTCCATAACTAGTAATTGTTACATTTTTTAGGAATTTAAAAAATTAATCTATTATAATTCTTTAAAGATTAAATTTTTGTTCAACAAATGATTTAATAAGATTTACACTTTTTTCAATTCCTAAAACAGAAGAGTTTATGCAAAGGTGATAAGAATTTGCATGCCCCCAATTTTTTTTATTATAGAAGTTATAATATTCTTTTCTTTTTCTATCTATTTTTAAATTTAATTCTTCAGCCTCTTTTAACGAAATATTTTTTCTCTGAGAAGTTCTCCTAATGCGGTCTTCTTTGTTAGCGGTTATGAATATATCGATTCGTCTTTCGAATTCACGTAAAATATAATCGGAACATCTACCCACAAATAAAGCGGAACCTTTACGAGCTTCCTCTTTAATAATTTCACTTTGTATTTCAAATAAATTTTCGTTTCCTAAATAATTTTTAGAAAGTTGCATTCCTAAGAAATTTTCGAAAAAGCTATAACAATTTTTTTCATCTGCTTGCTCAAAAATCTCGGGATTTAAACCGCTTTCTATAGAAGCTAAATTGATGATTTCCTTATCATAATAAGAGATGTGTAAAGCATCAGCAAGTTTCTTTCCAATTTGCCGGCCACCGCTTCCCAACTGTCGACCAATGGTAATAAAATATTTTTCTGTCATAACATATCTATATTAGTTTATCAGGATTTCGGTTTAGTAAATTCTTTGTATTGTTTAAGCAGCATAATTGCAGCCAAAATAGTAGCGAAAAAATCTGCTGCAGGCATACTTATCCATATTCCTGCAATACCAAAAAATCTAGGGAGAATTAATAGAAAAGGGATTAAAAACAAAATTTGACGTGTTAATGACAAAATAATAGCCTTTTTAGCCATTCCTATACTTTGGAAAAATGTTGAAGTAACGATTTGAAAACCTACAATGGGATAGCAAATAAAAACTATTCTCAGCCCTAGAGATGCAATATCGATGAGTTCTTTATCAGTTGTAAATATGGAAGCTACCGCATGAGGAACAGACTCAACTATAATAAATCCTGTACACATGATTAGGGTTGCAATTAATATCGTTTTTTTTAATACTTCTGTAACTCTCGAATATAATTTTGCTCCGAAATTATATCCGGCAATAGGTTGCATACCTTGATTTAGTCCCAATACAACGGTTACAAATAGAAAAGCGATCCTATTAACAATTCCATAAGCTCCAACGGCAAGATCTCCTCCGTATTTTAATAATCCCTGATTTATAATTATCACAATAACAGATGCAGCAGCATTCATTAAGAAAGGAGACATACCAATCGATAAAGAGTCTTTTACTATATATTTATTTAATTTAAATATGCCTTTTTGAATATGAATAAAATTATTCTTATCGCAAAATAAATAGATCTGCCATATTAATATAGTTGTTTGTGAAATGATAGTTGCATATGCGCTTCCCTGGATACCCCAGCCAAATACAAATATGAATAAGGGATTTAAAACTAGATTTATGAGTACTGTAAATATGGTTGCATACATAGACTGTCTGGGTTTCCCGGAAGAGCGCAACATTGAATTTAATCCGAGATACATATGAGTGATCACGTTTCCTGACAGAATTATAATCATGAAATCATGGGCATAAGGAAGTGTTTTTTTGCTGGCACCGAAAAAGTATAATATAGGGTCTAGAAATAGTAAGGAAACAATAGTAAAGGAAATACCAATAATTAAATTCATAATGAATACGTTTCCTAAAATGCTGTTTGCCGTAGTATAATCCTTTTGGCCTAATCGGACAGAAAGTAAAGTAGCGGCACCGGCTCCTACAAGAGAGCCGAAAGCAGCGGCAAGATTCATGAGGGGAAAGGTGATAGCTAATCCGGAAATAGCCAATGGTCCGACTCCATGTCCTATAAAAATGCTATCGGTAATATTATAAAGAGAGGAGGCTATCATTGCTATGATAGCAGGGATGGCATATTGCTTTAATAATTTTCCAATATTCTCAGTTCCTAATTCAATAGGAGTACCGGTTAATCTCATATTTTAGTTATCTTAATTTTAAAAGGTTATAAAATTGTCAAATGAAGTAAATAGGTCGCGCTATAAAATTAATAATTTTTTATATAATGTGATTATACACACATAAATAAATATACTGCATTAATGAACACTAAATAAAATAGCAGCTAATAAGCTGCTACATGGATGTATTGTTGGATTATTTCATTGTTTAATCTTCTTGAATAAGACTTTCACCTTTTTCCCCATACTTTTTTGCTCTATCTTTTAGATATTCAGCCTCATTTTTACCCACATCAACCATATTGTTTAAATTTTTCTTAGTTTTAGAGGTAAATTTATTTAGTTCATTAGATACTTGATCGAAAAAACCATCTTCTTGCATCTTTCTGGCGATATATCCAATAGCTGCACCCAAGAAAGTTCCTAAAATTATTTTTTTCATGACATTTTATTATAAGGTTATTTTGTTCTAAATAATGATATAATCCATAAAAGGGCTACAGAACCAATTACAGACATTAAAAGCATTCCTAATTTACCACCACTGGAAAAACCAAATAGGCTGTAAATCCATCCGCCGAGTATACTTCCAATAAGACCGACAAGCAAATTGACAAACATGCCGAAGCCGCTTCCGCGCATAATTCTTCCTGCAATAAAACCGGCTATAATTCCAATAATTATAGACCATAAAATACCCATTCCTTGCATTAATATAAAATTTTTATATGTTTTTAATATTTTTTGTTAATGAAAGAAGTGTAATTATCTTGTAGTTTTTTTATATCTTAAACAATAAATATGCCATCTAAATCACATTTTAATGTGATTATTTTAGAATATTATAAAATAAACTTATTGTGAGATAAATCACATAAACTAAAATGAAATTGGTTCTTATTGAATGAAGATTCTTAAATTCTTACTAATTATATTAAATAAATAAGGATATAAATTGGTAATATAGATAACTTTAGATAAAATTTTTTATAATAAAATTTACTAAAACTGTAAATAAGATGGGGAGCAGTATTATATAGAAAAAGTAACTGTTTTTACTAAAAAACAGTTACTTTTTCTATAGTTTAAATTGATATCATTTAAAATATCGAATATAAACTGTATACTATTGTATATCTTTAGCTACTTTTCCAACAGTTAATCCTTGTACTAAAATAGAAAATACGACTACTACATAAGTAACGGCTATAATAGTTTCCTTATAATCACTATCTGGAACGGTAAGCGCTAAAGCTATTGAAACACCGCCTCTTAATCCTCCCCAAACCAATACAGCAATAGTTCCTTTACTGAACTTTTCTTTAAAAGGAATAATTATTGTAGGGATTTTAATTGAAATGTATCTGGCAAATAAAACTATAATAATGCATATAATACCTAAAAGCCAGTAATGAATCAAATCATCAATAAGTAAAAGTTGAAATCCCATAAAAAGGAATAAAATAGCATTCATAACCTCATCTATCAATTCCCAGAAGTAACCTACGCTGCTTTTTTCAGTAGTTCCTAATTTTCTTCTTGATTCTCCTATGATTAGTCCGGCACCCACCATAGCAAGTGGCGCAGAGGTATGCAACGATCTAGCTATAAGGTATCCTCCCATAACAACGGCCAAGGTAATTAATACAGAAACTTTATAATCGTTAGAAGTTCTTATGGCATAGGCAGCAAGGTAACCAAGTGCAGTTCCTAATAATAAACCGCCTATAGCCTCTCTTAAAAATAAATCAAATATATGGGCAAATGATAAATCCATATGTCCGGTAGCCACAACAACTGGGTTATTGGCAAGATTCGCTAATATTGCAAATAACACTACGGCCACCCCATCATTAAGCAATGATTCTCCGGCAATTTTGGTTTCTAATGATTTTGAAACATTAGCCTGTTTCAATATACTTAATACAGCAATTGGGTCTGTAGGTGAAATTAATGCTCCAAAAAGTAAGCAATAAATTAAAGGTATTTCGGTATGTACATTTATAATCGGAAGAAGGTAATTAGAAGTGTAATAAAGTCCTGTTCCCACTACTATCGCAGATATTATCACTCCCAATGTGGAAAATATTATTACAGGAAGCCTTTGCTCTTTTAAATCTGACATATTAATATGTATAGCTCCGGCAAAAAGCAGGAAATTTAACATACATCCCATCAATATTTCAGTAAAATCAAATCCTTTGATTAGGGAAGCAATATCATTTAAAGGTTTTGAGGTAAGACTTCCTAAAAGAACTAAAATAATTGACATAATTAATGCGATGATCATAATTCCAATAGTAGATGGAAATTTTAAAAATCTAACATTAATATATGAAAAAATAGCAGCTAAAATAATAAGAATTGAAAATGAGTAGTATAATTCCATGAAATTAAATAAAATTTTTTGCAAAGATAAGAAATAAAATTAGAGTAAAAATAAAATGAAAATAGTAAACCAATTTAAAAAATGAAAAAATTATATATTTATATTATAATTCCAATTAATATAGTTTGATTATTTTATAAAAATAAAAAAGCGTTCAGTTTTTTGAACACTTTTTTTATTTGAGGAGATTAGGTTTTTATGAGTTCAGAGGTCATTTACTCGCATCGTTCAAGGCCGTAATATCTTCTTTGGAAAGCTGTAAATCCACGGCTTTTAATATGTCTAACTGTCCTAGTTTGGAAGCACTTGCAATTGGAGCGGTCACACTGGGTCTTTGAATGATCCAAGCTATGGATACTTGAGCCGGTGTAGCGCTATTTCTTGCAGCTACATCTTCTAAAGTTTTAATAATTCTCAAACCTCTTTCATTTAGATATTTTTTTAATCCTTCTCCTCTTTTGCTTTTATTCAAATCTTCTTCTGAATGATATTTACCGGTTAGAAAACCACTTGCCAAAGAATAATACGTCATAACTCCCAACTTATATTTTTCAGCTAACGGTTCATATTCCTTTTCATATTTCTCACGATCATATAAATTATATTCTGGTTGTAATACTGAATAGGAGGGAAGGTTATTGGTTTTGCTTATTTCTAAGGATTGTAATATTCTTTTTGTAGTCATGTTGGAAACGCCTATATAACGTATTTTACCTTCTTTGATCAATTGTTGATAGGCCTCTAGAACTTCTTCAATAGATGTGTCAGGGTCATCAAAGTGAGTAAAATATAAGTCTATATAATCAGTTTGTAAACGTTTTAACGATTCTTCAATCTCTGAGAGAATGTATGATTTTTTTAAGCCTTTATGAGTACTGTCTATTTCTCCACCTACTTTAGAAGTAATTACTAACTTGTCTCTGTTTCCTCTCCGATTAATCCATTTTCCAATGATCGTTTCGGATTCTCCTCCTTTATTTCCGGGTACCCATGCAGAATATACATCAGCCGTATCAATAAAGTTAAAACCTAATTCTGTATATTGATCTAATAATTCAAAAGAAGTATTCTCATCGGCAGTCCAACCAAAAACATTCCCTCCAAAAGCAAAAGGATAAACTTCTAAATCAGTCGGACCTAATTTTCTCTTTTCCATAATCATATGATTTAATATGTCTGTATAAAATCTAAAATTATACCAAATAAATACAGAAAAGTGTCATTTATTTTTTACAATTTTAAAGTAAATCATTTCTAGTGCCTTATTAGTAATCCGGCTAATCATTTCATCTCTTGTTACGTTAGGATAATAGTACTTTGTTGCATATGTTTTTCCATTCATATATAAACCTACATAAGCCAATCCTACAGGATCATTAAATTCATCGGATCCTGGACCGGCTATTCCTGTAGTAGAAATGGCAACCGTTGAATTAAACAAACTAGCACATTTATTAGCCATTTCTTTTGCTATTTCTTCACTAACTACTTTATGAACATCGATATAAGATTCGGGAATTTGTAAAATACTTTCCTTGATTTTTGAACTATAAGCTGTTATACCTCCTTTGTAATAAGAAGAAGATCCAGCTAAATAAGTAATCTTGTGGGAGATATTTCCTCCGGTAATACTTTCTGCTACTGACAAAGTCAGATGGTTTTTTGTAAAGAAATCTGCAATGATTTCAACAATATTTGTAGTTTGGGCAGATATAAGGTTTTCCTTGAGTATTGAAGATAGCTTTTCAATTTCATTGGTTATAGCCTTTTCCAATATTTCTTTATTATTTCCCTTAGCGCTAAGTCTAAGCTCAATTCGCGCACCCGATGGTAAATACGATAGTGATATGAAATCAGGTAGGTGGCTTTCCCAATTGTTCAAGGTAATGGCTAAATCACTTTCAGGATAGTTAACTACGATTACGGAACGTCTTACAATATAAGGTAATTTATATTCCTTTTTTATTTTTGGAATTATAAATTCATCAATCATAGCTTGAGTTTCATAAGGTACTCCGGGTAAATTAATTAATACCTTATTAAATTTTTTTGTCCATAAAATTGGAGCGGTGCCGTATCGATTTATGATAACTTCTGAACTTGAAGGAACCATTGCTTGTTTTTTAGTCAAGTCATTCATAGTGCGACCATTAGTGCAATATAATTTCGTAATGAAATCTAAAGTTTTTTGGTTTAGAATCAATTCGTCGCATAAAAAGTTAGCAATGGTCTGTTTGGTTCTGTCATCCTTAGTAGGGCCTAATCCTCCGGTAGTTATTATAAAATCATTATCAGAAGCAAAAGCGTCCGTTAATTTTTTTATAATTGAATTCGGATTATCGGAAATAGTTGAAATCTGGCTGACAGAAATTCCTATTTGGTCAAGTTTTTTAGCAATAAAATTAGAATTTGTATCTAAAGTTCTCCCGGAAAGAATTTCATCTCCAATAACAATAATATAAGCTTTCATTACATCGGTTTTTAATTAACAAAATTAGATAATTGTATGAAATATTTGTATAGATTTTATAGTATTATATTTTGTAAACAATAAATATTTCAATATTAGCAGTCAATCAAGCAAATAATTTGTATAAAGTAGACCTATAAGATACAGGTAGGTAGTAAACAAAGAAATAATCAGCCATAGAAATAATATTTCTTAAATTTGAGCTTTTAATTCTACCTATTATTTAGAAATTTTATCGTAATTCTAAAAAAATGAAAATTATTTGATGCAAAACATTTACAGTAAATACACATAAAATAAACTTTATGATAAACACAGTCATTTTTGATATGGACGGGGTAATCGTAAATACGGAGCCCATTCATGAATTATCATTTAAAAAGCATTTTAAAGATATCGGATTGAATATATCACAAGAAGAATATGAGACCTTTAGAGGATTATCAACGAAAAATTTATATCAAAATTTAAAACAGAAATATGGATTAAAACAAGGAATTGAAGAATTGGTTCAGCAAAAAAGGGATATATTCAATAAAATTTTCCAAGAAGATGAGGAACTCGATTTATTGCCAGGGGTAAGAAATCTTATTGAAGATTTATATAGAAATAATTTTCAAGTAATATTAGCTACATCTTCTGCAAGAGTAACTTTAACAAAAGTTTTAGACCGATTCCGATTATTTCCTTATTTTAAACATATCGTAAGTGGTGAAGATTTTCCAAAATCCAAACCTGATCCGGCTATCTTTTTGGAAGCAGTTAGATTATCAGGTCAACCCAAAGAAAATTGTATAGTCATAGAAGACTCGACTAACGGAGTTATTGCAGCCAATAAAGCTGGAATATTATGTGTTGGTTATCAGAGTGATGCTTCAGGTAATCAAGATTTGTCTACTGCAAATTTGATAATAAATGATTTCTCAATGCTAAATTCCAATAATATCGATTCAATTTTTTTAATTAAATAACTTTAATATATTTGTTTAAATTCTTTTTAAAGTGAAAAAAAATTTTGAAATTCTTAGAACCTATCGCAGATCATTAGTAAAAGAAATTGATGATTTAGATATGGATCAAATACAAAAGATTCCGAAAGGTTTTAAAAATAATATATTTTGGAATGTTGCTCATATATTGGTTTCTCAACAAATCTTGCATTATACGATGTCAGGACTGACCCCGCTTATAACCAATGACTGGATTGAAAATTATCAAAAAGGAACTTATCCTAGATTTATAAATACAGAAGACGAAATTCAATATTTAAAGGATAAACTTATTACTTCCATTGACCAATTAGAAAGTGATTATAATGAAAATAAATTCATATCGTACACGAAATATGAATCTCAAATGGGATTTGAAATTTCATCAATTGAAGATGCTATAACTCTTAACAATACTCATGAAGCCATGCATTATGGAATTGTTATTACTATGAAAAAGCTAGTTTGATAAAGGTATCTTTTGTAAAGAATATATAATAAAAAACACATACATGAATTCTGTATGTGTTTTTTATATAAAATATATTTTATAATTTAAGATAAGGCTTCCGTAATCTGAGGAATAATTTGCTTTTTACGAGAAACCACTCCTTTTAGGATTGCTTCGCCGTTACTTAATTGAACTCCAAACGCCTTTTCCGCAGCAGATGCAGCATTTCCCATTGCTAATATTTTAGAATCACTATCTAAAATATTAGTAATTACCAATAAGAAGAGATTGTATCCCTGAGTATTTATTTCCTTGGAGATAGTATCTTCAATACTGTCTTTTTTAGAAAAGACATCATCGTAATCGATAGTATTTACTTGAGCAACACGTATTTTATTTCCGTTAACTTCGAAAGATTTAGCATCAAGAGAAATCAGTTCTTCAGCAGATTTATTAGAAAGATTAGTTCCGGCTTTAAGAAAATCTAGTCCGTATTTTTCAGCTTCAATTCCTGCAATTTTTGCCAATTCTTGAGCCGCATTAATATCTTCTTGTGTGCATGTCGGAGATTTAAATAACAAAGTATCGGAAATAATTCCGGATAACATCAACCCTGCTATAGCAGGTGGAATATCAACGGAGTTTTCCTTGTACATTTTCAGAATTATAGTTTGAGTGCATCCTACCGGCTCGGCGCGATAATATAAAGGAACCGAAGTATGAAAATTTGCAATACGATGGTGATCAATTACAGCTAATATATTTAATTCTTCGATATCTGAAATAGATTGTTGGAATTCATTATGGTCTACCAATATGATATCTTTGGTCTCATCAGAGGCTCTGGAAATAATTCTTGGAGCGTTTATTTTAAAATAATCAAGAGCAAACTGGGTTTCCTCATTAGGGGTACCTAGAGCAACTGCCTCTGTATTTTTACCTAAACTATTTTGCAAATAAGAGAAGGAAATAGCAGAAGTAATTGTATCTGTATCAGGATTTTGATGCCCTGTAATTAATACTTTATTCATGATAGATAAAATTAGATGTTTTTTTAAATCATGTATTTATAAATAAACATGTTGTTTTTATATTATTTAATACAAAAGCAAATATACATTTTTAAACTTTTTTTGCAAAGAAACGTACATTCTAATTACTTACTGTATTACATATTTTTAAATTAACTAAAACTTTTATATTTTTGCAAATATTACAAGTAACGGATATGTTTCAGAATTTACAAGATAAATTAGATAAAGCACTACATAACATCAGCGGACGTGGAAAGATTACCGAAATAAATGTTGCAGAAACCGTAAAGGAGATTAGAAGAGCTTTGGTTGATGCAGACGTTAGCTATAAAGTTGCCAAAGATTTAACCAAAAGAATCCAAGATAAGGCTTTGGGGCAGAATGTACTTACTTCAGTTACACCTGGTCAACTTATGGTTAAGATCGTACACGATGAATTGGCCGATCTAATGGGAGGAGAAAATGTCGGAATAAACTTATCCGGGAATCCTTCAGTGATATTAATAGCCGGATTACAAGGTTCCGGTAAAACCACCTTTTCAGGGAAATTAGCCAATTTTCTAAAAACAAAAAAACAAAAGAAAGTTTTGTTAGTAGCTTGTGACGTTTATCGTCCGGCAGCTATTGATCAATTAAAAGTTTTAGGAGATCAGATAGGAGTAGAAGTATATACTGAACTTGACAATAAAAATCCGGTTGAAATATCCAGCCATGCTATAGAATATGCTAAACAAAATAGATTTAATGTAGTTATAATCGATACGGCTGGACGTTTGGCAATAGATGAAAATATGATGAATGAAATCAGAAATGTTCATCAGAAAGTTAAGCCTGACGAAACCTTATTTGTTGTAGATTCCATGACAGGACAAGATGCAGTGAATACAGCAAAAGCTTTTAACGATGTGCTGAACTATGATGGAGTAGTATTAACTAAATTGGATGGTGATACTCGTGGTGGAGCCGCTTTGACAATACGCACGGTAGTTCAAAAGCCAATCAAATTTATTTCTACTGGAGAAAAAATGGAAGCGTTAGATATCTTCTATCCATCTCGTATGGCAGATCGTATTTTAGGAATGGGGGACGTGGTATCTTTAGTGGAAAGAGCACAGGAGCAATTCGATGAGGAAGAAGCGCGTAAGCTACAGAAAAAGATAGCTAAAAACCAATTCGGTTTTGATGATTTTCTAAATCAAATAAAGCAGATTAAAAGAATGGGAAACATGAAAGATTTGCTTGGAATGATTCCCGGTGCAGGAAAAGCTTTAAAAGATATTAATATAGACGATGATGCTTTTAAGCATATTGAAGCATTGATTTATTCCATGACACCGGAAGAAAGAAGAAATCCGGCAATCATTACAACTTCCAGAAAGAACAGGATAGCTAAAGGGAGCGGAAGAAGCATACAAGATATCAATCAACTGTTGAAACAGTTCGAACAGATGAGTAAAATGATGAAGATGATGCAAACTCCACAAGGTAGGATGATGATGCAGGCTATGGCTAAGCAAATGTCAGGAGGAAAACCCTTTTAATAGAGATTTACCCATTATAATATTTTAATAAGGACCAATGTAAAGCTTCTATAATCATTTATTTTTTTAAATGATTTAGAGCTTTATTTCCTCAATAAAAATTAAAATTCACATATCATAATAATAGTTTCTTTATTCTTCATATTCAATAATTTGATTTCAATGACATATTTTCAAGAATAAGAATAAAAAAATATTTTATTCTCAGATATAAGTTGAGAATATCATTTACCAATATAAATAAGAAGTTCCCCTTCAGTATAACAAATACTAACTTTATCATCACAGGCGACATTACGTGTCCCTATCCTTTGAGGAAATAGGAGTGTTTCTCCGAATAACGGATATTGTAATCCTTGAGTATAAATATTTTTAGCCTCAAAAAAAGGAATTAAAGAAATAATTTTTCCTTTTACCCCTATAAGCTTAGTATCCTTATTAGAAAAAAAGAATTTTGAAAAATCATCGTAGAAGGTTATTCGAAGTTTATTTTTAAAAAATAAAGCGGTAGACAAATTTCCTATGAAATGATCGCTTTCTTTTCCACTTCCTCCATATACATCTACTTCTAATATATTTTGTTTTAATAAAAGCTCTAATGCCTTGTGAAAATCAGTCTTATTTTGATCCGGCGTTTCAATTATTTTAATTGACGAAGTAACATTTGATGAATTAATACTATCCAAATCCCCTGATATGTAAGTTACAGACAAAGGAAATTTATTAACATATCTTGTGTATGAACCATCAGTACATGTAATAATTGAATAAGACTCAAGATCTTTAGGTATTGTCTTAGGTTTTTTTCCGTTTAAAAAAAGAAGTGCTTTACTCATTAGGATTCCATGGGATTTCTTTGTTATTCGCTAAATACCCGAAATATCTGGCAAGAACAAATAGATAATCGGATAATCGATTTAAATATTTTATTATAAGAGGACGAATTTCATCAGCTTCACTTAAAGTCACTATGCTTCTTTCTGCTCTTCGGCAAATAGTCCTTGCAACATGAGAAGTAGAAGTGGCGACATTTCCAGTGGGAAGAATAAATTGCTTCAGAGGAGGAACCTTTTCACTCATAATATCTATCCATTGTTCCAATAAAAATATTTTTTTATCGGAAATTAAACAAGAAATTTTCGGTTTTCCGTTTGTAGAAAACATTCGATCAGACGGAGTTGCTAATTCAGCGCCAATATTAAATAAAGTATTTTGTATCACATGTAGCTGTTCATCGATTTCCCTATAAGTATTATAACTTCTAATAAGTCCTATATAGGAATTTAATTCATCTACCTCACCATAAGCTTGAACTCGAATGTGGTTTTTTGTTACACGCTTTCCACCATATAATCCAGTGGTACCGTTATCTCCGGTTTTCGTATATATAATCATAGATATGCATTGATATTTTTAACTATTAGTAAAAGAAGTTAAAACTTAGAGTATTCAAATTTATTATTCTTTAAAAGACTTTTGAAGATAGTTCTTTGGAGAAAAACAAGGATTAGGTTTTACCTAAAAATTTTTTTATTTTTTTCTTTCTTTCCTTTTTTTTAATAAATATACTGTTTTTTTTATGCAATTGATCAATTATAAAATTATAATTTTTATTGCTATAATAAGAATATTCCTTTGCGATAATAGGAATCATTTCATCAGTTAATGATAATCGAATAAAATTTTGAAGTCTTTGATCTAAAGATAAAGGTTGAAATTTCATTCTATTCAAATCAATTAAATAAAAAATATACGACTTTTTTTCTTTTTTTATCAAAACATTCCCGGGAGAAAGGTCTTTAAATAAAATATCATTCTCATGAATTTTAAATACAAATTGGGTAAACTCTTTAATTATTAAATCCCAATCAGTAAAGATGTTTTTTTGTTCAATTAGTTCCCGAAAAGTAAAATCGTAATTAAAATAATTAGAAAAATAAAAAGAATGTTCAATTCTAGATAAATTGAATTCTTCAAAATAACCGATCGGTTTTGGTGTATTTATACCTTTAGAACTTAAGATTTCAGCATGGAAAAAAGATCGATATGCTTTAGATTTTCTAAAGTTTGCATATGCAATTTGATTAATAAAATGCGGTTTTTTAAAAGATTTAACAGCTAAAGTGCCTAATATCGGATGTACGATTTTACGTAGAGTGTTTCTTTCTTGAAATATTATCTCTCCTAAAGAATCAAAATCTTCAATTATTTTATAAAAAATATCGGTATAACAGTCATATTCACTAGAAATATGGGCTTTCCATTTCATATTTTTTTAATTTTTAATTTTTCAATTCTGGAGAAAAATTCACTCAATATAATCCCAGTGGACATGGCAACATTAAGGCTTTCTGTTTTTTGTTCCAAGCCAAATCTCGGTATGGTAAGTGTTTGATTACACAATGTTTTCATTTCTTTTGAAACTCCATTTCCTTCATTCCCCATTACAATATAAAAATTTTCAGGTAAATTAGTAGTATAAAGATTTTCACCCTTCATATCTGTTCCCAATATAGGGATTTTTGAATGAGATAAAACGTTGTAAATATCTGTATAAACTACATTTACTCTGCTCAATGATCCCATGGCCGCTTGTACCGTCTTCGGGTTATAGGCATCGGTAGTTCCTTTACTGCATAAAATTTGTTTTATTCCATACCAGTCTGCAAGCCGAATTATTGTTCCAAGATTTCCAGGATCTTGGATTTCATCCAATACCAATTGAATCCCACTAATTGCTTCGATTTTATTCGAAGGAATTTCCAATAAGGCTAATGCATCATGCGGTGTAGTTAAAAAACTAATTTTTCTTAATTCTTCTGTACTAATAATTTGGTACTGATACTCTTTTAGGAAAGAGATCGGGACAGTACTGTAAATACTTTTTATAGAAAAGTTTGAAAAGATAAATTCTTTAATACTTTTTATACCTTCGACCACAAATAAATTATATTTTTGTCTATATTTTTTTTTTGCAAGAGACTGAATAATTTTAATTTTACTGGCAGACATCATAAAAATGAAATTAAGATACAATATTATAGTAAAATTATTGATTTTTGTTCAACTGTTTCTCATTTTTTCATGTAGAACTAATAAAGTACCTAAAAATGGACATTTATTCATTGATAATAAGTATAAATATGTTGATAAAAAAGGAAAACCATATTTGGATAAATACGGAAATCCATTTTTAAATAAAAACGGGAAAGAAATCCTTAATCAATACAAGGAACCATTTGAGGATGAATTAGATGACTATGTAAAGCAAAAGTCCAATAAAAAAATACTCTTCACAGTTCCGCTGGGGCTATGGCTTTATGATTTATCAAATCCGGCATTTGATTCAATATATGCGGAATATTATCAAGTAGGTCAGAAACAAAGAAAACAAAAATTGCTTGATTCTCTTTATATCAAGTATAATTTAGAAAAATATGTGGGCAAATCAAGATGGTTTGACCGTTTCTTTTATAACAATGGAGAAGCACCCGTTTTAGTGGATACTGTGATATCAAAAACTTCATCAAAAAATATAGAACAATATTTTAAAAACAGGGGATGGAGAAAATCAAATGTTAGTGACACCATTATTACATCAGGAAAAAAAGCCCATGTACAATATACTATTCGACTAGGTCGTCCCATGATCATGGATACTATTATATATGATATTGCCGATGAAATGAAAGACGATTTATATCATCGTTATTTGAATAGAAGAAGACAAGCTGGAACTCGAAAATCACAATCAGGAGAATTATCAAAAGAAGAATATATTTCGAATTTTTTCAGTAGAGGTTCATTAGTGAAGAGAGGGGATAGGTTAGATGCTTATGTGATTGAAAATGAGATTTCTCGTTTAGAAAATCGATTTAAAAATATGGGTTATTATCGTTTTAACGAACTTAAAGATGAAGTGATCTATTATGTAGATACAGCCAAAAATGTTTATGATGTTCCAGTAAAATTATCAATCAAAAAAAGTCAGCTAGGAGATGTTACAACCAATCAAAAGGATGATACCATTAAAAAGGATTCTTTAGTACATAAATTTAAAAGATTTAAATATAATAAAATAAACGTATCTCTTATAGATAATGAAGCCGATGAAAAAACAACCTCTATTGTGGATTCTAGCTTTTATGTAACTAATAAAAAATTTGTCAAGCTGGTAGATGGCAAGAAAACTAAAGTTATGGTAAAAGATACCATTGCGTTTATTGTAAACCATTTAGGGGATAAATATAAAAATAGAGTTTTAGCAGATATGTTGGCCATTGAAAAAGGGCATTCATATAACTTAAATGCAGAAACTCGTACCAGAAGAAATATATATAAAGTAAATAATTTTAATATCTTAGGATTTAATACCGTTCCGGAAAAAGATTCAGATTCTACCTTAATCTCCAATATTATTCTTTCACCTATGGATAAATATTCCTATGAATTAGGATTTGAGGCATTTACATCAGGCGTTGCAAATTTTGGAATTACTCCAAACCTTACCTTTACAGCAAAAAACCTATTCGGTGGAGCAGAGAACTTAAGTGTCAGCTTTGGAGGTTCATTAGGAAATATTCAATCAAAAAAGAACAATAATAAACTCTTTAACGCTTACGAACTTTCAGTACAGGCAAGTTTGTCTTTTCCTAAACTTATATTGCCTATCAATGCAAAAAACATTATACCGAAAGCATGGGGGCCTTCTTCCGCTATTTCTGTAGGATATAATGCACAATACAATATAGGATTAGATAAACGAAGCTACAATACAGGATTATTATATAATTTTAATCCAACACGATCAACAATACATCAAATTACTTTATGGAACTTACAGTATACACAGTTTTTAAATCCGAATAACTATTTTAATATATACGAACAAGATAGTAGAGTAAGAGATGATGTCTATAGTTTATATTTTAAACAATATCCATCCGCTAAAGAAGAATACGAGAAAAATCATAATGACAGTGATTTATTATTTCAAATACAAAATAATATAGATTTTCAAGATTATTTAAGAACAACGGATTTGAATCTTGCGAACAGCTATGATCTAATGGAATTTAGACGGTACCGATTTACACAAAATGTATTGATTTCATCATTCAAATATGATTTTACCTATGACCAAAGATTAGGGTATTTTACCGGAAAACATCCATTTTATATGAAAGCGCAAGTAGAATTGGCGGGTAATATGTTGTCATTATTTAATAAAACGCTCAAAGACTTTACCACATCCAATAATAAGACTATAAAACAAATATTTGGTGTTCCGTATTCACAATATGTCAAATTTGATATAGACCTTAGAAAATTCTGGATTTTTACTGGCAAAAGATCATTTAATGCAAGACTTTTTAGCGGAATTGGGATACCTTACGGAAATTCTTTCAGTATGCCGTTCGACCGAAGTTATTCTGTAGGCGGACCCAGTGATGTGCGTGCTTGGAAAGCGTTCGGTTTCGGTCCCGGAACATCAAAATTAGGAGGAAAAAATGGATATGAATTAATAGCTATTGATAATTTTAAGTTATTAACTCAGCTTGAATATAGGTTTCCTTTACCAAGTAAAGGATTTGAAGGAGCTTTATTCACAGATGCAGGAAATGTCTGGGGAATTAACAAAAATTCTCTTAACAAGTTTGATATAAAATCTTTTTATAAAGAATTGGGAATAGGAGGAGGATGGGGAATTCGTTGGGATATAAGCAATTTCATTATACGATTTGATTTTGCCTATAAATTTCATGATCCGAGAAGGGATGAAAATGATCGTTGGTACTTTAAATATATTAATTTGCTTAAGCCACAAGTTAATTTTGCTATTGATTACCCTTTCTAAATTAATTAATAAATTTCGTATACGTTTAATATATGAAAGCAAAAAATTCTGATAATGAAATTTTTTAAAAGCGTTAGATTACGAAATTGGGCTGGATATGCATTAGCACTTTGTGTAGCATTGTTTATTATACTTTTTTCTAACAGTAAAGTAGAAGAACTAAAAAATGAAGAATCTGTAAAGATTGCCAATTATGCTAAAACCTTGGAATTATTAAACACAGAAACGGAAATTCCTCCGAACACACAATTTTTTTTGGTACAGCTTATTGAGCAAAATACAACCATCCCCGTTATATTAGTAGATCAGAAAGGGAATTATATTGATTCTAAGAATGTAAATAAAAAAATTATTTCCGATCCATTAAAGTTAAAAAATGAGCTGAATGAAATGGAGGAATCATACAATCCTATTCTTATTAGTTTACCTTTTGGTAATCAATATGTATATTTTAAAAATTCAGTACTTCTAAATCAGCTAAGATATTATCCATTTGTATTAATAATATTAATAGTACTATTTGTATGGTTTACTTATTGGTACTTTAAAACCATAAAAAAGACAGAACAGGGCTTACTTTGGGCAGGCATGGCTAAAGAGACTGCACATCAAATTGGTACGCCGCTTTCTTCGATAATGGGATGGTTAGAAATATTAAAAGGGGAAAATATAGATCAAAAACCGGTACGGAATATAGAAAGAGATGTACATCGATTGCAAAGCATAACGGAGAGATTTTCAAAAATAGGCTCGACTCCTTCACTCAACAAAGAAGATATTGTAGAGGTTTCCCGCCAAGCATTTATGTATCTAAAGAAAAGAATGTCAAAACAAATTATTTTTGAATTCCAAGCTCCCGAATATCCTATTTATCTCTCATTGAATCACACTTTATTTAGTTGGGTTATTGAAAACCTCATCAAGAATTCAGCCGATGCTATGAAAGGAGAAGGAAAAATCAAATTTCAAATTCAAGATAATAAAAAAAACATTTTTATAGACATTTCTGATGAAGGAACAGGAATAGAGTCTAAAAATTTTAAAAAAATATTTAAACCCGGTTTTACCACTAAAAAAAGAGGGTGGGGTTTAGGATTATCGCTGGCTAAGAGGATTATTAAGGATTATCATTATGGTAAAATTTTTGTTCAAAATTCCCAAATTAATAAAGGGACAACCTTTAGGATTATTTTGAAAAAATAATTTATAAAAATTTTAAAAAGTGATAGGTAAAAACGTAGCATTTTAATTACTTTTGAACTTATGATTTTACGAGGAGAACATTTAATAAAAACATACGGAAACAAAAGAGTAGTCAAAGATGTTTCATTAAATGTAAAACAAGGCGAAATAGTAGGGTTATTAGGACCTAACGGTGCAGGAAAAACAACATCCTTCTATATGATTGTAGGATTAATAAAGCCTACACAAGGTAATGTTTTTTTGGATAAGATCAATATAACCCGAGATGCTATGTATAAAAGAGCACAGAAAGGAATTGGTTATTTAGCCCAAGAAGCATCTATATTTAGAAAATTATCCGTAGAAGATAATATTGTCGGGGTGTTGGAAATGACCAAACTTTCAAGAAAAGAACGGAAAAAAAAGGCTGATTCGCTTATAGAAGAATTCGGTTTAGAACATGTTAGAAAAAATAGAGGAGACTTACTATCAGGAGGAGAAAGAAGACGTTGTGAAATAGCGCGCTGTTTAGCTACAGACCCTAAATTTATTTTATTAGATGAACCCTTTGCAGGTGTAGACCCTATAGCAGTAGAGGATATACAAAAAGTAGTTCGCTCATTAGTTAATAAAAATATAGGAATATTGATAACAGATCACAATGTTCAACAAACACTTGCTATTACAAACAGGACTTATATAATGTTTGAAGGAAATATTTTGAAAGAAGGATATCCCGAAGAGTTAGCAAATGATCCGGTAGTTCGTCAAGTATATCTGGGTGAAAATTTCAGATTCGAAAAAATATAAGATGAAAACAATTGTAACAACTATATTTTTAGGTATTTTTAATACCATAATTTTCAGTCAACAAATTCCGCAAATTTCCAAAACGGAATTTTCACAAGAGGCTTTACAGGAAGAAGTCATTGATACAGATAACAATGAAATAACGATACAATCTATAATTGACAAACATAAGGGAAAAGTAATGGTAATCAAGTTTTGGGCATCGTGGTGTAGAGATTGTCTTTTGGAAATGTCTAATTCGAATGAGCTTAAAGAAAAAAATAAGAAAGTTGATTTTATTTATTTATCATTAGATAAGAATTTCGATACGTGGAAAAAAAGTATTAGTAAATATGAATTAAATTCCGGCGAGAATTATTGGTTTTCATCAGGTTGGAAAAACTCATTTACAGAATATATTGAATTAAATTGGATACCTCGTTATATGGTCCTAGATCAAAATGGTACTATAGCAAAATATTATGCTATAGCTGCCAGCGATATTGAACTTCAGAATATAATCAATAGCTTGCTTGAAAAATAAATACAAACAAATTTATTGAATTTCCAAAAGTTTTTCGGCTTCAATCAATTGATTGTACCAATTTTCACCGAATTTTCTTATTAAAGGTTCCTTCAAAAATTCGAATACTTTAACATTAAGTTCTTTACCCAGAGAGCAAGCATCCTTACATATATACCATTCATCATAATTTACTGCGATATATTTTCTCAATTTTTGCAGGCGTACAGGATATAAATGACAAGATATGGGCTTTTTAAAATTTATTTTACCATCCTCATAAGCTTTTTCAATGGCACATTTTGCAGCATTATTCTCATCATATATTACATAGGCACATTCTCTACCCTCAATTAAGGGCGTTACATAATCGTCATCAAGATCCGTAGTATATTTACCCTCTTGTTCAATGGCCTTTCTCCCTTCCTTTCTTAGGTAAGGAGATACGTGAATATAAATATCTTCAAGGATTGAAAGTTCCTCCTCATCGAGAGGAGCCCCCGAATCACCCTCAACACAACATATCCCTTTACATTTATTAAGATTACAAATAAATTGCTTTTGAAAAACATCTAAAGAAATTATAGTATCTTCTATCTGAATCATATTTTATGAAAATAAATTCAAAGATAGCATTAAATTTTTATTAAAAGTTTAAATAAAATTATAAAAAAATTTTAACTTTGATAAAATGTATGCTATACATTTTTTTAGTGTTCTTGAGAAATAAATGTGTTTGTAACAATACGTTAAATTAATTTTTTAGTACAAATTATGAAAAAAATAGTATTAATAGGTGGAGGTTTTGCTGGGATTAACATTATTACCAGGTTAGCCAACAACTCTAATTTTGAAATTACCTTAGTTGATAAAAATAATTATAATTTTTTTCCACCATTAATATACCAAGTAAGTTCCAGTATACTGGACCCTGCAGCAATAAGCTATCCCTTCCGAAGGTTTATCAGACATAAAAAGAATGTCAAGTTCCGATTAGCTGAATTATTGGAAATAAAACCAGATGAAAATAAAGTAATATTGTCTAATGGAAAATTAGAGTATGATATTCTTATTTTAGCAACGGGAACCCAAAGTAATTATTTTGGAATGGGAAATTTGGAAAAGTATGCCTTTCCAATGAAAACTTTAAACGATGCATTACTACTGAGAAATATACTTCTAGAAAGATTAGAAGCAGCTAGCAGAGAGACTGATTTAGAAGAAAAGAAAAGATTTTTATCTCTAGTTATAACCGGTGGAGGGCCGGCAGGAGTTGAAATAGCCGGAGTAATTC
Source organism: uncultured Apibacter sp. (assembly GCA_945280365.1). GTDB lineage: Bacteria > Bacteroidota > Bacteroidia > Flavobacteriales > Weeksellaceae > Apibacter. The sequence continues at coordinate 151,580 of CALYQD010000004.1, forward strand.
GAGAAATTATCAATTATATTGAAAATGTTGATTATAAAGATTTAAAAGGACAAATTCAAGTGTATTTAGTTGAGGGTAGTCCTGCACTTCTCGGTCCCATGAGTGATAAGTCTCATAAAGAAGCATATCATGCTCTTGATAAATTAGGAGTTAAAATTTTGATAAATACACAAGTTAAAGATTGTGATGAAAATGCGATTTATTTCTCCAATGGTGAAAAAATAGAAACCAAAACTATCATTTGGACAGCAGGGGTTACTTCAAGAATTTTTGAAGGAATACCTAAAGAAGTTTATGGAAGAGGAAGACGTATGCAAGTAGATGCCTATAATAAAGTTCAAGGATTTTCAAATATTTATGCTGTTGGAGATACCTGTATAATGACTGCCGATCCGAATTTTTCCGGAGGACATCCTCAACTTGCGCAAGTAGCAATGCAACAAGGGAAAAACTTAGCAGATAATTTAAAGAAACAAATAACTAATAATAATCAAAAACTAAAAGAGTTTCGTTATAAAGATAAAGGGTCCATGGCGGTTATTGGAAGAAATAAGGCTGTAGCCGATCTTATACATCCCACCTTATTTCTAAAAGGATTTCCCGCATGGGTTATTTGGTCATCCATACACCTTATATCGTTAGTTTCTATAGGTAACAGGCTGAATACATTATATCGCTGGTTAACCATATATATATCTAAAAATTCCTCATTAGGAAGTGCCTATAAAATAGGAGATAAAAAATCCTAAAACGAAAATTTTAAATTTTCTTTATTAATCATAGTAGTAGGGTTTTATAAATAACCCTACTACTATGAAACATCCTCATTAGATATAGAACTTGAATTTTGTTCCATACTTACGGTGCCTTTATATGAGGCACCATTTTCAACTTGGAAACTTTTTACTAACATGTTTCCTATGATCGTACCCGAATTTTTTAGGCTTAAATTATCAACATAGATATCTCCTTCAATCTTGCCGTATACAATAAGTTCTTTGGTTCTAATATCTCCTTTAATATTTCCATTTTGGCCTATAACCAATCCGGATAAGCTATTTATATCCCCTAATGCTTGACCATCAATTCTTATAAATTCTTTACATTCTATACTTCCTTCAACTTTACAATCTTCGGCAATAATAGTAGTAATATTATCCGTAGATATATCAAGAGCAGTAACTTTTTTTTTGAACATAGTAGTTTATTTTTTAATTAATTTATATCTAAATAATTATTAGGATTTTCTTTTTCTTTATTGTATATAATTTCGTAATGAACATGAGGGCCTGTTGAACGTCCGGTACTTCCTAGTTGCCCAATAACGTCTCCAGCTTTTACATTTTGTCCTTCTTTAACATTAATTTTGGATAAATGACCATATAAAGTTTCGTATCCAAAATTATGTTTTATAATGATGCAGTTTCCATAACCACCTCTAACATTTGCAAAAATAACTACGCCATTAGCTGTAGCATGAATAGGATCCCCAATATTACCGGCAATATCTAAACCCGGATGAAATTCAGAACCTGTTCCTTTTTTCATTGGATTACCTCTTACGCCAAAATTAGAAGTAATTCTTCCAATATGAGGAAGACCTATAGGAACATATTGTATTTTTTTTAAAATGTCAGAAATTCTTTCTTTTTTATTCTCAATCAAATTTAAGTTAGAATCGTTGACAGGATAATATTCTCCCCCCATATTATCAGTATTATTTAATTTAATTTCGGAAGTTGGTAGCGTTTTAACCTGACGATCTTTAAGATATTTTTCAATCTTAATCAACGACTTTTCAGCCTCATTAAGATTTAGAATCATTTCATTAAGTTTTTTAGAATCCAATTTGCTCTCAAGATTAGAAATTTTAACATGTAAATCTTCTTTTTGATTATAAACATAGCTTATATAACTAATCAATCCGGCAACAAGACAAAATATAACTATAAAAGACAATAAAATTATCTTTTTATAAAGAAAGAAATTTTTAATATGCTTGTTTTTCACGGAAAAAATTCTTGATTCAAAAGAATTCTTATCAGTAATAATTATAGTAGAATATTTTGATGTATCTTTATTCATAGTTTTAGTATAATTATAGTGGTAGTGCAACAAATATAAAAAAAATAAAAACTATAAGTTACATTTAAACAGTGTGTTTAACATTAAATTAATAAAATTTAAACAAAATTAAATCTACCGCTAAGATAATAAACTATATAATAATAAATCTCTTTGATTAGATTAATTAAATATCACTAAAAAAAATTACATTAAATAAAACAAAATAACGTTAAAAAATTACCATTAATTGAATGTACTAGTATTTTCAATTAAATTCAATTAAAACAATAATCTATAAACATCTTCAACTTTAGAAACTAATTCAATCCTGATATTATATTTCTTATAATCAATCTTATTATACTTAGAAATGAAAATAACATCATAACCAAGCTTTTCGGCTTCGGTAATTCTCTGTTCAACACGATTAACAGCCCTTATTTCACCACTGAGTCCTATTTCACCTGCAAACAAACAATTATCAGGCAAAGAAATGTCCTCATTAGAAGATAGAATAGAACAGATAACGGCTAGATCTATAGCAGGATCATCCACTCGTATACCTCCAGTAACATTTAAAAATACATCCTTAGTTCCCAAATGAAAACCTGCTCTTTTCTCTAGAACAGCTAACAACATATTTAACCGTTTTACATCAAAACCCGTCGTAACCCGTTGGGGAGTTCCATAAACAGCTGTTGATACCAATGCTTGAATTTCAACCAACATAGGGCGTAAGCCTTCCAATGTAACAGCGATTGCATTGCCCGACAAACTTTCATCTTTTTTAGATATTAAAATTTCAGATGGATTTTTTACTTGACGCAATCCTGAAGTAAGCATTTCATAAATTCCAAGTTCAGAAGTAGAGCCATATCTATTTTTATTTGCACGTAAAAGACGATATACATAATTTCTATCTCCTTCAAACTGAAGGACCACATCAACCATGTGCTCTAAAATTTTAGGACCGGCAATAGATCCCTCTTTAGTTATATGTCCAATTAAAAATACAGGCGTAGATGTTTCCTTAGCAAACTTAATCAATTCGGAGGCGCATTCTCTAATTTGAGATATACTTCCGGGTGATGACTCTATATAAGAAGAATGAAGAGTTTGGATTGAGTCTATAACCAAGAGCTCAGGCTTTAGTTCATGAGCTTTTTTTAAAATCTTTTGGGTCGAAGTTTCAGTTAAAATATAACATTCGGAGTTTGTAATGGAAAGTCGATCCGACCTCATTTTTATTTGATTACTACTTTCCTCGCCGGAAACATATAGAACTTTTCTAGGTATTTGTAAAGAAATTTGCAACAAAAGAGTGGACTTACCAATTCCGGGTTCGCCTCCAATTAATATTACACTACCGGGAACGATTCCTCCCCCCAATAAATGGTCTAATTCCGAATCATTTGATAAGATACGATATTCATCTTTTGCTTCTATTTCATGTATTTTATATATTTTATTCTTATTAATAGGAGAACCATCATAAGACAAAGAGTTATTCGGGCCTTTATCGATAATCTCTTCAACAATGGTATTCCATTCACCACATACTTTGCATTGACCTAGCCATTGAGAATATTGTGTTCCGCAATTTTGACAAAAGAAAGTAGTTTTAGCCTTAGCCATAATTATAGATGTGTATTACATTTTAATACAAAGATAGTCTTTATTAAATTACTATATATAGTCTAACATCCTAAAATAATAAAGGAATAAGTTATAATATAAAGATGAATAGAGAATGAATTAAAGGGATGAGTGAGTGGTGGGAGGAAAAAATTGAGTTATAAAAAAGGGAAATAAGAATAGTATTA
>CALYQD010000005.1 GCA_945280365.1 uncultured Apibacter sp.
TTAGGTAATTTAGAAGAATTTTTACAATTAATTGCCAAAGATCATTCTGCAGAGATGGTAGAAAAATATAAATACTCAGCAATTCAGTGTATTAAAAATCTATCTGATAAACTTACTAAAAAAAATATTAATTGGTTATATAAATAATTTTAATGATATATATTTAGTTAAACTATAAATTTATTGAGCTGATTCTAATTATCTAACATCGTGTTATAGAACAAAGAAAAAGATAGTAATGGTAATTATATTGAAGTTCTTTGGACGACACTTTTAATAATATTCAGAAGAAATAATAACACAAAAGGTTTCAATACACAGAATCATGATTCTAAAGATGTGCATAACTCTAGTAATATGGTGAGTCCAAGTTATTCTGGAACACAAAGATAAAGTGATGGTACAGTTCCATTACCAGTGGATTCTATACGAGGTACTTTAAATGCAATTACAAAGTTAGATAAATTACCTAATGGGCTAAATGCGAGTAACAATTATGGTTCCCGCATACTCTATATATCCCGAAAGAAATATGACTTTTGTGAATACAAAAAAATACTTGATCAAATTATGAAAAGAGAAGAATTGATAGAACTTTTTGAAAAATATTCCGATTTAATAAACATGGGGACATCTGATGATGCTCCCGGTAACGACTGGATTGATGCTGCTGAAAAAGAATTGTTAGTCAGTTTTCCTGCTGATTATAAATGGTTTCTAAATAATTATGGTGGTGGGGATATTTGCGGGGAAGAAATATATAGTATTTATTGTCTTCCATTTAATGAAGCAGTCGGTGGAGATATAGTTTATCAAAATATGATAGCTAATAATAATTTGGAATCAGGGAAAATTGTTTTGTCCAATACAGATTTTGGCGAAGAGTTCTTTTTTGATACTAATGACATGGAAAAAGTCTACATATCAATTGGAAATAATCGCCAATTATATGCCAATGACTTTTTAGAATATCTTCAAAAACGATTATTTTCATATGTTTAATATTTATTGGGAAGGTGTTTTTCTTAACATAAAACTGGGTAAATCATTAAATCTCACCAGCTTTTTTAATATTTAACCCTCATTCAACACACTAAACATATTGTCCATAATTCTCTTAACCACCTATTAAGTCTGATAAAGATGCTCGCACAGCTCCTGCACTACGTTAGATATTCGTGGTTATGATTGGTGTATTCAAAATAAATAGCAAATGCTTGAACATTGTCATTACGAAAAAGGTGTTAGATAAAGTTAACCGAAATATTTAGCTAAAATAAAGGAATTCGTTTTATTGACTTTCTAACAAACACAGTTGGACAAATGGATGTAAAAGAAGTTTTTACTTTAACTTATAGTGGCATATTATTTCTTAGAACACTATCAATTGCTGGATAATCCATTTACTATCACTAGATAATGAAAGTAATTATTTATCTTAAATAAAAATGAACCGATTAGGTTAATAGCTTTCAATAATAATCTATAATGGCAAGAAGTCGTATTTACACTATCATATAACATTACGAAGTCAGGGATAGAGCGATTACTGCCTGAGCGAATTGCGTATCTAACAGCTGAACCGTAGCGAATGATACATATATAAGATGCACACGGTCGGCAAGCCGAAAACACCGAACTGAGCAGTATACCAGCTGAGCTAGTGAAACAAAATGTAGATAAAACTGAGGCAAATATGGTTGCTGCAATCGAATTTGCTAATTTATTGAAGATTTCTAAAAATATATCTAAATTTGAAGTATGGTATATTTATGTTGATTTAGATTTTGATAGTACGAAGAAATGCATTGAATCAGCCAACTATTATCTTTCTGAAACGAGAGATGAAGAGGAAGATATGTATGAACAGGAAGATAAATATCTAGCTTGGCTGGAGTACGCAACATTTTTGGATATCATTTCTAATAAACTGGAACATCACCCTAATGCCTCAGAAGACGATTTACTGGAGGCTATGATGTATTATCTTGAACAAGATGATTTTCTGGATTAACAGAGATACAACAGAACTTGAGGTATCAGGGAAAGTACTTAGACAGAGAAACCGGACTGCACTACAATACTTTCAGGTACTATCATCCGGAAACAGGTTGCTTTACCCAGCCGGATCCGATTGGATTAGCCGGCGGATACAATCTTTATCAGTATGCACCTAATGGATTTACTTGGATTGGTCCACTTGGATGGGGTTATAGTACATGGCAGATCCATTCACCTGGCTATGATGATATTGTCCAAAAAGAATTGCATTTTTATGCTCCTGGAGGTGTTGAATTATCAGTAAGACCCCATCACAAAGGTGGTATAACCTTTACTAATGCAATTCGAAATGAGAAAGGTAGTCTAAAAGTAACAAAAGCCATCGCACTAGCAAAAGAGCGCTTTGAAAATGATATGAAATTTAGAAATGATATTTTAAATAAAGCCAATGAAGGTGTACGTTCTGTTTTAGCTCATGCCAAGACACAACAAACAGATTTGCGTAATTTAGCTAATGGTAGGTTGAGAGAGCTACGTGATATTGGACGTAATGTACAAAGATATAATGCTAAAATAGGTTGCTCATAATGAATGAAGAATGGAAACCCATATTTCAAATAGAGTTAATGGATATTATTAACAGTCTACACATTAAAAAATTGCATGTCGGATCATCTGATTCTCTTATTTATGAAACGATGGGAGAACCAGAATTACCTGTAGCAAGACTGAACAGAAAATCAAAAATATTTAGTCATCTATATGGCAATGTCAATATTTTATCTAAAAATAACACTGTAATAAGTATAGATATTGACATGCATGGTTTTAGAAAAAAGATGGTAATTCTTGGTAGAATAAATAGCTGGAAACTTAATAATTGGCTAGAGCTAGCTAAAATAAAAAATTGGAATGTAAATAAAATTTGTGATGTAGTTCGACTTGAAGGAAAAGGAATAGTTATTTGTTTATCACCGGATGGAAAAGTAGGAATGATTTCTCTTTCTTGAATAACTTTTAACTGTTTCCAATATAAGATTGCTGGCTGATTAATTGAACAAACCTATCTGGACGGGCGTAAATAACAACTAAGCTACGACCCACTGGACAACCGCACAACCTTCCTGTGGGAGGAGGTGCAGATGATTCAGGAAAGCATCGCATACAAACGGCAGAGCCTGTATCTGTATACTGACCAATACAGCTATGAACCGTTGGCACGGATAGATCGGACCGGTAATCAGGAACAACACATCTACTACTTCCATACCGACCTGAACGGCATGCCGGAGGAGCTGACGGTTGAAGCCGGTGAAATCGTTTGGGAATGCTCATATCAGTTGTAGGGTAAGCCGATACAGGAGATTGCTTATACAGAGATATAACAGAACCTGAGATATCAGGGACAGTATTTAGACAGAGAAATCGGATTTCACTACAATGTTTTCAGGTATTAAGATCCTGATACGGGTAAATTTAATCAGCCGGATCCTATTGGGGGCTGATTGGTATTAATCCTTATCAGTATGTGCCTAATGCATTGACGTGGATTGATCCGTGGGATCTACGTAAATGTTCTACTAAACGTAAGCCAAAAAAAGTAAAATCTAAATCAACGGGAAGAACTAAAGTTAAAAATAAGAATGTACCTTTTGCATATGATCATGTACAGTGACATCCTGAAAATGGAACTTTAATAATTGAACCTGATAAAATTATAGATAGGTACTTCAAAGATAAGGGCTGGTTTAAAATGGATCAAAAAATTAATGGCTTGACTGTTTATTATATGGCTACAATAGATAAAAATGGTAAAATGACACATATTATGGATTTTAAAATAAAAAACTGGTTATGAAAAAATATGTATATAGTGATGATGAAACTAAAGATGTTCATTGGAATTTTTGCGAAAAAAATCATGTTCCATTTATAGAGTTAAGTAATATTAATAAAGAATATATTAATATTTTTTACGATGTAACAAATTATCATATTTCTTTAGAAGAAATCTCTGATGACATAAAAAAATTATATTCAGCGTATATCGAATTTTGTATGTTGTCGGATACATTAATACAAGATATGTATGATCAATATTATCTTTTTAATTTAATAGTAAAAAAGGAGCATGCAAATTTTTTAGCAGAAAATTTGTATAATTATCTTTCATTTAAGTTAGGTAATTTATGATCTAAAAATTCTATTTTTTATTTTATTATAGTTTAATTAACTAATTTGTCAATTTTTAATATTAATTAAATGGTGATTATTTTTTGAAAAATAAATAAAATATTTGAATAAGAAAGTACCTTGTGTATTTTCAAAAAAAGTCTACATTTAACACAAAAGATGCTAAAGAGATAGCAGAAAATTTTGAAAGAAAATCTTAATTAAAAAATATTAGGAATAAAATCAATCTTAATAAATTAAAGCTATATTTATTGATGAAGGTATAGCTGTAGATATATTCTAGATGTATTTAATCATAAAATGATTTCTATTATTAACTTGGAGTCATATAAATATAATAAAAAAATGAAAAATGATATTAAATATCTTATATCATAACAAACAAATATTTATAAAATATTTGAAAATTAATTTATATTATTTACTAAAAGGATTTGTAAAAATTTATATTAATATGCATTAACGCAAACATATTTATTTACCTGAAATTTAAGATAAAGATGTTTTTTTATTTGATTGGGGTAGAGTAGATATAGAAAGCATGGTATAGGAGTAAAAATGAAAAACTTTTCGGAGATAGAAATAGTAGAAGAAGAATTGTCATATCTTTAAAATTAAAAATATTTTATACAATTATTTATGCTTTAATTTAACTAAAATATATTCCGACTACCTGCATCAGATTAACCTAGATGGAGACATTATCATCGACATTGAACACGACCGTTTGCATTGTGAAGTTCTGCGCTCATGGGAAAACTGAATACCCAATTTAAATAACCAGTGTCTGTTTTAAAAATTACTTGTTAACCACTAACCAAATATGCTGTCTGATCCTCTGATCGAATGCAGATATCAATACAACAAACTTGATCAACTGGAAAGCAAATACTACAGCAGACAGTGACAAAGCGACTATCGTTACGACATCACCAGCCACATCGAAAAACACCGCCTGGACTGGGATGGAAAGCCATGTAACCGCGCCACCTTCCTGTGAAACAGTATAGAAATGATTTAGGAAAGCATCGCATAAAAACGGCAGAGCTGTATCTGTATACTGACCAGTACAGCTATGAACCGCTGGCGCGTATAGACCGGAACGGTAATCAGGAACAACACATCTACTACTTCCATACCGACCTGAACGGCATGCCAGAGGAGCTGACGGATGAAGCCGGTGAAATCGTCTGGGAATGCTCATATCAGTTATGGGGTAAACCGATACAGGAGATTGTTCATAGAGAGATACAACAGAACCTGAGGTATCAGAGACAGTATTTAGACAGAGAAACCGGACTGCACTACAATATTTTCAGATATTATGATCCGGATATAGGGCGCTTTACCCAGCCAGACGTGATTGGACTGTTTTAATCTGTATCAGTATGCGCCCAATGGATTTACTTGGATCTATCCATTTGGTCTTGAAGTTATTCGTTTAAGACATTACACAAACAATAAAGGTTTGGCGGGGTAAAAGAAAGTATGAAAATACTTGCAGGTTACCAAAATGCTGTATATTTGCTGTAAGAGCAAAAGGAAATCCTTTAAGTATGGCTGATGCAGCAAATAAACTCAAAATAAAACCAGATCACGCCAGAAATTATATTGAATTTGATATAGATACGACTCGGGTAGAGTTCAGGGAAGATGACTTAGATATTGAATAATATAAGATAAAATGCGAAATTGAATTGGATAAGAAAACAACTAAATTTTTTTATAAAAAGTGCTAAAGTTATGAAAAAGCATAACTCAAAAAATGAGGATGATCTAAAAAATATTTTAATATTTTTAGAAGAAATTGTTGTAGTAATAGATAAAATTGGTTCTGGATTTGATAAAAGTAGTAAAACAGCAGCAGCTTTGTTGCTTTTCTTTAATCAATGTAATGTGTTAGATAAACTATCTACAATTAGAAAATATCTATCTCAAGAGTTAGAAGCTAAAATGACTTCCGATGAATACGATAAATGGATAGAAATAGATTTACCATTATGGAAACCTCCATATGATAAAACGGAAGAGGAAATATTGGGAATGTTAAATTCTGTGAGACCAAAATGAATATTTAGATAGTGAATTAAAGATAGAAAGCTTTGACCGATATTTCTGGCTATTTTTAATTGTTATCTAGATGTAAACATATTCTCTGTCAGGATGTAAATTTATATACAGTACTAGCCAATATTATTGTAACGATTGATTTAAATAAATAGAGTGCAAATTAATAATAGTGATATTAATATCTTGAAAAATTTTACTAGTAAAATTAAAAACAATTATTTACCTAATAAAGGTAGATCAAATGTAAATAAAGGGTAAGAAAAGGATGTAAATAACATGAATGTAAAACCAATAGAAACAAAATATGGCTTGATTATCGGGCGAGATGCTTTAATTATATCTGAGACTGAACTCAGTTTATATCCTTTAAATTTTGTCATTAAAACATCATTATCTTTGTCTTGCTGTGAACCAGCTCTTATAGGTGCTTCTGATGTTAATGTCGATTTTTTATTTAGTAACATAAAAAAACTGACTATATATAATTTAGATGATTATCCGTATGAAAAAAATTCTAAATCATGCTTTGATTTGATAGCGGATATGAATGAAGATGAATCCCTGCATATAATTCTTAGCACTTATGATCATGTTTTCGATATAATTGGAAACTATGAAATTAAATATTCATAGATAAATCGCATTATATTGAAAAACTGGAAAAATTAATATTTTCCAGTTTTTTATTACTAAACTATTGTTCCACCTATTAAACAAGTCATTCGTAATATTTTTTAGCCTGATTCATCCACACCTAACGCTACGGTTATATTATACGATGTACACGGTCGGCAAGCCGAAAACACCGAACTGAAAAGTATACCAGCTGAGCTAGTGGAACAAAATATAGATAAAACTGAGGCAAATATGATTACTGAAACCGAATTTACTAATTTATTGAAGATTTCTAAAAATATATCTAATTTTGAAGTATGGTATATTTAAGTTGATTTATATTTTGATAATACGAAAAAATGTATTGAGTCAGCCCTATTATCTTGTTGAAACGGTGGATTTATTGTATGCTAATATAAAAAAGGCATTATTGTAGGTAGCGCTTTATCATCTTTTACCGTAGAAAAATCGGAACAGATAAATTCCAAAACTTATCTTTTACAGAATTTGAAAATAGGCTTACTGAATTTAAAAGTCGAACGGAGTACAACTATAGATTCTAAATTTTAAATTATCAAAAATTATATATAACCTTTGATTTAAATAATTAAAGTTTTTTTAAATTTCGTAGCTAATAAGTGTGTTTTTATGATAAAATCAAAAATTATAACCCTGAATTTACTAACAATCTTAACCTTAAACGTAAATGCACAAATCATGAAATATCCGGTCACAGAAAAGGAAACGGTAAACGATGAATATTTTGGAGAAAAAGTTCCAGCCCCCTATAGATGGTTAGAGTATGACCAATCTCCAAAAACAAAACAATGGATAAAGGAACAGAATGAATTGACTTTTGACTATTTAAGTAAAATACCTTACAAAAACCAACTCAAAGACCAACTTAAAAAATTATGGAATTACGAAAGAGTATCTGCTCCAATTGAAGAAGGAGACTATACTTATTATTATAAAAACGATGGTTTGCAGCCGCAGTCGGTTTTATATAGAAAGTTAATCTCCGGAGGTAAAGAAGAAATATTTTTAGATCCCAATAAATTTTCAAAAGACGGTACTACTTCGCTGGGAGGAATTTCATTCAGCAAAGATGGAAGTTTGGCTGCCTATCAAATATCTGAAGGAGGATCTGATTGGAGAAAGGTTATAGTCGTAAACACGAAAACAAAAAAGCAAATTGGAGATACCCTTACAAATGTCAAATTTTCAGATATTGCTTGGAAATCAAATGAAGGATTTTATTATTCAGGTTATCAAAAACCTAAAGAAGGAAGTCAGCTATCGGGAAAAACCGAACATCATATATTGTACTTTCACTACATAAAAGAATCTCAATCCGCAGATCGCATAATTTTTGGTGGAGAAGAAATACCTCGAAGATATATTAATGCTAAAGTTTCTGAAGATCAAAGATATCTTATTATTTCAGCAGCCAATTCGACTTCAGGTAATGAATTATATATACAAGATTTAAAAAATAACAATAAAATATATCCGATAGTAACCGGTTTTTCTAACAGTTACGATGTTATTACAACAGATGGTGATTGGTTATACATACTAACTAATGAACAAGCGCCCAATAATAAATTAGTCAAATTGAATGCTAGGCAAATAAGTAAAAAAAGATTACCATGGCAAACCGTGATTTCTGAGTCCGAATCAGTACTATATGTAAGCAGTGCTCATAAGTATTTATTTGCAAAGTACGTAGTAGATGTCCACTCAGAAGTCAAACAATATACACTAGAAGGGAAATTATTAAGGACAATTGAATTACCCGGTCTAGGTCAGGCAACAGGATTTATTGGAAAAGTTAACCAAAAGGAGATATATTATTCTTTTACTAACTATATTTATCCATCTACCATTTTTAAACTGAATACTGAAAGCGGTGAATCCAAACTTTATAAAAAACCTGAAATAAACTTTAATCCGGAACATTTTGAGAGTAAACAAATTTTTTATACTTCTGAAGACGGGACAAAAATACCAATGACCATTACGTATAAAAAAGGAATAAAGTTAGACGGTAAAAATCCGACTATTCTATACGGATATGGAGGATTTGAAATCAGCTTGTTGCCTTCTTTCTCGGTTGCTACGGCAGTATGGTTACAAAATGGAGGGGTATATGCAGTAGCTAATCTTAGAGGAGGAGGAGAGTATGGAAGAAAGTGGCATGATGCAGGAATTAAACTTAAGAAAAAAAATGTTTTTAATGATTTTATAGCAGCTGGAGAGTATCTTATTTCTCAAAATTATACTTCATCTGAACGTTTAGCTTTATCAGGTGGATCTAATGGTGGATTGCTTGTGGGAGCAGTAATGACAATGCGTCCAAATTTAGCTAAAGTAGCCTTACCTGCTGTAGGGGTTTTGGACATGTTACGTTATCATACCTTTACTGCAGGTGCTGGATGGGCCTACGATTACGGAACTGCAGAAGATCATAAAGATATGTTTACCTATCTAAAATCGTATTCTCCTGTGCATAATGTAAAAAAGGGAATTTGTTACCCTGCAACCCTGACTACTACCGGAGATCATGATGATAGGGTGGTTCCTTCTCACTCATACAAATTTACAGCGGAATTACAGGAAAAGCAAAATTGCTCTAATCCGGTTTTAATTAGAATTGAAACTCGAGCCGGACATGGAGCTGGTAAACCGGTAGAATTATTGATTGAGGAAACTGCAGATAAATTTGCTTTTACACTTTATAATTTTGGAATAAAAGATTTAAAATAATAATTTAGTCAGATTAAAAGAAGTGGGGATTATTTTATAAATATAACAATCCCCATATTTTGTTCTGTTTATTAGTTAAAAATAGTAAATGCAGAGAAGGTTGAATAGCTTTATTTTGATTACGATCATTCAGGTAATCAAATTTTAAGAATTTTGCAATATCATGGTCAAAATGAACCTGTGCCATATGAGTTGCAGCCAGTACCTAATCCACTTCAAATAATAGATGGTCCTTTGTTATTTAGAGTTTGATTAATAAAATGCAAAAGACGGCGACCCGGAATTGTTTGAAAAACTTCGTCAACACTATGAAGCTAAAACAGGCAAACTTCATACTTTAATCAAAAAGGAGTTATTGCATATGATGAAAACTGACTGTTTCTGAAAAACTAATTGATTCCTCTAATGCAAAATATGTAGATCGAAGTTGCACGGTAACAGTAGATTTCTATAAATCAAGCAATAATGATTTGAAACTTTCATTAGATAGAGCGAATGTTAAATTTTATTATAATAAATACCGTTACGATGTTCCCAATGGCTTTAACGATAAATATGTTTTTACCCTAAATTCTTGAGGAACGAGAAGCATAATGAATGAAATTATAACAAAAGCTTACCATGTATATTCAAGTGGAAAAGCATTTGAAATTAAATATCCATAAGTTATGAGAAAATATAGAATGGTTATTTTTTTAGTGATAATATAGGTAATTGGGGGTATCGTTTTTTTTTATTTAAAAGTCAAGTTATAAAAATCGTATTAAAAAAGATTTAGGATTTAAGACAAATGGTTTAAAACTTGAGAAAAAAACTAAAAAAGAAGAATGTTCACCTAATGGAGACGGTATAAAATCCTAACTCTGAAATATGAAAATTTAATTAGAGGTATTGAAGATTTAGATAATCCCTATCAAAGAAGAATTGCCACCAAATGAAATTCCGAACGATTTTCAATCAATTGTAAAAGGTTATTATAAATGTATTATTGATGAAGATGACAACAGAAATTTTAAAATATTGATAATAGACTCTCATAGCAAAGAAATATGTGTATATTATCAAATTATGTAATAAAATTCCTTGCAAATGCGAGAAGTTTTAAAAGCTTTAATGAGTGGTAAGCGGTTTAAACCCAACTAAACAACAGATAGAAAAAACAAAAGAATTAAAAAAGGAATCCACTGTGTTAAAGTTTTGTATTCACAATAATTGTACTATCAATATTTGGAGTTTATTCTACTATTTTGGTTGAAACGAAAATGAAATAGCTTAAATAAATCGTTGAAAAATTACGACTATCAAATCGGCGTCTTAACAAAAAAATAAAAAATTTGGGATATATAGATAAAAAGAATAAAGTTGAAATTTAAATATATAAAATATTTATACTTCAAAGTGGTTTGTTCATTATCAAAATATATAGTAAACAAATAAATAAGGTAATAACCCTACATGGGGAAAAAAAGTGTAAAATATAACTATCTAATTTACAATGGTTTTAATAAGGGAGAGAAAATCAAAATAAAATTTCAAACTAAATTAAAACTGAACCCCAAAAACAAGAAAAATAAAATATAAAAAATTTTGAATCAGAATGTTAAATTGTGAAAAAAATTTTATAATTTTGCAGTCCGAAAAATATATAAATAAAACACATGTCAGGTATTATTGGGAAAAAAATTGGCATGACCAGCTTATTTGATGAGGAAGGTAAAAACATTCCTTGTACAGTTATTGAAGCGGGTCCTTGTACAGTTTTACAGGTCAGAACCGAAGAGAAGGACGGCTATTTTGCAGTCCAGCTTGGTTTCGATGACAGAAGTGAAAAAAATGTAGGCAAAGCCCTTTTAGGTCACTTCAAAAAAGCAGGATCAACACCAAAAAGAAAAATGGTGGAGTTTCGTCATGGATTTGACGGATTAAAAATTGGAGAAGAAGTAAAAGTAGATTTATTCTCTGAGGGAGAATATGTTGACATTACCGGAACATCTAAAGGTAAAGGGTTCCAAGGGGTGGTTAAAAGACATGGCTTTGGAGGAGTTATGCAGGCCACACATGGACAGCACAACAGATTGAGAGCACCGGGTTCTATTGGAGCGGGATCAGATCCATCAAGAGTATTCAAAGGGATGAGAATGGCTGGAAGAATGGGTGGAAATCAAGTGACAGTACAAAATTTACAGGTTATAAAAGTGGACAATGAAAAAAATCTTTTAATAGTAAAAGGTGCAATTCCAGGTCCTAAAAATTCATATGTAATTGTAAGAAGATGGAATTAGTAGTACTAGACAGAAGCGGAAAAGAAACCGGAAGAAAGGTTACTTTGGACGAAACAATATTTGGGATAGAGCCTAATACACATGCTGTGTACTTAGAAGTAAAGCAATATCTGGCATCACAAAGACAAGGAACACATAAATCTAAAGAAAGATCCGAATTAAGTGGGTCTACTCGAAAACTTCATCGTCAAAAAGGAACGGGAGGATCTCGAAAAGGAGATATAAATAATCCCCTATTTAGAGGTGGAGCAAGAGTGTTTGGTCCTAAACCAAGAGATTATAGATTCAAATTGAATAAATCACTAAAAAGAGTAGCAAAAAAATCAGTTTTAAGTCAAAAATTAAAAGAAAACAACCTGAAAATTGTTGAAGACTTAAAATTTGAAGCACCTAAGACTAAAGATTTCAATAAACTTCTACAGGATTTAGGATTAGCTAATAAGAAGGCTTTATTCGTTTTAGGAGAGTCAAATAAATATGTATATTTGTCATCACGAAATTTACAAGACGCTAAAGTATTAGAATATAACGAAATAAGTAGTTATGATATTTTAAAAGCGAATGAAGTGGTTTTATTTGAAAGCTCAGTAGAAAAAATACAAGAAAATTTAAGAAAGTAGAATTATGTCTGTACTAATAAAGCCTATTATATCAGAAAAAGCAAACGAAATCGCTGAAAAAAGAAATCGCTATACTTTTTTAGTAGATACCAGAGCGAATAAATCAGAGATTAAATATGCAGTAGAGCAAACTTATGGAGTAAGTGTAGTTGCAGTAAGAACATTAATTTCTGCACCTGTTGTAAAATCGAAATATACAAAAACAGGTCTTCAAGTTGGAAAAACTAATAAATTGAAAAAAGCAATGGTGGATATAAAAGAAGGAGAAACCATTGACGTATTTGGAAATATATAATTATTAAAGAATCATGTCGGTAAGAAAATTAAAACCTATCACCCCCGGACAAAGATTCAGAATTGTTAACAATTTTGAAGAAATCACTACTTCAAAACCAGAAAAATCCTTAGTAAAAGGAATTTCTAAATCAGGAGGTAGAAATAATTCCGGAAAAATGACCATGCGTTATACCGGAGGTGGACACAAGAAACGATACAGAGAGATCGATTTCAAGAGAAATAAGTTTGGCATTCCGGCTACTGTAAAATCAGTAGAATATGATCCAAACAGAACTGCATTTATCGCATTATTGTATTATGCAGACGGTGAAAAACGCTACATTGTGTCTCCTCACGGAATTAAAGTGGGGCAAAAAGTCATTTCAGGAGAAAGTGTTGCTCCAGAAATCGGGAACGCAATGAAATTAAAAAACATACCTTTAGGTACTGTTATCTCATGTATCGAATTACGTCCAGGACAAGGAGCAAAAATGGCAAGAAGTGCAGGAACTAGCGCACAACTAATTGCTAGAGACGGAAAATATGCCGTTTTAAAAATGCCTTCTGGAGAAACTCGTATGATTTTAGTAGAATGTATGGCAACAGTTGGTTCAGTATCCAATTCAGATCATCAGCTTATTGTGTCTGGTAAAGCAGGTAGAAGCAGATGGTTAGGAAGAAGACCAAGAACAAGGCCGGTAGCAATGAACCCTGTAGATCACCCAATGGGAGGTGGTGAAGGTAGATCAACGGGAGGACATCCAAGATCTAGAAAAGGTATGCCTGCAAAAGGCTACAAGACTCGTTCAAAGAAAAAAGAATCGAATCGTTATATATTACAAAAAAGAAAATAATCTAGTATGGCACGTTCGTTAAAAAAAGGACCTTATATTCACTATAAATTAAACAAGAAAGTTCAAGCCAATATAGAGTCAGGAAAGAAAGTCGTGATAAAAACTTGGTCTAGAGCCTCAATGATATCTCCGGATTTCGTTGGTCAAACGTTTGCAGTACACAACGGAAAACAATTTGTACCCGTATATGTAACTGAAAATATGGTTGGACATAAGTTAGGAGAATTTTCGCCTACTCGTGTGTTTAGAGGTCATGCAGGAAATAAAAATAAAGGTAACAGATAATAAGCAATGGGTATTAGAAAACAAAATAGTGCTACAGCACGTAAAGAAGCTAAGAAAAATTTAGCAATTGCTCGCTTGAATAATTGTCCTACCTCGCCAAGAAAAATGAGATTAGTAGCAGATATCATTAGAGGCGTTGATGTTGATAAAGCATTATACATATTAAAATATTCAAAAAAAGAGGCTTCAATTAGATTAGAGAAACTTTTATTAAGCGCTATTGCCAATTGGCAAGTTAAAAATGAAGGAAAAGACATCGAAGAAGCTAAACTTTATGTAAAAGAAATTTTTGTTGACGGTGGATCTATGTTAAAAAGATTACGTCCTGCTCCTCAAGGAAGGGGATATAGAATTAGAAAAAGATCTAATCATGTAACAATAATTCTTGGAAATAAAAACGAAGTAAATTAAGTATGGGACAAAAGACAAATCCAATAGGTAATAGATTAGGAATCATCCGAGGATGGGATTCTAATTGGTATGGTGGAAAAAACTTTGGAGATAAAATTGCAGAAGACTATAAAATCAGAAGATATTTAGAAGCTAGATTATCCAAAGCAGGTGTTTCCAGAATTTACATCGAAAGAACTCTAAAATTAGTTACAATCACCATCACTACCGCTAGACCTGGAATTATCATAGGAAAAGGCGGGCAAGAAGTAGATAAACTAAAAGAAGAGTTAAAAAAGATTACAAAAAAGGAAATTCAAATAAATATTTTTGAAATTAAAAGACCTGAGCTTGATGCAAAATTAGTTGCAGAAAGTGTAGCACGCCAAATTGAAAGCCGTATTTCTTATAGAAGAGCGGTAAAAATGGCAATTGCCTCCACAATGAGAATGAATGCGGAAGGAATTAAAATTATGATTTCCGGACGTTTAAATGGAGCAGAAATGGCAAGATCAGAATCTTTTAAAGAAGGAAGAATTCCTTTGTCAACTTTCCGTGCTGATATTGATTACTATATAGCTGAAGCTCATACTACATATGGTCGCTTAGGTGTGAAAGTATGGATTATGAAAGGTGAAGTATATGGTAAAAGAGAGTTATCTCCATTAGTAGGTCTTCAGAAAAAGACTCAGAAAAGAAAAGTTAAAGAAAGAAGATAAAAAATATCTTAGGTAATTATGTTACAACCAAAAAGAACAAAATTCCGTAAACAGCAAAAAGGACGTATGAAAGGTCTCTCTTATAGAGGAAATAGATTAGCATACGGAACTTTCGGAATTAAAGCGTTAGATTCAGTATTTATTACTGCAAGACAGATAGAAGCTGCACGTATTGCTGCAACCCGATATATGAAAAGAGAAGGGCAATTATGGATTAAAATATTTCCGGATAAGCCAATCACTAAAAAACCAGCCGAAGTTCGTATGGGTAAAGGAAAAGGAGCTGTAGAATACTGGGTAGCAAGAGTATCACCGGGAAGAATTTTATTTGAAATAGGCGGAGTTCCTTATGATGTTGCGAAAGAAGCATTACGACTTGCAGCTCAAAAATTACCGGTTAAAACTAAATTTGTTGTTGCTAACGATTTTGTACAATCATAAATAATAAAATCGATGAAAGCAGTTGATATAAGAAATTTAAGTCAAGAAGAAGTAAAAGCAAAATTAGCTGAAACAAAAGCTGAATATGCTAAGCTAAGATTATCACATAAAGTGTCTCCAATTGGAAATCCGATTCAATTAAGAGAGATGAGAAAAACAATAGCAAGGTTGTTAACAGCCTTAAAGTAATTTAAAATCCGAAAAGAATTTAATTTCAACTATGGAAAGAAATTTAAGAAAAGAAAGAATCGGAGTAGTATCTAGCAATAAAATGGATAAAACTATCGTTGTTAGTGAGACAAGCAGAATGAAGCATCCTATGTATGGAAAGTTCGTTTTGAAAACAAAAAAATATACTGCTCACGATGAGAAAAACGAATGCAATGAAGGAGATACCGTTCGCATTATGGAAACTCGTCCATTGAGTAAAAGTAAAAGATGGAGATTAGTAGAAATATTAGAAAGAGCTAAATAATTTAGAGATGCTACAAACAGAATCAAGATTAAAAGTTGCAGATAATACTGGAGCAAAGGAAGCTTTAGTTATCAGAGTGTTAGGAGGTTCAAAAAGAAGATATGCATCTGTAGGTGATAAAATAGTTGTTACTATAAAAGATGCAACTCCATCAGGAAACGCTAAAAAAGGTCAAGTATCCAAAGCAGTAGTTGTAAGGACCAAAAAGCCTGTAAGAAGGAAAGACGGTTCTTATATAAGTTTTGAGGATAATGCATGTGTATTGTTAAATGCAGCAGGAGAAATGAGAGGAACTCGTGTTTTTGGACCAGTAGCCAGAGAATTACGTGATAAAGAGTATATGAAAATTATATCATTAGCTCCTGAGGTATTATAAGGTAAATTAAAAGAAATGGCAAAAGTTAAAATAAAAAAAGGAGATAAAGTTCAAGTTCTTGCAGGAGCATACAAAGGAAAGCAAGGACAAGTTTTAGTAATTTATCCTGAAAAAAACAGAGCGATAGTTGAAGGAGTTAATATCGTTAAAAAACATAAAAAACCTTCAGCTGAAAACCCTCAAGGAAGCATTATTGAAAAAGAAGCTTCCATTCATATTTCTAATTTAGCTCTTTTAGATCCTAAATCTGGAAAACCTACAAGAGTTAGTTATAAAATAGATGGTGAGAAGAAACTTAGAGTTGCAACCAAATCAGGAGAATTGATTTAATTAAATTAGAAAGATTATGCAATACGTAGCAAGACCGAAACAATTATATAAAGATAAAATCATCTCTGCTTTAAAAGAGGAATTTGGTTATACATCTGTAATGCAAGTTCCAAAATTAGAAAAGATAGTGATTAGCCAAGGACTAGGAGCAGCAACAGCAGATAAAAAAATCGTAGATTATGCAGTTGAAGAAATTTCTTTAATAGCAGGACAAAAAGCAATCCCATGTCTTTCCAAAAAAGATGAAGCAGGTTTCAAATTAAGAAAAGGAATGCCTATTGGAGCAATGGTTACCTTAAGAGGTGATAGAATGTACGAATTTCTAGATAGATTAATCACAGCTGCTCTGCCAAGGGTACGTGATTTTAATGGAATAAAATCAGATGGTTTTGACGGTAGGGGAAACTATACTTTAGGGATAACTGAACAAATCATATTTCCAGAAATAAATATCGATAAAGTGAAAAAAATTCAAGGTATGGATATTACCTTTGTAACTAATGCAAAAACCGATAAGGAAGCTAAGGCATTATTAACCCATTTTGGATTACCATTTAAAAAGAATTAATTTACAGTATGGCTAAAGAATCAATGAAAGCGCGCGAGCGCAAAAGAGAAGCACTTTCTGCTAAATATGCCGCTAAAAGAAAAGCTTTAAAAGAGGCTGGAGATTATGAAGCACTTCAAAAGTTACCTAAAAACTCTTCTCCCGTAAGGTTACACAATAGATGTAAATTAACAGGAAGACCAAGAGGTTACATGAGAGTTTTTGGAATTTCCAGAGTTACATTTAGAGAAATGGCTAATGAAGGATTAATACCAGGAGTAAAAAAAGCTAGTTGGTAAAGAAAATAAAAATAATAGATTTTAAAAGTAGAATTTAAATTCTAAACTCTAAAATTAAACAAATATGGTAACAGACCCAATTGCAGATTACTTAACAAGAGTAAGAAATGCCATAAGAGCAGGACACAAGGTAGTGGAAATTCCTGCTTCAAAAATTAAAAAAGAGATTACAAAAATTCTCTTTGATCAAGGATATATCCTTAACTACAAATTCGAAGATAGTAGTGTACAAGGAACAATTAAAATTGCTTTAAAATACGATAAGGTAACCAATCTTCCAGCAATTAAAAAAATACAAAGAGCATCTAAACCGGGTTTAAGAAAATATTCCGGTTGTAAAGAACTTCCAAGAGTATTAAACGGTTTAGGTATAGCTATTATCTCAACTTCAAAAGGAGTAATGACAGATAAAAAGGCAAGACAAGAAAACGTTGGAGGAGAGGTAATTTGTTATGTTTATTAAAAAATTGAAGAAATGTCAAGAATAGGAAAAGCAATAATAAATATTCCAACAGGTACTACTATCGATTATAAAGATAACGTAGTTACAGTAAAAGGAAAAAATGGTGAGTTAAAGCAAGAACTTACTGGAGGAATAACTATAAATATAGAAAATTCTCAATTAACTGTAGAGCGTCCTTCCGATAACAAACAACATAAATCTTTGCATGGATTATATAGAGCACTTATTAATAACATGATAATCGGTGTATCAGAAGGATTTACAAAAAAATTAGAATTAGTCGGAGTAGGATACAGAGCTTCTAATCAAGGACAAAAATTAGAATTAGCTTTAGGATTTTCACATTTAGTAGTTGTTGAATTACCTCAAGAAGTAAAAGTTGAAACACTTACTGAAAAAGGTAAAAATCCAATAATTACCTTATCTTCATATGATAAGCATTTATTAGGAATGGTTTGTGCAAAAATAAGATCACTACGTAAACCTGAACCATATAAAGGCAAAGGAGTTAAATTTGTAGGAGAACAAATCAGAAGAAAAGCAGGTAAATCCGCATAAAAAATTAAGTTATGGCATTAACTAAAAGAGAAAAAAGAATAAGAGTAAAAAGGAGAGTACGTAAAAATATATTCGGTACAGCTGAAAAACCACGTTTATCAGTTTTCAGAAGTAATAAAGAAATTTACGCTCAACTTATAGATGATAATTCCGGTAAGACTTTAGCATACGCTTCTTCGCGTCAAAAAGAAATAGCTGGAGAAAAAGGAACTAAAACTGAAATTTCTGCTTTAGTAGGAAAAAAATTAGCTGAAAACGCAAAAATTGCCGGTATTGAGAATGTTGTTTTTGATAGAAATGGATTTATCTATCATGGAAGAGTTAAAGCTTTAGCTGAAGGTGCAAGAGAAGGTGGTTTAAAATTTTAATTAGTAAGAAATTATGTTAGGAATAAATAATATTGAAAGAGTTAAACCTGGTGGGTTAGAACTTGTAGACCGATTAGTAGGTGTACAAAGAGTAACAAAAGTAACCAAAGGAGGTAGAGCATTTGGATTCTCAGCTATAGTAGTGGTAGGTGATGAAAAAGGTGTCGTTGGATTCGGTTTAGGTAAATCTAAAGAAGTTGCTAGCGCAATATCTAAAGCAGTTGAAGATGCTAAGAAAAATTTAGTAAGAGTTCCGATATTAAACGGATCACTTCCTCATGAACAATCCGCAAAATATGGAGGTGCTGACGTATTTATACGTCCTGCTTCTCATGGTACAGGATTAATTGCCGGAGGTGCTGTCCGTGCTGTCTTAGAGTCTGCAGGAGTTAAAGATGTACTTTCAAAATCTAAAGGATCATCTAATCCGCATAATGTAGTAAAAGCTACAGTTAAAGCATTATTAAACTTGAGAAGTGCAGAGACGATTGCACAACAAAGAGGAGTTTCACTTTCTAAAGTATTTAAAGGATAAGAACATGGCAACGATAAAAGTAACTTTAAAAAGAAGTTCAATTAAAAGACCAAAAAATCAAAAGCGTACATTAGAAGCTTTAGGTTTAACCAAATTGAATAAGACCGTTGAACATGAAGCAACCCCTCAAATATTAGGAATGGTTGCTGTAGTAAAACATTTAGTAACCGTTGAAGAATAATAAGAGATATGAATTTACATACTTTAAAACCTGCACAAGGTTCAACACATAATAGCAAAAGACTAGGTAGAGGACAGGGAAGTGGTAAAGGAGGAACTTCTACTAAAGGTCATAAAGGTGATAAATCTCGTTCAGGACATAAAGATAAAGTAGGGTTTGAGGGAGGTCAAATGCCTTTACAAAGAAGAATCCCTAAATTTGGCTTTAAAAACGTTAATAGAAAAGAATATGTCGGATTTAATTTAGACACTATTCAAGAACTAATAAATAGCAATAAAATTTCTACTGAAATCACTAAAGAAACATTAATTCAAAATGGATTAATATCTAAAAATGATTTAGTTAAAATTCTTGGAAGAGGAGAATTAAAATCTGCTATTACTATAACTGTAGATAAATTCACTAAATCAGCTAAAGAGTCTATAGAAAAAGCAGGAGGGAAAGCTAACACTTTATAAAATAGACAGCATGAAAGGATTTATACAGACATTAAGGAATATCTGGAGTATAAAAGAGTTAAGAGATAAGCTTATTTTCACTTTTGTTCTAGTATTGGTTTATAGATTTGGTACGCATGTTTCACTTCCTGCTATCAACATGGTTGAAGTAGGTAATATTCTTGAAATCTACAAAAACAATGGTGGTAATCAACAAGCAACAGGATTATTAGGTCTATTATCTTCATTTACAGGTGGTGCATTTAGTAAGGCATCAATTTTTGCTTTGGGTATTATGCCGTATATCTCTGCTTCTATTGTGGTGCAATTAATGGGATTAGCTATACCCTATATACAAAAACTACAAAAAGAAGGAGAGAGCGGACGTAAAACGGTTAATCAGATTACTAGGTGGTTGACAATCTTAATATGTTTAATCCAAGCTCCTGCCTATTTGACATCAATTACACAAGTTTTTTTACCTGTTGAGCAATTTAGAACTGCCTATTTGGTTGATCCTAATAATGTAATGTTATTTTGGGTGCCTAGTATAATAATACTTATTTCAGGCACAATTTTTGCTATGTGGATGGGGGAAAAGATTACTGACAAAGGAATTGGAAATGGGATCTCTATCTTAATCATGGTAGGAATTTTAGCAGGTTTTCCAACAGCTTTTGTACAAGAAATAGGGGTACAAATGGGAGATTCTGGTAAAGGACTTATAATGATGTTTGTTGAGATTGTTGCCTGGTTATTGGTAATTATATTATGTATTATGTTAACGGTTGCCGTTAGAAAAGTACCTGTACAATATGTAAGTAGAACCAAATCAGGGTCGTTGCGTTCAATAACCAATGCAGCTAGACAATATATCCCGTTAAAAGTTAACGCAGCAGGGGTTATGCCTATAATTTTTGCACAAGCATTAATGTTTATACCAGGACTGTTAGTTCGCTCAGAAACTACAACAAATACTTTTTGGGCAGGTTTCAGTCAAGTATTCAGTTGGCAATATAATTTGTTATTTGCATTACTGATAATAGTTTTTACCTTTTTCTACACAGCAATTACAATTCCTATAAATCAAATGGCTGATGATTTAAAAAGAAATGGAGGTTTGATACCACGTGTAAAACCAGGTAAAGAAACAGCAGATTTTTTAGATGATGTTTTATCTAAAATTACGTTACCAGGAGCTATCTATTTAGCTCTAATAGCAGTTCTTCCTGCAATAGTTAAAATTATTGGTCTCACCGCAACCGATAAATTTGCTTTGTTTTTCGGAGGGACATCATTATTAATAATGGTGGGCGTATTATTAGATACAGTTCAACAAATTAATACTTATTTATTAAATCATCATTACGATGGTTTGATGCAGTCAAGATTAAGTAGAAATCCGAGTTAATATATGGCAAAACAAAAACATATAGAACAAGACGGAACTATTATTGAGGCATTGTCAAATGCAATGTTCAGAGTAGAATTAGAAAATGGCCACATTTTAACTGCACATATTTCAGGTAAAATGAGGATGCATTATATTAAATTGCTACCCGGAGATAAAGTAAGATTGGAAATGTCGCCATACGATTTATCAAAAGGTAGAATAACTTTCAGATATTAAAATAGAAAGAAAATGAAAATTAGAGCATCACTTAAAAAAAGAAGTTCAGATGATATAGTTGTAAGACGTAAAGGTCGTCTTTACATTATAAACAAAAAAAATCCTAAATTTAAACAAAGACAAGGTTAATACTATGGCTAGAATTTCCGGTGTAGATTTACCAAAAAATAAAAGAGGAGTTATAGGCCTTACCTATATATACGGTGTTGGTAAAAGTACTGCAGCAAAAATTTTGAAAGATGCAGGAATTAGTGAAGATAAAAAAGTTTCTGAATGGAATGACGATGAAGTTAATGCCATTAGAAAATTTATTTCTGAAAATGTAAAAGTTGAAGGAGAATTACGATCTGAAATTCAATTGAATATTAAACGATTAATGGATATTGGATGTCAGAGAGGAATTAGACATCGTTTAGGCCTACCACTTCGAGGACAAAGAACAAAAAATAATTCTCGTACAAGAAAAGGTAAAAGAAAAACTGTAGCTAATAAGAAAAAAGCCACTAAATAATAAATAGAAACATGGCAAAAACAGCATCAAAAACAGCTAAAAAAAGAAAAGTAAAAGTTGAAGCAGTAGGGGAAGCTCATATCCAAGCCTCATTTAATAATATTATTATCTCCTTAACAAACAAAAACGGAGAAGTAATATCTTGGGCATCTGCTGGAAAAATGGGTTTTAAAGGCTCTAAAAAAAATACCCCTTATGCAGCACAAATGGCAGCAGAAAATTGTTCTCAAGTTGCATATGAACTAGGATTAAGAAGGGTAAAAGTTTTTGTGAAAGGTCCTGGAGCTGGTAGAGAATCAGCTATAAGAACTATTCATAATGCCGGTATTGAAGTTAGTGAAATCATTGATGTAACTCCTATACCTCATAATGGATGTAGACCTCCAAAAAGAAGAAGAGTTTAATTCTATAATTATTATTCAAATTTTACAATGGCAAGATATATTGGTCCAAAAACGAAAATAGCTAGAAAATTCGGACAAGCTATTTATGGGGAAGATAAGTATTTTGAGAGAAGAAAATACCCTCCAGGACAACACGGTCCGAACAAGAGAAGAGGCGCTAAAAAATCTGAATATGCAGTTCAGTTAGCTGAAAAACAAAAAGCAAAATATACTTATGGTATCTTAGAAAGACAATTTGCTAATTTGTTTGATAAAGCCCAAAGAAGTAAAGGGATTACTGGTGAAGTTTTATTACAATTATGTGAATCTAGATTAGACAATGTTGTTTTTAGATTTGGATTGTCAAACACAAGAGCCGGATCTCGTCAATTAGTTTCTCATAAACATATTACTGTAAATGGTGAGATAGTTAATATACCATCTTATCTTTTAAAACCCGGTGATGTGATTGGAGTTAGAGAAAAATCTAAATCATTACAAGTAATTAAAGATGCTTTAGCTAATAATTCTCATAAAACTTACGAATGGTTAGTATGGAATGATGAAAAATTATCGGGAGAATTTAAAGTCGCTCCTGAGAGAATTCAAATTCCTGAAGATATCAAAGAACAATTGATAGTCGAATTATATTCTAAATAAAACAAAAATTAGCTAAGATTTATATGGCAATTTTAAACTTTATAAAACCTGATAAGGTAATTTTAGTTGAATCAGACGATTTTAAGGGGCAATTCGAATTCAGACCGTTAGAGCCAGGATTCGGATTAACCGTAGGAAATGCTTTGAGAAGAGTTTTATTATCTTCATTGGAGGGGTATGCTATTACATCAATAAAAATAGAAGGCGTTGAACATGAATTTTCAACAATCCCAGGTGTAATAGAAGATGTGACGGAAATCATATTAAATCTTAAAAAAGTTAGATTTAAAAATCAAATTAATAAGGGAGGAAATGAAATTGTAACTGCTCAGATTTCTGGTAAGACTGAATTGACTGCCGGTGATTTGGGGAAATTTATTTCTTCTTACCAAGTTTTGAATCCTGATTTAGTGATTTGTCATATGGATAAATCAGTAAAATTTAACATAACTTTTAATATAGATAAAGGAAGAGGGTATGTACCTGCAGAGCAAAATAAATCTAATCATGCTCCTATAGGAACTATAGCAATTGACTCTATCTATACACCAATTAGAAATGTTAGTTATAGCATTGAAGATTATCGTGTAGAACAGAGGACAGATTATGAAAAGCTTATTTTAGATATTCATACAGATGGTTCTATAACTCCTCAAGAAGCTTTAACAGAAGCAGCTAAAATTTTAATTCATCATTTTATGTTATTCTCTGATGAAAGGATAACTTTAGAAGCAGATGTAGTTTCATCAGCTGATACTTATGATGAAGAAGCTCTTCATATGAGGCAGTTACTAAAAACTAAATTAGTTGATATGGATTTATCTGTAAGGGCTCTCAATTGTCTTAAGGCTGCTGAAGTTGAAACTTTGGGAGAATTAGTTTCCTTTACAAAATCAGATTTAATGAAGTTTAGGAATTTTGGTAAAAAATCTCTAACCGAATTGGAAGATTTAGTATATTCTAAAAATCTGACTTTTGGTTTGGATGTTTCAAAGTATAAATTAGAAGCAGAATAATAAGAAATTATGAGACACGGAAAAAAGTTTAATCATTTAGGGAGAACAGCATCACATCGTAAAGCTATGCTTTCAAATATGGCTACTTCCCTTATTCTTCATAAAAGAATCAATACTACTGTTGCTAAAGCTAAAGCATTAAGAACATATATAGAGCCATTATTAACAAAATCTAAAGAAGATACTACTCATAACAGAAGAATTGTTTTTAGTTATCTTCAAAGTAAAGAGGCTGTAACAGAATTATTCAGAACAATTGCTACCAAAATTTCCTCAAGAAACGGTGGATATTGCAGAATAATAAAGACAGGTTTTAGATTAGGAGATGGTGCTGATACTGCTCTTATTGAATTAGTAGATTTTAACGAAACTTACAATTCAGGAGAATCTAACAAAAAAGTAACTAGAAGAAGCAATCGTCGATCCACTAAAAAGACGGAAACTACAGAATCTCAGACAACAACTGATACTGTAGTTAATGAAACTACTAATAAAGAAGCTTCTGAAAATAAACAAGAAGAAACTAAAGAATAAAAAATAAATTTAAATATTTAGAAAAAGCAGGTTTTTAAAACCTGCTTTTTTATTTAAAGTGTATGTATAATTATATTGTTAAATATTATAGTAAATGAAATATTAAATTTAAGAGTAAAATTTTACCATAATCACTAATAAAAATATAAATTTTAAATCTTTATTTATATACATTCATACATTTTAAAATTTAACTAATGATTATTTTTAAAGATTACATCTTTTATAAATATTATTTTTTAATTGAATAATTTAAACTAAAACTATAACAAATAAAATTTTATAAAAGGGGTTATTGTTAACTTATTTATAAGATAGATATATGTATAAAGTTATATATGAGTAATAATATTAATATTAAAGAGTCATTAACAATGATCATGGAAATATAATTTGTGGATTTAAACAATTGTATATTCTCTTGAAATTGTATAATGAAAATACTTCTTATCAATGCAAAAAACTTTAAAAATTGTTAACCAAAACAACTAAAAAAAATAATATTAATAATTCATTTCATTTAATTTTTTTTTATTTTAAGTAGGGTTAACATAATGATGGACGGGTTTTAAACAACTGATTTAACAGCTAATAAAGTTATTTTAAAACAGAAAATATTATTTGAGAACATGAATTAATGAACAAATAATAGATATTTGGACTTTATCTGCTATAAATTATAATTATTTACTAAAAAGTAATAATAGAAACTGAAACATTAAGTAATTATTAATTAATAAAAAAGCCTCTATTGATAAGAGGCTTTAATAATAAATTATATTTTGCTATTAATTTTATTCTACTGAATCAAGTAGTTTAAAAATAACCCTTCTATTTTCTTTGTTTTTCCATTCTGGACATTTAGAAGCAGGACTACATTCAGGATATTTTGGATTTTTAAATCCCATTCCTTTACCTGTTAATTGGTAAGGCGGCACGCCTTTAGAAACTAAATATTTGATAACAGAAGTTACTCTTCTTTTAGATAGATTCAAATTATAAGCGACTGAACCTCTTGCATCAGAATGGCCTTCAACTAAAAATCTTGTTCCTTTACCGTATTTAATAATGACTTCAGCTACTTTATCTAAAATAGGTTGAGATTCTAATAAAATCTTATCTGAATCAAGATTAAACTGTATACCACCCATAGTAGCGATAAGCGGATTAATTGCGTCATCAGCTAATTTTTGTGGTTCAGGACAACCGTCATTGGATGCAGGGCCAGGGAAAGTCGGACATTTATCATATAAGTCGATTATACCATCAAAATCAACATCTAAGGCTCTACCGGATCCATCTACGCGCGCTCCTTTAGGTGTATCAAGTTCTCTATCCCAATCATCACAAACTCCATCATCATCTTTATCACCAAATACACAAACTTCTAATTGCTGTTGACTTGCTACATCATTAATTTTAGTAAACATTTCACGTAATGGATCAACCCAACTTAAATGCTCATTATGTTTTCCTATTTTATATGTTAAACCAAAAGATGTAGTTATAAAGTTATCCGATTTACCTCCTTTATGCAAATCAGCATAATGCCCATTATTACCAGAACCATCAAAAAGTTCATCTCCAGTCATTACGTATATTGCTTTGAAAGAAGTATCCCATCTTTTATTAATTTTGTATGTTACTCCGGGTCCCACCTGAGCAAACACAGATTTAAGACCCATATCTACATCAGCCGTAGTCGAATATTCCGTCTCACCTTGTTCACGTGCTTTAGTTTTAGCTTTATATTGAATTGTTCCTATACCTGCATAAGCATGAATTGCCCATCTATAAGATGATCTATTGTCTATTCTTCTAAATAACGAGGAAACATTTAAATCACCTAAAAAGCTAGCTGCTAAATAATTTGTTTTTGCATCCACTTTTTTTGAACCATATCCTTGTCTTGATTCGCCAAATTGTCCCAATAAACTTATTCCAAAGGCGTGAGATATTTGTTTATTTATTGAGGCTTGAAAATCATATCCAACTCTCCATTTGGTTGATGCACCGTTATCAACAGAGGTAAAGTCAGCAGTTATTAACCAAGGAACACCTCCATATATAGATACAGACCAGTCATTAAATTGTTTCTGATCTTTAGTGAATTTTACATAATCTTCAGTGAAATTACTACTATCTACATTTTGAGCATGTACATTCAAGTAAATACAAAGAACTGAAAGTAAAATTAGAATACATTTTTTATTCGTAACAATATTCATAACTATAATTAATTAGTAAGTATATTAAGCCTTCTTCTATACAAAATCATTGAAGGTTGTAAAATTATCAAAATTTTTTAAATAAAAAAATATATTAAACTAATTCGTATAAAATTTTTTTTGAAAAACTTCTTTTTGAAATATGTGAAATATGAGGAATATTTAAGTGTTTTGAATAAAATAATATAGAATTATAATAAACTATATCAATATCTATAGTTCTATCCTCATATTTTCCGCTATAGAAACTATCATAATCTCTACCTAAAAAATGTTCAATTTTTTTTATGGATTTTAAAAGTTTAATAGGAGAAAGAGTTGTATTAATAACAACACCTATATTAAAATAATTATTTTTTGAGATATAATCTTCAGGTTCAGATTCTATTAATTCAGATTTTTTTAAAATACGACCTATTTTGTAATTAATTAAATCTAAAGCTTTTATTATATTATTTTTTTTATCTCCTAAATTACTTCCAAGTAACAAAACAACTTTATTCATCTATTAATTTATAATTATATTATATTTGATTAAAAATAATGAAGAAATGAAAAAATTTATCATACAAGTATTAGCAACTATCGTTGGAATTATATTATTAACGAGTATAGGTGTGTTTAGCTTGATTGTAATAAATATTATTGCATTTATTCCATCTAAACCAGTTGTTAAAGATAATTCAATTTTAGAAATAAATCTAAATAATCCAATAATTGAATCTCCAAACGATGGTATTGATATTTTTTTCATTGATAATGAAAATCATATTTCTTTAAAAGAAATTTTAGATTTAATTAAATATGCAAAAAATGATGATAAAATTAAGGGAATAAGCTTGAAACTATCAAATTTAAATGCAGGATATTCGCAAATATCTGAAATTCGCCAAGCTTTGATTGATTTCAAGCAAAGCAATAAATTTATTTATTCTTATAGTAATGATTGTGATCAAAAAGCATATTACTTGTCTTCAATATCTGATTCTTTATTCCTAAACCCGAATGCCAGTTTAGAATTAACGGGTTTATCAGCAGAAGTTTTATTTTATAAAAATTTAGGACAAAAATATGGGATAGGTTTCGAGGTTATTAGACATGGAAAATATAAATCAGCTGTAGAACCTTATCTTAGAGAGAACCTATCTAAAGAAAATAAAATTCAATTAAATGAGTTATTGCAAAACTATTGGCATAAAATATCTAATGATATAATTTCATCAAGAAAAATAACTACCGAAAATTTTAATGAATGTGTGGATAGTTTATATAGTTTTATACCGGAATTAGCTTTAAGGTATAAATTGGTAGATAGATTAATTAATGAGTCTGAATATGATAATATCATTAAAAAGAAATTAGTGTTTAATGATGATGAGAATATTAATAAGATATCTCCATATCAGTATAATAAAACTATTAAGAATGATTCAAAGAGTAATAATAAAATTGCAATATTATATGCTACAGGTCAAATATACTCAGGAATAGGAGATACGGAGATTCATTCCAAAACATTTATAGATAATATTAATGAAATAAAAAATGATGATAATATAAAGGCCGTAGTATTAAGAATAAATTCACCGGGAGGAAGTGCAAATGCATCCGCAGAAATTTTATATGAATTGTTAGAATTAAAAAAGAAAAAACCTATAATCGTTTCTTTTAGTAATATAGCTGCTTCTGGAGGATATTACATTTCTATGGCTGGCGATAAAATTTATGCTCAAGAAAATACACTTACAGGCTCAATCGGAGTATTAGGAATGATTCCAGATATTAAAAAATTAGCTAATAATGTCGGTATTACTTCTGATTATGTGGCTACTAATGCAAATTCATTGTATTATTCTTTAATGGAAGGTACATCTGAAGGTTTTAGAGATGTTATGGGTAAAGGTGTGGAAATAACTTATAAAAAATTTGTTAATGTGGTTATGAAGGGGAGAAATATGAGTTTTTCACAAGTAGATTCATTAGGAGGAGGGAGAATTTGGAGTGGGAAAGATGCAGTTCGACATGGTTTAGTAGATGAAATAGGTAATTTTAACGATGCAATTAATTATGCTGCAAAAAAAGCAAATTTATCTAAATATAATTTACTTACTTATCCTAAACCGAAATCCGAATGGGATTTATTTTTAAGTATAATAAAACCTGATAATGAAGAAACTAGCGTAAGAATTAAAGATAGATTTCTTAAATATGAATTAGGAAATGATAATTATAAACTGTTGCAAAAATTAAAAAATATTGATAACGGTCAAGAGATAAAGTGTTTAATGCCTTTTGAAATAAAAATTAGATAAGGAAAAAAAACATTAGTAAAAATATTATAAGTAATATATCATTTTCAATAAAGATGTTATATCTTTGCACAGCTTAAAAGATTTAGAAGAGATAATTTTAGTTTTTTCTAGAAGTTATTCAAACAAATAGCACATAATTAATTTAAATTTAAATGGGATTATTTGATTTTCTTACACAAGAAATTGCGATTGATTTGGGTACAGCAAATACTTTAATCATTCATAATAATAAAGTAGTTGTTGACAGTCCTTCCATTGTTGCAATAGATAGAAGAACAATGAAACCTATTGCAGTGGGAGAAATAGCCAAACAAATGCAAGGGAAGACACATGATGACATTAAAACAATAAGACCTTTGAAAGATGGGGTTATAGCTGATTTTGGTGCATCTGAGCATATGATAAGAGAATTTATAAAACAAATTCCCGGGATAAAAGGTAAAATATTTAACCCGTCTCTTCGAATGGTTATTTGTATTCCATCAGGAATAACAGAAGTTGAAAAAAGAGCTGTAAAAGATTCAGCAGCTAAAGTTAATGCAAAAGATGTAAAGCTAATATATGAGCCCATGGCAGCAGCTATTGGAGTCGGGATAGATGTTACTCAGCCTAAAGGTAATATGATTATTGACATAGGAGGGGGGACAACGGAAATTGCTGTTATTGCCTTAGGAGGAATAGTTTGTGATAATTCTATTAAAATTGCTGGAGACGTTTTCAATAATGATATTCTATACTATTTAAGGACTCATCATAATTTATTTATTGGAGAAAAAACGGCTGAACATATTAAAATGGAAGTAGGTTCCGGGCTTGAAGAGATAGATAATCCACCGGATGATTTACCAGTACAAGGAAGAGACCTGATCACAGGTAAACCTAAGGAGATTATGGTTAATTATAAAGAAATGGCTAGGGCTCTTGATAAATCTATATTAAGAATAGAAGATGCTATTATGGAAACTTTATCAAGAACACCTCCGGAATTATCAGCGGATATATATAACACAGGTATATATTTAGCCGGAGGAGGAGCTTTACTTAGAGGTTTAGATCAAAGAATAAGTAGGAAGACAGGATTACCTGTTTTTATAGCTGATGATCCACTAAGGGCGGTAGTTAGAGGTACGGGAATTGCACTAAAAAATATTGAAAAGTTCGAGAATTTTTTAATAAAATAATAACAACTTTTAAAATAAAATATTTTAATGTCTGTATTGGTGAATTTTCTATCAAAAAATAGTAGATTTTTACTATTTTTATTTTTACAGATATTAGCGCTTTTTTTTTCCTTTAATAAGAATGTTTATCATAATTCAATTCTTGAAGGTAAAATAATTTCATTTACAGGTTTTTTTGATAATAAAATTTCTTATTTAACATCTTACTTAAATCTTAAAGAAGAGAATGAACGTTTAATTGAAGAAAACAAAGAATATAGAAATAAGTTCTTAGGAAAGACAAAAATAATAAAACCTGAGTTTTTTGCTATGTTGGATACAACCAAATATAAGCAAAAATATTATTATACCAATGCTGATATAATATCTAATTCAATTACCAGATCAAACAATTATTTAATTATTGATAGAGGTACAAATCAAGGGATAAATCCGGAAATGGGAGTAATTACTTCTACTGGTGTTGTTGGAATGATTATTAATTGTACAAAAAATTATTCAAAAGTCATATCCATACTTAATAAAAATACAAGAATAAATGCTAGATTAAAATCAAGTAAATATTATGGTACGCTATTATGGCAAGGAGAAGATCCACGAATTATGACATTATCGGATATTCCTAAATATGTAGGAGTAAAAGTAGGAGATACCATTGAAACCGATGGTAAGTCAAAGGTGTATCCAGAAGGTATATTGATCGGAAGAGTTAGTAGCAAATCTATAGATGAAGAGACAGGTAATTGGAATATTTCAGTAGAATTATTTCAAGATATGGGTAATATACAAAAAGTATATGTTGTGGATAAATTGGATAAAGATGAAATAAAAATTTTGAAAGATTCGATCAATTAATAATGCTTACTAGATATACATTAATTAATTTAATTTTAATACCCATTATAATATTAGTACAGATTTTCGTATTTAATAATATATGTTTTTTCCATAAGTATAATCCTATAATTTATATTATATGGATAATTTTTTATCCCTATGATAAATCTTCTAGTTATTTATTTTTAATATTTTCATTTCTATTGGGTTTTGGTATGGACTGCTTTATGGATACTGGAGGGATAAATGCTTTTTCATCTGTATTAATAGCTTATATAAGAAATTTTATTATACGATATATTTCAGACATGCATAGAGAGATGAAATTATTAAAATTTT
The DNA here is from genome assembly GCA_945280365.1 of uncultured Apibacter sp. Classification (GTDB taxonomy): domain Bacteria; phylum Bacteroidota; class Bacteroidia; order Flavobacteriales; family Weeksellaceae; genus Apibacter. The sequence goes on from CALYQD010000005.1 coordinate 31,716, forward strand.
CAGATTTAAATTTCATTCAATTAACTTCTTATATAATTGTAATTATACTTATACATCATCTAAGTTTATTTATTTTAGAAAGTTTTAAAATATCTATGATATTAGATGTAATAAAAGATGCTCTAATAACATCTGTATTTTCATTTTTATTTATTATCATTCTTTACGCTTTCTTTAAAAATAAAATTGGATAGTGAAAAAATTTCAAATCTTGATAGGAGTACTTATTTTTTTTGCGTTAACTTTTATCGCACGTATATCCTACTTACAATTGTTTACTGAAAAATATAAATTAAACGCAGCAAATACATCTATAAAAGCGGAATACCAAATTCCTTTAAGAGGATATATAATGGATAGAAATGGTAAAATATTAGTAGGAAATACACCTTCCTATGAATTAACCTTTACCCAATCCCAAATGGAAAAAAATTTTGATACCATAGGTTTTTGTAAGTTAGTTAATATAACAAAAGAGGATTTTATAAAAAAAATAAAATATATCAAATCGAATAAAAAAATATATAATAATCTGGTTCCAATGACCTTTATGAAAGGACTAACAAGTGAAGATTTAGCAAGGATTCAGGAAAAATTATTTAAATATAATGCTTTTTCAATAGTAAGAACTCCTGAACGGAATTATCTTGTACATTCAGCAGGAAATATATTAGGATATATTAATGAAGTTAATGAAAAATATATAAAATCCGATTCTAGCTATTATATGCCGGGAAATTTAGCCGGGATGACTGGCGTTGAAAAATCCTATGAAAAGTATTTAAGAGGGATAAAAGGGGTTAAATATATTCAAAAAGATAGAAGATTGAGAAGTATAGGTTCTTATAAAGATGGAGAATTTGATCAGCAAATGCAAAGTGGAAAAGATATTACTTTATCAATTGATTATGAATTACAAAATTTAGCAGAAAGACTATTAACAAATAAAAGAGGAGGAGTAGTTGCATTAGATCCTAATAATGGAGAAATTTTAGTGATGGCCTCATCTCCGGTTATCGATCCATCTGTTTTTGTAGGTAGAGATAAGAATAAGCATATACACACTTTACAAATGGATTCAATGAACAAACCTATGTACGACAGGTCTGTCCAAGCATCTTATCCTCCAGGTTCAACATTTAAACTAATAAATGGATTAGCAGCCATGCAAATGGGAGTAATAGATGAGAATACAACTTTTGTTTGTAAACATGGTTTTCATTACGGTAATCGTAAAATAGGTTGTCATTGTGGATATTTTTATACTCCCATAACAATAGATAAAGCAATTCAAAAATCATGTAATAATTATTTTGCAGAAGCCTATGTAAGAATACTTAATAAATACCCGGGCAATATTGAGAAGAGTATTGATGAATGGAGTGATATTGTTAAAAGTTTTGCTGTTGGTGAGTTTATGCGTAATGATTTACCAGTAGGAAGTAAAGGCAATATTCCGGATACACACTATTATAATAAACGCTACGGAAAAGATAAATGGAATATATATACGATTATATCAAATTCAATAGGTCAAGGTGAAATTTTAGCAACGCCTTTACAAATTGCTAATTATACAGCCGTCATTGCTAACAGAGGTTTTTTTTATACCCCTCACATAGTAAAAGCTATTGATGGAAAACCTATAGCGGATCCACAATTTATTATACCCAAACAAACAAAAGTGGAAAGAAAATATTTCGATATTGTAAATAAAGGGATGAATATGGTGGTATTGTCGGGTACGGGACGTAGAATTTTTACCAATACATTTAGCCAAGAAGGAAAGACAGGAACCTCTCAAAATCCTCATGGAAAAGATCATTCCATATTTGTTTTAATAGCTCCTGTAGATAAACCCAAAATTGCTGTGGCCGTGGTAGTAGAAAATGGCGGATTTGGAGCTACTTATGCAGGTCCTATCGCGTCTCTTATAGCAGAACAATATCTTACCGGTACTATAGAGAGAAAGGCAATGGAAGAAAGTATAATAAAGGCTGATTTTAAAAATGAATATTTGAGGCAATGGAATGATTATTTAAAAAGAACAGGAAAATATATTCCAACGAATTTACCGCAGTCTTTAAAAGATAGCATTAATAAAATTAAAATAAATAAAAAATTAATTGCTAAAGAAAAGCAAAGATTAATACAAAATATAATTAGTAAAAGTGATACAACAAAGGCTAAAATATTAGATAATTTTATGGGTGATTAAAAAATGAATAAAATTTTTAGAGGAATAGATTGGTTAATGTTATTTTTATATTTGTTTATAGCCCTATTTGGTATAGCAAATATATATAGTGTTGATAGTTCGAGTGGAACTAAGCAATTAATTTGGCTTCTAATATCTTTAACGCTGGGCACTTCCACCTTTCTCGTTCGCCCGAAATTTTTCGAAAATTTTGCAGGTTTATTTTATATTCTAGGTTTATTCTTACTCGCAGGGGTTTTATTTTTTGGCAGTTATGTTAATGGAGCCAAAGCATGGTATAGAATCGGAGGATTTAGCCTACAGCCGGTTGAGTTAGCTAAAATTTCTACAGCTCTTATGTTAGCTAATTATATTGACTCACCTAATTTTAACATAAAAAATAATCAATCGTTAGCAATATCGTTTCTTATAATATTTATTCCTATTGTATTGATACTCTTGCAGCCGGATGTTGGATCAATACTTGTGTTTATAGCCTATTTTATTGCTTTATACAGAGAAGGTATGACCGGATGGCTATTTGTAATAGGATTTTATTTTTTACTATTGTTTTTAGTATCTATATGGATACCTTCTTGGATTATTATATTGATATTAGCTTCATTCATAATTGCATTCTTATTTATATTTAGAAAAAAAATTAGATGGAATCAGCAAATAAATATTTTATTTATAATAATATTTTTATCCATTTCAAGCCTAGTAAGTATATGTTCTCCATTTATATTTGAAAATTTACCTAAACATCAAAAAGAACGAATTTTAGTTTTATATGAAGGAGAAAGGAAATATAGAGATACGGCCGGATATAATCTTTTATATTCAAAAACAGCCATAGGGTCAGGAGGTTTTTGGGGGAAAGGATATAAACAAGGCAGTGTAACAGCAGGAAAATTTGTTCCAGAACAACAAACTGATTATATATTTTGTACAGTTGGAGAAGAATGGGGGTTTGTCGGATGCACCATTTTAATTTGTTTATATACTTGCCTAATAGCTCGTATATACTATTTAGCAGAAACTCAAAAAAGTGCATTTTCCAGAGTTATGGGATACTCATTAGCTTCTATTTTATTTATGCACTTTTTAATAAATATAGGAATGGTTATAGGTTTATTTCCAACGGTAGGTATTCCATTACCCTTTTTCAGCTATGGCGGTAGTTCATTACTAGGTTTTTCATTATTTATTTTTATTTTTTTACGTTTAAATTATTCAGATAGAAATAGACTTATATAATCAATAAAGATTCTAGCTAATTTTTGACCATCTAACTTTATTTTTATGATGAGATAAAAAGAATTTTCTTATCGGCCTGTTTTTTTCAAGCATAAGATCAGGATCTTCAAATAATAAATTGTCTACGCAAGATTTAGATAATGATACAATGGCTTTATCATGTATCAAATCAGCTTTATTAAAATTTATTGTACCACTTTGTTGGGTGCCTAAAATATTTCCGGGACCTCTTAATTCTAAATCTACTTCGGATATTCTAAATCCATCGTTAGTCTCACACATCGTTGAAATTCTTTTTTGTGCATCATTAGAAAGCTCCAACTTAGTCATAAGTATACAATAAGATTGATCAGCTCCTCTTCCGACTCTTCCTCTTAATTGATGTAACTGTGATAAACCGAATTTTTCAGCACTTTCAATGACCATTACACTAGCATTGGGTACATTTACTCCCACCTCAATAACAGTAGTGGCAATCATGATTTGAGTTTGATTATTGACAAAACGTTGCATTTCATACTCTTTATCAGCAGCTTTCATTTTTCCATGAATGATACTTATTTGATAATTGGGCATAGGGAAATCTCTTACTATGCTTTCATAACCATCCATAAGGTCTTTGTAATCCAAGGTTTCGCTTTCTTCGATAAGCGGATATACAAAATATACCTGTCTTCCTTTTTTGATCTCATTCTTAAGAAAACCAAAAACAGATAATCTGTTTGCGTCAGTTTTATGAAAAGTTTTTATTTCTTTTCTTCCTTTCGGTAGTTCATCAATTATCGATACATCCAAGTCGCTGTAATAGCTCATGGCTAATGTTCTAGGTATCGGAGTAGCGGTCATAACAAGTATATGGGGAGGTATTGTATTTTTACCCCATAACCGAGAACGTTGTTCTACCCCAAATCTATGTTGTTCATCAATAATAGCTAATCCTAAATTCTTAAATAGCACATTTTCTTCTAAAATAGCATGTGTTCCTACTAATATATTGATTTCACCTGATTGTAGTTTCTCAAATATAATTTTTCTTTCTGAAGTCGGAGTCGATCCTGTTAACAAATGAATTGTAATGTCCATTTCAGTGACCAGATCAGTAATACTTTTAAAGTGTTGAACGGCTAAAATTTCAGTTGGAGCTATCATACAAGCTTGAAAACCATTATCTAATGCTAAAAGCATACATAACAAAGCAACCATAGTTTTCCCACTTCCTACATCGCCTTGCAATAACCTATTCATTTGAATATTTTTACTTAGGTCTTTACGTATTTCTTTAATTACTTTTTTTTGAGCATTTGTTAAAGTGAAAGGTAAATGGTAACTATAAAATTGATTGAAATAGTTGCCAACCTTTGTAAAAGGATGTCCTAAATTTTGACGTTGTCTATGAATTTTTTGTAAACCGAATCCCAGTTGAAAAAAAAACATTTCTTCAAATTTCAATCGATATTCAGCCTGTTGCAAAGCATTATATGAACTAGGAAAATGTATGTCTTCATATGCTTTTTTACGAGATATTAATTTATAATGCACTAAAATATCAGATGATAGATTTTCTTCAATTTGGTTTTGAATATTTAGTAAAATTTCTCTAATAGCTTTTTTAAAAAAGCGTTGATTAATACCTCTTTTTTGAATTTTTTCTGAACTAGAATAAACTGGTTCTAGGACAATAGGAGATAGTTTAGTTTCAACAGTTTTTTCAATTTCAGGATGAGCCATGGTTAATTTTCCATTAAAAGCATTGACTTTTCCAAACAATATAATCTCTTCATTTAACGGAATGCTCTTAATTAGCCAATTAGTAACATTGAACCATATAAGTTCCAATTTTCCAGTAGAATCTTCAAAAATTCCAGTTAATCTATTTTTTTTGTTTATATTAGATTCCTTTAATGAAACTATTTTACCTTTTAATTGAATTTCAGCTGAAGAGACGCCAATTTGATTTATTTTATATATTTTACTTTTATCGACATATCTATAAGGGAAGTAATTTAAAAAATCTTCGCACGTGTGTATATTAAGCTGTTTTTTTAATAAATTAGCTTTTTCAGTTCCTATACCTTTAACATATTCAATGGAAGATTGAAGATATATCGTACTCATAATACAAAAATAAGAAACTACATTTAATCAACTTAAAATATACATATATAAAAAATGAGAAGGAATTATTTCCTTCTCATAAAATTTTATACTAATATCAAATTATTTAATTAAATTATTAATATTGGAAATTTTAGATGTTATTTTTAATATCTTATTATTTTTATCTAGCAAAAATATAGTTGGAGTACCTGTAACATTAAGTTCTTTTGCAAACTTACTATCCCAGTATAATAAATCAGAATCATTTAACCAAGGAGTTTCTTTTATAACATTTTCCCAATCCTCTTTATTATAATCTACAGAAAGTCCAATAATTTCACCACCAGAATTTTTGAAATTTTCATAAAATTGCTTAATAAATGGCAATTCTTGGTTACAATGTCTACACCATGATGCCCATACTATAATTAATTTATATTTGGTTTTAATATCATACAAATTTTGATATTTACCATTTAATTTATGGGTAAATTTTATATTTGGAATTATTTTTCCTTCTTTTATTGAATTATTAGTTTTAATGGTTTCTTTAAGTTCCGGACTAATTTCACAAGTTAAAGATTCTGCTCTTTTTATATATTTTTCTGCAAGATTATCAACTCCGTATCCATTAAGAAAATTGATAGTAGCTGATAGTATTTCTTGACCTCTGTTAGTATCTTCACCCACTTCATCTAATAAAATTTCTATAGCTTTATCAATCTTATTTTCCCAATCATTTTGAGTGGAAGCTCCGGTTGTGGACAATTTTAAATAATTGTATAAAAGAGATCTTCCTAAACCGGAAGTATCAAATTCTTCCCCATCATTCTTTAAATGATTTAATATTAAATTTTTATTCGAGAGAATGTCACCGTTCTCTATTTCTGAATTTTTGATAAGGTCAGAAGTTTTTATATAATATGTTAAAAAAGGATACTCGGAGATATCAGGTTGCTTTGTAGTAGATATTCTTTGAATTTCATTTTTTAGAGGTAGATAAAATTGGTCTTGTGAGTTATAATATTCTAAAAAAAATTGTAATTGATTAAGTATGGAATTTTTTTTAATATCAAAATTGATATAATCTTGGTATCTAACATTAATTAAATTACCAGGATTGTTTATACGAAACTCCCCCGAAGGACCGATTGAGGCGGTAAAATCGATATTGGTATTGTCAGATATAAAGTTGAAATTTTTTTTTGCGTCAAGTAATGAAATTTCAATTATTCCAGAATATTTTTCTTTAATAGGAACTGAAAAATCTCCTTTTGAATTGGTGGTTATATTTCCTATAAGTATATCATCAAATGCTCTATCTATTTTTACTAATATTCTTTTGTTAGAATAATTAGAGATAGAACCTTTAAAAACAAACTGTGCTTGAGTTAATAAGCAGGTGAGAATTAAAAAAGATGTAATTGAAATTTTTTTCATAAAAAAGCCTTGTTATTTTTAACAAGGCTAATTTATAAAATTAAATCTTTATATAGATTTTATTCTTCTCTTTTTATATATATAAAGTATTAAAAATATAGCACTTATAAATAAAAAAGGTACTATAAAATTGATGGGAGTAGTTTTGCCAGGGATACCAATTCCATAAGCTACCGAATCTCCTTCAGCAGATGGTATAGGTGGAACTTCTTCTGTTTCAACTACAACTTGCAATATATTGTAGGCAAAAGAATGGCTATAAACTAGGACTATAAGTATTATGGAAAATAATTTTTTCATTTCAAATTTACTTTATTATTTAACTATTTTTTTAGTTATTTTCTCACCGGTAATTTGATTAATTACTACTATAACGTACAAAGATGAAGATGTAGTATAAATTGGTAGTAGATAGTCATTATTCGTATTAATATTCTTTTCTGTAGAAATTAACTGACCTAAAACGTTAAAAATATTTACTTCAGCCTTTTGCCAATTTTTGTCAAATTTGACTTTATATTCATTTCCTGTCTTATAAATAGTAGTTAAGCCTGATAGGGCATTGATATCCTCATTTCCTAAGGTTCCAGGCTCTTTCCAAAAGATTTCGAATCTATCATTAGTAGATTCGTTAAGTTTTGTACTATAAGTAAAGTTTGTATCGATTTCTTTAACTACATTAGTTAATTTATCATGAAAATAAAATTTTGCATTTGAATTATCAAAATTTGTTTTTCCTTCATCCACTAAAGGAACCATATTTAATTTAAGCTCTGACTTAAATGTAAATTCATTTCCCTTATCATTATCATTCAGATTTATACCTACCGGTATAGCAATTCTAGAAGCATCATTTGAATTAATTACATTAATATATAATTTTGTATTTTCATATCCAGCTTGAATTCCTCCTGTATTTGATTCCGGTATAGTATATATACTTGTGTCATCGTTATTATTTAAACCTGTTGCTTCCCATTTATTTACTTCTCCGGTTATGAGATCGGAACCCGCTGCTACATAAGTGTTACCATAAAACGTATTACCTGAATATAATTCAAGATTTAACTGATATTTTTCATTGTTAACTGAATAGGCAGAACTTCTATTCATTTGTTCTCCCCCTTTAGCGTAAACATTTCCTTTATCAAATTTATAATTTGATGATTTAAAAGTCTGAATACTACTATTTGTATACAAATTTACTTTTACTCTACTATTTGGGATAGTTTTTATAAAAAAATTGGTCATAGGAGGAATTACACTTAAATCGTCACCTAGTGCCTTTCCATCAGGACTGAAGGTTTGTCTTTGATATTTTGTCTTGTATCTTGTATACCCATCAACAACACGTTCCATTATATTACCGTCACTACCAATACCTATAATCTCGTTATTTCTAATATTTTCTTTTAATAATTCATTTATATCCAAATTAGAAGTATACGGATTAACCATGCGCAACATATTAGTCCAATAGTTGGCATTGTTTAATTCGTCATTAGTAGTAGATTGATTAAAAGTTATACCGGGAACAAAAGGATCATTTAAATAGGTCCAATAATAGATACCATATCCGTTTGCGCTATTAGATCCAATTTGATATCCTGTACCGATTCTGTCGATAACAGAGAGGGACAGATTTGAAGATACTCCTCCATCATTAGGACTGGTTCCTGCAACATAAGGAGATCCAATAAATGAAATAATATCACTAAGGTTAGAACCACTAGCAAAACTTTCTGCTCTAAAAGAATAATGTTTTCCGGGAATAAATTTTTCATCTTTTTGGAAAGGATCAAATCTAAATCGATCTTCTCTCCAAGTAAAAACAGGATGTCTCAACCATTTAGTTGCATTGCCCCCGCAATTGTTGTTTATAGAAAATAAACCACATATTAAGTCAGGTGCATTGATACTTGAGTTTGAAACATCTTTTACAAATTGTTCATAGGTATAATTTATAAATGGTGTTCCGAAAAGAATTTCACCAGATGTTCCAGTTCCATCCGGTAATTTTTTCTGTAAAGTTATTGTTCCAACACTGCGTTTATTAGTTGCAATAATTAATTGACCATACTTTTGTTCATCATCATAAGAAAGCACAAAATTTTTAGGAAGACTATTATTTTTTAAAGTACCATCTGATATTTTTATATTACCTTTATTGGTAAATACATCCGAACTGCTTTCTATAGTTATGTCACCAGTACTATATAGAGTCGTACCTTGACTCACAAAGAACTTCGCCCCACCCGTTGTGGTTATTTGTGAATTGCTTGCAATACAACCCAATACAAAAAGTAAGGGTATAAATTTTATTTTCATTTATTAAGTATTTATTAGTTAAAATTTATTTATTAAATATAATATATACTAGTAATGCAAAGATAAATAAAAATATTATTCGCAAGCCATTTTTTTTTATTTTATTGATTTGTGTTTTGTTAAGATGACAAATTTATCCATATCTATAAATAAATTTCCTTTATAATTGTCAATATCATAACTAATTTGAGAAAATAAGTTTTCGGCTATGCTTCTTAGTCCTCTTGCTCCTAAACCTAAGAGCTGGGTTTCTTTTACAATTTCTTTTAAAACATCTTCAGTAATCGAAAGATCTATATTATCTAATTTAAAAAGGGCCTGATATTGTTTAATTATTGCATTTTTAGGTTTAGTCAAAATTTGAAGCATTGCATTCTCATCTAACGGCTCTAGATTAGTAATTACCGGAAATCTTCCCAATAATTCAGGAATAAGACCGAAATTTTTTAGGTCGGTTGCATTAACTTGAGATAAAATATGCTCTTTTTCAACATTTATATCGGTTGTATTACTAAATCCGATTGTGTTTTTATTTAGTCTGTTTGAGATTATTTTATTAATTCCTGAAAAAGCACCGCCCGCTATGAATAAAATGTTTTGTGTATTTACTTGAATATATTTTTGATCTGGATGCTTTCTGCCTCCTTGAGGAGGTACATTAATAATACTTCCTTCTAAAAGTTTTAATAAGGCTTGTTGTACACCTTCTCCTGAAACATCGCGAGTGATACTAGGATTGTCACTTTTTCTACTAATTTTATCTATTTCATCAATGAAAACTATTCCTTGTTCAGCTTTTTCAACATTGTAATCTGCCGCTTGTAATAAACGAGTGAGAATACTTTCTACATCTTCGCCGACATAACCGGCTTCGGTTAACACAGTAGCATCTACGATTGTAAAGGGAACATCCAGAAGTTTTGCAATAGATTTAGCAATAAGTGTTTTTCCGGTGCCTGTTTCGCCAACCATCAAAATGTTTGATTTTTCAATTTCGACTTCCCGATCTACTTCTAAAGAATGAGCTAGTCTTTTATAATGATTATAGACCGCAACAGACAATGTTTTTTTTGCATTTTCTTGTCCTATTACATATTGATCTAAAAAATCTTTTATCTCTTTCGGTTTTTTTATTTGAAGTTCAAATGCTTTGTTTTCTTTGTGATTTTCTTCCTGAGCAACAATATGATGAGCCTGTTCAATACAGTCATTACATATGTGACCATGAAGTCCGGCTATTAACAATTGAACTTCCGATTTTTTTCTACCGCAAAAAGTGCATTTTTGTTCCATAAGCTTTTATAAAGCTGATATTAATTTAAAATTCAGGCTTCAAAATTAATTTACTTATTAAAATTGAAACCTGAAAATATTTTTAATTATTCTTTTAAAGAAAATAAATATGAATTATTTTTTATATAAAGTATTTTTAACCGCAGTAATTACTTGATTAACGTTTGGATACCATTTAGAAAATAAAGAGGATGAATAAGGTGCTGACGCATCTGCGGTTGTAATTCTTTTTATAGGTGCATCTAAATAATCAAATGCTTTTTGTTGTACCATATAAGCTACTTCGCTGGCTATAGAAGCAAACGGCCACTCTTCAATCAATAAAACCAAACGATTAGTCTTTTTAACTGAATTAATTACAGTATCATAGTCTAATGGTCGAACGGTTCTCAAATCTATTACTTCTGCACTTATACCTTCTTTTTCCAATTCTGTAGCTGCTTCTAATGCTACTTTCATTACTTTTCCAAAGGAAACAATGGTAACATCTGACCCTGGTTTCTTTATATCGGCAACTCCTATAGGTATTAGAAATTCATCTTCAGGTATTTCCATTTTGTCTCCATACATTTGCTCAGACTCCATGAAAATAACAGGATCATTATCTCTAATGGCAGATTTCAATAAACCTTTAGCGTCATAAGGATTAGACGGAACAATAACTTTTAATCCGGGACAGTTGGCAAACCAACTTTCAAAAGCTTGGGAATGGGTAGCTCCTAATTGTCCTGCTGAAGCAGTAGGACCACGAAATACGATTGGTACATTCCATTGTCCACCGGTCATTTGGTAAATCTTAGCTGCATTATTTATGATTTGGTCGATAGCAACCAAAGAAAAGTTAAATGTCATAAATTCTACAATAGGGCGGCATCCGTTCATAGCTGCACCGACGCTAATTCCTGTAAAACCACTTTCAGCAATAGGGGAATCAATGACTCTTTTGGCTCCGAATTCGTCTACCATTCCTTTGGATGCTTTATAAGCTCCATTATAATTAGCAACTTCTTCACCAATTAGAAAAATAGAAGAATCTCTTCTCATTTCTTCACTCATGGCTTCGCAAATTGCCTGTCTAAATTGAACTTCCTTCATTGTACTTTAAATTATTACGGCAAAAATACGAATTTTTTGTACAATCAAATTCTTTTATGTTTAAAAAAAAAGAAAATTTGTATAAAAATGAGAATTTATTTTGTATAAAATAAATTTCTGATGCTATTTGCTTATCTTTTATATTGTTAATGTGTTTATTTTACGAGGACTGGATATAAGAGATACAATTGTAAGATCTTTATCAATGATAAAATATAAATGCCTTTACATTTAAAAAGTCGAAGAATAAATATTAAAAAATAGAATTAATTTTTTATCATGATTTGATCTTTTATTTTGTTTAAAATATCAAAATTGTCTAAATTTCTTGTACAAGCCCAATCTTTTCTATAGCATGTCTTATTTCCAAAAATTGAGCAAGGTCTACAAGCAAGATCATTATTTTGTATGATATCTTTTTGTTCCTGGCCGTAACCTAAAAAACCGGCAAAAGGATGCGTTGCACCCCATATGGAAATAACTTTTGTTCCTACAAGAGAAGCAATATGCATATTAGCGGAATCCATAGTTACCATTACAGGCAATTGACTAATACAATTCATTTGCTCTTTTAAGGTGATTTTGCCCGATAGGGAATGTATGTTAGGGTGTAATTTTTGCCATGAATCAAGAATTTCCGATTCTTCCTTTCCACCTCCAAATAAAAAAATATGATAATTTTCTTTTGCTAAATTTACACATATTTCCTTCATCTTATTTAGAGGAAGCATTTTTTCTTTATAATTAGCGAAAGGAGCAATTCCGATAGAGTTTTCTTTTTTGATTGGACTAGTAGTAAGTTTATGAGATAATTGTAAATGGAATCCTAATTTTCTAAAAACATCGGCATAACATTCAGATACAGGGCGTAATGGAAATAGTTTTTTATTTTTTTTACGCGTCAATAATTTTCTTTCTTTTCGATTTTTATCTAAAGTAGCTATTTTTTTTACATATTTATATAAAAATAGCTTTAAAAATCTAGTTCTAAGTACATTGTGTAAATCTGCTATCATTGTAGGCTTATACTCTTTTAGCTCATCAGCGAGCTTTTTTAGTCCTACAATTCCATTATAGTTTTCAATGTCAACTCCTATAATGGTTGTATTTGGAATTGATTGAAAAAAGGGCGAAAAAAAATGACGAGTAACAATCAATAATTCTACTTCCTTATTTTGCTCTACAAATTCCCTTATAATGGGTACGGTCATTGCGACATCTCCCATTGCAGAAAAACGAAAGACTAAAATTTTTTCTTTAATCTTACTCACTTTTATCTAATTATTTTTTTGCAGAGTAAGCAATTGCGTAATATTTTATTTGTTTGATCATTGCCAATAGTCCATTTGCACGTGTAGGAGATAAGAATTCTTGCAGACCAATTTTCTCGATAAAATTTTCATCAGATTTTAATATGTCCTCAAATCGCTGGCCCGAATAAATACGCACTAAAATAGCAGCTATTCCTTTCGGTAAAATAGCATCAGAATCAGCTTCAAAAAACAATTTACCATTTTCCATTCTAGCATCCAGCCAAACTTGAGATTGGCAGCCTTTAATCAATTTATCTTCTGTTTTGATTTTTTCAGACATTTTCGGCAGAGATTTACCTAATTCAATAACATACTCATACCGCTGTTCCCAGGTATCAAATAAATTAAATTCATTTATTAATTCTTGTTGTATCTCCGAAATAGTCATGCTAAAAAAATTAAATTATTTGATCAAAACCTGTATAGGGAACCAATGCCTTTGGTATGGTAATGCCCTCACTTGTTTGATGATTTTCAAGCAAAGCAGCTAAAACCCTTGGCAAAGCTAGAGAAGAACCGTTTAGCGTATGGCAAAGTTTATTTTTACCTTCTGATTTATAACGTAGTTTTAAACGATTAGCTTGAAAAGTCTCGAAATTTGAAACAGAACTAACCTCTAGCCATCTTTGTTGTGCCGCTGACCATACTTCAAAATCATAGGTAATGGCTGATGTAAACCCTAAATCTCCTCCGCACAATCGTAATATACGATAAGTTAACTGTAACGATTCTAATAGAGATTTTATATGAGTAACCATTTCTTCCAAAGCCTGATATGAATTTTCAGATTTTTCAATTCGAACGATTTCAACTTTTTCAAACTGATGTAATCTATTGAGTCCTCTTACCTCTTTACCATAAGATCCAGCTTCTCTTCTAAAGCATGGAGAATAAGCAGTTAATTTTATAGGCAATTGATTTTCGTTTAGAAGTACATCTCTATAAATATTGGTTACTGGAACTTCAGAAGTTGGAATTAAATAAAGTCCATCTTCATTAATGTAATACATCTGTCCTTCTTTATCTGGTAGTTGCCCCGTTCCGTATCCCGATGCTTCATTGACAACGAAGGGAGGAACAATTTCTGTGTAACCAGCCTCAGCATTTTTATCTAAAAAAAACTGTATTAGAGAGCGCTGCAATCTTGCTCCTTTTCCTTTATACACGGGAAAGCCTGCTCCAGTTATTTTGACTCCCAGTTCGAAATCAATTAGATCGTATTTTTTGGTAAGATCCCAATGAGGTAAAGCATTAGTGTCAATATTTTCATTAGCCGAATGTCTAAACACTTCTAAGTTATCTTCTTCATTAATTCCGGCAGGAACCAAATCGTTTGGAATATTCGGAACTTCATATAAAACAAATTTTAATTTCTCTTCCGTGTCAGATAAATTTTGTTGCAATTTTTTTGTGGATTCCTTCAAAGAAAGGGTCATAGATTTTGCTTGTTCAGCTTCGTCTTTTTTTCCGTCTTTAATTAAAATTCCTATATCTTTTGAAATTTTATTCATTTCCGAAAGTTGTGAATCTAAATCAAATTGGATTTTTTTTCTTGATTCATCTAGTGAAAGAATTTCATCGATAAGTTCTAATTTGCTAAAATTTCTTTTCTTTAATCCAGCTAAGACCTTTTCTTTATTATCTTTAATAAATGCAACTTGTAACATAATTAATGTAAATCTTTAAAAGGCAAATTTAGTGTAAAAAAATAAATATTTAATAGAGATTAAAAATGGGATAATAAATATGTGTGTAGAAATTAAATTTAAGAGATGAATGTCACCATGTGCTTATGAAATTTTATGACTTTTTAGTAGCGATTGATGAATAAATAATTAAAGTTGTATTTTTAATAAAAAAAGTAAAAAAATACTTAGGGCAATTGTTCCATAATATATTGTTTAGGTGTTTTTCCATAAAATTTTTTAAAAGAAGTTATAAAATGAGAAGAACTTTTATACCCAACCGCTAAAGCTATTTCGTTTATAGGATATTTATTATACAGCATTTGATGAGCATGTTTCATACGCACGTTTGTTATATAATCATGAATAGTACATTTATTTAGAATTTTAAAGCCAGTTTTGAGTTTCAATTCATTTAAATGAATAATTTTAGAAAGTTGCTTAATTGTCGGAGGCTCTTCATAATGAGTATTTAGATAAGCTTCAGCCATATTAATCTTATCTAAATCTTCTTTTTTTATAAGATTAACCACCTTATACTTTGTAGATAATTCTGTTAAAATTAATAAAAATAATTCTTTGAATTTAATATGATAATAGCTGTGACCCAATACTCCAATTTCTGAATTTTTAACTATTTCACTTAATATATTTACGATATTAAAATTAACAGGTAAAAATATTTCACCAAAATTTATATAATTATCGGATTTTATTTTCCTATATAATATAGTTTCTGAAAACCATTTTTCATTTTTAAATATAGATAAAATAAATGATTTTGAAATAAAGATTCTTGTATAGTTTATAGTCTTTTTTTGACTAAACACCTTTATATCTATATTATCTTTATTTTTAAAAGCTAATTGTAAAAAACCTGATTGAATATCTTTTATAGTTTTAGTTAAAGGCTTAATTATTTGTACTTTACCTTTTAATAATAATGATAATTGTATATAGTCTTTTTCTATAGACAACGAATTTGCGAAATTGTTTAATACAGTAAAATTTTGAAAAATTATACAAAATCCACTGGTATGTATAACTTTCTGCAGTCCACTAGCACAATTTGTTTCAATATAATTTTGGTTTATAGTAATAGGAAAATTAATATTCAACTCATCTTGAATTTCCAGTTTTAACGAGAATTTCTTATCTATTTCAGAATAAATACGCATTATACTATTTATGTTATTTTTTGTACCAAATATGGTATTATTATATGTTATTTAATTTTACTTTTGTCAATAATCTTTATTTAGTCTAAACAAAGATAAGAAATAAAAAATATTTGAGAGATATAACTTACTACTCCATGAAATTATTGATAACTATTTTAATTATTTGTTCATTTTCAGATCATTTATATGCACAGTTTGGAATAATAGAGGGAAAAGTTAAATCACATAATATTCCTCTAAAGGAAATAAAAGTCGAAGTTGAAAGTACCGACTATGCTACTAAAACAGATCAAAATGGATATTTTAAACTTTTTTTACCTGAAGGGAATTATTTTCTCATTTTTTCAAAAGATGAGTATGAAAATCAGCGTCTTAATATTAGCATAAAAAAAGAAGAGAATAAAAATATTGTAATTGAACTTAAAACTATACAATATAAAGATATTGAAGATGTAATAATTAAAGGGAAAACAGCTATCCAAAAAACAAAAGAAATTCCTTTTAGTGTCACTGTATTAGATGCTAAATCATTTTATAATAGTTCATTGGATTTGGCGCATATGCTTGAAAAAGCTCCAGGAGTCAAAATAAGGGAATCGGGAGGAGTAGGTTCAGACATGTCTATCTCATTAAATGGTTTTACAGGTAAACATGTAAAATTATTTATGGATGGTGTCCCTATGCAGGGATTTGGAACAGCTTTTCAATTAAATAATATTCCTGTAAATATTGCGGATCGCATTGAAATATATAAAGGGGTGGTTCCTATTGAATTTGGTACAGATGCCATTGGAGGAGTAATTAATATTGTAACAGCACAAAGCGCAAATACCTACATGGATTTATCCTATTCATCTGGTTCTTTTAATACCTATAAAACCAATATTAATTTCGGTCATACAACAAACTCCGGATTTACAATTCAATTAAACGCTTTTCAAAACTATTCAGATAACAATTATAAAGTCAAAACCTCTGTATTAGATTTAAAAACAAATGTTTTTTCATCAGAAAAATTTTGGGTAAAAAGATTTCATGGTAAATATCACAACGAGACAGGTATCTTAAAATTAGGGTTTGTTAAAAAAAGTTGGGCAGATCGATTTTTAATCGGAATTACATTAGGAGAAGAATATGCCGATGTACAAAATGCTAATTTGATGGAAATTGTGTATGGTTTGAAAAAAAGAATGGGAACGACTGTTATGCCTTCTTTGGTTTATGAGAAGAATAATTTTTTAATTAAAAAATTAAACTTCAAACTGACGGGTAACTATAATCGAAATTATAATAAAAATACAGATACGGCAGCGAGACAATATAATTGGTTTGGAGATTATGTACCAAAAAAAACTAAGGGAGAAGGAATTTATTCACTTTCAAAATTTTTCAATGATAATTATTCTGCTACAGCTAATCTAAGCTATAAGTGGAATGAAATGCATTCTTTTTCAATTAATGATGTTATAACAGATTTTAAAAGAAAAAAATCTGATCGGGTTTCCATAGTAGAAATAGGCTCTGTAAAAGACACAATGCGTAGAACCAATCTAAAAAATATTTTGGCGGGATCATATAAATTTAATTATCGAAATATATGGAATGCGATTGCTTTTGGGAAATATTATTATGAAAAAGTAAAGGGGCCTAAAAATATTTCTACTGTAACAAACGGTTCAAAATACGTTGAAAACACGGAAAAGTTTAATACCACTGGATATGGAATTGCATTTACATATTTTTTAAAAGATTATCAGCTAAAAGGATCTTTTGAAAAAGCGTTTCGGTTACCAACAGATAATGAGCTCTTTGGAGATGAAGTATTAGAGATGGGTAATTCAGTTTTAAAAGCAGAAAATTCAATGAACTATAATATTGGAATGATACTCAACAAAGAATTTAAAAATTCCAATGCTATATATTTTGATATAAATGGATATTACAGAGATACTCGAGACTATATCCGGCGAATCATTGAGCAACATTATGGAACGGCAACCTATGTAAACCATGGAAAAGTGCGAAATATAGGAGTAGATGCAGAGGTTAAATTTTATTATAAAAATAAGTATATGATTGGAGGAAATATAACTTATCAAGATATAAGAAATAAAGAACGTTATTCCTCAATAAGTGGAAATAGAAAAGATATTACCTATAATGACAGAATTCCTAATGTTCCTTATTTTTTCGGAAATGTTGATGCAGCTTATTACATCAATAATATCGTACATAAAGGGAATAACTTAAGTATTGGGTACACATTTAACTTTATAGAGAAATTTTATCTCAACTGGGAAAGTTTAGGAACAAAAAAATCAAAATATACTTTACCCGGGCAATTATCTCATGATATAATCATAAACTATACTTTCAATAAAGGAGCATTTAATGTTTCATTTGAACTAAAGAATTTAACCAATGAATTTCTTTATGATAATTATAGCTTACAGAAGCCAGGAAGAGCTTATTATATCAAATTAAGGTATTTATTTTATCAATTACAAAAAAAATCTAAAAAATCAATATGAGAGATCTATTTTTTACAACGAAATTTTTTTTACTAATAACTATTTCCACATTTATAATAGGCTGTGGAAGTGATGACAATGTAAATGATTTTGACAATAACGGATATGATGATGCTACTCAAAAATTTGTAATAGCAGCTACCATGGGGAGTTCAAGCTATATGTTGGCATCAGATCATTTAGATACTGGTACAACAACTATGTCCAGAAATGGGGTAGAGGTTGGGAGAGTATTTACTCATTTTATAAATAATAATTATAAGTCTTTAGTAGGACTTGTATATGGACAAGGAGGAGCTTATGTTGGATATTGCTTCATTCTTGGACAAAACGGCAAGATACAAAAATTGAAAGGAGATGGAGATATGGGATTTCAGGTAAATAGCTATAATACTGTAGGGAACTTTGGAGATTATATGATTGCTGCAAGAGGTTCGCAAGCTTTAGCAGATGGAACAACCGGAGCCATATTCAGTTTTATTGAACAAAAAGGAAATGATTTATCTATCAAACAAAAGACATTACATACAAATAATATTGTTGGCAATGGTTATAATCCAACCATAAGTGGTATTGTGGATATTGGGAATGGAGAATTTCTTACTGCTTTAGTTACTCCTAATGACCCGGATAAAGTATACGTATTGGCATTAGATGAAGATTTGAATGTCAAACGAATTTATTCAGATGATAGAATCAGTTATTCTTCCGGTAGATGGCGATCCGCTATGTATTCTCAAATGGGTAAAGATGATTCCGGAAACGTATATGTTTTTTCAGGTTCTTTTGAAAGTGCAACGACAAAACCGGCTGGAGCTTTATGTATTAAAAAAGGAAGTACCTCATTTGATAAAGATTACTATTATAACATTGAACAGGCATCAGGTGGGTATAGATTTCGAAAAGTTTTCCATATAACTGAAGATTATTTCCTTTTAGAGTTTTATAATGATTTAGATTATTCAATTATAAGTTCTGCCTCTCAATATGCAATTCTAAAAATGAGTACAAAAACCTTTAACTGGTTAAGAGCAGGCTTTCCTTCAAAGGATCAAATCACGGCTACCGGATGGCCATTAAGCTGTGAAGGGAAAATTTATTTGCCGGTAACTACAACTAATGAGCAACCAACTGTGTATGTAATCGATCCGAAAACTACTTCCGCAAAACGAGGCTTGGTAGTTGAATCGGAAGGAATAACAGGATTGTCGCTCTTAAAAAAATAATAAAAAATAAAAACTCTTAAATAAAAGTATAGTATGAAAAAAACAAATGTATTCCAAAGAGTATTCTTAAGCTTTTTGGCCGGTTATATGACTTTATCATGTAGCAGTGATGATGATAACAATAATGCTAAAACTATCGGTCCTACAAAAACAGGAAAGTTTGTAGTTGCTGCCTCTCCTGGTAGTGGAAAGTTAGGGACAGGCACCTATTTTTTAGCTCTAGATCATTTAGATTCGGGGAAAGATAGTGTATCAGGAAATCTTAACTCTGTAAAAACTACCAGTTCTTTTACACAGATTGTAGTCAATAATTCTAATAATTTAGTAGGATTCATTTATCCGAATGGTTCAGATTTAGGACAAGGAAAATCTGGGTCAAGAGCATTTAAACTTTCTGGAGACAATAAGATTGAGGAATTAAAAGGTAGTCCATTTATAACAGGAAGGTTTTCAGTAACAGGCAATTTTGGAAAATACATCTATGCAATATCTAATAATGATAATAGTTACATCTATGAAAGAAATGGAGATAATATGACCCTAGTTGATAAACCTATAGATTTAGCATCCCATATGATTGAAGATAAAAAACCATCCATAACTGGAATTGCAGATAGAGGGAATAATGAAATTGCAGTTACTTTTAAATATACGAATTCAGATAATGTATTTGTAGCCTTTATGGATTATAACTTTACTATTAAAACGGTAATACAAGATACACGTATTAGTTTTTCCGGAGGTCAGTGGAGAGGAGCTATATATTCGCAAATTTGGCCAGATCAATCAGGGAATATCTATGTATTTTCTGGAGCAGGTTCCGGAAATAAAACTACCAAAAAAGCCGGTGCGTTAAAAATAAATAAGGGGGCTATAACATTTGATTCTGACTATTTTTTTGATATAGAAACTGCTGCAGGAGGATATAAATTTAGAAAAGTTTTCCCTATTACTCAAGATTATTATTTGATTGAATTCTATAATGAAACTTCTGATTCAGGAAACACATCTAGCGCTACTCGCTTTGCTGTGGTTAAAATGGAAAATAAGAAATTTAAATGGATTGATGGAATTCCGGACTATATTCAAATATCTAGTAACGGATGGCCATTAGCACACAAAGGTAAAATATATTTACCGTTAAACCTAGTAAGCGGTAATTCAGCCATATATGAAATTGATCCGGTGACTGGAATTGCTAAAAAAGGATTTGAGCTTGCAAGTGATAAAGAACATATCAGAGCCGTAACATACTTTGAAAATTAAGTACTTTTACTTAACTAAAATTTTAATAAAGCAGTTGATAATTATCAACTGCTTTAAACTATTATATTTTTATTTAGTCTATATTAAGTAATATTGCAAAAAAATGTAGATTTATACCCTCTACTAAAAAAATAAATAAATGAAAAGAATTCTTATAACCTTAGTATGTATTGCATCTACCTGGATGTATGCACAAATGAATAATACCTTATTGGATAATGACTTTTGGAAGAATAAACCTAATGTACAGATAGTTGAAGCGGAAATTAAAAAAGGTAATAGCCCAGTAGAATTTAATGATAATAAGTTCGATGCGGTTTCGGTTGCAATATTAAATGAAGCACCATTGGAAACTATTAAATATTTGATAAAGCAAAAGGGAAATGAAATAAATAAATTGACTCACGATAATAGAATTTATCTCCATTGGGCGGCGTTTAAGGGAAATACAGAATTAATTAAATATTTAATAGATAAAAAAAGTGACATAAATATTGAAGATTCTCATGGATTAACTCCTCTAGTATTTGCTGCAAATGCGGGACAAACTAATATAGAAATATACCGACTTTTTTTTAACGCTGGTGTAAATCCTAAAACAAAATATAAAAACGGTACTAATATATTACTGTTAGCAATACCGTATGATTCCGATCTTCGGCTTACAGCTTTTTTACAGTCCAAGGGACTTTCTCTTTCCGATACGGATGATAAAGGCAATACTGTATTTGATTATGCAACCAAAAAAGGTAACGTTGATTTGTTGAAAAATCTAAAGGATAAGGGAGTAAAATATACAAATAATGCTTTATTTATGGCCGCTGAGGCAACACGTAGGACGGCAAATACCATTGAAGTTTTCCAATATCTGGTCGATGATTTAAAAATTAATCCACTAATTACTAATGAAGATCAACAAACTGTTCTTCATATTCTCGCTAATAAACCTGATCAGCAGCAGATTATTACCTATTTTATAAACAAAAAAGTAGATACACAAAAAAAAGACAAAAATGGAAATACTGCTTTTATGATTAGTGCTTCTGGAAAAGATTCTAAAAATACAGAAGTATTTTTACCTTTTGTTAAGAATATAAATGATACAAATAACAAAGGTGAAAGCGCATTAATGCTTGCGGTTAAATCAAGTACTCCTGAAATGATATCTTTACTTCTAAATAAAGGAGCCAATATCAATCAAAAAGATAATAAAGGAAATAATTTAGCGTATTATCTTGTTCAATCTTATCATCCAAGAAATAAAGATTTTGATTCAAACTTAAATATGTTAAAGAATAAAGGGGTAAATTTCGGATTAAAACAAGAGGAAGGTAATACCATTTATCATTTAGCTATAATAAAAAACGATCTAAATTTAATAAAAAAGCTTTCTGATCTTAATGTAGATGTGAATATAGCAAATAACGAAGGTATTACACCTTTGCAAAGGGCAGCTATGGTAGCCAAAGATGATCAGATTCTAAAATATCTAGTATCTTTAGGTGCTAAAAAAAATGTAAAAACGGAATTCGGCGAAACAGCCTATGATTTAGCAAAAGAAAATAAAATTTTAACTCAAAATAATATATCTGTAGATTTTTTAAAATAAACTCGTATGAAAATACATATAAAATTACTAGTATACAGTTTCCTTCTTATGTTACTACCTATAATGGGTTACTCTCAAGCACATAAATATAAATGCTTACTTCAAATGAACAACTATATAGGAGAAGGAGCATATATTGTGGTATCCTTGATTTCTCCTAAAGGGCAGTATGAAAAAACATTATATATAATGGGAGAAGATCAAAGATGGTACAATACATTAAAAGAGTGGCATAAATTCTATTCAAAAAAGAAAAGTGTTGATGCTAAAACAGGAGCATCGGTAGCTGGAGGAGATAGAAGCACAACAACTCTAGAAATAGAAGATTCCAAAATCGATAAAGGATATAAACTTAGATTTGAAACAGCTGTGGAAGATCAAGATTATTATGTGAAAGATTTGGAAATTCCCCTAACTACACAAACACTTTCGGGAAAAAATTCAGGGACCGGATATATTAATTATGTGAGATTTAGTAAGATTCAATAATTCAATGACTCTTTCTATTTGGAGATATGCTCATTTAATTTTAGCATTAGTATCTTTTGTGTTTTTAAGTATGGCTTCCATAACGGGATCCATACTTGCTATTAATGCAATAAAAGAAAAATCTTCCTCTTATAGTATTCATGGATTAAATCATGTAAGCTTAGCCCAAACAATATCTTCATTACAAACAAAAGTTCAAGAAATTTCTGAATTGGAGGTTTCTGAAAACTCTTATGTAAAATTAAGGGGTATTGATAAATCTGGAGATGACGTAGAGGTATATATCAACCCTAAAACTGGGGAAATGCTTGGAAAACCTAAAGATAAGAGCCAATTTATTCTTTGGATAACTTCCTTGCATAGATCCTTGTTTTTACATGAAACCGGGCGAATACTAGTGGGTATCAATGCATTTTTACTTTTCTTAATAGTTAGTTCAGGAAGCATACTTATTATTAGAAGACAAAAAAATATCAAAAATTTCTTTTCAAAAATTAAAAAAGCTACTTTTTCCCAGTATTATCACACTCTATTTGGGCGATTGATGCTTATACCCATACTCATTATTTCTATAACCGGAAGTTATCTGTCATTGGATAGATTTAATTTTTTTTCTAAAAAAGAATATAATACTATTCTTAATCTGCCGAAATTAAGTGATGAAAGTACACATATCGCTTATAAAGACATCCCTTTATTTTCAACTATCAAGCTTTCAGAAATAAGAAAAGTGGAATTTCCTTTTTCTGACGATCCGGATGAATATTTCATTATAAAGTTGAAAGATAGAGAAATAACTGTTGATCAATTTATGGGATCGATTGTTTCACAAAAAGATTTTCCATTATCACAAAAGTTAATAAACGTAAGTTTAGATCTTCATACCGGAAGAACTAATATAATTTGGGCGACATTCTTATTGGTTTCTTCTTTATTTATTTTATTTTTTATAGGTTCAGGTTTCACAATAACTTTGAAAAGAAGTAAATCTAAGTTGAAAAATAAATATAAAGCTTCAGAAAGTAAAATTATTATTTTGGTTGGGTCTGAAAATGGAAGCACATTTAGCTATGCAAATGCAATACATCAACAATTATTGTCGCAAAATTATACTTCTCATCTAACAGAGCTTAATAAATATCAGCTATTTCAAAATGCTGAATATCTACTTATATTAACCTCAACGTATGGATTAGGAGATGCTCCCTCCAATGCGCAAAAATTTGAATCTCTTTTAAACGCATATCCGCAAAATCGAGCAATAAAATTTAGCGTAATAGGATTTGGTTCCAAATCTTATAAAGACTTTTGTTTGTATGCAAAAAATGTAAATGAAAAAATAAAAGTACAGTCATGGAGTCAACAGTTGATTGAAATGCATACAGTTAATGATCAATCTTCTGATGATTTTGTAAAGTGGATAAAGGAATGGAATAATAAAACAAAGTTAAAATTATATGCAGACACTCACTATTATAGTCAACGCCCTAAGAACATAAAAAAGATGAAAGTAGAAGAGGTCTATATACCTAAAGATACTAATGACACTTTTATTGTTAAATTAAATCCTGGAAAAAGGAAATATAATTCAGGTGATATTTTAGCTGTATATCCCTGTAAAGATAAAAGAGAGAGGTATTATTCCATAGCCAAAATTGATAATGAGATACAATTATCAATAAAATATTATCCATCCGGGTTAGCTTCAGAGTACCTAATTAATAGTATAAGTGGAGATTTTATTTATGGAAGAATAATAAACAATATTCCATTTCATTTTCCCATAAAAGCAACTCAGGTAGTTATGATAGCAAATGGAACAGGAATAGGACCGTTTTTAGGAATGATTTCCCAAAATGTTAAAAAAAGGAAAATTTATCTTTATGGAGGTTTCAGACAGGAAACGGAGATAGTCCTAAGATATAAAGATTTTTTGGAAGAGCAAATAAACAAAAATAAGCTAGAAAAATATAGCTTATCTTTTTCATCAAATTCTGAAAACAAATACGTTATGGATTTATTGCGAAAAGATTATGATTTTTTGGTTAATTTGCTTGAAAATAACGGAGCTATCATGATTTGTGGATCATTACAAATGCAAGTAAGCGTGGAAGAAGTTTTAGACGATATACTTTTTAAAAGAACCAATAAAAAATGTTCCGATTATAAAAAAAATGGACAGATTTTAACAGATTGTTATTAAAATATGATGTATGGTTGATATGAGTAAAAATTGGAAAATAATACTAATATTTTATATTTTAATTTTATCTATAACAGAGGGTAAAACTCAAGTACAAAGACATCGTACAACAACTCTTATGGGGTGTCGTTTTGATTTTACAGTAATTGCGGAAGATTCATTACAGGCAGAAAAATACATTGATCAGGCCATAGATGAGGTTGTTCGTATTGATAATTTGATTTCCGATTGGAAATCGGAATCTCAAATATCAAAAGTAAATCAAAATGCAGGAATACGACCGGTTAAAGTCGATCGAGAAGTTTTAGAGCTAACACGAAGGGCTATATATATATCAGAAATTACCCATGGTGCTTTTGACATAAGTTTTGCGGCAATAGATAAGATCTGGAAATTTGATGGTTCCATGAAGCATGTACCTTCGCCGAGTCAAATAAAAAAATCAATAAAAAAAATAGGATATAAAAATATTATCTTAGATACCATAAATTCGACCATTTTTTTAAAATTACCCGGCATGAAAATCGGATTCGGATCGATAGGTAAGGGGTATGCTGCCGATAAGGCTAAAGAAGTATTGGCATATAAAAAAGTTAAAGCAGGAATCATCAATGCTTCAGGAGATATAAGCGTATGGGGAAGCCGAATGAATAGAGAAAATTGGAAAATTGGAATTGTGAACCCTTTCATCCCTTCAGATATTATTGGAGCTTTTAGCCTTAAAGAAGAATGCGTCACTACTTCAGGATCATATGAAAAATTTGTAGAACTTGAAGGGAAAAGATATTCTCATATTATCGATCCCCGAACCGGATATCCGGTAAAAGGAATTTTGAGTGTTAGTGTTGTAGGACCTAAAACCGAAATGGCAAACGGGTTCAGTACTTCTATTATGGTTTTAGGAACGCAAAAAGGCATAGAGCTGATCAATCATTTTCCAGATTATGGATGCCTTATTATTACAGATGAAGGAGAATTAATAAAATCGAAAAATTTTAATACAAAAATAGAATTATACGATTCGGAAATAAAGCCAACATCCAAATCTTAAGTACAGACTAAACTTTGAAACAAGTTTATCCATTTTTCCATAATTGTATCGGGTGAATAACGAAGTACATTTTGAGAGGCAGCTCTTCCTAAAAGTTTTCTAATTTTGTCATTTTCAATTAAATAAGAAATTTTTTCGACAAAAATTTCTTTATTATTGAAAGGAACTAACAATCCATCTATTCCATCACAAATGATTTCTTTTGGTCCGCTTTTACAGTTATAAGAAATCGGGGGGACTCCATGAGACATGGTTTCAATCAATGTCAATGGAAAACCTTCATATTTGGAAGTCATTACGTAAATTGAACTTTCGAGTAAAACTGAGCTTATATCTGAAATCGCTGGATAAATTTTAATACTGGAATCTAAATTTAGGCTCTTAATCTTTTTTTTAAGCTCCTTCTCTTTCTCTCCATTTCCATAAATTACTAATTTCCAATCAGGATATTTTTGCGCTATTATTTTCCATATATCAATAAGATGATCGAACTGTTTTTGTTGGTTCAATCTACCTAAACTAATCACTTTTTTATTAGTAAGAGAAGCATAGTTCTCCGGGATTAGGGTAAGTGGATTCTCGATAACTTCAAGATTGGTTAAATATTCACCCCATGATTTTTTATCTTCATGGGTTAAAACTACAAAACGATCAAAATGTTTAACAATATCATAATCTTTTTTACGATATAAATAAGTGATAATTCTACCCAGATAATATTTATCTAGTTTTGAATAATATTGTGCTCGTTTATATTTTGCAAAATGACGTTCTATAATTTTTTTACTTCCATCTTTGAGCTCATAAATATACTTTGAGTATTTGCAAAATGTAGATATTGCTATATCCGGCTTAATTTCTTCAAAAAGTTTAGCAATAGTTTGGAGGAAAATTTTTTTATTTTTATTAAAATTAATATGTTTTATTATTCCATTTTCCTTTTCAAAATCCAAATTTAAATAATGAAATTTAATACGAGAATCAAAATGAAAGAAAGGTTTTTCAGAGGAGGGATATATTACCACAATATGTACTTCATAGCCCTTATTAACAAGATAGTTTGATTTAAGAGAAATAACACGTTCTATGCCTCCGGAATTATGAATGTTACCAATACAATATGCAATTTTCATTAAAATTTCACTTGCTATTTTAAATATTTTAAATTGGATCAAATATATAAAATAATAATGTATAATTATATTTATAAATTATATAATAGGGATAAATATATAGTTGAGTGTTTTAATAAATATCACAGAAAATAATTATATACAAGCTTACCTAATATATTTTTTATAAGTTCACGAATACCTTTTATTTGATACCAAAGTGCATAAATATTAATAATATTTTTATAAGTAAATGTCAGGAAGTTTCGGCATTAAATTAAGATTATATACTAATTATTCATTCATGGAAAAATTTATATCTAAAGATATGATATCGTAAAATCGTATGAAATAAAAAAGATTTAAAATTAGCTTATTTAATCCCTTTTTTTGCAAAATATTCTAAAAAATGGTCAGGATGGGCACCAGTTCGGTCGTTACAATCTAAAGAATCTATTCTCTTAATATCTTCATCACTTAAATGAAAGTCGAAAACATTAGCATTAGAAATAATTCTATCCTTATTGGTACTTTTAGGAATGGTAACAACTCCTTTTTGCAAATCCCATCTTATAATAATTTGTGCGACGTTTTTATTATATTTTTTAGCTATTTCTAGAAGTAAAGGATCGTTGAATAAGGCACCCCGTTTTAATGGAGACCATGCTTCATACTGAATTTTATTTTTCTTACAAAAATCGAGTAGGTCTTGTTGAACTAGGCTAGGATGAAATTCCATTTGGTTAACCATGGGCATCGTCTGCCCTAAATCGATGATTTTCTGGATATGATGTTGTAAAGAATTACATAATCCTATAGCACGTATTCTTCCAGCTTTATATAATTCTTCCATCGCTTTCCATGCCTCCAAATAATAATCAGGATGCGGCCAATGGATTAAATATAAATCCAAATATTCAAGACCTAGTTTTTCCATGGATTCTTCGAAAGCTTTGAAAGTATCTTCGTATTTTTGTCGGCTAAACCATATTTTTGTGGTAACAAAAATTTCCTCTCTAGGTATAGAAGCTGTTTTTATAGCTTTACCTACACCTTCTTCATTATAATAATAAGCGGCCGTATCAACATGTCGATATCCCGCATCTAAAGCATCATGAATAGCATTGATAACTTCCTGCCCTCCATCTGCTTTATATACGCCTAATCCCAAATAAGGCATTTTAACACCATTAGATAAAGTAGTAGTTCCAGAAATATCTGTAATATTCATAATATTTTATTATAGAATTGAAAAACATTTAGGAATTATCCAACTTATTACTTTAATTTTTGATATATTTCATTAATTCACTAAAGCTCATTTCAACAGGCGGATATTCATCGTCTTTAAGTTAATACATTGTTAGATAAAAAACCATAAGTAATATAAAAAAATTTAACCTTATTTCATTTCTTTTTTTACTTATTTTACTTAATTTGTTATTAGTAATATCTTGTTTTACTCTATTACCGTTAAATATTGATTCTTTTAAAGCAGCTAATGTATTTTTTTATTACTATAAAACTCCAAATTATATTTTCAAAATTAAATATAATTCAAATATACAATTAATTTTTTTATTTAAAAATATAATCAAAGCAATTATTTCGTATAATTTTGTTCATTATATTTTGTTGATATAGATGAAAAAATCTACTATAGCTTTAGCCTTAGGTACCTTAGGATTAGGAATGTCAGAGTTTGGTATGATGGGAATACTTCCGGATATAGCCCAAAATATGTCTATAAGTATTCCAAAAGCAGGATATTTTATTTCTGCTTATGCTATTGGCGTTGCAATAGGAGCGCCATTACTTGTTTTAATCGCCGGAAAGCTTCCTTTAAAAAGAATATTATTGTTTTTAATTCTCCTTTTCATAGTAGGAAATCTATTTTTTTCTTTATGTACACATTATGAATTAAATTTGTTCTTTCGATTTATTTCAGGACTTCCTCATGGGGCTTATTTTGGTGTCGGATCCATTGTTGCCAGTAAACTTGCTCCTCCAGGGAAAGGAACCTCAGCAGTTTCCGGTATGATCTCAGGAATGACTATTGCTAATTTAATAGGAGTACCGTTAGGTACTTTTGTGAGTCATCATTTTTCGTGGAAAATTACCTATTTTTTAATTTCAATACTTGGAGTTTTAATTTTTCTATCAATTAGGAAATTTGTTCCAGAACTTAAGCCACTTCCTTATACGGGGTTTAAAAAACAATTTTATTTTTTGAAAAATATAAATCCTTGGCTTATCATATTGACTACTATTCTGGGAAATGGAGGAATTTTTTGTTGGTATAGTTATATAAATCCGATTATGACTCAATCTGTAGGTTTTTCAGAAGAAGCAATGACAGGAGTGATGATGTTTGCCGGTTTAGGAATGGTAATTGGGAATATGGCAAGTGGAAAATTTTCTGACCAATATTCTCCCCAGAAAGTAGCTACTGCAACTCAGGGGCTGGCAATGGTAACCTTATTGTTATTTTTCTTTTTCGTAAATTCTCATTTTATTTCTTTATCACTTATGTTTATATGCACCGGTTGTTTATTTGCTGTATCTGCTCCTCAACAGATTTTATTATTACATAATTCTAAAGGAGGAGAGATGCTAGGATCAGCTATGGCTCAAGTTTCTTTTAATATAGGAAATGCATTGGGTGCTTTTTTAGGAGGTATTCCCATAAGTCAACATTATCCCTATGAATATAGTGCCTTACCCGGTGTAATATTAACAGGCATAGGATTTCTGATTTTTTTGTACTATACTAAGTTTAGATCACAAGTAGAATAAAAAACATAAAAATGAGGGTTAAATTTTATTCCAAAAAGTTGGTGAAAGGTAATAGTAAAAAATAAGAAAATATTTTATTTGCCTTTTATCTGCGAAATATTCCTATTCTAAAATTTGTAAGGAATATTTAATTATTTCAATTATTTTTTTCAATTCTTCGATTGTGAAATTTCCAAACCCAAATCTCATGGCAGAGATTTTTTTGTTCTGATAAAGTAAAGATTTAGGAATAAAAAGATCCTGTTTTAGACAGATTTCCCTTAATTTCATTAGATTTATAGACGAATTCCATTGAGTCCATATGGCTAATCCACCAGAAGGAAGTGTAAAATTTACATATTCATTCAATTGATTTTTTAATAAAGATCCTAAATAATCTCTTCTTTCTTTATAAACGGCTGAAGTTTTTCTTAAATGTCTGTGTATCTCTCCTTCTTCAATAAGTTCACCTAATGCGTATTCCATAAAAATATCGCCTTGTCTGTCAAGCATACTGGAAAATTTTTGCATTTCAGAAATAAGATTTTCGGGAGCTATGACAAAGCCCATACGAAATCCAGGGGCAAGTGATCTTCCAAATGAACCTATATATACGACCATGCCCGATGTATCAGCGCTGGCAAGAGGGAGCAGACGATTATTTTCGTAATGAAAATCGTAATCATAGTCATCTTCCAAAATTATAAAACCATAAAGTTGGGAAAGTTCCAATAATTCTAATCGCCGACCCGCACTTAAAGGAACCGTAGTTGGGTAATGATGGTGTGGGGTTATATAAAGCATACGAATTTTTCTTTGTTCGCAAAGTTTTTTTACAGCTTCGGAAGAAATTCCTTCCTCATCTACCGGTATGGTTACAATTTCTGCTCCTACCTTTTGTAATATCATATTTGTGACAAAAAAACTTAGTTCTCCAACTAATACAACATCTTTAGGAGAAATAAGAAGTTCGGCGGCAATATAGACTCCCATTTCAATACTGCGGGTGATAAGAAGATTATTTTTTGAAATATGCAGCCCTCGCGTTAGATTCAGAAAATTAGATAAATTATTTTTAAAATATTCACTGTGGTCAATGAAAGAATCATCTCCTTTTTTATGAAATCTTTTTCTTTTTAAGTTGGAAGAATATAAACTTGAAAGCAAGTGTATCTGCAATAAACGAGTATCAGGTATTCCATCATTCAGTGCTAAAGAACAAGTTGAAGATTCAAAAGGATTATCCAATAAATTTGATATTTTATAAGAAAATCCTGTTTTAGAAGGATATTGCGTTAAATAGTCTGTAGATACCTGTTTAATTTTTTTATTAGTATCATTAGATTTTTGTATGATAAAACTACCCTTATTAGGAAATACTTCAATCCAACCTTGCGCTTCCAATTCTTCGTATACCTTAACGATAGTATTACGATTTACCTGAAGCAAATTTCCTAAGATACGGGTTCCCGGAAGACGAGTTCCTTTAGGTAGATATCCTCTTTGGATGGCATTAATCATCTGAGTCGTAATTTGCAGATATACAGAAATAGTTGAATTTCGATCTATTTGTATAAAACTAAGATAGTGAGTAATAACCGGACTAGCCATAATACTAAAACTGGTATAGTTGAATCATCCGGAAAGATAGTACTTTTGCTCTAAATTTCAATTATAAATTGTTTTTAATCAAATTATATATTATATGAAACTACTGCTATCGAATGTAGCTTTATCTATAACTTTTATATTAGCTGCACAAAACCATAAAGATTTAGGGGAAGTTGTTATAGAAGGGAAAACTCTCTCTTTACCCTTTTATAAAACTTCACAGAACGTGCAGATAATTAGTAGAGAAGAAATTGCTTCTATGCCGGCTTCCAGTATTGAAGAAGTACTTTCATATTATTCAGGAGTCGATATCAGACAAAGGGGGGCACACGGAGTACAAGCTGATATAAGTATAAGAGGAAGCTCATTCGAGCAAGTACTTATTTTAATAAATGGGGTAAGAATGAACGATAGCCAGACAGGACATAATTCCATGAATATTCCAATAGATTTAGCCTCCATTGAAAGAATAGAAATAGTTAAAGGACCTTCAGCTCGTCGTTTTGGACAAAATGCGTATGCCGGAGCTATAAATATCGTCACGCGCCCATCTGGTAAGGATGATATAACAGCTTCAGCAACCGCGGGTGATTTTGATACGTATTCTTTAAGTACGGCAATAAACCTATCCGGGGGAAAATTTTCCCAATTCTTACAGGCTGAGACTTCGCAATCCGACGGATATCGGTATAATACGGATTATCAAGTAAAAAATGTATGGTATCAGAACCTATATAAGTTGAAAAAAGGTGAAATAAGAATACAGGGAGGATATATGGATAAAAAATTCGGTGCCAACGGTTTTTATTCATCACCCTCCGCTAAAGATCAATACGAAGCCATTCAAACTTCATTAGTAAATATCGGTTGGAAACAAAAATTTGGAAAGATTAAACTGGAATCGAATGCATATTGGAGACGTTCACAAGACAAATATATATTTGATAGAAATAATCCTTTAAAATATAGGAATCTTCATATCGGTAATAATGCAGGGCTGGAAGCCAATGCTAATTATAATTCTTCATTAGGGGTTACAGCCTTAGGAGGAGATTTTAGAAAAGAATATCTATCCTCTAATAATTTGGGCAATAATCAACGTACAGTTAGTTCTATTTTCTTTGAGCATCGATTTATTTTTTTAGAAGATAAATTGGATATAACCCCGGGAATTAGCTTTGCTGATTATTCAGATTTTGGTAATTTTTGGTATCCGGGTATAGATGTCGGATATAGTATAAATAAACATAATAAACTATTTGTGAATGTTGGTAAAACATATAGAGTACCAACTTATACGGATTTAAATTATTCTGATCCTATTAATGAAGGTAATTCAAATTTAAAACCGGAAAATGCACTTTCTTACGAACTAGGGTATCGATTCATTCAAGATAATTGCAAAACAACAATAAGCCTATTTAGACGAGAATCGAGAAAAAGTATCGATTGGACAAAAGAGCACGAAGAAGATAGATGGAAACCTGAAAATATTACTCGAATAGATACAAATGGGCTGGAAATAGATTTTAATTATCATTTTACAGCCTCAATCTTTAAATCTTTTAATTTAGGATATACCTATCTGGATAATGAGATGAAAAAATCATCTCGAACTTATTCTAGGTTTTCCTTGGATAACTTAAGGCATCAGCTTGTTGTTCAGTTAGAACACAAGATGTTTAAAAATATATCGAATCAAATCATTTACAGATACAATGATAGAGTTAATTTGGAGGATTATCATTTAGTGGATGATCGTATTACATATTGGAATAAATCAAGCCAATTTTACATTCAAATGACTAATATACTAAATACGAAGTATACTGAGACGAATTTAGTACCTATGCCGGGAAGATGGATACAAGGAGGGGTAATTTTTAAGAATATTCTATAATTTGTACATATATAGAAAGTTAATAGCCATTCAATTTATATAGAATGGCTATTACATTTATGTATTATATGATAAATAAATTTTAATAAATAAAAATATTTACCTATTCATAAAATCTAAGCCTATTTTTTAGCTCGGTCATTTCTCCCTGAAGTTTCCGAATCCTAATAAGAAGATTTTGTATAGCATCAATTCCGGCAATATTAATATCCATCTCATAGAACATTCTAGCATAAGATTCCACTTCAGAAAGAATATCAAACGGAATATATTTTTTTTGTTCTTTTTGAATGATACGTATAAGTCCGAGATTTTCCAACTCTTCAATAAATGATAAATCTACTTTATAATGGGAGGAATATTCTTCTATGGTTATTAAATCATTTTTCATATATGAAATAATTTTATGATTCTGCTAATTGCTTAAACAAATTTCTTTGCTTTTCAGATAGATGAGTAGGTATTTTTACTTGGTAAGTCACAAATAAATCACCATGTTCTCCCTCTCTTTTATATATTGGAAACCCTTTTCCTTTAAGACGTACTTTAGTGCCATTTTGAGTACCCGGGTTTACTTTGAGCTTCACTTTTCCATCCAGCGTATTAACCATAACTTCCCCGCCTAAAACGGCTGTATACAAGTCTATTTCTGCTGTAGTATTTAAATCGTTGTTTAATCTTTTAAAATTAGGATCGTCTAAAAGATTAAAGGTAATATAGAGATCTCCATTAGGCCCTCCATTAGCTCCCGGTCCTCCTTGCCCCTTTAATTTTATTTGCTGACCATTAGAAATACCGGCCGGAATTGTAATTCTTATTTGTTTACCGTTTACTGTAAGGGTCTGCTTGTGTGTTGTAGCGGCATCTTTTAATGATATGCGTAATTCGGATGTATAATCTTGTCCTTTAAATTTGGAACTTCTAGTTCTTGTTCTTCCGGTTCTACCCCCAAAGAGATCACTAAAAAAATCAGAAAAATCTTCAGTTCCAAAACCCTGAGAAAATCCTTCAAAAGGATTACCGGAATTATCATAATAATATTGTCCTTTGCCGGAACCTTGTTGTTGTCGCGCTTGCTCAAATTGTTCTGCATGTTTCCAGTTTTCTCCATACTGATCGTATTTCTTTCGTTTATCAGGATCACCGAGAACTTCATTAGCTTCATTAATCTGCTGAAATTTTACGTTAGCTTCTTTATCATTAGGATTTAAATCAGGATGATATTTTCTAGCCAACTTACGATATGCCTTTTTAATCTCATCTTGAGATGCATTTTTATTTAATCCTAATACTTTATAATAGTCAATATATGCCATATAGTTATGAGTCAATTTTTAAATTGATGATGATAAGAATATTATCTTATTTTCGGTGCAAATTCTAAACCAAAGTATAGTTTTGTCATATATATATCCGTATAAATTAGAATAGATCATAGAATATATAGATGATTGTACTTAATTATCTCATTAAAAATAATCAAATGAATAAATAAATTAGCTTTTTGTGAAAGTTTGTACAGAGAAAGATCGTATTTATGTTCAATAAAATTAAGAGATATGTTATATATAAGAGTATAGAATTATTAAACAAATTAGAATATTATAAAAAATAAAACCATCTATCAAAGATAGATGGCTTCATTTTATAAATAATTGATATTATAAGATAAATAACCTCATTTTAGCTTAATCTTGATGATTTGCCATTCTTTATCACTGAATCAATAAGACTATAATTTGATTTTGTTTCTTTAGTTGCTACAACAGAATCAATAGATAAAGCATACAAAGCTTCAATAGTGGAAAGAGTTCCTAAAGCTGAGTTCTTTCTTCCATTGAATGGTAGCGTGTCAGGTCCTCTTTGACATTGCGCATTTATATTGATTCTACCCACTTGACAAC
The DNA here is from genome assembly GCA_945280365.1 of uncultured Apibacter sp. Classification (GTDB taxonomy): domain Bacteria; phylum Bacteroidota; class Bacteroidia; order Flavobacteriales; family Weeksellaceae; genus Apibacter. The sequence goes on from CALYQD010000005.1 coordinate 67,282, forward strand.
ATAAAGCATCTACTAGATGTGCAACAGTATCTTCATTTGTACTGAAAATAGCTACTTGTTGTCCTTTAGTGGAATTTGTTATATAACTAATAGGAGTTTCAAGATCGTCAAATGGAACTATGGGTATAATAGGAGCGAATTGTTCATTATTGTATAATAAGTTCATTTTTTCATTAGCAGGATAAACAACTGTTGGATTAACTAATGAATGTAAAATTTGTCCTCCGCCATTTTCTTTATTAATAATTTCACCATTATTTTGTAATGCTTCGTCAATACATTTTTGAACAAATTGAGGTTTATCTGGCTCTGCTAAAGGTGTTATGATCACATTTTCTTCCCAAGGCATCCCTATTTTCAATTTGGATATTTCCTCTATGAATTTTTTATTAAATTCTTCAGCAATGGATGAATGTACAAATAATATTTTTATAGCAGTACATCTTTGACCGTTAAAAGAAAAAGTTCCTAAAATGGATTCTTTTACCGCTATGTCTATATCAGCTGCTTTGTCAATAATTGCGGCATTTTTCGCATCCAATCCTAATACAGAATGAAGACTGTTAGCATTAGGATGTTTTTTGATCATACCGTCAACTACTTTACTGGAACCGATAAACGCCAATACATTTATTTTTCCTGATTGCATTAAAGAAGGGATTACATCTTTACCTCTACCATATAGAGTATTTATAACTCCTTTAGGAAAACAATCTTTAAATGCGTCTAATATAGGCTCAAACAATAAAGTACCACGACGAGGTGGTTTAAATAAAACGGTGTTCCCCATTAATAAAGCAGGGATTAAAGTTGCGAAAGTTTCATTTAATGGATAGTTGTAAGGTCCCATACAAAGGACAACACCATAAGGAGATTTTTTAACTTGAGCAATTACCCCTTCATCTGTTTTAATACTGGATGAATTTATATCTATTTCTTTTAATGCTTCGATGGAGCATTTAATGGCATCCACAGTTCTATCAAATTCTTTTTCGGAATCCTTATAGCTTTTGCAAATTTCCCAAACCAATAATTTTACTACTTTTTCTCTTTGCTCAACCATTTTTACGATGAAATTCTCCATCGCAGAGATTCTCTGAGAAACTGACATAGAAGGCCATTCACCTCTCCCTCCATTAAAAGCCTTCAAAGCTGCATTTAATGCCATTTCGGACTCCTTCGTAGTACAAATAGGATATCTTCCTACTTTAGTTTTTACTAATTCATCAGTAGAATTTGACCGAGTATAAATAGGAGAATAGACTTCTTGATATGGACCTTCCCATTCAATAAATTCTCCATCAATCAAGACCTTTTTCTGCGTGATTTCGTTTTGAAGTCGAAAATTTTCAGGAATTTCATTTTCTTTTGGAAAATAATTTATTAAGTTCTGATTCATAATACTTAATTATAATAATTGAGCAAGAAAAAATTAACTTTCAAGCTAAGTTCGTAAATGCAAAGATAGTAAGTTTATTTTTTTTCGACATTATAATTTTAATATTCATATGAAAGGAATAAAATAAAATACGAAACAAAATGAAACTTACGAAATATAATATATTGATTGTTAAATGTATATATGGGAAGAGTAATGAAAATGTTTTTACAAATGAGTCGTAATATGAATATTTATCTAAGTTTAGTGTAAATTAACATTTTTTAAATCATTAATTTAAAATTTATAAGGCTATTTGAAAATAAGAAATTTTATATTATAAATAATTACGAATTGTTATTTTGTAATAATTTTCCAAGCTTACTATTTTTTCTTCCGTATATAAAGTATATAGTTAAGCCTATAAATAACCATAATATAAACATTCCCCAATTAGACCATTCTAGTTCAGTCATTAAATATAGGTTAAAGAGTATACCAAGAATTGGAATTAATGAAAATTTATATTTTAAAGCGCTAATAGATAAACCTAACCATATTATCCAGAAAATAGATAATAAAGGTTTTTCTTTAAAAATTTCCTTATAATTAAATTGAGTCACAAACAAAATTAGTCCTAAACAAAAGAAAAAAAGAATTAAAAATTGACCGTTAATATAGGGTAATTTAAACTTAGCTTGTTTTGAAAGACCTTTATTATCTAAATATAAAACTCCTGAACAAACTAATATAAAAGCAAAGAAGGTTCCTACGCTCGTCAAATCAACAACTAATTGCATATCTAAAAACATAGCGGGAATACCAACAAAAAAACCTGCAATAATGGTGGCAAAACTAGGAGTATGATATTTCTTATGTACGGTACCAAAAGGTTTCCATAATAAACCGTCACGGCTCATGGTCATCCATATTCTTGGTTGTCCTATTTGATATACGAGAATAGCTCCCGTCATGGCAATGACAGCACTAACGGAAATAATTCCGGCTATAAAATTTATTCCTATTTTATTAAATACATAAGCTAGCGGATCATCAACACGTAATTCTTTATAATTAACCATGCCTGTTAATATCAATGCTATGGAAGCATATAAAACAGTACAAATAATGATACAATATAACATGGCACGAGGTAGGTCTCTTTGCGGATTTTTAGCTTCTTCTGCTGTCGTTGATATCGAATCGAATCCAATAAATGAAAAAAATACGGCAGCTACTCCTCCCATTACTCCTCCTAAACCATTAGGAAAAAAGGGAGACCAATTCTCCGGTTTGATATAAAATACACCTATGAGTATAATGCCTATTATTACAGATAATTTAATCCAAACCAAAGCATTGCTTACTCGAGTAGATTCTTTTATTCCTAGATAAGCCAATATCGTTACTAATAACGTTATTAATCCGGCAGGGAGATTAAAAATTATTTTAATAGTAGAAATCTCAGGAGCTGACTGATAAATTTGCGAAAGCCTAAGATCATTGGCAGAAGCTGTAAGAGGATTGGCCTGACATTCGAGATAAGCTCTATGAGCATTCCAATAATCAATAGAAAGCCAATCAGGCCAATGGATGCCGAAGCCTTGTAGCATAGAAACAAAATATCCAGACCATGAAATGGCTATTACCATGTTCGATACAGCATATTCTAAAATTAGTGCCCAACCTATAGTCCAAGCAAATATTTCGCCCAAGGATACATAGGCATAGGTGTAAGCACTACCGCTTACCGGAATCATGGAAGCAAATTGGGCATAGCATAGAGCTGTAAATATACAAGCAATAGCTACTAAAATAAATAATAAAGAAATAGCAGGTCCTCCTTCATAAGAGGCTCTTCCAATGGTACTAAAAATGCCAGCGCCAATAATCGCCGCTATTCCAAAAAAAGTCAAATCTTTTACAGATAATACTCTAATTAATTCAGATCTTTTAGTTGTATCTTGTAAATCAGATATATTTTTTTTACGAAAAAATGTGTTAAAATTCATTCCGACTTTTTTAAATTTTTTAATAAAGGAAATGATAGCAAGTGCAAAAGTATAAATATCATTTAATAATTAGCTTAAATATTCAAATTGTTTTTAAAAATATGGGTAAAAATATATGGATTTAATTATTTAGAATTAATATAAACATTATTTAGAATTTATCTAGATAAATATTAAGTTTGTATGTAAATTTATAATATGAAAATCTTTTTTTGCTTTGTCTGTTCATTATTGTGCATTTGTGGATATAGCCAAGTTTTCGCAACAATTGAGGGTAAAGTGGTTACAAAAAATGGATTGTCTGTAGAAAATTGCGAAATAAGATTTATAGGTGATACCATTCTGACTGTTTATAGTGATGCTGATGGAAAATTTAAAATTTCCGATTTAAATATAAGAGAATATACCGTTTTCATTTTAGATAAAGGTGAAATTGTCTATGAAGGAGTAGCTAAATTGGATCAACCAATTGTTTACCATTTAGATTTTATTACGAATTCATATAAATTTAATGATATAGAAGAAATAATTGTACAAGGGAGTCATACACAAAATCAAAGTGAATATGTGGCTAAAATGCCGTTAAAAAATATTGAAAATCCGCAGGTTTATACAACGATCACTAAAGAAATTATGAATAAACAGATGGTAACTACTTCAGAAGAAGCTTTAAAAAATGTACCGGGAGGAAACAATCTCGTGCAAGGACCTGGATCGGGAGGGGTATGGCTATCATTAATGATGAGAGGATTTAATACGGATATAGGTTTACGCAATGGACTTTCAACCAATTTAGCAGGCCTGACCGATATGGTTAACGTAGAAAGATTAGAAGTGGTAAAAGGACCTTCTGGAACTTTATTTGGCTCTATTATATCCTATGGAGGAATGATAAATAAAATAACTAAAAAGCCTTATGATAAATTTAGAGGTGCGATTTCTTATACTACCGGTTCATGGGGCTTATCACGTTTAGTTTTAGATATTAATTCTCCCATAAAAGATACGGCCGTGTTGTTCAGAATTAATACCTTATACCATACAGAAGATTATTTTCAGGAATATGCGGGAAGGAAAACTTGGGCAATAGATCCGGGTTTAACTTATTTGGTAAATGATCACTTAACATTAAATTTCGACCTTGAGTTATTTCAAACTTCCGGAAATACTAATTTTTACAGCAAAGGGAATAAACTAAATGTTAAAAAGTTTACATATTTACCGTATAATCCCAAAAAATCTTTATCTGACAAAGATTTAGTTAGTGATAACGACATAATAAATGTTTTTGCAGAGGCAAAATATAAAATATCAAATACTTGGATTTCGCAAACTCTGTACTCTTTTTCAAAGTCTGAAAATAAAGCAAATTATCTGTTTTTAACCTTCTTAGACAATGAAAACATTCAAAGAAAGATTATGAAAGTTCCTAGTACCTTTAATCGTTATAACGCACAACAAAACTTTATAGGTAAATTTAATTTAGGGAGAGTAAAAAACGAGTTTCTTGCAGGGATAGACTATTTATATTACACTAATGAAGATAAAAGATCGCAAATAGTGTATGACGAAATAAATATTTACCAAGCAGATTTATCTTTATCTATAGATAAATACAATTCATTGATTGCTGCGGAACCCCCATTTGCACAATATTCCAGAAAACATAATATATTAGGAATTTATGTCTCAGATGTTGTTAAAATAAAAGACCGGTTAAATTTACTCATGTCATTAAGAATGGATTATTATAAAGCTAAAGGCGGTAACTATCTAAATATAAAATCATATAACTACGACGATTCCCAAACTTCTTGGTCTCCTAAGTTCGGCCTAGTATACGAAATAATTAAAGATAATTTATCATTTTTTGGAAATTATATGGATGGGTTTAGTAATGTGGTAGATACCAGTTCACCTATTGGTCAAAAGAAGAGTTATAAACCTGAACATGCTAACCAATGGGAAGGTGGAGTGAAGTTAGATATGTTAGATCATAAAATAGTATCCACGATTAGCTATTATGATATAAAAGTAAAAAACTCTTTACGAACTGTTTCAGACGGAACAGACATCTATACGGTTCAAGATGGTACTAGAAAAAGTAAAGGAATAGAAGTTGAGATAAAAGCTGCACTAATAAGTGGATGGAATATTTTTATCGGATATGGATATAATGATAGTCGCTATAAAAAAGCTAATGCTTCCATTGAGGGTAAACATCCTTATAATACCCCCTATAATTCTTTTAATTTTTGGACCGATTATGCTCTTACCCAAAACAAATTAAAGGGAGTAGGGATAGGAATGGGTATGAATTCCGTAGGAAAATCATTTTGGGATGATGTTAATACCTTTATTATTTCAGGATACACCACATTAGATATGAGTATTTTTTATAAAACTGATAACTATAAAGTTTCTCTAAAAATGAATAATATAACAGATAAAACATATTGGACGAGCAGCTATTGGGCACAACCACAAAAACCAAGACAAATCCTAGCATCGTTAAGTTATAATTTTTAATATAAATTAATATATGAAAAAAAATCTAGTACTAATAATAGGTATGGTTTTATTTATTACATTTCTATATGGGCAAGAAGAATTGAATGTTGGTAAAAAATATAATCTTTACTCAAATGAACTACATGAAAATAGAGAATATTGGATATACCTTCCTGATGGATATGAATCCTATAAAGAAAAGTACCCAGTGATTTATTTACTTGATGGAGAATCTAATTTTTTTACCTTAGTTGCCGTGCAGAAGGCATTGACAAAGGGAATGTATAATTATATGCCGGAGTCCATTATAGTAGGAGTTGTAAACACGAATAGAACCAGAGATTTGACGCCCAGTAAATCTTTTCTCAAGAGAGACGGGAATATTTTTTTTGAAAACAGTGGAGGTGCGGAAAAATTTTATAATTTTTTAATTGAAGAATTAAGACCTCATGTAGACTCAACCTATAGATCCAATAATTATAATATATTGGTCGGACATTCATTTGGAGGTTTATTTGTCATAAATACATGGGTGCATCATCCATTGTCTTTTAATTCTTACGTATCCATAGATCCTAGTTTATGGTGGGATAATAGAAAAATAATTAAAGAGTCAAAAGATATTTGGAAGAAGATAGGCTATAAAGGAAAAAACTTATATATAGCTATGTCTAAAAAGGACAAACAAGGAAATAATGAACATTCCGATGCTATAAATGATTTTTGTCAAGAATTATCCAGTGAAAATTCATTGAAAAATAATTTATTAAGATTCAAATGGAAATACTATCCTGAGGAAGATCATGGAACTATAATTATGCCAGGAATTTACGATTCATTTAAATTTATTTTTCAAGGGATTACTTTACCTGTTAAGAAAATTCCTAAAAACCCGGAATTAATAGACAAATATTATAACAAACTATCATCAGAATTGAATTATACATTTGAACCTTCTGAAAACTTACTTTATAACTTGGCGGAATATGCGCTTTCAGTTGGTGAAACGGAGGGAGCATTAAAAATCATTGAACAAAATATAAAATTAGATCCTGAAAATGTGAAAATCAGAGAAATTGAAAAAAATATTCGTAAAGAATTCAAACTAAATAATTAACTAAGAAAATTTTGAAATAATTGGAATGAAAAATAATTTAATAAGTAAAAAAGCCTCAAAATCTAATTTTGAGGCTTTAATAATCCTAATAATAGGAATTATTTTTTTTTCTAGGAGGATAGTAATTAAAGATTTTTTGAAATGCATTATTAATTTGTTTTTCTTTATTATTCATATCACCCACATCAAAACCTTCTACGATACCTTCCCAAACTAAAATATTTTTTTTAGAATCAACCAAGTGAAAAGTCAATTTTCCTTCACGGGTTTCATATACGGTACTTGTAGGAGCCCAATAATACCCCCAGCCCCATGGACCATTCCAATAAGGGTCATTATAAACATTAATTACTTTTTTAGATGAAGCAAGTACATTTACTATAAGATCCCCATTAGTACTTTCGGTTAGTCCTTTATTTTCTAATTGTTGTTTCAAAGCCCTTGTAATTCGACTTTTATCTATGTCATTCATTTTTAATTTATCTATTCCTTGCTGATAAATTGTAAAAGACTTATAATTTGAAAAATCGACTGTTTTATCATAGTCATAGGAGGTAGTTAATGCACAACTTGATAGTAAAATACAAAAAGCAGCCATGACTAAAAGCTTTAATTTCATAGACATATTTATTTTAATTAATATTTTGGGTTAAAAATTGACAATCTAATATTATACCAAAATTTATAAAAATAGCAAACAATTCCAACATTATAAATTATAAATATTATACAATTAGAAAATCATATAAAATAACTAAAAATTAATTGATTAAAAACTTGTAAATTTGCGAAAAAATTAGCTATATATAAGGCTGAAAAAAAAATAATTTAACTAAATGAATAATAAGATTATTGCTATAGACTTTGATGGGACAATAGTAGAAGATAAATACCCTGAAATAGGAAAACCAATGATTTTTGCGTTTGAAACTATGAAAAGACTTCAAAATAAAGGTTTCCGTTTAATACTTTGGACCTATAGACAAGGTGAAAAATTAGACGAGGCAGTTAAATTTTGTTATGAGAATGGAATTGAATTTTATGCAGTAAACTCCAGTTTTGAAGGAGAAATATTTGATATTAAAAATCAAAGTAGGAAAATAAATGCAGATTATTTTATTGATGATCGAAATTTAGGAGGTTTTCCAGGTTGGGGAGAAGTATATGAAATTATAAAAGAAAAAATAGAATTTGGAATAGAAGGAAAACAGATATTAGCCTATTCTAAACGTAAACATAAAAATAAGAGAGGTTTTTTTTCAAGAATTTTTAACTTATGATACAATTAAAAACAAAAGATGAAATTGAATTGATGTATGAAAGTGCTCAATTAGTTTCTAAAACTTTGGGTATGTTGGCTAAAGAAGTAAAACCTGGAGTTACTACATTACACCTGGATAAATTAGCGGAAGAATATATAAGGGATAATGGGGCAATTCCCGGATTTTTAGGTCTATATGATTTCCCTAATACTCTTTGTATGTCACCCAATGAACAAGTGGTTCATGGAATACCTAATAACAAGCCACTTAAAGAAGGAGATATTATTTCTATTGACTGCGGAGCTTTAAAAAATGGTTTTTATGGAGATCAGGCCTTTACATTTGCTGTCGGGACTATTGATCCTGAAATTGATAAAATGATGCGTATAACAAGACAAAGTTTATATGCAGGTATTAAAAAATGTAAAGTTGGAAATCGAATAGGGGATGTAAGTTTTGCTATTCAATTGATTTGTGAAAATGCAGGATATGGCGTAGTACGTGAATTGGTAGGTCACGGTTTAGGAAAAGAGATGCATGAAGATCCCCAAGTTCCAAACTACGGAAGAAAAGGAAGCGGCCCAAAAATCGAAGAAGGATTAGTAATAGCCATTGAGCCGATGATTAATATGGGAACTTATAAAGTAAAATTTCATAATGACGGTTGGACTGTAACAACCAAAGATAATCTACCATCCTGCCATTTTGAACATGATGTGGCTGTAGTAGATGGAGAACCCAAATTATTGTCAACTTATAAATATATATATGAAGCATTAGGGATTTCCTCAAATGAGGAAGAAGAATTTTTATATAAATAGATAGCCGCACTAATAAATGAAGCAAATATTTAAATTTTTCTTGAATTTAATCCCTAGACCCATACTCATTAAATTCAGCTATTTTTTAGCTCCCGTATTCTCATTATTATATAGAGGAAATAAATTGGTCGATCCTATAGATGGAAAACAATATCGAAAATTTCTTCCATATGGATATGGAAATCCTAGAGAAAACGCATTATCTCCCGGAACTTTATCACTTGAAAGACACAGATTAATGTGGTTGTATCTTCAAAGGGATACGAATTTTTTTTCTGCTCGGTTGAAAGTTTTAAGCATTGCTCCTGAACAATGTTTTCTTAAACGATTCAAAGCATTAAAAAATCTGGATTATACAACGGCGGATCTTTATTCACCTATCGTAGATGTAAAAGCCGATATCCTGGATTTACCATTTAACAATTGCGAATTTGATGTGATTTTTTGCAATCATGTGTTAGAACATATTGAGGATGATTCGAAAGCTATGTCTGAGTTATATAGAGTTATGAAACCGGGAGGTTGGGGAATTTTTCAAGTTCCAATGAGATATAGTTATGAAAAAACTTATGAAGATTTTTCTATAAAAGATAGAGAAGAGAGAAAAAAACACTTTGGACAATATGATCACGTAAGATGGTACGGAATGGATTATTTTGAAAGACTTGAAAAAGTAGGTTTCAAGGTTGAAAAAGTTAAATATTATGAAGTTTTATCAGAGAAAGAAATGCAAAAATATGCTCTTTCGAATAATGAAATTCTTCCGGTCGTAAGAAAAATGGCTGAAAATTAATTAAGTTTTTAGATTAAAGTTATCCCTAAAATATGCATTCAAAAGGAAAAATAGAAAAATTAAAATTAGAATCACTAAATAGGAAATCCATAGAAGTATATAAAGAAAGTAAGAAAATTCCTGTTTTAGTATTACTTGATCAAGTACGATCCATGCACAATGTAGGATCAGTATTTAGAACTTCAGATGCCTTTTCTATTGACAAAGTTTATTTATGTGGGATAACTCCTTGTCCTCCTCATCGAGAAATACAAAAAACCGCTTTAGGAGCTACAGAAAGTGTAGAATGGGAACATCAAGGAAATATAGAAGAATTAATCATTCGCTTAAAGGAACAAGGCTACATTATAATAGGCGTAGAGCAAGTAAAAGGAAGTATAATGTTACAAGATTATTCCATAGACATGAAACAAAAATATGCATTAATTCTTGGAAATGAAGTGGAAGGAATAAGCGAGCAAATTCTTAATTTAATTGATGTTTTTGTTGAAATACCTCAATCTGGAACAAAACATTCTTTAAATGTTAGTGTTTGTGCCGGAATTGTACTTTGGGAGTGGTATCGCGCTTTAGTTACATATTAAAAAATGAAATGAAGAAAATTATTTTTTTAAAAACTCATCTTATTTTATATATTTTGTAAGGAAATGTAATTAGTTAAAATCCAAGTTGAGATGAGAAATAACAATTGAAAAATATAAATTTTTTGAATGAATATTAAATAATACTATGTAAATCTAAATAAAAAATATTTTTATGAATTGATAGTATGTTTTAAGATAAAAGTTCGGAGTTTTAATTATCCGAACTTTTTATATTATTTACTCAGGATAAGCAATTACATCTCCAGTATATATGCAAATACAAGAGGAGCTACAATTGTAGCATCACTTTCAATAATGAATTTAGGGGTATTAATGTCTAGTTTTCCCCAAGTAATTTTTTCATTAGGAACAGCTCCTGAATACGAGCCATAGCTGGTTGTTGAATCGGATATCTGACAGAAATAACTCCAGAACGGTACATCTTCCCATTCTAAATCCTGATACATCATAGGTACAACACAAATTGGGAAATCTCCTGAAATTCCTCCTGCAATTTGGAAAAATCCAACTCCTTTACCACCGGAATTATTGCGATACCATTCGGTAAGGTAAATCATATATTCTATACCTGTTTTCATGGTAGAAGCTTTTAAATTTCCCTTGATAACATTTGCTGCAAATATATTTCCCATAGTACTGTCTTCCCAGCCTGGAACCACAATCGGTAAGTTCTTTTCAGCAGCTGCTAACATCCAGCTGTTTTTCGGATCTATTTCGTAATACTGTTCCAACACTCCTGAAAGTAGCATTTGATACATATATTCATGAGGAAAATATCTTTCTCCTTTCTCATCTGCATTTTTCCATATTTTTTCAATATGTTGCTGAATTCTTCGGAAAGCCTCCTCTTCAGGAATACAAGTATCTGTAACACGATTTAAATGATTTTCCAACAATTCCCATTCTTGTTGCGGAGTAAGATCGCGATATTCTGGAATTCTCTTATAATGAGAATGAGCAACTAAATTCATAATGTCTTCTTCAAGATTAGCTCCGGTACAAGAGATAATAGACACTTTATCTTGGCGGATCATTTCTGCCAAAATTTTACCTAATTCAGCGGTGCTCATTGCACCTCCCATAGTAATCATCATTTTTCCCCCATCTTTAAGATGAGCTACATAACCTTTAGCAGCATCTACTAAGGTTGCAGAATTGAAATGTAAAAAATATTTCTCAATAAATTCCGAAATAGGTTTATTCATTGTAAATTCTAATTTTTATATATTAAATTAAACATTTTTTGTTTTTTTTTCAGGAAATGTAATTGAAAGTAATACTGAAATTATTAATACTCCCGCGACTACTCCTAACGACACAATCGATGAAATATGTAAAAATGGGGCAATCAACATTTTAATGCCTATGAAACTCAATATGATTGCTAATCCATATTTTAATTTACTGAACATATACATAAAATTAGCTAGTAAGAAATATAGAGATCTCAATCCTAAAATAGCAAATATATTAGATGTATATAAAATAAAAGGATCATTAGGAGCTACAGCAAAAATAGCCGGTATAGAATCGACTGCAAAAATTAAATCCGTGAATTCTATAATCACTAAAGCTGTAAATAAGGGAGTTGCCATTTTTATACCCTTCTTTATGGTAAAGAATTTACTTCCATCCAACTCATCGGAGACCTTAAAAAAACGTTTAACGAAACGAGCACCGAAACTTTCATTCAGATTTTTTTTATCCTCACCTTCGTCATCTTTTGAATTCCATGAATGAATCCCTGCATAAATGAGGAAGAAACCGAAAATAGTTAAAATTATATTGGGTCTGAAAAACTGCAATTGATCATAGTTAGCATGCTCTGCACTTTCTTGGTTTAATATAAAATGAAAATTACCGATTGAAAAGGGAGGAAGATAAGTCTTATTAATCATTTCAACACCTAGGAAAATGAAGACTGCTCTAAAAGCTAGGGCACCTATAATTCCCCAAAATAAAATTTTATGTTGAAATTCTTTAGGTATTTTAAAAAAACCAAAGACCATGATAAACACAAAAAGATTATCTACTGATAATGCTTTTTCAATCCAATAAGCAGATTGAAATTGAGAAAATTTCTCAAGAGCAAAGCTCGATCCGTCAGCTTGGCTAAATACAAAATATATAATTCCACTAAAAATCATGGCTAATGAAATCCAGACTACGGACCAAATAGCTGCTTCTTTATTGGAAATTACATGCGATTTTTTATTAAGAATTCCCAAATCAAGTAGAAGCATAATAATAATCGAAACCGCGAATATGGTAATTAATCCCGGATGATTAAGCATATTGTCCTGCATGTACAGCTATTTTTAAATTATTAAATTCAAAGTTAATTATTTTTATATAGAACGGCAAAAAGTAAAATCAATTTAAAATTGTCTGAATCGTGAAATATGGTAAAGCTTATAAAAGATAAAAAAGTAAATTGTATAATATTAATTAAGTATTTGTAATTTTACAAAAAAATGAGAATATCAGACTTACATACAATAGAATTAGATGGTATTGATAAAATCATTTTAAAAGCCTTAATGGAGAATTCGAAAGCTCCTGTCTCAAATATAGCTAGACAAGTGGGAGTTTCTTCTACAGCCATTCATCAAAGAATAAAAAAATTGGAGGCTGCAAAAATAATAGAAGATCCGATTACCCCGCTAAATTATAAATTATTGGGATACAAAACTACTGCCTATGTAGGAATTTTTTTGGAAAAATCTGCACAATACCAAGAAGCTATAATGAGCATGATGAAAATTCCAGAAATTATAGAAGCGCACTTCACAACTGGCAATTATGCAATTTTCATTAAAATATTATGTAAGGATAATGATCATCTTATGTCGGTATTAAGAAATGAAATACAAAATATAAAAGGTATAGAAAGAACTGAGACAATTATTTCATTAGAGCAAAGTATTTCACGCCAAATCATACCTTGAAATCAATTAAAACTTTAAGATAAATGGATATTAGAAAATATTTAGATTCAACTTACCTTAAGTTGGCATCACAAAGTGGATTGACAGAAGAGCAAACTTTTGAAGAAGTTAAAAAACTTACCAATGAAGCAATTGATAATCAATTTTATTTGGTCATGATTCGTCCCGAATATGTTAAAAAAGTAAAAGAAATGATTCATAGCGTCAATTCCGATGTGAAGGTAGGAACAGTAATTGGATTCCACGAAGGAAATTATTCAATTGATGAAAAACTTACGGAAGCTCAAAAAGCGATAGAGGATGGAGTTGATGAGCTGGATTATGTTATTAATTATGAGGCTTTTAAAAAAGGGGACATAGATTTAGTTAAGCAAGAATTTATTTCAGGAACTATTTTAGGTTTAAAAGCATCTAAGGTCGTAAAATGGATTATTGAGATTGCAGCACTTTCAGATGAACAAATAAAGTCTATTTGCTCTTATTTTTCAACATGGGCTCAAGAGACTTTTAATAAAGATGATTTTGGTAAAATTTTTGTAAAATCTTCAACAGGTTTTTATCAAACAGAAGATGGGAAGCCGAATGGAGCAACTTTCCCTGCAATTGAAATTATGCTTAATTATTCAAAACCTTTACCTGTAAAAGCTGCGGGTGGTGTTCGTACTTATGATGAAGCTGTGAAAATGATTGAAATGGGTGTAAAAAGAATAGGAACATCCTCTGCCAAATCTCTATCTGAAAAAGGTGATTCAAAAAATTCATATTAATGAAAAATTTAATTAATGTTGCTCTAAGAGCAGCAATAGATGCTTCAAAAGAAGTACACAAAATATATGATGAAGGCTTTTCTGTTTCAATAAAAGAAGATAAATCACCCGTTACCTCGGGTGATCTAAAATCTAATGAAATCATTACAGCATATTTAAAGCAAACCTCTATTCCTATACTAAGTGAAGAAACTGATCATGAATCAGAAAGTGTAATTGCAGGATGGCAAAAATATTGGTGCGTTGATCCTATTGACGGTACAAAAGAATATGTTAATAAGACTGGAGAATATTGTATTTCCATAGGTTTGTTGACATCAGAAACTTCTTTATTGGGGGTTTTAGCAGCCCCATCATTAGAATTATTTTATTTTGCTGCTGAAGGTTTAGGTAGTTATAAATGGAATGGAAAATATGAAGATTTATATGAACTATTAAATGAAGAAGATGTTACTGAAAAAATATTGGAAAAATCTGTGAAACTCCCTTTAAAGATTGATTTAAAAAATTATACTATATTAACAAGTCGCTCTCATTATAGCTCTATAGATAAAGAATATATTGAAAAACTAAGAATACAGCATCCAAATTTGGTTATGTTTCAAATGGGGAGTGCTATTAAGATAGGATTAGTTGCAGAAGGAAAAGCAAATGAATATGCAAGATTGAGTCCGATTAATTTTTGGGATATTGCAGGAGGGCATGCTATTGCTAAATATGCAGGCTTGGAAATAGTAGATTATGAAACGAAAAAACAGATTACGTATAAGAATTTTTCAACTTTAAAAATATCAGGTTATATTGTAAGAAATATTTAGCAAATTTTTAATTACATAATATACTTTTATGAAAAAAAAAATTTTAATAATATTAACTTTTGTTTTCTTATGTAATGCGTGCGATAAGCAATATAAAGTTATAGATGGAACCACTAAAGAAACTTTTAATAAAAGTATTAAGTCTATATCTTCCAAGTTAACTATCCTTCAACGGGATAAAATGCAAGAAGCTATTAAATTAATTTATAAGTTTAAAACTGAAGGGCAAGATGAAAACAACAGGTGGGAGCAACTTTATAAATTACTTGATGGAAAAAATACGGAGCAAATTTTTGATATAGCTGAAGATATTGCAAAAAAAAATAAAATACCTTGGTCAAGTACTTCTATGAATTCAGTGGATCCTTCAGTTTTCGATAAGGATATAAAGCCCTTAACAGTTGCAGAACAAAAACTTAAACAAATAGAGGAGGCCACCCGTATTAATATTAGATTTACACCTATTGATAAAGATGCTGCAGTGAATGACGGCTTTTACCTATATCCGGAATTAGTAGACGATACAGGATTAGCAGTTTCTTATAAAGATTTACCCTTAAATTTATCCATATCATTTATAAATAACGGTGTTATCGTATATATGATACAAAGAGAGATAAACTCATCAGAAATAGGCAATCCCACTTTAAAGAAAGGAATAAAAATCCTTTATTCCATGTTTGAAAATAAAAAGTTAACTACTTCAAATATTGATGTGGAGGCTAAGATTAATGTTGCAAATAAATATCTATATGGAAAACTTTCAGGAATTCCTATTGATTTAAATAAAACAAGAGATGCATTATCTCCTATAGAAAATGAGATTAATAAACAAGTAGCTTTAGATAATGTTAAAAAATTTATACAATTGATAGGTTCTAAACAATTCTCTCAAGCATATAGTTTGACACAAAATCCTAAATGGTCATCTTTGGAAAACTTTTCTTCCACATCCAACGGATTTGGAACGATTGCAGAAACTAATTTATTAAATGCGGAATCGGAAGAAATTATTAAAGATCAATTAACTGTTATAGCCCAATATCAGATTAAAGATCTAAATGGAAAAATAAAAACTTTAACTCAAAATTTTATTTTAAAAAAAATAAAAGATAATTGGTTAATTACTAATACAGAAACTAAAGAAATAAAAGAAGATACTTGGAAGTAAATTTTTAGGTATGAATAAAAAATTAATTTAATGAAAGAATTAAGTTTAAGTAAAGAAATCGATTTACATGTTGATAGGGTTCAGGATTTTCCTATAGAAGGAGTACAATACAAAGATATTTCTCCAATATTTCTAAATCCTGAGTTATGTACTAAAATTGTAAAAAAATTTGCAGAGTTAAGTAAAGGAAAAGTGGATGCTGTATGTGGTATTGAGAGTAGAGGATATTTATTTGGAGTTCAAATTGCAAGAGAACTTAATCTTCCTTTTATTTTAGTGCGTAAAGCTGGAAAATTACCTCCTCCGATAATTTCACAAGAATATGACTTGGAGTATGGAAAAGCAATAATAGAAGTAAAAAAAGGACATATACAGCCGGGACAAAGAATTTTAATACACGATGACGTTTTAGCGACTGGAGGAACGGCAGCTGCTTGTGCAAAATTAGTAGAGAATTGTGGAGCTTTAGTTTCTCAATTTAGCTTTTTAATAGGACTGTCTTTTTTAAATGGAATTGGTGAATTAAAAAATCATACGCAAGATATTCAATTACTATTGGAATATTAATTGAATTCAAAATAATTTTATAAAGTAATAACGCTCTGTTTAATGAAAAACAGAGCGTTATTTATAGATGAAATTTTAACTAAGTATCAATTTTTATCCCAGATTAATTTAGTTTTCATATCATCAGTTCCTCCCATGTTTTTAACAGCCTCGTAATAATTTTTAGTATTCTGAGTGGAAAGATGAGAGGGGTAGGGAATACGAGTTGGTAAGTCAGTCATACCAAAAATTAACGGTTTAAATTCGTAGCTAGTTCCTGCGGGAAAGGTTGGGTTTTCGGGAAGAGCATACGTTTTTCCAGGTAACAATAAAGTTTTAGGATATCCGGTTCTTCTATATTCTGCCCAAGCTTCATGAGGTTGCATATAAAGCGCAATATATTTTTGGGTAAGTACATTTTCTTCGTTGGCTATCGGTAACTTACTTAAGAAATCGGCTTGATCTTTAGTAGATACTCCCCATCTTTCAAGAGAAGCTTTTACACCTTCTTGATAATATCCATTATCCCAATTATTTAATTCGGATAATATAAATTGAACTTCAGCATATTCCATAAGAACCTCACCTCTATCTATATGTAAAACATCATAACTTGGATATGAAATTTTGTCAGCGGAGAAAACTTCAGAAGCCATTGCACTTGTAATACCGTATGGCATACCTTCATAATCACTTAAATTTGAAGAAGAAACATAAGTATTATTTTTAACATCATCAATTTTTGCCTTTTTAGGAGATGCAAATTTGTGAAGTCTTGGATCAGCAGAAAAAGTACCTAATTTTCCTTTTAATAAGTCAATAAAAGTATTGGTGACAGCAAAGTCGGTTCTATTTTTAACAAAATAGGCCCTCCACATAGGATTAGCATCTGAGGTAGTAGTTCCATAGGCAAATATGGCATTATCTTCATTAGAAGTAAATACACCCTGCGAAATTGCATCATTTGCTTCAGTTATTACTTTAGGCATTATCTCTTTTAAACGATTGGCTAAACGTAAACGTAAAGAATTAGCAAATTTTTTCCATTTTGCTGCATCTCCATTATACATATGATCTCCTGTTGAAACATTTTTATTCAGAATAAGTTGAGCTGAGGCTTCTTTTAATTCTTTCAAGATGTCTTTATAAATAGTATCTTGTCTTACAAACTTGGGAGTTTTGTACTTTTCAACTTGTAAGGCTTGAAAATCTGGATTTGATTTTCCACCATAAGACCAATAAGGAACATCTCCATATGTATCTGTAAGTTGCATAAATAAATAGCTTAGCATAATCCGTGCAATTGCTGTTTGGTTTTCAATAGCACCAAATTGTACATTAGTTAAAGGATCGGATTCTACCAGTTCTATAGAAGTTTTAAGATTTTCAGCGGCTCGATAATAATCTTTCCATAAATTTTGATTAGCACCATCTCTATATTGATAAAGATCTTCTTCCGTATAATTTAGTTGACACCAGTATTGGATCCAAGGTAAAACCATCCTTCCTGACCCCCATTCATCTCTGGTATTATCAATAAAATATCGGCATCCAAATCTAAAAGTTGTATAACCCGGTACTTTCTTCGGATTATTAGGATCAGTATTTATATTATCAAAATCATTATCACAAGATATAGCTGAAAATAATAGGATAATGAGAGAACTGATATATGTAAGTAGTTTTTTCATGGTTGAATTTTTAAATTAGAATTTGACTTGCACATTAAGTCCAAAAGATCTCGTAGTAGGCATAGAACCTCCCTCAATTCCTGAAGCATTTCCACTTCCATAATTTGCAACTTCAGGATCCATGGATTTCCAATCAAGCCCCCAAGCAAAGAGATTTCTTCCAAATGCCGAAAAAGTAATAGAATTGATATAATCACCTAAGTATTGGCCGGTAAGTGTATAAGATACTGATAGTTCACGTAATTTTACAAAATCTGCATCAAAAACATTTTGAGCGGAAGGACCATTAAAAAAATGTTTAGAATATTCTGATGCTGATACTCTAATATCGTTAGGAGTACCATCTTCTTTAACACCATCTACAATAATACCATTTTCTCTTATATTGTTATCTGCTGTTTGAGGAAGTATTCCTGAATTCATTCCTAACATATAAGTGGTCGAAAAATATTTTCCGCCTTTTTGCCAATCAATTTGTAAACCTAAACTCCAATTTTTATAAGTAAAAGAATTTCTAAAACTCATATTGAAATCAGGAAGTATTGATCCTAATGGTACATTATTTACGGTTTTTAAATATAATCCATCCTTACCTACAACTTTTTTTCCATCCTTGTACACAAAATCAGTACCGTATATTTGCCCATATCTATAGCCGGGAATTGCTACAACAAATGCATTGAAAGGTGCTTTAGCTATTGTTAGGGATGTTAAATCTTCTGCAAGAGATTTGATTTCATTATCAGATTTTGAAAAATTATAATTAAAATTCCATTTAAAATTTTCTGTTTTAATTGGGACAATATTAAGAGATACTTCTACGCCTTTATTAACTAGTTTTCCTGCGTTCATCAATGCATTATAGAACCCTGCAGAGCCATCTAAAGGTACTTTAGTAATTAGATCCTTTGTCGTAGTTTGATAAAATGAAATATCTCCACTTAGTCTACTTTTAAACAGTTGAAATTCTAGTCCAACTTCATAAGATTCTAATTTTTCCGGTTTCAGATTATTAGTTTTAGCTGTAGTTGTTAGCCAAAACCATGGATCTTTTAAAAATAAACTTTCATAGTCTGGTTCGCTTTCAATGTCAAAATTATAGAATGTATTAATTAATTGATATGGATCAGTATCATTCCTTACTTCAGAATATCCTCCTCTGATTTTCAAGAAATTCAACCAATTGCTTTCAAGGTATCTAGTGATAACAAAGCTTGTAGCTACAGAGGGATAGAAAAAGGAATTATTTTTAGAAGGAAGTGAAGATGACCAATCATTTCTCCCGGTTGTTTCTAAAAATACAAAATTATCGTATCCTAGGCTGAAAGAATAAAATAAACTATTTACTCTTTTTTTCTCCTTTTGATTCAACACTATCGAAGGTTCCATTGAATTGTTTAAATTATACCAATCTCTGATGATTAAACCTCCTTTGGTTTTTCCATACATATATCTATATTTATAATCTCTTCTATTTGTTCCAGCAAAAGAATTAAGAGAGAAATTGCCTATGTTTTTATCGTAATGAAAAGTGGCTTCGTAGTTTAAATCTGTATATTTTCTTTCAGAAGTTATATATTCAGAAAGCGAATGAGAACCTACTGCTGTTTTTTCACTTATATGGGTCGTATAGGTATCAAGCATTACTTTTCCGTTAACATATAAGTCATTAGTAATGTTATAAATTAATCCTGCTGTACCGAAAAGGCGATCCCTATTATCTTCATTAGTATTTTTGTATACCGTCCAATATGGGTTGTCAGAATATGCGGGATTTGAGTTATTCCAACTTCTTCTATTCCAAGTTCTTTGAGTTCCATCAGCTAACTGATATTTTTGGAGGTCTTTATAATCTAAAGATGTTTGTCCAAATTGAAACATTTTCTGCAAAATATTGTTGTTACTATATCCAACTTCTGGTCTATTAAATCCTTTAGTTGATGTATAAGTTGCTGAAGCATCCAATTTTAGATCGTCAGATAATTTGGAATTTAAATTCATTGATAATGAATTTTTTGTTAAATCTGAATTAGGCGTTATTCCCGATGATTTTGAATTGTTATAGCTTACTCTTACATTGGTATTTTCAATGCTCCTACTAAATGAAATACCATTATTATGAGTGATTCCGGTTTTAAAAAATTCTTTATAATCGTTTTTCGGGTAGATCCATGGTTTTGCCTTTAAATAATCGTCAGCAAATTCCGGGTCAAATGCATTCCAATGTAAGACATTTACATTAGGATCGTATTTTGGTCCCCACGATTCATCTGTTCTATAATCAACGATTAAAAAATCTTCCCCATTAATATTTTGAGTAACGAACTTATTACTTCCACCTCCGCCATATAATTTTTGTTGACGAGGCATTTTATATATTTTATCAAATACAACCCCTGAATTAAGGACAATTTCGGTTTTTCCTCTTTTTGCCTTTTTAGTAGTAATCATGATAGCACCATTCATAGCTCTTGATCCATATAAAGCAGCTGCCGTTGCGCCTTTAAGTACTGATATATTTTCGATATCGTCAGGGTTTATATCGCCAAATGTATCCCCATAATCTATACCACCAGCTCCTCTTTCTGTGCTTTTTGAATTTATATTTTGATCAATTAATGGTATTCCATCTACCACTATAAGTGGCTTATTAGATTGAGAAAGAGATCTCATACCTCTTAGTCTTATTTGCGTTGAACCTCCCATAGTTCCACTATTATTGATCACTTGTAGTCCTGAGACCTTTCCCGAAAGTGAATTTATAGGATTAGTTTCTCTGGTTTTAGAAAGATCATCTCCATTTACAGATTGAGTTGCATATCCTAAAGATTTTTTTTCTCTTGTAATTCCTAAAGCCGTTACAATGACATCATCGAGTACTTTTTCTTTTCTTTTTGAGGGATCATCCCTTTCTGTTTTCAAAGGTTTAAGTACAACATCATAAAAACTTTGGTCATTAACAATAAAACTTGCGGTTTCATCATCAAAAGATAAAATTTCAATCGTCTGTCCTGGTTCAGCATCTATTGAAAATTCTCCTGCGTCATCAGTATAAGTTTTTTTGGTAGATCCTTGTATCATAACGGAAACATCTGCTTGAGGCTGTCCATCAATCCCAAGAACTTTCCCGCTAATCGTTTTCATCTGAGCCCAAACAAAAGCCGTGCTCATGAAGATAAACAAAAATCCTAAGAAAATTCGGTTTATTCTCATATTTAATACATTAATTTATCTCTTCAAAGATATAATATATTTTTTAATTATGTTAAAATAATTGTTAAATAATTAAATAATTCTCAAATTTAATTAGTTATTTAGTTGGCTATATTATAAAATTACGCTTCTTTTATGATGTTAGTAATTAATATATTAACAAAAAAAGCCGAGATATATCTCGGCTTTTTTATAAATAATTTGTTTATTTTTATTTATGCTTGACCTTTTGGTCCAAAATTTAAATGATAGGTATCATCTTTAACAGCTCCAAATTGTTGCTCATATTTTTGAATATTATCAGTTAAAGCTGTTAATAATCTTTTTGCATGTTCAGGAGTTAAGATGATTCTTGATTTAACTTTAGCTTTAGGTACACCCGGCATAATCTGAATAAAATCTACAACAAATTCAGTCGGTGAATGATTTATTAGTGCCAGATTTGAAAATACTCCTGAAGCTACTTCATCAGTTAATTCAATATTTAAGTCTTGTTGATTCTGATTTTGATTTTCCATTTCGAATTGTTTTTAAATTTTTTCGGTTATCATTTCCTCAAATTCTTTATTCGAACCTACCACAACATTTTGATATTCTGTTAAACCAGTACCAGCAGGGATTCTGTGCCCTACAATTACATTTTCTTTCAATCCGTTTAGGTAATCGATTTTACCTGCAACAGCAGCTTCATTTAATACTTTAGTAGTTTCTTGGAAAGAAGCTGCAGAAATAAATGATTTAGTTTGTAATGACGCTCTTGTAATACCTTGTAAAACAGGACTTGCAGTAGCCGGAAGTGCTTCACGAGCTTCAACTAGTTTTTTATCTTCACGTTTTAATTTAGAATTTTCATCTCTAAGTTCTCTTGAAGAAATTATTTGCCCTGGTTTTAATTCTAGGCTGTCTCCAGGTTCAGTTATAACCTTCATTCCGAAAATACGATCGTTTTCTTCGATGAAATCAATTTTGTGCTCTAAATTTCCTTCTAAGAATTTGGTATCACCAGCATCTACAATTTCAACTTTAGTCATCATCTGACGAACAATAATTTCAAAATGTTTGTCATCGATTTTTACCCCTTGTAATCGATATACTTCTTGGATTTCGTTTACTAAATATTCTTGAACTGCTGTTGGGCCTTTAATGTTAAGAATATCATTCGGGGTTATTGCACCGTCTGACAAGGCATCTCCTGCATGTACAAAGTCATTTTCCTGAACAAGAATCTGATTGGATAATTTAACCAAATATCTTTTTATCTCACCGTTTTTAGACTCTATAGCTATTTCACGATTACCTCTTTTTATTTTACCATAACTTACAACACCGTCAATTTCGGAAACAACAGCTGGATTAGAAGGATTTCTTGCTTCAAATAGCTCGGTTACACGTGGTAAACCACCGGTAATATCACCGGCTTTTGCTGACCTTCTAGGAATTTTTACTAAGATTCTTCCAGCTTTAATTTTTTCACCGTCATTTACAATAAGGTGTGCACCAACAGGTAAATTTATTGATTTTAGTACCTCATCTTTTGTATCTAGTATTTTTAAAGTAGGGATGAGTTTTTTGTTTCTTGATTCAGAAATTACTTTTTCCTCGAATCCTGTTTGTTCATCAATCTCTAACTGATAAGTTGAACCTTGCTCAATTTGTTCGTATTCGATCTTACCGGCAGTTTCTGAAAGAATAATTGCATTGTACGGATCCCATTTGCAAATTATATCTCCTTTTTTAACTTCATCTCCTGATTTAACCAATAATGTAGATCCATAAGGTATATTGGTAAGCATTTGTATATTTCCTTCAGCATTTAATAATTTAAATTCTGTAGAACGGGAAACAACAATTAAAACTTTATTACCGTTTTCATCTTCACTTTCTACAGTCCTTATATCATCAAATTCAACTTTACCGTCTCTTTTTGCAACAATGCTGCTCACTTCTGCAACGTTTCCAGCAGTACCGCCTACGTGGAATGTTCTTAATGTAAGCTGTGTACCTGGCTCACCAATAGACTGAGCGGCTATTACACCAACTGCTTCGCCTTTGTTTATCAATTTGTTGGTAGATAGGTTTACTCCATAACATTTTGCACATATACCTTTTTTAGATTCGCAAGTTAATGGAGAGCGAACTTCTACTGACTCTATTCCGGATTGTTGAATTAATTTGGCTGTCTCAGATGTGATCATTTGATCTGCTTCAATTAATAGTTCATCTGTATCCGGGTGGTAGATATCGTGAAGTGATACACGACCTAATATTCTTTCAGAAAGAGGTTCTACAATTTCATCATTCTTTTTCAATGGGGAAATTTCAATACCTCTTAAGGTTCCACAATCTTGTTCATTAATTATTACATCTTGAGCCACATCAACTAAACGACGAGTCAGATATCCAGCATCAGCAGTTTTTAATGCAGTATCTGCAAGACCTTTACGAGCTCCGTGTGTAGATATAAAGTATTCCAAGATGGAAAGTCCTTCACGGAAATTTGAAATAATAGGGTTTTCAATAATTTCACCTCCTGATGAACCAGCTTTTTGCGGTTTTGCCATCAATCCTCTCATACCTGCTAGCTGACGAATTTGTTCTTTAGAACCCCGTGCACCCGAATCAAGCATCATGTATACTGAGTTGAAACCACCTTTGTCGGTTTTCATTCTTTGCATGATTAAATCTGTTAATCGTGCATTTGTATTAGTCCAAACGTCAATTACCTGGTTATATCTTTCATTATTGGTAATTAATCCCATATTATAGTTTGCTCTAATTCCGTCAACTTGTTCATTAGCTTCCTGAATCATAATTTTCTTTTCATCAGGAGTTTTGATATCTCCTAAGCTGAATGAAAGTCCTCCTTTGAATGCAGTAGCATATCCTAAAGTTTTCATATCATCCAAAAACTTAGCAGTAGTAGGAAAATCAGTTCTTTGTAATATGGTACCAATAATGTTACGTAATGATTTTTTAGTTAAAACCTCATTAATATAACCCACTTTCTTAGGTACGATTTTGTTAAATAATACTCTTCCTACTGTGGTTTCAATCATCTTTTCTACTAGTTCTTCTCCTTCTATAACCGTTGCTTTTACTTTAATTATAGCATTTAAATCTACGGCTTTTTCATTATAAGCAATATCTACTTCTTCAGAGGAATAGAAAATAGAACCATGACCTTTAACTTTAATTTCTTCAGTAGGTGTTAATGGCTTAGTCATATAATATAGTCCTAAAACCATATCTTGAGAAGGTACTTGAATAGGCGAACCATTTGCTGGATTTAAAATATTTTGAGAGGCCAACATTAATAATTGAGCTTCTAAAATTGCTTCTGGTCCTAATGGTAGGTGTACTGCCATTTGGTCTCCGTCAAAATCCGCGTTAAATGCTGTACAAACTAACGGGTGAAGACGAATTGCTTTACCTTCAATCATCCTTGGTTGGAAAGCCTGAATACCTAAACGGTGAAGGGTAGGGGCACGGTTTAATAAAACCGGATGTCCTTTCATCACATTTTCTAAGATATCATAAACTACCGGTTCTTTTCTTTCTATAATTCTTTTTGCAGATTTTACTGTTTTTACAATTCCTCTTTCAATTAATTTTCTAATGATAAAAGGTTTATAAAGCTCAGCTGCCATATCTTTAGGTAAACCACATTCATGAAGTTGAAGTGAAGGACCTACAACAATAACCGAACGAGCAGAATAGTCCACACGCTTACCTAATAAGTTTTGACGAAAACGTCCTTGTTTTCCTTTTAATGAATCGGAAAGTGATTTTAATGGTCTATTAGATTCAGATTTTACAGCTGATGATTTTCTGGTATTATCAAATAATGAATCCACGGCTTCCTGAAGCATACGTTTTTCATTTCGCAAAATTACTTCCGGAGCTTTGATTTCTATTAATCTTTTTAAACGATTATTTCTGATGATAACTCTACGGTATAAATCATTTAAATCGGAAGTAGCAAAACGTCCTCCGTCTAAAGGTACTAATGGACGTAAATCTGGAGGTATAACAGGTATCACTCTCATGATCATCCATTCTGGGCGATTGATACGACCGTCGGAATTAGCATCTCTGAATGATTCCACTACTTGTAATCGTTTTAATGCTTCGGTTCTTCTCTGTTTAGAAGATTCAGTATTTGCTTTATGTCTTAATTCATAAGATAAGGCATCTAAATCTATTCTTTTTAATAGCTCTTCCAAACATTCTGCCCCCATTTTAGCGACAAATTTATTTGGATCAGAATCATCCAAATATTGATTTTCAATTGGAAGTGTCTCCAATATGTCTAAATATTCTTCCTCTGTTAAAAACTCAAGATGTTCTAACTCTTCACCATTTAATTTTTTTGCTATTCCTGCCTGAATAACTACAAAGCGTTCATTGTAGATAATCATATCCAACTTTTTGGAAGGAATACCTAATAAATATCCGATTTTATTCGGTAAAGAACGAAAATACCAAATATGTGCCACCGGCACTACTAAATTAATATGTCCAATTCTTTCACGTCTTACTTTTTTTTCCGTTACCTCTACACCGCATCGATCACAAACAATTCCTTTGTAACGTATTCTTTTATATTTACCGCAAGCACATTCATAATCTTTTACCGGACCGAAAATTCTTTCACAAAATAAACCATCACGTTCAGGTTTATGAGTCCGATAATTGATTGTTTCAGGTTTTAAAACTTCTCCTCTGGATTGTTGTAATATACTTTCTGGAGAAGCTAATCCGATTATAATTTTACTAAATTTGCTAGTTCTTTGTTTAACTGCCATTATTTTGTAATCAATTAAATTGAAAAAAATTTAAATTTATTAAGATTAAAAAGAATGAAATAACTAATCTTCTAATCTTACATCCAATCCTAAACCTTGTAATTCATGTAGAAATACATTAAATGATTCAGGTATGCCTGGTTCAGGCATTGGTTCACCTTTAACAATTGATTCATAAGCCTTAGCTCTACCAATCACGTCATCAGATTTAATGGTTATAATTTCTCTTAAGATGTTTGAGGCTCCAAAAGCTTCTAAGGCCCAAACCTCCATCTCTCCAAATCTTTGGCCTCCAAATTGTGCTTTACCTCCTAACGGTTGCTGAGTAATTAATGAATAAGGTCCGATTGAACGTGCGTGCATTTTGTCATCAACCATATGTCCAAGTTTCAACATATAGATAACTCCAACGGTAGCTTTTTGTTCAAAACGTTCTCCTGTTCCTCCGTCGTATAAATATGTAGTACCCCATTGAGGTACGCCGGCTTCTTTAGTGAGTTCGTCGATTTGCTCAGAAGTTGCTCCATCAAAGATAGGAGTTGCAAATTTTTTACCCAGTTTTTTTCCGCACCAACCTAAAATAGTTTCATATATCTGACCTATGTTCATACGGGAAGGTACTCCTAGTGGATTAAGTACAATATCAACCGGTGTTCCATCTTCTAGGAATGGCATATCTTCATCACGCACAATTCTTGCAACAATACCTTTATTACCGTGACGACCCGCCATTTTATCACCTACATTTAATTTACGTTTTTTTGCGATATAAACTTTAGCAAGTTTTACAATACCTGCCGGTAATTCGTCTCCAACAGAAATAGTATGTCTTTCGCGATTTAGTGAACCTAGTAGATCGTTATGTTTTATTTTATAATTATGAAGCAATTCCTTAATAGAATTGTTTTTATTATCATCTAATGTCCAATTTTCTCCAGCTAAGTTAAAGTAGTCATCAATGCTTGATAAAAGCTTTTGAGTAAATTTAACTCCTTTTGGTATTACTTCTTCATTTAAATCATTATAAATTCCTTGAGAAGTTTTTCCATTTAAAAGGACATATAATTTCTCTAATAATTGATTTTTTAAATCATTAAGTTTAACCTTAAATTCAGCTTCTAATTGCTCAATTTTTAATTTTTCATCGCCTCGTTTACGTTTATCCTTAATGTTACGGGTAAATAGTTTCTTATTAATTACTACACCTTTTAAGGAAGGTTCAGCTTTTAACGATGCATCTTTAACATCTCCGGCTTTATCTCCGAATATGGCGCGAAGTAATTTCTCCTCTGAAGTTGGGTCTGATTCTCCTTTTGGAGTAATTTTACCAACTAATATATCTCCCGGTTTAACTTCTGCTCCAATGCGAATCATTCCGTTCTCATCAAGATCTTTAGTGGCTTCTTCACTTACATTCGGAATATCTGGTGTAAGTTCTTCCATACCTAATTTTGTATCTCTAACTTCTAGAGAATACTCGTCAACGTGAATAGAAGTAAACCAGTCCTCACTTACTGCTCTTTGATTAATAACAATCGCGTCCTCAAAGTTATATCCTTTCCAAGGCATGAAAGCTACTAATAAGTTTCTACCTAATGCAAGCTCTCCATCTTCAGTTGCATAGCCTTCTGTTAAGACCTGACCTTTAGATACTCTATCCCCAGCTTTAACGATTGGCTTAAGCGTAATAGATGTACTTTGATTTGTTTTTCTAAATTTAGTTAATTTATAAGTTTTACTTGCAGAATCAAAGCTAACTAATTCTTCTTCTTCAGTTCTGTCATATTTTATGGTGATAATATTAGCATCAACATATTCAACAATTCCTTCACCTTCAGCATTAATCAAGATACGTGAATCTTTTGCAACCTGGAATTCTAAACCTGTTCCTACAATTGGAGCTTGAGGTTTTAATAAAGGTACCGCTTGACGCATCATGTTAGATCCCATCAATGCACGGTTAGCATCGTCGTGTTCAAGGAAAGGAATTAATGAAGCGGAAATACCAGTAATTTGATTAGGTGCAACATCCATCAAATCTACTTTATCTGGATCAACAACTGGATAGTCAGCTTCTTCTCTAGCTACAATTCTTTCATCAAGAATTTTTCCTTCACTATCCATATTAATGTTTGCTTGAGCAATAATTTTTCCTTCTTCTTCTTCTGCAGTTAAATATTCTGGTTCGGATTCCAAGTCTACTTTACCGTTAATAACTTTTCTATATGGAGTTTCCATAAATCCTAAGTCATTAATTCTGGCATAACAACCTAAAGAAGATATCAAACCGATATTTGGTCCTTCTGGTGTTTCAATAGGACAAATTCTACCATAGTGAGTATAGTGTACGTCTCGTACTTCGAATCCGGCTCTTTCTCTTGATAGACCTCCGGGCCCTAAGGCAGACATACGTCTTTTATGTGTAACCTCAGATAATGGATTTGTTTGATCCATAAATTGAGATAATTGATTTGTTCCAAAGAAAGAATTTATAACTGAGGTTAAAGTTTTTGCATTGATAAGGTCGATAGGGGTAAAAACTTCATTGTCACGAACATTCATTCTTTCTTTAATAGTACGTGCCATACGAGCTAGCCCAACCCCAAATTGTCCGGCTAATTGTTCTCCTACGGTTTTAACACGTCTATTGGAAAGGTGGTCGATGTCATCAACTTCAGCTTTTGAATTTATCAATTCAATTAAATACTTAACAATAGCAATAATATCGTCTTTTGTTAAAACTTGAATATCTTCAGAGATATTTAAATTCAATTTTTTATTAATTCTGTAACGCCCCACTTCTCCCAATGAGTATCGAGCATCAGAGAAAAATAATTTATCAATGATACCTCTTGCAGTTTCTTCATCAGGTGGTTCTGCATTACGCAATTGACGGTAGATATACTCTACAGCCTCTTTTTCGGAATTGGTTGAATCTTTTTGTAAAGTATTATGAATGATAGAAAATTCGTTGCTGTTCTCTTTATGAACTAAAATGGTTTTAATTCCGGAATCTATGATCAAATCAAGATGTTCCTTTTCTAAAATAGTTTCGCGGTCAAGTATAATTTCATTTCTTTCTATAGAAACAACTTCACCGGTATCTTCATCAACAAAATCTTCAAACCAAGTATTTAAAACTCTTGCAGCTAAAGTTCTTCCTAACATTTTTTTTAGGTTGGATTTGTTTACTTTTACCTCTTCTGCAAGATCGAATATTTCTAATATATCTTTATCACTTTGATAACCAATTGCACGAAGCAAGGTTGTCATCGGAAGTTTTTTCTTTCTGTCAATATAAGCATACATCACACCGTTGATATCGGTGGCAAATTCCATCCAAGATCCTTTAAATGGTATAATTCTAGATGAGTATAATTTTGCACCGTTGGCATGATAGGATTGTCCAAAAAATACACCAGGTGAACGATGTAATTGGGATACCATAACTCTTTCAGCACCGTTTATGATAAACGAACCGCTTGGTGTCATATAAGGAATAGGCCCTAAGTATACATCTTGAACTACAGTTTCAAAATCTTCGTGTTCTGGGTCTGTACAATATAATTTGAGACGTGCTTTAAGTGGTACACTATAAGTTAATCCTCTTTCAATACATTCATCAATAGAATATTTTGGAGGATCAACAAAATAATCTAAAAATTCTAAAACGAACTGATTCCTTGTATCTGAAATAGGAAAATTTTCAGTAAACGTTTTAAAAAGTCCTTCGTTTTTTCTTTGATCAGGACGAGTTTCTAATTGAAAAAAATCCTGAAATGATTTAACCTGTATGTCTAGGAAATCAGGAAATTCAATTTGTCCTTTAGAGTGAGAGAAACTAAATCTCTTTGGGTTTTGAGTTTTTGACGCCAATGATTTACTCATATGATATATTAAAATCTTTAAAACACAAATAGGCTTAGACCTTACCAATGTCAAATTGGAGGCCTAAACCTTTATTTTTAGGTAGAATGAATTATTTCAATTCAACTTCAGCTCCAGCTTCTTCAAGCTGTTTTTTAAGACTCTCTGCTTCGTCTTTAGCTACTCCTTCTTTAATTGGAGTAGGAGCTCCATCTACAGCATCTTTAGCTTCTTTTAGACCTTTACCTGTAAGGTCTTTAACTAATTTAACAACAGCTAATTTATTAGCACCTGCAGCTTTAAGAATAACATCAAATTCAGTTTTTTCTTCAGCAGCTCCTGCCTCTGCACCAGCAACTGGAGCAGCCATAGCTACAGCAGCAGCAGCAGGTTCAATACCATATTCTTCTTTTAATATTTCAGCTAATTCATTAACTTCTTTTACTGTTAAATTTACTAGTGTTTCAGCTAATTGTTTTAAATCTGCCATTTTAATTTTGTTTTAATTTTTGTTTAACAACTATTTATTATGAGTGTGAAATTATTCTTCTTTTTCAGATAAGGTTTTAACTAAACCGGCAATGGTATTTCCACTTGATTTAAGAGCAGAAACAACATTTTTAATTGGAGATTGAAGTAGTCCAATAATTTCTCCAATAAGCTCTTCTCTAGATTTGAGATTTGCCAATGTATCTAATTGTACATCTCCTACAAATACTGCAGAATCTATCCAAGCAGCTTTTAATAAAGGCTTTTCAGTTTTCTTTCTGAAATTTTGTATTAATTTAGCCGGAGCATTTCCTCTTTCTGAAGTGAAAATAGTAGAATTTCCTTTTAAACTTTCAAAAACACCTGAAAAATCTTTATCTTCAACATTTTCCATTGCTTTTTTAAGAAGGGTGTTTTTAACAACTTTCATTGAAATTTCACCTTTGAAACAAGCTCTTCTTAATTCTGAAGTCTGTTGAGCATTTAATCCATCAGTATCAGCTATATATAATACATTTGTACTTTCAAGTACTTCCTGTAATTCTTTAATTACCTCTATTTTTTCTTGTTTTGTCATGGTTTGGTAAAATTAAAATTAGTTTATACCTTTTGGATCAATAGCAATACCCGGACTCATGGTAGAAGAAAGGTAAATGCTTTTAACATATACACCTTTAGCTGCCTGAGGTTTTAATTTTATTAAAGTTGAAATGATTTCTTGTGCATTTTCCTGAATATTTTTAGCATCGAATGATACTTTGCCTATTGCAGCATGTACAATTCCATATTTATCAACTTTAAAATCTATTTTACCTGCTTTTACTTCTGAAATGGCTTTTCCTATCTCAGTGGTAACAGTTCCGGTTTTAGGGTTCGGCATTAAACCGCGTGGACCTAATACTCTTCCTAAAGGACCTAATTTTCCCATAACTTGAGGTTGTGTTACGATTACATCAACATCGGTCCATCCTTCTTTTATTTTTTGTAGATACTCATCTAATCCTACATAATCTGCACCTGCATTTTTAGCTTCTTCTTCCTTATCCGGAGTAACTAAAGCTAAAACACGAGTTTCTTTACCTGTACCGTGAGGTAAGGATACTACACCTCGTACCATCTGATTGGCTTTACGAGGATCAACTCCTAAACGAACGGCTATATCAACAGATGCATCAAATTTGGTATAGTTAACTTCTTTAACTAAGCTTGAAGCCTCTTCTAATGTATAAAGCTTTGATTTATCTACTTTAGCAACAACTGCTTTTTGTTTTTTCGTTAAAACTGCCATGATTCCTACAATTAATTATTAAAGGGATTTTGCCCAGTTACTTTAATACCCATAGATCTTGCAGTACCTGCAACCATACTAACCGCAGATTCAATTGTAAAGCAATTTAAATCTACCATTTTGTCTTCCGCGATTTGTTGCACTTGACTCCAAGAAACGGATGCTACCTTATCTCTGTTTGGTTCACCGGAACCTTTTTTAGCTTTAGAAGCTGCTAAAAGTTGTACGGTTACCGGAGGAGTTTTGACAACAAAGTCAAATGATTTATCCTCATATACAGTAATGATAACCGGTAATACCTGTCCTTGCTTATCTTGTGTACGGGCATTAAATTGTTTACAAAACTCCATAATGTTAACCCCGGCAGCACCTAAAGCAGGTCCTACAGGAGGTGAAGGGTTTGCTTGTCCTCCTTTCACCTGGAGTTTTACCATTTTAAAAATTTTTTTTGCCATTTTAATTTTTACTTAAAAATGTTTTATTTATATCTGTGGAAGCAGCCTATATCTTTTCAACTTGAGAGAAACTTAGCTCAATAGGTGTTTTTCTTCCAAAAATCAACACCATGACATCTAATTTTCTTTTTTCCTCATTAATTTTTTCAATCGTTCCATTAAAACCATTAAATGGACCATCGATTACTTTCACGGTTTCACCAAATACGAAAGGAATGTTAACGGTATCTTCAGATTCAGATAATTCATCCATTTTACCGAACATTCTACTCACTTCACTTCGTCTCATTGGAAGCGGATCTCCTCCTTTAGTAGCACTTAAAAAACTAATTACTCCAGGTATATTTTTAATGGTATGTGGTAACTCACCAATCAAATTAGCTTCAACCATAACATAACCGGGATAATAAACTTTTTCTTTACGAATTTTTTTACCGTTTCTAATTTGTACTACTTTTTCCATTGGTACGACTACTTGACCAAGATTCTTTTTAAGATGTTCATATCTTAAAACTTCATTTTCGATATACATTTTCACCTTAGATTCTTGTCCACTGATCGTTTTCAGTACATACCATTTCATATCATCCATCACGTCCAAATTTATTAAGATTTTAATCCTACTAAAATAGAGTAAATATTTTGAAGTGCTTTAGCAAAAGTCCAATCTACGCCAAAACAAAATATAGCCAAAATGATCGACGTAATTGCTACAACTGTTGTTGAGGATTGCAAATCGGACCATTTAGGCCACTCAACGTGATCTTTGAATTCTTCTATTGCACCTTTTAAGTACTTAATGAGTCCGTTCATTTATTATTATTTTGCGCGGGCGGAAAGATTCGAACTCACGACCTTTGGTTTTGGAGACCACTGCTCTACCAGCTGAGCTACACCCGCTTAAAAAGAAAGAACTTTAAGTTCTTTCTTTTATTATGATTTTAATTTAATTAATCTAAAATCTCAGTTACCTGACCTGCACCTACAGTTCTACCTCCTTCACGGATAGCGAATCTTAAACCGTTATTAAGTGCGATTGGTTGATGTAATTCAACTGTAATAGTTAAGTTATCACCAGGCATTACCATTTCAGTTCCTTCTGGTAAAGTAATAGTACCAGTTACGTCAGTTGTTCTAACATAGAACTGAGGACGGTAGTTATTATGGAATGGAGTATGACGTCCACCTTCTTCTTTAGTTAAGATATAAACCTCAGCTTTGAATTTTTTATGAGGAGTAATTGATCCTGGTTTAGCGATAACCATACCACGACGGATATCAGTTTTTTCAATACCTCTTAACAATAACCCTACATTATCTCCAGCTTCTCCTCTATCTAATATTTTTCTAAACATTTCAACTCCTGTTACAGTAGATGTTAATTTTTCATCTCCCATACCAACAATATCTACGGCCTCACCAGAGTTTATAACTCCTGCTTCAATACGTCCTGTAGCTACAGTTCCACGACCTGTAATAGAGAAAACGTCTTCGATTGGCATTAAAAAAGGTTTATCTTGATCACGAACCGGTAAATCAATCCAGCTATCTACAGCAGCCATTAATTCGTCAACAGTAGCAACCCATTTTGGATCTCCGTTAAGTGCACCTAAAGCAGAACCTTGAATTACAGGAGTGTTATCTCCATCGTAGTCGTAAGAAGATAATAAATCTCTTACTTCCATTTCTACTAAATCTAATAATTCGGGATCATCAACCATATCCACTTTATTCATGAATACTACGATTTTAGGCACGTTTACCTGACGACATAATAAGATGTGCTCTCTTGTTTGAGGCATAGGGCCATCTGTAGCAGCAACCACTAGAATAGCTCCGTCCATTTGTGCAGCACCGGTAACCATGTTTTTTACATAGTCAGCGTGTCCTGGACAGTCTACGTGTGCATAGTGACGGTTTTCAGTTTCATATTCTACGTGTGCAGTGTTGATTGTAATCCCTCTTTCTTTTTCTTCTGGAGCAGCATCAATTTGAGAGAAATCTCTTTTTTCTGCTAATCCCTTTTCTGCTAAAACTTTAGTGATAGCAGCTGTTAAAGTCGTTTTTCCGTGGTCTACGTGACCGATTGTACCTATATTAAGATGTGGTTTGGTACGCTGAAAAGTTTCTTTTGCCATGATAAATATGTTTGTTTATATTTCCAAAAATGAGTGCAAATATACTCAATTTTTTTTAAATAACAATAGCTTATAAAAAATAAATACTTTTTTATAAACAATTGTTTAATGATATATGTCTTTAAGAAAGTTTAGGCTTTTTTAATAATTATTTTTGTGGGTTTTGTATTTGAGAGCCAATGACGGGAATTGAACCCGTGACCTCGTCCTTACCAAGGAAGCGCTCTACCCCTGAGCTACATCGGCTGAAAAAAAAATTGAGCGGAAGACGAGGGTCGAACTCGCGACATTCAGCTTGGAAGGCTGACGCTCTACCAACTGAGCTACTTCCGCTTATTTTTTTGATTACCTTTGTAATTCGATGCAAAGGTAGAATATTTTTTTGATCTACAAAAATTTTTTTTCATTTTTTTGTGGGGAGAGGAGGATTCGAACCTCCGAAGGTAAAAACCAACAGATTTACAGTCTGTCCTCGTTGGCCGCTTGAGTATCTCCCCTTCAAAAACGAGCCGGTAGAGGGATTCGAACCCACGACCCCGAGATTACAAATCACGTGCTCTGGCCAACTGAGCTATACCGGCATTAAATTTTTATTTCAAAGAAAATATTTCGTTATTTTTCTAAGATCAATATCTTCGTCTAACGGATTGCAAAGGTAGATAATTTTTTATTATTTCCAAATTTTTATGAAAAAAAATACTTATTTTTTTTCTATATTTTTTCTTTCCTTTTGAGTATCATCTTTTTAACAGCTTCGCAAGCTAAATCAATGCTTTCTTCGAATGAGCTGGATGTTTTTTTGGCTACTAATTCATCTCCCGGAACTTCTAATATAATTTCTGTAGTCTTATTTTCTTTATTTCCAACATTTTCCAGTTTCAAGAATATATTAGCATTAATGATTTTGTCATAATATTGATCTAATTTTAGAACTTTTTTATTTAAAAAAGCTAATAGAGTATCTTGTGCATTAAAGTTTACTGCTTGAACATTAATTTTCATTTTTTTTATTTTTATGCCCAAATGGATGGGACTGATTAAATACTTTTTTTAAATCTTCTATATTGTTGTGTGTATAAACTTGGGTTGCTGCTAAACTGCTATGTCCCAATATTTCCTTAATTGAGTTTATTTCTGCCCCATTGTGCAATAGATGGCTTGCAAAGGTATGGCGTAGCATATGAGGACTTTTTTTGTGTTTGGTAGTTGCGGTAGTTAGATAGTTGTGTATAAGGTTATATATATACTTTTCACTCAGAATTTTACCGGTTTCATTTGTAAATAAATATTCATAAGGTATACCAAACTTGTTTTTATAGGCTATAAATTGCCTTATCTTTTCGGTTAAGTCTTGGGTAATAGGTATAAGTCTTTCTTTGTTTCTTTTTCCAGTTACAATT
Organism: uncultured Apibacter sp.; assembly: GCA_945280365.1. Lineage (GTDB taxonomy): Bacteria > Bacteroidota > Bacteroidia > Flavobacteriales > Weeksellaceae > Apibacter. Next base: position 103,377 of record CALYQD010000005.1, read on the forward strand.
ATAGATTTATTGGTTAAATCTATTTTTGAGGTTTTGAGTTGCAAAAGTTCCATCCTTCTGATGCCAGTTTGGTAAAAGATTTCAAAGATGAGATGATTTCTAATTGTTTTAAAATGATCTTGATTCTTATTTTCTTCTTCACTAGTATTTATATATTTTTCTACTGAATAGATTTCTTCTTCTGTGTAGGGAACTAAAACTTTTTTCTTTTGTTTTAAGTTTTGCAAAGAATGAGTTGGATTTATTTCAAGATAACCGATCTTAAGTAAAAATTTAAAAAAGCTTCTTATGGATGAAATTTTTCTATTGATTGACCTTTCGGATAATTTTTTATGAGATAAATGTATGATGAAATTTCTTAATTGTTTAGCGGTAGCTTGATCAATTTCAGAAATACTTTCTGTTTCTGAAAAGAATTGTTTAAGATCAAGCAGATCTCTTTCATAGCTTTGTATGGTTAAGGGAGAATACTGTTTCTCTAAATGAAGATATTCAAGAAATTTTTGTAACATAAAAAAAGCCTACTTTTCAAAATTAAAAATAATTTTAAAAAATAGGCTAATATTTTGTAGAAAAAGTTTTTTATGCTTCTTCTTGACTTTGCAATCTTTGTTTGTAAGCTGCTCTAATAACCTGTTGTCTTTTAGTAACAGAAGGTTTTATAAACTGTTGCCTTTTTCTTAATTCTTTAACAACACCTGTTTTGTCGTATTTTCTTTTATATTTTTTTAGAGCTTTATCAATAGACTCTCCATCTTTTACAGGAATGATTAACATAATAACATCTCTTTTTTGTTCTTCATTTATTTTCGAAGTGCAAATATATGAAGATAATTTGCAAACGCAAATTTATTTTTTATAAATGAGAAATCTCATTTCAATGAAAAAGTAAAATTTTATTATTTTTATTAAAATAGGAGTATCGGTTAGTAATTTATAAAAATCTCATTTTTTATAGTAAATTTGAACTTTGAATATAAATATCTAACCAAAAATACATATGAAGTCTCAAGAAGATGTTTTAAAAAAGGTAGTTGCCCATGCAAAAGAATATGGGTTTGTTTTCCCTTCCAGTGAAGTATATGATGGATTATCAGCTATTTACGATTACGGTCAAAATGGTGTCGAATTGAAAAATAACATTAAGCAATATTGGTGGAAAGCAATGGTGCAGATGAATGAAAATATCCTAGGCATCGATTCTGCTATATTTATGCATCCTACCATTTGGAAGGCTTCGGGGCATGTAGATGCTTTTAATGATCCATTAATTGATAATAAAGATACTAAAAAGAGATTTCGTGCAGATGTATTAGTGGAAGAGTTTGCAGAAAAATTTGAAGATAAAGCAAAGAAAGAAATCGAAAAGGCTAAAAAAAGATTTGGGGAAACTTTTGATCTTAAGCAATTTGAAAGTACCAATCCGAAAGTGTTGGAATATAGAAAACAAAAGGCAGATATATTACAAAGATTGGCAAAATCTTTAGAAACAAATTTAGCAGATACTAAAGCTTTAATTGAAGAGTTGGAAATTGCAGATCCGGAGACAGGTTCTAAAAATTGGACCGAAGTTCGTCAGTTTAATCTAATGTTTGGGACCAAATTAGGTTCAACATCCGATTCTGCTACGGATTTATATTTAAGACCTGAAACAGCGCAGGGTATTTTTGTAAATTATTTGAATGTTCAAAAGACAGGAAGAAAAAAATTGCCTTTTGGGATTGCTCAGATTGGAAAAGCGTTTAGGAATGAAATTGTTGCAAGACAATTTATTTTTAGAATGAGAGAATTTGAACAAATGGAAATGCAATTTTTTGTACCTCCTGGCACTGAGCTTTCTTATTTTAAAGAATGGAAGGAAAAAAGGTTAAATTGGCATTTAGCATTAGGTCTAGGAAAAGAAAATTATAGATTTCACGATCATGAAAAATTAGCTCATTATGCGAATGCTGCGACAGATATAGAATTTCAATTTCCTTTTGGTTTTAAGGAACTTGAAGGTATTCATTCCAGAACAAATTTTGATTTATCTGCTCATGAAAAATATTCCGGTAAAAAACTGCAGTATTTTGATCCGGAACAGAATGAGAGTTATGTTCCTTATGTAGTAGAAACCTCTGTAGGGCTAGATAGGATGTTTTTGGCTCTTATGTCTAAATGTTTAAAAGAAGAAAAGCTTGAAGACGGAACTTCTAGGATAGTACTAAGTTTACCTCCTGCATTGGCTCCTAATAAAGTTGCTATATTTCCATTGGTTAAAAAAGACGGTCTACCTGAGTATGCAGAAAAGATTTTCAATGATTTGAAATTTGATTTTAATGTGATGTATGAGGATAAAGATGCTATTGGTAAACGTTATCGCAGACAAGATGCCATCGGTACTCCTTATTGTGTTACTATAGATCATGACACACTTTCAGATCATACGGTGACTATAAGGAATAGAGATACAATGAAACAGGAAAGAGTATCTGTAGATTCTTTGCGTGAAATAATAGGGGAGAATGTAGATATTAAATCTTTACTGAAAAAAATATAAAAAGATTCTTTATACTATATAAATGTTATATTTTTAACGAACAGTAGTTTATTGATATTAATTCCTATCTACGTGTCAAATAAAATTAATTTTTATTTATGAGTAGATAGGAATATTAATTTTAAATGGTAAAAAATATTTATAGAAATAAAATAAATATTGAATTAAATAAATAGGATAAATTTACAAATATGAAAGAGCATACTTTTACTTATAAAATATCAGCAGAAGATTATTTGACTCATCAGCTCTTTGGTGCTTCAATGAATCAAATAGTTAAGGGACAAAGGAAAAAGGGCTTACTTTTATGGACTTCGGCTTTCTTTGTTCTTGCAATTATTTTTTTATTTTTAGGCAACTATGCCTTAGCAGCCTATTTTGGGATATTTGGAGTTGGCTTTATATTTATATATCCGATTTATTCTCGATGGATTTATAAAAGATATTATAAACGTTTTGTTTATCGGAATTTTAATAAAACAAAATTAGAGACTATTGGGTTGAAATTTTCAACTACTGATATTGTCCTTTCAAACGGAAAAAACGAGGGTGGAATTCCTATATCAGAAATAGAAATAATATACGAAATACCTTCTCATTATTTTATAAAATTAGATAGGGGAAGGAATATTATAATTCCAAAATCGCAAGTAGAAGCTAAGGATATATTAGCTAAAAATATTATGGATTTAGCCGAAAATCATTCTATTCCGTTTGAAAAAATGTTAGATTGGAAATGGAGATAGTTACTTTTTAATTTCTAATTTTTTAAGTATTAATAATAGTTTTTCTTTTTCTACATCTGTGAGTTTTTTCATATATATACCTTTCTTTATATTCGAAGAATCTTTTAATTGTGGAAATATTGATAGATCACAATATGTTTTTAACATATATAAGGTAAATGCCGGTGCAGGTATGTCAAAAGTATATCCGTAGCTTTGGGTAACATTAAAGTTGAGCGTACCGAGCTTTTCTTTTGAATATTTTTTTATTACATAATTTTCAGGTCTAATTAAAGCCTTTTTAGAAAAACCATGAATGTAATTAGATAGTTTAAATTGTGGCAATGTTTTTTTTAATATAGAAGGATAGCTAATGCATAATAGTGCCAAAAAATATAGAGAAGTAATAAGAATCAGAGTTGGCAAACGAGCAAAACGTATTTGTGAAATTAAAATAAAAAGCATAGGGTAAATACCGTCTAAGAAAAATCTATATTGTCCCGAAAATAAAAAGGTTATTATAAACTTAAGTAGAATAAGACTCCACAACGATAAGAAAATAAATTTCTTTTTATATATAGAAAAAAATCCAAAAACAATAGTTACTACACTTATAAAGATATTAACAACAGTTTGCAACTCTCTTAGAGAAAACCAATAATAGATTTTTTCATAAATTGAAAAGTTATATGCTTTTTCAGCAGAAAAATAATGATCGAAAGTATAATAAGCAGCTTCTTGCTTAGAAATTTCCAGAATTTTACTATCTGTTAGCCAGTATGTGGGTATTTTTGTAAATGTTACAGGAAATAATAGGGTAGAGGAAACAATGAAATTTTTAATCAAGTATAAAACTACCAATAGAATTGGAAAGAGGTAATAGTTGTAATGTAAGATTTTTCTTCCGTGCTTACTCAGACCTACTATAAAAACCCATAAAGGAATCCAAAATGCAACTGGTTTTACGATAAATGCAAAAGTAGATAGTATTAGTAGAGTTTGAAAATTAGTTTTTTCTGAATTTTTATATAATTCATTTGTAATTAATAAGCACAAAAAAAATACAATTATATCCGGAGTTGCACTTTGTACGTATAAAAAATAGAATGGAATGAAAAGTAGTAATAAAAAAGCTTTTCTTTCAAAAATATAAATCAGAAAAATGACAGAAATACATACATTTAACCGAATATAAATGTCTAAGGTTGAATCGAAGCAAGCTTGAATGAAATGAAATGAAGATAGCTGGCCCAATGCCCAGTTAATATTAGCTAATCCGCATACAGTTCCGTATTGATTAAGCCAATTTATAGTAGGAATATAATATCCAAAATGATCAGAGTTAAATGGATAATAAGAACCTACTAATAATATAAATGCTGTGAATAACCAAAACCAACATGATTTGAAGACATGATTTGAAGTTAATAATTTATAAAGATGAAATTGCTTAAGAAAATAAGGTATGCTTGATAAGGCGATACATACAATTTCTATTTTTCCATCTAAAGGGCTCACTAAAGAAAGCAAAAAAGATAATACAAAAAGTAAGGCAAATCCCAATAAAGAAGTGATCGCTAAAGAGTTATTTTTTAAGTGAAGAAAATATTTTAGCCATGCTCCCCAGCCAATAGAGGACAAAAAAATCCCCCAAACAGATAAAATTTCATAAAGCATATATTTAGAATATGTTCTTGTAGGTAAATATACTAAAATATCTATATAAATTTTTTTAACCGTCCTGATGTATTTTTTTTATATTTGAATTCAATCCATTATGTATAAATAAATCATGAATAATTTCGATATCATAATAATTGGATCCGGCCCCGGAGGCTATGTCGCTGCAATTCGTTGTACTCAATTAGGATTTAAAGTTGCTTTAGTTGAAAAATATTCAAGTCTTGGTGGGACTTGTTTACATGTGGGATGTATTCCTTCCAAAACCCTATTAGATGCATCTGAACTTTATGAAAAAGCAATGTATAATTTTAAAGATTTAGGAATTGAAATTATTCAGCCTCAAATCAATTTTAGTAGAATGGTTCAACGTAAATGCGAAGTAGTGGAACAAACAAGTAAAGGAATCAATTATTTAATGGAAAAAAATAAGATTACTGTTTTTCATGGAGTCGGTACTTTCAAATCTTATAAGGAATTAGAAATAAAAAATGCAGAAGGAAATATAGAAATACTTCAATCCAAATATTTCATTATAGCTACTGGTTCAAAGCCTATAAATCTTCCATTTACCCAAATCGATAAAGAACGAATTATTACTTCAACAGAAGCATTAAATCTTAAAGAAATTCCTAATCGCTTATTGGTAATAGGCGGAGGTGTTATCGGCTTAGAACTTGGATCGGTATATAAACGATTAGGTTCGGAAGTTACGGTTATTGAATATTCAGATAGATTGATACCTACTATGGATGGAGGGGTATCTAAAGAGTTATTAAAAGTAATGAAGAAAAAAGGCGTGAAATTTTCTTTATCTACTGAGGTGAAAAATATAATAAGAGAAGCTAATAAAGTTATTGTAAAGGCTTCAGATAAAAATGGAAAAGATATGCTATTTGAAGGAGATTATTGTTTGGTGGCAGTAGGTAGAAAACCTTATACAGAAAATTTAGGACTTGAAAATGTTGGTATTGATATTGATGAGATAGGCAGGATAAAAGTAAATAATCAATTACAAACCAATATTCAGAATATATATGCCATAGGAGATGTGGTACGAGGGCCTATGTTAGCGCATAAGGCTGAAGAAGAAGGAATTTTAGTTGCAGAGCAATTAGCTGGGCAAAAACCTCATATAGATTATGCACTTATTCCTAATGTAGTCTATACCTGGCCTGAAGTATCAGGGGTAGGGAAGACCGAAGAGCAATTGCAGCAAGAGGGGTATAAATATAAAATCGGACAATTTCCGATGCGAGCCCTAGGACGTTCCCGAGCTAGTGGAGATACGGATGGTTTTGTGAAAATATTAGCTGATCAGGAAACGGATGAGGTTTTGGGTATACATATTATAGGGGCTCGTGCAGCCGACTTAATTGCAGATGCCGTTACTTTATTAGAATATCGGGCTTCTGCTGAAGACATTGCACGAATGAGCCATGCACATCCTACTTATGCGGAAGCTATAAAAGAAGCAGCTTTAGCTGCTACCGAGAATAGAGCAATTCATTTTTAAAAGTATAAGAAAAATGTACTTCAATTATATTTTATATTAGATGTATTCATTAAAGCAAATCAAAATTTTTTAATCAAATAATTAAATTTATGCTTTTTGAACTTGAAATTATATAATAAAAATATGACTGAGTAAATCAATAAGTTTCTAAATTTTTCTGATACTGTTATTCATATTTTAGTTTCAATATAAGGATTTAATAATATTTTTTATCAAGTTTAAAGAAACTAAGTGGGAATTTTTTGATCGATAATGGAAATTTTAGAATTTATATATATTAAATTATCTTTGGAAGAACTTAAATATTAAAATAGAAACTATTTTTCATAGAGTTTTTTGTGATGCTTAATGATATATAGGTTAGCTTTCTTAAAAATACAATTACTTTTTATAATTTCGTTAGAGGTTTTGGTATAATACCATAATAGGTCTTAGTTTAATTTTTCTATAAACTAGTATAATTCTCTATATCGTTATAAAATTTAAAAACTGCTTTGGATATATTGGCAATAATATTCGCATTAGTTTGATCGTCTTCTTTTGAATCTTTTACAAAAATTGCAATGGTGTATTGTTTTCCATTAGGTAAGTATATAAAGCCAATATCATTATCTGCAGCTTTTAGCCCATTTGCGTTTCTTGAAGAGCTTCCTGTTTTGTGGCCTAAGATAATATTTTCAGGCAGTGAAGCTTTAAGCTTGTCATTGCCAGTAGAGGTATCTATCATGGCTTGAATTAGAAAATCTTTAAAATTATTTGAAAAAAGATCTTTTTTTAGAAATATTTCCAACAATTTAGCTGCTTCTAAGGGCGTAGTCCAATTAACATATTGATTGTTAAAATGACCTTCCATTTCCTTCTCTGTCATAGTAATGGAAAAGTTTTTAATTCCCAAAGTACGAATATACATATCGGTCATTAAGGTCCCATTCATATAATTAAATAAAAAATTGGAAGTATTATTATCGCTTTGCGAAACAGTATATTTTATTAAATCTCCAATAGATATATAAAAATTACCATTAGGACATTCCTTTGCGAGCGGGCTGTATGTTTCAGCATCAATATCTGAATTTTTTATAAATACTTTCGAATCCAACGAAAGTAAATTTTTGTTCATGAAATCCAAGAGTGCAAGTGATTGATGGAACTTGAAAACACTCATCGTTGGGTATTTATTATCGTTGTGTATTGTCAACGTATCTTTTCCATCATAAATGATAGCAACTCCTATAGTTGCTTTTTTATTCTTAATTATAGAATAGATTTCATTTTCTAATCGCTGCTTTTGGGCGTTAAGAGAACAAAAGATCAATGAAAGAAAAATTAAAATTTTTAATTTTTTCATGAAATAAATTTAAATGCAATTTTAGTAAAAAAGAAATAATTTTTATCACATAAACTAAATTTATTTTATAATTAATTTCTTTTCCTTAATTAGGGCATTTTTTTTATCTTTATAAATTTTGTCTAGCTCACTTTTTTGGGTTTTTATTTGATTTTTCGTTAATTGATCATTATTTTCAATCCTTTCCTTATCTCTTTTGTAACTCTTTTCCAGTTGATCTATTTTACGGTCTATCTCCTCTTTTTTTCTTTCTGTATATAGATCTTGCTTATCATTAGATTCATGGCTATTATTATAATTTATATTATCATGTCTCTGGTTAATTCCAAGTTCACGTTTTTGTTGTTTTTTTTCATCTTCGGATAAATGCGGATTTTTACCAATTTCCTTATATTGTTTACCATATTCTTTATTCATTTCGTTCCTTCCACTTTGGGAAAAAGCGAAAGTTGATAACATAAAAAAAGATGCTAAGGTTAATAATTTTTTCATTTTTATTAGTTTATTAATTAATGTTTTTTATACAATTACAATCTAAAAATATGCCATATATTTTTCAATTGTATTCTTATTAATTAATAGCTGTATAACCAATTTTTATATAAAATTTGAAAAATTAATCTAGAAAACTATTATAAAAAATCTTCGACTTCAGCAATAGGTAAGTTTTTTTGTTCTCCGGTTTTAATATTTTTTAGCGTTAACGTTTTTGAGTTGATTTCGTCTTCACCGTAAAAAGCAACAAAAGGTATTTCCTTTTTTTCGGCATAGGTAAATTGTTTTTGCAATTTAGATTTTTCAGGATATAAATCACAGGCTATATTTTTATTTCTTAATTCCTGAATAAGCTTCAGGGCATGAACGCATTCTCGGTCTCCGAAATTGAAAAATAGAATTTGTTTCTGTTGCAAGGTATCCGAAGGAAAAAGATTAAGTTCATCCATTACCAAATAAATGCGGTCTAAACCAAAGGAAATACCTACACCCGGCATGTTTTTAACTCCAAATATTCCAGTAAGATTATCATATCGTCCTCCGCCTCCAATGGAGCCTAAAGAAATATTTTTAGCTTTAACTTCATAGATGGCTCCGGTATAATAGTCCAATCCTCGGGCTAGAGTAAGATTAAAGATGAGCTCAGAAGATTTAAGTTCTATTTCTTTTATTTGGTTATAAATGAATTCCATTTCATTAATGCCGTCTTGCCCTATTTCTAAGTCCAATAGTATATCCTTTAATTTAGATATCTTTTCTTCAAAATTACCCGTAAGCTCTATTATCGGAATTAGTTTTTGAAGAGAGTTTTGTCCAATCCCCTTACTAGCCATTTCTTCTAATACTTTATCTAATCCTATTTTGTCCAATTTGTCCAAGGCGACAGTAAAATCTATTAATTTATCTTCAATGGATGCATATTGTGCAATGGCAGTTAAAAGCTTTCTATTATTTATATGGATTTCTACAGGAATATTCAAATCGGAAAAAGCTGAATCATATAATAAGATAAGATTAACTTCATGCCATAAGCTATTAGAGCCTACAATATCGGCATCACATTGATAAAACTCGCGATAACGTCCTTTTTGGGGTCTATCTGCTCTCCAGACCGGTTGTATTTGATATCGTTTAAAAGGTAAAGTAAGCTGCCCATGATTCATAGCTACATAGCGGGCAAAAGGAACAGTTAAATCATAGCGCAAAGCTTTTTCAGAAATAAAACGAGTAATGGATTTAGAATTCCATTGAGACATATCAGGATTCTTTTTTTTAGCTTCAGCTAGATAGTCACCGCTATTCAATATTTTAAAGATTAATCGGTCTCCTTCTTCTCCATATTTACCGGTAAGAGTATCTAAGTTTTCAAAAGAAGGTGTTTCTAATGATTGGAAACAAAATTTTTCAAAGTTAGATTGAAGTGTTTGAATTATATATCTTCTTTTTTGTAATTCTTTAGAGGTAAAATCTCTTGTGCCTTTAGGAATTCCGGGTTTCATGTTTATTTTTCTTATTAATTAAAACAAAGGTATAGAATAGTTTTCATTTTTTATAGAACTATGGTTTAAGTTTTGTGGATATAATAAATGATTAGTTAATGAAAAAAATATAAAAAGAAAAGGGGCTTAATTTTTAAGTCCCTTTTCTTTTTATACTAAAAAATTTTGAATTTATCTAAAAGGAGAAAAGACTGGGATTTCTGAATCCGGTTCTTTTGTAATTCGATTTCTTAAATCTCTACGGGTTATTTCTATAATCCATGTCCAAAAGGCATGTCCGAAAAATTCAGAAAAATGTTCCGCAAAGGGTTGATCCCATGGAGCCGGTACAGTTCCTAAAATAGGCATTATGATAATATGAAACAGTATATAAATTACTATTCCGTAAACCGTTCCTTGTCCTAGCTTTATTTTAGGATGGTATTCTGCAACCACGCAATAAATCATTGCACAAACAATTGAAAATGCAAAATGGATAATAAAGCTCATGATAGGGCGTGGATTTTCATTAAAATAATACATCAAATGAGAAAGATCATGAGACATTCCTAATTGCTCAAGGAGCTGTTGTGGGGGATTTGTAAAATCTCGTTCAGGAGTACGAGGCGGAAAAGGTACTTCCCAACCGAATTTTATAAAACCAGAAATGATTCCTGATATAATTCCTACAAGTAGAGCTACATTTTTTTTAGGATGTAAAGGTATATTTTTCATAAATAAAATTAATAAAAGGGTTAATAAATAGTCAATTTTTTAATTTTAAAGACTTTTAAATAGTATGTTATTTGTTCATGTAAAACGATTTTCAAAAAAAATGCCTAAAATTTATTTAATACACAATGAGCTAAATAAATAATTTTTAAATAAAATTTTATAAAGTAAAATCTAATATAGATTGTATGTATTTACATTATAATGATTAAATATGATTTAAATTTAGGTTTTTATGAATTGTAATCATCTAAATAACTTTTTTACAAATACATTTGAAAGAATATAAATAATATTAAATTTATTAAATTCGCATTCAAATTTATTTTATAATGCATATTCCTGATATCCCCAGTTATTTTGCTTTAAAAGCAATTCATATTATTTTTATGGTGAGCTATTTTGCGGGGATTTTTTACTTAATACGTCTTTTTGTTTATTTTATTGATACCAAGGAAAAGTCTGAACCCGAAGGAGAAATTCTAAGAAAACAATACATTTACATGATTTCACGTTTATGGGATATTATTACCGTTCCGGCAGGAATCATTATGCTTATTACTGGAATTTTAATGATGATTAATACACGTGGAGATGTTTCTTTTTATATCTTAAGAGAGCCTTGGTTTCATATTAAATTGGTTTTTGTATGTGGGTTGGCTTTATACCATTACTGGAGCTGGAGATGCATAAGGAAAATAAAGCTTGGAAAATTCAATACTACCTCTATAAAGCTTAGAATGATGAATGAAGTTGCTACCATCATCCTATTTGCGGTTATATTTATAGTTATTTTTAAGCAATACTTTATGGGTATGTGGGTTAGTTTATTAATAAGCTTTATTGTATTGGTTTTGGTGATAATGTTGGTAGTAAAATTTGTAAATAGAAAAAAGAAAAAGTAACAATAACATGTTTTCAATTTTTAAGAAAGAACTTTGGGCATATTTTGGAACCTTGGGCGCATATGTAGTTTCAGGTTTATTCCTATTGATATGTTCGTTATTTTTATGGTTTTTTGATAATGATTTTAATGTTTTTAATATAGGATTGGCTTCGTTAAATAACTTTTTTGTACTTGCGCCTTGGATATTATTATTTTTGATACCTGCATTAACTATGAAGAGCATTGCTGAAGAAGAACAAAATGGAACTTTGGTATGGTTATTTTCTCAGCCGAAGTCAATAACCTCAATTGTTTTGGGAAAATACTGGGCAGTTATAGTATTGGTAGTGTTCGCTTTATTTCCAACTTCGTTATATGTATATACGATTTATAGTATAAGTATGCCTGAGGGAAATATTGATCTTGGAATTATATGTAGCGGATATATTGGATTACTTTTTTTATCTATGACTTTTGCTTCTATTGGTATTTTTTCTTCTTCTTTAGTTAAAAATCAGGTATTAGCGTTTGTAATAGGTGTTTTCTTTTGTTTCTTTTGTTTTTATGGATTTGAAAACTTAGCTTCCTACAATCTTTTAGGAAATTTCGATTATACACTTCAAAAAATAGGTTTTTTTCAACATTATATCAGCTTTACAAAAGGTATAATAGATACGAGAGATATAGGATATTTTATTTTTATCATTTTAATTTTTATATTATTTTCAATACAATTAATTAATAGAAAAAAATAATGAAAATTATAAAAAAGATACATATAAGTCTGCTATTTTTAATGTTCATTGGTCTTTTTTTAGCTCTTGGATTTTTATATAAACGATTTGATTTAACTTCAGATAAACGATATACGTTGACTGAAAATACGAAACGTTTATTAGAAAAAATAGATGAACCTATGGTTATAGATGTTTATTTAGAAGGAGATTTTCCTGCTGATTTTAAACAGTTGCAAGCTGAAACCATGAGTCTTTTGGACGAATTTAAGCGGATAAATTCGAATATTACTTATACCTTAGTAGATCCTATTAAAGAAAAATTATCTCAGGATACATTACAAGCAATGGGAATGTCGCCCTCAGCTTTGCGGGTTGAAAAAGACGGGATGTCTTCTCAAATAATTTTATTTCCTTATGCAACTATAAAATATAAAGGTTATGGGCAAACCGTTCCTTTAATAATTTCTCAGGCTGGAATTACGGGTGATGAACAAATGGCTAAATCCATTGAAAATCTGGAATACGGTTTTATAAGTGCTATGGATAAGTTAACGGCTGAGCATTTGAAGAGTGTAGGTATCTTGACCAATCAGAAAGAACTGAATCGACTTGAAATGTTTAGTTTAGCCAATAGAATCATTCAAAGTTATAATTTCGGACCTATTTTTCCTAAAGATAGTCAGTCGTTAACTCTTCAAGATTTACCCAATTTAAAAAGATATGATGCCATACTCATAGCTAAGCCTAGAAAAGCTTTTACAGATAAGGAGAAAATAACTATTGACCAATATATCATGAATGGAGGGAAAACTCTTTGGGCAATAGATCAGGTAAATGCAGAAATGGACACTTTGTTAAGATCGAGTAAAATATTAGCCTATCCTAATGACTTGAATTTAACTGATTTATTATTTTCTTATGGTGTAAGAATTAATTCGGGTATCATAAAAGATATTAAAAGTCCCTCCTATATAAATTTACAAGTGGGTAGTATACAAGGAAACGCTCAAAATGCAAGAGTGCCATGGGTATACTTTCCTATGGGCTTTTCATTGAATAACAATCCCATAACTAAAAATATAAATCCGGTTTCTTTTCAGTTTCCCACTTCAATCGATACTTTAGATACTCCGGAAGTGAAAAAAACTATTCTGTATCAAAGTTCTCTTTATACTGCTTTACAAGGGGTGCCCTCTTATATTTCATTAGAAGAAGCAAAAATATCAACTAAAGATAGTACTTATAGCTATGAATATAATAAAGGTCCTAAAATTATGGCAGTATTGCTGGAAGGCAAATTTACATCAGCCTATAAGGATAGAATAGAATCCTTCGGAATTAAAAATTTTTTAAATCAATCTAAAAAAAATAAAATGATTGTTATATCTGATGGAGATATCGCAAGGAATCAGGTTATTAAAGGACAACCTTTACCCTTAGGTTTTGATTATTCTACAGGGATTACATATGGGAATGAAGAGTTTTTAATTAATGCACTGGATTATTTACTTGATGATCATGGGTTGATGCTTTTAAGAAATCGAACTGTACAAATGAGAATGCTGAATAAACCTTTGTTAGTTCTGGATAAATCTTATTGGCAATGGCTAAATTTATGTGTTCCGTTGGTATTGGTTTGTATGATAGGGGGGATCATTATATTTGTAAGAAGAAAAAAATTTAGCAAATAAATCATGGCTATATTGTATCTACTGCCTGCCTATTTAGGCGAAACATCACCTAAAGATATATTTTCTCTTAAGGAGATCGATTTATTGAAAGAAATAAAATTTTTTGTTGCAGAAAATCAGAAATCAGCAAGAAAATTTGTAAAATTTCTTTGTCCGGAGATAACCCAAAGCGATTTAAGTTTTTCAATCTTAGATAAAAGAACTTCGGAAAAAGAGTTGGAATATCTTTCGAAACCATTAAAGGAAGGTAAAGATATAGGTTTGATTTCTGAAGCAGGTTTGCCTTGTATCGCTGATCCGGGTAATCTTCTTGTATCTTGGTGCCATAGGAATGATATACGAGTAATACCAATAACTGGTCCTTCTTCAATAATATTAGCTTTAATAGCTAGTGGTTTAAATGGCCAAAATTTTGCATTTAACGGCTATCTTCCCATAGATGCCGGAGAAAGAAAAAAGGCTATACTGAATTTAGAAAAAATAAGCAAGACAAATGGTTCTTCGCAAATTTTTATGGAAACACCTTATCGGAATCAATCTTTATTTGATGATCTGATTAAATATCTTAACCCTAATACCTTCTTATGTATTGCTACCAATGTTACCCTACCTAATGAATCTATTCGAACATTGTACTGCAAAGAATGGAGGACTAAAAAGCCTAAATTTCATAAAGAGCCCACAATTTTTATCATACAATCTTAAAATTTATGATACACTTTAGTATGTATATCTCCTTAGAAGAGAGGAGCCATTAAAAACGTACTATTTACACTATAAAATAATTTTATTGATAATATCCTTTATAGATCAATATTTAAATTACTTTTGCAATAAGAAAGTAAGAGATTTCTTTAAAAAGATTTTTTTTATTGATCTTTCAATACAAGATTACTTAATTGTAATCGCTTTCTCATTTTTTTGTGGTTTTAGTTTGAGGTCGCTTATGCGACCTTTTTATTTATATTTTAGTAATTCACAACCTGTTTATATTGTTCAAGGGAATAGCCAATGAATTTTTTTGTAAGTAAGCCGATTATATCCTTTTTAAAAGTTTTTTTTCTAAATTTAGTTATGGGTATTATTCCATTTTCATCACTTAAAATAAAAAATTCTTCTGCTGACTGTGCACTAAATGGGGATAGAGGCATCTCTCTGTAAACATAATCTGTTTTTTCTCGTAAAAAAATGATGAAATTTTTTTTCAATACTGATAATATAGATCCCTCCGTAGAAGAAGGGGTCATAATCATATTATCTTGTATTAAAAATATATTGCCTAGAATAGATCTTGCAATTCTTTTTTCGTTATTGAGCAAAATAACGTCTTGTAAATCATTTTCATTTGCATATTGCTTAGCTATACTATCAATTGGCTGGTATAGTAACATTTCAGTCAATAAATTTGGATATGTAAGTATTTCTTTAAAAACGTCTATTTCATTTTCGCTATCAATAATAAAATTTTTATAGGGTAAAAATTTTATTACAAATGAAGGAGATTTACTTTGCGTGTTTCTATAAACTGTTATTTTTATTCTTCCTTGTGTAATATGCAATTCTTCAGAGAGTATTTTGATTTGGCTTTCGAATAATTTGGGAGTAAATGATAAAGGAATATCAATTCTCATTTTTCTCATAGAAGCCATTAATTGAAAATAAACGTATTCCCAATAAAGAATTTTATTTTGAAATAACCAGCAAAATCCATTTACAAAATCGCCGGAAAAATAATTGTTTTCAGTGTAATTTATATTTAATTGATTTTCTTCAATGCATGTTTGATTGAAAATTATTTTCATACTAAAAATATTAGTATTTTGATTTATTGATGATGGTTTTTAAAGGTCAATTAATATAAAGATAATTTAAGATCCTATAATCTTTTTTAAGGCTTCAATCAAATTTTCCCAATATAATTTGGAATGTTCAAGCTCATTCTCTTCAGCAAAATCTGTTATAACAAGGGCTACATCGCTAGTCACGTCATCCACATTAATAGCCAATTCCCAGTAATATTTGGTACCTTCATCTTCTTCCCATCTAAATCTTACAAAAGACTCTTCTTTGTATCGGATTAAATTGGCTGATTCTTCTTGATCTCCCCATATGAAAGTAAATTTATCTCCCCTTTCTACCACATCGTCTGCCAGCCATTCACTCATTCCTGAAGAAGTTCCAATATATTCAAATAAAAGAGTAGTGGAACATTTCATAGGAAATTCTAGCTGATATTTTGTCTTATTCATATTTAAATATTCTTTTCAAGTTGCAATATATAAATTTGTTCTATATTTTGAAAATATATTAATCTATACAAAAATTTTCAATTTCGCAAATATGATATCAATATCCTTTAATTGTTTTATATAAAACAGTTAAATAAGTAATATTTATATGAGATAATTTAAAAATTATATTTTTATTAACATTTTTTAGTTTTTTTTAAAATTTTATATATACATTTGTTCACTAATAAAGTTGTATTAATTGAAATTTAGAATATGTAATTATAAGATATAATTTTACTCTGTTAACTAACAAAATATCATAAAAAATGATACAAAGGACTGACTGTGAATTAGTTCATTCTTATATAAATGGAAATGAAAGTGCTCTTAAAGCATTGTTGGATAGACATAAGTTGAAGATATTCAATTATATTAACAGGAAAGTTAATAATCCCGAATTAGCTGAAGACTTATTTCAAGATGTATTTATAAAAGTTATATTAACCCTTAAGGAGAAAAAATATAATGAAGAAGGAAAATTTCTGCCGTGGGTTTTAAGAATTTCACATAATTTGATTATCGATCATTTCAGAGTTACTAATAAAACGAAAATAATTAATGAATCGAGCGGTCAAAATGAGGATTATAATATTTTCGATTTTGTGAAGGTATCAGAACTTTCTATTGAAGATATAATGATTAATGAACAAATTAATCAAGATCTTAAAAAATTAATAGATGAACTTTCTGAGGATCAAAAAGAAGTTTTGGAATTACGCTTTTATAAGGGTTTGAGCTTTAAAGAAATAGCGGAAGAAACAAATGTGGGAATAAATACTGCTTTGGGTAGAATGAGATATGCAATTTTAAATTTAAGAAAACTGATAGAAAGTAAAAATTTAACATTCGTTTATAATAATAAAATTTAATCTAACATCGTTATCTCTACTATAATAATTAAAGTAAAGATAACTTCGATGTATAAGAAATCTATTAATTTTTCAAATGAGAGAAGAGGTCCTTCCGATTGCACTATAAATTTTATTTTAAATTTTTCCAAAAGCATAAAAACTCTCGAATTAAGAAAGCTCAAAGAGTCAATAATATATTGTAATTGAGTTATAAATTATATTTTCTATCCTTGTTTATTTTTTAATTAACCTTATTTTTCTGAAAAAACAATTTGAATACTACGGGAGTAGTAGTTACGACTACCATTATTAAAACTATAGTCTCAATATGACGCTTTAAATCAAAATCAAATTCATTGAGAAATATATGATAAAGATAATGTCCGGCAAATATTAAAGAAAATGACCAAGCCGTCGAACCTAGAATATTATATAATAAATATTTACCTTTATTCATTTGGACAATTCCGGCTATTATAGGAGCAAATGTTCTAAGTATCGGTAAAAAACGAGCTAGAATAATAGCTCTTCCTCCGTGTTTTTCATAAAATTCTTTTGCTTGGAATAAATATCGTTTTTTAAACAATAATGTATCTTTTTTATTATAAAGATAGGCTCCACTTTTTTTCCCAAACCAATAACCTATTTCATTACCTATAATGCCTGTAATTGAAATTAGGCAAGACAATAATAAAACACATAAAAAGTCTGATTCAATATATGTAATTTCTCGAATTAATTCTTTGCTATATATTCCGGAAAGAAATAATAAGCTGTCTCCTGGAAGAAAAAAACCTGCAAATAAACCAGTTTCTGCAAAAACTATAAATAACACTAAATAAATACCCCCTAACTTTATATAAAACTCCGGATTAACTAATTGTCCCCAACTAAAATCATTCATATGAACATGATAAAATTAAATATTTACAGGTGCAAAGATATTAATATTTACTTAAGAAAAATATTGTTATGAGATTAGAGTTAAATGTTAAAGAATTTATAGATTCTATTATAATTAATTATCCAAAAAAATAATAAGTTATAAAAATTGCTGCTATTACACCCAATAAATCGGTAAGTAATCCTGCAGATAATGAATAACGTATTCTCTTAATACCAACACTTCCAAAGTAAAGAGCAATAATATAAAAAGTTGTATCGGCGCTTCCCTGAAATATACATGTAAGTCTACCTACAAAAGAATCTGCGCCATAGGCTTGCATAGTTTCAATCATAAGGGCGCGACTACCGCTGCCACTAAGCGGTTTCATTAATGCTGTTGGCAAAGCCGGAATAAATTCAGTTGAAATATGTAAAGAAGACAAGCAATAGGTAACAGAATTAATAATATAATCCATAATGCCACTGGTCCTTAATAAGCTTATAGCAGCTAACATGGCTATTAGATAAGGAATTATTTTTACGGATACTCCAAAACCTTCTTTAGCTCCTTCGATAAAACTATCGAAAACGTTTATTTTTTTTACAAAAGCTCCTGTTATAAATATAACGGGAATTAATAATAAAAGAACATTGCTTAAAACTCTTGATGGAGTGCCTTGTTCAAAATTGATATATTCCTGATTAGTTTTATTAATAAGTTCAGGTGTTATTTTTTTGTCTTTTATCTTTATTTCATTTTGAAATGTGGTCGGATATAATTTTATTAAATCATTGGTTGAAGTATTTTCTATATCGATAGATTTAGGGGTGATTTTTGAAACATATTCAACTGCAGCTTTAGTACGAGAAGCAGTAGAATATTTAATAAAATAAGAAAGACCGAATATAATCAATATTGCTAAAAGTAATCCTAATACTACATCACGACTTAATAAATTAAGTCGTTGCTTTATTCCGACAATTATAATACCAAATAGGGTAGTACAAAAGGTTCCAATAATACATGGAATAAAAATATCGGTTGGATCTTGAGCTCCGTTTAGATAGCGAAAAAGCATGATAGACGTAGGTATTAATGTTAATCCAGAGGTATGCAATACTAAAAACATAATTTGGGCATCTGTTGCCGTATCTTTTTTATTATTTAAAGTTTGCAAACTATTCATTGCTTTTAGTCCTAAAGGAGTTGCTGCATTATCTAAACCAAGCAAATTTGCACTAAAGTTCATCATCATATTTCCTATTGCCGGATGCCCTTTAGGTATTGAAGGAAATAATTTTGAAAAAAATGGAGATACTATTTTAGATAAAAATCTGATAGCTCCGGCTTTTTCTCCGATTTTCATTATTCCTAACCAAAAAGTCATCATACCGGCCAAAGGTAGGGCAATATCCATTACGGCAATTTTTGTGGTACTAAATAAACCATCGACCATGTACTTAAATACGACAGTATCTCCTAAAAATATAAGTTTAAATAATCCTACTAAAAAAGATATTACAATAAAGGCAATCCAAATATAATTAAGAGTCATTAGTTTAAATAAGTATTGAAGATTTGAAATTAGATGAGATGAATTAAAAAAAGAAAAGCTAATAAAAATTAGCTTTCTGTGATTGTATAAAATTTTAATTTATTTCTTTATTCATTAGCATATCCACACATTGTGAAATGGTATTTTTTAAATCTTTTCTATGTGAAATAATGTCTATAAATCCTTTTTCTAGAAGAAATTCAGATGACTGAAAGCCTGGAGGTAGATCTTTACCAATAGTTTCTTTAATTACTCTAGGTCCTGCAAATCCTATCAATGCACCAGGTTCTGCAATAATAATATCTCCGGTTGAGCCATATGAGGCCGTAATTCCTCCAAATGTTGGATCGGTTAAAACTGATATATAAGGTAAGCCTGCTTGGCTTAATTGTGCTAATTTTGCTTCAACTTTTGCCAATTGCATGAGGGATAGACCTGCCTCTTGCATTCTAGCTCCTCCAGATTGGCTTATAATCACATAAGGTAAATTATGTTTAATGCAATAATCAATGGCTCTTCTAATTTTTTCACCTACTGCAGAACCTACAGATCCTCCGATAAAACTAAAATCCATGCAAGAAATGTAAATTTCTTTACCATTTACTTTGCCTACAGCATTTCGTATGGCTTCAGTTAAATTAGTTTTGGATTGGGCTTCTTTTAATCGATCTTTATAAGGTTTAGAATCGGTGAAATTTAAAGAATCTTTACTATGGACTTTAGTATCAAGTTCTTTGAATTGACCATTATCAAATAAAATTTCATAATATTGGGTACTTCCGATTCTCACATGAAAATCATCTTCCGGACTTACATAATAATTAGCTCTTAATTGATCGGTCTCGATAATTTTTCCTGATGGAGTTTTATACCATAACCCCTTAGGAACATCCATCTTTTCGCTAATATCAGTACTGATGTTTTTCTTCTGTCTAGTAAACCATCTCATATATTCTGTTTTACATTTTGATTGTAAATATAGGAAAAAAATGAAGAAATGAAATTTTATGTTAAAAGATCCTTAATAAAATTAGTTTATATAGTTTATTATTATAGTATCTTTACATTTGGTGAATTTAACCTCAAGAGATTTGTAGTTAAGAATATAATCAGGGCAGGGGACTTCCTGAGCATGACTTTTTTTGAAATTTATTTTTCCTTTAACAAGAACAGTATCTTTTATATAATCGAGTGACAATTTTCTAAATTTTAATTGGCGAATACTTTGGTCCGAAAGCTTCAAAGGCTTAGTTTTGATTTCAGCGAGAACTCTATCATTGGGTAGATAAGACCAAGAAAATATCTTTTTTCCGAATATAAATAAAATAAATATTAAACTGATGAAAAATCCGGAAAGATATAGGCTTAACCTCTTAGTAAAAGTCATAATTAAATAATTAATAAATGAATGTCTTGATAGGGAAGGTCGTACCAGTTGGATATTTGCCTATTAGTTATTCTCCCTCTATACATATAAATACCTTGACAAATTCCACGATGCTTTCTAAACATAGCTTCAAAACCTCCTTGATCACATAAATTTAAAAAATAACTTAAAAAGAAATTGCTTAATGCTTTAGATGATGTTCGAGCGAATTTAGAAGTTATGTTGGGAACACAATAATGTAAAACTTCATGTTTAATAAATGCTTCATTTTTAGGATTTATCTCTGAAGTTTCAAATATACCTCCATTATCAATACTAACGTCAATAATTACAGAGCCCGGTTTCATTCTTTTAACAACGGATTCAGGGACAATAATGGGAGCTCTTAATTCTCCTTTTAAACATCCTATGACTACATCGCAACGAATAAGTGCTTTACTAAGCTCTTTAGGATCCAAGGTTGAGGTATATACTCTTCTTCCTAATAGTTCCTGGAATCTCCGTAAACGAGTAAGAGAATTATCAAAAACTTTTACGGTAGCTCCTAAGCCTAATGCCGATCTGGCTGCACTTTCTCCTACACTTCCTGCTCCTATAATTACAACATTAGTGGGCCGAACGCCAGTTATTCCTCCTAGCAAAAGTCCACTACCATTATGTGATGAAGATAGTAATTCTGCTGCTATAAGTATGCTTGATGTTCCTGCCATTTCACCTATAAGCCGAACAATTGATAATTCATTATGTTCATCCCTTATATATTCATATCCTAAAGCTGTTATCTTCTTCTTTGAAAGATTTTCGAAATATTCTTTAGATTGAGTATTAATTTGTACGGCAGATATTAGATAAGTATTAGGTTGTAAATGTTTTATTTGGTCTACAGTTAGTGGCTTAACTTTTAAAATTATTGGTTGAGATAATACTTCTTTAGGGTCGTATGATATTTTTGCTCCTGCCTCGGAATATAGCGTATCTGAATAATGTGCTCCTAATCCAGCTCCACTTTCCAATATTACATCAATTCCATTGGAAGTAAGAACTGATACGGCATCAGGGGTAAGCGCAATCCTACTTTCAATCAGATGATCTTCTTTAGGAATACCTATGCTAACTTTTCCTCCTTTTTTTATTACATCGATCCTTTCCTCTAGAGGAATAAGTTCTTCTTCAGAAAAAGGTGTATAAATACTCATTTTAATTAAATGTTATATACCTGGTTTGATCCACCAAATTTAATAAAATTTTATGATGCTCGGGTAATTCATTTTCACATATACTTGGCCATTCTATAAAACAATAATTATCAGAATCTATGTATTCGTTAAATCCAATATTAAATAATTCTTCAACATAATTGATACGGTATAAATCAAAATGAAAGATTTTTCCCGAGATTGAAAGATATTCATTGACTAATGAAAAAGTTGGGCTCGTTACAGAATCCGTACAATTTAATACCTTACAAAGGTATTTCACTAATGTAGTTTTTCCTGCACCTAAATTTCCATTAAGTGTAAAAATTTTATATTTTGACTTTGAAATTATCTCTTCAGCTGCCCTTTCTAAATCAAAAAATGTATTTATAATAAAGTTCATAATGAAAAAAATTATAATAAATATGTACAAAATTAAGTAAATAATTATTTCTATATTTGTTATTTAGAATTCTTCAAAAAAGAAGTATGAGAATTACTTATAAATCACTTTCTTTATTCATAGGGATAGGATATTTTATAATAGGAATTTTAGTTATTATTTATAAAAAATTTTTTATTGAATTGGAGCCTATATATTCTTGGATTTTAGGGGCTTTATTCATTATATATGGTTTATTTAGGGCTTATAGGTCTACAAGATATATAAAAAAGAATGAATAACAAAGTATTTATAAAATTTACTTTATTTTTAGCTTTTATAATAATGTTGATTTCTTGCCAAAAAGATATCCAAAAGAAACAAGCATATCGTAAAGGTACTTTAATTTTAGCTATAGATCCGTCTTTAACTAATTTAGGTTCTTCATTAGCAGAGGTTTTTCAATCTACATATCCAGATTCGAAGATCATATTCAAGCAAGAAGTAGAAGATTTAGTAATTGCTGATCTTTTGAATGGAAAGATTTCAATGGCAATGACTACAAGAGATTTGACTTTAGATGAAGCAAAAATTTTATATAACAGGACGAATGTAAATTATATATCCTCGCAAATAGCTTGCGATGCAACTATTTTTATCGCATCAAAGCAAAGTTCAATAAGTGAATTGGATCTTAGTTCATTAAAATCCAATATCGAATCGAAAGAGAGTAAAGTTGTGTTTGATGGTGGTAATTCAAGCAATTTTAATAACTTAAAAAAAAAGTTAGGATTTAATCTTTCTAAAGATCAGAAAATAAATTCATTTACTAATGGTAAAGAAGTAATCGATTTTGTAAGTAAAAATACGTCACATATTGGGGTTATAGGATTTGATGAGCTTAGTGAAGAAAATAATAATGAAGTTAAAAAGTTTCTATCAAAAGTAAAAATTTTACCAATAAAAATTAAGGATACTAGAATATACCCGACAGTTCCCAATCTAAGAGAGGGTATATATCCGTTTACAAAAAGAATATTTCTGTTAAATGCAGAAAACAGTTTTAAGGTTGGTAGTAGTTTTGCAAGATTCTGTGGATCTCAAAGGGGACAACTTATTGTCACTAGGGCTGGGCTACAACCTTACTATTTATATGAGAGAAGAGTAGAATTACATTGATTAATTATGCTTAAGAGATTAATAAAATAAATTTGCTAAATTTTTTATATTCTTAAAATGATACTAACTAAACATAAGTAAATTTAATAAAATTAAGTACAATAAAAAAATAAGATATAGAATGAATTACACGAAAAAAGAAATGGGTGCCACATTTGTAATTTCTGCTATGATGTTATCAGGATTTATGAATGCACAAAGTATTCAAGAAGGTATAAAGTATTTAGGAAGCGACCAATTCAGCAAAGCAAAAAATACTTTTGAAAGTTTAGTAGCTCAATCTCCCTCTGCTGATAATTATTATTACTTAGGGTCTTATTATTTATCTATATCAAAGCCAAATATTGAGCTTGCTTCTAAAAATTTCAATAAGGGACTTGCCTTAGATTCTAAATCAAATTTAAATAGTATTGGGTTGGCAACCATAAAATTGTATCAAGGAAATAAAGCAGAAGCGAATACTGAGTTCGAAAATATAGCTAAAGGATCAAAATATAAAAATGCAGAAATTCTGTTTCAGATAGCAAAAGCTTATCAATTATTTAATAATAAGCCGGAAAGCTCTGATTATGATAAAAGTATAGAATATCTTCAAAGACTGTTAGATTTAGTGAAAAGCAAAGATAAGGCTGAATATTATATTCTTTTGGGTAATGCCTATTTAGAAAAAAAAGATCCGGGTAAAGCATTGTCAAATTATAGCAAAGCTTTAGAAATTTCAGAGGATAAATCCCTACCATATTCATTAATAGGTAATATATGGGGAAGAACTAATGGACAAGTAAAATTAGCTACTGAAAATTTTGATAAGGCATTGGCTGCAAATCCCAATAACCCTTTAACATATAAATATTTATCGGAATTTAATTTTAGAACCGGTAATTATAATGATGCTTCAAATAATTTACAAAAGTACATTTCTTTGACTGAGAATAATGATTCTTACACCCAATTCGAATTAGCCAAGATTTCTTATTATGTTAAAGATTATAGCAAATCTCTATCAATTTTGAATGCTAATTGGAATGATATTTCGGATCCATTAAAATATAAGTTAAAAGCTTTGGTATTAATTGAGAATTCAGAATTTTCTGAAGCATATAATGATATGAATCAATATCTTAAATCTACACCACAATCGAAAAGAGAAGGGTCGGATTATGGTATTTTGGGAAAAATTCAATCTTCTCTATTATCTTCAGCAACCGGTCAAGAAAAAGAAAAATTAGAGAAAGAGGCTGTATTCAATTTGACTAAAGCTTTAGAAGGAGGAGACAGAACTTATGATTATCAAGCCATTCTGTTGACCTTACGTCCTGGTGCATCTACTCAAACTGCAATTACCAATTCCAAAATAGAAGCTTTAAAAAAATTGGTAGCTGCTAATGCTAATGATACTACATCGTGGTATAATTTAGCTTTAGAACAATATGAGGCTAAAGATTATTTAGGTTCTATTGAATCATGGGATAAGTTAATATCTTTAATTCCATCATGGGAAGTTGCATATGCAGGAAAAGGAATGGCTTTATATGCGTATGACTCTAATGATAAAAGCGGTCTTGCGGCACAATCATTTCAAAAATATATAGATATGGTTGAACCTAAAAAAGAATATTCAGATAATGAAAAAGCCTATTTGACTATAGCTTATACATTCTTTTCCTATAAAGAATATCAAGCAGGCAATAAAGAAAAAGCAGAAAATTATTTGAATAAAACTTTATCAATAGATCCTCAAAATAAAGATGCTTTAAATCTTCAAAAATTATTACAATAGTTTATAAAAATTATAAATTTGATAAGCTATTTCATTATTAATGAAATAGCTTTTTATTTAAGTTATAAAATACGTAATGCTTTAAAAAAATAAATTAATAATCGTTATAAATAAAAAATAAAATTCTAACTTCTATAGGAAATTAGAATTAAAAAATAGTTTGAATAAAAATATATTTTATTTATATTTTAGTTATTTTCTCAAAATTGTCTTTAGGTAAATTCCAAGAACAAGATGTAGCCTTTTCATTTAAAATGCCTATCATTTTATTTTCAATATCAAAAATTCTTACGCCTTTTAAAGAGGTTTGTGAAGTATGATATATATGTAAGCTAACCGAAATTTCCGGAGAATTATTTACAACTGAATGTATGCCTCCCAAATCTTCTGGAAAAATTGCACCCTCTGAAGCTACGCCTTCTCCTTCATATTTTATAAAATTATTTTCTTCAACATAGCTTATTTCTGTAAGATTTCCTTTCAATACTTTTATTAAGCCATCATAGTTTAAATGATCATGAATAGCTGTTTTATTATTAATTCCCCATAGCATCAATATAGCACAGCAATTATCGGAATATATAGGTATTCTTACATAACTTTCTTCAGGAACATTAATTTCACTAATATTAAAAGCAGCGTCATAATCTTTAAAATCATATTTAAATAATTCTGATGCAACCTGTTTATAATCAGATTTGTTTAATTTTAAATTATCAATGCTTGTTAATAATTTTTCGCTTTTATTTTTAGATATTGTTTCCATAAATATTTTTTTGTTTTTTAATCAAAGATAAGAAATTAGAATGTATATTCATTTAATTCCTATAGATTTAGTAGATATTAAAAGTATTTTACCTTAAATTGTTGGGATATGAAATTTTATAAGTTATCATTATGCGAATTTGTTGATTTATAATAGAGTAAAGACTATCATGAATGATAGTCTTACGTATTTTTATAATTAAAATTTTATTGGATTAGTTCAACAATCTTATTATCATTATTTACAATAACTTTAATTATTGAATGTTTGGAAAGAGATTTCATAGATTTGTCCCATTTTTTTCCGCTTAATCCAGATTGAGATTTTAATTCATTTAAATCCATTTGCGAATCATTATTCTGCAATAAATTAATAATAACCTTTTCTTCCTCGGTATGCTCAATAGATGACGATTTTTTTTCTGGCTTCATTTGTGGAAAGAATAATACTTCTTGTATAGAAGGATTATTAGTAAGGAACATTATTAATCGATCCATTCCTATTCCTAATCCAGCCGTAGGAGGCATTCCAAATTCCAGTGCGCGTAAAAAATCTTGGTCAATAAACATCGCTTCATCATCTCCCTTTTCTGAAAGTTTTAATTGTTCTTCAAAACGTTCTCGTTGGTCTAACGGATCATTTAATTCAGAGTAGGAATTTGCAATTTCCTTTCCACAAACCATTAGCTCAAAGCGTTCCGTTAAGTCAGGATTATCACGATGCTGTTTGGTTAAGGGCGACATTTCTTTAGGATAATCTATTATAAAGGTGGGTTGTATAAAATTACCTTCACATTTTTCACCAAAAATTTCATCAATAATTTTACCTTTTCCCATGGTTTCATCTACCTCAATACCCATATTTTTAGCTGCCTCTCTTAATTCGTCTTCAGATTTGCCGGTTATATCGAATCCGGTATATTTTTTTATGGCATCTGTCATGGTAATTCTTGCATAAGGTGCTTTGAAATCTATTTCACGATCTCCGAATTTAGTATTTGTTGTACCATTAACGGAAATAGCACAATATTCTAATAATTGTTCGGTAAACTCCATCATCCAATTATAATCCTTATAAGCAACATAAATTTCCATTGCAGTAAATTCAGGATTATGAGTTCTGTCCATCCCTTCATTTCTGAAATTTTTAGAAAATTCATAAACCCCGTCAAATCCAGCAACGATTAATCTTTTTAAGTATAATTCGTTTGCAATTCTTAAATATAAAGGAATATTTAGTGCATTATGATGTGTTATAAAAGGTCTTGCTGCAGCTCCTCCGGGTATGGATTGAAGAATTGGAGTTTCTACTTCAAAGTATCCCTTTTGGTTAAAAAAGGTTCTCATTGCATTAAAAAGACGAGTTCTTTTAATGAAGATTTCTTTAATATGTGGATTTACAACAAGATCTACATATCTCATCCTATATCTTAGTTCTGGGTCATTGAAAGCATCATGTACTTTTCCTTCTTCATCAATTTTAGGAAGAGGTAATGGGCGCAATACTTTCGAAAGTAATGTAAAATCCTTAACCATTACGGTTTTTTCTCCCATTTTTGTTAAGAATAACTCTCCTTCAATTCCAATAAAATCTCCTAAATCAAGTAATTTTTTATAAAAATCGTTATATTTAAATTTATCATCGTCAGGACAAATAATATCTCTATTAAAATAAAGCTGAATTCTCCCTGTAGTATCTTGTAATTCGGAAAAACCGGCTTTACCTTGAATACGATTAGACATTAACCTTCCGGCAATTACAACTTTCTCTCCTTCCTTAAATTTGTTTTTAATCTCTTGAGTAGTATGTGTTACCTTATATTCGGCTGCAGGATAAGGATTTATCCCGGCATCTTTAAGCTTTTGTAATTTTTCTCTTCGAATTAGTTCTTGTTCTGAAAGTTGCATAATAACAATTTTATCGTGCAAATTTAATAATAATCTGTAAGTACTTTAAAGTATTTATTGCAATAATTTTATAATTTATTATAATTAAAATATTCTTAATAAAAAAAGACAAACATTAAATTGTTTGTCTTTTTTTATTTAATGAAATGTATATTGAATTATCTTGTTAATTTTATTTCATTTATTAGAATATCTGAAATTGGATCTGATATTCCATTTGCTACATAACCATTGGCATCCTTGATAGTTATGTTTTTTAGGTAACTTGTTTTAGCAGTATTGAATAAACCAATTTTTCTAAAAGGAATGCACATTGGAAATTTAAAACTATTCGCAGTAATATCTTTTGGGTAAATTTTTATTTTTTTATTTAATTCTAGTATCGCACCATTGTCTGCGTATACATCATAAGTCATTTCTAAATTTTCTGAAATTAATTTTCCAGATATAGGATACTTATAATTTAAAAATACATCATATCCATAGGATGTTAATCCTCCGTTGCATGGTAGTATTGAAGCATTTCCAGGTATAAAATTTGAAAAATTCATAGTCCTTTCAAATTCTCCAATTTCCCATAGATCAATAGATTTTTTGAAAATATCTGTAGAATAAACAGGAATTCCTAAGCTTCCGAATGAGAATAATGCAGAGGAATGAAAATGTCCTTTTGAATATGATTTTGGAGATTGAGAAATATTAACGTTACCAATATTATAAGTATTAACACCTAAAATGATTTTTCCATTTATATCTATGAGATTTGAATCGAATACTTTAATATTAGGTATAATTGAAATTTCCATATTAGTAGTAGCCTCTCCTGTCAAGTCACTATCTATTTCATTAACGTGATTAACCGAATTATCATAAATAAAAGTATTTTTTTCATTAGGGTCACTACAATATTTAAAACCTATTTTTAGGGATCGGTTAAAGTTATAACTAAGGTATGATTTATTTTGAATATTAGCCTCTAACTCTGTAGGAAAGTTGATTTGGTTTATGCTAATTCTTACCGGTATATCCCCTAAAAAACTACCCGTAGGTATATTGATGCCAACTTCAATTTTTTTTATTTGATCTAAAATTACATTAGGCATTTGCTCAACAAAATCATGTTTTAATTTTTTATTTATAGCTTTTTCAAATTTTATATGAGGATTAATTGATAAGTTTGTTTGATAAATCATTTCAACTTTATTAGGAAATTTCTGTGTATTAGTAAAACCTAATTTAATTGATAAGGCTGAGGTATATAAAGTATTAGGATTGAAAGATATTCCATCAAATTTAAATTCTTTGTCAAAAATGATAGGCTTAAAAATATAATCTCTATCAAAAGAATTGGTAACTGCTTTTAAAGAATTATTATTTACAGTAGGTTCGGTAGAGGATAATGAAATTTTAAGAGAACCATTTTTAAAAATATCACCTATGCTCGCATCTGTTGTTTGTAAATCATAAATAGAGTTACTTTGATATACTGATGTAATGTTTTTAATATAGGTATTTTCATCAGTAATCAAATAGATAGTATTCCCGGATATAAGTTCTTTAGTTAAATCTTCGGATAAAACCTCTAATCTGAATATACCCTTTGACATTTCAGCTTGAGAACTAAGGATTTTACTATTTTTAGAATTTAATATGACTAAATTAGGATTAACCTCCACATTGTCGAATGTGTAATCTACCCCGTCTATTTTTCCTGACTTGTTAATTATATTTTTACTTAAAGAAGGAAGTGATGATGAATGGTCATAAAGATCTTCATTATTATTACATGAATAAAGTGCTAAAATTGTGCAAATTGTTAAAATAATTTTTTTCATTATAATTATTATTGAGAATTAGTTAGTATAATATTTTAAATCAGGCATTTATATTTTATATATAAATAAATAAAATATATTATAAAGATAAGTTTATTTTTTTATTTAAAGCATAAAAAAATATTTATTTTATTTAATTATTATTTTTATATATAAACAATTATTATAATGCAGTATATATTTTCTATTATTTAAGACGATAATTTGTTAAAAATATTGGATAATTATTATATGTGGGGATTAAATGATCTTATTGCATAATTTAAGAAAGTGCAAAAAGCGTATCTAAACAATATGTGAAAAATTAAAGTTTTCAATTGTTTAAAAACAATAATATAATTTTATGTAAAAATGATACTTAGTGATAAAGCTAACTATAATTTTATTGGAAAGATGTTTCTTGTATGTTAAAAATATAATTAATTAAAACAAGGGGGTGTCTTAAAAAAAATAATAAAAATTATATTTATACATATTAAATTATGTGTGTTTATTTTATTTATAAATAAAAAATTATAATTTTGCCCTATAAATATATGGGTATGCGTAACAAATTTTTAATTTTAATTTTAATTGTTGTAGGTATTATAAGCCTCTTTTCAAATTATTGGTTTGCAGATGGAACAGCTAAAGCGGTAGCAGAAGGCGTAAATTTCAATGCGGCAGATGTATCCTGGATGCTGGTAGCCTCAGTGTTAGTATTTTTGATGACACCGGGAGTTGGTTTTTTTTATGGGGGAATGGTTAATAATAAAAACATTATTAGTACTATTTTTCAAAGCTTTATAGCCATGGTTACCATAACTGTTTTATGGTTTATGTTTGGATTCGGATTAGCTTTTGGACCCGATATAGGAGGAGTAATAGGAGATCCTATACCTCATATGTTTATGCAAGGAATTGGCACGACATCTTCATGGGTAGGTGCACCTACAATTCCCATTCTTTTATTTGCCTTATTTCAATTAAAATTTGCTATAATAACACCTGCATTAATTTCCGGAGGAGTGGCTGAGCGAATAAATTTCTGGGGATATTTACTATTCATTGTAATGTTTTCAATTTTTATTTATTCACCTTTAGCACATGCTACTTGGCATCCAGAAGGAATTTTAGCAAAGGCTGGAATTTTGGATTTTGCCGGAGGTACGGTAGTACACATGAGTTCGGGGTGGGCAGCTTTAGCCGGAGCGATTTTTTTGAAAAAAAGAAGAGATACAACACTTACTGCAGCGCAAGTTCCTTATGTAATTTTAGGCGCAAGCTTACTTTGGATTGGATGGTTTGGATTTAATGCGGGATCTTCGTTTGCAGCCAATGAGTTAGGTGTATTAGCTTTTGCAAATACAACTGCTGCTTCTGCATTAAGTGCCTTAACTTGGGGATTTTTGGAAAAAATTAATGGTAAAAAATTATCCTCTGTAGGAGTATGTGTTGGAGCTGTAGTTGGTTTAGTAGCCATTACTCCCGGAGCCGGATTTGTATCCTTAGGTCATTCCTTTTTTATAGGCTTAATAGCTAGTGTGATAAGTTTTTACATGGTTAAATTTTTTCATAATAATGATGTAGATGATACGCTGGATGTATTTCCATGCCATGGAGTAGGAGGGATGGTTGGAATGCTTCTTACGGGAGTATTTGCAGATAAATCTATAAATAGTGATGTGCCTAGTAACGGATTGTTTTTTGGAGAAAGCGCCCTATTTATCCATCATTTTATAGCTATGATTGTAGTTTCCTTATTTGTATTTTTTGGGACTTTATTAATATTATTTTTAGTTAATAAAATCGTTCCTTTAAGAGTAGATCCTGAAAAAGAAGAATTAGGTTTAGATTTGTCACAACACGGTGAGAAAGTGATATAAAAATGGCTGAATAAATTATTATTAAATATATTAATAGATGCTATGTATAAAAAGGATTTCCTTGGAAATCCTTTTTCTTTTATATTTTTGTAATTATCATTATGAAAAATAGTAAAATCATATTAGATTATTTATTAGCGATTTTATGTCTAATTATATTTATATTTCCCATCCTATTTATTTTTATCTTCGTCACAATCGATATTGGGATGTCCGGGTTTTTTATTCAAGAAAGGGTAGGGAAAAATGGTAAAGCTTTCAATTTGTATAAGTTTAGAACAATGAAAGGAGAATATAGTTCTTCAATTACTACAGGAGAAATGCGAATAACTAAACTGGGCAAATTCTTGAGAAGATACAAATTGGATGAAATACCACAAATATTTAATATATTAAAAGGCGATATGTCCTGGGTTGGTCCCAGACCGGATGTTTTCGGATATGCAGATAAATTAGAAGGAGAAGATAGAATTATTCTTTCAGTAAAGCCAGGAATTACTGGTCCGGCACAATTAAAATATAGAAATGAAGAAGAAATTCTTTCAAAAGTAAAAGATCCGAAATTATATAATGATAACATAATTTGGAAAGATAAAGTTAAGATAAATAAAGATTATATTGAAAATTGGAGCTTCACAAATGATGTTAACTATTTGTTAAGAACTATATTTGTCAATAAAAATAATTAAAATTATGATAAAGTTAGCTATTTTTGATTTAGATGGAACATTGCTTAATACGATAAATGATTTGGCTGATTCATGCAATTACATATTGCAAAAAAATAATTTTCCTACACATCCTGTTGACTCTTACAAATATTTTGTGGGTGATGGAATGAGCAAAGTAATAGAAAGAGCACTCCCGGTAGATATAAGTATAAACCCTGATATAGTTGAAAACCTAAGAAAAGAATTTATTGAATATTATAAAATTCATTCCATGTGCAAAACAGCGCCTTATACAGGAGTTATAGATATGTTAAAAACATTATATTCCATGAATATAAAGTTAGCTGTTGCATCAAATAAATTTATTGAAGGAACTCAAATGTTAGTAAATCAATATTTTAGTGAAATCAATTTTTCTTCTGTATTAGGTCAAAGAACAGAAGTACCAATTAAGCCAAACCCGCAAATTGTATATGATATAATGAATGAAACAGAAATTAAGGATAAGAATGAAATTCTATATATAGGCGATACAGGAATAGATATGCAAACCTCAAAAAATGCAGGAGTAAAGGGGATAGGAGTATTATGGGGCTTCAGGTCTAAGAAAGAGTTAATAGAAAATGGAGCCGAATATATAATTGACAAACCGGAAGAAATATTTGAATTAATAAGATAAATGAACAACTTACCATAATTTTAATATAATATGGAGAAATCCAGAGTTCCGGTCTTAGATGGATTCAGAGTTTTAGCTATAGGTATGGTTATGCTAGGACACTATTATAATTTTTCAAATAATAATATAGTAAAATATTTAGCAATACATGGATATTTAGGTGTACAATTTTTTTTCATTATCTCTGGATTTGTTATTTCAATTTCTCTCAAAAACTCTAAGAATTATAAACAATTTTTAATAAAAAGATATATTCGGTTAGCTCCAGGAATGTTTGTTTGTTCTACATTGACTTTTCTATTTTTTAAATTTGTTTATACAGGGTCAGGATATGGATATTCAAAAGACCCAGTTAATTATATTATAGCCAATACTTTTATAGACCCCCATGTTATAGACGTGTTTGTAGGATATATTAAATATTATTACATTGATAATTCCTATTGGAGTTTATGGGTAGAAGTAAATTTTTATATAATAATAGGATTTTTGTATTTCTTATCACCCAAAAAAGTGATAAGAAATTATACGCTGATTTGTATCATTGGCATACCGATATTTATTCTATTTTCCAGTAAAATGGGACATAGCATATTACAAAATTATATTACTCTCGAAAAAATAAAATATTTTAAATTAATTGGCAGGTCTTTTGCATTTTTTCACGAATGTTTATGGTTTCTTATAGGTCTATTTTTACATAAATTATATCTTAACAAAAGAGATTATAAAAATATATTCATAATGTCATTTATAATTATTATTCTAGCATTATGGGGAAGGGAAATAAAGTTATTATTTATTTATTTTTTGATTCTATGTGTTTTTTTAGTTTTTATTTATTTTCCCAAATACCTATCTTTTTTAAATAACAAATGGTTTTGTAAATTAGGTATAGCTTCTTATTCATTATATTTAATTCATTACCATATAGGAGTTGCTACTATAAAATGTATATTTAAATATTTAGGAAGAGAGGTACTTTTAGTTCCCTTAATAATAGCTTTTTTGGCATGTATGTTTTCCCTATATAGTTATAAATATTTAGAAACTCCATTATCAAGAATTCTGAAAAAAATATTGCTAAGAAAATAATGATATTGAAAAATATTAGTTAAATAAATAAAAAAAATTTTAAAAGAAAGAAAAAATATACTACTTTTGCACGCAAATTAAATGGCCGCGTAGCTCAATTGGATAGAGCGTCAGATTACGGCTCTGAAGGTTGAGGGTTCGACTCCTTCCGCGGTCACTAAGCTATAAACCTATCCTACAACCGGTTTGTAGCTTTTTTTATTAAATATCAAACTTGTAGTTACAAAACCACAATGCAAGCAGCAATGTAATTACTATGACAAAAGAAACAAAATTCGGGTGTTCATACTCTGAAATATAGATTATAGATAAGCTCAAAAAGACTGGAAAACTTCAAATAAGAAAAATCTTGATCGAGATTGCTTTGTTCAATGAAAATTCTACGGCTCTGCATTTAAGAAAAGATACCCTCAAGAATCTCAATTTAGAAAGAAAGTAAATAGACCTAAAACCTTAAATGGAACATATCTAGAAATTACAATGCGCCCATTATTCGATTCCGGATACAATTCTGTCAATGACATTATTATGGTGGAATCATTGATAAATCAAGATATTAGTCAAAAATCCCCCTGTTATTGAAGCTATGAAGTATATTTTGAATAAAAATGAATACAATGAAGTCGAAAAAGATTTGAAATCAGTATTAAAGTACTTTTTTGTCATTAATCCATAAATCTTTTGGTTTATAACTTTTTTTGAATTAAGCGCATAATTAACGCAAATCTAATTTTAGAGGATAAAAAATAGATATTTTACAACTAGTTTGGAAAGTAATAAATAAAGCCGGTTATTATATTTATATCCATATTTTACTCATTTTGGGTCATGAATATATTCGATAACAGTAACACAATCATTATAAATTTATTAATTTAATTTTAGATTTTTATAGGTAAATTTATTAAATATTATTTATCTTGTATATTATTAGGAATTTAATTTTAACTATGAAAATCAAACTTAATTATTTAATATTAATACTATTTCCAGCAATTTTTGTTGCTCAAGATAAATATCAATCAAATTTAGAAGATTTATTATTAGGAAGTAATACAGAATATAGAAAAAAATGGGACGTAAAGCATTATGATCTTATAATTGAACCTGATTTTAAAAATAAATATATTAAAGGATCGAATACAATAAAATTCCAAAATAAAGGATCGAAGATCATACAAATAGATTTGAAAGAGCCTATGAAAATCGACAGCATATTTTCCTTAAAAAATAGAGTTGTTCCATTTAATAAGCAAGGAAATTTCTATTATCTAGATATAAGCGTTTTAAATAATGAAGATAATATAAATAATGAACTTACCATTTATTTTAGCGGAAAACCAATTATAGCCAAGAATGCACCTTGGGATGGAGGTTGGATTTTTACTAAAGATAGGAGTGGTAAAGATTGGATGAGTGTTGCCTGTGAAGGTATAGGGGCTAGTATATGGTATCCGTGTAAAGATTATCTTGGAGACGAGCCTGATGAGGGGATGACGTTGACTATTATTACAGACGATGATTTAAAAGGAATAGGAAATGGTAAATTAATAAAATATTGGAAAGAATTGAATAAAAACTATTTTAAATGGCAGGTTATAAATCCGATAAATAATTACAATATAGTTCCCTACATTGGAGAATATGTCAATTTCAGTGATGAATATAAAGGAGAAAAAGGGATTTTAGAATTGAGTTATTGGGTAAAACCGTATAATTTAAATAAAGCTAAACAACAATTTATACAAGTAAAGAAAATGCTTGAAGCATTTGAATACTGGTTCGGTCCTTATCCTTTTTATGAAGACGGATATAAGCTGATAGAGTCTCCCTATTTAGGTATGGAACATCAAAGTGCTATCGCATATGGTAATAGATATAGGAATGGTTATTTAGGAGAGGATAGAAGCGGTACAGGAATAGGTTTAAAATGGGATTTTATTATAATACATGAATCAGGGCATGAATGGTTTGGTAATAATATATCTAATGCAGATATAGCAGATATGTGGATACATGAAGCATTTACAACCTATTCGGAAACTTTATTTATAGAATATTATTTCGGGAAACAAATGGCAAATAAATATATTATTGGTCAAAGAAAAAATATAATTAACGACATACCAATTATTGGTACTTACCAAATACATAAAAAAGGAAGCCAAGATATGTATGATAAGGGGGCGAATATGATACATACCATAAGGCAAATTATAGATAATGATCAGTTATTTAGAGATATTATGAGAGGTTTGAATAAAGAATATTTTCATCAAACAGTTACAACAAAGCAAATTGAGGATTACATATCAAGAAAAGCAGGAATCGATTTTTCAAAAATTTTTGATCAATACCTTAGAACGATTAAAATACCTGAGCTGACTTATTATATAAAAGACAATTTATTATATTATAAATGGTCAAATGTTGTTCAAGATTTTTCAATGGAAATAAATACTTCTATTGGGAAAATTAAACCTTCGAGAAATTGGAAATCTAAAAAAATTAATGTAGATAATAAATATTTATATGTTGATGAAAATTACTATGTTAAAGTAGTTAATACAAATAATTAATCATTTTTTTTTCAATTTTTTTATTGTAATGATAGTAATACATATAAATCCTATCATAGTAGAAAAAAGGTAAGTAAGGAACATAAAATTTAAATAAATATCGGGAATTGGATCATAAAAATACTTAACAAATGTTTCAGCAATTTGGAAAAATAATAAAATACCAATGATATACAGAATAATGTAAAACATAAACTTCATAATATCTATTGTTTTCAATAAAAATATATAAAGTTTTAATGATATTAAAATAAATACGATAAAAAATATGCTATAAATAAGATAAACCATTTTAGAATTTTATTAGTCTTTAGTTTCATCTTCATTTAAGATGTTATCAACCTCATCGATAGGCTTTAATTTTTCCATTAATACCTTATCTATCCTATAGGCATCCTTGTCTACTATTTCAAAAGAAAATCCATTGTAGTTAAATTTTTCAGCCACTTCCGGAATATATTCCATATGATAAATTATAAATCCGGCTAATGTAACATATTCGTCATCATCTAAATCGATAATTACATCATCGAAGAATGAATTTAAATCTCTAATTCCAATATTTCCATTAACTAAATAAGATCCGTCTTCACGTTCCACAATTTCAGTCTCTTCCTCGTCGCTTTCAGGCATATCACCAACAATACCTTCAATAAGATCCTGTAAGGTAATTATACCTTGAAAAGTACCATATTCATCAACTACAAACCCCATATGTTGCTTATTCTTTCGAAATTCTTGTAAAATATCAACTGAATGCATGTTTTCGTGTATGAATATTGGTGTTTTAAGAATTGACTTAATATCAAAATTGGGAGAATTTATATTTTCATAAAATTCTTTAATAGCTAAATAAGCATTGGCTTCATCTAAATCTCCGTCACAAACAGGAAATTTTGTAAAATTGCTTTCTTTAATCTGTTTCTCGATTTCCCCAAAGCTGTCTTTTAAATTTATCCATTCAACCCTTTTACGATACGTCATTAAACTTTTAGCTTTTTGCTCTGAAAAAGCAAAAACATTTTGATGTAACTCACTTTCCTCTTTTTCTAAAACACCTTGCAAACTAGCTGTTTTAAGCATATATATGAGTTCGTCTTCAGATATCTTTTCCCCTTCTACATTAGAAATTTTAAATATCTTATTAAATAAATGTGTTGAAAATGATAGTATTTTAACAAATGGATACAAAGCCACTGAAAAAACTTTGATAATCGGAGCTACGAATAATGCAATCTTTTCCGGATTTCTCATGCCGAATGTTTTAGGAATAAGTTCCCCTAAAACAATAGATACAAAGGTAATTAATGCAATAATAACCATATATGAAAGCTCATTAGCATGAGATTGTGTCAATGAGAAATGTTCGAAAAACGGTTCAATATATTTCACTAAAGTAGCTCCCCCATAGGCACCGGAAATAATTCCAATTAATGTAATACCTACTTGAATGGAAGATAAAAAGTCTTCTGGTTTTTCTAAGAGACTTAGTACTATTTGTGCCTTTTTATTACCTTTTTTAACTTTATTTTCAATCTTTTGCCTTTTAACAGATACTAAGGCAATTTCTGATACAGCGAAAAAGGCATTTAAAAGAGTTAATAATAAAAGAATTCCTATTTCTAACATTTTAATATAAAAAAATTAAGTTTATTTCCAGGTAGTTGTTTCAATCATTTTAATTATATCTCTTTCAATATATTCAACAGCAGGTTGTAATGAATCCGGTCGAGGTTGAACTTTAAAATAAAGTGTACCCGAAAGAAAATGTTTAACACTGTCTGTAACATAAAATTGAATATTTGAGGCAGTTTCGCCTCCTAATCGGTATAGATTTCCAAATATTTTTTTTTCAGGATAAGAAAACGTTTTAGCTTTTATAGAATTGGCTTTTATTGTATGCTCATATACAAGCCTCTGTGTCTCTTTTAGCAATGAATTCAAATTGCCGTTATTAACATTTGAATAGGTTAAATATAGGGTAGCTTTCATAGTTGGATAAGTGAAATTATACCAACAATTTTTTTGTTTGTCTATTACCCTTGCTAAGTCAGAATATTGAAATTGATAGGGACAATCATCCTTCTTAAAAAGAATATATTTTGGCATAGGATATTCTAATCTTACTTGACCTTCCGGTTTAGGAAAGTAATCGTCTTTTTCACAACTGATAAAGAAAATAATAAATAGTGCTGTAAGATATAAAAAATATAATTTATTTAATAATTTACTCATTTAGGTATCTAAATTTTATCTTAAATCAAATAATATGTTTAACGGATTTTTAAATATAATATGTATGTTAGCCCATGTTTTACTAATAAATTGAAAATATTTTTTGATCAAATTTTTATATGTAAAAACATAGCTAACCCAGTCTTGTAAAATTTTAATAACAATTTTAAAGATATCAATTCTCTTAAAATGATGCAAAATTAAGAGTAGACAAAAATGTAGTAATGGGAAATAATTTAATGAAATACTCGTGGGCCCGGGGTCTTCCATATGAATTTAAATTTTATTATAAGTAAGCTTCTTTTGCGTTTTAAAAATCATTCTGAATTATTTCATCGTTATCAGGTTGTTTGCCTAATAAATTTGACAAAAATAAAATATTATCTGCAATAACTTCTGTAATATGCTTAGTGATACCGTTATCTTCAAATTTTCGGGTTTTAAGCTTACCTTCAATGTAAACTTTACTTCCCTTTTTAAGAAATTTCTCACAAAGTTCTGCTAATTTATTTCTAGCAGTTATATTATGCCAATCTGTTACATCTACTTTTTCACCAGTTTCTTTGTTTATATAACTTTCAGAAGTAGCTACCGGAAAATTTACAACAATATTTCCATCACTAAATCTATAAGATTTTACGTCAGTACCTAAATTTCCAACTAAAATTACTTTATTAATAGATGTACTCATTTTATATTTAAATTGATCGCATTGAAGAGCAAAAATAAGAAAAAAATTAATTATAAAATAAAAAATTTTCCATCGGTTTTGGAAAAGCATAACTTTTTAAGTTGTTTTTATTCAAAATTATAGCCTTTGTCTTACTCGCAATTTTATAAAATTCAGCTTCATCAATTTTAATTTCACTTATTGTTATTAATAATAGTTTATGAGTAAGCTTGTGTTTTATCTGGTGGTTGTGTAGGTTATTATAATTTCCAAATTCTTTCTTATATAAAGGAAACTCATATAACCCTTTCCAAATAGAATTATTATCTCTCTTTTTTATTAAGATATAATTATTGTGATAAAAATATGCGTAATGAATCTTTTCTTCTTTAATTTTAATAGCGGAAGATTTTATAGGAAGATCATTTTGTAAGTTATTTTTATAAGCCAAACATTCGTCTTTTATAACACATTGATTGCATTTAGGATTTAATGGAATACAAACTAAAGATCCGAAATCCATAATGGCTTGATTGAAATCGCCAGGATTATCAGGCATTATAGGCTTTATTAAATTAAAAAAATATTTGAATGTACTACTTTTAGTAATATCTTTTTCAGAATTAAAAATTCGTGAATATACTCGAAAAGCATTTCCATCAATAGCAGGAATTTTTTCATTAAAAGATATGGAAGCAATGGCAGCTGCTGTATATTTACCAATTCCCTTAAGCTTTATTATTTCTTGATAAGAGTTGGGGAAAATTCCATTTAGCTTATCTACAACATACTTAGCCGTAAAATGTAAATTATGGGCTCGAGAATAATATCCCAAACCTTGCCAGGAACTTAATACCTCATCTTCTGAAGCCTTAGCAAGAATTTCAATAGTCGGAAACCGATTTGTAAAATCTAAATAATATCTATATCCCTGATTAATACGGGTTTGCTGGAAAATGATTTCCGAAATCCATATGTTGTAAGGAGAGAGAGTTTCACGCCACGGTAATAAGCGTTTATTAATTTTATACCACTTCTGTAAAAGACTAATAAAATTCACACTTTTAAATGTTTATAAGTTTTAGTTTCCAAAAATAATATTATATTTGCAAACTCAAAATTTAATTAGAAGTATAATAAGATAATATTTAAAAAGTATGACAAAAGCAGATATCGTAAATTCGATTTCAAGTAAACTTGGTCTAGAAAAGGTTGAAACTCAAAAGGTCGTTGAAGTTTTTATGGATGAGATAAAAACAGCTATGGCTAATGGAGATAATGTTTATCTAAGAGGTTTTGGAACTTTTTTAATTAAGAAAAGAGCAGCTAAAACAGGGAGAAACATTTCTAAGAATACAACAATAAAGATACCGGCTCATAATGTACCTGCTTTTAAACCAGCTAAGTCTTTTGTAGAAGATGTAAAAACTAATGTTAAAGTTAAAAATTAGTAATAATAAATAATAAATAAAAGAATACTATGCCAAGCGGAAAAAAAAGAAAACGTCATAAGGTTGCGACCCACAAAAGAAAAAAAAGAAGAAGATTAAATCGTCATAAAAAGAAAAATAAATAATTTTCTTCTACCATAAAACTAAGGTTTTTTTACTTAAGATATTTTAACATTCTTTACCAAAGTAATAGGTAAAGAATGTTTTTGTTCAAAAGTGAATGTATATAAGATAGGAAAATTAATGTAAAAAAATGAGTAAAGAATTAATAGTATCATATGAACATTCAAAAGTTAGAATTATAATATTAGAAGGAGGAAGAATTCAAGAACTTCATGAAGAGGAGATAGGCAATAATTTTACTGTTGGAGATATTATTATGGGTAAGGTAAAAAAACTTGCCCCTAGTCTTAACGCTTGTTTCGTAAATATCGGTTACGAAAAAGATGCCTTTTTACATTATCACGATTTAGGTCCTCAAATTAAATCATCATTAAAATATTGTAAAGGAGTCTCTTCAGGTAAAATTAATTCTCCTAAATTAACTTCTTTCTCATTTGAAGAAGATATAAATAAAGACGGCGTTATACAAGACGTTTTAGTTCCCAACCAAGATATATTAGTGCAAATAACTAAGGAGCCGA
Organism: uncultured Apibacter sp.; assembly: GCA_945280365.1. GTDB lineage: Bacteria > Bacteroidota > Bacteroidia > Flavobacteriales > Weeksellaceae > Apibacter. The sequence continues at coordinate 145,108 of CALYQD010000005.1, forward strand.
TCTCAACTAAAGGACCTCGTATATCATCCGAAATTTCTTTGGCAGGTAGATATCTTGTACTTATTCCATTTGCATCAAAAACATCAGTGTCTAGAAATGTATCAACTGCTGAAGAAAAAGAGAGATTAAAAAAAATAGGAGAGCAAATTAGGCCTAATGGATTCGGCCTAATTATTAGAACTGTTGCAGAAGGAAAATCATCTCAGGAATTACAATCGGATTTAGTCTATTTATTAAACAAATGGAACAATATATGCTTCCGTAATATAAAGAAGAGTAAGTCTCCTGCTAAAATTTTGGGTGAATTGGATAAGGCATCTTCAATTCTAAGAGATAATTTTAATGAGGATTTTGTAAGCATCGTTTGTGATAATGAGGAATTAGCTGGAGAAATGAAAAATTATCTCAATATCATAGCTCCTGAAAAATCTAAATTGGTTAAATACTATGATTCCCATATTCCTATATTTGAATATTATAACATTGACAAACAAATAAAGCAATTATTTGGTAAACACGTTAATATATATCAATCAAAAGGTGCCTATTTGATTATTGAGCATACCGAAGCCTTGCATGTTATAGATGTAAATTCTGGAAATGTTACTGCCAATCAAAAATCGCAAGAAGATGCAGCTCTCCACATTAATAAATTAGCTGCAGCAGAAATTGCTCGTCAGTTACGTTTAAGAGACATTGGAGGAATTATCGTTGTGGATTTTATAGATTTAACTTCTTCACAGCATAAAAAGGATCTTTATGAATATTTAAAACAAGTCATGAAAGATGACAAAGCAAAACATAAGATTCTACCACCGAGTAAATTTGGAATTGTACAGATTACGAGACAACGTGTACGTCCTCAAAAACAACTTAATACAACAGAAGAAAATCCTAATAGTAATGGAAAAATAGAATCTCCTATTGTATTAATAGATAGAATACAGCAACAAATTATAAATGCTATTGTTAACCATAAAGGCAAGCTATATTTACATACTCATCCTTTCGTTGCTGCATATTTAACAAAAGGTATTAAAAGTATTAGAAATGAATGGTTTTTAACCTATAAAAGATGGATTAGAGTAATACCTAGGGATAGTTTTAAATACCTTCAGTTCCAAATACAGGATGATAGAAAGGAGATAATTTCTCAATTTTCGAATTAGATATAATTATATATATTTTTCCACTTTTTTAATCAGAATTTTTTAATTTAATTTAATTCAAAATTATATTTTTATAAGTTTGGCTATTACAATAAGATAGATATAATTAATCAACTAATGATTTATATTTATTAAATTTTAGAAATAAAATTTCCTAAAAAAACGCTTAATATTCCTATAAAAAGACTAAAAAATATATATAAAGACAGAGTTGTTAAATTATTATTTTGAATTAATTGCAAATTTTCCGCTGAAAAAGTGGAAAATGTAGTATATCCACCGCAAAAACCTGTTACTAAAAACAATTTTATTTCATTATTTATAAAATTAAATCTTTCGGATAATCCTAAGAATAAACCGATTAATAGACATCCCGTACAATTTATAAAGAATGTTGCTAATGGAAATCCATCTGAGCAATTTTTTTGGGTATAATAAGATATAAGGTATCGAATTATTGAGCCTAAAGAGCCACCCAATCCAACTAAAATAATGTTATTAATCATAAAAAGCTATTCAAAATAAATTTAAAAATTCATTGAATTATCCATAAAAATTAATAATTTAATAATCAACTGTATTATAAAACATCATTACATTAAATTTATAATTAGGATTTTTTTGCTATTTGAAATTTAATCTAATAATTTAGAAGTAATTATTAGTTAAAAAGTTATAATTTGATTTAAAAAAATTGATAGAAAATTACATTCCCTTGTCATCCTCATTATCTTTATTCTTTCTATACCATTCGCTATATTTAATATAATTATTTGCAGTTTGTAGAATTTTTTCTTTTTGTAACTGGTGAGAAACCATTCCTATTTTTTGTGCAGGTATACCAGCCCATATTTCACCTTCAAATATGTGCTTTCTTTGTGTTACAACAGCACCAGCAGCTATAATAGCATTGCTTTCAACTGTTACGCCATCCATTACTATTGCCCCCATTCCAATTAAGACGTTATCGTAAATTGTGCAACCATGAATTATAGCATTATGACCTATAGATACATTGTTGCCAATAATAGTAGGATATTTCATATAAGTACAATGAATTACTGCATTATCTTGAATATTGACTTTATTACCAATTTTTATAAAGTTAACGTCACCACGTATCACAGCATTAAACCATACAGAGCATTGATCTCCGATAGTCACATTACCAATTAGCACACATGTGTCTGATAAAAAGCATTCATTTCCGATTAAAGGATTTTTATCTAATATGTTTTTAATTAGAGCCATAGTAAATAAATATTATTAACCTATAAAGATTTTTTGGCAAGTTATGTAATTTTGAAGAATTAAACTAAATGACATGAAATTAAAAATTGAAAATACCCTCAATAAAAACATCATAAAATTTATAGCTCCTTCAACGCTGGTTGAAGGTAGTTATGAAATATCGGACATAAAAGATGCAGCCAATATTCCGTTAGCTCAAGAATTATTGCAATTACCGTTCATTACTAATATTTTTATAACGGCAAATTTTATCGCTATACAAAAAAATGATATGATTGAATGGGATATGGTTATAGATGAAGTAAAAGAATTAATTGAAGATGAATTATTAGCTAACCCTACTGTAGTTTTACAACCAAGCAAAGCTCCTATTTCAGTTTATGTGGAAATGACTCCTAATGCTTCCGTGATGAAGTTTGTTACAAACAGAATATTAGTTGAAGGAATCATTGAATTGAAAAATATAGAAGAAGCTAAAGAAGTTCCTTTGGCACAGTATTTATTTAGCTTTCCCTATATTAAAGAAATTTTTATTTCAGATAATTTTGTATCAATAACAAAAACAGATAATTCTAAATGGGAAGACATTTCTATGGAAATAAGATTTAATATTTCTGAATATATTCGAGAGGAAAAAGAAATCAGTACCATTAAAAATTTTTCAACTTATAAATCTATAGATCATAATAATAGAGAATTTTCAGAAGCTGAACTAAGAATAAAAAATATTTTAGATGAATACGTGTTGCCTGCTATAGCCGGTGATGGCGGTAACATTGAACTTATTTCATTTGATGAAAATACAAAAATTGCTAAAATGCTGTTACAGGGAGCTTGTAATGGATGTCCATCTTCTACATTTACCTTGAAAAATGGAATTGAAGAACTTTTAAAACAAATGTTACCCAATGAAGTTGAATCTGTAGAAGCGGTTAATGGGTAATCCTGCCGGTAGTATTGATGATTAAAAGATTAAGGAGTTAATAATATGATAGTCAGAATAGAACTCAATCAATTAGAAAATCGTAGTAATTATTACTTTT
>CALYQD010000006.1 GCA_945280365.1 uncultured Apibacter sp.
CAATACATCAAAATATCCTTTTGTTCCTCCTTGAAGGGTAGCTTGTGGATTCCAATTTGAATATTGAATTGCTTTATAATTTCCCTGCATAGTGGAAAACTTTAATTGATTTTCAGAAGCCCCAAAAAGACCTATATTATGCTCTTTCGGTATAGATAACGAGGTAATATTATTAAAATTAAATATTATAATGTACAATTTATCATTTTTTGACACATCTAAGGAAGTTAGTTGATTTGAATAACAACCTAACACTTCTAAGTTAACATTCTTTGATAAATCTAAGGAAGTTAGTTGATTTGAAGAACAACCTAACCGTTTTAAGTTAACATTTTTTGATAGATCTAAGGAGGTTAGTTGATTTGAAGAACAATATAAGAATTCTAAGTTAACATTTTGGGATACCTCTAAGGAAGTTAACTGATTGTCATCGCAACTTATATATATTAATTTAGGATTATCAGTCACTAACTTAGAAAGTTGATTTGATGAACAATTTAATTCTTGTAAGTTAACATTTTTTGATACATCTAAGGAGGTTAGTTGATTTGATGAACAATATAATATTTCTAAGTTAACATTTTTTGATACATCTAAGGAGGTTAGTTGATTTGATTCACAACCTAACCGTTTTAAGTTAACATTCTTGGACATATCTAGTGAGGTTAACTGATTCTCCCTGCATTCTACTATCTCCAAATTTACATTTTTTGACAAATCTAATTCAGTAAGCTCATTATTATAACAACCTAATCGAATTAATTTAGTGTTATTACTAAGATCTAAGGATGAAAATTTATTGAAACCGCAAGACAGTGCTTCTAAGTTTTTAAAATATTTACCATCAAATTTTCCGGTATATTTTTTATATAAAATATTCATCTCAATTAAGACTTTTGTACCATTAGTTTCTTTCCAAATAAAAGAATCTGGAAAATGTTCTAATATCACGTTAAAATCACCTTTTATCGCTTTTGACATATCCTCCCACGTCAATCCCGACAATTCGTAATTCCATTTTTGAGTTTCCTTGGAATATTGCATAAGAAAATTCAATATCCCAAATACATCCATAGCATCATAATTTGAGTTTTCTGTTGCTACATAATTTGTTTTCAGATATTCTTGCTTATCAGAAACGTTTCCTGAAGCTAGTGCGATAGTATTAACTATACAATACACTATTACAAAAAGTAAAGTTTTTTTCATAAGAAATATTTTTTATTATTTTAGACCAATTTAAGATAACTTAACCTATTTAAAATATTTTTATAAAATAAATAATTTAATATCATTAACATTCATTATCAAATTAACATCTACAATTTACCCTAAAAACCTTATTCTAATTGGTAAACTATTAATAATTCAATTTTTACTTTTACAATCATTTATGACATAAATCATTCATCTCATTTTTTAGATATTTATTATTCTTAACTTTTTAACTAACAAAAAAACCTGCATTAATAATATGCAGGTTTTTTAAGGATAGTATTTTTTAACTTTTTATTTTTTTATAACCTTTTGGGTTCCCGTTCCTTGTTCAGTCTTTATACTTATCATATAAATTCCTGAGGGTAAGTCTTGTAAATTTAATTCGTTATTGTATACTGTGGGAATTCTTTTTACTTCTTTTCCTGTATAACTGTAAACATTTGCTGATTCTACTTTTGATGTGGTATTAACCTTCAATATATCTACAACCGGATTAGGAGTAAGCTGCACTGATTCTAATGCTTTATGTTTGCCTTGGGAACCTACTAATTTGAAACCTTCAGGTATGGTTGTTTTAACATTCCTTGATGAAATCATTTCATCTTTTATTGTTACCTCATACTCAAATAAAAAGTCCGGAAATAGTTCATTGGTCATGAGACAAACTAATGTTTTTCCTGCATTTTCAGGGCTTGCATAGAATTTACCATTTAACGCATACATATTTACTTCTTCATTGGTTGCTTTATCATACCAATTATATGTGGTAATTTTTCCATCAATAAGATATTCGGAAGAAAGATCCAAAATTTCTAAATATCCTTTTGTTCCCCCATCTAAAGTGGCTTGCGGAGTTAAAGTAAGATTTTTAATTGAAATAAAATTCCCTTGTAAAGTAGAAAATTTTAAGTGATTTGTAGCCCCAACTAGTTTAGATAATTTATTCATCTTCGGCAAAATCAATGAAATAAGTTGATTGGAATAACAATATAATGAGGTTAAATTAACATTCTTAGACACATCCAAAGCTTCTATTAAATTAGAATAGCAATATAGATACACCAATTTAGTGTTTTTGGATATATCTAATGTGCTGAGTTGATTTGAATAACAATATAAATCAATTAAATAAATATTTTTAGATACATCAATTGTTTTTAATTTATTCGAGAAGCAATACAAATATTTTAAGTGTGTAACATTAGATAAATCTAATGAAGTGATCTGATTGTTATAACAATATAAATAAATTAAATTATAATTACTAGATAAATTTAAGGAAGTAAGCTGATTATTTTCACAATTCAAAGTTTCTAATCTAATGTTTTTAGATACATCTAATTCAGTTAAATTATTATAACTGGAATTTAAATACTCTAATTTAGTATTTGCTGACAAATCCAATTGACTTATTTTATTATTTTGACAATATAATTTTTCTAAATTTATATTATGGGTTAAGTCTAGCGTAGTAAATTGATTATTAATACAATGTAAATATTCTAACTTTTTACTCTTCGATAAATCTAGTTCAGCCAATGCATTATTTTCACAATCCAATTTTGTCAAGTTTATAGTATTAGATACATTCAATTCCGTTAATTGATTATAATAACAATATAATATTCTTAATTTTGAATTCTTGGAAACATCTAATATTGTTAATTGATTATAAGAACAATTTATATACTGTAAATTAAAATTTTTAGACACATCTATGTTGGTTAGTTTATTATTTTGACAATATAATTCCTCAAGATTTTTAAAATATTCACCATTAAATACCCCATTAAATTTTCTCTGATTTATATATAATTTTACTAACACTTTATAACCATTGATTTCTTTCCATATAAATCTACCAATTAACTTATTAAAAATTACTTCAGGTTCCCCATCTATTGCTCTGGTTATTTCGTCCCACGTAAGATCTGTCAATTCATAATTCCATTTTCGATCTTCTTCAGAATATTGCATTAAAAAATTCAAAATTCCATAAACATCCAAAGCATCGTAATTAGAAGTTGCAGAAGACACATAATTCTTTTTTAAATAATTTTGTTTATCTGAAATACTGCTTGAAGCTAATGCTACGGTATTAACTAAACAACATACTAAAATAAAAAATAAAGTTTTTTTCATGTTTTTATATATTATTAATTTTATTAATGCTAATTTAAAATAATTTAATAAATATATAAAATATTATCAATATAATATTGAATATTAAATTAAACAATTAATACAAAATAAGTATTTTAAATATTTTAACTAGCTTTTAATTAATAATCAAATTGACAAGTACATGAATTTACAATAAGATCTTAATTAACTAATAGATCAGAATAGAATTATTTTTTACCACCTAACGCGAGTACCTTAGCATTCAATTTTATTAAACATTTTTATATCATATAAAAAATATATATTACAGTAGTATTTTAACTTATTATTTTTAATGAAATAATGTTAAATTCAAGTATATTATACTCTTAGTGAATATTGTAAATTATTTTTTTTATTAAAAAGAATAGAGAATATAAATTCGATAAAATCAGAACATTGAGACAATTATTTATTATGAGCTATTGTAAAAATATGTAGAAAAACAATATTGCTTATTTATGTTATCCTGTAGTTAAAATAAACAATTTGTTTATTACTTAGATAAAAGTAATATCTAAATAATTTTAATTTGCAATTTGAATAACGACTGAAATATAATACAAACAAGATAATGATTTAATTCTTTTAACTGTAATTTATAAAAATAAAGTAAAATGAAATTTGTGTAAGATCAATAGTATTTGTAATTATATAATTTTAACACCCATATTTCCTGAAAATTATCCTAAATAAAAAATAAAAAGTTAAGTATATAACTTAATACTATAGAATTAACCGTAGATGTGTATTTTTAGCTACAACATGCAAAAGCAACAGGTGTATTGTTTCAAAATTGGAAATACCCCAAACCCGATGAGATTATAATTATTTATATTACAGAAATTTCAGCTTACGAATCCAGATTATTTTATAAGCGAGCGCTTCCTTATATTTTAACATTGCTAAAATAAGTAAACCCAGCTGATATTGAGTTGATTATTGTTTATAGTTTTGTTTATTTAAACCAAAATTAGGAAACTATATATTTGATAGCATCAGATAATAAAATTCCGATTATTGGAGTGGTATAAAATCCTTTTTTAAAAAGTAAAAATTTAGTTCAGGAAATAGTAACCTTCATATATTAGCTATGAAAGTATACTATTTACTGAATCAGCCCATCATATAGAATCTATGATCAGTAATTTTAAAATTCCAACTTTGTTAAAATTATTAATTAAAGAAACTCGTTCATAAATATTACATAGTACTATAACTAATATTGTATGATTTGATAAATGCTTAAAAATAAATTTATATAAATAAATGAGCCCAACAGCCTTAGTAATAAAAAGAATTATAGATATAAAATCCTCTCATTTCTAAATGATTATATAGAGACTTAAAAGTTATGCCCTCTAAATAATAGCCGAATAGTCAAAAATTATAGATTATATTTTATAATTCCAATATCCACTTTTAATAGTACTTATTTTTTACAGATATATAATAAGTATTAAAAATATAAATATATGAAAGCATAGTTCAGATAATTTATATACATTAATGACTTTATTTAATGTCACACCATTAATTTTTTTTTGCAAGAAAAATAATTGAGATATTTTTTATAATTTGAATGAAATAACAGCATGATTTACCCTTGTATTTAATTTTTGTTTAGAAATTTTTCAAATTATAAAGGAACATTCATACTTCAGAAAAAAACATCTATTTATCGAATAATTACATATATAAATTATATATTTTAAAATGCTTTTTACATTGTCGAAATCATTATTTGAATTATGTGATTACACTTGATCAAGAAATAAAAAAAGCCTAAATGCATATATGGTGCGGTTTTAGGCTTTGTGACCCCGGAGAGGCTCGAACTCTCGACCCACTGATTAAGAGTCTCTAAATCACCAATTTGTTCTATTTTTATCATTTTTCATTTATTCATAAAAACCTGTAATATAGAACTTTGTTTACAATATTATTTTCTTATCTTTACTTCAATTTATAACTAATCGCCATAGTTGCATGCAAATTGCATGTACACTTTTAGATATAAAGTAATTGTAAATTAAGGATATTGTATGTATAAGTATGCAAAAGATGGAGTATCAGCTTTAACAATATTGGATGTTAGAAGAAGTAAAATATCTGGATTATATCCTGTGAAAATCCAAGTGAAAAACAAAAATACTATTCCACTGGTAAAGAATTATATGTAGATAATTGGGAAGTATTATCTAGTACAAAAAGTAAATCTCTCCTTGAGGTGCGGAAGGATATTCAAAGTTCATTTGAGATTGTCAAAGAGGCTATACAAGACTTATGTTCTGAAGGAGGGTTTTCGTTTGACGCTCTAAGTAATAGATTGAATAAAGGTGTATCTGATACGCTAAATACATTATTCAAAAATAAAATTGAAATATTGCGAGCAAATGAACAAATAGGAACAGCTGTATATTATCAAAACGTCCTTACAAGTATAGAGAAATTCAACGGTGGTAATATTCCTATAACATCTGTATCTACAGACTGGTTGAAATGGTATGAAAAATTTATGTTGGATAAGGACAATAGTTACACAACAATTGGAATGCATAGCCGAGCCATTCGAACAATGATGAATGAAGCCAAAAAGGTAGATGTGATTAAAATAAATCAATACCCATTCGGTAAAGGTAAATATGAAATACCAACGAACGAGAGTCGTAAAATGGCTCTGACTTTGCAACAGATAAAGCAAGTTATTTCGTACACAGACGGCAATGAAGCTACAGAAAGATATCGGGATCTATGGTTTTTCTCTTATCTCTGCAATGGCATCAATTTTACAGATATGTTGCAGTTGAGATATTCTAATATCCACAATGGAGAAATTACTTTTAGGAGAGCAAAAACAATAAGAACATCCAAAGTAAAAATAGATACATGTTTGACAGCCCAAGATAAATATAAAGCACTTCTCGATTATTTCAAGATTTAATATTAACATCATATACCTGAGCAATTAGAAAAATTATTTATGCAAGTGGCATTTGTACAAATTGAAAATCGAGCATGATAGCCCAATTATATGATTATTACCATGTAAATCTAAGAATGTAGTAATTGTAGAATATGCTCAGAAAAAAAGTATAGGTAATGAAAAAGTATGAGTTTGATAAAAGAGTACAACTAAATGGAGGATGCGATCGGATAATCAACGATTGGAGAGTCATTGATATTCATTTAATCCCTGAGATCATGAACGAATTTCATGAAATCGATTTCTATTGCAACAAAGGAAAAAAAGTAATCTTATTGCGGTTAAGAAATAGGACTGATGAAAATTACACAATATCAGAAAGTCCTGAGATTACATATTGGATAGCTGAGTTACCAATAAACATTTTAGATGATCCTTTAATTGAAGAAATTTTATATAACTTTGAATTAATGTAGATATCATGCCGCGTCGTAAAAAACAAATAATACCAATTAAAGACCTAGCTATATCTAGCGAGATCATCAAAGAGTTGGAGCAACATCCCGAACTAGCGGATTACGACATGGACACACTGCAAATTACCATACTGAAGAAACACAAACCTCAAATCCAAAACTTAGACAAAGTCATTTCCAATCTAAAGCATTATTGGGCGATTAACGAAAAGCATATCTCTATTATTAATGGAGAAGTAGTTATATTCAAAACAGACATTATCAAAATGATGAAAATCTCTCGTCCCACTTTAGATAAATGGATTAAGGATGGTAATATAACACCTCAATATTCCACATTCTTCAAAAAACACATTTTTCCTCCTAAGCTAATACTGGAACAGCTCGAAGCGTATAAGGAAGAAAATAAATAGCGGAGACTGTAAATTAAACTGTGTCAGTAAAGAATAAATTATTAACTATACTAACACAGTTTTTTTATGAAAGAAGAATTCGATTTTGAGAGTATCAATAACAAAGCAATGGAACAACTTAAATCCAGTAAATCCTTGTTAGGTAAAGATGGAGCTTTTGCTCCGTTGTTGGAAAGTATCTTAAATGCAGCTTTAGAAGGCGAGATGGATGCTCATATGGACGATTCTGAGCGTTCCTGTGGCAATCGTCGTAACGGTTATACACCCAAGCAGGTTCAAACTCCTCTTGATGAGGTTAGAGTTCAAAACCCTCGTGATCGTGACTCTACATTTGAACCTGAATTTATCAAAAAGCGTGAGCGTATTTTGGCAGACAATGTTGCAGACCGCATCATTGGTTTATATACTTTGGGCAATAGTACTCGTGAAATTAGTGACTGGATGGAAGAAAATCAGGGTAATCGCGTTTCTGCTGACACTATCAGCTCTATAACCGACAGTGTTCTTCCTGAGATTCAAGCTTGGCGTAGCCGTCCCCTAGAAAATGTCTATACCATTGTTTGGATGGATGCGATTCACTACAAAGTTATGGATGAAAAGAATCGTCCTGTAACCAGAGCTATTTATAATATCATCGGCATTAAAATCCGGATGGAATAAAGATCTGCTGGGAGATGTATATCTCAAAAAGTGAAGGTGCTAATTTTTGGCTCTCATGCCTGTCTGACATACAATCCCGTAGAGTAAAAGACATTCTTATAGCTTGTACTGATAATCTGACTGGTTTTTCTGATGCCATTAGAAATGTTTTCCCTGAAACGACCGTCCACACATGTATCGTTCATCAAATACGAAACTCCATTAAAAATGTGGCCAATAAAAACCAAAAGATATTTATGAAAGATCTCAAATTGGTTTATAAGGCAGTGAGTAAGGAACAGGCAGAAGTCGAACTGGACAACCTGGAGCTTAAATGGGGAGAAGACTATCCTATTGTCATCAAATTCTGGCGGGATAACTGGGATAAGTTATCCGCTTACTTCCAGTACTCAGACGGCATTAGAAAGATGATTTATACCACGAATACTGTAGAGGGCTATCATCGCCAAATCAGGAAAGTAACCAAAAATAAAGGTGTATTTACCAGTGACACAGCTTTGGAGAAATTAGTCTATCTGGCTTACCGAAACATACGTAAAAAATGGACTATGCCTTTGGATAACTGGGGGAAAACAGCACAACAACTGACTATATTATATCCTGATAGTTTCAAATTATTTTAGGCAAAACATACTATATTCATTTTATTTATTAGTTTTGTCAGACCAACAAAACAGTGGTGAGACTTTGTACCATTGAAACCAAAAACGATTAGAGGATCGACCCCTAACCGTTTTTACCAACAAAATTCAGGTTCCTCATTACCCATTGAGATAGGAATGTGAAAAACCTGATATTTTAAAAGTGAAAGCAGAACGCTGACACAGTTTAATTTACACTACCAAATAACGAAAAATACAAAGCTTTTTTAATTCCTTTACATTGATCTGTTTGTCTATCAGTTATCCTAAACTGACTGCCAATGTCCTCCCATTCTCAGAAAAGACAGTATGATACATTGGAAATTGTCTTTCATTTGTCTTCGATTCGCATCATTTGTCTTAGCTGTGTAAACGTTTTTGTAATTTGATAACCTGTTGTTTGTGGTTATATATTTGTGCAAAACAAAAGTATAAACCCTTTAAAATTTGCACAGTATGTCAACAATTATTATCACTGAAGAAAACAAGCTACGAAGTATTGTACAAGAAGAAGATTCTAAGTTGTTACCAACTAATCAGCTAACAAAAACTGAAATTGATACGATGACACTTGGTTCAGCATTTGCTTTTCTTGCTGAATATGGTTATCCTATGCCAAAGGCTAAATTATACAAGCTGACCGCATACGAACATATTCCCTGCCGTAAGTTCGGACAGAAACTTGTATTCTCCAGAAAAGACTTGCTCCAATGGGCTAAAAGCTAGACTAAACCAAAAAACAACAGAGAAGAAATTGCTCTCAATCTAGCCCGAAATGCCCGACGTAAAAGATAACCGGTCATGAAAGAAAAAGAAACAGATCGTTTGTCGGCACAACCCTCTATAAAATAGTTTAGCGCCCCTCAATGAGCGGAGATTATATAGAAGAACGTCGTCCGTGGAATTACGAAACACTTCGACAGGATCATTCTAAAGATTTTATCTCTCAGATTGAGAAGTTCGATGGCTTTTGTTTTGTTCCTAGCCATGTCGACTATCAGTGAAGCATTGATAGATTATTGAATAAATATGATTCGATTGTTAATTTTCCTGCACAGGGAAAATGTCTGACAATACTGAATTTTCTCACTCATATTTTCAGAGAAAAAATAGAATTAGGATTGGATTATTTGCAGTTGCTCTACCTCAAACCATTGTCATATTACCCATCTTTTTGTTGGTATCTAAAGAACGAAATCAGGCAAAACAACATTTTTGAATTTCTTAAAAGCCATCTTTGCCGGAAACATGACATTCAATACCAATGAAGATTTTCGCAGTCAGTTTAATTACGATTGGGTGAATAAGCTGATTGTATCAGTCGATGAAGTATTGCTAAAACACAGGGAGGATTCGGAACGGATAAATAATCTGAGTACTGCTATATCCCACAAAGACGAAGCTAAAGGGAAGGATCGCAACGAAGTAGAATTGTTTTCCAAGTTTATCCTTTGCTCCAACAATGATAACAATCCGATAATTATCGATCAGGGAGAAACACGCTATTGGATACGAAAAGTAAAACCATTTGAAAGAGAAGACAATCAGATCTTGAGTCGGCTCAAATCAGAGATACCTCAATTCTTATCAATGCACAAGGCTATACCATTGTACGAGATCAACAGCTCCAATTAGTAGAACGATTTGACAACCTATTAAAGAAAATCGGCATATGATAGCTAAAATAATAAAAGGTAGAAACTTTAGCGGATGTATCGAGTATATACTCGATAAAGAAAAAGACACTAAGCTATTGGATGCACAGGAGCTAAGACTTAAAAACAAAGAATTACGAAACATGGAAACTTTGAATAAGAAAGAAAAAAAACACGCATCATGGTAACGCAGTTAAGCGTTTTCGCCATAATTTAGGAATTAAGCAGGATGCTTTGGCTTATCTGCCCACAATGGAGTATCGGACACATAAAATCACAGTACGAAATTTATAAATATAAATATAAGATTTATTACTTATCTTTGTTTATAATGTATTTGTAAAGCATTCGTTTAAATGAAGAAATCAATATCATATTTGCCCAAACGAAAACAAGAAGACACGATATTCTTAGTGCCTGAGGTAAACAAACGATTGCCCGAGGCTCAAATGGTTATTTTGTATGGAAGCTATGCCACAGGTAAATTCGTAGAATATGACGAACGAGTGGAGTTTGGCATCCCAACTTCGTTTATGAGTGATTATGATATATTGGTGGTAACAAGTGGTGTTTCGGATAAGAAAGCCGGAAATATATTGGATAATATTGACGACCTATATTATAAAGAACCCAATACTCAAACCCCTGTACAGTTTATCAATGACGATATTAAGACATTGAACCGACAATTGGAAGAAGGCAGGTATTTCTATACCCAACTCAAGCAAGAGGGAATTGTATTGTATGATAGTAGAAAATTCAAATTCGCCCGAAGACGCAAACTCAACTTCAAGGAAATACAGCAGCAGGCTCAGGAATATTTTGAAACAAAATTTGAGTTTGCCAATGATTTATTAGAAGTGACTAAGTTTTGTTACTCACAAAGCAACTATAAATTAGCATCTTTCCAACTTCATCAAGCGACTGAAAACTATTACTTTAGCTTTTACGTTGAGAAACAACAAGTAACATAACTTGGCTAAACTATCGGCATCTGTCAAACACCATTCGGAAGAGTTGGCACAAGTTTTTCCTCGAAACAATGCGGAAGAAAAACGCTTGTTCGAACTGCTAAAAGCTGCCTATATCGAAGCTCACTATTCTGGTAACGAAAGATGATATTGATGCCCTTAGAACTTCTTAGAAATATTACAAAGCGTATTTGTGAGGAGAAGATTGGGGAGTATGGGGAGAGGAAGTAATATTATTGTAAGAAAAATAGTATCATAGCTTATAGCTTACCACAAATAAATTATTCTAATTAATATGTTATGACCATAAAAGAATATCTAAATAACCTGAACAATCATTTTAAAAGAGGAATAGCAACTGAACATACGTTCAGAGGCGATTTGCAACAGTTGTTAGAATCGATAGTGCCACAAATAAAGGCTACAAACGAACCTCGCCGTATTGGTTGTGGTGCACCCGATTATGTTATTACTCACAAAGATATTCCCATTGGTTATATTGAAGCTAAGGATATAGACATCGACCTGAAAGCCAAGCAATACAGAGAACAATTTGACCGATACAGAAACGCCTTAGATAACCTTATCATTACCGATTATCTGACCTTCGACCTCTATAAAAAAGGAGAATTTGTTACATCCGTACAAATAGGCGAAGTGCGTAACAACGATATAGTTAGTTTAGATAATAACTTCGACAAGTTTACTCAGCTCGTTCAAGACTTCTGTCGCTACGAAGGGCAAACAATCCGAAGTGCCAAACGATTGGCTGAATTGATGGCTGCTAAAGCCAGGTTATTGGCTATGTCTCTAAGAAATGCTATTGAGCAGGACGAAAAAGAAAAGAAAACCTCTGAACTGTCAGCACAGTTAGATGCTTTCCGAAGGGTATTGCTAGACACATTGACCCCAAACGAATTTGCAGATATCTATGCACAAACAATTGCTTATGGAATGTTTGCTGCACGATTGCACGATGATACATTAGAGTCTTTTTCACGAATGGAAGCGGCGACCCTGATACCTCATTCAAATCCTTTCTTGAGAAAAATGTTTCAAAAGATAGCCACTTTTGACCTCGACACTCGTATTGCATGGATAGTAGATGCTTTGGCTGATGTATTCAAGCATACCGATGTTTCGGCTATCTTAAAGAATTTTGGTAAATCGACACAACAACACGACCCCATAATTCATTTCTACGAAACATTTCTTGCAGCCTATGACCCTAAGTTACGAAAATCACGTGGGGTGTGGTATACGCCCGAACCTGTGGTTAACTTTATAGTACGGGCAGTAGATGATATTCTCAAAACAGATTTTGGAATAGCCGACGGCTTGGCAAGTCGAGAAACAGTGCAAGTAGAACGAGCCATAGACCAAAGCCGTGACGGGCGCACCAAAGACGGAGCAAAGAAAGAATTAAGAACATATCACAAAGTACAGATATTAGACCCCGCCACGGGTACAGGTACATTCTTGTCGGAAGTAATAAAACAAATTTATACCCGATTCCAAAACAACAAAGGAATGTGGAACGGGTATGTACGAGAGCATCTCATCCCACGACTGAATGGCTTTGAGCTATTGATGGCGAGTTATGCCATGGCTCACCTCAAAATGGATTTGTTACTTGAAGAAACAGGTTACAAAGCTCAAGACGAGCAACGTTTTAATATTTTTCTCACAAACTCACTCGAAGAGAGCCATCCAGATATGGGTACGCTCTTTACCTCGTGGCTAAGTGATGAAGCCAATGCTGCTAACCGAGTGAAACGTGACACACCTGTGATGTGCGTTATAGGAAATCCTCCGTATAGTGGAGAAAGTCAGAATCAAGGTAAATGGATAATGGGCTTGATGGAAGACTACAAGAAAGAGCCGAATACAAACCAACGCCTGAAAGAAAGAAATCCCAAATGGGTGAACGATGATTATGTAAAGTTTCTTCGCTATGCACAGCATTATGTAGAACGTAATGGGTCAGGGATAGTTGCTTATATCAATCCACACGGTTTTTTAGATAATCCAACTTTTAGGGGGATGCGTTGGAATCTGTTGAAGACTTACGATAAGATATACACTATCGACCTGCACGGTAATGCTAAAAAGAAGGAGGTTTGCCCTGATGGATCAAAGGACGAAAATGTGTTCGACATCATGCAAGGGGTAGCAATCACCTTGTTTGTGAAAACAGGACAGAAACACGTTAATGAGCTGGGCAAAGTATATCATTACGATCTTTGGGGTAAACGAGAAGACAAATATCAATATCTGTTTGAAAACAATATATCATCTGTTCCTTTTGTTGAATTGGAAAATCGTCCGCCAATGTATTTTATGGCTCAAAAAAATTTTGAAATAGACGGGAAGTACAGCAAAGGATTTTCAGTAAATGAATTGTTTTCAATTAATGGAGTAGGTATGACTACTGCACATGATGAATTTGTTATAGATGAAAATAAAACAACTTTAATCAATAAATACAGAGAATTTCAGAAAAGTGAGCCTAATGCGAAAGAATTACATTCTAAATTTAATGTTAAAACAAAGAAAGGATGGAATATATTAGAAGGATGGAACAATATTCAAAATAATGAGGTAGCTAAATATGTAAAACCTATATCTTATCGACCTTTTGATAATAGACATATTTTCTATGAAGATAAACTTGTTTGGCGAACAGTCAGAAAAGTTATGCGTCACTTTTTACAAGGAAAAAATGTAGGGTTGATTATTGGTCGTCAAGGACAGGTTGTTGGTTCGATGCAATGGAATTTAATTTTTTCAACTCGTTATATTGCAGACTTAAATCTATATTATCGAGGAGGTGGTTGTATTTTCCCTCTCTACCTCTACCCTGACCCAGATAAACCCGATGCTTTTCAAGGTGAAAAGCGAGTGCCCAACTTGGATATGGAGATAGTGGAGCAAATAGAGAAAAAACTGAAACTTGCTTTTATTCCAGAAGAAAACATAGTAGTCGATTTGGCTAAAGGATATAAAGGCACTTTTGCACCTATCCACTTGCTCGATTACATTTATGCAGTTCTCCACTCCCCAAACTATCGTGATACCTATAAAGAATTTCTAAAGACCGACTTTCCTCGTGTACCATATCCAAAGGATATAGATAAGTTTTGGCAACTGGTAGAATTAGGCAAAGAAATAAGAGAACTACACCTAATGGATAAAAAAGGAGCAGCCAATGTAAACTACCCAAATGAGGGAACAAACATCATAACTCACAGCATCGGGCAACGAGATTTTGAGCTGACCAACAACGAAAAACATACAGGTAGGGTGTGGATAAACGATGAACAGTATTTCGACAATGTACCCGTTACTGCTTGGGAGTTTTACATAGGTGGATACCAACCTGCTCAAAAATGGTTAAAAGACCGCAAAGACCGTGAACTATCGTTTGACGATATAGAACACTATCAGAATATTATTCATGCCCTTGTTGAAACTGACAGGTTGATGAAAGAAATAGACAAAGTAGGGGTAACATAAGACAAAATAGGCTTACATTTTACATCCAGATATATATATAGTTTGAAATCAGAAAAGTAAAATCTAAGAAAATTAATAAACAATACTCGCTCTTCTATTTTGTGTGCAAATTGTGTGCAAGGATAAACAAAAAAGGATTACAAATATTTGTAATCCTTTGATTTTCAAGTGACCCCGGAGAGGCTCGAACTCTCGACCCACTGATTAAGAGTCAGTTGCTCTACCAACTGAGCTACGGAGTCAAAAACAAGAAAAGCTTGAGGAACTCAAGCGAAAATTTACTATATGTGACCTGGCTGGGGCTCGAACCCAGGACCCCAACATTAAAAGTGTTGTGCTCTACCAACTGAGCTACCAGGTCTCCCTAATTTTAGTATTCTATATTGACTTTACCATCAATATATAACAATTAATGTGACCTGGCTGGGGCTCGAACCCAGGACCCCAACATTAAAAGTGTTGTGCTCTACCAACTGAGCTACCAGGTCTTTATTTTAGTACTCGCTAAGCATTTTCGTTTAGCGAGTGCAAATATAGTGACTTTTTTTGGGTATGCAAATAAATATAATAAAAAATCTCATATTTGTAAAAAATCCAAAAATTATGAATATTACTTTGCTGGGTTATATGGGAAGTGGAAAATCCACTGTAGGAAAAAGTTTAGCAAACTCTCTACAACTTGACTTTATAGATTTGGACGAGTATATAAGCGCACAAGAAAAAAAGTCTATTCATGAAATTTTTTCCGAATACGGAGAAATTTATTTCCGCAAAAAAGAAAATTTCTATTTAAAAGAACTGTTAGAAGAAGATCATAGGGTATTGAGCTTAGGAGGAGGTACTCCGGTATATCATAATAATATGAATTTGATAAATAAGAGAAGCCTATCCTTTTACTTAAAAATGAATCCTTCGGAATTAGCCTTAAGGCTGAGTAATGAAAAAGAACATCGTCCTCTTATTTCTCATCTGGAAGATGAAGATTTATTAGAATTTATTGCTAAACACTTATTTGAGCGTTCTCCCTTTTACGAATTGTCTACTTATAAAATACAAGTCAAACAAAAAAATCCGAATGAATTATGTGACGAAATTATCGACTTACTCCAACTTGAGAAATAAACACATATTACAATTATTCATCTTCCCATTCTAGAGTATAATCATCCAAATCCCTCCTATCTTTTTTGGTAGGCCTTCCTACTCCTTTTTGGCGGTAATAATTTTGTGACTGAGCTCTGGTCTTCATCATTTCAATCTGTTCAGGATCTGTAAGGTCTTTAATATATAATGAAACCAATTTAGCTCCTACTCTATTAGGTGGTATTTGTATTACTTGAATTTTGTAATCAATTTGATTTTTTCTTATTTTATATGTTTCACCAACTAATATTTCCTTTGAAGGTTTTAAAGGAACATCTTCCAAAAAAACTCTATTTTTTTTACATTCTTCCGTAGCTATTGCTCGTGTTTTATAAAAACGTACACACCATAGAAATTTATCTATTCTCATAGGGTTGATAAAATTAAATCTTTGAATTTTAAATTTAATTGTAAATTAGCAACTAATTTAACATATTTTAATTACATGATTAGAAAATCTTTTGTAGCCGGATATTTCTTTATTTTGTTATTTCTTGTTTCATGCAGTAGCGATGACAATAATACTTCTTCTTTATCCATTGAGGAGCAAAATACGGCTGATGATACTGCTATTATAAATTTTTTGAATAGTTATTATTTTGATGATCTTGGAAAAGTAACTAAATTTTCAGATGCAGTAACTCCTCAAGACAAAGAACCTTTAAGTAAAAATGCAAAAAAATCATCCTTAGGATATTGGATTGTAACAAATCCAAACGCGGATAAAGGCATAAACGATTCCCTAACGGCAGACGGAAAAAATAACATTCTAATTCATTATTCTCTTAAATATTTTATTGCTAGCGAAGGCGGAAATGGGTATTCTACCTTATATACTTCTTCAAGTTCTATAGATAATTCGGGCATTGCTCAAGAAGATCCTTTCTTTTATAAAAAACCTAAAAACGATACGATTAAGAGTGAAAATTATTATGTAATTAAAGGAATTGTAGACGGTTTAAAAGACTTTAAACCCACAAATAAATCTATAAATGACCTTTATAATGTTTTACAAGGAGTAATAATTGTTCCTTCACGATTAGCTTACGGTAGGGAAGAGAATTATACGAATAGTAAAAATGCTACTTTCATTCTAAATTTTGAATTATACAAAGTTTGTCCTAAAGATCAATCTTGTAATTAAAGTTTTTATAAAATCATTTATCATCAATTAATTCAATTTGTATTCTATAAATAAATTATTAATATTTATTAGCAATATAAAGAATTGCAATTAATTTATATTTCGGAATTGATTTAAAAAAAAATCCATAGTAATTTAGCATATTTTTAGTTATAGAATGTAAATGCTAAATTACGTATGAACATTAAACTTTTCTTTTGAATTTAATTGTCTTAAAATTTCTAAACATGCGCAAAAAACTGAAGATAAGTATTCTTGAACCGAAATTTATTAAAATATAGCTAACAAAAGTAAATAACGTCTTGGTTCCTATATCCCCTATTAACTATAGGCTTTAAAAAATTAGTAAATTTTAGGATTATATTTTTCAGGAAATTTAGCCATTTCCGGTCTATAAAAACCTTCAATTTCATCAAAAATTTCATCAATGGTTTTATCATCAATATATATCATCTTATCTACGCCCGTTACTTTATTTTTATAATCTGCATAGGCAAGGGCTATAGGAACATTTGCTTGTTTAGCAATATAATAAAAACCTTTTTTCCATTTTAAAGACCAAGAGCGTGTGGCTTCTGGAGTATTAATAAGAGCCATTGATTTTGAATTTTTTATAAGCTCTGCTGAATATTGTACTAAATTATTCCATTGGCTGCGGTCTACCCCTATACACCCCAATGCTTTAAAAAAGCCTCCATACCATGGTTTGGTATACGAATCTTTAATCATTACTTTATAAGGAATATTTAAACACCAAAAACTAGCTAAACAATAATAGAAATCCCAATTAGAAGTATGGGGGGCACATATTAAAACACATTTTCTTAATTCATTAACAGAAACTTTATTTTTAAATTTCCATCCCATAACAAACAGCATTAATCTTCCTAGTATTTTTTTCATATTTCGTTTTTAACTACAAAAATAATTAAAAAATTCAGCCAATGTTTTAGCTGAACATTTCACATGTATATAATTTTCTTATTAACTGAACATTGACATTATGAAATCCATAATAACTAATACCATCTTAAAGAGAATTTGTACCATGATCTTTTATTTTTTCTTATTAATTAAAAACACTATAATATGTATACAGGCATTATCTATAATTAATAAAACCCTGAGTTTTAATTATCAGAATCCCTATATTATATGAACACCCTAATTTTTTGCTAAATTAAAAATTTTCTCTGAATATAAATAAAATTTATCATAAATAATCTGAGTTAATTTTTTTTCTTCCCTCTCTAATCTTTTCTTTTATACTATTCGTTATTCTTTCATTGAATAATTATTTTTTTTTATAAAAAACATTCGATTTAATATTGATTATATACTTATTATTAAAAAACTTATGAATATAAGCACTTTACATAAAATGTTATACTTTTGTAACTATATACTTATCCTATGGCTCCAATTGTATCAGTTATTATGGCTGCTTACAATGCAGAAAAGCATATATCTGCATCTATAGAATCGATAATTAATCAAACTTTTAATAATTTTGAATTATTAGTAATTAATGATGGTTCTACGGATAATACACAATCTATTGTTAAAGAATATTGTAAAAAAGATTCCCGTATCATCTTATTAAATAATGATAAAAATCTTTTTGTTATCAAATCTCGCAATAAAGGAATTGAAAAGGCAAAAGGTAAATATATTGCCATATTAGATTCTGACGATTTAGCATTACCAAATAGATTAGAATATCAAGTTAAATATCTGGAAAATAATCCGGATATATTTTTAATTGGCAGCAGTGCTTATATTATTGATGAAAATGATAAGGTAGAAAACAGCTTTATTGCTCCAACAGGATATGAGAAATTAAAAAATAATATTAATAAAAACAATCTTATCTATCATTCTACAGTTATGTTTAGAAATGAGAACGTTTTTTACCGCGAGAAGATGATCTATTGTGAAGATTACGACCTTATATTACGTTTATTTTCTGAAAGAAAAAAGATTGATAATCTTTCAGATATTCTCATTTCTTATCGACAAACTTCCAATTCTTTGTCTAAAACTAAAAATAGATTGGTACAATGGCTATTTATCAACAAAGCCCGTTTTTTTTATAATGAAAGACTCTCTACCGGTAAAGATTCCTATGAATCATTTGATCCGAAATCCTTTACTCAGATATATAATATAAATTATCCTATCATAAAAGACGATTGCCTATTTGCTTTAAAAATCTGTTTATATAGACGAGATAGGGAAACTATGCGTTTTTTATTAAAAAAATATCAAAAAAATTACCCCATTTCTTTATACTTTATATTTTATTATCTTGTATCAGAAAATAAAAGTATTTTCTCTATATTAGGTAAATTTTTTTCTAAGATCTAAAATTATGGATATAATCATAAAATCATTTAATCGTCCGTTCTATTTAGACAGATGCTTGTATAGCATTCAAAAATTTGTAGAAGGTGATTATACAATCACAGTCTTAGATGATGGAACACCTGAAAAATATTTAACTAAAATAAAAACTAAATATCCGTCTATTAAAATTGTAAGATCTGAAAATTATGATGAAAAAACAGAAGCAATACAAGAAAATCTAAAAACCGGAGCAGATATTAATGGTTTTAAAATTCCTACTCAAATGTGGATTAATACAGTAAAAGATGCTTCTCCTTATTTTATAATTACAGAAGACGACGTTTGGTTCATCCGAAAAATAAATGTTAATGAATTAAATGAAATAATGGGCAAAGAAGACATTTCATTACTAAGATTGGGATGGCTGGGAAATGAAAATTTTGTAAATCAATTTAAACAGGTAGATATTACTTCTGAGATGTTTGCAATTTATCCTGATCTTTTTACCCTCCCACCTTTCCTTATGGAATGTTTTTTTTATAATAAATATAAATTTTTTAGCTTATTATACAAATTAGGATTAGTTACTAACAACACTAAAACAAAATATTGGATACTAAATTCCATACTGATGGGAATTCATAAAAAAGAATTTTGGTTAGCAACATGGCAGAATATTAACGGAAAAGTCGATGAAAAAAAACAATTATTTAATGCTATTATGTATTATCGAAAATATAAACATAATAAAACGATGATTGCGCAATTGAAGAAGGAAACGTTGAAAACAACTTTTTCATCTTCTGCTACTAATTCGTATCATAGCTATGGTTTTAACTTCGATGTAAATCAGTTTAATCATGTCGTAAATGAAAAATGGTATAACGATCAGTTCGATCCATTAGAGAATTTTCCGAAGGATTTTTCTGAAAGTTATATTTTATCATTATTAGAAAATAAAAATAATGAAAAAATTAAACCCGAAGAATGGAAAAAATGGACAAACAAGTTCAAGGATCAATATCGAAATCAGGGTTGTTCAGTTGACGAATAAATTGGAACTTATTTATAAATTTTCTAGTAAATTTATGAGTATACCTAAATAATTATATTATTTTACAATTATATCACACAAAAATTTCATCCTCATTTATTTATAAAATAATTTAATATTTAAATAAAAAAATAAGCAGTTTTAACTGCTTATTTATATATTATAAAAGAACCAAAGAAGAATTAATCTTCATCATCTTCTTCATATCTTTCAATTTCTGCATCACAAAAATTAAAAGCTTGTTCTATCAGAGAATTTACTTCATTGGCAACTTCTTCTTCTTCTCCTTCCAAATCATCAAACCACTCTACCTCTTCTTCCTCTACATTTAAAATAAATCTTGGATATTCTGTATGCACAACAAATAAATCTTCCGGAAAATCCGAATTGTCTGCCATTAAAAATTTTGGTAACTTCATATTATTATCTTTATTTAAATTTTAATCATCTAATAACTCCTTCAACTTAAGTAATTCTTCCTTTACTAATTCCAAGCGTGAGATTATCTCTACTTTTTTCGGTAAATTTTTTTGTGTTTGTAAAACAACTTTTGCTCCTTCTAAGGTATATCCTTTTTCCTTAACTAAATAATAAATTATTTTAAGATTTTCAATATCTTTTGGAGTAAAAAAACGGTCTCCTTTTTTATTCTTTTTTGGTGAAATACTATCAAATTCTTTCTCCCAGAATCTTATTAAAGAAGTATTAACATTAAAAGCTTGCGCTACTTCTCCAATAGAATAATATAATTTTTCAGGAAGCTGTACATTCATTATTCAAATCTAAGATTTTTTACTACAACTTTCTAAATTTTAATAAAAAAAACAATCTCTTTTAAAATATAATTTTATTACCTTAAAAGTGAGCTTTAGGGAGGCTACTAAAAAATATTTATATTTGCCTGAATTTGGTGACTGTTATTAAAAAAGCAGTCTTAAAAGGGAATTCGGTGAAAGTCCGAAACAGGCCCGCTGCTGTAATCTTCAAAAAAGGTTTTAAGATTATACCACTAAGTACGTTTTGCTTGGGAAGGTTCTTAAGATGAAGTAAGTCAGAAGACCTGCCAAATTTAAATATAGTTTTAAAAGCTTTCGTGGAACAAGGCTGAAAACATTAAAAGCACATCTAATTTACTTTTCCTGTTTACTTTTTCCGGAAACTATATGGCTATATCAGTGATTTAAGATAATTTATCAAACAAATGATAAATAATTATAAAAATATTTTATTTGCCTTACCAATAAGCTTGGTCTATTCATTTATTAATGCGCAGGAAAAAAAAGATAGCATTAGAATAACAGAATTGAAGGAGATTGTTACTATTGGAAAGAGGAATGATAAAGCAATAATCCCCTTTCAAGAATTGAAAGGAAAAGAATTGGAAAATATTAATAGTTTTTCTGTTGCAGATGCCGTACGTCTTTTTTCGGGAGTACAATTAAAAGATTATGGAGGAGTTGGAGGCATGAAAACAGTCAATATTCGAGGGATGGGGAGTGAACACGTAGGGGTCTTTTACGATGGAATACCAGTAGGAAATGCGCAAAACGGAATGGTAGATCTTGGTAAATTTTCGATGGATAATTTAGAATCTATCTCTATCTATAATGGACAAAAATGTCAAATATTTCAATCAGCAAAAGATTTCGGATCGGCCGGAACAATATATCTTACCACTAAACGACCGGTTTTTATGGGTAATAAAAAAACGAATATAAATTCTACTTATCGCTCAGGATCATTTAACTTAATAAACCCATCCCTTGTATGGGAAGAAAAATTATCATCTGTACTTACCTCTTCTTTCAATATCGAATACATTAATTCTGACGGAAAATATAAATACCGGCAGAAAAAAGGTACATGGGATACCATAGCCATAAGACAAAACGGAAATATCAGTGCTTTACGGACTGAAGCCGGGTTATTTGGTAAACTTACTAACGGTAAATGGAATTTGAAAGGATATTATTACGATTCCAGCAGAAAAATCCCCGGAGCCGTTATAAAAAATTCTTACGAAAAATATCAGTTCGGTAAACAAGAGGATCGAAATTTCTTTATGCAAGGTTCATTGGAAAAGCTGTTTAGTAAAAAATATAAAATAATGATAAATGCTAAATATGCTCATGATTTTACTCATTATGAAAATATTGAGATATATAAAGATTCTAAATGGGGAGACAAGTTTTCCTATCTTATAAATAATACCTATAAACAGGATGAATTTTATATTTCCACAGCTCAACAATATTCATTATTTTCTTTTTGGGACATATCTATCTCCGCTGATTATCAACACAATAGTATGAAAGCTGATTTAGTGAATTTTGCTAATCCCATAAGAAATACAGAATTAGTAGCTTTTGCCACTGCTCTTCACTTTACCAAAATTAAATTACAAACGAGTTTACTAGGCACTTTTGTACAAGATAGGACAGATCACAAAAGTAACGTAATGGGCGCTTCTGATAAAAATGAGCTTACACCTGCATTCTTTTTTAATTACCAACCTTTCAAATCAAATGAATTAAGCTTCCATAGCTTTTATAAAAGAATATTCCGTATGCCGACATTTAATGATTTATATTATACAGATATTGGAAATTCTAACTTAAAGCCAGAATATACTAACCAATTCGATATAGGCGTCACTTATAATAAAAACTTTACTTCGGGAATAGTTTCTCATATAGGTTTTACCGTAGATGGATATTACAATACGGTTAAAGATAAGATTATAGCCTATCCGAAAGGACAACAGTTTCGTTGGAGCATGCGCAATATTGGTAAAACCCGTATACGAGGCATAGATATGTCCTCTCAAGTTTCTTTATTACTTAAAGATATTCTTTTCACTACTAAAGTTACCTATACCTACGAAGATGCTCAAAACCTAACGTCTCCGGTACTAAATTATAAAAATCAGCTTCCTTACATACCTTGGAACAGTGGCACTCTTTTACTTGGGATTAATTACAAAGATTGGAATTTCAATTATAGTTTTACATACACCGGAGAACGATATAACTCTCCATCCAATACTAATGATAATTTAGTGAAAGCCTGGTATACACATGATATACAACTTTCCAAAAAATTATATTTTAAAACCATACAAAGTAGAGCATCTCTGGAGATCAACAATATCTTTAATAAATATTATGACATAATAGCCAATTATCCCATGCCGGGAAGAAACTATAAAATTAGCTTTAAATTTAACATATGAATAAACAATTAATTATGACATTAAGAAAATTTATATTTTCATTTTTATTTATTATTACAACGTTCCTTATCTCTTGTAATAGTGACGACAGCTGGTCTGATAATAATATTGCACCGCAACCGGGAGCTAAAAAAGGGTTATACATATTAAATGAGGGCAGTTTTCAACAAAACAATTCTTCATTATCCTATCTTAATTATGATACGGGTGAATTTTTCAATAAATATTTTGAAAAAATCAATCCTAATCAAGGAGGATTAGGAGATACTGGAAATGATTTAAAAATTTATAAAGATAAATTGTATGCTGTTATCAATATGTCCAACTACGTTGAAATTATGGATTCCAAAACTGCAAAACATTTGGGCAAAATAGCCATTCCAAATTGTCGTTATATTGCTTTTTCTGGAGATTATGCATATGTTACTTCTTATGCAAGTAATACGCCCAACGGTAAAGGTTATGTAGCCAAAATTGATATAAACAGCCAAAAAATTGTAAATGAAATAACTGTCGGCTTTAATCCAGAAGAAATGACTATAGTTAATAACAAGCTTTATGTTGCCAATTCGGGTGGATATCATGCACCGGAATACGACAATACTGTAACAGTAATTGACTTAGATTCTTTTATTAAAATCCATGAGATAGAGGTTGGCAAAAATTTGCATAGAATAAGAACGGATAAAAACAATCATATATGGGTTACTTCCAGAGGAGATTATAAGAACTTAAAGCCTTTTATAGCAGTCATTGATCCGTCCACAGATGAGATTATCAATAAGCTGGATATCAATATTTCAGATTTAACATTTTATAAAGAAAAACTTTATTTTTATGGAACTGAATATACATCTGGAGCAACAGTAAATACCTATGGAATTATTGATATAGATACCCAAAAAATTATCTCGTCAGATCTAATAAATTCAATAAATAATTCAGAAATTATGTCTCCTTACGGTATTTTGGCGGATCCTTCTGACGGAAGTTTTTATATTACAGATGCACTGGATTATACTTCAAATGGTAAGCTTTATTACTTTTCCAAAGACGGAAATTTACAATGGTGTAAACTAACCGGTTTAATTCCTGGACATTTGGCTCTTATAAACAAATAAATCATTATTTAAGAAATAATTGAATTAAATGAAAGAGTTGTTATAACAACTTTTTCATTTTGTAAATATATAAATGACTTGCTTAACTTTATAAATTCATCAAATTTAGCAAGATAAATATTCCTTGATATCTATTTTATCATTTTTTTAATTTCACATTTTAATCAAAAATTGTAACTTTGGCTGCAAAACTTTAAAATATACTAAAAATATAATGAGCATTATCATCATTATTTTCGCAGCAGCCATCCTTAGTCTTTATTCAGGAGTTTTCGGACATGGAAAATATTCACAACCATTTGCAATTATAGGGCTACTTATTGCTTTAATAACTTCTTTTTACGGAGATTTTCCTTTCTTCACAAGATACGCTTCTATGTTTACGTTTGACCAAACGGCAAAGATATTTACTCAAATATCGTTAATAACCACGTTATTAATCGTTTTCTTAGGAAAATATGCTTTCCGTCTTATAGACCATCATCAGGCAGAAGTGTATAGTTTATTGCTTTTTGCTTTATGCGGTGGAATTGTATTATTCTCATATCAAAATTTAATTACCTTATTTTTAGGAATCGAAATATTATCTATACCGTTGTATGTTTTAGCTGGAAGTAATAAAAATGATTTGCGTTCAAATGAGGCATCTATTAAGTATTTTCTTTTAGGAGCTTTTGCCACAGGATTTTTACTATTCGGAATCACTTTAATCTATGGTATTACCAGTTCATTTGATCTTCAAACTATACGTTTATATAGCATCCAAGCCACTCATTATCCAACCATTTACATAACCGGTATTATTTTGCTATTAATAGGATTATTATTTAAAATATCTATAGTACCTTTTCATTTTTGGGCGCCGGATGTATACGAAGGATCTCCTTCATTAATCACAGCTTTTATGGCATCTGTGGTGAAAATTTCCGGGTTTGTAGCTTTATATAAATTAGTTGAAACAGCTTTCATTGGTCAATTAAACCAATGGCAATATATCATATTCTATGCAGCGATTTTAACTTTATTATCGGCAAATATTGTGGGTGTTTTACAAAAAAATGCAAAAAGAATGTTAGCTTACTCCAGTATTTCACATGCCGGATATCTATTACTTATTTATTTTAATACCGATGCTAATTCTATATATACTTTAGCATTTTACCTACTAGCTTATTCGCTTTCTACAGTAGGTGCTTTTATTAGCCTTATTTATATTGAAAGAATTTCTCACGGAATTACGGATATTAACGCTTTTAATGGTTTAGCAAAAAAACAACCTATTTTAGCCTTGGTAACCACTCTTTCTCTGCTTTCTATGGCAGGAATACCATTGACATCCGGTTTCATTGCCAAATTTACTTTATTTTCGCAAGCCTTATATACACAGCCTACTTTAGTTATTATTGCAATAATAGGTTCTGCAATTAGTATTGGCTATTACCTTAAATTAATAATAGCCATGTATTTCAAACCTGAATACGAGGAATTACAAAATGCTAAAAAAGCTCCATTTATTTATAATGTTGTAGCTATTGTAATTGTTATTTTAATTATTCTTTTAGGAGTATATCCTGAACCTGTTTTTACCTGTTTAGCACTCACTAATTAATCGTTAGTAATAAAAATAGGTAAATATTTTTTACAGATTTTTTTAGGAGTTATTACATTTTTTATAGAGGTTTTGGTTTTGACTGATTACTAAATCGATTTAGTAAGCTGCCCTAATTTATATTTTAATAAAAGACAAGAAAAAATGAAAATTAAAAAAATAGACCATTTTGTTATAACTACTAAAAACTTAGAGATGAGCATTGCATTTTATAAGGATCTTCTCGGCATGAAACATGTAGAAAATAAGGGGCGACATGCATTTATATTTGGTAATCAGAAAATTAATATCCATTTAAAGAAGGGTGAGTTTCAACCTGCTGCTTTACATGTGGAATACGGAAGTCAAGACTTTTGTTTGATCGTAGAAGACGATATTGAGTTAGTAAAAGAAGAGATTGAAAAAAAGGAATATCCAATCATAGAAGGTATTGTAAAAAGACATGGGTCGCAAGGCGAAATTAAGAGTTTATATATAAGAGACCCTGACGGTAACCTTGTTGAATTATCAAATTACTGTAACTAAGTATAAAATCCAAACGAAGCTTTTAATTAACTGTTGATTAATTAAAGCAAAAAAACTATCTATAAATAGATTCTTTGTTAAATAATCATAAGAATTCTTATAAATTATAAAAGTATTATTAAAGTGTAATAATCTTAAAATATAAGATTATTACACTTTAATTAAAAAATAAAAGTCGAACATTAGTGCGACTTTTATCCTTATATGATTCATTCGAATTATTTTTATTACATAAACACATTAAAAATTAGCTTTTAATTCATGTAATGACTCTTCATATACCGCGCTTATATTGCAGGCTCTTGTTGACTCAAGCAATGAAAACTTCCTAGTCCCCATATTATATCCGTTGAATCAATCCCAATCACATTTCTATCAGGAAAACATTTTTTTATAATGGTAAGTGCTATTTCGTCATTTTCGCAATTAAAAATAGGTACAATTACAGATTTATTGGCTATATAAAAATTAGCATATGAAGCTGGTAATCGACATCCATCATAATAGACAGGTTCCGGCATAGGCAGTTCAATTACATTCAATGGGGTACCATCTAAAAGCTTCATTGCTTTCAATTGCTTTAAGTTATGCTGCAATAATTCATAATTTTCATCGTCTTTATTAGTTTCTACCACAGCAAGAACTGTATTCTCGTTTACAAAACGAACAGTATCATCAATATGTCCATCTGTGTCATCGCCAACAATTCCTTCATCAACCCAAAGAACTTGTTCTACTCCATAATAATTTTTCAGATATTCTTCTATTTCCTCTTGAGTTAGATGAGGATTTCTATTTATATTCAAAAGACAAGATGTTGACGTTAGAACGGTGCCTTTACCGTTAAATTCAACTGATCCTCCTTCCATAACTATTCCCGGATTAAATATTGGCAATCTCTCCTCTTTTGCTATATGTAACGGTATTTCATTATCAAGATCGTAAGGAGGATATTTATTTCCCCAAGCATTATAATTCCAATTAACTAAAGCTTTTTTATGTTCTAATGAATTGGGATTTATTACAAATGCAGGTCCATGGTCGCGACACCAAGCATCATTGGTTGGGTGTATGTAAAAATTGATTTTATCAAGATCTGCATTCGTTTTCTCAATATACCCCATAGCAAACTCTTTCATTTCAATGCTAACAACATTTATATTAA
This sequence comes from uncultured Apibacter sp., assembly GCA_945280365.1. Classification (GTDB taxonomy): domain Bacteria; phylum Bacteroidota; class Bacteroidia; order Flavobacteriales; family Weeksellaceae; genus Apibacter. Next base: position 27,979 of record CALYQD010000006.1, read on the forward strand.
CCTCCTCTCCTTTTGAAAGTTCAGCTATAAACTTCGCATAGGGCTTATAAATTTTTTCAATTTTTCCTGGCCAGGATAATTCTTTATGTGGCCAAGATAACCATGTAGATTTATGCGGATAAAATTCCGCAGGAAAAAAAAATCCCAATTCCTTAGGTGTTTTATTTTTAAACTTTTGAGGTGTATATTTCATATAATCTTTACCTGACATATGTTACATGTTTAATTCTTTAAATATTTATTTCAAAATTACTCAAATAAAAAAAATTAATCTATTTTTGTAAAAAATTTTAATAAATTATAAGTGATCACTTCCATAAAAAAGCACAAAAAACAATTGATTTTGTTTTTTATAGCAGGAGCTTTAAGTGCAGTAATTGAAATTTTATTTATGAAAATTTTATGTTCCCCTAATATGCTGCCTAGTTTTTTTTCTTTTGAAAATAAATCCAACGCATATCCATTATCCAATCTATTATCTACCGGCGCAGGTATTTTAAGTAATTATTTTTTTAGTATTCGCTATGTTTTTGAACGGGGCAAACATTCCAAAAAAAAGGAATTTATGCTTTTTATTTCACTTTCCATAATTACTATGTTTATGAGTTGGGGAGCTTTCGCAATATTTCATTATTTTATACATAAACCTATTAACCTATATTTTTATACTATGGGTGATATTGTTTTCTGTAAAGCCGCTGCAATTTTTGCAATTTCTTTAATAAACTATATTGCAAAAAAGAAATTAGTCTTTTCAAATTAACAATTTGATTATAATATACGCTTATTTTTTCAAAAAAATACAGCTTTTATAAACTTTGATAAGTTTATTAATTAAATTAAATGTTCTTTTACAAACATCTTTCACTAAGAAATAACATTAGATAATTATTCTGTCTCGCTATATGATTAAGGACTTCTAAGTTATATAAAATTAAATTTAATACATGCTTATTTTACTTAGATTTCAATACTAAGCTTCACATTATCTTTATTAATTTCCAGCAAGGACTTCCCCCCCATTATAATAGCACGTGTATCAAAAACATGACCACTCGGAAAACCAAATGCCATGGGGATATTATACTTTTGAAATCTGGAAGATATAACACTATAAGCTTCCTCATCATAGGGATCATTATAAAATTTATTCTCATCTTTAGAATCCATTTTAGTGAATGCCCCTACTAACAACCCTTTAATTTTATTGAGTACTCCCGCCCTTTTCATTCCAATTATCATTCTATCAATATGGTAATAGTTTTCATGCCAATCTTCAATAAATAATATTTTATCTTCAAAATGATCCAAAGATCGACTTCCCAATAAGCTATATAAAATCGATAAATTTCCTCCGGTAATAATTCCTTCAACTTTTCCTTCCTTATTAAATGAATGAGTATCAATTTCATAATGCAATACATTGCCTTTCAATGCTTCAATCATTGTTGTATAGGTCTCTTCTGAATGACCTTCGGGCAAGGGTTTGCATACTGTAGCATGTAACGTGGGAATACCTCTCCTGTTAAAATGCTGATGAAAGACCGTATTATCTGAATATCCTATTAACCATTTAGGATTTTCTTTAAATTTATTTAATTTTAAAAAATCAACTATTTGTACTCCTCCATATCCACCTCTTGCAAACCATATCGCCTTTGCTGTAGGATGATCCAGTGCCCATTGTAAATCCTCCAATCTTTCTTTAACTGTACCTGAATAATTATATCCAAAGTAATAATGATTAAATGTATTTTTACCTATTTCATAGTTCCATCCTTGTGCGCTAATTAAATCTATTGCCGATTGAATATCTTCTTTTTTTACTGTTCCTGCCGGAGCTACAATTAATAATGTATCTCCCTCATTTATTGATTTCATAAATCTATGATATATATGCATGGCTCTTCTTTAAATTTAAACGTATTTCCAACACTTACTTGATTATTATAGGTTTAAATACAAAATGCATGCATTTATTGTTTATTATTAATAAGAAGTGAACTAAACCATTGTAAGAGAATTCTATTTTCTTCATGGGATAAATTAGCTTCTTTATGCATCATTATATAACTGGACAATGGCATTGATTTATTTTCAATTACCCTATGTAATGCTGAGTTTATATGTTCTTTTTGATACTGATTATAATTACCATATTCTGAAAAATTAACATATTCTTTACCTTGATTGATATGTTCTTTAATATACCAAGAAATAGGAGCAATATTCGCATACCCAGGATAATTTATTTCATTAGAATGACAATCATAACATGCTTTTTTCAAAATCGCTTTCACTTCAGAAGGTGCCTTAGTAATATAAGTATAATCCATTTCTTTTTTTACTGGAGGATTATCTTTATTTATTCGAATAAATTGTATTATAAAAAAAACTATGATAGCATATATTAAAATTTTTTTCATGTGTATTTAGTCAATAAAATAAGAAATTTCTTAAATTATAGTATCCATACCTCATTTATATTCCATAATGGTCTAACATCTATCATATTTGGATATAAATAAGTGGGTTCAGCCGGTTTAAAAATATCGACATCTGCCTTATCCCAAACACCGTTGTTATTTTCATCAACCAAAATGCGAATCAAATATTTACCTGGATTCAAATTTTGAAAAGTAAAAGTATCCTCTGAACCATATATATTTTCCAGAATATCATATTTTTCATTTAAAAGTTGAAAGAAAAATTTTGAGCTTGGTTTATTTTTTAATTGAATTTTTAAATTTCCAAATTCATTCTGTCTTTTAGTTTTAATAATATATGATAACGTATCCTTGTTTTTTTGATCTAGAAAATCTTTACATGCACCATCTTTCAAGGTAACTTTATATTCTGTGTCGTAAGAAACCGGAAATTTAATGATAAGTTGTTTAGCGTTTAGAGAGTCTATTTGTGAACTAAAATCTATAGGTTGTTTATTTTTAGATACTTCTATTTTATTTTTATCGATTAACTTAATAAAATTAGACGATTTTAACGTTAAATATGAGGAGGTAGGTGTAATTTCTTTTTCAACAGGTGACAAAGCTAGATCTGATTTCAGCGTATTATCGTATAATAGATTAATCGTATCAGCTTTTTGATTATTTTTTAATAATAATTTTACTCTAAACTTCTTTTCTGTTTTCTTTATTTCATTACTATTAAAATAGAAATACAAACTATCAGAGAAAGGTTGGTGCTGTACTTTATAGGAAGTTATTGACGGATCTATAGGAGTCAATGATAACTTATCGGGATTTCCTTTTAATTTCACTTTTATAGAGCCTTGCCCATCTTGTTCAGCTCCTAAAACTTTATATACTTCTTTTGCCGGAGAGAGAACAATATCGTATCTCATATCCTTCCCCGGAGAAATATATTCAGGATAAAACCCAATAATTTCCTTTTCGGTATCGGGAATTAGATTAGAATTTAAATCATTAAAGGCTAACAATCGAAATTTACCTTCATGAAGATGATCCAATTTAAAATTTCCTAAAGAATCAACTCTTGATATATAATAAGGCTTATTTTTTAAATTAATTGAATCTTTACCTGATTTATCTTTATCAACTTTATATAATGAAATTATAATTGGTTCTACCAGCTCTCTTTTTAAACTTTGTTTAACATTTCCGTTAACTTGAAGACTGTCAATTTTATCTCCTGTTGAAAAAGTGAAAGAAAAGTTATCTAATTTATTTCCTTCGTTATTATCTTGAATGCTTGATCCGAAATTTATAGTATATGTCGTATTCTCCAATAAAGGCTCAAAAAAACGAACGGTGACATATTTTCTTGCTGTGCTTAATGGTGTTATAGAGGGAGTAATTCTGGGAGATGGAGATATGATCACTTGTTGTGCTATATCTTTAAGTAGTACATATTCATCGAAATTTACAACAATTTCTTTAATTGCTGGATTAACACGGGTCGCTAAGGTATCGGGCTTTGAGCTTATAAATTTAGGAGGGGTAATATCTTTCGCTCCTCCACTTGGTGAGCCTACCCTTGCACATGAAACTATTAGGCTGCTTAGTACTAAAAATTTAATTATTTTATACATATAAAACAAAGTTTAGTATAGTGTTTACAAATATACTTATTGTAACCATTCTATTAGTTATTTCTTATTTTATCTTCATCTTATTTCCCGTTTATTATTGATTAAAGTAATCAAGATAGCAGTAATGAAAAAGATAATTATAAATTGATATTAGGTTTTCTACTGTATTTCATCATTTAGATTTTATTCATGGAATAATTATTTAATTTATTTTACAGCTACGTTTATAATATATAAAAATTATTCCATTTTAAAATCCTTTCCATAAATTGGATTTTCTTCTTCAAAAAGAGACGGATATTGATTTTTATAAAAGCTGACAATCATTTTTGAAACATTATTATAAGCAATAATTCCTTCTTTTTGCGAATTTGATTTAAGATAAATATTATTGATATATGAAAATACATCAGATCCTCCCCTCGACATTCTTAAATAATATTTTTTTTCTTTCTCTCGGTCCATTTTCATTCCTTCGGAATAATTTTTTATAATTATATGTACATAGGCAGAATCATTCACGTATATTTCTCTCAATAAATAGTTTAGAGCTTTGTATTTAACACTATATTGAAAATCTTTATTAAGAGAAGACTCTCCCATATAAAAGGCGTAAAAATTAGCTTCGTCCTCCCTTGCTACTCCTGCCTGATGTCCCATTTCATGTGCTATAGTAAAGGGAACTGATGTATCTGGAATTCCTTTTGCTACCTGTGCTTCTCCGGTAAATGGGTTATAATAACCTAATATACCTAACTTATTCATAATGGGATTGAATAAAGATACTTTTACATTTTCTTTTTGTCTGGATATTCCATAAAAAGCATTTTGTTCTAGATTAATTTCTCTAATCATTTTGTAACGATCTACAGTAAATTCTCCCTTTTTATTATTGGATACTTCTTCTTTTAACTTCAAACATTCATTAAATAAATGTTTCGCAACTATTTTATAATCGTTTAAAAAAAATTTTTCTTGAGGATTTTCAAATTGTATAAAGGTTTTAAAATTATATAATAGGCCAAAGGAAAACATAAACCATCCATACAAAATGTTTAAAAGAAACAAAATTTTAATAAAATAAGAGGTTATTTTATCCTTCCTTTTTTTAATAAAATTTATGAATGCAAGTAGAAGCCAAATTATGATAAGCGCCGACAAAAAAATATACAAATAATCTCCTATAGAAAAAGATGTGATTCCAAAAATTGTATTTAATATATGCTTAACTTTTATGACAAAATGAAAATACCAACTATTAGTTGATTTTAAACTCATTTTCAACACTTGAAATAGGAAAAATTGTAATAAAAGTGAAGACAATAAACCGCTTATACTTACTTTTATTTTTTTTTTAACTAACATGTTTATTGAAATTTTATAGATCTTATTGGAGTCATTTTAGAAATTATAAAGGAAGGTAACAACAATACGACTCCACTGATGACTAAGGTTGCCAAAGAAATTAAAAAAATATAACTGAAGTTTATATAAACAGGCACAGAGCTTACATAATAATTATCCGGATCTAACTTTACAACCTCAAAATATTTTTGAATATATAGCAATGCAATAGCAATACAATTTCCTATCAGTAAACCGGGAATCATAATAAAAAGAGTATAATTTATAAATATACTTCTAATCTGTTTGTTGGAAGCTCCCAGGGTTTTCAACATTCCTATAGAATTTGTTCGCTCAATAATTAAGATAAGTAACACCATTATTATATTGATACCAACAACTATCATCATTATAGACATAATAATAAATATGTTTGTGTCAAAAATTCGAATCCAATCATTTATCTGCGAAAAGGTAGTTGTAGCCTTTTCTGCATAATTATTAAATCCGGCACATTCCTCTATTTCAGGAAAAACATGATCCAAATCCTCAATATCTTTAGTAAAAATATCATATCCTCCAATATCTTCAGGATTCCAATGATTTAATTTCTGTATATGTTGTATGTCTCCTATTAAAAAAACATCATCAATTTGCTTAATATCCGTTCTAAAAATACCTTTTACAATAAAACGTCTATATATTGGAGTTGTATTTTCTCTTACGAAAAACATTACAAAAGAAGAATCAATATCAAGTTTCATTTCTTTTGCTATTTTTTCAGACAATATTACATCATTACTTATTGAATCTTTAGAATAGTTAGGAATATCTCCTTTAATCATAAATTCTTTAAATCGATTTCGATCAAAATCATCTGAAACTCCTTTTAATATTACTCCGGCAAAACTTGATTCCGTCCTAATAACTCCACTTCTTGTAGCATATGCTTGAACGTTGGAAACATCGGGATCTTCCTTTATTTTCTGTAATAAAACATTACTTTTATTTAATTTTGAACTATTAAAGGAATTGTTACTGTCGTAACTTCTAATAGTTACATGGCCGTTAAAATCGGCCATTTTTTGTTTAATTGCTTTTTTTGAGCCAAATCCTATAGCCATTGTTATAACAGAAACAATAATTCCTATGGCTATAGCTGTTTGACCTATACGAATTATAGTTTGAGATAGGTTGTTTTTATTGCTTTTAGATAAAGCAATTTTCTTAGATATAAACCAGGTAAAGTTCAACTCGAATATTTTTTTCAAATATACTCAATTGTTTATTATTATTACCTTTTTTACTCTATTTGATTATTTTTGAGAGCATTATATAATGCATTATTATTTTTTGATTATAAGAAATATTTCACACCTAGTGCCAACCTTACAATCGCCCTTAAAAATTTTAATTAATTATCTTATAAATTTTTATTATTGTAATAATATAATTTCAAAAAATATATTTTACATATTCTAATCTCAAAAATATACTATATATTTAATTATCTATAAATAATTTAAATTAATTATCAACAAATACTCCTATAATTAGCTAAATTAGATTCGTTTGAATAAAAAAATAATCAATCGCGAGCAAATTCCTCAAGGTATTCATAGAAGGGTTGCATTAATGTATAGATATGTGTAGCATATGCTATAAAATCATTACTAAATAATTTTTCATGAGGTAGATTTTTGATAACGTAAAAATTCTTTAATTTTAAATATTCGGCAGCAGGACTATCCTTATCAAAACCGTTAGGAACCCTTTTTAGCTTCGTATCATCTTGTGACAAATCCCCTATTTCTTTTTTAAATGTTTTTTCAGAAATGATATTTTGAAAGGACTCATAGTCTTCATAGATTCCTTTTCGTATATTTTTTAGCTGGCTAGATGTTAGATCATAATACCCACAGGTCAGAAAACTATTTCCCGGCTGGATATGTATATAATAACCGCAACCCTTTTTTTCATTAAAAACTGCACCAAAGTGAGTTTTATAAGGTGTTTTATCTTTAGAAAATCGAATATCTCTATAAATTCTAAATATGCACTTTTTGGGATTTAAATATTTTATTTGTAGATCTATTTGAGCCATTGATTGAATAAGCTCAGATACTAAATGCTCAAAATCATTACGAGAATTTTCATACCAACTTTTATTTTCTGCAAACCATTCCCTATTATTATTTTTTTTTAATTCCGATAAGAAATTTAAAGTTTCTTTTTGTAACATAATATTCTTATTTACTAATGTTATAAATATAGAGTTTTACCTTATATTTAATTTTAATTTATGATATATATTCTATTTATTTGCGTACCAATATTGATTCATCATATTAAATAATAAATCCTGATAAGCCCATCCTATGCTTTGAGCTGCAATACCCGTAAGGTTTATCTGGTTTTTTCTATGTGGTCTAACATTTCCTGTCATATTTGGCTTCATATTTAAATCAAATAAATAATAATCACTATTTTCATCTGATCGGCAGTCTATTCTAATAGGAGCTTTAGCTTTTACTAAAGATGCAGCTTTTTCACAATGAGAAAATAACTCTTTAATTTTTTTATTCTTAATCTCATCTTTATTTAAAACTTCACTATTTTTCACCACAGCAACTGTTCCATTATAGGGGGCAATTCCATTGATATGATTAAATCTTCTAACCGGAGGAAGACTCCAATAATCTGACATAATTTTATATTGGTTACCAAATCTATATTTTCCTGGAGGCATTACAGTAATCGTTAATTCCTTCCCAGATAAATATTTTTCAATGTAAAACGAATGATCTTCTGAATATGTTTTCTGATTTTGTTGGAGACATTCGCATAATTCTTTACCGGAATTTATTTTTATCACTCCCTGACTTCCCCTACCTCGAACCGGTTTCAATAATATGGGATATGAAAAATTAAAATTTAAGTTTATTTTTTTCACCTCGTTTAATAATAAAAAATCGGGAACAGGTATTCCATTATCTTTTAGTAATTCATTAGTGATAATTTTATTATCATACCTATCAACTCTATTAGGACACTGACCAATAAAACCTATATTTTTAGAAAAAAATTTTTCAATTGGATGTCCCTTATATAATACTGTATTCAGCCATAGCAACTCTGCTCCTTTATTAATAGCATGATTTATACCTTCTTCGGTATCCGGAAATACCCAATCCATATCAACAGTAATATTAGGAAATTTTACCGGAGTTATAATGGGAAAGGAATCTTTATATAAAGCAAAAGCTATATCTGCTCCACTGTCTGAATATCCGCCAGGTTTCATCGGCTTATAAATTCCATCCACTAATGGAGGATTATTTGCCTGATATAAGATGGCTATTTTTAAATTTTTCATAATTATCTCTATTCATATTTTATTTGATTTTTAGAATTTTTCACATAGAACTCTAAATTTTAAAATATTTTTTTCATATAGATATCATTCTACATTAATATAGATATAATTGTCATTAAAAATATTGTAAAATATAAAAAAATCCTGAATCTAATTATCCAGGATTTTATATTAATAATTCTTATTCCCATTCAATTGTGGCAGGGGGTTTAGATGAAATATCATAAGCGACCCTGTTGATACCTTTTACCTCGTTTATTATACGATTCGAAACTAATTCTAAAAATTCGTAAGAAAATTTAGACCAGGTAGCAGTCATAAAATCAGTGGTATTTGCAGAACGAATTACTGCCGTATATTCATAAGTTCTTTCATCTCCCATTACTCCAACGGATTTTACAGGCAATAGAACTACAAATGCCTGACTCACTTTATTATATAAATCATGGTTACATAATTCTTCAATGAATATATCATCAGCTTCTTGTAGTATTTTTACTTTTTCTTCCGTTACTTCACCTATTACTCGAATACCTAAACCAGGTCCCGGGAATGGATGGCGATATACCAACTCTTTAGGAATTCCTAATTCTATCCCTACTTTTCTAACTTCATCTTTAAATAATTCTCGCAAAGGCTCCAATAATTCTAATTTAAGCTCATCAGGTAGTCCACCTACATTATGATGAGATTTAATAACGGCTGAAGGACCTTTTACTGACTGGGATTCGATAACATCCGGATAAATAGTCCCTTGTGCCAAAAAATCAATATTTTCCAATTTAAAGGCTTCTTCTTCAAAAACCCTTATAAATTCATTGCCTATAATTTTTCTTTTCCTTTCGGGTTCATCTACTCCTTTAAGTTTAAAGAAGAATCTTTCTTCAGCATTGATTTTTTTTATGTTCATATTAAAATGCTCACCATAAACTTGCATCACTTTCTCTGCTTCATTTTTGCGTAATAAACCCGTATCAACGAAAATACAGTTTAATTGATCTCCGATTGCTTTATGTATTAGAACTGCTGCAACAGATGAATCCACACCTCCCGAAAGACCAAGCATTACTTTTTTATTTCCTACTTTTTCTCTTATCTTTTTTACTTCAGTTTCAATGAAATTCGAAATTTCCCAATTTTTAGTACATCCACATATACTAAAAACAAAGTTTTTTAAAATTTGCTCTCCGTATTCAGTATGAGAAACCTCCGGATGGAATTGAACAGTATATATCTTTTTTAGATCGTTTGCCATACCTGCCATAGAATTAGTTGAAGTTCCGATAAGTTCAAAACCATCAGGCAACACCGTTACTTCATCAAAATGACTCATCCAAACTATGGAAGTTTGTGGAAGATTAGAAAGTAAAACGTTATCTTTAACAATTGTAAATTCAGATTTTCCATATTCACCTTTTGTTCCTTCAGATACAACACCTCCTAAAAGTTTAGCCGTTAGCTGCATCCCATAGCAGATACCCAAAATCGGTATATTTTGTTCAAATAATTGTTCTTCCACCAAATGAGCTTTCTCAGAATTTACCGAAGAAGGACCTCCCGAAAGTATTATCCCCTTGGGTTGATGAGATAGTATTTCATCTAGTGGAGCATAATAAGGCAAAATTTCCGTGTATACACCAAATTCTCGGATTCGCCGTCCAATCAATTGATTATATTGTGAACCAAAATCCAAAATGATAATTCCATTTTTCATCAAGTATCGTATATATAAAATTGTATGTTTATGTCGACGTTTTATTAACTAGGAAATCTTATAATCTGTATACATTAATTGCAAATTTATTCTTGCAAATAAAAATCAAAATAATTATTAAGAGTTTACATTACTTAATCTAAGCATCGACTTTAATTATAAATAAAGTTGTAACTTTTTAATCTTACAAATTTAAAAAATTTTCATATCGTTTTTTTATAATATGCTTGTATAGTTTTATAACATATTTTTATTTTTCAAATAAAAATTAACATAATTTATAAATATAAACTTATTTTTTCTTTTAAAAAAATGACTTAGCTATTTTAACATTTTATAAATAAACTATTAATTTTTTTTTTAACGAAGCCTCTAGTAATCAGAATTAAATAAATAAATGTTTTTTTAATAAACTATAATAATTTATTTCCTTTTTTCATAAATTATAAAAAATAATAATTTAACTGTTTTTTGTGTTATGTATGCTAAAAGTTTTTTAGTTTAATTACCTGTTATTTACAAAAATTTTCCACATCTTCTTTAGTAATAGGATCAGCTCCTAAAATAATTAATCTTTCAACCACATTTCTAAGTTCTCTAATATTACCCGTCCACTCAAAGGTTTTTAATAAATCAATCGCTTCTATATCGAATCTCTTAGCTTTAGATCCGTATTCTTCTGCAATAATTTCCGAAAAATGTTCGATTAAGATAGGTATATCATCAATTCTATCTTTTAATGAAGGAACTTTAAGCTCTATAACTGATAATCGATGATATAAATCTTCTCTAAATCTACCATCCTTTATCTCATCTTTTAAATTTTTATTAGTAGCTGCAAGTACACGTACATCTACAGAAATTTCACTATCACTTCCTACTCTGGAGACTTTTCCTTCTTGTAGAGCTCGCAGTACTTTAGCTTGAGCGGATAAGCTCATATCTCCTATCTCATCCAGAAAAAGAGTACCCTTATTAGCTAATTCAAATTTACCTTGCTTATCTTTTACTGCACCTGTAAAAGAGCCTTTCATATGGCCGAAAAGCTCGCTTTCAATTAATTCAGAAGGGATGGCCGCACAGTTAACCTCTACCATAGGCATAGCTGCTCTCTCACTTTTTTCATGAATAGAATGGGCAACTAATTCTTTTCCTGTACCGTTTTGCCCTGTTATGAGAACTCTCGCATCAGTTAAAGCAATTTTTTCAATCATTTCTTTAATTTCTCTAAGTTTTTTAGAGTTACCGATCATCTCATATTTTTTGCTTACTTTTTTCTTCAAAATTTTATTCTGTGAAAAAAGTTTTTGATTTTCACTTATAAGATTTTTCTTATCTAATGCATTTCGTACGGCACTCAACAATCTACCCAAATCGGGAGGTTTAGAGATATAATCGAATGCACCTTTCTTTATACAATTTACCGCAATCTCAATAGTACCATGTCCTGAAATCATTATAAAAGGTAAAAGCGGCTTTTCTTCCATTACTTGACAAAGTAATTCTTCACCGTCCATCTTAGGCATTTTAATATCACATATTACCAAGTCATACTCATTTTTATCAATTAATTGTTTAGCTTCTAATCCATCTTGAGCCTCGTCTATCTCAAATTTTTTATCCTCTTCTAAAAGTATGCTTTTTAATACTCTTCGTATAGTTTCCTCATCCTCAACAATTAAAATTTTAGTCATAAAATTAATTTATTTATATATACAAAGATACTGTTTTTAGGTTAAAAATTGATTGCTATATAGTTAGTCATTTTGAACTCTAATTAATGAATTAATTTGGAATCTGCATTTTTAATATTAATAATTATGTTAATTTTGCTTTTTGTAAATAATGAAGATGAAAAGACAAGCGGAAGCAAAATTACCCACTGAATGGGGACAATATCAAATAATAGCTTACTCGGATAATGAAAATGACTGGATGCCTCATCTAGCTATGATAAGTGAGAATACCAACTTAAATCAAACCGTAAATATTCGTATTCATTCTGAGTGCATAACTGGAGATTTATTTCACTCTAAAAGATGTGACTGTGGAAAGCAGCTTGACGCAGCTATGAAATATATACATGAAAATGGAGGTATTCTTCTTTATTTAAGACAAGAAGGAAGAAATATCGGCATCATCAATAAATTAAAGGCATATAATCTTCAAGACCAAGGACTCAATACCGCAGAGGCAAATATTGAATTGGGTTTTCCTGCAGATGCAAGAGATTTTAAAATTGCGGTGGAAATATTAGAAGATTTAGGAATCACTTCTATAAATTTATTAACTAATAATCCCGAAAAAATTTCCTATATAAGTGAAAGTTCAATTAAATTAGTAAAAAGAATACCTCTAGAAATAAATCCTGAAAAAGAAAATTTGGATTATTTGAAAACTAAAAAAGATTACTTTGGCCATTTACTGAATAATATTTAGCTATCTATTCCATTCAAAGACTTTCATTTCCTTATTTATTAAATAGATCTTAGAATATACACTAAGGCTTATTATCCCATTTTTGGGGGATTAATAATATAAGAAACTTATAATATATAAATTTTATTTGAAAATAATTTATATTATTCACTTCAATACAGATAAAAATTATTCTTTTTCCATATTTAAAGTAATCTTATTTTGTTTTTTACATCATTTATATAATATTCAATCTAAAAACATATTTATAAGATTTGATTAACGGTATGTATATTTAGATTAAATAATTTACTAACAAATAGATTTTTTTATAAATTTGATAAAATTATCACTATATCATAATCTAATGTCAACAAATTTATCATCTCTTTGGAAAGACAAACTTCTTAATCGATTTTTAAAATATGTAAGTTTTCACTCAACTAGTGAACCAGGTATTGATAAAATACCAAGTACTGAAAGACAGTGGAAAATAGCTAATTATTTATATGAAGAATTACTGTCTATAGGCTTGGAAAATGTTTCAATTGATGAAAATGGATATGTAATGGGCTATGTACCTTCTAATAGTTCTCAAGATTTGCCAACTGTCGGTTTTATATCTCATTATGATACTTCACCTGATTTTTCAGGCGAAAATGTAAACCCGCAAATATGGGAAAATTATGAGGGTGAAGATTTAATTTTGAATAAAATTACAGGTTTCACATTAAGAGTTAACGAATTTCCGGAACTTAAAGATCACATCGGAGAAACAATAATAACTACAGACGGAACAACTTTACTCGGCGCTGACGATAAAGCCGGAATAGCCGAAATTGTTACGGCTGCAGAATATTTGCTACAACACAATGATATTAAACATGGAAGAATAGCTGTAGGATTTACTCCTGATGAAGAAATTGGAAAAGGTGCCGATCTATTTAATGTTAAAAAGTTTGGCGCAAAATGGGCATATACTGTTGATGGTGGAGAAGTGGGAGAACTCGAATTTGAAAATTTCAATGCCGGCGCTGCTGTAATCACTATAACAGGAAAAAGCGTTCATCCCGGATCAGCTAAAGGCAAAATGATTAATGCAGGATTACTTGCGGTTGAGTTTTCTAATTCATTACCTTTAGAAACGCCTGCAAACACAGAAGGATATGAAGGATTTTATCATTTGACAAAAATTACCGGAAATGTTGAAAAGGCTCAATTACAGTATATCATTCGTGATCATGATTTAAAAAAATATGAATCACGTAAGGAAAAAATGAAGAATATTATTAACCAGCTCAACTCTAAATATGGTGAAGGAATTTTCAAAATTGAGATTGAAGATCAATATTTTAACATGCGTGAAAAAATAGAAGATAAAATGTTTATCATTGATATTGCAAAAAATGCCATGGAGAAAGCAGGTGTTGAATCAAATATAAAAGCTATTAGAGGAGGAACTGACGGTTCTAAACTTTCATATATGGGTTTACCTTGTCCAAATATTTTTGCGGGAGGACTTAATTTTCACGGTCCATATGAATTTATTCCTCTTGAATCAATGATTAAGGCTACAAAAGTTATTATTGAGATATCTCAAAATATATATTAGAAACTATTTTTAAAATCGAAATGAAAAATTCATATTTTGTTCTTTTTTTTATATTATCACTGCTTTACATTAAAGGACAAACTCCTACTAAAATCATCGTTAAATTAAAAGATAAATCTAATGGAGAAATAGGTCAAGCAAAAGGAATATCTAAAATAAATAAGCTCTTCTCATCCAATAAAATAGAGAAAATTATACTCAGTGAAAAAGATAATTCAAGCATATATACCGTTGAATTTTCAAGCGAAACCAATATTCAGAAAATTATAGATGAATATTATAAAACAGGAGAGATTGAGTATGCAGAGCCAAACTATATTTATAAAACACAAGTCCACCAAATTAAACAAGCTGTGATTAGTCCTAATGATCCCAATTACAGATATCAGTGGGGGTTAAATAATGATGGATTTATCTCTACTGCTTTAAGAAATTTTCACTCTAAAAACGGAGTAGATATTAATATAGAAAAAGCTTGGGAAATTGAAACAGGAAATGACTCAATTATAGTAGCAATAATAGATACCGGTTTAAATGTAAATCATCCTGAGATTAAAGATCGATTGTGGATCAAAAAGGGTAAAAACTTTATTAAAAATGAGGATTCTAATGATTTATCTTCCAAAAATGATCATGCTATTAACGTAGCAGGAATTATTGGTGCTCATGCTAACAACAAATTAAGCTATACTGGGATAGATTGGAATTGTAAATTAATGATATTAAAAACCTTAGACAACAATGGAGAAGGTTATAATACTGATATTAGTGAAGCGATACATTATGCTGTTGACAATGGTGCCAGAGTTATAAATTTATCTTTGGGAGGGCACGAAAATTCTATTCTTATGAGTAAAGCTATTGAGAAAGCATTAAAAAACAATGTTGTTGTAGTCGCTGCTATGGGTAATGATAACAATGAAAAAATAAACTACCCCGCAGCTTATCCCGGGGTTATAGCAGTAGGTGCCATAAATGCTCAATCAAATCGTTCGAATCCATTTTATAATGTTCTACTTTCAGGTAGTAATTATGGTAAATACATATCTGTTGTAGCTCCTGGAGACGTTATTTTCGGCTTGGTAAACAACGATCTTTTAAATGTAGTATATTACATGAGTGGAACTTCACAAGCTACACCTCATGTTTCCGGATTAGCTTCTTTGTTATTAGCCCAAAATTCAAAGAGGACTCCTTCTGAAATTAAATCAATTATTGAAAAAACGGCCGATGATCAAATGGGAGAGCCTTCTGAAGACACGCCAGGCTGGGATAAATACTATGGGTACGGAAGAATAAATGCCTATCGAGCACTTTCCAGTAACATTAAAAATGAAGATAATGAATCTAATAAAAATAATATAAAGGTGTATCCTAATCCTGCTAGACAGAGTTTTAGTTGTGATTTTCCAATTAATACGAAACAAATTACCATTTTTAATGAGTTAGGACAAGTAGTTATTTCAAAAAAGATTAATGGCTTGATAAATGAAAATTTCTATATTCCTCATCCCGGAATTTATTACCTACATTTTAAACTTGAAAATGGAAAGAAAATAAATAAAAAAATCATTATTATAAAATAAAATTGAAATAAACCACCTTAACTATAATTTCAACTTACAGTAATTCTGAAAGTCGCTTTTTTTTAATCAATTGGCAAGAAAAAACGCGCAGGATTTCTAATAAATAGTTTTAAAGCCGAATATAAGATTTTTCCCATTTCTTTAGTAGGAACATTAACTGATTTCATAGCTACCCATAATGATAAAGAAAAACTTACCAAAAAATTGCATAATCCAATTCCAAATATACCTATAAAACCTAAAATAAAGTCCGTACAAGAAATATTAAAATTAAAATAGGAAAGTGCCATTGCATAATTACCTCCTGAGAATGTAATGTGACGAATATCAAAAGGTATTCCTAGAAAATTGCCTATTAAAAAAGCGCTGCCTAAACATATACCTAAAAATACATTTCCTGAAATCCCTCCAATTTTATTATTGTACCAGTTAACCCAATTTCTTCTTCTTTTTTCTTTTATAAATCGTTTTAATAAGGGATGATTATAAAGTCTTTCCGGAATATTATGGTAACGAGTATAATTTTCTGTAATACCGGAAATTAAACCGGATATAAATAAGAAAATTCCAGCAATGGATGCAAACCAAAAAATTTTATAATCCATATGTACTACTTCATCACGAAAATCTGTCGCTTTATGTAAATTTATTAATTCGATACCCGTAAAATAGGATAACAAATAATACAAACCTATGCCCACAATAAATGCAGCAAATACATTTCCTATAAAAGCGATAAACTGACTTCTAAATATACGTGTAAATAACAACCCGAATTCTTTATAATCACTGGCAGATTTTTCATCCTGATTTAACGCATGTGCTAATGTTGCTGCAGTCATTGCCGGTTGTTTAGTTGCTAATGTCCAATGTATTAAATATATTGAGACAAAACCCCAAGAATAATTTAAGCTGTATAATAATGCTTGAATGAATGGTGTATAGGTATGCATGCCTATTTGTGCCTTTATAAAACACAATATGGCAACTAGAAATCCACCTCCCATCGCCGAATAAAGCATTTGCATATATTCTTTTGAAGTATTAGTTATATATTTCTCTCCCGCTTGTCTATTATGCCACGTTACTAATGATGTTACCACATAAAGAGTGCTTTGAAACGAATTCGTGACACTACTTTTTGTAGAATATATTCCCAATAATTTTTTAGTTAAATTAGCCATAGCCAAGGATAATGGCTTATTATCCAATAAATACAATGCATTTATTAGAATAAGTATACGATCAATTTGTTGTCTTAAACAGGTTACTTTTATTGTAATGGCCAATGATATTCCTTTACTTTCTTTTTGGTCGATAATATTATCTAGGTAGATTTTACATAATTTTATTTGTTCACATAAAACATTTATTTTATCTAAATCAATAAATTCATGGTCTTGTAATATTTTTATTAAGCGACTCGTTAATTTTTGAAAAGGATTTTCTTCTATATTCCTTATATAACTCATTTTAAATACTTCTGGATCAGCAGCTCCGCCCACTACTCTATCTATTAATATAAGGGCACCTTCTCTTATCTGTTTTTTTACATATCCGGAATTGCAAATGACAACATCGTCACTAAATAAAACCTCATAAAACTTTTGCCAACGATCAAGAGGAATTAATTTCAAAAAATTGTGATTAACATTAGAATAAAGAACTTCATTTGCTAATGATAACAATGTTTGATCATCTGAGATTTGTGGTAATAATTTATTACCGATTTGCCTAAAAAATAAAGATATTAGTTTATCATTTGTAAATATTCCGAAATCCGTGATAAACTTCTGCATATATATATTTCGGAATAAAGGAACAAGGCGCTCAATAAATTTTTCTTTAATGGAAGGATTTTTATAGAGCATTTGTGTGATATGATCTATAAAATCAATTGAATTATCAAAATTTTTTCTTCCGTATTTCAGTATGCTCAGTAGAATATTACGCTCTTCTCGTGTATCTAATATCTTTTTTAAATTATCTTCCATCTTTATCTTCAAACTAACTTATAAGACTCATTATACATTATTTTTTTATCATTCAACTTAAATAATGATTAATATTATACACCATTATATATTTTCTATAAATATAATGTCGCATAATTTAAAATAAACGTATTGAATTTATAAAGTTAATATATCTTTTCCAATAAAGCTAAAATTTCTTTCAAACCTTGTATTTTCGCATGCAAGGTCGCCGTATTACCTCTAATATCTGCAATCGTATGATCGGCTCCCCTTTCTAATAATAATTTAACCATTGAAAGTCTATTAAAAGAAGCTGCATAAATTAATGCCGTAGCACCGCAATTATTCGTTTCATTAACATTTGCTCCAGCATTAATTAATTTGACTGCGATATTTTCAAACCCTTTAAAGCACACTCCCATCAAAGCCGTATTTCCGCTAGTATCTTTATCATCAATCATAGGATCTAACTCTAATATGAAATTAACTATATCTTCATATCCATAATAAGATGCTAAAAGTAAAGGATTGTATCCTCGGTTGTCTTTACTGTTTAATAAAGATATATCTTCTTTCAAAATTTTAGTAATTAAATCTAAATCATATTCTCTTATTGCTTGAAATAAAATTTCCTTTGTTCCCATATAAAATTTTATTAAAAAAAATCTGCCGAATAGAATTCGGCAGACCTAAATAATTTATCATTAATTATATAAATCCTAATGCTTTTCTTACTCCATTCCCATACTCCGGATCTGCTTGATCAAACAATTTTAATTGCCTTTCTATAATTTCTCTTGACACCCCCTGCATGGCATCCTTAATATTATTAAATAGTCTTTGCTTTTCTTGTTCTGTAAATAATCTGAAAAGATCTCCGGGCTGCTTAAAATCACCGTATGTATCATTTTCTTCATATCTCTCAGCATCTCCATGGATTTTATAAGGTGGCTCTTGAAACGAACGATCTTCTACTGGACCATTTTTAGAATTGGGTTCATAATAAGCGTCAGGATTTTCATTTAAATTTTCAAAAAATCGCATTTGTCCATCTTTATAATACGGATTGTTTTCTACTAAAGCATGATTAGCAGGTAATAATTCATAATGAGTACCTAATCGATAACGATGTGCATCTGCATAAGAGAATATTCTTGCTTGTAGTACCTTATCCGGAGAAAAGGATATACCAGGGACTATATTTGAAGGTGAAAATGCTGCATTTTCAATATATTGAAAATAATTGCTGGGATTCTCATTCAATTCCATAATTCCTATTTCAATTAATGGATAATCAGCATGAGGCCAGACCTTAGTTAAATCAAAAGGATTATAAGGTGTCTTTAAAGCATCTTCTTCAGGCATAATTTGGGCATATACTGTCCATTTTGGGAAATCACCTTTTTCTATCGCTCCATATAGTTGTTCTTGATAAAACTCTCTTGTTTTTCCGGTTATTTCTTCAGCTTCTTTATTAGTTAAATTTTTTATTTCTTGCTGAGTTTTAAAATGAAGTTTAAACCAAAATCTTTCCCCTTTATCATTCCAGAACGAAAAAGTATGTGAACTAAATCCATGCATATGCATAGGACTTTTAGGGATACCTCTATCTGACATTAATATAGTAACTTGGTGTAAACTCTCGGGTGTTAATGACCAAAAGTCCCACATGGCTTCACTTGATCTTAAATTAGTTTTGGGGTGCCTTTTCTGAGTATGTATAAAATCAGGAAATTTGTACCCGTCTCTTATGAAGAATACGGGAGTATTATTTCCAACCATATCCCAATTTCCCTCTTCAGTATAAAATTTCAAGGCAAAACCTCTAACATCTCTATCAAGGTCTGAAGCACCAGACTCACCAGCAACAACTGAGAATCGAGCCAACATTCTGGTTTTTTTTCCTATTTCAGAAAAAATCTTTGCTCTTGTGTAGCGTGTAATATCATGAGTCACTGTAAAGGTCCCGAAAGCCCCCCAACCTTTAGCGTGAACTACTCTCTCAGGTATACGTTCTCTGTTTTGATTAGCTAATTTTTCAATTAACTGGTAATCTTGCATCAGAACCGGACCTCTTAATCCTGCCGTCAATGATTTTTGGTTATTAGCTATCGGATTACCGGCAGTAGTAGTCAACTTCTCGTTGCTCATTCTAATTGTTCTAAATTATTTAATAAAGTTTTTTTATATGAGTGTTAATAAAACCTTTACTTAAAATCATTGAATGATTTTAATATAGTATAAATATCTCTCATAATATAATATTTACATGCAATATAGCTATTACTATGCCAAATTGCAAATTATTATCTAATTTTATTTTTATTTTAAAAAATTCACATTATGTATATAAAAAAATAAAGTTACTATAATTGATATATTATAATATATAACATATAAATTATATTGATTTTAAAAATAAAATAGCAAATTACAATAATTAAAAAAAAATATTTATTTTATAATCATAAAAGTATATTTTTAAGATAAATAAATCTTTTAACGAAATGTTTGAGTTATATCTTTTATAATTGGTTAATAAATGGAAAATTATAAACAAATTTTCTTACTCAAATGTAATTTATTATTATATATTTTTGAAAAATGTATATACGCCATAAATTTATTTAATTAAATAAAAAATGAAGACTTAAGGCAGTAAATTTATTATATTAACAACAAAAAAAAACGACTTTATAGGTCGTTTTTTGATTATATTTATTTCTAATTAGTTTGATCAATATTATTCTATCACTTTTAGCTTAGCAAATTTTAATAAGAGCTTTTTATCCCCTTCATTTTCAAAATTAATAAGTGCCTTTGCATTTTCAGGATCACCTTCAATTGATATAACTTTTCCCTTACCAAAACGATCATGCAATACATGATCACCAATTTTTAAATTAGCAATCGATCCGCCAACCGGATTTGTTAATTTTGCACTCGAAATTGGTTTTAAATTTTGTGGAGATTTTACTTGAGCATCGTTTTTTTGGTACTTAGGGTTAGGTCCTTTAGGGTAGCGAGGCACAAAATCATCTTCAAACAAATCCAAATTTAATCCAGAATTATTTCTAATGGAATTGGTAAAATTAATATTTAATACCTCCAAATGCTTTTCACTGATTTCTTCTAAAAATCTACTAGGTTCTCCATCAACTATTTTCCCCCACCTGAAACGGGTTGTAGCGTAAGTGAAATAGGCTTTTTCTTCTGCTCTTGTTAAAGCCACGTAAAATAATCTTCTTTCTTCTTCCAATTCTTGTCGAGTATTCAACGACATTTGAGAAGGAAACAAATTTTCTTCTAATCCAACAATGAAAACAATGGGAAATTCTAATCCTTTTGCTAAATGGATAGTCATTAAAGAAACTTTATCTTCTTCTCCATCTTCCGAATCTAAATCAGAGGCTAAAGCTATATTTTCCAGAAAAAAATTCAAACTTGGATCACCTCCATCTAGCTGTCTTTGTTCATCAACAAAACCTTGTAAACTATTTAATAATTCCTGAATGTTTTCAACTCTGGATATTCCTTCAGGGGTATCGTCTTCTTTCAAAGTTTTTAATAATCCGGAAGTGACGGCTACTCGCATGGCAACTTCATATACATCTTCAGTTTTCAATAATACTTGAAAACTCTTAATCATAGTCCAAAAATTGGCTAATTTATCGATTGTTGACTTGTTAATGCCTAATGAATTACCATAAAACTCTATCTGCTCTAAGATTTCATCTAAAGATTTTCCTTGTTGATCGGCTCCAACAATAAGTTTATTAATAGTAGTATCTCCAATTCCACGAGCAGGATAATTAATTATTCTTAACAGAGCTTCTTGATCTTTAGGATTTACTAAAATTCTTAGGTAGGCTAGAAGATCTTTAATTTCTTTTCTTTGATAAAATGAAAGTCCTCCGAATACCTTATAAGATATATTTTTTTTTCGCAATGCTTCTTCAATGGCTCTAGATTGTGCATTTGTTCGATAAAGTATAGCGAAATTTTTATTTTTTTTCTGTTGTGACATTTTAAGTGAAAAAATCTCTGAAGCTACATAATTCGCCTCATCGGCATCGGATAGTGCTCTATAAACAGGGATTTTATCTCCTGATGGATTTTGTGTCCAAACATTTTTTTCTAATTGGTCGCGGTTTTTAGCTATTACTTCATTAGCTGCTTCAACAATTATTTGTGTAGATCGGTAATTTTGTTCAAGAGGGATAATTTGGGCATCCGGGTAATCTTTTTTAAAATTAAGTATATTCCTGATATTAGCGCCCCGAAAAGCATAAATGGATTGCGCATCATCACCAACTACACAAATGTTTTCGAATCTTGAAGCCAACGCTTTCACTATTAAATATTGTGAATGATTAGTGTCTTGATACTCATCTACCATAATATAACGAAAACGATCTTGATATTTAGCCAATGATTCAGGGAAACGTGTAAGCAATTCATTGGTACGAAGCAACAGATCATCAAAATCCATGGCACCTGACTTAAAGCAACGTTCTACATATACTTGGTAAATCTGTCCTATTTTGGGACGCATAGCAGCTGTATCGGCTTCTATTAATTCAGGATTATTAAAGTAGGCACGAACAGTTATCAGATTATTTTTATAACTTGATATTCTTCCTAAAACTTGTTTAGGTTTATAAATATCCGTATCAAGCTGTAATTCGTTGATTATCTTTTTAATTACATTTAGACAATCTTGCTGATCATAAATTGTAAAGTTTGAAGGAAATCCTAACTTATTTGCTTCTGCACGTAAAATTCTTGCAAAAACAGAATGAAAAGTTCCCATCCATAAATTTTTAGCTTCAGTACCCCCAATTAATGACGATATCCTCTCTTTCATCTCACGAGCTGCCTTATTTGTAAAGGTTAAGGCTAGAATATTAAAAGAGTCAACACCTTTATCTATAAGATGGGCAATTCTATACGTTAAAACTCTTGTCTTTCCAGAACCTGCTCCCGCAATAATCATTAGAGGTCCTTCGGTTGTGCTAACTGCCTGTTTTTGAACTTCGTTTAAATCTGCAAATAAATCTTTCATACGAAAATCAAAGGTATGAATTTTTAAGAAAATTACTACAGTTTACTTAATGAAGAGGTTATTAATGGTTAAGTATTATTTCTGAATACGCTTATTTTAAATTAGACCTAACTATTAATTTATGAAAAGATTTAATTAGGTTCATATATATTTGAATTTTATTTTAAGAGGGTATTTACTTTACTATTGCAACTATTTTGATATACGACGAAAACGCTAATTCTATAATTTAAATGAAGTATCGTTTAAACCAAAATGCACTTCGTTTTCTTTTATATCATAAATTAAAAAAAATCTTATATATCCTCTAATTGTATCATTATGTGTTATAATCGATTAGCTCTATTTTTTATTCTAAGGAAAATAACAAGATAATTTAGAATTCTAAATTATATATCAATTTAAAAAGGGATTTTATTAAAAAGTAAATAAGCTATTTCTCGTAAACTATTTATGAGAATTAATTACTTAGGATGTATTACTAAAATCAAACTTTATTCCTTTTTGCTCATGTTTTGGAAATAAACCGAATTCCTTTTCTAACTTTCATTTTTTCAGTAGTGAAATATTAATCTAATCTTTTATGTAATAGCTGTCTTTTATAAACTTAATGTCAAATCAATATTTTTTAGATATTGCATTTTCGTTATAAAGTATTATTCTTTTTTAGATTCTAAATATTATAAACAATTAGTGAGATGATATGTATGTTTTAATTTGTAATTATAATGCCTAACATTTTATAAAAATCTCTAAGAATTTTAGCATTTCCCGGCCATGCAGGTGAAGTAACTAGATTACCATCAAGTACAGTATCTGTAGCATCCACTTTTTTATAAATGGCTCCAGCCAATTTTACTTCGGGCGCCACTGCTTCATAGCATGTAACTGTTCTTCCTTTTATTACGCCAGCTGCCGTTAAAACCTGTATTCCATGACAGATTGCTGCAACGGGTTTTTGCTGTGTAAAGAAATATTGTGTAATATCAAGCACTTTATCATTTAAACGGATATATTCGGGAGCTCTTCCGCCTGTTATAAACAGCCCGTTGTATTCATCAGGATTAATCTCTGAAAAAGTTTTATTGATTATAAAATTATGACCTCTTAACTCTTGATAAGTTTGAAATCCAACAAAATCGTGAATCGCAGTTACTATGCTATCACCGGCTTTTTTATCCGGACATACTACATCTACTTCTACTCCTAAAGATAATAGTGACTGATATGGAACCATTATTTCGTAATCTTCAACAAAATCTCCGGCTAACATTAAAATTTTCATATTCTTTTTCATTTCATATAATCATTTATCTTACTAAAATAAGAATTTATTAAATTATTTATCTCTTAATCAACATATAATAACATAATATAAAAAATTCCCTGAAAAATTCAGGGAATTCAAAGTTTATTATAATTAAGTGTTTTTAAAATTACAATTTAGGTCCAGCTGCAACTAATTTTTTTCCTTCTTCAGTATCAGTATATTGCTCAAAGTTTGCAATGTACTTAGCTGCTAAATCTTTTGCTTTTGTTTCCCATTCAGATACATTTGAATAAGTTGTTCTAGGATCTAATATATCTGATACATTAGGTAATTTTGTTGGGAAAGTTAAGTTAAGATATGGAATTTTATTGGTTTGCGCTTTTTCAATAGAACCATCTATAATAGCATCTACAATTGCACGAGTATCTTTTAATGATATACGTTTACCTGTTCCATTCCATCCTGTATTTACTAAATATGCTTTCGCTCCATGCTGTTTCATTTTAGATACCAGAGTTTTTGAATATTGAGTTGGATGTAATGATAGGAATGCTTCTCCAAATGCTGGTGAAAATGATGGTAGAGGTTCTGTAATTCCTCTTTCTGTTCCTGCTAATTTAGAGGTGTATCCACATAAGAAATGATATTGTGCTTGTTCTTCATCTAAAATTGATACTGGAGGTAGTACTCCAAAGGCATCTGCTGATAAATAAATGATTTTTTTAGCATGCCCTGCTTTTGATGGAAGAACAATTTTATTAATGTAGTAAATAGGGTAAGAAACACGTGTATTTTCAGTGATGGATTTATCTTTAAAATCAACTTCTCCATTAGATTTTACAACTACGTTTTCTAGTAAGGCATCTCTTCTAATTGCTCTCCATATATCCGGCTCTTTCTCTTCAGAAAGATCAATAACTTTTGCATAGCAACCGCCTTCATAATTAAATACACCGTTGTCATCCCATCCGTGCTCATCATCTCCGATCAGATAACGTTTAGGGTCTGCTGATAAAGTTGTTTTTCCTGTTCCCGATAGACCAAAGTATATAGCTACATCTCCTGCTTCACCTACATTAGCTGAACAGTGCATAGAAGCCATACCTTTTAATGGTAAATAATAATTCATCATAGAGAACATTCCTTTTTTCATTTCTCCACCGTACCAAGTTCCTCCTATAATCTGAACTTTTTGTGTTAAGTTAAACATAACAAAGTTTTCAGAATTAAGTCCTTGTTCTTTCCAGTTCGGATTGGTTACTTTAGAACCATTCATAATAAAGAAATCAGGTTCTCCATAATTTTCAAGTTCGTATTGGGATGGACGTATAAACATATTGGTAACAAAATGTGCCTGCCATGCCACTTCCATAACAAAACGAACTTTCATTCTTGTATCTTTATTAGTTCCACAAAATGTGTCAACCACATATAGTTTTTTGTTGGAAAGTTGTTTTGCAACTAAACCTTTTAGATTATCAAAAATTTGTGGCGTTGTTGGAACATTAATTTTTCCATCCCACCATATAGTATTTTCGGTTACTGAATCTTTAACAATATATCTATCTTTAGGCGAACGTCCGGTAAAAACTCCTGTTTTAACTGCTACGGCTCCCGATGTAGTCAATTCTCCTTTTTCATATCCCTCATTTTTAGGGTCCATTTCAGCTTGATAAAGTTGTTCATAGGTAGGATTGTGAACAATTTCTGTAATACCTGAGATTCCATGTTTCTCTAGTGATTTTATTAAGTCTTCCATAATTTAAAATAAATTAATTTTCTTTTTTTGTATATACAAATCTAATAATATAAATCAACATAATTTTTTCTATTATATATGATATAACTCACAAGTTGAAAATATATTTATATTCATTAAATAAAATATTTTTTCAACAAATAAACATATAAAGCAATATTTACTTGCTTTTACTAAAAAAAATATTCTAAATAATATTATTTTTATTTTATTTTCCTAAACTAACAAAAGCTAATCTTTTTAAAGTTAAAGCAGCTAGAATAAAATAAACGAAGCAAGTTAGCCACATTTGCATCCAAAGTTCTTTAATTTCAATAAGGCTAGCTCCGAATTGTGTTATTTCTAAAAAACCTTTTACTGCCAGAGTAGACGGGAATAAATAAGAAACACCTTTTATCCAATCAGGAAAAGCCAATGTTGGCCAAGATACTCCGCATAAAAATAAGGAGGGTATAGAAAAAATAGTAACTACCATGATAGCATCTTCTCTCTGCTTAAAAAAATTCATTAAGAAAATTCCTAAAAATGTTACTGAAAATATAAATGGTATTAAAAAAATGAATATCTCAAAAGGATTTCCTCGTTGCGGAAAATTAAAAAGTCCCATAACTAAACCTACTTGTATTACCATAAGAATCATAGATATTAACATATATGCTCCTGATCTTCCTAATAATACAGGAATAGCTCCCAACGGTCTTTTAATAAAAGGATATAATTTAATAAATGATTTTCTTTCTCTTTGTGTCCCTCCTAATACACCCATTGCCGAAATTTGCAATGTCTGAATTGCTATTAAAAATACAACCGGCATTACGAATGTTGCATATCCTGATCCAATATTGAATAATGGTACAGATATGGTTTCTATGGGTCTTCGGGAAGCAACTGCTTGTCTTTGAGATGCCCCACTGGCCATAAGTTTATTAACTTCTATTTGAGCACTAAAGTTTCCAACGGAAGCCGTTACTGAAGTTAAAAACTGTTTATAATAAAGCATATAAGAAGCATCACAATATACAGCAATAGAAGGAACTTCTCCTCTTTGTAAATCTCTGGAAAAATCCTTAGGAAATAAAATAATTCCTTTTACTTTTCCCAAATTAAAAAGATTTTCCGCTTCTAGTAAGCTTGTAGCTGAATGATTTATTTTTACCTGTTGAGAGGAATTCAACATACGTGTTAACGTATGAGTCATTTGTGACTGATCTTGATCAACCACAGCAATTGGTATTTTTGTAACTACTTCATGGGAGTATATGTAGGAATATAAGAATCCAACAATAATAGGGCTTATAAGATAGGATGATTTTACAGCGGAATCGGATAATATAAGACGAATCTCTCTTAGAAATGTTTTACCAATTACTGATATATATTCTAACAAAACTTTAAGCATAATATCCTCCTTTTTTTAATAATCGATTGTAACGAGGCATTGAAATAAATCCTAATGCGCAGAATACCATAAAAGCTATTATATATCCGAAGTTTAAGCTTCCAATTTCTATACCTCTTATTGCATAATCAATTATAAAACGTAAATAGGAAGTAAATGGAAAGGTATAACTTATGTATTGTATCACATCTGGTAATCCTTCTTTAGGAAAAGTATATCCTGTAAATGAAAACGCTATAGCTGAATAAGAGCCACCTAACGTAAGTGCAGTACGTAAATCTTTATTAAAGCTAACGTAAAATAAACCTAATAGCTGGCAAACTAATACAAAAACTATAAAATAAATATTTACTATAAAAAAATTACCTCTTAAAGTAATTCCTATCTTATAATATAATAAACTATTCATAAAGAAGCCAACGATAGAAAATAGAATGGTATATGGTAATGATTTAGCCCAAAATGAAATCCATACATTTCCTCTACTTGCAACGAATAATTCTCTTCCTTTCCTTTCTTTCAATACAGACCCTAATACATAAATTGATACTACTATCATAATAACCTGCAAAGCCATAGGCATTAGTGAAACAGTAAGATAATAAGAATAATTTGTATAAGGGTTAAATAATATATGCTGTTTAGTACTTATAGGTGATGTCGCTGCTATAGCTTGTTTTTGAGTTAAACCCTGTTGGGTTAATCCGTTTATATGTGCTTGAGCAGCAAGCGTTCCTACTGTAGATTGAAAGGCTTTGTTAATGAGTCCTCCAGCTAATAAATAATTATTATTGTAGAAACATACTAACTGAGAACTTATGTTTCTATACATATTTTTTTCAAAATTTACTGGAATGACAAGTAACGCAAAAGCTTGATCCGTCCTAATTAGTTTTTCTCCATCTTGCTGATTTTCAACTTCAGTTATAATGTTTAATGAAGAAGTTGCATTTAACATTCTTCCTAATTTCCTAGAAGTGTTAGATTTATCTTGATCCAGTAAAACAACAGGAAATTTTCTTGGAACTCCTTGTTGTAATAAACTTGCATAATATAGAAATATTCCACAAGGTAGAATAACCGCCAAAAACAGTAATCTTGGACTAGTCAGTAGCCGTTGAAATTCTTTTAAAAATATAGGAAAAAAACCTTTTCGCATTAGTTTTTCTTCAAAGATTTTTCATCTACTAAAGCACTCATACCAGGTCTCAATCCTTCAACTTTTTCTGTAGGATAGGCTTTAATTTCAAAGGTTTTCATATCAAAATCGCCTTGAGTCTTGGTAGCATTCCATGTGGCAAAATCACCTTGAGCAGCAATATAACGAACTTGTAATTTGATCTTTTTATTATTTAAAGCAGGAATTTGAGCTTCGAAAGTGGTTCCTTTACTAAAGCTTCCCATTAAATTTTCTTTAATATTAAAGACAACCCAGACATCATTTAAATCTACAAGGTTAACAATAGGATATCCAGCACTAACCACCTCCCCTCTATTAGGAATTATTTTTAAAACTTCTGCGGTTGCGGGAGACAAAACTTTTGCTTCTTTTTTATAGGCCAGCACTTCTTCAATTGCTCCTTGCGCCTGATTTACTTGTGCCGATGCCGCTTCTTTATCTTCACTTCTAGATCCGTTTAAGGCCATTTCATAATTTGCATAAGCTGCTTTTTCTTGCTCTCTAGATGCTTTACTTTGTGTATAGGCTTCATCCCTTTTTTGTGCAGAAATAACTTTATCATTGTATAAATTCTGCATTCTTTGGTAAGTTTTTTCTGCTAATTCAGCAGAAGCTTTTGCCTGTTGCCATTGGTTTAAGGCTCCTTGGATCTGCTCATATCTGGTTCCTGTCTTCGCTTTCTTATCTTGAGCTTCTGCAGCAGCTTTTGCTGATTCAGCTTGTACTAATTTCGCATCTAACTCAGGTGTGCTTAAAACAGCTAATAAATCTCCTTCTTTCACCATATCTCCTTCTTTTATTAAAACTTGTTCCAATCTTCCAGCTATTTTAGGAGACACATTAATTTGAGTAGCATCTACTTGTCCTTGAATAGTTTCCTTTGCTGGTTTATTCATAAACCATATGGATAGTCCTATTATTGCTACTATTATAATAATACTTATGATTGAACTTATAAGTTTACTTTTCATATAAATGACTATTGATTCGTATATTTTATAAAATCTTGACTTAATCCGCTATATTCTAATAAAGATGCTAAATCAACTACATAATCATAACTGGCCTGTAATTTTTGTAGTTTTATCCCTGATAAATTAACTTCTGCATCTACTACATCCGTAGAGGTTTGTACTCCTTCAGAAAAACCTCTTGCTCTAACTCTTACTAATTCTTCTGCTTGTACAATCTGAACCTCCAAATTTTGTATCTGCTCTTCCTGCTTTTGTAAATCTTGAAATATTTTTTCAATCATTGTACGAATATCTTTTTTCGCTTTCTCTTGTTGAAATTCAATACTCTCTTTAGTTGCCTTAGCGGCTTTTATCTCATTTTTATGTTGAAAACCGCTAAAAATATTATAAGACAACCCTACTCCTAAAGACCATGGTTTTTTATTTTTTTCCACTCCGCCTATCGGATTGTTATGTACTAAAATTGAATTACCTAATGCTGATATTGTTGGATAATAAGTAGATTGCTTGGATTTTAGCCCTTGATTAGCTAAATCAATTTGTAGCTGAAGTTTCTGTAACTCAGGATAATTATCAATAGCAAAATTCTGATAATATTCTAATGGCTGTAAAAGCGGAACAATAAAGAAAGGAGTAGATAATTCTTGACTTATCCCATCTATTCCTAAAGTATTTGCCAAAGCCAGTCGTGTCAATTCAGCGTCTTTTTGGGCAGCAAGATATTGACGATTTGCTTCAGAAACGGCTACATCTGCTTGAAGCTTTTCAACAGGAGCAATCAATCCTTGTTCTTCCATTTTTGATGCATTATATAAATGCTTATTCATAGCGTCCAATACTTGCTTTCTTACTATAACAGCCTCCTCAGCAAGTTTTACCTGAAAATATCGTTGAGCCAATTCTGAAATGAGCTTGTTTTTAGTACTTACTAATTCTTTATTTCCTATTTCAGCTTTTATTTTTGAAGCTTCTATTGCTGCATTAATTTTACCACCTGTAAAAATCGGCCAAGTAAATTTTACCCCTCCTAACAAAATATCTCTTTTTAGAAGCCTTACATCCCAATTACCCAATTCTTCGGGATCCGAAATATTCAAAATATTAGCAACTTCTGACCTTGCATTATTTAAATTGCTCCCAATCCTTTTATCCCTATATATCCCAACACCAAATACATCTAATTGGGGATAACGTAATCCTTTAGAAGATTTAAAATCGAATTGATAAGCTTCTTCCTGTTTTTCGACAGCTTTAATCAGATTATTTTCTTTGTACATAATAATCTGAGATTCAGAAAATGATAGCGATTGTGAACAGAGTTTTAAGGATAAACTAAATGATACCACTAATGTCAAGGAAATTCTGATATATCCTATCATATTTTTTGTATATTTAAGTGCAAAAATAAAATATTTTTTAATATAATTTATTTTTTATTGAAGTATGCATTGCAAAGTTATTAACTTTGGATTTTAAATATTTTAATAACAATACATATGAAATTCTTGAAAGAATTATTTTCAAAAAGTAAAAAACACGACCAAACTGAACAACATCAAGAAAAACAACCATTCCAAGCACTTATTGAACAATATGGAGGGCTTGGTTTTGAAAAGCAAATCGATTTAGATGGTGTTATTGACGATAAGCCCTGGGAAATTGATATGGATGCTCAGCAACTTGTTTTTGGCGGTGATTTATATTGTTCTTTTCAGCTATTGGGAACCTTTTCGCATTCGACCACGACTTGGCTTTGGGCTTGGGGCAATGAACAATCTGATCTTCCGCAAGGTGTTATTAAGCAGTCTCTTGAGCTTAAAAAATATGGTGAAGAGCACAATATTGATTTATTTAAAATTCGTAAATTTGAAACCTCTGAAGCGAATTTACACCTAATTGGACTTATTGCTAGTGGTATGTTTGATTCAAGTGGTTATTATGTTGCTGATTATGGTCAAGGTGCACTTGTGTTAACTTTTAATAATGAGAATATTAACCAAATTCATCAAGAAAACAACACTCATCACCGCATTGCTAGCGTAATCCCGCAATTAATTGCCAATTATGAAGTGAATCACTATGCTGCAATAAAACACTATTTGCTAGCTAAAGATTATCAAATAACCTTTGATGATGGTTTAAAGCTGGTCGCAATTAAAGGTGAAAACCAAATTAGCGCAGAATTTGACAATTCATCGCGCTTAATTGGACTAGAAGGCTAAAAACGATTATTAGTGATAACACAGATAAAAGTTTATTAACAAAAGAACGTTATTATTTTTAAAACATTGATGAATTACTCGCGTTAGTTAATTATCGATGGGGATTGATATTAAGTGATTTTGTACTGAGATATGAAATCCATATACCATATTAAGAACAATTAACCGCCGGATCCCCATCCGGCTTTTTGTAAAATTAATTATTAGCTACATATAGTTACATAGCCGTATTCCTCTCTCTGTTTTTGGTATCCAGTTAAACATATCACTAATCAAATCAGGTAAACCATTATTTCCTGCATTCATTTCCAATTTATCCCAACCGCAGCTTAGGCTATTTGCCTAATAAGTGGTGTAAGTGACATGAAATCAAATCATGCAAACCACCATTATTTGTATTCATTTCTAATCTATCCTAACCGTAATAGCCAATATGAGTAATAAACTGAGTAAGTATTATGATAAGTTCGATATCGCGAAGCAACTTATCAAGTGAAAATTAAACCAGTTTTATAACGGAAGTTCACCAAAAGGTAGCGAAAACCTTAATAGATTTTATCATCTTCATCTCTACGATTTTACATAAGAATAGTTAACTTGACTACACTAATCGTTGGCTTAATAATTGAGTATGTAAAACCGGAAATGAGCCATGATAAAAAGGTTTAGGTTATTTCTCCTACTTGATCGCTGAAATAGCAGGTAGCAAATTGACAACATCATTTTAAAAAATTTAAAAATTATTTACAATTATAAAAATATTATAATATTATGTCGAAACTATTTACCCCCCTACAACTGGGAAATATTATTTTAAAAAATAGAGTTGTAATGTCTCCTATGTGTCAATACTCAGCACATGATGGATTTGCAAATAATTGGCATCTTGTCCATTATGGTGCCCGAGCAGTAGGAGGAGTTGGCGCAATCATTCAAGAAGCTACTGCCGTTTCGCCACAAGGAAGAATTACATATAAAGATTTAGGGATTTGGAAAGATGAACATATTGTTGAATTAAGCAAAATAGTACATTTTATCCACGAAAACAATTGTTTAGCCGGCATACAACTAGCGCATGCTGGAAGAAAAGCAAGTACTCCTATTCCATGGAATCCTAGTGAAAAGCTGGAGGAGGGCTATAGTAAATGGGCAATAGTTTCACCCTCTCCCATTCCATTTAATATAAATTATCAAAAACCTAGGGAGCTTTCCGTTGATGAAATAAATATTATTATAAATGATTTTAAGGAAGGTGCCGAAAGAGCAGTTAAAGCAGGTTATGATATTATTGAAATCCATGCTGCTCATGGATATTTAATTCATGAGTTTTTATCACCGTTAAGTAATCAAAGAAAAGATGATTATGGAGGTAATTTTCAAAACAGAATTAGGTTTTTACTCAGAATCATTGAGTCGATTAAAAAAATCATTCCTAAAAAAGTCTCCTTATGGGTACGAATTTCTGCTACTGATTGGGAAGAAGATGGATGGTCTGTAGATGAATCTACAGAATTAGCTGAAATAATTAAAAAATTAGGAGTTGATGTAATGGATGTTTCTTCAGGCGGGTTAATTCCTTATGCAAAAATACCAAACAAGCCAAATTACCAAGTTCCATTCGCTAATAAGATAAAAAATAATTCAGAAATAATTACCGGAACTGTTGGGCTAATCACCAATGCAATTCAAGCAGAGGAAATTCTAGAAAATAGAGAAGCTGATTTAATTTTTGTAGGTAGAGAACTATTACGCAATCCATATTTTGTGTTGGAGGCAGCAAATATATTAGAGAATACTATTGATTGGCCACCCCAGTATGAATTATCTAAATTCCGATAAGCTTATTGAAAAATAATTGTTTATTTACATCTTTTTTAATATACATGGTATTATTTTTGAAGCTAAAACAAGCTAAAGTAAAATTAAAATTCGTAACTTTGCATTCATGAAAAAAACTGCTATATTATTTTTCTTATTTTTAGGATATTTTATTTCAGCTCAGTCTATTTCGTTTGAAAAAGACCAAATAGATTATGGAATTATAAAAAAGAATTCAGACGGTTATCAAACTTTTAAATTTACTAATGAGGGTGATAAACCTTTAATTATTTCTAATGTCAAATCTTCTTGCGAATGTTCTGTTCCTACTTGGACAAAATCACCAATTTTACCAGGAAAAAAAGGAGAAATAACTGTAAAATACAATACAAAAAATATAGGTAAGTTTTCAAAATCGATTGAAGTTTTTAGTAATGATCCCAAAATTTCCAGAAAACTTTTAAAAATTAAAGGAGAAGTACAATAATCTTATAAAAATAATAGTTAATATTAATCAAATATGAAAAAATTCATTCTAAGTTCAGCATTCCTATTGGGAGCATATTTTTTCAGCAATGCTCAGGAGATAAAAATTATCAATTATGAAAATAATACGGTAGATTATGGAACAATAGATAAAGGTTCTGATGGCAAAAGAATTATTAAAATTCAAAATGTCGGAGATAAACCATTAATTATTTCCAATATTAGAACTTCATGTGGCTGCACTGTACCTCAATGGACAAATGAACCTATAGCTCCAGGAAAAAAAGGAGAAATTACAGTTACCTACAATACATCTATAGCCGGTAAATTTAACAGGAAGATTACTATTTTATCTAACGACATAAATGAGTCCAGTTTCATAGTTAAAGTGGAAGGTACTGTCATAAATCCTGAAACTCCGGCTGCAGCTAACCCTTAAAAATAGTGTTAATTATTTATTATGCTAATACTAAGGACATTGCTTATGACAATGTCCTTTCTTTTTAAAATTAAAAATTATTTTATTCCTGTGTACGTTTGTTTTTTGTAGTTTTGTGTTTTAACAAAAAGTTAATACACTAAATTCGTTTTTATCTCTAATATTCTCTAATTTACATGAAAAAGATCGTTAATATTTTTCTATTTTTAGTTTTTTTGATAATTGTAGCAGGCTGTATAATGCCATCATTTCTTTCTAAAAATATCGAAATTACTATTTCTAAAGATTTTAACAATCCTATCAGTGAAGTTTTTGCAGAATTTAATGAATTGGAGAAATATGCAGCTTGGGGGCTTTTAATCAATGACGATTCTCTCAATACAAGAATAAATTATTTTTCTCCTTATAAGGGAACCGGTAGCAGCTTAACTTGGAGCAATTCCAAAAATAATACTATTGGTAAAGGAGAATATAAAATATTAAAAAGTAAATTAAATAAATATATAAAATCTCAAATTATATTTGTAGAAACTGGAGTTGTTTGTATTGAAGATATTGATTTTGAATCTAACGAAAATATGACTACCGTTTCGATTCACTTGAAGACAGAAGATTTTTCTTACTTTACCCGTATTTTTGCTTATTTATATTCTCATAAATTTAAAGAAAGTTTAGCTGAAAGTCTTGAAAAACTTACAAATTTATTAGAGGTTGTACATTCCCGTAAACAAATATCTGAGGGTGGTGGCATCAAGTATATTGACTTTCAAGGAATTCAACTTTTATGTATAAAAAGCGAAACATCATCCAAATATTCCGATGTTTATAATGCCGCACATAAATCCTTACAGGATATTTCAAAATACCTAACAGATAGTTTAAAGTATTCAAGTAATGAAATTAAAAAACCTATAATTTATTATACTACGGTGGATACTATAGCTAATAAGACTATATTTTATTCAGGCTATGCCATAGATGCAACAATAATTCCACCTAGTAGTGCAATGAATTTTATTACACTTCCTAATGGAAAAGCAATTACAACTCCTATAAATGAAAAAGTTCACAATCTTTTTAATGCTCGCTATATATTAGAGGAATACGCTAAAGACAACGACGTTAAACTTAAAAATATTTATTGGGAGGAATATCAAGAATATCCATCATCCATTGACGATGATATTAAGGGTAAGGCCTTTTATTTAATTACCGAATAAATGTAAAATTATATTTATGAAAAGAGCTTTGATAAGTGTTTCAGACAAAACTAACATTATAGATTTTTCAATTTTTTTAAAATCTCAAGGCTATGAAATTATTTCAACCGGAGGAACTTACAGGCATTTAAAATCTAATAACATTGAAGTTACAGAGGTTAGTGATTACACGAGTTTCCCTGAAATCCTTGATGGAAGAGTAAAAACTTTACATCCAACCATTCATGGAGGAATACTTGCTTCAAGAAAGAATAAAGAACATATACAATCCCTCCATACCCTTCAAATACGTCCTATTGATATAGTTGTAGTAAATCTATACCCATTTTTCGAAAAATTAAATACTGATTTATCCGAAGAGGAAATGGTTGAATTCATTGATATAGGTGGACCTACTATGTTGCGTTCCGCTGCCAAAAATTTTTATTCTGTAACTGTAGTATGTCAGATTGAAGATTATGCATTAGTAACAGAAGAAATGAAAAAAGATGGAAATACTTCTCTTGCTACACGTAAACAGTTAGCAGGTAAAGCTTTTAATCTAACCTCTTCCTACGATGCTGCTATTTCCAATTATATTTTAAACGATGATTATCCGCAATTCTTAAATACTTCTTATGAAAAAATTGAAGATTTAAGATATGGTGAAAATCCTCACCAAAAGGCTGCTTTTTATATAGATAAAACTAAAAACGGGGCAATGAAAAACTTTGAACAATTACAAGGCAAAGAACTTTCATTTAACAATTTTCGTGATATGGATATGGCTTATAAAGTAGTCAATGAGTTTTCAGAAATTTGTTGTTGCGCTGTTAAGCATTCTACACCTTGTGGAGTAGCCATTGGAAATAATGTTGTTGAAGCATACAAAAAAACGTTCGAATGTGATTCAATTTCGATTTTCGGTGGAATTGTAGCATTTAATAGAACTGTTGATGAAGAAACTGCACAATTATTGGTTACCATTTTTTTAGAAATCGTTATAGCACCAGCATTTACAGCTGAAGCAGTACAAATATTATCAACAAAAAAAAGTTTACGAGTCATAAAAATCAATAATTCTTTATCCGATTCTATAGAATTCGTAAAAGTGGATGGAGGACTTTTAGTACAAGATGTTGATAAAGGTACTACTAGGGATTTTGAGCAAGTAACTCATACATCTCCAAATGAAAATCAACTAAAAGATTTAATTTTTGCTCAAAAAATAGTTAAGCATGCTAAATCAAATGCCATCGTTGTTGCTTCTCAACAACAAGCCATAGGAATCGGTTCCGGGCAAACTAACAGAATATGGGCAGCTCAACAGGCAATTGAACGTGCTAAAGAAAAAAGGACAGATCATTTGGTTTTGGCTTCCGATGCTTTTTTTCCATTTAGAGATGTGGTAGACACTGCTGCTAAAAATGGTATTAAAGCAATTATTCAACCCGGTGGCTCAATACGAGACAAAGAAAGCATTGACGCTTGTAATGAACATAATATCCCCATGTTGTTTACAGGCATTAGACATTTCAAACATTAATTTATTATCATATAAAAGTTTTTTCAGGTGAAAAATCTGTAAAATTATTTTTATCTTTACGGCATGAAATTAATCCAGTCTATACTATTGATTTGCATGGTTTTATTTGCAAATCTTAATATCTATGTATTCCAAAACTGGTGTCATGGAGAGAATATAGGCTATACGGTTAATTCAAAAAAATTTCCAACTGTAGCAAAAACAGATCCAAAATTAAGAGAAATACCTTTTTTAAAAAGAGATTTATGTTGTAAAGATGTACTTATTAAATCTAATGAGCATTTCGTATTTTCTTTTGATAATTTCTTTACAAATTTAAATTATTATTTTATTGCTATAGTTCCTGATGTAAATTGGGAATTACCTATTTTAGCTTTTTCTAAAAAAGAGGGAATTGTTCAACTTTATTCAAACCCTCCCCCTTCAATATCTAAATTATACAAATTTTATTGTCGTTATACCTATTACGGATAATATATTTTTCATTTTAGTCAATTTGTTTAATCCCTAAATATGGATTAGATGTAAATGTATTATTGTTTATATACTTACTCAATAATACAGTCAAAATTTTAATATAACATTATACTAAAAATAAAAAATGAAAAAATATATAGTTATGTTTTTGTTGTTCTTAAACTTATTTTCAATCGCACAGCATAAAACATTAAAAGGTCATATCGTTACTTCTTTAGAAAATGGCGAGAATATTCCCGTTAAAAATGCTGATGTAAACTGGAAAGAACATCCCGTTATGAAAACCGTAACTGATAGCTTGGGTAATTTTGAGCTAATGTATCACGAAGGACTATTTTCTATAGAAGTTTCAAAAGAAGGATTTATTTCTCAAGAAATTTTAATAAAAAATGTTGACGAGCCTGTGGAAATTTATCTAGAACTACAATTATCTCCTTCAGAAAAATTATTGGATGAAGTTGTCATACGTCAAAAAGCAAATGCCGTAAGTATCAAGGCTAATTCAGCATCTCTTACTTATACTATTAATAAAACCGAATTATTGAAAGCAGCCTGTTGTAATTTGGCAGAAAGTTTCGAAACTAACCCTACAGTTGATGTATCAACAACAAATGCCGTAACCGGTTCGAAACAAATTAGAATGTTAGGACTTGATCAAAAGTATACATCTATAACAGTAGATAACTTACCAGAAGTAAGGGGATTATCATCAGCAAGTGGTATAAATTTTATTCCCGGAACTTGGATTAACAGTATACAACTAACAAAAGGTGGAAGTACCATTAATAATGGCTATGAGGCTATTACCGGACAAATTAACACTGAATTAATGAAGTATAAAGATAAAAATTTTACTAATATTAATTTTTTTGCAAATCAAAATGCGCGATTAGAATTAAATATGGTAAATGCATCAAAAATATCCAACGATTGGAGCAATACAACTTTATCTCATTTTAGCGGAAGACTAGTCAAAGAAGACATGAATCATGACGGTTTTCTTGATAATCCTCTTTCTAAACAAATAAATTTAATGGATATTATTCGTTATGATGGAATTAAAAAAAACGGATGGGGCTCAATGTTTGGATTTCAAGCACTTTATAGTAAGGAAATAGGAGGAGAAAAAAAATTTAGAGAATCTACCGATCGTCTTACTCAGAATCATTACGGAATTGGAATCGAAAATTCACATTATGAGATATGGAATAAAACGGGATATGTATTCCTTACTAAACCTTATCAAAGCATAGGATTACAAACTAAATTTATTCATCATAATACAAATAGCTATTTTGGACAACGATTATATAATGGTAATGAAAATTCTTTTTTCACCAATTTATTGTTCGAAAGTATTATTGGGAATACCAATAATAAATATACTGTAGGAGCTAGCTATCTACATGATTCCTATAATGAAGATTTTGAAAATATGAATTATAAAAGAACTGAAAATGCACCGGGGATATTTGCTGAATATACCAACACTTCATTTAAAAACTTTACTTTGGTTACAGGGTTGAGAACCGATTTTCATAATTTGGCAGGAACTCAACTTTTACCGAGAATCAATATAAAATATGCATTTTTGCCTAAAACAACACTTCGCTTAGCCGCAGGAAGAGGAATGCGAACCTCAAATATATTTTCCG
This sequence comes from uncultured Apibacter sp., assembly GCA_945280365.1. Lineage (GTDB taxonomy): Bacteria > Bacteroidota > Bacteroidia > Flavobacteriales > Weeksellaceae > Apibacter. The sequence goes on from CALYQD010000006.1 coordinate 67,566, forward strand.
AAAATATGCAATATTTAGCTTCCTCACGAAAAGTTCATATTAAATCTAATAATGGTGATATTTATGGACTTAAACCAGAAATTGCATGGAATTATGGCGGTAGTTTAATACAAGATTTTAAAATTGGTACTGTTAAAAATACCTTAACTTTCGATTTTTATAGAACAGATTTTAAAAAGCAAGTTCTTATTGATTTAGATAAATCTACCCAATCTCTTTGGTTTTACAATTTGGATGGAAAATCTTTTTCAAATACTTTTCAAGCTGTGTGGGATATTATACCTATATCTAATCTCGAATTACATTTTGCATATAAGTGGTTTGATATTAAAGCTGATTATATGGAGGGTAGAAAGCAAGTTCCTTTCACTTCTAAAAATAGAGGATTGTTTTCTATTTCATATTCTACAAATGAAACAGAAAATAAAAGTAAATGGACTTTGGATTTTAATCTGCAATATGTAGGAAAACAAAGAATTCCTGATACATCTCAGAATCCGGTAGAATATCAAAGAAAGTCTTTTTCTCCTAATTATGCTTTAATGAATGCTCAGATATCAAAGCATTTTACGGATAAATTAAGAACTTATTTAGGTGTGGAAAACTTAGGAAGTTATAAACAAAAAAATCCAATCATAAATTCAGAGAATCCTTTTGGAGACTATTTTGATACTTCTTTAGTTTATGCCCCTATTGTTTCTGCTATGTTTTATATGGGAATTGATTTAAAATTATAATAAATTTTACTCATTTGTAAATATAAAAAACGACTGAATAAATTCAGTCGTTTTATTTTTTTTTATTACATATAACCAATTAATAACTTCTTCTAAAATTATTTCTCGGTTTTTCATCTCTTGGACGTGCTTCGGAGACGTTAATAACTTTACCATCAAATTCTTTTTGATTTAATTCCTGAATTGCCGTTTTAGCTTCAGCATCTGCCATTTCGACAAATCCAAAACCTCTTGATCTGCCGGTTTCACGATCCTGTATTATTTTTGCTGATTCAACTTCGCCATACTCTGAAAATAAGTCATGTAAATCTTCGTTGGTCAACCTGTAATTCAGGTTTGAAATAAAAATGTTCATATAAAAATTTTATAAAATTGATAAAAAATTAATTGAGAAGAAATCAGACTAAAAACTAGCAATTCAATTTAAAAAGTAGAAGGAAGTATAATAACAATCTCAACATGCTAATTTACATAATTTTATCAATAATTTATGTATTTATTTTTTATTTTTTACATAAGTAAGTAAAGACTTTATGTATAAAGAGATTCGAAGATATTTTTAATTAAACTTTATCTAATTATATAAAATTAAAAGGAATTATTCACCAAATTTTTACTTATCTTATATTTAATAATTTCGTAGTAATTATAATCATTAACTTTCAATATAGGAAGGTAGGACTAAAATTTAAGATAATAATTTAAATAAACTCGAAAAGTCGTAAGATTATTTATAAGTAAAGTGTATCGGAAGTTCTTAGATACTAAAAAATTTTTTTAGCTATAAAAGCCCCAATAATGCAGCCTAAACAATCTGCGATCATATCAGAATATTCAAATGTTCTTCCCAATTTCATATACTCTTGTAAAAATTCAATTATTATGCCGTACAGAGTTCCTAAAACTATTATTAGAAATTGATTTTTTTTAGGATATGCTATTTTTGCTAATAAAGAAAGTCCTAAAAAAGTTAACATGTGAATTAGCTTATCATTATAAAGAGGCATGAATTTTAAAAACTCTTTATTACCTTTGGGGGCTCGTAACAATAACCAAGTTAAAATACAAAAATATATAATAAGTATAAATCGTATTTTTTTATGATATTCAACTAACCAATTCTTTATATTTTTCAGCATTAATTAAAGGGTTTGTTAGGGTATTCACTAGCTTAATTTTTATTATCCACCCTTTTCCATAGGAATCTGTATTTATTAAACTCGGATCGCTTAACAATTCAGAGTTTACATCCAAAACTTTTCCATCTAAGGGCATATAGAGATCTGTGACAGTTTTTATTGCTTCAAGACTTCCGAAAATTTCATTAATTTTCAAAGTAGTGCCAATGCTTTCAACATCTACATATATGATATCACCGAGCTGTTCTTGAGCGTAATCAGTAATTCCAACATAAGCCACATTTTCTTTTACTATTTTTACCCAAATATGTTGTAAACTATACAACAGTTCTGATGGTATTATCATATAATCAAATGTACTTACTTTTTTTTAATTACCAAAAGTAAAAGTAGCACTTAAGCCAGCTCTTATAGTAGAAAGGGGATAAGCAGTTGAAACTTTATATTTTGTTATCATTTGCTCGTAGAAGAATTTAAGATTAAAATTCTTAGTAAAACTATAATCAGTTGAAAATTTTAATGATACTAAATTTTGTCCACCGGTTACCTGCGAGTCTAATTCCACTAAACGTCTGATGGTTGTTTTATTATCTCTTATAGAAATATCTCCACGTATATTTAAATCTCCTGTCAAAGGTTTAGTAGCTCCTCTATATCTTAGTTTTAATTTAACATCTTTAACTATATATCCTAAACCGAAGACTACTTCATTGCCATAATCTTCTTGCAACGTATAATTTGTCAAACCGAGAGAATATATTCTATCTTTATTATATGCTATTCTTATCTGAATATTATTTCTCATAGTTACATCTACTCCAACTAATGGACTAAATCCTTCTGACATTACTGCCGTTCCATAGGTATAATAATTGTATCTGTTTCCATTCATATCTTTTTCCGGAGCGGTAGAATCGTTTTGAAATAGGTAGTAATCAGGATTAGTTTGTACGCCGTTAACTGTATAATTTGAAACATAACTATGATTAATTCTAAACTCTTTAAACCAATAATTTATAAGTGGTATATTTTTTAGACCACCATAGGTAATCTTCCAGTTAGGAATTGGCATATTGCGTTTATAACCCAATTTTTGACTACCTGCACTTCTTCCTGTAAAGGCTGACACAAATGATGGTAATAAAACCTCTGAATTTGTTAATCCATAACCATCTATGTAGCCATCATTATTAGCATCAACTAACGGCTGTCCTTGTTTTTCAGCTACTCTTTGAGACAATATCATGGAATTGCTGATCATCTTATTATATACATATTCTCCTGATTTAAACGCCGTAGCTATGGATATAACTGTGGAACTGAACATAGCAGATTGATTTACAAATGTATTAGCCATTTGTCCAGTGATAGGATCTATAGAATTAAACCCTGAATGAGATAGAGTTTTTTGGTGATTTCTCATAATATTTAAATCTATCTGTAATTGATTAACGGGCTCTAACTGTAAGGTAGCGGAAACCTGCGAGTTATTGTTTTTTACATATGGATTGGTCATATATTCATTTAAGGAAATCCAACCTTCTGTTACCGCTTTATTTCTTAAATCAAATTGAGACCCAAATAGAAAACCAAAAGTAGGACCGCTTTTGGAACCAGCATATCTTCCTACTCCAAAGAAACTTGGTTCCGGTAAAAATCCAGGCAAAATGGTACCTTTATTTTCATTCACTTGAATTTGTCCTCTTTTGAAACTACTTGCTATCATCCAAAGGTAATCGGTAGCTTTATATTTAGTTTTTAATGTATATTTTTTATATGATTTAGGTTTTTTCAGAGCAAAATTTGATTCATAAGCTCTATTTAAAGAATCTATTTCTCTTTGTCTTTTTCTTCTCTTTTCCTCAAATTTTTTATAGTTAGTAAAGTAATTATAAAACTTGCTAAAATCTACATTACCTATTGCTGTTATAGTTTGAGCATTTTGCGCGGTATTACCTAAACTTCTCTTTCTTGGATCAGCATTTGTAGGATCATATGAAGTTTGAAAACTTGAGCTTGCCTGCCAATCATATTGCCCTGTATATCCTAATTCCATAGAGGTAAAATCCATATATGGAAGCAAATGAATAGGTAATTTATAATTTAATTGGAATCTTTGGTTATAATTTATAGGTCTTCCCGAATTTAATAAACCGTTCCATATCATACCATCGTCGGGTACGCCGTTTCCTATATCATCCAATATAGTCCTTGTTCCAGATGAATAATCTAACTTTAAAGAACGCGTAAGATTGAATCCTATGTTATATTGCCACCCGAACAAAAAATTGTTAGCAAAAGTTGAACTGTAACTACTCGGATTATTATTAAGATATGCATTAATATCTCTATATTGGAACTCATTATAGGTTCTGGCAATATCTATCTTAAATGATAAACGAGTAGGTACTGGATTAAAATTAATTTCTTTTAGCCATCTTAAATATTTGGCAAATCTACTAGTATCCTGAACTACATTTAATTTCTTAAAAGGCTGATAATAAATTCCTTTGGGCGAAAAATTATAATCTAATGATGCCTGTAAATTTTGATATAAGCTATATGTTGTATAAATATCTCTAAAATAATCAGTTGAATATGAAAAAGAAGCTGATAAGTTTTCCACATCATAAAACCTTGGTTGTTTACTTGTAGTTCTATCTTTTCTAAAATTGGATAAAGAAATATTTTTTTGTGATGAATAACTTCTTACCACTTTTTTAAGTTCACTTTTTCTTGGGTCATTTTTTAACTTCACATCATTATCCAATGGATTATATTTAGGATCTATAAAGGTCTCTGACATGCTAATACTTACAGGTATTTTCATACCCCATTTTTCCGGAAGAACTTTATCTACATTCACCGCCGCACTAACCATATATTGCTTGGTTTCATCTTGGCTTCTTTCACTCGGTTTACTATCTATTGCTCCAAAACCTACGGATTGATAGGTTCCGGATGCGGATATTTGAGCAAAATCTGCAAGATTAAAATTAATACTTGCATTGGCTGCATATCCTCCTTCATTATCAATATCAGTCAAGCGAAGTTCATCTAACCATAAGACAATATGCTTTTCTAAGGTAGAAGTATTTCTTACCCCCATCATAATTGAGTTTACATTGCCTATTGAGGGCCTACCTTTTACATATATAATTTTATCATCACTACCGGTAACATGGCTACGATAGCGTATAGTACTATTATAAAGGTTATTTTTATCTTTTTCATTTTTAGCGGCTACTAAATCTTTTAACCTTAATTCAATTGTATTTTCAATAGGCCATATATCAATAGAAGAGGTAGCTGTATTGGGAGTGTATTTTAATGGAAATTCATATTCATAATAATTATCTGATAAATCACTACCTATACGGATAAAGAATTTAGCTTCTTTATCTACAATATTACTGGATACATCTTGCATATTTTGAGCATGTACAAACATTTTTAATGTTTTATATCGTCTCATATCCAGCGCTATATTTTTATAAATACCTCTAGGTTCAGAATTTTTCAAATCTTTTATTTCTAATTTCAACGAAGATTCATTTTGCATTTGTGTTCCGGTAGTATTTCCTAATATTTCTCTACTAATTCCCGGAGGCAATACATAAGGCGGACGAGAGGTAGAATTTTCTTCTAAATTTACTGCACTAATGATCACGTTTGAGACAGGTAAAAGTGTTGCTGTTCCTTCGTCTGAATCTTGTTTACTTTCACCAGTTATTGAGGAAATATTTTTTTCATACTTTCTCCAATCGCTTCGAACTAAATCTAAAGTCGCAAAACGTAAGGTAGCTGTATTGGAAAATCCTTTCATTAGCATACGAATGTAGCGTACATTATTTAATATTTCAGAAGAACCAAATTCATAATCGCTAACCGGGATTCTCACTAAATACCATGTTGTATTACCCTTTTTTCCATTAGGAAGTGATACTTCTACTTCTTTTTTATCTACTACAAAAGAATTTTGACTATTTCTTAAATTCGAGTCTAATAATGATAAACGATATTGTGTATAATTTTCCGTTTCATCCAGATTGAAGTCTTTATTTAAATCTTCTGTATCCGGAGATGCTGATGAAGCATCCATAGAATTGGCAGGAGAGTTACCTTCTAAGTTTCTATAATATTTATATCTGTTTATAATAGAACTTTTATCTTTAGAAGAATCCCATGCACCATTCAAATAAAATACGTAATCGTCTCCAGAAGGATCAATTTCACCGGTTATAGGATTTATATAATTGGCATAGTTTCCAATATTATATCCTTTACTTTTATAATAGTCTGCTTCTTCAGAACTCATTAAACCATCGTAACCAACATCTTGTTTCTTCCTTTCATCTCCTTTAGTATCAAAAGCATATACTAAAGGATAATTTTTGGGTTGCTTACCTAAATTTGTGGTTGTCATTAGGCTTAAATCATCAGTAATACCATTTTCATACTGCATAAATCCATCTTTTAAGACATCTTCGGATACATTACCTAATTGTATTATTAATTCGGGATTATTTCCTAAAGGATTTGATCCCGGTGATTTACTGTCAGCATAAGGATCCATCATCCAAAATTCTACATATTCTATATTAGCTTCCGAAAAATTAGTTACTGAAATTGGTCTCATTAATCCCCCCCATCTATCTTTTTCTGGGTCTTCATTGAGTGTATTGAAATTGTAAGGCCCTCTTTCTTTCGGATAAAAAGACACATCAAATGTATTCATATATAGCTGCTCTCCCGCTATATAATCTCTATCTGTAAATATTTCTTGATATTTAACCCGTCTTTGTAAATGTAGGGAAAGCGCATTATTATCTATACCCGCAGGTTGACCTCCTCCGATTCCGAAAAATCTTGGATCAATATTATACCAACTTATTAGAGCCCTTCCATTACCGTTTTTTATATCGTTCATGTAGGTCCCTTCTTTTTCTGGCTTACTGGCTATTCCCCAATATCCGGGCTCTTTTAAACTTATTTTTGAAGCTGTTGTTTCAAAATCATCTATATAAGAATTATCATTGATAGTTTTATTTTGTCCCGGCAATAAAGCAGCGCCTTCCACTTTAAAACTCATATTAGATTCCGCTTCGGTTTTGATTCCCGGTATCCAATTGGTAAGTTTTGTTAAGAAAGGGAATTCCTTATTCAACATCATATTAAATCCAATCATGGAATTATTAACGGGTTCTGATCCAAATTGTACTTTTTGTGTAAGAGGTCTTTCTTTGTAGTTAAGGAATGTTGCTCCAACAATAAAGTCGTTATTAAATTTATGCTCTACATTTAATCCCATAAATCTCTTCTTTTGCATATTAAATGCAAATTGGTTTTCCAAACTTATATTAATGGGAACTCCCGAATTTTTATAAGTCTCATTTATGATTGTTACCATTCCCATTTGGTAATCCACTACGTAGTCTACCCCTTCCGTTAAAGTTTGCCCATTGGCTGAAACTTGTACCGAACCTCTTGGTACATTAAATGCACCTAGTGAAATACCGTTTCCTATACTTCCTTTAAATCTACCTTCTATAGTATATCTATTTGCTAGGGGATCAGAAGTAACTGTATTACTCCCTTTTAAATCTTTATATAATTTTTCAAAAATATACTTCCCGTCTACCGATTTGGTTTTTAAGTATTCACCGAAGGGCTCTACTTTGGTAAATATCAATTTACCTTTTTGAGAGTTTATGGTAACCCCTTCTACAAAGTCAAAAATACCGTCTCCTTTTCCGCTGTCAGTTGCATCACTATTTTGATTTAATCTATCCCAATTTAATAATTGCATTAACTGCATATTTCTAACATTGGGATCGGGCAAATAATTTATTTTCCCTTGAGAGGCATCTTGATACATAACATTTAACATGAAACCTTCTGAAGAAATTTGTGAAGCTTCCATAGAATAAATATTTTTCATCATTAAGTCCCACATAGGAGATTCAGGAGAAACAATTTGGTTAGGCTTCAATAATTTTAATATTAATACTCCTGTTACTTCATTGGAAAATTCTCCGACTTTATAAATCTTACCTGGATTTTTCGAATCTGTATATTGAAAAGCTACCGCTAATAGTTGATCATTATTTAACTTCTGATTCAATGATATATATCCTAATTGCGCATGGTAAGAATATTCAGATTCAGATAATTTTTTTACTCTTTTGTGAACCACAAATTCTTTACCGCTTTCATAATTTTTAACGGTAGATGGTGAAGCTGAAGTTGGCACAACCGGTAACGAAACGCCGTTAACTGTATTATAAGTTGTCGAAGCATCTCTAATTCCAGCAAGGGTTGAAATTGTATTATATAAATTTATATTTGAATTATCCGGTAACTGTCCAGTATTGGATTCCCCTAAATCTCTTAAAGCTATAACTGGATGTTGCTCTTGTAAATTTGAATTTCCTAAATCAATTCTCCACACTTCAATTTTGGTAATATTAATAGTAGAAGCTATTACCGGATAATTTTCCAGGGACTTATCATAATTATCTCTAAAATAATGGGTTAAGAAGTAATGTTGATTTTCATCGTAATCAATAGCTTTGATTTTGAAATTATTTAGCACCCCTCCTCCTTGAACGGTAATATTTCTGGCTTCCGATTGTTGCTCTGAAAATACTGTTGTTAAAAAAGTATTTCCAAATTGAAATTCACCTTTAACTCCGAAAAGTGATTGAGCACCGGTAATTAAACTGGTGCTGAGAGGCATATTTACATTTCCGAACTCTATCTTTTTAATTATATTATCTTCACCTCCGTTGGCACCATTTGGCAGGTTTCCACCATTTGCCGAACCTGGAATCCATGCTAAATTTAATTTATTCTCAAAATTAAATCCTGCTTGTGTGTCATAATTAACACCTAGATGTACATTATTTCCTACATTTCCTATAAGGCTCATTTGTATTCTTTGCCTTAGATCTATAGTAAAATTTCGTCTGTTTTGAGGTAAAATCTGAGGATTATCAATCTTTTGATGTAATATACCCAAATCAAAAGAAGCAAATCCTGAAGGTTTTAATTCAATTTTATTACCTCCAAAAATTTGCTCAAACAATTTTGATTTTACAGTAATTCCAGGAATAAATCCCTTCTTTTCAACTTCTCTACCTTCTTTATTGGCTCTTCCTATTTCATCTTGTAAACGAGATCGATCCTTGTAATATTCATCAAACTTTTGTTGCATTACATAGTTGGTATATTCTTCTGCAGTCATAGTTATCGGTGTACCGACTACTACCCCACCCAACTTGGGATATAAAATGTAATTTCCGCTTTTATAATCATAATAAGCTTCGTATTTTACAGGATCATCAAGTTGTAAAACTTGTTCATCATCATTTTCCTGTGCAATTAAAACTCCTATACTTACACAAAATATGGCTATAAATAGCAAATAATTACGAATATACCCTAACACTTTTAAACTTTTATAGTTTTTTTAAAGTTTCCTTAATAAGTTCTTCAACTTCTATTTCCGGATTATCCTTTAAAATTTTATCAATTATTTTTTCGGTAATTTTTTTAGAAATGCCTAACACCTCCAATGCACTTAACGCTTCAGATTTGTTTTTATTGCCCAAACTATTATCTAATAATTCAGGCAATTCAAATGTAGAAATTTTATCCCGCAAATCAACTATTATCCTCTGCGCGGTTTTAGCTCCTATTCCTTTTATTTTCTGTAATGCTAAATTGTTACCGCTTGAAATAGCAGAAGTTATTTCTAATACGGACATAGATGAAAGCATCATAATGGATGAAGAAGGACCCACTCCATTAACACTAATTAGTAGATTAAATAATAACCGTTCTGTTTTTGTTGAAAACCCATATAAAGAATGGGAATCTTCTCGAATAATTTCTTGTATATACACTAAAGACTTATCCTGATTTTGTATATCTTTATATGTTTGTAAACTTATGGTAGCAAAATATCCCACTCCATTGCAGTCTATTATTACACTGGAAGGGGTTATTTCAAAGATAGTACCTGATAAATGAGATATCATTTTTAATTTTTTAGCGAAAATATAAATTATTTCCTTCCTTGTGCATCTATAGCTGCAAGAGAGGCAAGATTTACAATTTCATCTATATTTGAATTTTCATTCATTATATGTATCGATTTTCCTAATCCCAATAAAATCGGTCCTACACTTTTTATGGAGCCTATTCCTTTAGCTAAATTAGCACTCAAATTTGCAGAAACCATATTAGGAAACACTAAAATGTTTGCAGGTTTTGTATTTAATTTACTAAATGGGAATTCATTTACTAATTGATCATTTAATGCATAATCTGGTTGTATTTCTCCATCTACTATCAAATTAGGATTTGCTTTATTAAGTATTGCAACTGCTTCAGCTACTTTTTTGGATATTTCTGAACTTCCTGAAAAATTTTCATTGGATATCATAGCTATCCTTGGTTCAATATTCAGCTTTTTAGCAAAATTAGCTGTTGTTTGGGCTATAATAGCCAATTCTTCAGATGTTGGGTCATCTGTAAGTAAAGTATTAGCAATGAATACAGGCCCGTTTTTAGATAGTAAAACTATAATAGAGGCTAGATTATTAGATATTTCTGAATAATTTACAACTTTTACAATCCCACTCAAAGATTCCTTGTAGCTTTTAGAAAATCCTGTTAAAAAAGCATCAGCATCTCCCATCTCTACTGCTACTGCTCCGTAGTAATCACTAATTTTTAGGAACTGCTTTGCTTGATCTTTTGAAGTTATTCCTTTCCTTTGTTTTGTTTGATAAAGGTATTCTGAATATTTTTCAAAACCTTGTTGAGTATCAATAGAATCTATATCAATTATATCAAGTTCAATTTGTAAATTATATTGATGTAAAACTTTTTTGATTATATCTTTTCTTCCTAATAAAATTGGTTTTGCAATTTTCTCTTCTGCTAATATTTGTGCTGCTTTTAAAACATTATATTCTTCAGCATTATTTATTATTATTTTTTTTGGATTAGATTTTGCCTTTGCCTTAAATTGTCTAATAAGTTTTTCATCATTTCCCCCCATTCGATCTAATAATTCTTCTTCATAGGCTTTCCAATCTGTAATGATATGTTGTGCTACACCACTATCGATTGCAGCTTTAGCTACTGCCATAGATACTTTTGTAATTAATCGGTTATCAAATGGTTTAGGTATAATATAATCTCTACCAAACTTCATGCTTTTAACGTTATAAGCTCGAATTACTTGTTCAGGAACACTTTCTTTAGCCAATTCAGCCAATGCTTTAACTGCCGCTAACTGCATTTCCTGATTAATATCTGTAGCTCTAACGTCTAATGCTCCTCTGAAAATGTATGGAAAACCTAATACATTATTTACTTGATTAGGATAATCACTTCTTCCGGTTGCCATTATTACATCTTTGCGAGTTTCAATTGCTAGGTTATAATCTATTTCCGGAGTTGGATTAGCCATTGCGAAAACTATAGGATTTTCGTTCATTGATAGGAGCATTTCCGGAGTAAGCAAGTTACCTTTGGATAATCCAATAAATACATCACTATTTCTTATTGCATCTTCTAATGTTCTATCAGGTGTATCCACAGCAAATTCTGTTTTTTCTTCATTTAAACCTGTTCGACCTTTATAAATAACCCCTTTGCTATCACACATTAAAATATTTTGAGGGCTAGCTCCCAATGCTTTATATAAACGTGTACATGATATAGCTGCGGCACCTGCTCCGCTTACAACTATTTTTACCTCAGATATTTTTTTATTAGATATTTCCAATGCATTTAATAAAGCTGCAGCTGATATAATTGCGGTCCCATGTTGGTCATCATGCATTACCGGAATATTTAATTCCGCCTTTAGTCTTTTTTCAATTTCAAATGCTTCTGGTGCTTTTATATCTTCTAAATTTATGCCTCCAAATGTCGGAGCTAAAGATTTAACTATTTCAATAAATTTGTCCGGATTGGTTTCATTTACTTCAATATCAAAAACATTTATTCCAGCAAATATTTTAAATAATAAACCTTTTCCTTCCATAACCGGCTTAGAAGCATCTGCGCCAATATTTCCCAATCCTAAAACAGCGGTACCGTTAGAAATCACAGCAACTAAATTGCCTTTTGCTGTATATTTATAACTATCTGCATTATTTTTTTGTATTTCTAAACATGGCTCTGCTACACCGGGAGAATAGGCTAAGGCTAAGTCCCATTGAGTTGAATGGGGTTTGGTAGGGATAACTTCTATTTTACCTTCTGGTTTGGAACTATGATATTCTAAAGCAGCTTCTTTTAAATTTTTTTCTCGTGACATCGTTTTTATATTTTGACATACAAAAATAAATATTTTTATTTTATAACATAGACATGATTTTATACCTTTAATTTATATTATAAAAATATACATAAATATTATTTATTTAACTCATAGATAATCACTTGATTAGTAAATATTTGAATTTAATATTTATAATTACTTATTTTATGTTTTTATAAGATATAGAAATTTTGTTAAAATATTATAATTAAAAAAGTTCCACGAATAAATAAGATATATCCCCAATCCATAAAGAAATTGTATATTTTCATATTCAATTATTTAAATTAATGAGCTGTAATCTAATTATAGATTATTGATATACTTTATAGGTAATATTTGTTTACTTTTGTAGTGTAATAAATTTATTCATGAGAACAACTTTAGAAATTAAAATTGATAGATTAAAAAAGAATGGTCATAATATATCTGTGAATAAAGTTCTTACAGATGGTTTTAGTGCTTGGAAAAGTACGATTTTTTATGGTTTTTTTTGTATAATTTTCAGTTATCTATTCAATAATTTGGTTAGTACTATTCTCAGTAATTATCTGGGAACTCATATGATAGAGTTAAAATTCAAAAACTTAGTATCTCAGCTGAATAATGATCCTAGAGTCTTAGAGGAAATTATTTCCCTTTATAAAACTAACCCAATGTTTATTAATAAAATTATCCTTTCTTCTTTTATTGGTATTCTATTATTATATCCTTTAAATGCAGGAGTTGTTTTCTGCGCACATCAGATCGACAAAAATGGTAGAACAAGCTTTAAAGATTTAATCAGCGGATATCAGGGAAAAAAATTTATTAAATTGTTAGGTTTACAGCTAATACATATAATAATAATAAGCATTAGTTGCTTGTTTCTATTTCTCCCAATAATATATATAGTTCCCGGTTTTATTTTGGCTGGAGCTTTCATTATTATTGATGATGTTCCATTAACCAAAGCTATTTCTTATAGTTTTAAAATAGTAAATATGTATTTTGGAAAGATTTTACTGGTTTTAATCTTTTCTTACTTTTTTAGTAAAATATTTGGAATTTTAATGTGCTTTATCGGTCTCCTTTTTACCCTTTCCTATTCAAATGCCATTGTTTATTCTATTTATAGGAATACTGTAGGCGCAATTGTTATTGATAACGAAGTAAATGAATAATATTATTTCCTATATTAAAAATTATTTTGAATTATTTAAAGATTCAATAAAAAAAATACGAATTAAATATAACATCCTAATAAGGAAATTTAGAAATCAAAATCCTCAGGTATTTATATATTTAGCAAGCATTTTAATAGGAATAATCGGTGGCATTAGTGCGGTAATCTTAAAAAACTTAGTTAGCTTAACTGAAGAGCTGATTTATCATAACAAAAATTTCAATTTTAATTATTGGACTATATTTTTTCCAACTATAGGGATTATTTTAACAGTAACTTTTATTAAATATCTTGTTAAGATGGACATCAGCCATGGGGTTGAAAAAGTTTTATTTGCCATTTCAAAAAAACGTAGCATAATTGATAAGAAAAACACTTATAGTTCTATCATTTCCAGTTGTTTAACTATCGGATTTGGTGGATCAGTGGGAACAGAAGCTCCGATAGTATATACGGGGGCTGCTATAGGATCCAATATCGCTCAAGAATTTAAACTAAATTTAAAGTTAAGAACGTTATTTATTGCTTGTGGCTGTTCTGCGGCAATTGCAGGTATTTTCAAAGCTCCTATAGCAGCAATTATTTTTTCTCTTGAAGTTTTAATGATTGATTTAAGTATGTGGTCATTAATACCTATCTTAATATCTTCAACGACCGGAGCATTGATTTCTTATTTCTTATTGGGCGATAATATTTCATTTTATTTTGCAATATTTGAGCCATTCGATAAATCTAAAATTATTTATTATATTATTTTAGGCATTGCGTGTGGATTTTTTTCATTATATTTTATTAAAATCAGTCGTTTAATTGAAAAAAAATTTTCTAAAAGTAAAAGTATTTATGTAAAAGCTATTTTAGGAGGTATGGCAGTTGGGCTGTTAATCTTTATATTTCCACCTCTTTTTGGGGAGGGATATATTGGCTTGCAGCATTTAATGAGCTCTAGTCCCGAAAGCATAGCCAAAAATTCTCTCTTTTATTTGGTACGAGAAAATGATTATTTTTTAATTATATTTTTATTAGGCATATTGTTTATAAAAGTAGTGGCAAGTAGTTTTACTACATCTGCCGGCGGTATAGGTGGGGTATTTGCTCCTGCTCTTTTTACGGGGGGAATATTGGGATTTGTTTTTACTAAGATTATTAATCTAACTAATTTTACTAAACTTTCCGAACATAATTTTACTTTGGTAGGTATGGCTGGTGTTATGGCTGGTATCATGCATGCACCTATGACCTCTATTTTTCTTATTGCAGAAATAACTGGCGGATATAGTTTATTATTTCCTTTAATCATAACTTCAACTATTGCATATCTTGTTAAATATCATTTTGATAAACATTCTGTATATACTTATAATTTAAAAAGAAATAATCAGATGATCACTCATAACAAAGATAAAGAGGCGATTAGAAGAATGAATATTAAAAATTTGATTGAAAAAAACTTTGTTAAGATTTCATCTTCTTTATCTTTTACGGAATTTATTGAGGATATTATACCTACATCAAGTAAAAAGTTCTTTATTGTTGAAGATACTGATCAATGTTTTAAAGGATACATCATTTTGGATGATTTGATAACTATTTTACTTCATAAAGAAAAATATGAGACTTTACATATTGAAGATTTAATTGTAACCTCTTCGGAACGTATTTCTTTACTTGATGATAATGAAACTATTTTCAAAATTTTTGATAATTCAAAATCATTATATCTTCCTGTTATAGAAAATGATAAATTCATCGGCATGCTTTCCAAATCAAAATTATTGGATAAATATCGAAAATTAATTGTTGATTTTTCCGAAGATTAATTTTTTAAATATTTCACACTACCGGATTTTTAAAAACTATATTTAAATATAATTTCTTCGATATAAAACTACCTACCGGTAATGTTCAATATTTTAACTAAATTTATGTTTTTTTATTTTTTCAGCTTTAAAAAAACATCAGAAAGACATTGTACAATGCTTTGAGCTGTCATAGCCTCTTGAGAAAATTTTTCAGATGCATAATCTCCAGCTTTGCCGTGTATATATACACCCAGTATTGCTGACAATTTTGAATCATATCCTTGTGCCAATAGTCCCGTTATAATTCCGGTTAGCACATCGCCGCTTCCTCCTTTTGCCATACCTGCATTACCGGTAGCGTTATAATAACAAAGTCCATCAGGTAATAATATAGCTGTATTATGTCCCTTTATTACTATAACAATTTCATATTCTTTTGCTTTTTTTCTGGCTAATTCGCATTGTTCAATTGAAGAAGATGTTTTTCCAAATAATCTTTCAAATTCTTTAGGATGAGGGGTTATAATTGAATTTTTTGGAACCAGTTTTAATAAATCATTATTTTCTGATATTATATTTAGCGCATCGGCATCAAGAACCATAGGATTATTTTCTTTTTCCAATAATTTTTCAAATGCCATTTTTGTAAGTACCTCAGTCCCTAATCCAGGGCCTATTCCAATTCTATAATTTTCAAAAGGTATCTGAATATCTTCGATATACTTATCTCCACATGAGAAAAACATAGCCTCAGGAGCTAATGTTTGAAGTACTGAATTACCATATTCGGGTGCTCCAGTAAATACAAGACCAGTACCTACTCGTAAAGCAGACAAGGTAGAAAATGTAATAGATCCCATTCTTCCATAGCTTCCTCCTACAATGATTGCTTTTCCAAAATTACCCTTATTGCTAAATGGATTTCTTCCCTTATAATTTTTTTCGCAAAAACTATATTCTATAAGATAATTATCGGTTTTTTCATCTTCTATAAACTTCTTGTCTAAACCAATATCAAGTACATATATATTTCCTGCATATTGCGCAGCTTCGAGATGAAGAAACGATCTTTTATAAAATTCAAATGTCAACGTTTCATCTGCTCTAAATACGGTTTGCCCTTCTTCGGGTATTGAATCAGCAAATAATCCTGATGGAATATCGATGGAAATTTTTATAGCATTAGATTCATTGAGTTGGTTAACTATTTTTTCTTCTATGCCGGATAATTTTTTATTTAAGCCTATCCCAAATAAAGCATCTATGATGATAGCCTTTTCTTCGCTTATTTCAAAATCGTCTCCTTCTATAAAATATACAGATTTTGGATATTTATCGAAATTTTCCTGAGTTTCTTCTGCAAAATCTGAAGAGGACTGTATTATATGAGCCTCAACATTATAATTTTCACTATTTAATAATCTTGCTAAGGCTAATCCATCTCCTCCGTTTTTTCCTTTACCACAGAAAATATAGTAAGTATATTCATTTGAATACTTATTTTTTAGCCATTCAAAGCATGCTATAGCCGCTTTTTCCATTAAAGCTAAAGATGTTGTCTCCTCACTTTTAATAAATTGACTCTCGCATTCTTTAATTTGTTTTGATGTTAATATCTTCATAAGTAGTATTGTTAGTTTCTAGTTATTAAAAATCTCCAAAGTTTATTTTTCCAAATTTCTCCCGCATAATCTATTCCTATCCTTTCAGTGGTAATAAAATTTGGCTTAACATGAGAATCTTCAATCCATATTTTTGAAGAGTAAGATAAATCTTCACCATAAAAATCTCCACTTATCTGCAATAATTTGCCAACCCTTCCCGGACCGGAACATTTTTCAACTCCTCTTATCAAAACTGCTTGAGGATTATTTTCTTTACCAGTTACAAAATTTAACATCCAATAAATTCCATATATCAGATATACATATACTTTTCCTCCTTCATGGTACATAATTTCTGTTCTTTTAGTTCTACCTTTGCTTGCATGACACGCTAAATCTTCTTCCCCTACATAGGCTTCGGTTTCAGTAATTGTATATTTTTCAATTTTCCCGGAATCGTAAACTCTTACAATTTTTTTACCTAATAATCCTTGTGCAACAAAAAGTGCTTCATTTTGAAAAAATTCACTATCGATTCTCATTTTATCTTCACTTCTGTAAAAATAAATACTTTTTTTTAATTATAAGTTATTAAAATTAAATTTAATTAATAAAAATAACAATTTATTTTATTTATATAAACTTACATACAAAAAACAAATTATAAATATTTATACATCAAAAATTGTCTATTTTTTTTATTATTTTAAAAAAAAACACAATTTGTATTTTATTTTATAAAGGAATATAACACATATCTACTTTATTTTTAATTCGAAATGAGAAAATATAAAAACTTTAATATTTAGAAAAGATTCTCAAAATGAAATTAAAGTTACATTATTTAGGCTAGTTCAGCTGCTTTATTATCAATACAATTTTTATTGCTTAACTGTTTTAAATTATCTAAAGTTACTAAAGCAATTTGTGTAAGTGCTTCTTCAGTAAAAAACGCTTGATGGGCAGTTACCAATACATTGGGAAATGAAAGTAATAATTGAATTTTATCATCTTCAATAATTGTCTCGGATAAGTCTCTGAAAAACAACTTTTCTTCTTGTTCGTATACATCAATACCTAAGGCTCCGATTTTTTTGGCTTTTAAACCGTCAATTATGTCTTGTGTATTAATAAGACCTCCCCTACTGGTATTTATTAAATATACACCTGTTTTCATCATATCTATTGTTTTTTTATTGATAATATGATGGGTTTCAGGGGTTAATGGGCAATGTAATGAAATTATATCCGATTGTTGCAAAAGCTCTTCCAAAGTGGCATATTTAAATCCTTCTTTTTGTAATTCCTCACTTGGATATACATCGTATGCAATAACATTTGTTCCTAAAGCTTTAATCGTCTTACAAAATACCCTTCCTATGTTACCAGTACCTATTATACCCACTGTTTTTTTATAAATATTAGTTCCTAACAAACCATTAAGAGAAAAATTTTGTTCTCTAACTCTATTGTATGCTTTATGAGTTTTCCTGTTTAAGGTTAAAAGCATAGCTAACGTATGTTCTGCTACTGCTTGTGGGGAATAAGCAGGCACTCTACAAACTTTAATTTCATATTTTTTTGCTGCTTCCAAGTCTACATTATTAAATCCTGCATTTCTAAGCGCTATATATTTAATGCCTCTATTTTTTAATTTCTTAATAACTCGTTCGTTTAATTTATCATTTACAAACACACAAATAGCATCTGTTCCTTCTTCAATGATGTTCACAGTATGCTCATCTAAATTAGGTTCAAAGTATTCTAGATCGTAATTGAAATTTTTATTACATTCATTAAAGAATTTAATATCATAGGGTTGTGTTGAAAAAAATGATACTTTCATATATAAATTTTTATTATTAAACTTATTTTTATACAAATACAAATATTATACAAAATTATATATAATTTTTTTTTACTTTAAAGTTTATATTTATAAAAATAAAATATAAATTGTTCACATAAAGATACAAAATGCTTATAATCAGCGATTTAATTAAATTAATTTAATCATATTTTTATATAAAAAAAGAACCGTAAAGATTACGGTTCTTCATGAATTATTTTTCTTAAATATTTTGATTCAAGAAAGGATTATTGTCCTTCTTCCATCTTTCTTTTTAATTCTTGTAATTCATCTAAATCTCCTAAAGTAGATTTTTCAACGCTTTGATTTTGAGATTTCACTTGCTTTTCAGTTTCTTCTCTATTTTCTTCTTCACGGAAAGTTCCGGTATGTGAAACTACTACTCTTTTGAACTCTTTATTAAATTCGATTACTTTGAATTCAGCTTCGTCTCCTTTTTTAATTTTAGAGCCATCTTCTTTTTCTAATAATCTTGATGGACAAAAACCTTCTACTTCAACATCTTCGAACTGAACGGTAGCTCCTTTGTCAAATAACTGAATAACTTTTCCTGTGTGAACAGTTCCTTCTGCATATTTAACTTCGTATTTGTCCCAAGGATTTTCCGTTAATTGTTTATGACCTAGACTTAATCTTCTAGCTTCGGTATCTAATTCTAAAACTACTACATCTAGAACATCACCTACAGAACAAAATTCAGAAGGATGTTTAATCTTTTTAGTCCAAGAAAGATCCGAAATGTAAATTAATCCGTCTACTCCTGCTTCAAGTTCTACAAATACTCCAAAATTAGTAAAGTTTCTAACGGTTCCTTTGTGTTTTGATCCAACAGGATATTTAGCTGTAATATCAGTCCATGGATCTGGAGTTAATTGTTTCATACCTAAAGACATCTTTCTTTCTTCTTTATCTAAGGTAAGAATAACACATTCTACTTCATCTCCAATTTTAACAAAATCCTGAGCTGATCTTAAATGTGTTGACCAAGACATTTCAGAAACGTGTATTAATCCTTCTACCCCTGGTGCTACTTCAACAAAAGCTCCGTAATCTGCTAATACGACTACTTTTCCTTTTATCTTATCTCCTACTTGTAAATTTGGATCTAAAGCATCCCATGGATGTGCTTCCAATTGTTTCATTCCTAATTGGATTCTTGATTTTTGATCATCAAAATCAAGTATTACCACATTTACTTTCTGATCTAGTTGAACAACTTCAGATGGATGGTTGATTCTACTCCAAGATAAGTCTGTGATGTGAATCAATCCGTCTACACCTCCTAAGTCAATAAATACTCCATAAGAGGTAATGTTTTTAACCACCCCTTCTAATACTTGACCTTTTTCAAGTTGTCCGATAATTTCTTTTTTCTGATCTTCAATATCTGCTTCAATCAGTGCTTTATGAGATACAACTACATTTTTAAATTCGTGATTAATTTTAACGATTTTAAATTCCATAGTTTTTCCAACATACTGATCGTAATCTCGGATAGGTTTTACATCAATTTGTGAACCTGGTAAGAAAGCTTCAATGCCAAATACATCTACAATCATTCCTCCTTTTGTTCTTGATTTAACATATCCTTCAACAATTTCTCCGGTTTCATGAAGTTCGTTAACTCTATCCCATGCTTTTAGCATTCTTGCTTTTCTATGAGAAAGTTGTAATTGTCCGGTTTTATCTTCTCTTTGAGCTACCATTACTTCTACTTCGTCACCCACAGCAAGGTTCGGATTGTAACGGAACTCATTTAATGAAATTACTCCTTCTGATTTAAAGTTTATATCAACGATAGCTTCTTTGTCTGTAATGCGCACAACTTTACCTTTGAAAACTTGGTTCTCATCAAGCTCTCTCAAAGAAGTATCATACATTTTTTCTAACTCAGACTTTTCTTTTCTATCCTCTGCGTTTAATCCAGATTCAAAAGAATCCCAGTCAAACTGCTCGGGAGTTACATTTGCATTTTTTAGAGCATCTTGCCCTTCTTCAAAATTTTTAGTCTCTTCAGACATATTTTATTAACATTGTATTCCTTAGCTTTTCAACGTAAGAGTATGGCGAAATTGATTGCTTAGGAAGTGGATTATACTTTACATTATAACGATTTTCTACAAGTCGCCAAATCGAAGCGCAAATATATAAAAAAAAATTAATTTTATTAATCTTCCCCCTTCTTTTTAACTGATTTTCTATTGGTTATAGGTTTTATATAAAAAATGTGACAATAACTTTGATACAGAATTTAATTTTTAAACGCGAATGCGAAATATATTCTCCAAATATTAAAAAAACTATAACACACTTAAAACTAATTGTAATACATTACCTAACATCAAAATAAAACCCGAAAAAGTTATTTGAATTTTAGATTTCTTTAAATATGATAAACGTTTCTGGGATAAGCCTGGATTATTTAAATAAAAATCATCCATAAAGAGAAATCATGGATAATGTTATTACTTTTTTAAACAAAACGGTGAACCTTGGTAGTTTTTTTTACACTTTTTGAATTTGAAACCTTATTTTAAGTAAAGAAATTTTGCTTATATCGAAAATGAATCACATAGTGAAATTGAAAGAAAATTTAATGATAAGCCTATTTATTGTACCCGAAAACTTTAATTATTTTATTGCCTGCAGTATTTAAAAAGTAAATGGACTTCGTATTAATTTCTGCAGTAATTAAATGATTAAAAAAATCATCAATAAAATATAAAACAAATAATCTTGTTATTTTATTTAGTTCTTTATCAAATTTAAATGATATATAAATAATTAAATGTAAAAATATATAGGTGGATGCAATCCTGTCATATAATGGAAAAAAATCTTTATAATACTACAAATAATTTTATAATTAGGTAAAAAATTTGTAGTAATTTTGAGGTATGGATTGGTTTGCAGAATGGTTTAATACTCCCTATTATCATATTTTATATAAAAATCGAGATAATAATGAAGCTCAGGAATTTATTACCAACTTACTAAAATATCTCTCCCTATCCGGGAAAAGTAAAATCTTAGACTTAGCTTGTGGTAAAGGCAGGCATAGTATCTTTTTAAATCAGTTGGGATATGATGTCGCAGGTGTTGATTTAGCTCCTGAAAGTATTGAATACGCTAAAAAACACGAAAATGAACATCTTAAGTTTTTTGTGGGCGATATGAGAAAACCAAACTTTCCACACTCCTTTAACGCAATTTTTAATTTATTTACAAGTTTCGGTTATTTTAGCAATGATGAAGATAACCTTAAAGTGTATCAAGCAATCTATGAACAATTATTAGATAAGGGAATTTTTGTAATGGATTTTATGAATGTTTCATTAGCTATTGATAATTTGGTAGAAAATGAGGATAAAGAGGTTGATGGCATATTGTTCCATTTACATAGAAAAATTGAGGATGGTTTTATAATAAAAGATATTAACTTTCAAGATAAAGACAAAAATTTTCATTTTCAAGAAAGAGTTAGGACTTTTAATTTAAATTACTTCGAAAATATTGGTAAAAAGGTAGGATTTTCATTAAAAAATATCTTTGGTGATTATGATTTACATGAATTTAATGTAAAAACTTCTCCTCGCTTAATTTTAATTTTTGAAAAGTAAATGGACTATATCGTATTAATTTCTGCAGTAATTATCGGAGCAGGAATAGCATATTTTTTCCAAAATAATTCAAAATTCAGCAAACGACTATTAATGTTTAGTGCCGGACTTCTTCTGGCAATAACTGTTTTGGATATGTTTCCTCTCCTATTTCAATCAGGAGAAACTAATGCGGGAATATGGATTATTATAGGCGTCGGTACTCAATTACTACTCGAAGGTTTATCAAAAGGTATAGAGCATGGGCATTTACATAGTTCTAATGATCATACTCATAACGTTATTCCCTTAAGTGTTATGCTAGGATTATTTATTCACTCATTTTTAGAAGGTACTCCACTTGAAGTTCATCATCATCATATGCATACACATGAAGTACATGAGCCTCATCTTCATTCTTCTAACATTTTGTGGGCTTTAAGCATTCATAAAGTTTCAGAGACTATTGTTTTATCAACCTTTTTATTTTCATTAAATATTAAGAAAATTTTTGCTGTTTCAATCCTTATCTTATTTGCTGTTTCAGCTCCTATCGGTGCATTTTTCGGTTCATTTTTAGCCCCTAATGTATATCCCAAAATATTAGGTATAGTTGCAGGTATTTTTTTACATATTTCTTCTGTAATCATTTTCGAGAGTAATGAGAAACACTCTTTAGATTGGCAAAAGCTTCTTTTAGTTTTTAGTGGAATGTTCTTAGGTTTTCTTATCAGCTAACTAGACACCTTTATTTTTTACTATAAAAAATTCCCCTAATTTAAGATTAGGGGAATAAGATGTTAATAATAATTTAAATTAACTTACTGGAATATCTTTATTTACATTTTTGCTTCCTACTAATGCATAATAAAGAATGAAAGCAAATTCTATTATAATCAACCAATAACTTGAAAGAAATCCGAACAAATCAGCAAAATAATTTTGAATTAGAGGTAAAATTCCTCCTCCGCATACCATCATCATAAAAATGCCGGATGCTGCTGAAGTATATTTACCAAGACCTTCAACGGCTAGATTAAAAATTCCTCCCCACATCACTGAGGTACATAAACCGCATAATATAAAAAATACTATGGTAATCGGCAACTCTGCAAAGCCTATAGATATATCTGACTTAAAAACCGGCATACTTACCGTAGAAGAGATAGGGCTAATAATAGCCAATAATATAAATATCAATCCTAAAAGAGAGGTAAATGCTAACATGGTTTTACTTGAAATTCGAGCGCCTAAAGAAGCTCCTATCAATCGTCCGATTAACATTAAAAACCAATACGTACCTACAACAGTTCCTGCTACAGTAGTATCAATCCCTAATCCACCTTTGTCGGAGGAAGATGTCATATACAAATTAGCTGTATTAGGAATACCTACCTCAATACCTACATATATAAATATGGCTGCTACCCCCAGACAAAAATGCCTAAAAGAAAATGCGCTATATTTTCCTTCTATTTTTTCTTTTTTATCTAAAAACGGTTCCGGTATTTTAACTAGTAATAATACCATAAATGCTAAAATAAAAATACCCATAGCTAGAAATAAAGCCGGATTTGCTTCTTTAATGGTTGCGCTTGCGGCGTTACCAATGAGATATCCAACTAATACAGGTACAATGGTAGCTCCCAAAGAGTTGATAGAGCCTCCTAGCTGTAATAAAATATTTCCCTTTTTACCTCCTCCACCTAAGGTATTCAACATAGGATTGACAACTGTATTTAACATACACATAGAAAATCCGGATACAAAAGCTCCTATTAAATAGGCTGCAAAGCTTTCCATTCCTCCGGAAAGATATTGGATTCCAACCCCTACAAATCCCACAATAATTGCAAGTAAAGCTGTCTTTTTATATCCTATTTTTTGCAAAAGCATACCTGCAGGTATCCCCATAAATGCATAGGCTATAAAATTTGCTGCATTACCTAATTGAGACATAAAGTTTGAAGCACCAAATTGATTTTTAACTATGATTCCCATCGGGTTTTGTAAGCCCGTCACAAAAGAAATCATAAAATATAGAGCAAACATCATTGCGATAGGCAATGCATAATTTTTTTCTTTATTCGTCATATAATTTGATATTATTTTAAATTATTTATTATTAAAAAGAATATTTGAGACTAAATTCAACCGTAAAAGGTCTTATATAAGTTCCTGATAAAATAGTTCCTTCCTTCTTTTTTGCTTCTTCAGAAGTTAAAATTAAATCTGCATCACCCATATCCCCTTTAGCTCCTCTTTGATTAAACAAGTTTATTACTGTTGAAGAAAAACTTAAATTTTTATTTATCTTATATTCCAAGCCAGCAAAAGTTTCCCAACGACTAGCAAAATATACTGTGTTCGGCCTATTTGCATACTGTTTACTGAAATACCTTGCACTTGCCCATATTCTTAAATCTTTCCATACATAACTAGGATCGATTTCTAATAATACTTTTGAAATGCCGGTTACATATTTGTCAGTAAAGTCATATTTAGAAATGGAACCATCAGCAAAATCAACTTCTCCAACAAAATTTTTATATTTCGGACTTTGTAACGTAATTAAAAAATGTAATTGAAAATTTTTAATAGGTGAAGAAACTATATCGGTTGTCCAACCAATAGTTTCTATGTCATAATTAGTTGTTTTTCTTCTAACTTCTCCCGGATTATTAGGATTGGAAAAGTTAACGGTTGAACGATATTCATCTCTAGTTATATAAGTTGCTTTTGAAACGATACTAGCTAGAGGATGATTAAAATATACTCCTAAACCGGCAGCAGGTATTTTAGACTTTTTTATATTGGGATTAACACCTATATTATAATATTCTAAATGTCCTGCTTGCTCATTATAATTTACTTCTCCTAAGAATCCAAATCTTTTGGTCATTTTATATACTGTACTAAGCATATATGATTGATTTACCCAATCTTTGTTTATATTTTCCTTATAATTTTCATCTATGATCTGTAATCCCGGTTTTTTTTCTCTATCCAGATAATCTCCTCGTAAAGCCTGATATTCTATACGTCCCCCTAAGTTTAATTCTAATTTATCTATTATATTCCATTTATCTAAAATGTATAAAGCAAATTTATTCTCATTTCCATTGTGATACTCCAACCCACCATTTAAGTTAAATTCTCCATTAGTACTGGCATTAGAACTTCCTCCCAGCTGCTTTAATTTTCTTGGGTTGGGAGCCACTTCCTGAAAATACATGGCTGTTTCTGTTGTATATTTATCAACTTTATAATGCCATTCATTAATACCTACCTTTAAATCATGGTTACCGATTTTTTTCCCCAACTCAACCGTTCCTGTTATAGATTTAACCGGAGTTCTTTTAGTGGCTAATACTAATACTCCTTGCGCATTGTTGCCTAAATAGGCCTCCCCTGTATCTGCATATACATATTCACCGGGTAAAGCAGTAGAAACTCCAGCCATTATCGGTATATAAATTCCAACTTTTGATGAATGGTAACGTACCATATAATTAAGATGAAATCCATTATTAAATTTATTATTCCCTAATAAATCAACAGTATGAGATTCCGTACCATAATCATCTAATATGTCTTTTTCAACTAGATTCCCAGTAAAGGCATCCATTAGAGTTATTTTCCCCGATCTTTCATGATAAGATTTTCTTCCTATTTTAAAACCCGAAATTTCACTAACATCTCCATCTTTTCCATAAATAAACGGGCTATAATTGTAGGTTAGATTTTTCACATTAACATATTTATATAATACAGATACTGAACCTTCTCCTCCTGTATATTTATAGTCTTGGGTTAATGCTATTTTATATAATTGTGTTTTATCTGCATAATATCTATCAATTTCCGAAGGTTTGAAGGTACCTGGATCGAAACTTAAATAAGCGCCTGCTGAATATTTCAGACCTTTATTGTTTATAGGACCACTTACATTGGTACTTCCTCTCATTAAGCCAAAATGATTGGATTCTAAATTTACCTTTCCTTGAAGCTTATCGGTGCCTAAATTATCATAGGTATTTAATGAAAAACCTACGTCGCCGATGTTAATAAAAGTTTGCCCCAAATCAAATAATCCCGAACGATTAATCATTACGTCTGATCTCCAAGCTTTTGTTGGAAGTTCTGGCCAATAATGATATACTACAGGAAGTCCGTTTTCTAAAATGGTTGTTCCGCCAACTGAGGCCGGTAAACCTATATTAACATCTCTCGGTCCGGTACTATTTGCAGCATTTAACATTACATTTCGATCTTTTTTTTGATCTAAATCGACTTTAATAGTGTCTTTTTTTGTTTGATTCTGACTATATATTTCATTTGTACTTATCAATAAAAATAGTACTGAGAATGAATATATAATTTTTTTATTTCTCATCTTTTTATAATTTTTTTTCTGTGGTTTAGTTTTCTGTATTTTTTGATGTTTACAGAATTTTACGTTCAATGAAATTGATGAATTATAACAGTATCAAACACTAAAAATTATATAAAGTCGATTTAATAAAAGGTTTTAACGAAAAACCAGTATTATAGTTAAATAAAGCAAAGCATTGAATACTATTATACATGCATGTAAAGCATATCCTTCAATTTTAAAAATGCAGTAAATTTTATTTAATAGTAAACGTTACGGCTATTATCATTTATTTGATAATTTTTTTCCTTTTTCTACATATCCCATATCACCAAAGGATTCAACCGTAAACTTTCCATCCTTATAAACTACTTTTGATACAGCCGCATTACCCATGTGAGTTCCGGCTATTTTTTTGCCGCTACTATCTAAATCAGAAAGGAAAACGCTGATAGCCATTCCGTGGGCTACTAATAATATGTTTCCTCCTCCGGATGTGGCCTCTTTTTCAGCTATTTCACGAATAGCTTTTTGACCTCTTGCTTTAACATCATCATAATTTTCTCCAATACCTAATGTTTCTAACGTTTTAAAAGTTTCCATTGCTTTTTTTAGAACATCCGGATTTTTAGCCATATCGGCAAATAATTCTTTGGATGATTTATAATGTAAGTATAGAGCTGCATCACCCCACATTTTTGAATTAAGGTCTCCTTCATAGCTACCGAAATTGGTTTCTCTTAGCTGAGGTACTTCGATTATTTGTAAGTTTGATTGTCCTTTGTTGTCTAAAACGATGCGAGCCGTTTGCCTAGCTCGTCCTAAATCACTGGAATAGGCTGCTTTAAAATTTACATCTTTAATACCTTTCCCTAAGAATTCAGCCACTTCAACTCCTTCTGGCGTTAGTGGAGTATCAGCCCACCCTTGTACTCTGTCCATAGTATTAAGTATTGTTTTTCCATGCCTGGTAAAATAAATCGTTACTGTGTTATCTTTTTTCGTTGTATTTTTCTTTTGCCCATAAATTTGTGGGTTGATAAATAGCGTCAATAATATGAAAGCTATTAATTTTAATTGTACATAATTTTTCATTTATTTACATTTTATTTTTTTTATTTATTAAAATACAAAACAACCGGATAATGATCTGAATAGATATCTGTAAAACTATCTTTAATGATTTCACATTTTGTTATATCCTTTTTCATATTTCCACTTACGTATAGATAATCGTATCGAACCGGAGATTTTGATTGATCATAAAACAATTTAGTTGGTGCAGTTGCATCAAATTCAGGATGAAAATAACGGAGTGCATCTATAAAGCCGAAATCGAGAATCTTTTGTTGTATTGTATAATCAAGTTCATCATCTTTACCTAAATTTTGATTATGAGGTCTCTTTTTTCTGTCTTCTCGTATGAAGTTACGAAGTTTGTTATCTTTATATGCACTTTTATCGAGAGGAGAAACTGAATTCAGGTCTCCCATAAACATCCATTTTTGATTAGTCGGTTTTGATTTTATAGTTGCTAAAATTTGATCTATTTCATAACTTCTTTTTTGTGATGAGAACGGATGAAAATGCGTTACAAGGAAATGAAGTCCTTCAATTTCTGCCTCAATAAATCCGTGAATATTATTATCTAATACTCGATTTACATTTATGATCGGATATTTAGAAGTAATAGCTACCGGAAAAGTTACAGATCCGTCAGTAGATGGTTCTCTAACAATAACAACATAAGGATGACCATAACTTTCTGCTAATTTTCTAAGATTGTTGGGATTCGCTCCTTTCGGTGCAAACTCATATATTCCGGCTGTAAATCCGTTCATTTCTTGTAATGCAAGAATATCCGGATCTTGTTTTCGAATCCACTCGGCAAATTTGGATTTATCTGTAGTGGAATCCTGCTTCATTCCCCAATATACATTATAACTAATCAACTTCATAGGCTTCTTCGTAATCTTATCTTGCGCCCATATAGTTCCACATTGAACTAACAGAATTAAAAAGTATATCGCTGTAGTACATTTATGATAAATCCAACTGCGTTTCATTTTTTTTATTTAAAATTTAAATTTAGTTTTGAACTCTATGGTAAATGGACGAATATAAGTTCCTGCTACCGCTCTATCGTAATAAGGGGTAGGATCCATAGCCGTATTGGTTCCAGATATTGAGCCTTGTGCTCCACTTTGGTTCAATAGATTAACGGCACTTACTCCAAAGCTTAAATTACTGTTATATTTAAAGTCTATTCCAGCAAAAGTTTCCCATCTTCCTGCAAAATATAAGGAATTGGTATAGTTTGCATATTCTTTACTAAAATAACGTGCACTTCCCCAAAACTTGAATTTTTTCCAATTATAGCTTGGATCTAATTCTATAATAGTTTTCGAAACACTTCTAGCTATGTTCCCATCATAGTCATATTTAATATCATAAGCTTCAAATTTGTAATTTTTATATTCAGGATTTTGAAGGGTTAACAACATATGAAATTGAAAATTTTTAAATGGTGTAAAGAGAGCATCGGTAGTCCATCCAATGGTTTTTACATCATAACTGATAGTTTTTTTCATATAATCCGTAGGATCTTTAGGATTTGTGAAAGTTGAATTATTAGTAAAATTACTCCTTTGTATATAGGTAACTTTTGATACAATTCTTACTAAGGAATGGTTATAATATACTCCAAAGGAAGCTCCAGGTATTTTAGACTTTTTTATTCCCGGATCGTCAGCTCCAGCATAACTACTTAGTTTCCCTCCTAATTCCGCATAAGTTCCTTCTCCTTGAAGTCCAAAAGAGGGCATAATTTTCCATAAAGCCTTAGCAGTAAACGTTTTATTTATCCAATCCTTTTTAACTTTAGTCTTATCTCCTGATACCCAATTAGTTCCTGCCAATTTTCTATCTTCTCCTTTGTACCATTTCCCGTTTATATTTTGCCATTCTAATCGCACACCTCCTTCTAATTGAAATTTATCTGAGGGTGTCCATTTTTCTGTTCCATAAATAGCCATTTTGTTTTCGCCTCCTGTATAATATTGCATAGCTCCATTATGATTATAGCCTCCAAATTCGTCAGATCCTTTTCGCGGTTGCCAAGTACCTGTTGTGGGATCGAAATTTTCCTGAATTAGAAGTGAAGGATTAGGCACTACTTCATGATAAAAGGAGTACGAAGCAGTATTATAATTATTTATGTGATAATACCATTCATTAAATCCGATATTCCAATTATGTTTTGTAGTATTTTTACTTAATTCTATCCGGCTCATATAAGTATTAAATGGAGTTCTTGGAGTAAAAAGCATTAAAACCGACTGCACTTTTCCATTATATATGTTATCAGAACCTACATAACGAAAACGTGTTTTGCCCTCAACTGGATTACTTATAGAGGAATAGTAAGGGTTAAAATATCCGGATTCAGAATATTGATATCGTAAAATATAATCAAGCTTCATCCCATTATTAAATTTATTTTTACCAAAAATGTCAAAAACATGATTCTCTCCTCCACTTCCTTTCATAATATCTCTTGTGGTAAACTCTCCATTTAAAGGGTTTATATAATGTACTAATCCTGATTTTTCCAAATATGATTTTCTTCCTAATTTAAAGCCTTCTACAGCGTCTACTTTTCCATTTGAACGATAATAATAAGGGTTTTGTTTAGTCGAAATAGCTTGTACGCTAACAAATTTATACTGTACCCCTATCTCACCTTTACCTTCGTTATATTTTTTATTGACTACCGCTTTATATATTTGGGTCTTATCTAAAAATTGAGAGAAAGCTGAATTAAATGTACCGGGATCCATGTTTGCATAAGCACTTACAGAATAATAGAAACCGTTTTTCATAGGACCGCTTACATTAAAACTTCCCCTTAGTAATCCATATGAATTAGTAATAAATTCACCTTTACCTTGAAGTTTATCCGTACCTTTATTAGTATAAGTGTTTACTGATACCCCAATATCTCCTACACTTAAGGCTGTTTTTGCTAGATCTTGAACTTCCATTCGCTCAAAACTTGAATCAGATCTCCATGCTCTTACAGGCATTTGTACTATATAATCCATTACAACCGGTAAACCATTTTCTAAAATAGTGGTTCCTCCGACACTTGCTGGTAGTCCGATATTTACATTTCTAGGTCCATTATCAGCGGATGCGTTTAACATCACAGTGCTATTTTGGTCTTTCTTTATATCCGTTTTAGCCTTTAGACTATCAGACTTATTCTCCTGTGCCTGAATTAAATTCATAGTAGAAATTATTATAAAAGCACTAAGAGACTTCACTGCTCTTCTCATACTACTTATCTTTATATGTTTTTAGTTTGATTTAATTTTATAATTTTTTATCCGTATAAATATATTGTAATAATATAGTAACAACTCATTTTATATTTATATTCCCCTATTTTTTTATACCATATTTTGACGTTCTTGCATCTTTTATTACTCCTTTCCAATTCAGTCCGTATCCAAAATTATAAACGTTCCCTTCGCTATCTTGATGACATTCCATATCAAATGGAACATCTTCTTTTTGCTTTTCTACAGTAGACATATTTGCCGGCATTTGTAGTGGTAATAATCCGGAAGGTTCATATTTTCCGGAAATAATGTCTAAAATTGCTTGCTCACCTATACCAAATCTCGCTATTATTCCTTCTACTCTGTTTTCAAATTCATGAAACACCATAGGCCTGCTTAAATTTACTACAACGATAACCGGCTTACTGCCCATTTGACTTTTAGTGGTTAAAATGGTAGATAAATCCATTGTATTTGAAGCGGTAACGGTCTTACCTTTATAACTTCTATCCGTAATGGTCGGATCAATTACAGGATCTCCTGCTGCTATACTATGATCACGAGCATCTGTTGCCGTATAACTGCTATATTGTAAGGATATAGGAACATATCCATTACTTCCCTTTTCTCTATCGTTACTATCATACCCTCCTCCATCATTATTCATCTGTGGACTTGATACGAAAACTATAGAAAAATCAGCTTTTTTAGGATCTTCCGTTACATTAAAATATTTTTTTACTAATTCAATATTAACTGAATAATCTAAACTGGGCTCTGACCAGTTTCCCCACCAATCTTTGATTGAAGGCTGGTAATTTTTTGGAATAAATACTGTTTTTTTATCTTTAATCGGTAGTATTTGATTTTTATTTTTCAATAAAACTACTGATTTGACTTGAGCATCATATCCGGCTTGCATAAATTGAGGATTTCCAACGGTTTTAACACTTTCTTCAACATTTAGGTAAGGGTTTTCAAACAATCCTAATCTAAATATATTTTTCAGTAGCCTTAATCCGGATTGTTCAAAGCGTTTTCGCATATATCCTTTTCCGTAATCTTTTACTCCCATTTTATAAGCATCTAAAATAGGTTGCATTACATTATTTCCTCCGAACTGATCCATTCCAGCCATTAAAGCTATATAATGTCTTTCAGCTATTGTTTTATCTTCTACACCCCAAGGTTTTCCTTTGAATTCATCGGGAGTTTTGCCTTCATTTGCTGTTATTAACCAATCGGTACATAATACCCCATCATAACCATATTTTTTTCTAAGTAGATCGGTAATAATGTATTTATTAAAACCATTCGCATAATTGCTTCCATCTTTGGATTGATTATACGAAATAGTATAGTAGGGCATAACGGCTGAAGCTTTAGACGTTTTTCCATCAAGTTTGAAAGCGCCATTGACAAAAGGACTCATATGAGTTTCAAAATTATTACCGGGATATACTGCATATTTCCCAAATGCCCAGTGTGCATCTCTGCCTCCTTCTTCAGGGCCTCCGCCCGGCCAATGCTTAACCATAGTATTAACGCTTTTATACCCCCATCCATCTGAAATTTCATCATTTCCGGTTGATGTTTGGAAACCATCTATATAGGCTCTTGCCATATCTGTAGTCAATTCAGGGCTTTCTCCAAAAGTCATATAAATTCTATACCATCTTGGCTCAGTACCTAAATCTATTTGTGGAGATAGAGCTGTTGTTATTCCTAAAGCCCTATATTCCTGAGCGGCTATACTTCCGAAGTTTTTTACTATAGAGGGATCAAATGTAGCTGCTAGACCTAATCCATCGGGCCAAAGGGAAATAGCACCTCCTGCTCCGGCATTGAATTCTGATTTAATATTACCTGTAACTTGATCAGAATGTCTGGGATCAGAACTTGTATTTCCGGGAATGCCTAATCCTTGCCCCTCTAAAAATGCTTGCATTTGGTTATTCCATCTCGCTGCTATTTCCGGACTTTTAACTGAGGTAATCAATATATGCCTTAAGTTATCTTTTTCTAAAAATTTTCGTTGCTCATCTGATAATTCCCAAGGTTGAACTCCACTTGCTGAAAAGGATTTACCATTATAAGTACCAGAAGCAAATCCACTGTCATTTGAAGGTATCGCTTGATGATTACTATATAGCATTAATCCAGCTATTTGTTCTAAGGTCATTTTTTGAACTAAATCTTTTGCTCTTTCTTCAACAGATAATCTCCAATCTTCATACTTATCTAGTTTTCCGTTTTTATTAAGGTCTTTAAATTTTAATCCGTCTACAGTTAAAATTTTTATACCTGAAGTAGGTGAATAACCTAACTTTACCCCATTCTTATTATCCACCAAAATAAAATCTTTTTGTTGAGCTTTTGAAAGAAAAAGAGACAAGATTGTTAATGTTGTTAAAATCTTTCTTCTCATAGTTATGTTTTTTGTTATATTTTATTTAATTTTTAAGATAAAAGAGTATGTTTATCGTAATAATACAAATATAATTTAAATATCTTATTATAATATAAATTAAGAAAGTAACGCAAAATCAAATTCATTTCATGTACATTTAAATATATCATTATCATATAATTAAGAAATTTATAATTGATTAATATCATATTTTAAATCTCAATATTTTATCTGAATTTAAGCTATAATTAAGAATTTTAACTTTATATATTCTAGCAAATTAAATGTCGAAGAAAAAAAATGTTAATTTTTTTAACTTTTTATTAATTATTTTCTTTTAAAAAACATAGCTTAAACTGTAGATTATTCAATTGTATTTTACTTAAAATTATACCTTGATTTTTATTTTAATTTGAATGAAAATATATGATATAAATCAACTATTGAGAAATATTTGCAATTGCAATGATAACTTTTATTAATTTTATTTAATAAAAGCATTTGGAAATAAAATTTTGTTAGAGATAACGGTACATTTTTATATTCATCATAAATTTTCAATGTATAACTTTAATGATAATATAAATTAATAAAGTATATTAAGCATTTAATTTAATTTCAAATATTTTTATTTTGTACTTTTGAAAACATAACTAAAATTAAATACAAAAAATATGATTCTTTTAGCAGATTCAGGTGCTACTAAAGCCGATTGGATTGCCATTGACAATAATGGAAATCGATTATTTTCAACACAAACAAAAGGTTTAAGCCCCGAAGCCATAGATAAAGACGAAATGATCAAACGATTAAATGAACGTTTTGACATTTACCAAAATAAAGATTCAGTAAAGAAAATATTTTTTTATGGAGCCGGTTGTGGATCCGATAAAATGAAAGAAATTGTAAGAAATGCTTTAACTGAATTTTTTCCCCATACTGAAGAAATTGTAGTAGATGAAGATACATATGGTGCTGTTTATGCAACAACTTCTCCAGGAACGCAAGCGATCGTTTGTATATTAGGTACCGGATCTAATTGTAGTTATTTTGACGGAGAGCTTTTACATCAAAAAGTTTTGTCTTTGGGCTATTTTTTAATGGATGATTGTAGCGGAAATAAATTGGGTGCTGATTTGATTCGAGCCTATAATTTTAGAACCCTTCCCAGTGAGCTATCTGTTAAGCTATCGCAAGAATATAATATGGATATAGATTTTATTAAAATAAATTTATATAAAAAACCTAATCCGAACGCATATCTAGCTACTTTTGCCAAATTTATTATTCAAAATAAAGATCACGAATTTATTCAGCAAATCATTAATAGACAGATACAAACTTTTATTGATTATTATATTAAACAATATGATAATTGTACCGAAGTTCCTATCAACTTTAATGGCTCTATAGGATTTTATTTGAAAGATGAATTAGAAAAAAAATTATCTGAAAATGGATTAAGATTAGGTGTTGCTTTAAGAAGACCAATAGACGGTCTTATTGATTACATTTGTAAGCATAGACTTACCTAAAATTTAAAGATTATATATAATTAGCTAAAAAGGGAATGGAAAAAATATCTATTCCCTTTTTAGTTGTAATTTGATTGGAATTTTTGAAATTAGTTATATTTTTGTTAAGTATTAAACTACCAAATGGCTAAGACAGTAATTATTACAGGAACCTCATCGGGGATTGGATTAGAATTGGCAAATTATTTTCAGGAAAAAGACTATAATGTTTTTGGCTTAAGTCGATCTATATCTAAAAATGCAAAATTTAAAACAATTTCAACTGATATTACTAATGAAAAAGAAGTAGATAAGTCTATTTCAACTATACTTGCTAAAACCGGAAAAATTGATTTGTTAATTAATAATGCAGGAAAAGGTATGGTTGGTCCTGTCGAAAACGCTAATAAAGATGAAATTATAGATTTATTTACCTTAAATTTAATAGCTCCTATTTACTTAATGAATAGGGTTATACCTATCATGCGTAAAGAAAAAAGTGGGAAAATTATAAATATCTCTTCTATAGGAAGTATAATGGGACTTCCATTCCGAGGTTTTTATTCCGCTTCTAAATCTTCTCTGGATATGGTTACTGAATCTTTACGTTATGAATTAAATAATACAGGTATAGAGGTATGTACCGTAAATTTAGGAGATATTCGTACTTCAATAGCCGATCATAGAATTAAAAGTGTAATTTCTGAAAATTATATGAAAAGCTTTGAAAAAGTTTATAATCATATGAATAATGATGTTAATAATGGTTTTCCCCCTTCTTGCGTTGCTCCTTTTATTGAAAAATTATTTTTACAAAAATCGAGTTTAAAACCCCATTATTATTTTGGTACTTTCGTCCAAAAATTATCATTGATAGTTAAAGCTATGTTTCCACAAAAATGGTTTGAAAAAATCATAGCGAAATACTCAGGTATATAAAAAGCATACAAAAACCTCTTTAAAAAGAGGTTTTTGTATTAAAAATATGCTTTTATTTTGCTGAAGCACGTAACATCCATGCCATAGTTTCATGTTGTTCCATAATACCGGTTAAGAAATCGCTCGTTCCATCATCTTTGTTTTTATCTGCTGTAGGAATGAATTCAGAACGAATTAAGCGAATGATAGTTTCTTGATCTTGACACAATTCAATCAAAATCGTTTTTTCATCAGCCACTTCTTCACCATCATGTTCTAATAAGTCTACCACTGCACTAAACTGTTTATAAGATCCTAAAGCATAATGTCCTAATTTTCTCACTCTTTCAGCCACTTCATCAATAATTTCCGCAATTTCTTTATACTGACTTTCTAATAGCAAATGTATTGATCTAAAGTGAGGTCCTTCAACATTCCAATGAAATTTCCTAGTTTTAGTATAAAGAAAATATTCGTTTGCCAACAATCTGTTTAATCCATCAGAAATAGCTTGCCTATTATCTTCGCTAATTCCAATGTTAGCTTCAATATATTTATGTTTTACTGCCATAGATTTTTTTCGGTTTTTTAAGTTAAATTTTTAGACTATTAGTTATTGTAACCTTTTTAATCTAAATAATAATTGCTGTATTGCTTCTTGATAATCATCAAATATTGATAAAGCGTAATCATCTACAAATAATTCTCTTCCGTCTTGAAGAAGCATATAAAAATTTTCGCAAGTTTTTATAATATCTTTTGGAGTGGGAGTTTCTTTAATAGTAATATCGATATCTCCAAACTGCGCATAGGTGGTTTCCACTAATCGGTCTATGACAGCCAAAACAGAATCGATTGCCTGGTCTAAAGCGATATGTGCTGCATAGCTTCCTTTACCGGTTACCTGCCAATGATATAATTTTAAACTGCTGTTGTATGAAAAAATTTCACCAAAAAATTTACCTAATTTTTTGTTTTTTGAAGATTCACTGTAAGTACTTTTCACTTCGTTTTGCTCTTTGATCATAATTTTAATTTTTAGCTTGTTATTAAATATTTGATTTATAATATGTTTATAAAATACAAATATCAGACCTAAAGCAATTAAGCATCTATTTAAAAAATAATGGTTACATTACAAAAATTGATTATATCTATATACTAAATGTGAATCCTTATTTTTTTAAACAAAAAAAATCTTCTATTATGAAGATTTTTTTTAGCTCTTAGTTAGAAAAATGATTATCTCATTTTTTTATACCCATTGATTAGTCCATTAGTGGAAGAATCATGTGAAGTTATTTTTTCGTTTCCAGATAATTCAGGAAGGACTTTGTTTGCCAATTGTTTTCCTAGTTCAACTCCCCACTGATCAAAACTGAATATATTCCATATGACTCCTTGAACAAATATCTTTTGTTCGTAAATAGCAATTAACTCTCCTAATAACTTAGGGGTTAAAATTTTATATAGAAAAGAGTTAGTGGGCCGATTTCCTTCAAATATTTTGTAAGGTTTTAGCGCATTAATTTCTTCCTCGTTTTTACCTTGATCTTTTAATTCTTTAACTACCTCCTCTTCTGTTTTACCAAAAGCAAGCGCTTCAGTTTGAGCAAAAAAGTTGGAAAGAAGTTTTTCATGGTGATCTGAAACTTTATTTAAAGACTTAGCTCCAGCAAAAAAATCACAAGGAATAAGCTTAGTTCCTTGATGTATCAATTGATAAAAGGCATGTTGACCATTAGTTCCAGGCTCTCCAAAAATTATAGGTCCTGTTTGATAATCCACTTTTTTTCCACTTCTATCAATATATTTCCCGTTCGATTCCATATCTCCTTGTTGGAAATAGGCTGCAAAACGATGTAAATATTGCTCATAAGGTAATAATGCTACATCTTCCGCTCCAAAAAAGTTATTGTACCAAATTCCTAGCAAAGCTAAAATTACAGGTATATTTTGTTTTAACTCTGCATTTCTGAAATGTATATCTACTTCATTGGCTCCTTCTAATAATTCGGTAAACTTATCATAGCCTACTGCCAAGCAAATACTGAGTCCAATTGCCGACCATATTGAATATCTTCCTCCTACCCAATCCCAAAATTCAAACATATTATCTTTATCTATACCGAATTGGGTCACTGATTTTTGATTGGTAGATAACGCAACAAAATGTTTAGCAACTTCAGATTCTGATTTTGCAGATTTTAAAAACCAATCTTTTGCCGTCTGGGCATTAGTCATTGTTTCTTGGGTAGTAAATGTCTTTGAAGCAATAATAAATAGAGTGGTTTCGGGATTTAATGGCTTTAAAGTTTCTACAATGTGGGTACCATCAATATTAGATACAAAATGTAAGTTTAATCTTGTTTTATAATGTTTCAAACTTTCAACTACCATTAAAGGGCCTAAATCCGAACCACCGATTCCTATATTTACGACATCCGTAATTTCTTTTCCAGTATATCCTTTCCATTGACCGGAAATTACAGAATCCGAAAAGTTCTGCATTTGTGCCAACACTTTATTAATTTTTGGCATTACATCTTCACCATTCACCAATACCGGAGTATTTTTACGATTTCTCAACGCTGTATGTAATACGGCTCTGTTTTCGGTTTCATTAATTTTATCTCCCGTGAACTGCTTTTCAATGGCTTCCTTGACTTTTGTTTCTTCAGCCAGCTCAAGTAACAATTCAATCGTTCTTTCATCTATTCTATTTTTTGAATAGTCAAATATGATGTCGTTAAATTGTATTGAAAATTTTTCAAATCTTTGAGCATCTTCTTTAAACCATTGACGAAGGTGTTTACTTTTTATTTGTTCATAATGATCCTTCAATAGTTGCCATGATCGGGTTTCTGTTGGATTAATCTTAGATAATGCCATATGAGATTTATTTATTTAGTAACAAATTTACTTATTTATCTCTTGCTATCAATAAAAAAACCTCTGAAATAAATCAGAGGTTTACTTATTCTTTTATTGATTTAATATTTAAAAGCTAAATTTTTTGGTTACACCTACTTGAATAGCTTTACCAAACGTTATATCAAAATTTTTCGTTTTACTGGATTCGTTATATTTAAATTCCGTATTTTCTTTTGTATCGTTCCATTCAATTCCACCAATAGAAACATTCAATCCAAAATTATTTTTAAAGTTAATAAACAGAGCGGGTACAAAATCTATATAATAACCGCTTCTTCTTACTCTCTCGTCATCATATACTATATTTGCTTGAGTATCTTTAGCATCTGAGCGATATTGTTGATATCCTGCACCTAAATCCGCATAAATACCAAAGGTTTCGCTAAACGGTTTATAATATCGAACAAATCCTCCTATCTTAGATTCATAACTTTTAATTTGATAATCTCCACTAGTATTTTTATCCCATGTTAAAGATGTCTTAGCTCCTACAAACCAATTATCGGCTACTTCATAAGCAATAACAGGTGTAAATGTAACTTCATTAGTCTTTATATCGTCGTAAGTATTCTTTCTTTTATAGCTAAAGTCTGTACCCAATAGAATAGAATTTTTTTGAGCCTGAACAGAAAAGACGCTAAAAAGAGCAAGGGATGCTATTATAATTTTTTTCATGCCTTTTTTTTTATTAATTAGATAAACTTTCATTTAAAAATTTCATTCTATAATTTCATTAAATTATAGTGAAAAGTTTTTAGAAATACCAATATTAAATGCATTTCCAAAAGTTATATCAACCCCGTTAGATTTGTTTTTTGATACTTTTTCTTTCATGTGATTGTATTCAACCCCACCAATACTAAAGTTTAACCCAAAATTATTTTTGAAATTAATGAATAAAGAAGGTTCGAAACCGATGTAAAATCCATCTCCTTTAATTTTAGTTATTTCACTGCCAGTATTTATTCTATTTTTAGTTTCTTGCCATCCTGCTCCTAAATCTCCGGATATTGAGAAAGTCTCACTCAATGGTAGAGAATAACGTAAGAAACCACCAATTCTGTTAGTTTTTTCATCACCTCCTTGAAAACCTTGTGGGTCTTTTCCAATATCAGCTTTTTTAAAAGATACTTTCGCACCGATTGTTAAATTATCAGTAAACTGATATCCTAAATAAGGAGCCCACTCATAAGAATCCAATTTTTCTTTTTGTCCAGCACTTCCTCCTATTTTGTTTTCGGTATGATTGTAACCTACATTACCTCCTAATAAAATACTGTTCTTTTGTGCGTTCATAGTTGTTAAACCAAAAACTACTGCTGCAAACAACACTAACTTTTTCATAATTTTCTTTTTTAAAATAATTTAATTCAAAATTTATTTAATTTATATCTCCTCATTTAGAAGAAGTTAAATTTCTCTAATTTCGTGTTAAAACTATATTAAATACCGTGCCAAAGTTAATATTTTGTTAAAAAATCTATTATTTTTAAGTTAATTTATATTACATTCATATACATTTTAGAATGAAATATTAATGATTTTTTTACTATAATTTTTTACGATATCTAAATTTTTGAATGCAAATATAAATAAATCCTAATTTATTTAGTTATTTAACTATTAAATTATTTTTTTTAACATAAATTTAATAAACTATAATCTACTTTAATTTTTCTCTATATTTTAATATTTTTTTTTAAATTAAGAAACAATTTAATATTTTAACAAATATTTAAATTATTATATATAATTTTATATACGAAATTGAATTTTATTTTTTTTATCAAATATAGCTTGAAGCAAATGTTCATTTTATTTAGAAAGTATTATTTTTATTATAAAATATGTCTTTAATGATATTATTATTGTTAACTGATAAAGAATGATCATTTAACAGCTTTAAATATTAGCAAAAATATTTATCACGTTCTTTATCTAATAATAGATATAGTTATTGAGCTAAACTTTCTTTTTATTACTGCTTCCAATTACTAATTTCGCACAAAGTAACATAAGTAATTTTTGGAAAAAATGATACTTAGTATATTAATCAAATCATAAGAGCCATAAAGCTGATTCACTTTATAAACTAGGATTGTAGAAGAGGTTTAGGTAAATCTCAATACAATTATGGTATTTCTTAAAAGATTAATACACATGATACTTACAACTAATCATACTCTGCATCATATGATAAGGAAAGCATTCCTTATCATATGATGCCTTAAAAAAAAATTGATGAAACACATATAACGTTAACAAATCAATTCATACTCACAAAGTGTAGATTGTGAACAAATAACAGACACGAACATCACAATATTTGGGTATTTTTGAAATTGAACCTACTAAATATGGCTATATATAATTTAATAAAAATAATTAATTAATAACAAAATATTGACTTAAAAACAATAATTTAGTTTTCTATTTAAATTATTCATTTATAAATTATAATAAATAAACAAATTTTAATTAACATTGAAAAAAAACTATGAAAAAAATCCTTTTTTATTATTGCTGCCAATTATCAGTTTCGCACAAAGTAACATAAGTAATTTTTGGAAAAATGATTCTTGGTATATTGATCAAATCATAACCCGTAAATCTGATTCAATTTATATATTTAGGATTGTAAAACAGAATTCAGATAGACGTAAATTTATTTATGGTACGTTTTTAGTTTTTAATGCTGATGGTACTTTCAGAACATGGTACACTGCTCCTTGCGGTAACGGTTGCTTTTTTAATTCATATGGTACTTTTAAAAAAATTGATGAAACACATATACAATTACAGATCAATTTATTCTCACAAGAGGGAACTTGTATACCTGTAACAGACACAATACGACAAAATTTAGGAATTTTTGAAATTAAACCCAATGAATATGGTTATCAATTAATAAAAATAAATAATTAATAGCAAAAAATAGTTTTCTATTTAAACTATAGATTAATAAATTTTAATTATCTATAAAAACAACTATGAAAAAAATCCTTTTTTTATCATTGCTACCAATTATCAGTTTCGCACAAAGTGACATAAGTAATTTTTGGAAAAATGATAGTTGGCGTACCTGATCAAATCATAACTCATAAATCTAATTCATTTCACATATATAGGATTGTAGAACAGGATTCAGATATACCTAAATTTAATTATGGTACGTTTTTAAATTTTAATACTGATGGTACTTTTAGCTCAGGAAACACTGCCCCATGTGGTAATGATTGCTTTCGTCGTTCATATGGTACCTTTAAAAAAATTGATGAAACACATATACGATTACATATCAATTTATTCTCACAAGATGGAACTTGTAAAAAAATAATAAAATTTTGACCCGAAAACAATAATTTAGTTGCAATCATGGGGATACCTGCAAATGTAGGATAAAAAAAATATTGGGTTAGAAGCTGCTATTCATGTCATGGGATAATCTTTCTTTACCATCCTATCACTAAGCTATGGCAAACCCAACACGATGAATATTTCTACACGGAGCTAAAGCTCCTTGTGTTTATATTGTCTTTACTGGACGCAGCTATTATCCGAATCAAATTAATAATGTTTTGGCATTTCCAGGCATATTTAGAGATGCTTTAGATGCTAAAGCAAAAAATATTACATTAGGCATGTAACTTGCAGCGGCCAAAGGATTAGCTAATAACATTATACCTGAAAAACTGTCGGTTAATTGTATATTGTCAAATACATTCGAACCGAATGTGATTAAGATGATTGCTTCAGTTTGCTAACTCCTACCATATATTCATATTGTATACTTTATCGCCAATTAAGAACGATTAAGGTATAATTATAATAAGCGTGAATAACGCGCATATTATATAACTAACGCGCGGACAAATATGATGAAAATTAACTAAAAACAATCAAAATTGAAAAGTTTATAGAAAGCAAAAGCCGCAGTAAATACATGATTTACTGCGGCTTTATTATTATTGATTATTGTTTATAATCGTCAATTATTTAACTTCTTCAAAGTCTACATCTTCAACATTATCTCCTCCTTGGTTAGAACTGGTGGAAGCTCCTTCTCCTCCACCCTGAGCACCTGTATTGGCACCTTCTGCTGTTTGACCAGATTTATATAAATCTTCAGAAGCAGAGGCCCATACAGAATTTATTTTTTCCATAGCAGTTTCTATTGCCGGAATATCTTTACTTTCGTGGGCTTTTTTCAAATCAGCCAATGCATCTTCTATCGGTTGCTTTTTCTCTGCAGGTAATTTATCTCCAAATTCTTTTAATTGTTTTTCAGTTTGGAAAATCATGGCGTCAGCAGAATTTAATTTTTCAACTTCTTCTTTTCTTTTCTTATCTGCTTCTGCATTAGCTTCAGCCTCTTTCTTCATTTTTTCGATTTCTGCTTCACTTAATCCTGAAGATGCTTGTATTTTTATGGATTGTTCTTTTCCTGTTCCTTTATCTTTAGCGGAAACACTCAAAATACCATTTGCATCAATATCAAAAGTTACTTCAATTTGAGGAACTCCTCTTGGTGCAGGTGGTATATCAACCAAATCGAATTTTCCAATTTCTTTGTTATCATTAAACATCGGTCTTTCTCCTTGTCCTACTCTAATAGTTACAGCAGGTTGATTGTCTGCGGCAGTGGAGAAAGTTTCTGACTTTTTAGTTGGAATGGTAGTATTGGCATCGATTAATTTGGTAAATACCCCTCCGTAAGTCTCTATACCTAATGAAAGAGGAGTAACATCTAATAGTAATACATCTTTTACATCTCCTGTTAAAACTCCACCTTGAATAGCGGCTCCAATAGCAACTACCTCATCAGGATTTACCCCTTTTGAAGGTTTTTTACCGAAGAATTTTTCCACTTCTTCTTGTATTACAGGTATACGTGTAGAACCTCCGACTAATAATACTTCATCTATATCAGAAGTTTTTAACCCGGCATCTTCTAATGCTTTTTTACATGGTTCCATAGACCTTTTAACTAAATCTGCGGCAAGTTGTTCAAATTTAGCTCTGGTTAAAGTTTTAACTAAATGTTTAGGTCCGGAAGCTGTAGCTGTAATATACGGTAAATTGATTTCTGTTTGTGTAGATGAAGATAATTCAACTTTTGCCTTTTCAGCAGCTTCTTTCAATCTTTGTAATGCAATAGGATCCGCTTTTAAATCAACACCTTCTGCTGATTTAAATTCTTCTGCTAACCAATTAATGATTACATCATCGAAATCATCCCCTCCTAGGTGAGTATCTCCATTAGTTGATAATACTTCAAATACCCCGTCTCCTAAATCAAGAATAGAGATATCAAAAGTCCCCCCACCTAAATCGTATACCGCTACTTTTTGATCTTTATGCGCTTTATC
Source organism: uncultured Apibacter sp. (assembly GCA_945280365.1). GTDB lineage: Bacteria > Bacteroidota > Bacteroidia > Flavobacteriales > Weeksellaceae > Apibacter. Next base: position 111,687 of record CALYQD010000006.1, read on the forward strand.
CAAACCATATGCTAATGCAGCAGCAGTCGGTTCGTTAATTATTCTTTCAACTTTTAATCCTGCTATTTCGCCGGCTTCTTTAGTTGCCTGTCTTTGTGCATCGTTAAAATAAGCTGGAACAGTAATAACTGCTCTATCAACTGTTTCTCCTAAAAAATCTTCAGCAGTTTTCTTCATTTTTTGAAGTATCATCGCTGATATTTCTTGCGGAGTATATAATCTACCATTTATGTCTACTCTTGGAGTATCGGAATCACCTTTTACAACTTTATAAGGAACTCTGGATATTTCGCTTGCATCTGATGAGAATCTTGTACCCATAAATCTTTTTATGGAATACACTGTATTATGTGGATTTGTTACCGCTTGTCTTTTAGCAGGATCTCCAACCTTGATTTCTCCATCTTCCATAAAAGCAACTACGGAAGGAGTTGTTCTTTTTCCTTCTGCATTTGTAATAACGGTTGGATCATTACCTTCCATTACTGCAACGCAAGAATTCGTTGTCCCTAAATCAATTCCTATAATTTTACTCATGTTTATATTTTTTCGTTATTTTAAATTTAATTATAGTTAATTTATACCTAAATTATTAATTGATAATTTAGTTTCAATGATTATGCCATGAAGTATTATCATATGATTTGTCATAATTAATTTATTATTACCTGACATATTGTCTATTTTGTTTTTTATGTGAGGTTATAGCTCAGGTTTACTTAAATTAAAAAGTCAGAACTAAAAGATTCTGACTCATGTATTTATAGAATTGTATTAAATAATTATTTTATTTAGTAGCCAATTTTATCACGCTATTTAAGAGAACATTGGCTCCTGCACTCATCCATTCCGGTTTTATTTCTTCTTCTTCGTTGTGGCTTATTCCTTTAATGCATGGAATAAAAATCATAGAAGTCGGAGCTATTTTTGAAATATTACATGAATCATGTCCCGCGCCTGATACTATTTCTCTACATGAATACTTTAAATGGTGTGTTACTTGGCGTACTGTTTCTATGCAGGTATCTGAAAAATGTATTGGTGGAAAAGAAAGAATTTGATTGATACTATATTTCAAATTAAGCTCTTCAGCAATTTCCTTTATCTTTACAGATAGTTTTTGGTTCATTCGATCTAGTCCTCTTTCTGAAGGATGCCTAAATTCTACGGATAAACAAGCTTTATTGGATATTACATTTCTAGAATTCGGAATTGTTTTTACCATTCCCACGGTAGCTCTTCCTTCTGGCATTTCTTCTTTCCCAATTTGGTTAACCCTTATTACGGCTTCAGCCAATCCTAATAGCGCATCTTGTCTCACTTCCATAGGTGTTGTCCCAGCATGTGAGGCAACTCCTGTAAATTCAATATCATACCATTTTTGTCCCACAGCTCCGGTAACTATCCCAATTAATTTATTATTATTCTCCAATATAGGACCTTGCTCAATATGTAGCTCAAGAGACGCATGAATTTTATATTGAGAAAAATTGTCTTTTCCGGCATAGCCAATTCTTGTCAATTCATCCCTAATAGTTTTTCCGGAAGCATCTTTACAAGCCCATCCTTCATTTACAGGCATAAGCCGGGAAAAAATTGCAGAGCCTATCATAGCCGGTGCAAAACGAGCTCCTTCTTCATTGGTCCAGCTAACCACGTCTATAGGACGGTCTGTTTTTATTTTATGATCATTAAGAGAATATATTACTTCCAATGCTGCTAGAACTCCATATATTCCATCATATTTACCTCCCAACGGCTGACTATCTATATGAGAACCTATCAGTATAGGATTTAGAGTATTATCTTCTCCAGATCGTCTTGCAAAAATATTTCCCATAGAGTCAATTTTAATCGAGCAGCCAGCCTCTTCAGCTAACTCAACAAATAAATCACGGGCTTGTTTGTCTAAATCCGTGAGGGTTAGCCTATGTACCCCTCCCTTAGGAGTTCCTCCTATTTTAGCAAAATCTCTTATCCATTTTTGTAGTCTTTTGGAATTAATATATATATTATCATTCATTGGAAATATTTTTTTTGTGTTTTTCTAATTGATAATGAAAATCACAATATCCATCTCCATTCATTATAGTATGTGGGCGTGTTAATTTAACGTCCGGAGCATAGCCTTCAATAAATTTTGCATCTCTATTACAAGAAAGTAAAAATCCTATTTCTCCTAGCCCCATCTCATGATACATTTCTGCATAACGACATCTTTTAACCGTATAGTTGTATTGAATTTCATTGTTTACCAATACTTCCGTTTCTAAAGCGTCGTCTTTTTCCCACAGATATTGCAGTTCTACAAAACTTTGTACAGAAGTGGGACCTTCTTCTTTTTGCGCAAATTCTCTTCCTGCTTGTATTGCTGCATTGGCTACTGCCTCTTCTATAATAGATTTTGCTTTCTCCAAACCGTATTCTTTCTTTAAAATATCATAGATAGGCTTGATGATCTCCGCTTCTATTTTTCTTCGTTGTAAAATACCTATTTCTTCGTTTTGGTTCTTCATACTTATATTTACCTGTTTTTATTATATGTTATACTCAATCGGAGCTATATTTCCGATAAATTTTAGTAATCTTTCATCTCGGGTTTTCTTTAATTGTTGAGGCTCTTCATTATATAAAATTTGCCCCGATTCCATAAAAATTATTCTATCTGAAACTTCAAATGCAAATTTCATTTCATGAGTAACTATGATCATGGTCATCCCTTCATTGGATAATTCTTTAATAACTTTTAACACTTCTTTTACTAATTCCGGGTCTAAAGCCGAAGTAGGTTCGTCAAATAAGATAATGCTTGGATGGATAGTTAAAGCCCTTGCTATGGCCACTCGTTGTTGTTGTCCTCCAGATAGCTGATGAGGATATTTATTCGCATGACTTAACATACCAACTTTATCCAACATAGCTAATGCATAGGTCCGTATAGCAATTTTATCTTTGTTTTTCAGATGATATAAAGGTGCTAACATAACATTTTCCAATACGGTTTTGTGAGGAAAAAGATTATAAGACTGAAATACCATACCTATCCTTTGATTATGATTATTTTTTATCGTATTTTCTATTTTATGATTATTTTTTGTTATTATTGGAGTATTACCCATTCGGATATCTCCTGTATCAATTGATTCTAAGCCAATTATTGATCGTATAAGTGTGCTTTTCCCAGATCCGGAGGGGCCTATAATGCTAATAACATTACCCCATGGAACCGCTATATTTATATTTTTTAATACCGGAGTGTTTCCATAGGACTTATTTATATTTTTTAAGCTTAATGCTAATTCTCCAACCTTGTTACTTTTTATGGTTGAATATTTTTTCAACTTATCATGATCCACTTGTATGGATTCATCCGTATCTGTAATTTTTTTATTCACGTCAAATTTTCCTTCAAGCTTATGTATGATCCAAGTTACTATGGTTACAATCAAAACGTAATAGAGGGCAACAACTAATAGAGTTTCCATAACTAGAAAGTTACGAGTGTAGAGTTGTTGTCCAACTAGTAATATTTCCGTTAATGATATAACGGAAACTAAAGAAGTTAACTTGATTATTGTAATGTATTGATTGGCTAATGATGGTAAGGCAACTCTTAGGGTTTGAGGCACAATAATTAGCCTCATAATTAACCAATATGATAACCCCAGTGCTTTTCCTGCCTCATATTGACCTTTGGGCACGGATTGTAATGCTCCTCTATGTATTTCAGCAATATAAGCAGTCTCGCTTAATACTAAGGCTAATAATCCTGAAATAAAAGGATTGGAAAGAATTATTGAGCTTTGCGGCCAAATTTGTGGCAAATTGTAAATAAATATTAATAATACCAATAATGGCAAACTTCTGAAAAACCAGATATAGCCCCTTGAAATTTTTTTTAAAATCAAAGATTTACTTCGGCCCAATAAAGCAACAAAAAAACCTAAGATTATGCCTATACACCAGGTTAATGTACTTAATTCAAGAACGGTTATACAAGCTTTCCAAAAATCCTTATTAAAAAACTGATCTATAAAATATTCCCAATTGAAACCTTTTTTCTTATTATTATCAGAAATATCTTCTTCCTCTAATTTGTAAGTTTTCAGTAATTCTTTACTTGGGTATGCCAAATTATATTTATTCAACAGTTGCTGATATTCTCCCGATTCTCTTAAATCTTGTATTATTTTCGAAATTTTATTTTTTAATGAACTATTATCCTTTTTAAAAGCCAATCCTATTAATACCGGATCGATCATTTCTTTTGTTGATATAACTAGCTTTTCCTCTAAATTATCTACCAACATTTTTGCTACAGCAGCGTCTTCATATTGAACATCTACCCCTTTGGATAAAAGCGCCTGTGATGCTTCGGGAGCACTTGGATATTCTTTAACTTCAATTGTATTACGATTATTAAGCAAACAATATTTTTGAGATATTTCATTTAATTTAGGTATCCAGGCAGCGCCTTTCATCGATGAAATTTTCTTGCCACATAATTCCTGTAAAGATGTAGGACGATAAGTATCATCTTTTCTAACCACTAATACACCTCCTGTTTGAAGATACGGTAAAAAAGAAACTTGTTTAGCTCGTTGTGAATTTACATACAGGGCAGAGGCTATAACATCATAGTGTCCTGCATTTAGACCTATAATGATATTTTCTATTCTTGTATCTTTAAATACTACTTTTAGTTTCAATTTTTCAGCTACGAGCCTCATTAGATCCGGATCAAACCCTCTGGGGCCTCCCTCTGTATAAGCATAAGGTGCATAGGTAAGGTCAATTCCTACTGTTAATTCACCTTTTTTTAAAGTTTGCGCATGAAAAATATTTATGCGAATAAGGAATAAGAGTAAAAACAAATATTTTAGAAAAGTAATTGATATTCGAAAATCTGTTTTAAAAAAATTATAATTCACAATATTTGACTGTTTTAAATTCAAAATAACTAATCATTAAAATCTAATTACTATTAAATTAATAAACAAACTTACTTAATTATTTGATATACAATAAATGTATTTTATTATCATTTTGTATAATATAAAATAATTTTATTTTTTATTTACATATAAACACCTATTTCATTTAGTTTTAGTTTATATGTTTAAAAATATATATAAATATAATTTTATTTAATTAATTAAAATTATAATACAAATAATTATTTTTTTATATTTGATAAACATAAAAAAATAAATCATGAAAAAGTATTTTTACTTTTTACTACTTTCACTGGTCCTATTTGTATCTTGTAATGAAGATTCTTTAAGTTCGGATATTTCGCAGGAAATAAATACTATTACAAATGAAAACATTTGCTTTGATGTTTATTTAATTGAAGATATTGAGAATCACTCAAAAGTAAATTCAGAATATGACATTAATTCATATGGAGCACTGCTTAAGTATAAAAAATGGGAAAATGGAAAAACAATTAGAATTAAATTTTTAAATGGAACTCCTTTTTTACAAAGTAAGATTAAACAATTTGCTAATGAATGGTTGAAATATGCTAATTTGAATTTTGAATATGTAAATCCATATCAAAATGCAGATATAAGAATTAATTTTGATAACAGCGGTGGATCTTGGTCATATATAGGTACAGATTGTAATTACATTGATGCAAATAAACCTACTATGAATTTTGGATGGTTTAATTCGAACACACCTGATTATGAGTTCTCTAGAACCGTTATTCATGAATTCGGACATGCTTTAGGTTTAGTGCATGAACATCAAAGTCCTGCATCGGGTATACAATGGAATAAGCAAAAAGTATATGAATATTATGGGGGAGCACCGAATTATTGGAGCAAAGAAAAAGTTGACCAAAATATTTTTTATAAATATGATCATACTATAACCAATTATTCTTCTTTTGATAATAAATCTATTATGCTTTATTCATTTCCATCTTCTTTATCATTGAATGGTTGGTCAAGCGGATGGAACACTGTACTTTCTGTCAAAGATAAGGAGTTTATAGCTCAACTATATCCGGGAAAAGTATATGAAACACAAAACCTTTATAGGTATTTTTATGATTCAAGACATTTTTATACCTCCGATTTCAATGAACTTGGTTATCGATATTTAGAAGGTATTTTGGGAAAAATTTATAGTTCACAAATTCCAAATACATACCCGATTTATAGATACTATAATAGAATAAATGGAGATAGATTGTCTACGATTAATTGGAACGAATTACAAAATGGAGGAAGTAATGGTTGGGTTTACGAAGGAATAACAGGTTATGCATATAATTCACCACAACCAAATACTATTCCTGTTTATCGTTTTTTCAGAGAAAAAAGTAAACCGGATCATTTACTTACAACTAAAAAAAATGAAGTTCAATATTTAGAAAATAAAAATGAAAAATGGGGTATCATTTTACCTAAATATAAATATGAAGGAATCGCTTTCTATATTTTGAAATAAAACATTTAATATTGGATTGATTTATAATAAAAAATGAGTGTCTTCAACACTCATTTTTTATTGTTAAAATTCATTGGTAAAATGGAGCTTTATAGAGGGAAATTTTTCAAGTGTCATAGTAATGCTAAATGCTGAATCCGCTAAAAAAACTAATTGACCGAATTTATCTCTAGCTAAAAATTTTTGTTTAATTCGCTTAAATTCTAAAAATTCTGTAGATTTTTCATTATCAGTTTGAACCCAACATGCCTTATGTATATTTACCGGCTCATAACTACATTTAGCTGAATATTCATGTTCCAATCTGTATTGGATTACTTCAAACTGAAGAGCTCCCACAGTTCCAATGATTTTACGATTATTCATTTCAAGCGTAAATAATTGAGCTACACCTTCATCCATTAATTGATCTATACCCTTTGCTAGCTGTTTGGTTTTCATCGGATCATCATTATTTATATAACGAAAATGCTCGGGTGAAAATGATGGAATTCCTTTAAAATTTAACTTTTCTCCTTCTGTTAAAGTATCCCCAATCCTAAAATTACCTGTATCATGCAAACCTACTATATCACCAGGAAAGCTTTCTTCAACAACTTCTTTTTTATCTGCAAAAAAAGCTGCAGGACTGCTGAATTTCATCATTTTATTTTGACGAACATGCAAGTAATTAGTATTTCTTTTAAATGTACCTGAAACAATTTTCACAAATGCCAATCTATCACGATGTTTAGGATCCATATTGGCATGTATCTTAAATACAAATCCTGTGAAATTGGGTTCTTCGGGTTTTACTAAACGAACATCACTCATCTTAGGTAATGGATTGGGTGCAATTTCAACAAATGCGTCTAATAATTCTTGAACTCCAAAATTATTTAATGCTGATCCGAAAAAAACAGGCTGTAAAGTTCCGTTCAAATATTCTTCTTTAGAAAATTTTGGATAAACGGAATGAATTAATTCTTGTTCGTTTCTAAGATTTTCAGCGGCATTGTCTCCAATAAGCTCGTTTACTATAGAATCATTTATATCATTAATTTCAATACTCTCCCCTACCTTCTGTTTTTTTTCTTCTGTAAAGAATTTAAAGTTATTCTCCCACATATTAAAGATGCCTTGAAAATCTAAACCCATTCCTATAGGCCAAGACAAGGGGGTAACTCTTAAATGTAATTTTTGTTCTACTTCATCCAATAAATCAAATGCATCTTTACCTTCTCGATCTAATTTATTTATAAAAACCAGCATAGGAATATTCCTCATTCGACAAACCTGTACTAATTTTTCAGTTTGCTCTTCTACCCCTTTTGCTACATCTATAACTACTATAACAGAATCCACAGCTGTTAAAGTTCTGTACGTATCTTCAGCAAAATCTTTATGTCCAGGAGTATCTAATATATTAATCTTTTTTCCTTTATATTCAAAGGCTAATACAGATGTAGCTACAGAAATTCCTCGTTGTCTCTCAATCTCCATAAAATCCGAAGTAGCTCCTTTTTTTATCTTATTACTTTTTACAGCTCCCGCTTCTTGAATTGCTCCTCCAAATAAGAGCAATTTTTCTGTCAACGTAGTTTTACCGGCATCCGGATGGGATATGATTCCAAAGGTTTTTCTCCTTTTAATTTCTTTTTCTAAAGTTGTTCCCATATATTTTCAATCAAATGTTTGCAAATATAGAATATTTATTATTTTTTAGTGTATCTTAAAATCAATGATATGAACTAAATACATATAATTGTTTTCATTTTTTTATCAACTATATTTCGAGTAATCCTAGCCTAGGTTTTCAGTTGCTTTAAAATCTTATATTACCTTATTAGTAACGAATTATTTATACGATAAATTCTATTTTATAAGTATAATTATTTATTCATTTATTTAAAAGAATTACTTTTGTAACTCTTTTTATCAGGCAAATTTATGACGATTAATTTAAAACATGCTGTTATTTCCAAATTAACTTTGCAATTTTCGGGTAATAAATTACGTGAAGAAAAAAATATATATGCTGGGGATTTATTTCATTTAAATGAAAAAGAAGAAGAAGAAATTCAACCTTATTTTATTTCTCCTTTCAAAAAAAATTTAGAATATTATCAATTTACTCATTATACTCAAGATATTAATTTTAATATTTTATATTCTTTATGTAAAGATGTCTTTGAAGATACTCTTGATTTTGTGAATTTTTCAGATAAGGTACTTGATCATTTGTATGAACGATCAAATCACCCGCAAATAAAAAAAGGTGAAATTTTTATTGCTTTATTTAGTGATATTGATGTAGGATTAGAGTCTAAGATTTGCGGTATTGGAGTATTTAAACTTGAAAACAAAAACAAATTTTTACGTTTTAAACATTCAGATATTGTTGAATGTGCCATTCAAAAGGGTTTTAGATTGGATTCAGCAATAGATAAAGCTTGCTTAATACTGAATATGCACAAAGAAAGCGGCTATAAAATTTTAGTACATGATGATGCACATGTGGAATCTGAATATTGGAAAAAATCTTTTTTAGAGGTCGATTATATAAAAGATGATTCTTACCAAACAAAGAGTTATATAAATTTATTGTCCGATTTTTCTCAACAAGTAATTTTCGAAGAAAAAGGTAAAAAAATTCAAACTGAGTTTATCAGCAACTGTCTACAGATATTTAATGAAAATGAAACTATGACCGAAGAAATTTTAGATAGGGAATTATTAGAAAATTACAATTTAGTTGAAGAATTTAAATCTTATAAAAAAGTATATTCTGAAAATTCAGGTATTGAATTTTCGGAAATATTCGACGTTTCCACTAATGCTCTGGTTAGAGAAAAACGTAAAATAAAAACTGACATAAAATTAGATACTCATTTTCAGATCAAATTGGATATTAATAAACCTGAAGCTTCTGAAGATTTTTTAGAACAAGGATACGATGAAGAAAGAAAAATGTTTTATTATAAAGTTTTTTTCAATTCAGAATTATAATCTTTTTTATTTTCATATATTTACTGCCAATCTATTACAAATTAATAAGTAAAATAGATGCCAATTGTAGATTTTATTATACCAGATTATTTTACAAGAATCGTTACTTGGAAAGTTAGTGAAACCAATGAAGAATTATTACGTATATTAAAGCTAGATAATAAAAGGCAAGGAAAATATGATTCTTTAACATCTAAAAGAAAACGTGAATATCTGGGTTTACGGGCTTGTTTAATGGCATTGGGATTAGATAATACTGTAAAATACACTCCCGAAGGTAAACCTTTTGTTGAAGGAACCTATAACATTTCCGTATCTCATTCACATGGAGTTGTATGTGTAGGAGCCTCTTCATTTAATATAGGGGTTGACATTGAATTGGAAAGAGAAGAAAAAATTAACACTATTAAATATAAATTCATTCGAAAAGATGAATTTGAATTTATTCCAAAAGATCAGGAAAAGGACTATTATCATATATTATGGGGAATTAAAGAAGCTTTATATAAGATTCATCATGGAAATTTATGGTCTTTTTTAAACCATTATCGAGTTGAGCCTTTTACCTTAAAAAATGAAAAGCCTATCATGTGTTGGATAATTGATGAAAAAGCAAGTGTCAAGTATTACGCTTACTATAAAAAAATTAACAATTATTATATGACATATGTCTTGAACTATGAATAATAATTTATTTATATAAGTTTTTATTTATCCTTTTTTTAATACATTGTATTTTTATCTTTTATAATTTTTAATATTGTAATATTTTATCACTTTGAAGAAAGCATTAATTATACAAAATAAATATATTGGAGATGTATTGGTTGCTAGTGTACTTGCCAAAAATTTAAAAAATATATTCCCACATATTGAAGTTCATTTTTTTTGCTACAATAAGGCAATTAGCATTCTTCAAAATAATCCGCATATAGACAAAATCATCGATTTTGATGATATTGAACTTAAAAAATTATCAGTTTTATGGAAATACTCCAACTATATTAGAAGTGAAAAATATGATATTTTAATAGATCCGTATGCAAAATTGCAAAGTCGATTTATTACTCTATTTTCTAAAGCTAAAAAAAGAATTAGTTTCGATAAACCTTTTTTTAAACATTTTTATACCGATGTATATATTGAGGAAAAACTTCCGAAAGTTATTAATTGTACCTCAATAGAAAACAGATGCTTATTACTTTCTCCTTTTATAAAAGATTTTTCTAATATTGATTTTCAAACAGAAATATTTCTAACAAATGCAGAAATTGAACATGCAAAACAATTGATGCATAATTCAGGCATTACTTTTACCAAACCTATCATAATTATTGGCATTTTGGGGAGTAGCATGGATAAATCATGGCCTCTTTCTTACATGGCTGATTTAATTAACGTATTATTATCCAATTATGATATTGATATTTTATTTAACTTTATTCCTCTTCAACATCATGAAGTTGAAATTTTACTTGAAAAAATTGACCATAAAGAAAAAATATTTAAATCAATTCTTGGCAATAATGTTAGAGAATTTGCAGCAATATTATCTAATGCCGATGCTTTGATCGCTAATGAAGGGGGAGCTGTAAATATTGCTAAAGCTTTACAAAAACCTACTTTTTCAATATTTTCACCACATAAATTCAGAAAAGATTGGGGGTGTTATGAAAATTTATATATCCACCAAAGTTTTCATCTTATGGATATTTTCCCAGAAATTTATACAGCATATTCACCAAATGAAATTTTAAAAAATCCTGAACCTTTTTACAAATTGATGTATCCTGAAAAGGTAATATATAAAATTGAAAATTATATACAGGGTGTTTTAGGTATTCCGAAGAAATCTTCATACACATCTATCGATTTAATTAATAATAAACCGAAAATCAGTGCATTATGTATTACTTATAATGAAGAAGAAAATGTAAAACGTTTCTTAAAAGATTTATCTTTTGTAGATGAAATTGTAGTAGTAGATTCTATTAGCACAGATAAAACTAAAGAATATTTTGAGGTAGATAGTAGGGTACGTTTTATAGAAAGAAAATTCGATAATTTCACTAATCAAAAAAACTTTGCTATAAAACATGCTTCCTATGATTGGATCGTTTTTTTTGACTTGGATGAGCATATCCCATCTCTTCTTAAAGCAGAGATTCTTATGACAATTAATTCTTCCAAACCTAAAGATGCTTATTGGATTCGTAGAAACTTTTACTACAAAAGAAAACATTTACGTTATAGTGGATGGAAAAATGATAAAGTAATACGTTTATTTAAAAAAAATAAATCTTTTTACAAAAAGAATAAATTTGTACATGAAGAAATTGAATGTGTTAGCGAACCTGGATATTTAAAAAATGGCCTTGATCATTATTCTTTCACTTCTGAAAAAAAATATTTAAAAAAGTTAGACCAATATTCTAAACTAAAAGCAGAAGAATTATATACAAATAATGTAAAATCAAATTTTTTCCATCATCATATTAAACCTATCTATCGCTTTATACATCATTATATTATTCAATTTGGATTTTTAGATGGTAAAGAAGGCTTCAAAATATCTAAAATGTATTCAAACTATGTTGCCAATAGATATAAATATTTAGAGCAATTATGGAAGAAAAAAGAATAAAACACTTACCCTTTTATCTAAAATATATAGTTCAAATATATTGCATTTTAATGCATTAAGTTAGAAATGATTGAATAAAATTAAGCCAAATTTAAAAAAAGTATGTTCCTAGAGATCGAAAGAAAGTTTTTAGTTGTCGGAGAATTTAAATCCCAGTCGATAAAAAGCACTAGAATAAGTCAAGGTTACCTTTCCTCGGTTCCTGAAAGAACGGTAAGAATTAGAATTAAAGATAATCAAGGTTTTATTACAGTTAAAGGAATAAGCAAAAATAATGGATTGAGTAGGCTTGAGTGGGAAAAAGAAATCCCTATTGAAGAAGCTTCAGAATTAATAAAGATTTGTGAATTAGGAATAATTGATAAAATACGTTATATAGTTCCTTATGAAAATAAAATATTTGAAATTGACGAGTTTTATGGTGAAAATGAAGGATTGATTCTTGCGGAAGTTGAACTGAATAATGAAAATGAAACTTTAAAAAAACCAAACTGGTTAGGAAGAGAAGTCACTGGAGATGAAAGATATTATAATTCAATGCTAATGAAAAATCCATATAAAAAATGGACTAATAAATAAAATTGGTTTAGCAACACTAATAATATTTTATTTATTTTAAAATTATCATAAGCTTTAAATAATTGATCATATCAAAATTAATTCTATTTAAGTTAAATTAAATAGATTCATTAATTGTTATCATATATATAATTTTATAATAAATAGCATTTTAATAACAAATATTTATAACATTAATTGAAATTTAATATTATAATTATAGCATAAGCTTTGTGAAATTTATTATTTTCATAGTAGTCAGTTTCAAACCTCGTTTTAAATGACAGGCCTTTTTATGACATATTTCCTAAATTTTAATTAATAATAAATTTCAAATTGAAATTTATTTAGTTATTTGTATTTTGAAAATTTTATCACTTCAAATAAGTGCGATTTCGTTTATCTTTAAAAATTTATATAAATTATTTATTTGAAATGAACATTAATTTACAAATCAACAAAATATATCAATATAACCAATTATAATTTTTTATTATGGCATGGATTTTGTTTTTTTTATAAATGTTCATAAGGCAGTGAATTTTCGTAGTAGTTAGTTTTTAAACCCCGTTCTAGTAACGGGGTTTTTTTTATTTAATCACACACATATTAATTCATATACTAGGACATCTATTTTTTTTTCATTCATGAATCATATTTGTTGTTTATTTTTATAAAAATATTATAATTCAATTTATTTATAATTAATGACAAATAAAATCAGCTTATAAAAATAAATTTTAGAGAATAATTATTAAAATCTCACTAACTTTATTTATCTTATTTTTTTTCGAATAAATAATTTAAAAAATCTAGTTTTAATTTTTACAAGTATTGTTTAACAAACATATCAGAGTAAATTAAGTATACGAATTATTTATATTTATAGTGTTCATATTTTAAATAATAAATCTTTTCATAAATTAGTAAAAAAACATTAATCATCATACTATTACTAAATATATTATTTTAATAAAATATAGATATTTTTTTATTTATATTATTAAACAAATTAATTATAAAAATTATACATAATTACTATTTTATGCGGTTATTTATAAAGTAGTAAATTTTCATAGTAGTTAGTTTTAAGCCTAGTTTTTAATAACGAAACTTTTTAATTTAATATTTTACAATATATTATTTTAATAAAAAAAATATTTATTATTTATAATATTTAAACATATTTAAATAAAAATATTACACATTATGGCATAATAATTGCTTTTTAATAACTGTTCATAAGGCAGTGAATTTTCATAGTAGTTAGTTTTAAGCCCCATTTTTATTATGGGGCTTTTTTATTCTTATATATTTTTTCCCAATTCAATTTTATTTAAGCTAATAATATCTTATTTAATATCCGAATGTATCATATATATAATATTTTTATACATACAACGCAAATATTATGGCATGAATTTTGATATTATATAACTGTTCATAAGGCAGTGAATTTTCATAGTAGTTAGTTTTAAGCCCCATTTT